>NZ_FNRJ01000046.1 GCF_900107855.1 Marinobacterium iners DSM 11526 | reverse complement strand
TATCGGTGACTCATCATGAACTCTGTGCCAGCGTATATTTTTTTGCGCTTTCAGCGGCACGTTAACTAAACGTTAAGTAGCTTCAACTGGAGGGGAAATAGTGGCGGAAGGAAGCTCACTTATAAACCTAGGAGACTTGTCGAAACCAGCGACAGTTTTGATTGAAAAAGTATCAAATGCTGTTGGTGTTCTTTACGAACCTAGACGGATAAAGAAGAGGGCTGAAGCCGAGGCAGAAGCTGAAAAAATTAAAGCATTGGCATCTATCGAACTTAGCGATCTACAACAGAGGGCTATTGATCGAATGGTTCAGCAAGAGGCCCGAAAACAAGAAAATATCGAATCTATTACGGCCCAAGCCGCATCATCATTATCCGAAGATTCAGATGTGGAGAATCTGGAAGAAGACTGGGTAGCCCACTTCTTTAAGAATTGCGACACTGTTTCGGATACGGAGATGCAGTCACTGTGGAGTCGGTTGCTGTCTGGGGAAGCATCAAAGCCAGGTACATTTTCTAAGCGAACGGTAGACTTTGTAGCGTCAATGGATAAAAAAGACGCAGAGATATTTACTAGATTCTGTCAGTTTTCTTGGTTTATGGGAGATGTCATGCCGCTTATCATAAACCATGATGACGACATCTATAAAAATGAGGGCATTAACTTTAGTGTTCTCAAGCACTTAGATGCGATCGGGCTTATATCTTTTGAGCCAACCTCAGGCTACCGTCGAATGGGTTTTGGTAAATTTGCTCAGATTTTCTATTTCGGGAGGCCCACAATTATTGAGTTCCCTAAAGATAGTGATAATGAATTAAAGATTGGAACGGTTTTACTTACTCGTGCAGGTCAAGAACTCGCTCCAATATGTGGTGCGCAGAGAAATGAAAGATTTTATGAATATGTGATTGGGCAATGGTTTAAAAGTGGTCTTATCATTCAAACACCGTTACTTAACAAATAGTTGCAGTGCGTTTCGGGCCAGATGGCCCTCCACCGGACGCCCTTTTCTCCGCTTCGCTACAAAAAGGTCGCCGCTGAACAAATGCGTTAAGTGTAAAAGGGAACCATGGAAAAACGTTACCAAGTATTCGTAAGCTCCACATATGTGGATCTAAAAGATGAGCGTCAGCAAGTATTGCAGGCACTTATGGAGATGGATTGCATTCCCGCAGGGATGGAACTATTCCCCGCCGCTGATGAGGAACAATGGGAGTTTATTAAACGGGTAATTGATGATTGTGATTACTACTTGCTGATCATAGGAGGCAAGTATGGCTCATTATCCAGCGAGGGCATTAGTTACACTGAAATGGAGTATGACTATGCAGTGGAGCAAGGATTGAAAATTGTCGCATTGCTTCATGATGACCCTGAGAACCTTCCTGGCACAAAAATAGAAATAGACCCAGAGGCCAGGGAGAATCTGAATCAATTTAGAGAAAAGGTTTCAACTGGACGGCTAGTAAAATTCTGGAACCGTGCAGATCAATTGGCAGGCTTGGTGGCACTAAGTCTTTCTAAAACAATAAAAATGTATCCCGCTATTGGGTGGGTAAGAGCAGATCAAGGCAATTCAACAGAGCTTCTTATCCAGCTCAATGATCTTCGCCAGAAAAACGAAGTACTCCTGTTGGAAAATCAGCAGCTTAAGCAGCAGGCAATAACTGACACTGGTGATTACTCGTCTGGCGAAGAAGTAATTCAATTAAAAGGCACGTATAAAACTTCTTATGACAGTCGTTACAATCAAGATTGGGAGTTTGAGGTAACTTGGAATCAAATAATTTCATACATAGGCCCTCATCTGCTTCAACACCTAAATGATGATTCAGTTAATAGCCAGCTCGCCAAATCTATTCTGAAGGCAAATGGCAAAGATGCAGATTTCTATTACAGAACAAAGGTCGAGGAAGAAGTTTTTCAAACAGTAAAACTGCAATTGATGGCTTTGGGGGTTGTTGAGGTCAAAAGCCTTCAAACCAAGCAGGGAGGCATGGCATTGTTCTGGATATTAACCCCCAAGGGAAAGAAATGCTTAATAGATGTACGAACAATCAAAAAAGAAAACACTTAACAATTAGCTCCAGCGGACTCTGTAGTTCCCCCGGTTCAGTGGACACCTCGATCTAATTCAGACGAGGTGAGATATGCCAGCGTACAAGAACC
>NZ_FNRJ01000045.1 GCF_900107855.1 Marinobacterium iners DSM 11526 | reverse complement strand
GTTGTAATGTAGTCCCGTTTCACTGTCAAAATACTGGCCAGGAAAGCGGAGGTTGAATGTCAGGATACTCCCAGAAGCAACAGTTGCCTGCCCAAGTGCATCATAGTCCGCCCGCCAGACCACCGTTCCCTGATTATCACTCACGACCAGCGGTGTATTGAGATGATCAGTGTGTAGGTAGTATACAACGGCTGAAGCGGGGCCTGAATGAATCACCGCCAGTGGCTGTGTGCCCAACCAGACATACTCAACCTTTGTCTGCTCGCTATGATCAAGCTCGGCCAGCAGCTGCCCGAATTGATTGTACAGGTAGTAGATGGTTTGGCCATTAACAGTCTTGCTTGTACGCTGACGATGAGCATTGTATGTGTAGGTCGCGCTGGCAGTGCCGCCCACACTGATGAGACTGTTGTAGCGGTCGTAGCTGAAGCTCAGGCCCCCTTTACTCAGTACATTGCCATTCGCGTCTTATTCCCCACAGTTTCCCACGTAGATTTATCACGTTTCTGCGCCAAAAGGGCGTCACATCAGCCTATGAGGCTGGTTGGCTGATACAGAGTTTTGAAGCTCTTCTTATATGCGTTGACCCCAAATGCAAACTCTGCGGGTCAACAATGACAACCGAAACCGATTAGGTGTGCAGATTCTGCTGGTGGAAATGACAATACTGAGGATAGTAAAAAGCCCGAAGAATACGGGCTTTTTTAACAGGTATTTAGATAAGCTCTATAGAATTTTTTTGCCTTTTTCGCTCCATTCTATTGACGGAGGAATACTACTTAATACATCAATTACTTCATCACTTGTAATTATTAAGTAGTGAACTACGTCATCATCAGAGTAAATTCCTTTACTTTCTTTATGAAACCATTCTGCTAACCTTGAGTTTTCAACTGTTAAAATTAAATACCTGTCATCTGGGATTTTATCTATAGTTTCCAATCTATAGCTCTCATTTGACTTTGAATATATATAGAAAAAGTCAAATGTAATTTTTATGGAAATACTCCTATGAACTGCATTCAAAGTTAATGCTAAGCAGGATCCATTGTCCACTAAATCCTGACAATAAATATCATCATCCAGAATATGCGGTTCAGAAATTATAAAAACTTTATATTTTTCCAAAGCTAATTACCTAAACTGAATTTTATCTGAAGGAATCTTATTTCCGGGAGACTATATCTCGATAGTCCTTTGTGCAGGCTTCCCTCGGAACTTTCCTCCACCACTGTAGTTGCCCACGCTAAACCGGACACCATTTCTTTATCCAGTTCCATTGTCGA
Organism: Marinobacterium iners DSM 11526; assembly: GCF_900107855.1. Lineage (GTDB taxonomy): Bacteria > Pseudomonadota > Gammaproteobacteria > Pseudomonadales > Balneatricaceae > Marinobacterium > Marinobacterium iners. The sequence goes on along the minus strand of NZ_FNRJ01000045.1, from coordinate 1,331 downwards.
GACAAAGTAGTCTCTCGCTCAAAAATTCTCGCCATTGAAGTTTCTTTGATGATCTCTGAATTATCGAGCGATGGAAATCGCGCTTTTCCCTTGAGGAAAAAATCCAGAATACGGATAAAACTATGGGCGCTTAATAGTGCCCATAGTCTGAGAGGATCTTTTTCAGTGAGGGTTATGGTGACGCCGCCCATTTTTCTGTCGCATTTTGATCAAAATCCCTTTGAGCGTACCAGCGAACAGTCTGGAAACGACTGTCGGATAAAAGCTCATGGATCGCCCGACAGTAGCTTTTTAGCTCACTTTCAGCTTGTGTTTTAACTGAACTTGCAAATAGATTTTTCCAAAATGAAAAGTGCAGATGAGTTGTGATCAGCCACTGAACGGGTGAATCATTCACATACCCAACAATACTTTCTATCCGGTAGCAGTTTTTATCTAGTAAAAAATCCCAAGCCCAGTCTTCACGGTTTTGCGGTACACTAACTTGAAAACCAGCATTTCTTAAACCTTCATTTAAATACTGAGCCAACTCTTTGCCGGGAGGACTCCCGGCTTTCCCTTCATGTGAAAAATCTGATTCAAAACTTACAAATGTTTTCATGAATTCTTGTCCTGATTAATTTTGGCAACCTCAATCCCCGCCATTAGCAGCACTTCCACCTGCCGCACCGCCGCCAATACCAGAACCCTTTGCCCAATTTGGAAGCCTTGTAAGCTGACGTCTCCACGCTGGCCAAATGGGGTTATTGCTTTTCCAGCTTCTCGGCATAAAGCGGTATCTAAACGGATCTGATAAAGCATGCGTCCTAGTCGAAACATAGTTCCCATTCCAAATGGAACGCGGGCCGCTCATCCTATTGGGTATCCAATGCGAGAACTCTTTACCTGCGGCTTTGCTTCCTGCCGCTCGCCAACCTGCTGCCCCTCCTGCTGCAAATCCATAGGCGATTCCAGCCCACTCACCACCACTATAAGCACCTGAGCATTTATTCAGTGCGCTATTGGTTCCCATTTGATTACGAACCCAATCGGTGGCACCAAAAGAAATTGTGTCGCCAAAGCCAGCAGAGAAATCAACGACGCCTTGGGGAAGTGGATCACCCCATGCCCAAAGACCATAAGGATCGTAAAACATGATGGGATTGTTATAGACGTAAGCGTATGTATTGAGCCCTCCACCCAACCCAATCGGATCACTCTGAATATACCGCCCCGTACTGGGGTCGTAGTCCCGATAGTAGTTGTAATGTAGTCCCGTTTCACTGTCAAAATACTGGCCAGGAAAGCGGAGGTTGAATGTCAGGATACTCCCAGAAGCAACAGTTGCCTGC
>NZ_FNRJ01000044.1 GCF_900107855.1 Marinobacterium iners DSM 11526 | reverse complement strand
AGCGGGCTGTTGAATACATAACGACCAACCACGTCGACACAGGTCAACGCCATCAGAATAAACAGCACAACAGACGCTACGACCTCAAGAAAAAAAGCCAGCCACAAGGCCGGCCCCTTCTCGTCGTAGTGCTTTTTAACCCAGGCACTTACGGACATGGATCACTCCTGCTTCTGAGCTTCGTACTCACGAGCGATCTTACGCAGTTCGGCCAGTGCGGCAGCGGCATCAACATCACGGTCGGAAACGTTGTCGATCCAAACCTGATCCATACCTCCAGCCAGTTGGTTGAACTGCTGCACGAATGCAGAAGACTCATCATGCTCGATAACATTTACACCCTGTTCACGTGCAAACGCCAAACCATCGATGTCCGCCTGTTCCCATGCCTGACCGGCCAGTGCAGAAAGCTTTTCGCCCGATACGCTCATGATTGCTTCGCGATCTTTCGGGTCCAGATCAGCCAGGAAATCCGGGTTGATAAACATGGAGAAAGTACCCAGGTACATGCCGCCCGGGATCACATTCAGGGTATTGGTCACTTCAGCCAGACGCTGAGCCTTCTGCTCGCCCAGGGGCAGCAGTGCTCCATCGATAACACCCTGCTGCATCATTTCGTACACTTTGGTGGCCGGAGCTGCAACCGGGGCAATGCCCATGCGCTCACCGATCTCGGCTTGAACGCCACCACCGATGCGGATTTTCTTGCCCTTAAGTTCACCGATGCTATTGATCGGAGAAGTGGTCATCAGCTGGCCCGGACCATGAGTAAACATGCCCAGCAGCTCAAGACCTTCAAATTCATTCGCTTTGTCGAAGTATTTCTGTTGTACGTTCCACAGGGCAACAGAGGCAGCTTCGGCGCCTACGCCCATGCCCGGCTGTTCAGCCGCGATTGGCAGCTTGAAACGGCCCGGTACATAACCATGGTAGCTGAAGCCTGCATCGATAACGCCGTCTTCAACCAGCTGGAAATAGGTTTTCGGGTGACCCACATCATACTCAATCTTGACTTCGACACGACCTTCAGTGGCTTCTTCAACCCACTTGGCCCAAGTCGGCCATACAACAGCGTTCTGTACCGCTGTCGGAGGCAGCCAGGTACCTACGATCAGCGTGGTATCAGCTGCCAGCACATTGGCTGATGCAGACAGACCCACAGCCAGTGCTGCAGCTTTGGTGGCAAATTTTATTGTTTTAATCATGGTATTGCTCCTGCTTGTTGTGGTTATACGCGTTGTGATACTTATAAGTATGGTTTATTCACAATTATTGTATCATTTTATCGTTTTAAGCAAATAGCCGTTGTCACTTTCGACACAAAAGTTATCCAGCATTTTTGCTTCAGTGCCAGTAGCAGTCAACGGAAGTGCTGCTGCAAAGCCGATATCGTTTGGTCACGGTCCACGTCTGAAACTACAGACAGTTTGCCGGCCAGACAAGTGTAATATGCGTAACACTTTCACCAACCCATCCCTGGGTCAGTGATCTGCTTCAGCGGTACAGTACCTCTGGCAGGATAAGCGCAATGGACGGGATGAAAATGATCAGAATCAGACGCACAATGTCCGCTATCCAGAACGGTGTCACGCCCTTGAATATAGTTCCTGTTTTAATATCTCGCACCACAGCACTCAAGACAAACACGTTCATACCCACCGGAGGCGTGATAAGACTGATCTCGGTCACGACGACCACCACAATACCGAACCACACCAGGTCAAAGCCCATTGAAGCGACAACCGGATAGAACACCGGCACCGTCAGCAGCATCATCGACAAACTTTCGAACACCATGCCCAGCACCACGTAGATGCCCATGATGGCAAAGATCACTACGATCGGTGCCACATCCATGGAGGTCACGAAGTTCAGCAACATGTCCGGCAGGCCGGCACGGTTGATGAAGTCGGAGAAAATCAGCGCCCCAATTACAACTGCGAACAGCATCGCCGAGGTACGGGCCGTATCCGCCAGGGTGTCGAACAGATTGGTAAGGGTCAGACGACCACGAAACAGTGCAATCAGGAAAGCACCGCCAGCACCGATACCGGCCGCTTCGGTCGGCGTGAACACTCCCAGATAGATACCACCCATCACAACGGCGAACAGCACCAACACACCCCAGACACCTTGCATGGCGATCATGCGATCTTTCCAGGACGTACGTTCACCGGGAGGACCGGCTTTGGGGTTGCGCCATACGACATAGCGTACAGCCACCAAATACAGCAGGATACCCAGGATACCGGGGATAAAACCGGCCGCAAACAGTTCACGGATGGAGGACTCGGTCAGCAGGCCGTAGATCACCAGAATTACGCTGGGCGGAATCAAAATACCCAGAGAACCACCTGCCGCAATGGACGCCGCCGCCAGTGAATCGGCGTAGCCAAATTTGCGCATGGAGGGCATGGCTACCTTGGACATGGTGGCCGAGGTTGCCAAGCTTGAACCACAGATGGCCGAGAAGCCGCCACAAGCAACTACCGTTGCCATCGCCAGACCACCCTTACGGTGCCCAAGGAAGGCGTTGGATACCTGATACAGCTCTTGGGACAGGCCCGAGCGAGTCACCAGGTTACCCATCAGAATGAATAGCGGAATCACCGACAGGCTATATTCCTGTACGGTGTCGACCACACGGTTGGAGGCCATCGACAGCGGGCCAGTCCAGCGGAAGCTGTCCAGATTGCCAAACTCCAGCCCCATCAGGGCCGAAAAACCAAAAAAACCGAC
>NZ_FNRJ01000004.1 GCF_900107855.1 Marinobacterium iners DSM 11526 | reverse complement strand
TTTAAAATCTCGCACTCCACCGCGAAGCGGTTATGTTCAACAGCCTATTTATGAGGTAAACCTCATAATAATTATTAGCGGGTATACCTTTTAATCCTCAGCCAAGCAGCTAACCCATTGATTTTCATAACAGGCCCAAAGACAAAAAGGTATTCCCATGCATACCATCACGCGGATCGGGTTGCACGCACAACAGGCAAGGGAGCAAACACGGCTCAAGAAAGCGATCGATAATGAGAGAACTGCTGTAACCATCCCTGCCATCGACCCGTCCCCTTTTCCCTGTCATTGCGGCCACCGACTTCCTGCTGGTGGTTTTTTAGACTTTACCAATATGTAGCTTCAAAGCAACACCCAAAAAGGCTAATACGATCACACCTGAACACCACACAAAAAAGGCCACCCAAAGGTGGCCTACTCTCATTCAAGAGCCAAGGGCAGAGATGTAATCCAGGCAGTACTGATCAGAGCAGCTCGACCGCGACGGCTGTCGCTTCGCCACCACCGATACAGAGGGATGCAACCCCTTTCTTCAGGCCGCGCTGCTTAAGGGCGTTGAGCAGCGTGACGAGAATGCGTGAGCCGGAGGAGCCGATCGGGTGTCCCAGGGCGCAGGCGCCGCCGTAGACGTTAACCTTGTCGGCATCCAGACCCAGCTCGTTGATCGCCAGCAGGGAGACCACGGCGAAGGCTTCGTTGATCTCGTACAGATCCACCTCATCCTTAGTCCAGCCCGCCTTGTCGAGCACCTTCTGGATGGCGCCGATCGGGGCGAGGGTGAATTCGGCCGGCAGCTGGGCGTGGGTGGAGTGCGCCACGATACGCGCCAGCGGCTTGACGCCGCGCTTGTCGGCTTCGGCCTGAGTGGCCAGTACCAGTGCAGAACCACCGTCGCTGATGGAGCTGGAGTTGGCAGCGGTAACAGTGCCGTCTTTCTTGAACGCCGGCTTCAGCTGCGGAATTTTGTCCGGACGGGCGTTGCCCGGCTGCTCGTCGGTATCGACAACAGTGTCACCCGCACGGCCCTTGATGGTAACCGGGGCGATCTCGTCCTTAAACCAGCCGTTCTCGATGGCGGCCAGAGCCTTGGTCAGTGACCCGATGGCGAACTCATCCATCGCTTCACGGGTAATATTGAAGTCATCAGCAGAGCGCTGTGCGAATACGCCCATCAGGCCGCCTTCATAGGCGTCTTCCAGACCGTCGAAGAACATGGAGTCCAGCACCTGACCGTGGCCCATGCGCATGCCGGAACGTGCTTTCGGCAGCATGTAAGGGGCCTGGCTCATGTTTTCCATGCCGCCAGCGATCATGATACTGGCGCTACCCGCCTTGATCTGGTCGTGGGCCTGCATCACCGCTTTCATGCCGGAGCCGCACATCTTGTTGATGGTGGTAGCACCGGCCGCATCCGGGATGCCGGCCTTGCGAGACGCCTGACGAGCCGGGGCCTGCCCCAGCGAACCGGGTAGTACACAGCCCATAATCACTTCATCAATATCGCTCGGCTGCAGGCCGGCACGCTCGATGGCCGCTTCGATAGCCACCGCACCCAGGTCCGGTGAACGCACGTCGCTCAATGCGCCCATCATGCCGCCCATGGGGGTACGGGCCGCGCCCAGAATCACAATGCTGTTGTCTGACATCTTGTTGCTCCTGTTAAGTCGCTAATATTCTGATCCGTTATTCGGCTGGCCGTTGCGTTACCGTCCAAGCACCGAACGCGCAATGACTTCCTTCATTACCTCGGATGTGCCGCCGTAGATGCGCTGCACACGGGCGTCGATAAAGGCGCGTGAAATCGGGTATTCAGTGGTGTAGCCGTAGCCGCCAAACAGCTGCAGGCAGCCATCGGCCACGCGGCACTGCATTTCGGTGGCGGTGTACTTGGCCATGGACGCTGTGGCCGCATCCAGCTCGCCGCGGGAGTAATCACTGATGCACTGATCAATGAACGCCTTGTTGACGCGGTAGTCGGTCTCCATCTCGGCGATGCGGAAACGGGTGTTCTGCAGTTCTTTCAGCTTCTGGCCGAACAGGGTGCGTTCGTCGGCATACTGGATGGTCATATCCAGCGAGCCGCGGGCTGCACCGACACCGATGGCGCCGATCACCAGACGTTCACGGGGCAGTTCCTTCATCAGGTACATGAAGCCCTTGCCCTCTTCGCCCAGCAGGGCCGATTTGGGTACACGCATGTTCTCGAAGAACAGCTCCGAGGTATCGCCGCTGTGCTGACCGATCTTCTCCAGATTGCGGCCCTTGCCGTAGCCCGGCAGCGTGGTGTCGACCAGGAACAGGCTGACACCCTTGGCGCCGGCCGCTGGATCGGTCTTGGCAGCGACGATCACCATGTCGGCATGCTGACCGTTGGTGATGAAGGTTTTTGAGCCGTTGATCACATACTCGTCACCGTCGAGTACCGCCGTGGTGCGCAGCGCTGCCAGGTCACTGCCGGCCCCCGGCTCGGTCATGGCGATGGCGCCGACCACATCACCGGAGACCATGCCCGGCAGCCAGCGGTTTTTCTGCTCGTCATTACCGATATGGGCGATGTAGGGGGCCACGATATCGGAGTGCACCATTACATTGGTGGCCAGGGCACCGTAGCCCAGTCGGGCCATTTCGGTGACCAGCATGACCGAATACTCAAAGGGCACACCACAACCGCCGTGGTCTTCGGGCGCATCCACGCACAGCAGACCCGCTTCGCCCAGCGTATTCCAGAGCGCACGCGGCGTAATACCGTCGCGTTCCCACTGTTCATAATGCGGCGCGACTTCACGTTCCAATGCGCGCAGCACCATCTCGCGGAACAGGTCCAGCTCTTCGGTATCGATTACGGCTGCATTCATCACTCGATCCTCGCTTACTTCGGTGCCATGCGCAGCGCGCAGTCGAGACGAATGGTTTCGCCGTTCAGCAGCGGGTTTTTCACGATCTGTTCCACCAGCATGCCGTACTCTTCAGGACGACCCAAACGCTGCGGGAACGGCAGGGTTGCGGCCAGGCTGTCCTGCACTTCCTGCGGGAAACCAGCCATCATCGGTGTCATGAAGATGCCGGGGGCGATGGTATTAACGCGAATGCCACTGCGCGCCAGCTCACGGGCCGCCTGCAGCGTCATGGCCACCACGCCGCCCTTGGATGCACTGTAGGCGACCTGCCCGATCTGGCCTTCATAGGCAGCGATGGACGCGGTGGAGATGATCACGCCACGCTCGCCATCATCGTTCGCTTCACGGGTAGCCATTTCGGCGGCGGCCAGGCGTATGATGTTGAAGCTGCCCACCAGGTTGACCTGAATGACTTTGTTGAAGTCATCAAGCGGCATCGGGCCTTCCTTGCCGACGATCTTGCCGGCCGGGGCGATACCGGCACAGTTGACGGCAATACCACAGGGGCCATGTGCTTCACGCGCCGCAGCAAACGCAGCTTCCGCGCTTTCAGCCGAAGACACGTCACAACGTACAAAGATGCCACCCAGTTCTTCAGCGATCTGGCGACCGCGCTCTTCATTCAGGTCGAAAATCGCAACCTTGGCGCCAGCGGCCGCCAGTGCACGGGCCGAACCTTCACCCAGACCGGATGCACCACCGGTAACAACTGCGGGTACGTTTTTGAAATCCATTGCTCTCACCTGTCGCTTGTAGGGTTAGTGCCACCTGTCGTGGCTGACCAATAAGGGAATAACCTTAGTTTGGATCAGCAGGCGATGCTCCGCCATGACAATTTCCGGCAGCAAATTTGTTAAAAAAAGACAACTGAATACCACCCCATACAGGCAAAATAATGTCTCTCTTCAACTGCAATTTCCGATTTTTCGCCTATAATCAAACTCCCGTTCCAATTCTCCGGGTGCAATATGTGGTCCAAGGCTGTACTGCTGCTCTGCTTCTGCCTGCCCATTTCACTGAGCACACCTGCCATTGCTGCCCATTCAGCGGATACCGCCACAGTTGAATTGACCACGGCTTTTCTGATCGAAACAGGACCCCGCTTGAACCCTTCTACGGCTGCAGAACTTTGGCACAAGGGGCAATTCACACCCTATGCCGACACACTGGCGCTCGGGTTGGGCAGCAAACCGGTCTGGATTGCCCTAAAGTTGCACAATGACACCGGCAGGCAATTGGAGCGCAGCCTTCTGCTGGATACGGCCTGGCTGGATGAGATCCGGCTGTACCACTACCGCGGCCCACGGTTACACCACCAGGTTGTGGCGGGAGATCTGCAGCCATTTGCCAATCGCAACCCATTACTGACCGGGTTTCTGTTTCCACTGGAGCTGAGCCCGGGTGAGCACCTTGTGCTGCTGCGAATCAGTACACCCGACCCGATGCTGTTACCATTGCGCCTGCTGGATGACGAACAGCTGGAACATCTCCCGCTGCAACGCTTGACCAGCTACGGCTTGAGTTATGGCTTTCTGCTGGCATTGATCTTCTACAATACGGCGCTGTTCTTTGGTATTCGAGACCGTCACCACCTGTTATATGCGCTCTATTTGGGCTCATTCCTGCTGGTTAACCTGGCCTACTCGGGCCATGGCCTGGCCTGGTTTTGGAGTGAAGCCACCGAATGGCAACGCTGGGCACCGCCAACACTGATGATCCTGTTCGGCTGTTGCGGACTCCTGTTTGCCAGCAGTTTTCTGCATATACGTCAGTACTGCTCCCGTGGCTATCGGGTGGTACAGCTTGCGGCCGCTCTGGCCCTTCTCAGCCTCACTGGAGGCTGGCTGATGGACTCACAACTGGTCGCACTGAGCGCCGCTTTTATGTTCATGCTGGTCTTCACCAGCCTCATGCTGCTAATGGGGCTGTGCCGGGTCACACAAGGTAGTGTCAGTGCTCGTTTTTACCTGTTGGCCGTTATCTCTGGCACCTGTGGCACCGTCATTACCACACTGGCCGTATTAGGACATCTGCCCTTCAGGGAATGGAGCTTTCGCGCCGCCGAAATCGGCATGCTGGCCGAGGCCACCCTGCTGGCACTGGCGCTTGCGGCGCGCATACGTCATGTACATCGTGAACAGATTCAGGCCGAGCACGCTGCCAATACAGACCCTTTAACGCTGCTCAATAACCGTCGTGCACTCTATCGTCTGGCTGAAAGATACTGGCAGACCGGGAATCGTCGGCGCCGGCCACTCAGTGCCGCAGTGCTGGATATCGATCATTTCAAGCAGTGCAATGACACGCATGGTCACGCAGCCGGTGACCGGGTGTTATGTCTATTGGGCCAGTGCGTTCTGAATACGGTACGCGAGGGTGACCTGACGGCGCGCTGGGGCGGTGAAGAATTTCTGGTTTTGTTGCCTGATACTAACTTGGAGGATGCTGGTCGATTTGCTGCCCGACTGCTTGAGCAGATCAGCCTTACACAACTGACGCTGAACGGCCGGTTGATTGAGGTTACGGCCAGTATCGGGATTGCAGAGCAGTCAGAGCAGGATCGCAGCCTCGACGATCTGATCGGTCGTGCTGATCAGGCGCTGTATGAAGCCAAGCACCAGGGGCGCAACCGCATTTTTCAACAGCAGATGGGCACCGATGGAAACGATCAGCTCAGCGAGGTGTTGATCCACGAATCAGCGGGCTGAAACAGGCCACATCAGCATGGGGAAAACTAACGCTCGCCTGCCAGTGCTGCGCCAGCCAGCGAAAGCTGGTTTCAGCAAAGAAGGTGATGTGGGTGGGGTCATTGCGGTAGTGCCAGCTGCGAAAGCGCTCGTCATCCAGCACCCGCTTGGTCTGCAGCACCAGCAGCCCGTTCGGAGTCAGCAATGACCAGAGCTGATCCAGAACGGTCAGGGGGTCGGCCAGGTGCTCGACCACTTCGGTACAGGTAATAAAATCGTACGATTGCTGCAGAGACGCCAAGTCAGGATGGTAATACTTGTCATACAGTGACATCTCGTAGCCGGCTTCACGTGCCATCTCGACCAGAGCAGGCCCCGGGCCACAGCCAAAATCGAGCCCCTTGGCGGGTGGTGGCTGTTGCTGCCTGACCTGATCAAATGCGCGTGACAGAAAGCGGCGATACCCGGGATCATCAACCGTATTTTCATGATCGTCATAAACAGCCTTTTCAGCCTGCTCAGACAACCTCTGCGCAGGTTCCAAATGCACCAGCTCACAGGTTCGACAACGGTAATAAAGTCGTTCTTTACACGACAGCGGGTAAAGGTCATCACTGCCGCACAAAGGGCAACACCCAGTGGGGTTTTCTGTCTGCAGCACGCGCCAGCTCCGCTCAAGTTAAAACAGGCGGATAATGTCATATGACTGACGTGCGCACCATATTCGAGCCCCCTGTTTGCTGACAGGACTGTCAGTGAAAGGCTTTGTGGCGACGATCCAGCTTGTGGTTGCTGAGAATAACATGCTTAAGCTTGTTCAGTTTTGCCAGCCGATTCATGGCCAGCAATTCAATGACCCCTGCCGCCAGCATCATCTTGATCACAAACGATTGCTCCGCCAGCAAGGGGTGAAACTGGCCACCATTGCCGGTAAACAGAAGGTAGATGCCAAACCCGATGACCAGCGTGGCAGGCAATGTAATCAGGTTATATTTGCGGATGTGACGGTTAATGTCTTTAACTGAACTCTTGCTGTCGGTGCTCATGGTGAACCCTCCCGATAAGTTGATCACTAATTGATCAGAATCCATTGCGGGAACGATTGTAGCGCTAACCCAAACAGTGCTCTAGTGTCTCAAAAGTGCCGACATTTGCAGCAAAACGCTTGTATGTTGCGCGGTAACAACAAAAAGGGCCACCCGAAGGCAGCCCTTGAACACATGGCTTCACCCGGCTCAGAGAGTACCAAGCTTCAACCAGAGCGTTTCACCTGAACTGTCATCCACACCGTCGTTGTCCGTCACCACATAAGCTTTGCCACTGACATCGATTGCAAAGCCTTCAACCTTATCGGTGATATAACCGTTAAGGCTCTTCAGATCGGGTATCAGGTCACGTACGAGCGTTTTGGATACAACCGGCAGCGCCTCACCCAGTGGACGCGGCTTGAGAGCTGACAGTTCGATGCGATAGAGCCGCTTGATGGATGCTTTTTCACCGATCTGGTTGTCACGCTCAATCACATAAAGACTGTCTTTATGAAGTTCCAGCTCTGACAGCCCTACCCAGCCTTCGCTCACCTGCTCCAGTGGGTAATGTACGGCACCCCATTGACCGGTTTTCAGGTCATAGGCCAGCAGTTTCGCATGATGATCAGGGTCATCACCCCACGGCCGCTGCATTGCAATCCAGAGCGTATCGCCTGCCAGGGCGATCCCTTCCGCACCGAAACGGCTTTGATGTTTGAGCAACTGTGAAGGCAGTTCAATGGTACGGGTGATTTCGCCCGCCGCATTCACATGATGGATCGCATGCGGAACTTCCTTGTCGACATTGCCTTCAGAGGCCAGCCAGAAGCCTCCTTTGCCGTCTGACGCAATCCCTTCGAGATCCAGCTTGCCGGCAGTCTTACCTTCGCGGGTGATATCGATCGCAGCGGTAATACGGGCGGGGTGCTCAGTTGCATCTATACGGAAAATACGAGGCTGCTTTTTGTAAAAGCTGTCATTAACGGCATAGACAATACCAGGCTCTTTGTCATCTGCAGCCAACCCTGAAAGGGCTCCCCAGCCAATCGGATTTCCCGCTGTGTCGTTTTCTGAAATCAGCTGAGGATAAGCGGCAGGTGCATCTGACCACTTGAACAGCATGACATGTGCACGCGCACCACCCTCTTCAACCAGGTCCTTTTCGTTGGCACTGGCCAGCAAGCCTCGTGAAGGGATCGCGATGGCTGACTCCGGTGCCATACCGGATGGCAACAACTGCACAAACTCAGGTTCTGCACCTGTATCTCGGTAGACTCCCATCACCGATCCGCGCTCAGACAATACGAAGATATAGGTATCATCACCAAAACGGGCAACTTCAAGCCCTTCAGGTTCACTGCCCTTTTTGCCTGAACGCTTGTCCGGGTAGTGGCCGGCACGTACCACCTCATGCTCAAAGGCCGCTCCCGACTCGAACAGCAATTCTCCACTCTTGTGGAAAATACTGAACCCGCGCGCGCCACCCTGATAGTCGCCTTCATTGGCAATCACGAAACGCTCATTGTCCAGCCATTTGACCGCATCAGGCTCTCGCAGCACGCTTTTCAAACTGTCTGTAAAGGTCAGCGCACCATCCTTTTCGGTGTCGATGCCCTCAAGATCAACGCTGCCCGCTGAAAAGTGATTGATCACCTTGCCGCTGGCGCCGTCAACGATCACCAAGTGATTGTTTTCCTGCAGTGTCACCACAATCTCACCCTGAGCATTGAAGTCGACAAATTCCGGCTCAGGATCTGAAGGCGCGATGTCGGCCAGCCCTGTCATGTCAACACGCTTCATGCTGTTGCAGTCCAGCTGTCCGTCCTTGACCGACAGGATGACCAGGTCGCCTGCCGGCAACTGCGGTATCTGTCCATCATTCAGGTCCTCATCGCGCTCGTTCTCGATTGCGATGGCAACCAGCGACTTATCAGCTGAAACCGCCACTGAATCAGGCTGTCCACCCAGTTCGCACTGATTGATCACCTTCATCTGATCCGGTGATACCAGCGCCACAAAACCGGAAGGTTTTACATAGCTTTCTGACGTGTTCACAGCGGTCACAACCAGATTACCCAATGCACTGACAGAGGTAGGCTCACCCTCCAGTGCCAGAAAGCCTGCGGGCTTTGGCTGCTCCGCTTCACGAATATCGACAAATCCAAGTCCGCCATGGGGGCTGTCCGAGTAGACCAACGTCTGTCCGTCGGCCGTTGCGGTGATGATTTCAGGCGAAGTTTCCTGAGTCCAGTTGGCGGCCGGCAAGTTCTGACTGACCGGGAAACTGGCTACCCGATTGAACTGTTCTGCATGCGCGCCGGAAGAGGCGGCGACAGCCAATGCAAGCAAAGAAAGACGAGAGGTTAACGACAGCATTTGAACGGTTTCCTTTGAAGGGGTTGGATTCCATACACTCAAAATCTTTTTAACCGTATACCAAGATAACATTTAAAAAAGATTACAAAGCCAATAAAAAACCTTAATACAACTGAAACAGCAGCGTAACATTTGAAAAATAATATGCACCTCAACTTTCATATACCGAGTTACAGGTACATACATGAGAAAAATACTCTTGCCGCTGCTGATATCCTGTTCAATCATGCCTTCCATGGTGTATGCAGATATCAAAATCGCTGCCGGATCAGGTGTAAATATTCTGGCGGTCAATGGTAAGGTTATTGATCAAGGCACACTTTTTTCTGATTCCCCTGATATTACCGCAGAGAATGGCAGATCTCAGATCGTTGCCGAGTACACTGCCGAAATAACGCAGTCAGCTGACGACTACATCCTTGAAAAGAGTGATACTTTTGTTATCACCTTTACTGCCAACGACACCACTGTCAGTGTTCACGCGCCTGAAATATCCAATCGATATGGTCTTAAAGCATTCAATGAATCGGGCAACTGGCGTTTGCAAAATACTGATGGGAAATCCATTCCTTTTGATTTTGGCAAGTTGGAGAAAGAAGGTTTCCAGCTGGCACGTGACTATGAAAAAGAGCTCAAGGCCTTTAATAGTTCTTCCGCTGGAGCAGCCATGGCCTCTTTAAATACCGAAACACACAATTTTAATAAAGGAACACCTGCTCAGTCGGTTTCAAGTGGCATTCATGCTGACCAGAAAATGGTCGGGCAAATGCTGCAGTTCTGGTATGAGCAGGCCAGTACGGAAACACGGAATAAATTCAAGAGCTGGATTAAATCCAGCCAGTAAACCTCACCCTTACTATTCTTTTATTTGGAGTCTCGCACATGAAAAAGCTTCTTCTGGCTGTTGCAGTTTCCGCTGCTGCCAGCTCCGCCAGCGCTGTTACTGTTTATGAAGGCAATGGCTTTACCTATAAGCTGAACGGTGACCTGCAGGTTCAGCTGCGCAAGGAAATTGGCGAAGACGAACACGCTGATATCGAGTTCGATGATCTGGAGCTGAAAAACTACGTCAGCTACGACCTGGGCAACGATATGAAAGCCTTTGGTCGCGTCGATTTCGGCTTCAAGGATGCCGCTGAAGACAAACAGGATGGCAGCAAGCTTGAAGAAGCTTACCTGGGCCTGGCCTTCGGAAACACGTCTGTTTCCTTCGGTAAACAGAACTTTGCATCTGACGAGTTCGGTATCGAGGAAGCCTACGAACTGAAGACCGTAAACGAAGACCGCTTCGATGGCATGTCTACCGACGGTGATGACACTATCCGTATGGACATCGAGCTGGAGAATGTTTATCTGGTTGCGTCCTACGAGATGGATGCCGAAGGTGAAGACAGCGAAAACGGTGAGTATTTCGATCTTTTCGCATCCACCAACCTTGGTGATCTGACACTGGCAGCGGCCTATCAGAACGCAAAGGAAGCGATCGGTGCCGATTCTTATGACACCTGGGGTATCAGTGCCTCTTATGACGCCGGCTTTGCTACTTTCGCAGCTGACTACAGCAGCACTGATGACATCGCTGACCTTTACAACATTGCCGTGTCGTTCCCGGTCGCCAGCACTACCAGCATGGCTATCGGTATGGTTAACGAAGACTTTGATGCCGGAGACGACATCACTGAATGGTACGCCAACGTAACCTACAAGTTCCCGACTCAGAAAAACGTCAGCCTGTTTGCAGAAATCGCTGACTCTGACGAAGACGGTGCCGACATGGGCTACCTGGCAGGTATGCGCGTCAAATTCTAATGGACTAGCGTAGCCGTTCACGCCTTACCCCCTTCGGGCCTGAACGGTCACGGCTCACTGCCGGCTCTCTTGAGCCGGCTTTTTCGTTGGTTGACCTGGTTCCGGGGTTACTGCAGCAGAAACTCAACAGGCTGCAGAAGTTCAGGTGCGGTTTCTCCCAACGCTTCTGCGATACTGATTTCATGAATGCGGCATATTGCATCCAATGGCAGGTCATTACTTTCACGCCCGAAAGGAAATTCCAGTTGCTCGGATAGTCGGTCCAGCCCAAAAAACGTGTAGGCCACGATGGCGCAAAACACCGGGGTAAACCAGCCAGCGGCACCGACCAACCCAAACGGAAGAAGGTAACAGTAAATATAGGCCGTCCGATGTGCCAACAGTGTGTAGGCAAAAGGCAAGGGTGTATGCGCAATCCGTTCAGATGCAGCCTGAATCCCGGCCAGCTCATGCAGGTGACGATCCAGGGCCGCCGCCGCGATGGTATCGATCTGTCCCGACTGCAGCGACTGAGCAACCTGTAACCCCGCCTGCTGAAGCATGAACTCCGCCGGATTGCGTTTCGAAAGCGCCATATTGATCATTTCAGCCGGCAGATCCGGTGGCAGATCATCACGTACATCTTCGCCACGCAGTTGACCCCGCAACAGGTGACTGTGCGCCAGTACACATGACAGCAGGTGTCGACGCTCCCCGTCTGCCAAATAGATACCACTGGCACGCGCCAGGCTGCGCACTTCATACACCATGTGCCCCCACTGCTTTCTGGCTTCCCACCAACGGTCATAGGTTGCGGTATTGCGCACGCTCAGCAGTATCGACAGGGCTATACCGATCAGAGTAAACGGCAACAGGCTGTACTCGACAACCCCATCAAGATAATGCCGCCTCATGCCCCAGGTAACGGCAAGAGCGAACAGCCCGACCAGAATGATATGAGGCAACACATGAGGTACAACCGAGCCTTTCCAGGCCAGCATCAGGCCGATGGCGCCCGGGCGCTTGCGAACGATCATTTCAGATTAACTCCCGACAGCGAGTTGTATTTTGACTCGCCTGAATAAAATGCATCTGGCATAAACTGTATGTCGGCGATAGTGTTGACCAGAACCCGTGTCGTGAACAGTTTTAATTATTGCCGAATAACAACAATACAGAGGCCCAACATGAAACTGCTTGAAAACTCTGCCACCCCGAGCGCTCTGCGTGTTGCCATTTTTCTCAAAGAACTGGGAGTCGAAGTGGAACGCCAACAGGTTGATACCAAAGGCGCCGAAAACCGTACCAAGACGTTTTTACAGAAAGCGCCCAATGGGCTGATTCCGGTGCTGGAGCTCGATGATGGCACCTGTATCTGCGAAAGCCTTGCAATCTGTCGCTACTTTGACGCCATTACACCCAACGACAAGGCTCTGTTTGGCGATACGCCACTGGAGCAGGCCCGCGTTGAAATGTGGCAGCGGATAGTAGAGTTACAGGGTTTAGTGCCCGCTTTTCAAGCATTTCGCAACCTGACAGGGTTCTTCAGTGACCGGGAAAACTGTGTCAAAAGCTGGGGAGAGGAATCACAAAAAAGGGTAAACGCATTTCTGCCTGTTGTGGATCAGCAGTTGAGTACCCACTCATGGGTTGCAGGAGAGCATTTCAGTATCGCCGATATCACGTTGTGGGTCCTGTGCCGCTTTCTGCCTCGGTTGGAACTACAGGTCGATGATAGTTTGCCAAACCTGCAAAAGTGGCTTAACCAGATGGCCAGGCGTCCATCAGTTGCCGGTCAGCAGGACCGTTGATGTAGCTTTACTCTGACCCTGCCACTGCTACAATTGCTGACCTGAACTCTTAGGAACCGCCCTCAACCTGCAGGATGTGTGCATGAAGTTTCGTTTCCCCGTCGTCATCATCGACGAAGATTTCCGCTCCGAAAACATCTCGGGTTCCGGTATCCGGGATCTGGCCGAAGCGATCAGTCGCGAAGGCATGGAAGTGGTCGGATTTACCAGCTACGGTGACCTGACATCATTCGCACAGCAGGCCAGTCGGGCCTCCTGCTTTATCCTGTCCATCGATGACGAAGAGTTCGGTTCCGGCTCCGATGAAGATGTGGATAAGGCGTTGAAATCAATTCGTGACTTCATCGGTGAGGTGCGCAAGCGCAACGCTGATATTCCGGTGTTCCTCTACGGTGAAACCCGCACCTCACGCCATATCTCCAACGATATCCTGCGCGAGCTGCATGGTTTCATCCATATGTTCGAGGACACACCCGAGTTCGTGGCCCGCCACATCATTCGCGAAGCGACCAAGTACCTGGAAAGCCTGGCCCCGCCTTTCTTCAAGGCGCTGATGGACTACGCCAGTGACAGCTCCTACTCCTGGCACTGCCCCGGCCATTCAGGCGGTGTTGCCTTTCTGAAAAGCCCTGTAGGCCAGATGTTTCACCAGTTTTTCGGTGAAAACATGCTGCGCGCAGACGTGTGCAACGCAGTAGAAGAGCTGGGCCAACTACTGGACCACACCGGCCCGGTATCAGCCAGTGAGTCCAATGCCGCACGCATCTTCAATGCCGATCATCTGTTCTTTGTCACCAACGGCACGTCCACTTCCAACAAGGTCGTGTGGCACTCTACCGTAGCGCCGGGTGACATCGTCGTAGTCGACCGGAATTGCCACAAGTCGATTCTGCACTCGATCATCATGACCGGTGCGATCCCAGTGTTCTTGATGCCGACCCGCAACAACTACGGCATCATTGGTCCGATTCCCAAAAGTGAATTCGACCCTGAAACCATCCGCAAGAAAATCGAGGCCAACCCCTTTGCCCGCGAGGCGAAGAACAAAAAGCCACGTATCTTGACCATTACCCAGAGCACCTACGACGGCATCGTTTACAACGTGGAAACGATCAAGGAGATGCTGGGCAATACCATCGACACCCTGCACTTCGATGAGGCCTGGCTGCCGCACGCATCGTTCCATGAGTTCTACCACAACATGCATGCCATCGGGCCGGATCGTCCACGCTCGGATGAAACGCTGGTGTTTGCGACCCAATCCACCCACAAACTGCTGGCAGGATTGTCGCAGGCCTCCCAGATTCTGGTGCAGGACGGCACCAGCCGAAAGCTGGATACACACCGTTTCAACGAATCCTACCTGATGCACTCCTCTACCAGCCCGCAGTACGCGATCATTGCGTCCTGTGACGTGGCCGCCGCCATGATGGAACCCCCGGGCGGCAAGGCTCTGGTGGAAGAATCACTGCTGGAAGCGATCGATTTCCGCCGTGCCATGCACAAGGTGGACGAGGAGTTTGGCGAAGACGACTGGTGGTTCAAGGTCTGGGGGCCGGATGTGCAGGCTGAGGAAGGCTTGGGAGACCGTGATAACTGGATCATCCATGACAACGATGATTGGCACGGCTTTGGCAAGATCGACTCTGGCTTCAACATGCTGGACCCGATCAAGTCTACCATCATTACACCGGGGCTAAATCTTGAAGGCGAGTTCGACGAAGTCGGCATTCCAGCCGCCATCGTCAGCAAATATCTGGCCGAGCACGGCATCATCATTGAGAAAAGCGGCCTTTACTCCTTCTTCATCATGTTCACCATCGGCATCACCAAGGGCCGCTGGAACTCAATGGTGACCGAACTTCAGCAGTTCAAGGATGACTACGACCAGAACCTGCCCATGTGGCGTGTGATGCCCGAATTTGCCCAGCGTCATCCCACCTATGAGCGCGTTGGTCTGCGCGATCTCTGTACCGAGATTCATAACGTCTACAAGCAGTATGATGTGGCTCGCATCACCACCGAAATGTACCTGTCCAACATCGAACCGGCCATGACACCGGCCGATGCCTGGGCCAAAATGGCGCACCGTGAGGTAGAGCGGGTTTCCATCGACGCCCTCGAAGGCCGCGTCACTGCGATGCTGGTGACCCCCTACCCACCGGGCATCCCGCTGCTGGTACCGGGCGAACGCTTCAACAAGACCATCGTGCGCTATCTGCAGTTTGCACGCGATTTCAACTCTCGCTTCCCTGGCTTCGAGACCGATGTTCACGGCCTCGTACGTGAGCAGGTAAACGGCAGAGATGCGTACTTCGTGGATGTGGTCAAAGACTGATCGACGTACAACAAACAGCACGTACAGAAGCGGCTTACAGAAGCCGCTTTTTTTATACATGAATTATTTGGCATCCAGTCTCTGTGTGATACGGTGCAGACAGGTAACTTCTGGGTTGTGAAAACCTGAGCGAGCAACCCTTTCTCCAGAACGTAAACACCCCGCAATGCGGGGCGTTTCATCTCAGCCAAGTTTATCGATTACTTACGCTGCTGCACCTTGTCTTCCAGCGCCGTCAGCTTTTGTACGATTTCGGCAGAGATGGCCGCAACCTGATCGTAGCAGTTTTCAGCACGATCAAACTCTTTGGCCTGACGATACCGAATCGCTTCCTTCACCTGCGCATGCAGCTTCTCGTGCGGTGATTCAATGCTGGTGAATTCGCGCAGGCTGCCATATTTCTCTTTGCCTTCCGAGTAGTACCACTTACCGAAGGCACAATCCATATGCGACACGGCCTCTTTCTCTGTCAGGCTTGACTTGCCATCCAGAAAGCTGCGCAGCCGTGTTTTCCAGGACAGGTGGGCCGCCTTGGCAGCGCCCAGATCGATACCCTGTACATTGGTTTCAAATCGACTGACTCCCTTCAATAAACTTTCCACATAACCACTGATCTGGCTGGTCACTTCAACCGACTGCTTTGAATACGCGGAGGTTCTGCGCGCCTGATCCGCAATACCGGTAATATGGCGATCCATATCGTGTGCCACTTGGCTCTGCTCTTCGGCAGCGGTAGCGATCTGGGTGTTCATGTCGGTAATGACGCCCACCGCATCCACAATTCTCAAAATGACACTGCGCGCCTCTTCAGCCTGCGCCACACTCTCTTCAGCCATACGCTGACTGGTTTCAATTGAGTGTACCGCTGAGGTCGACTGTTTCTGCAACCGCTCAACAATACGTGCAATATTTTCAGTTGATTCCTGGGTACGCTGAGCCAGCGTACGAACCTCATCTGCCACTACGGCAAAACCACGCCCCTGCTCACCGGCGCGAGCAGCCTCAATGGCGGCGTTCAGTGCCAGCAGGTTGGTCTGCTCGGCAATACCGGTAATCACATCCAGAATCTGGCTGACCTCTTCTGAGTCTTTCGCCAGCTCACGAATGACCTCACCGGAGTGACGCACCTGATCCGCCACACCACCGATCTGATCGCTAACCTGTGCCACCAGCTGCTGGCCACCCTTGGCAGAGTCGTTGGCCGCCTCAGCCGAGGACGCGGCGCTGGATGCACTTTGAGCCACCTCCTGCACCGTGGATGCCATTTCAGTCACGGCTGCCGCTACCTGATCAATTTGCGATTGCTGACTGGTCACACCACGGTCGGTGTCCGACAACGCCGAGTTCACCTGGCCCACCCCTGTACTGATACGCCCTGCAGTTTGGGTTACCTGATGCAACAGTTCGCCGATTTCGAGGATGATTTCGTTGTAGGCAGTATAGTTTTGACCTACCTCGTTTCTCGGGTTATCGATTTCAATCGGAACCGAGAAATTACCCAGCGCCAGTACCCGCAGATGGTCACGCAGGTTCTTGATCTGACGGAACATGACTGTCAGACCAAAAGAGCGGCCCATCACGATCAGCAGCAGCACCAGAGCGGTTACCCAAAGTGCGATTTGCTGCAGCAGTTTCTGTTGTCCCAGTGCTTTGGATTCCATCAACCCAACGGTGTTGTTCATTTCCTTGAGCAATGTCAGTGACTGCTGCTCCAGCTTTGGCAACAAGGCAGTATCCGGTTGCTGCAGGTACTGGTTCAGCGTTGCACGATAACTGTTCCAGAGTGTACCCACCTGCTCGAGCCGAGAGCGTATCTCTGCATCCTCCGCAGCCTTGATGCCTTGCTCGGCAGAGCCATTCAGCAATGCTTGGTGTGCGCTCTCAAACGCATTCATGGTTTTGGTCACTCCGCTGCGGTCCCCGACATCCTGAGACAGCAGCAGCACTTCCTTGGCCATTTTCTGGCTCAGCATGCGTTGGGCACCCGCCACATTGATTGCGGATGCATCTGTATTGTCAGAAAGGTAAACGGCAGCGCCAATCACTGCAGTCAGCACGAAGATGATCACATAGGAAAACATGAACTGGGCATCGAGCGAACGCATGCCAACCAGCTCGAGTAACCGCTCCAGCAGTTTGCCGGCGCGGTAGCGCATCGATTTTGTATCGGGGGAATACTTGAACATCTTTACCTTCCTCTGGGGCTGGCAGCATCGGTGAATCGTTGGGCTAACCCTGACAAACCGCGGACTTTAACGGTTTTTGTCTCCAGCAGTCATTAAATCGTGCCTGACAGTCAGTGTAAACGTATTCAGACAGGGTTATTGACCTGCTGCACAATGACTGTATTTGGTGACAGACAATTTACAGGTTTACAGCTTCCAAATAAGCAAATACCCTAAGTAAAAACCCACCAATAACAAGAATCTGGGTCACGGCATGAAAATCTATATAACGCAGCGTATTGCCATCGGTTTCGGCCTCCTGGTCGTCTTCATCATGCTGGTCGGTGCTGGCGGACTTTACGGTAGCCGAACGGTCAGTGCCGGCTTGAGTGCCGTCACGGAAGAAGTGTTGCCACTGGTTGATGACAGCTACGCCCAAACACTTGCTCTGGGTAACGCAACCACGGATCTTTACGGTGCCCTGGCTCAGCGCCAGCCGGAGCGATTTGAAAGCTATCGAGAAATGTTCAACACCAGCTTCGACCGTTTCAGTAAGCAACTGGATCAACTCCAGCTTCGGCTTGATAACCACACCGAACTGGCTCCCATTGTAAAGCGGATTCGCAGTAATGCAGTAGAGCTTAAAGGCCTGTCGGAAAGGCTGTTCACACTGCACCAGGAACAGCGGCGGCTACAGGCAGCAGTCAGTGATATCTCAGTCAAGTTCATGACTCAGAATGACGCCCTTGCCAGCTGGGCACGCAACTACCTTTCCACAGCAACCAGCGATGAAGGCATATTGCGCATCCGCTCCGTCACCCGCGCAGCCAACAGCTACCGATTCATGCTGTTCAATTACCAGCGCAATCAGGATATCGAACGCTTGCGCAGTGATGCCCAAGATAACCGAGCCGGCCTGGTACAGGCACATGAGTTTTTCGCTGCAGCCGAGCCCCGCGCCAATCAGGTCGAGCCGCTGGTGCAAAATCTTGAAACCGCTTTTTACGGTGATGATGGCGTACTGTCGCTGTATAACCAGCTGACAGCCGCTGATCTTGAGCTGACCCAAACGCTGGAACAGTTGTCAGCCTTGATGGAAGCGTCCAGCAAAGAGTCTGCCAGCATGGTCGAGGCAGCACGTACCCTGGCAGCCGATACCCGTCAGAAAGGACAACAGGCGATTACTTTGAGCAATATGGTTATCCTGATAATCGCCTCCGCCGCCATCGTACTGGCGATCGTGATAGCGCTGTTGACGATTAGCGCACTGCGTAAACCCTTGGCCGAGATCCGCCAGCAATTGGGGCTGCTGCGTCAGGGTGATCTTCGTATCAGCTTTGATGATCAGCGCAAGGATGAATTCGGTGAGCTGGGCGAAGCCCTAAACGATGTGGTCAAGGGCCTGTGTGAGATCGTCACCACCATCACCCGTGGTTCTGAGCATCTTGCATCCGTTGCCAGTCAGAACTCAGCCATCAGTGAGCAGACCACTCAGGCGATGGCTCATCAAAGTGACCAGTTACATCAAACGGCATCCGCCGCCACCGAAATTTCCAGCAGTGTGGCCGAAGTGGCCAATCACAGTCATACCACACTGGATGCCGTCAATGAATGCGAGTCCCTTAGTGTCAGCCTGACGAATAATGTCCGTGAAACCCTGCAAAGCATCGAACTGCAGGCCAGTGGTATCCAACAGGCAGTCAGCGTCAGTGATCAGCTTGCCAGCTACGGCTCGGAGATTGACAGCATTCTGTCTACCATCCGGGATATCGCCGAACAGACCAACCTGCTGGCACTGAACGCCGCCATCGAAGCTGCCAGGGCCGGTGAGCATGGTCGCGGCTTTGCGGTAGTCGCCGATGAAGTGCGCGAGCTGGCCAGTCGAACCCAGAATTCCACAGGGCGGATTCAGGAGATGGTGGAAAATATGCAGAAAAACATTACGCAGGTCGTGAGCGTGATGCAATCAAGCTACCACCAGACACAAAGCTGTGTAGAACACGCCCATGCCTCTCAAACCTCTCTGGATTCGCTCAATGCCGCCATCGCCCACATTGGCAGCCTGAGTACACAGATTACGGAGGCAGCACGCCAGCAAACCGATGCTGTCGAAGAAGTGAGCCGTACCCTGAACGGGCTGAATACCACCGCCAGCGAAACAACCGAAGGCGCGCGGCAGGCGTCCGGCAGCAGTCGTGAGCTACTCAGTTACGCCCATGAACAGCAAGAGTTGCTGAAGCGCTTCTCGATCTGAAACCCTGGACTCATTCGGACAGAGTGGTCCGGATGAGTCCAGTGCAGGCGAGTTACTTCTGTTTCTTGACGAACTTGGTCAAAATCACGATTTGCTGACCTTCAACCCGCCCCTCGATGTGTTCGGGGTTATCCGGGACCAGTGAGATGTTGCGCACCGCGGTTCCACGTTTTGCCGTCAGGCTTGAGCCCTTCACGTTCAGATCCTTGATCAGGGTAACGGTATCACCCGCCTCAAGTACCACTCCATTGCTGTCCAGATGACGTACAACTTCGTCGTCTGACAAGTGATCACCTGTCGCCTGAGCCCAGCTCAGCGTTTCGTCATCCAGATACATCATGTCCAGCAGGTCCTGCGGCCAACCCTCGCCACGCAGACGGTTGAGCATGCGCCAGGCCAGAACCTGTACCGCCGGCACCTGGCTCCACATGCTGTCGTTGAGGCAGCGCCAGTGGTTGGCATCCACCTGCTCCGGATTGTCGATCTGGTTGCGGCAGGTGTCGCACAGGAGGACAGACTGATCGACACTGTTATCCGAGGATGGAGGAACCGCAAACACCGCCAGATTTTCGGTTGCGCCACAAAGTTCACACTTGGATTCGCTGCGAGCCTGCAGCGCCTGTTCGATTGACATGATCGACCCTCCTGTTAATGAAGCGGCGCATTATGCCAGAAACCGTGTAGTTTTTGTGGCCTTGAACGTAAAAGGCTGCCTGTAGGCAGCCTTTTATTGATGTTCACAACAAATCGATTACTCTTCGAAGAAGAATTTCTCTTCACCGAACGCCGGTTTGAGATGGTTCAACCAGGTGGCGTTTTCATCGTAGGCGGCGAAAAACGGTCGCTGCACCCAATCCGGATTGCGACCCTGAATGAAGCGCAGCACAAACACCTTCTCACCGTTGATTTCGGTCACGCCCTGAATCTCGACTTTGCCCGGTGTCGCTGACATGGACGGGCCGCGTGCGGTACGGGCGATACCACTAACCTGTTTCATGGCATCACGGTAGGTGTTCCAGGCCTGTGCCAACGGTACTTCGAAGTAGTGCTGAGCACCGGTGTCACGCTCGACAAACATGTAGTACGGCTGAATACCCATCTCTACCTGTGTCTGCCACATTCTTGCCCAGTCATCTGCTTCGGTGTTGATGTGGTTGAGCAGTGGGCCCTGGCTGCGGATATGTGCACCGGTTTCACGGATGCGTGCCACCGCCTGACGGTGAATATCGGTTTCCATCTCGCGCCAGTGGTTGTAATGCGCCATAAAGGCCAAATGCTTTCCTGCGGCGATGATGTCACGGAACAGTGCCATCAAGTCATCGCTGTCCTCATCCGTGACAAAGCGGTAAGGCCAGAAGGTCAGTGCCTTGGAGCCGATACGAATAGTGCGGATATGGTCAAATTCCGGTTCCAGCAGTGGCTCCAGATAGGCACGCAGGTTTTTGGTTTTCATCACCATGGGATCGCCCCCGGTGATCAGTACATCGGTCACTTCAGGGTGTTCTCGCAGGTAATCACACAGCTGCCCTGATTCCTTGGCCGCGATTTTCAGTGACTGGTCACCGACAAACTGCGCCCAGCGGAAACAGAAAGTGCAGTAGCTGTGACAGACCTGACCGGAGCTGGGGAAGAACAATACGGTCTGGCCATACTTATGCTGGATGCCGTTGACCGGCTCTCCGTTCACTCGTGGAATGTTCCGTTCCAGCTGACCCGCCGGATGCGGATTCAACGCCTGACGTACCTCATCGACCACGCGCTTGATCTCGGTCTTGTCACCTGCTTCCAGCGCCGCCGCCACCGCCGCATAATGCTCGGGCTTGAGCATGCCGCGCTGAGGGAAGGTTAGCTGAAACATGGGGTCGTTGATCGCATCATCCCAGTTGATAAGTTGATCGATCACATAGTTATTGACTCGAAACGGCAGAACGGATGCAACCACTTCCATCTCATGCCTGAGTTGGGATGGAAGTCGTTGCAACTGCGGAATCTGCGCCAGATGACGGGCCGTGTAGACTTTAAAAGCGGGGGCTATATCGGCCTCGGTGGCCTGGATTAGGTTGATAGGCGTTTGTGAATTCATGGGCTCCCTTGCAAGCTTGATAGGATTCAACAGTCAGCTTCAAAGCCTGAAGCAACTGTGTGTAAAACAGATGAATGGGAGCATCCAGAAGCAGTGGCCATGACACCAGCCACCAAGAGGACAAAGGTCCGTTGTAACGGGCATTTGCACAAGAAAGATTGCACACACGAAAAGCAGCAAAAAGGGCGTAAAAAAACGCCAAAAACCGCGATAAACCCGCTAATTATCCTCCAAATCCTGAATGCAGAAGACGGATTGTCCTACAGGGGACTGCAGGGGTCAAGAACGTGGCTCGGCCGGAGCCGCAAGCCAATTAATCTCAATCGCGGTCGCCGCTCCCACCACCACATGCTCCAGACTGGGTGGCAGCAACGCCCAGCCCGGCGATACCTGCACCCTGCCGCCCATGATTTCGGCTCGGGTTTGTGGAAACAACGGCACCTTGGTCGGGTCGGCATAGCCATCCGGCCAGAGTGGTTCGGTCGTTTCGGCATTGTACTTGTCACTGGCGCCCAGCGTATGCAGGAATTCGTGCGTTGCAATCAGGTTGTTGCGTCCCTGGTAGTCAACCCCCGCATAACCGTTTACCAGTCCTATCAGCCCACGCTGAAGCCCCAACGAATGGCGCATGCCAACCTCGTTATGCGGCAGGTGAAAGTTCATGAAGACGCGGGCATCGACCTCATCATCCGACAGAGTGTCATTGAATACGACCCAAACCTGCATTTTGAGCGACCACCAGATCGCATCCAGAATGCTGGGGTGCTCAGGAACCTGAGGGGGGATGGATTCAACCTGTGGCGCCAGTTGCACCCGTACCGGTTGCTCCAGCGGCAAACGGTATCGAGAAGCTTCACGATTGAAAAACAGCTCGATATCCTGAAACTGCTCAACGCGCAGCTGATCGATCCAGGCCTGGGTCAAGGCTTCGCCATCCGCATTGACCGGATAGATGGCAAGGCGCACCGGTTGATGCCACCAGACTTCGTTGCTGCGGCTGAACCAGACGTTGGCCAACAGCAGCAGGAGAATCAACAGCAGAAACAGCTGGATACCATATAGCAGTGACGTTTTGCTCATCCGAATCTCAACTGAAAATTCCGATGATGACAGCATAGCGCAGCAGCTTGCCCAGTGTAATGGCGACAAGACTGGCAAACAGATTGACCCTAAGCCAGCCAGCCACGAAGCAAAGCGGGTCACCCACCACTGGCAGCCAGGCCAGCAGCAACACCAGCGCTCCATAGCGCTCGATCCAGTGTCTGGCACGCTGATGCTCGGGCTTGTCCAACGCACGCAGAGGAAAACGATGCGCTACCCAGTACCCCATGCCCCAGGTAATCAGGCTACCCAGCACATTGCCAACGGTTGCCATAAGTAGCAGTAACCACAATGGATGCTCGCCGGAAGCAACCAGCCAGGCCAACAGGGCTTCAGAACCACCGGGCAGTAGAGTGGATGAGATCAGCGCACTGAGAAACAGCCCCAGAGGATTTAGCAGCAGCTCGCTCACATACTCAGCCCTTGCCGAATACAGCGCAAAAGGCCGTACTCGTACTGCCCCTCCAGCGCCTCATGTACCGCCTTGAGTGAATCGCCAAACTGTTGCTGACAAAAACGCATGGTTTTCTCGATTTCAGCGCGCTCACCGGCTGGCAGCTCAACCACTTCGTCTACGCTGATCTTGCGCTCGCGGATCGCATGGGCCAAGTGACCATAGATGACATTGATCGAAAGCTTCTGCTGCCGCGCCACCTGCTCAACAGTCATGCCGGAGCGATACAGCAGCAGTGACTCTTCCGCCTGTGCCTGTTGACTATTGGAGGGCTCATCCTGAAATTCGGCAATCAACTCCAGGAAGGGCTGACCATACAGGTCCAGCTTGCGTTCTCCCACTCCGCTCAGACGACGCATCTGCTCGCCGGTAAGCGGTCGATACAGCACCATCTCCATCAGGGTTGCATCATGAAAGATGACATAGGGCGGTACATCCTGCTCCTGAGCCAATTGACGCCGTAGAGCGCGCAACGCTTCCCAGAGACGATGCTCGGCCGGATCAAGTTTCTGCTGCGTGGCCGAGGAACGGCTCCCACCCGTGCGCTTGCCGGCAGCACTGGACACTTTCAAATCGCGGCGCAGTTCCAGCGTTTCCTCACCTTTCAGTAACGGTCGGCAACGATCACTCAAATGCAGTACACCAAACCCTTGCGGGTCCACATTCAGGTAACCCCGCGCCACCAGCTGCCGAAATACCGAACGCCACTGCTGTTGATCCAGGTCCTTGCCGATGCCCCATACTGACAACTGCTCATGCCCACGCTGGCGAGTTTTGTCACTGGATTGGCCACGCAGGATATCGATGACGTAGTTGACCCCATATTGCTGACTGCTGCGGTACACCGCCGACAGGGCCTTGCGTGCCGCTTCAGTACCATCCCAGACCGGTACCGGCTCCAGACAGGTATCGCAGTTGCCGCAAGGCTGGTGTGCATTTTCACCAAAGTAACTCAACAGGGCCTGACGCCGGCAGGTGGTGATTTCACACAGCCCCAGCATCGCTTCCAGCTTCTGCCGCTCGACCTGCTTCTGGGCCGCTTCCGCCTGCGAACCTTCCAGCATCTGGCGCAGAAAAATCACATCCTGCAGCCCATACACCATCCAGGCATTCGCCGGCAGACCATCCCGGCCGGCGCGTCCGGTTTCCTGGTAGTAGGCTTCGATTGAACGCGGCAGATCCAGATGCGCCACAAACCGCACATTGGGCTTGTCGATCCCCATGCCGAAGGCGATGGTGGCCACCATAATGATCGATTCTTCAGTCAGAAAGCGGTGCTGGTGATGCTGGCGCAGTTTTGCGTCCAGCCCGGCGTGATAAGGCAACGCATTGAAGCCACGTTCGCACAGCCAGGCGGCGGTTTCCTCTACCCGCTTGCGTGACAGGCAGTACACCACACCCACATCCTGCGGATGTTCATCGCGGATAAAACGCAGTAACTGCTCCCGTGCCCGGTCCTTCTGGCCGATACGGTAACGAATGTTAGGGCGGTCAAAGCCACAGACAAAGGCAGCGGCGTCGGTCAATGCCAGCCGGTCGATGATTTCCTGGCGAGTACGTGCATCAGCGGTTGCCGTCAGCGCAATGCGCGGCACCCCGGGAAACAGTTCACGCAATTCGTTCAGTTGCATGTACTCGGGACGGAAGTCATGCCCCCACTGAGATACGCAGTGGGCTTCATCGATGGCAAAAAGTGCCACACGACACTGACTCAGCAGCTGACGAGTGCGCGGCTGCTGCAAGCGCTCGGGGGCAACATAGAGCAGATCGAGTTGACCGTTGCGCAAAGCCGCTTCAGTCTGCTGCA
This sequence comes from Marinobacterium iners DSM 11526, assembly GCF_900107855.1. Classification (GTDB taxonomy): domain Bacteria; phylum Pseudomonadota; class Gammaproteobacteria; order Pseudomonadales; family Balneatricaceae; genus Marinobacterium; species Marinobacterium iners. Next base: position 234,737 of record NZ_FNRJ01000004.1, on the reverse strand, counting down.
GCTCATCAAGGGTCATGGCGGAGTTGAGACAGCCGGCACGTATGCCCAGTTGTGACAGGGCGCTGACCTGATCATGCATCAGGGCTATCAGGGGCGAAATCACGACCCCACAGCCTTCGCGTACCAGTGCCGGCAGTTGATAGCAGAGTGACTTGCCGCCCCCCGTGGGCATTACCACCAGTGCATCGCGGCCATTTATCAGGGTTTCAACCACAGCTTCCTGCGGGTGGCGAAAGGACTCGAAGCCGAATACATCGGCCAGTATTTGTCGGGCGCGCTCTATCATGGCCGGCATTATCCGCGATCACTGGCATGAAGTCATCCACAGCCATACCCCCGGGGCACGCTTCAGGGTAGAATCATCCGTTGACCTGAACTTGCGGATGCTGTGAACCATGAATGCGAACATGCCTGCCCTGATTACCGAAGAGGAACTGGACCGTCTGGAGGAATTTCTGTTCTCTGATGCCGTGTCCGACGAAGCCCTGGACCTGATCGGCGCCCACGGCTTTCTCTGCGCCCTGAACATCAGCCCCGAACCCGTTGCCGAATCCGAGTGGCTGGAACAGCTGTTCGACGGTGAACCCGAGTGGGCCAATGCTGAAGAAAAAACCGAAATCCTGGCACTGCTGCGCAAGCTGTACCAGACCATCGGCAACGACCTGTACAACGATCAGGAAATTCTGCTCCCCTGCGAACTGAGTCTTGAACCTGAAGATGACGAAGAGCTGACTGAGCTGACCATCTGGGCCCAATCCTTTATGGAGGGCGTATTCCTGAAGGAAGAACAGTGGTTCGGTGCGGATGAAGAAACCGTAGCAGGCCTGCTGTTGCCGATTATGGTGGCCTCAGACCTGTTTGAAGACGAAGAGATCCGTGACATCAGCCAGGACCGTGCGCTGCGTGAAGAGATGTGCGTGCAGATCCCTGAAGTCCTGATCGACCTCTACCTGCATTTCCACGCCCCGGAAAAATGATTTCGGTTCACTGATCCGCGGGCAGGCCGGGCGCAGCGCCCGGCCATATTTACCTGTGCTTCAGTAGGTCACACGCAGTGAACTGCCCTGCCCCAGCACTCTGATACGATCACCCGGACGGAAAAACTGTCCGTTATCCACTTCCTGTACGACAGAGACCACACGGCCTGAGTCCAGGCGGATGGTCAACTCCTGTCCTTGCCGGGTCGTGGCAGACTTTTCGATTCTTTGCCCCACCAGACCACCGGCAACAGCCCCGACCACCGTGGCCAAAGTCCGCCCACTGCCGCCACCAATCTGATTGCCGGCAATACCGCCGACAACAGCACCGGTACCGGCACCCACAACGCCATCGTCACGTCCTTCGATCACCACCGGCGTCACTGACTCGATAGTGCCATATTGAACTGTTTGAGCCTGACGCACCTGATCACGACTGTAGCTTGTGCCATACAGCCCCTGCTGGGCGCACCCGCTCAAAAGACTGGCAGTGAGCACGGTCGTTAGAATAATGGCTTTATTCATGACACTCTCCGTTATCTGATCTTCAATACCAGTTGACTCAACAGTGCCCAGACAAGTTCTTTCGCCTTGCGATACCATGGGCGACGTGACCACTCTTCAGCTGTCACTTCGTGACATTGCTCCATGTCGACATTGATCAGCTGTTCCACCTGAGCCGTCAGCTCAGGGTTCTCTACCTCTATATTAGCTTCTAAATTCCAGCGCAGGTTCCAATGATCGAGATTACAGGACCCCAATGACACCCAGTCATCGACCAAACCCACCTTCGCATGCAGGAAGCGCGGTTGATATTCGTAAATTCGCACACCCGCGTTGAGCAGGCGCCGATAGTAACGTTTTGAGGCATGATAGACCCAGAATTGATCTGTGTAGGGGCCTGCCACAATCATGCGTACATCCACCCCTCGTCGCGCCGCACGACGCAGTGCCGTGCGAATCGACAGAGAGGGCAGAAAGTAGGCGGTTTCAAGCCAGACACGGTGTCGAGCACCATTTACCTGATTGAGAAAGGCAACTTTAATATCCTGCTGGTACAGCCCCTGCACGGTGGTTACACGCATTCGAGCATCACCCACTTCAGGCTGAGCAGAAGGTGGAGACAGCGCCTGGCCACTGCAGCGCAACCAAAGACGGTTGTAAAGGCACGCCAGATCCTCGACCACTGGCCCCTGAACCTCGCACATGATCTCATGCCAGGGGCAGCCCGTACGTTGAGACAGCCAGTATTCATCGGCCAGACCGGCCCCACCGATGAATGCCTTATGCTCATCCACCAATAACAGCTTGCGGTGATCACGAGCAAAGTTGCGAGTCCATTTAGACAGTTGCAACGGATTGTACAGGACCAGTTGAACGCCCCCTGCCCGGAGCCGCTCACGGTCAGCCCGGGCCAGATGTCGACCACCAAAACCATCGATCAACAAGCGAACATCAACACCCCGCAACACCGCATCAGTGAGCGCCTGAATGAATCGATCCAGAATTTTGCCTGAGCTGACCATATAGAACTCCAGCCTCAGGCTGGAGTGGGCCTGTTCAATAGCCTCCAGCATCTGTGGGAAAAAGCACTCCCCATCCACCATCAGCGAGACCCGATTGCCACCACGCCACTCAAAGCGCTGCCGCATCGACCTTCCTCATTTCAGAGCTGGCGCTGACCATAAAGCTTCGCATACAGCCCTTGTTGGTCAAGCAGTTCATCATGACTGCCCTGTTCGATAACCTTTCCATCTTCAAAGACATAGACCTTATCCGCCTGACGTACCGCACTGAGGCGATGCGCCACAATCACTGTGGTACGGCCACTGAGAAACTCGGACATGGCCCGATGCAGGGCAAACTCTGTCTGGGTATCCAGAGCCGAGGTCGCCTCATCGAGAATGACCACCGCCGGATCGGTCAGCAGCATACGCGCAATCGCCAGACGCTGGCGCTGGCCGCCGGAAAGCCGAACTCCCTGACGCCCCACCATGGTATGCAGCCCCTGTTCCAGCCCGATGACAAAGTCTTTCAACTGGGCAACATCCAGCGCCTGCCATAGAGCATCATCTGAAATGTCACGCCCCAGCGTCAGGTTATCACGTACAGAACCGTTAAACAGAGCCGGCTGCTGCAGTACCGTGGAGACATGCTCACGCACCCGCTCCAACCCGATCCGTTGCACCGAAACCCCATCAAAACAGACATCACCCTGTTGTGGTGGATACAACCCAAGCAGCACCTGTACCAGCGTGGACTTGCCGCCACCACTGGCACCGACCAGTGCCACTTTCTGCCCTGCCGGAATATCCAGGCTGATGCCGCGCAGCACCTCCTGCCCCGGATAATAACTGAAATGAACATCACGCAGACTGATGGAAACCGTTTTGCGGGACTCAAAGGGGTTCTCTAGCTGTGGATATCGCGGCTCCAGATTCAGAGCCAGCAATCGATTGACCCGTTCCAGCGCTGCCCGCGCACCAAACCAGGCGTACTGCATGCCCAGAATTTCCTGCACCGGCCCCATCATGAACCAGAGATAACCGAACACGGCCATCATCTGCCCGACAGACAGGTCAGAAAACACTACCATCAGCATGGAAACGGCACGGAACAGATCCACCCCGACCATGAACAACATGAAACTGAAGCGGTTAGCCGCATCAGAACGCCATTCAAAACTTGAGGAGTGATTGCGCACCTGTCTGGCGCGCTCAATCAGCTGCTGCAGATAATGCTGCTCACGATTGGCTGCACGGATCTGCTGGATCGCATCCAGAGTCTCAGTCAGAGCCCCCTGAAACAGCTCATAGGCTGAATTTTCCCGCGCCTTGAGATGCTTTACCCGTTTGCCTACGGCCATCGTCAGCCAGATGACAAAGGGGTTAAGAAACAGAATAAACAGTGCCAGCTGCCAATGCATCCAGAGCAGAATCACGGCGGTACCGATAATCGATAGCACAGCTACCAGAAAGCGGCTAACCGAACTGCCGACAAAGCGATCAACCGTATCCAGGTCCGTGACAAAGTGGGATGCCACGCTGCCGCTGCCCAGCGTTTCGTACTCGGCCATGGAGATCCGCTGCAACCGTTCGAGCAAACCGGCGCGTATGTGATAGATCACATCCTTGGAGATGATCGTAAACTGGCGCGCCTGCAGCACGTTCAGCCCCAGAGAGAACAATCGCAGCAGAACCGTCAAGACCAGAACCGACCCAATGTACAGGGGTGGTCCCTGCCAGGATTCAGAAAACAGGTTGTTGACGGTGGCAACCACAACCCCGGGCTGCTGCAGCAGCACCTCATCAACCAGAAGTGGCATTAACAGAGGCAAGGGCACACTCAAGGTGGCCGCCAGGATGGCAATCAGATTGGCCAGTATCAACTCACGGCGGTGGCGCAATGCAATATTGAAGATATAGCGCCAGTCATAACTGGATGGTGAAGTGGCAGACACCCGAAACTCCCTATCGACAGACCTGTAGTTGCACTACAAATGTACGCCGCCCGCGCAAAGAAAAACACCCGCGATCAGCGGGTGTTTTCAGCGACTGGTCCGGCGTTATCAGTTGCCGGCGTCTTTCAACATTGCGTACAGCTGATCTTTCAGCTGCAGACGCTTCAGCTTGTACTCTTCTTCCGTGCGAGTCGAAGCCGGAAGGGTTTCTGCTTCCATCTGTTCCACTTCTTTGGTGATCACATGATATTCGTCGAACAGCTTGGCAAAATGCGCATTTTCCATCTTCAGAGTGTGAATCTGATCACGGTATTCGGGCAGTTCATGGACGAGATCATGGTGTTCAATAGTCATCAACATATTTCCTGAGGTTGTTGTCACGGTACAGTTTCACTATCCTTCAGGCATAATAGGTTTTCCATGACAGGCGTCAATAGCTATTCGCGGGGGCCCACATGATCCACACACTTGTCCTTGCTGACACCCCGGTCGGGCCCCTGACGCTGCAGGCCGATGCCAAAGGCCTGTGCAGAATCGATTTTGGTCAGCGCAGCACCTCTCAAAGCCCTGAGCACCCTGTCCTGCAGGCAGCCGCCAGCCAGCTTGAAGCCTACTTTGCCGGCCGGCTAAAGCAGTTTGATTTGCCGCTGGCCCCCGTAGGCACCGCCTTTCAGGAACAGGTATGGAACCAGCTTCTCAATATTCCCTGGGGACAAACCCGCAGCTATGGCGAGATCGCTGCGGCATTGGGCAAGCCCGGTGCATCACGTGCCGTGGGGCTGGCCAACAACCGCAACCCGCTATCCATCATCATTCCCTGCCATCGAGTGATTGGCAGCGGCGGCGAGTTGACCGGGTATGGCGGTGGCCTCACACACAAGATCCGCCTGCTTGAGCTGGAGCAGCTCGTAATACAACCCGCCGAATTGCTTGAGCGCGCTCGCGTCATCCGTAAACCAGCGTAATCGGCCCTCCGAGGACTCGACCTTGACCGGGATACAGGGTAGTTTATGCACCCCACTCCCAGTGTTTAAAGTGAAGCTGCCTCAGATGGATACCCTGACCCTGCAGCCGCTGGCCCAAGCCAACGGTGACGTTCAGATTCCGGGCTCGAAGAGCCTCTCCAACCGCATTCTGCTGCTGGCCGCACTGGCCGAGGGCAGTACTCGTATCACTAACCTGCTCGACAGTGATGACGTGCGCCATATGTTGAACGCACTCAAGGCACTGGGCGTAAGCTATCAATTGGCGGATGACCGCCGCAGCTGTGAGCTGGACGGCTTGGGGCAGGCATTCAAGGCAGAACAGGCATTGGAGCTGTTTCTGGGTAACGCCGGTACCGCCATGCGTCCTCTCTGTGCAGCACTTTGCGCCAGCGAAGGCAGCTTTACCCTGAGCGGTGAGCCACGCATGTATGAGCGGCCAATTGCCGACTTGGTGGATGCCCTGCTGCCGCTGGGTGCTGATATCGAATATCTGGGCGAGCCGGGTTACCCCCCCCTGCGGATCAACGCCAAAGGCTTGAAGGGTGGCGAAGTCAGTATTCGCGGCAACATCTCCAGTCAGTTCCTGACCGCTCTGTTGATGGCGGCGCCCCTTGCCGAGGGAGATCTAAGCATTCGGGTAGAGGGCGAGCTTGTCTCCAAGCCCTATATCGACATTACCCTGCACACCATGGCGCTGTTTGGCGTAGAGGTGGAAAACCACGACTACCAGCGTTTCGTGGTACGCGCCGGTCAACAGTATCGCTCACCGGGTGAAGTGATGGTGGAAGGTGATGCCTCTTCAGCCTCCTACTTTCTGGCCGCTGCCGCAATCGCCGGTGGCACCGTGCGAGTTTACGGCGTTGGCGCCGACAGCGTTCAGGGTGACAAGGCCTTTGCCGAAGTACTGGGCAAGATGGGGGCGCAGGTCAGCTATGGCCCGACCTGGATTGAAGTGACGCGGGGCGAGCTCAGCGGCGTTGATCTGGACCTGAACGCCATTCCCGATGCCGCCATGACCATTGCCACCACAGCGTTGTTTGCCAAGGGCCCAACAGCCATTCGCAATGTCTACAACTGGCGCGTCAAGGAAACCGACCGTCTCAGCGCCATGGCAACTGAGCTGCGTAAGGTCGGGGCGGAAGTGGTCGAAGGTGAAGACTTTATCGAAATCACGCCACCGGCACAGATTCAGAGCGCCGCCATCGATACCTATGATGACCACCGCATGGCGATGTGTTTCTCGCTGGCTGCCTTTGGCGATGCGCCGATCACCATCAATGACCCAGGCTGCACCCGCAAAACCTTCCCGGAATACTTCGAGCTGTTCCGCCGCATCACGGCCTGAGGCATACAGCTTGGGCACGGCTTCAGCGTGCCCAAGCGGTTTAGCCCTTATCCGCCTTGGAACCACCCATGCAGTTGGGTGACTCCGGTACCTCACCATTGCGCTGCTGCCACTCTTCGGGTGTATGCAGGTGCAACGCCAGTGCATGGATCGGGTTCTGCATCAACTCGGCCACCAGCCCATATACCAGCTGATGGCGCTGCACCAACCGCTTGCCGGCAAAGTCAGGGCTGACCAGTACCAGCTTGAAATGACTTTCGGTTGCCGGGCCGGAATGCATATGGCTCTCGTTTTCCAGCGCAAACCGTTCAACCTGCATGCCGGCATTGACCAGCTCTTCAATACGTTCCGCAACGCTCATCTACAACTCCAGGACTCACTGATCACGCAGACGATCCTTGCGTGCCAGCTTGATAAAATGATGGTGGATACGGCGCGTGGCCAGCCAGACACTGAAGGCAACCACCGGCACCGAAATGCCGATTGCCAGTGACTTGTCCAGCGGTACACCTGCATCGTACAGCGCTTCAAACAGATACTTCAGCAGCCCGATCAGGTAGTAGCTGATCGCCACCACGGACAGCCCCTCTACCGTATGCTGCATCATCAACTGAATGCGAGAGCGACGGTCCATGGAGCTGAGCAGCTGCTGGTTCTGCTGCTGAATACCCAGTTCCACTCGCGTGCGCATCATATCAGACACACGATCCACCCGCCGCGACAGATCCTCCAATCGTTCACTGCTCGCCTGACACGTCCGCACAGCCGGCGTCAGACGACGGGTAAGAAACTCAGTAATCGTGAGATGACCTGACACCTCATCCTCACGCAACGCATCCAGGCGCGTCAACACCAGTTCATGGTATGCCTTGGTAGCGCCGAAGCGAAAGGTTGAACGTGCACGCCATGACTCGATACTGGCAGCCATTTCGATCAGGTCGGCCAGTAACTCTCGCTCATTGACTTCACCTTCCCCGGCCAGTTGCTGAGTCAGTTCGGCGAGCCGAGCATCCATTTTGACCAGCTCGGGTGATACCGTACGTGCCAGCGGCAGAGCCAGCAATGCCATCAAGCGGTAGGTCTCAATCTCCATCAGACGCTGAGTCAGACGGCCAAGCTGACTGTCACTCATCTGTTTGTTGACCACCATCAGGCGACCAAAGCCATCCGAATGCAGCTGAAAACTGGCCCAGACCCGCGCATCACCATCCTGCGGGCTGCTTCCGACCAGGCGCATTTCCTCGAATGCCTGCTTCACCTGCGGCAGACTCGGCTCCGGCCCCTGCCGGGCATCTTCAATGCTGACATGAAACGCCGCCACAACCTGCCCCGGCAGAGCCTCAATCCAGCCCTCGGGCAATGGGGTCAAACCGGTTACGTCAAAGGGACCACTGCCCTCGGGAATATCCAGATTAACGAAAGTGAAGGTAGTAAATTCGGTGTGCTGCTCCAGGCGCATGCGAAAGGTACCGCAATCATATTCATAGCAGTTGCGATCCCCCTGCTCGACCGGGCAACCAAACAGGGCATACAGCTGTTGCAGGTACTCATGCTGCGCCTGACGGTCAGCTTCATTGCACAGCAGTGCCATATGAGTGACGCGCGCCGGACTGGGAATGACCTGAAACGGCCGTGAATGCAGCTCGTCGTACAACAGCGAACGCAGTGGGTGGATATTCATGGGCCTGTCTTTGTATGCCAAAAATCTAACATTAAAGAATTCTGCCGCCGCAGGCCAGTGGCTCGCATCGTCAATTGTGGTCGGTTTGCTTTATACTTGTGACCTGATGTGAGTGCAGGTGACCATGATTATTCGCGTATTGCCCCAGCTGGAAAGTCGAGAGGAATGGCTGGCGTTTTGTCGCCGCGAGACACCCTATTGCCTGATCGACCAGCCAAGCTGCCTGGTCGACTTTCAGACCCACTTTCTGCAGCTGACCCTGTTCGAAACCGTGCCTGAAGTACGCTACACACTGGGCTCACGCCGCACTATGGAACCCGCCTGGCAACTGATCAAGGGCTGTAACTGGAGCCTGACCCGGCTTATCGAAGGGCTGGCCTCACTGGATTTTGGCAGCAACGTACGAGACAACGGACTGCTGGGCCTTGGTGGCGACCTTAGCGCACGTCGCTCATTCCCCCGGGATCGGCACCTGCACAGCCCCGCCAGCAGCCGACTGCTCCCTCCCTTGAAGCAACTGCCACAACAGTGGAACAGCCACACGCTGAGCTGCCTGCTGGCCAACGAGCAGTTTCGAGACTGGCGCGACGAGCAGGAGGAAGCGAGCCTGAGTGCGGCAGGTATTTTGCTGGATATGCTGGACCAACCCGAACAGTGGAGCGGTCGCCCATTCGGCCCACGCCTGCAGTTGTTCTATCGCAATCAGGTACTGACCAGCCTGATTCCTGCACTGGACAGGCAGCCTTCAGAACCAACGCGGCGAGGACTGCTGGCAGCCCCGCCCCGCTGATCGACTCAAGGCGTCAAAGACGCCTCTTCCATTTCAGTGGCTTCAGCCGCCATGATCTTGTAGGGGTGATCGGACGCCAGCAGCTCCTTGCCCTGCTCTGTCGGGAACTCCACATCCAGATCAACAATACGGCCATCGCGGCAAACGTTGATGATCGTATCCATGCAGGACGACAACAACGAGTACTTCTCATCCGGCGCGGCGATGATAGTCTGCAGGCCCAGATCCGACATGAAGCCCAATGACGTCACCGTGTTCTCGGAGTCAAGTTTGTTGAACGCCTCATCGAAGACGGACAGACTCATGCCGCCCACCGGACGGCCATCACCACCTTCCTTGAGGCGGTAAGTTGCACCCAATGCAGCCGCCATGGCCACATAGAACGGTACCTGATGCTCACCACCGGAGCCGGTCTTGATACGCTGCGTCAGGGTCGTCTTGCGATTGCCTTGCAGGTCTTTTACCACCAGCTCGAAGTTGTAGAAGTTGCGGTAGTCCTGCAGCAGACTGCTTTCGCCTTCATCGCGCAGCACATCGTGGATCTTGTTCAACGCCTCGCGGTGGGTGTTATCACCCTGATGCTGGATATCGAACAGGGTGCCCACGTTGGCCTGATCCAGACGGGTATAGGCTTCGACCAGCTCCAGAATGTCCTTCAGCTCCGGGTTGGGCATCATCTCGAAGCTGTACATCTCTTGATGGAACGGACGGTTCTTCAGGTGACTGTTAAGCTCACGGATCAGGTCCTTGATCTTGTTGATCTGGTCATTCAGGTGCGCCACAAAGTCTGAGCGGAAGGCGGTCTCGGCTTCCAAACGGGCACGTTCGGCCTTCTTGGTATACTCGGCCAGCTCGGAGTCACGCAGCGCCTGCACGGTCTTGTTGACGTAGAACTCCAGATCTTCATGAGTGGAGTCGGCACTGATATTATCCAGCTCCTGATGGCTCATGCCACCACCGTGATAGCGCGCCTTGTACTGGGCCACGGCATCACGCACGGCGTTTTTCTTTTTCTCGTGCAGCTGCAGCTCTGACTGAGCCTTCTTGGCAGCCTCGAAAATGATGCGCTCCAGCTCACCGCCGCAGCTTTCATCCAGATAGTCGCGCTTTTCCTGCGCCGACTGGGCATCAAAGTGGGGTTTTTCCTCGCACAGCGTACGGGCCTGAGCGTGTTCCACCAGCTCCTGCTCCAGCACTTCAAGGGCCGCATTGTCCTTGATCATGCCGGTACGTACCTTCTGCAGCTTGTCCATCAGGGTTTTCTGACGGGCTTCCACCTGCTTCTGGCCGTCAGCCAGCTCGGCAATGCGCTGCTGGATACCGCTGTCATCGTGGTTACGCAGATCAACAACCGCCTGCTCGTAGCCCTGGATTTCGCTGCTGAGCTGTTCGCGCTGATTGACCAGATCGAACACGCTTTCGGTGACCTGAGTCAGGCCCGACGTCATGCTGATCAAGGCATCACGCAGCTTTTCCAGAGACTCGTGACGCTTGCCCAGGGTGGTGAATTCCGCGATCAGTTCATCCACCTGACGCCCTTGCACTTCGAGCTGATCCTGACGGCGACGGATACCCATAATCGGGCTCAGCTCGTTGATGGAAGTGGTTGAACCTTCGGTCTGCAGCATGCAGTCGTAGGTCAAAGCCCGCTCCTGACGCAGCAGTTCCTGCTCGGTTTCCACCGCCATCACGCCACCCAGAGCACGGTTAAGGTAGGCCTGGGCGTGTTCGTTGTCGGTATCGATAAACTGTGCCAGTGAGCCCGGTTTGCTGCGGTGCAGCCAGTCACCTGACTTGGTAGTATTGATGATTCGACATCCCTTGAGATGACGCCCCTTGCGTCGGTAAAGGGTGATCGCTTCCTTGACCCTATCTGGTGCCACTACCAGTGCTTCGCGGCGTGCACCCAGGAAGGACTCAATGGCGATACGCCACTTGTCATCATTGATGTCGGCCAGCTCGCATATCGGCGTGGAATCGATACCATACTCGCTAAGCAGCTCCATCAGCTCACGGGTATTGTGACGGATGGGCGCACGCCCCTGCTGCAGCTGTTCCACCGCACTTTTCTGGTTCTGGATCAGGCTGCGCAGGTCGTTAATACGGATTACCGACTCTTCATAGCGGCGCGAGATCGCCTTGCGCACGCTGTCGACCTGCCCCTTGAGCTCGCTGATCACCTTATCCACACTGACCGGCTCAGGCGGCCAGGCATCAGCCAGCATGTTTTCACCGGAACGCCAAAGCTCAACCGAACGCTCCACCAGCGGCTTGAAATCATCCGGCAGCAGATCGTTGTAGTTGGCAAAACTCACGGTGGTACGCAGCAGATTGTAGGCCTGCTGGATCTTGTCCTTGACCACGTTCTGCTCGTGCTGACGTGCCTTGACGGTGGATTCCAGGGCATTGATCTTGTGGGCCGAGTCGCTGCTGTTCAGCTCGGCACGCGCATCGGCCAGATCCTGCATCGCCTGATTCAGGCGCGCACTGTTTTCTTCCAGCTCCTGCTGCAGCTTTTCTTCCTGCTCACTGTAGGCTTCCAGCCGCTCGGCGGCATCTTCCTTGCGCAGATCCGCCTGCTCAAAACGGCCTTCGTGAACAACCCACTCATATTCAACCGCATTTTTCACGTTGCGGCTAATGCCGTTGCACAGCTCCTGCGCTTTCTCCAACTCGGCAATGCGGTTGGAGACCTCCAGTGTCTTCTGCTCCATCGCCCGGTATTCATCCAGCGACTTGCGGAAAGCGCCAACATGCACGATGTTTTCGTCCAGCACGAATTCGCGAATAAAGCGTGTCGGGCTGTCGATCGGCACAAATTTCAGCGCGTTCTTGAAGTTTTTGACGAATTTGTCGTCATCATTCGGCATCTGTGCGTCATGGCTCAGGTGCGTCACCATATCGCGGATAAAGCGGTTGGCTCGCTTTTCCAGAATCATCTCCGGGCACTGCTTGAGCAGGCTGTCACGCACTTCGTTCCAGGGCCGCGGCATGCGGCCATTGCCTTCCCTGACCGAGAAGTCATCAAGCGACACGGAAAATTCAGGCAGAATAAACCGGCCCAGTACATCCTCTTCCGCACTGGCGGTCGATGCACTGATGGCAATACCAATACAGCTTTCTTTCGCGGTTTCGGTATCGAAGAAGCTGAGCGCCATGTAGGTCAGCGAGTCTTCGCGGGCGGTGGCCTTCTTGCCGTTATCATCCATGAAGCCCAGACAGTAGGTACGCAGAGAGCGCTCGCTCTTCTCACCGGCCGAGGCGTTGAAGCTCAGGTGGCGCTTGTGGCCGCCCATGAGTATCGTCTGGATCGCGTCCAGCAAGGATGACTTGCCCGAACCGTTGGGGCCGACAATCGCCACATTACCCTTGATCGGAATCTCGACTGCGCCCAGCACATACCAGTTGACCAGCACAATCCGGTTTAGCTGCTTCATGCGGGCTTCTCCTCAGTCTCGGGGGTTGGCGTGTCAGGAAGGTCGACCGGTTCGATATCTTCAGGCTCCTGCTGATCACGAATGTCGGTGTCGCACAGTGCTTCCAGCTGGCCAATATAGTCTTCCACCACCACCTGACGGATGGTCGGATTGATCTTCAGTGGAATGTTTTTAGGATCAGTTTCATCCTGCTTGCCACGCTCAATCAGGCCATGGCGGGTAAACAGGGAGATGATCTCCTTGAGACGCGTCTCGTTGGGAATCTCCTTGCCGGTCAGGTTGCTGAACAGGCGCAGCAGCTCGTCTGTACTGGTGTAGGCCTTGCCGCCTTCCACCTCAAAGCTTTCCAGTTTCTGCTCGTACTGCTGACGCAGGCAGAGCATCAGCAGCGACTCGTCCAGCTTCAGACGCAGCACACGCTCTTCACCCTGCGGCAGAATGCCCAGATAGGCTTCATCTGGCTGATACACCAGACTCCAGCCAATGGCCGCAAACAGGTTACGAAAATACTCCGTATTGCCGGCAATGAGAAAATAGCTGTCACGGTGTACCGGCCGGTCCGCATAGAGAAACTGATTGCTCAGCAGCTGGTTGGCGGCACGGATGAAGTCATCGGCGTCATGCTGTTCATTGCGGGAGACGATTTTCTGCAGATCACCAAGCATTAGCTGTTCCTGTGGATAACAAAACCACGACACTCCACCATTCCGGAGACGTTAACGTAGTTGTCTTCAAATTGAATTCGATAGCGCTGCCGCATCCGCTGTGCCTTCTTGCCCAGCGAGTTGAAGTGGCGAACGTAACTGAAGCAGATGTAGTCTTCCACCGTGCCGATCCGAAAATCGGTGGCCCTCAACTGGTCGCGGCCGGCAAGCTGGCTCTCCAGGTAGGTTTCGATACGATCCACATTGACTTCGCGCCGCTCTTTCCACTCCTTGAACAGACGCCGCAACTCCAGCACGGAGGGGTCGATCTCTTTCTGGGTGATGATGCGCGGCTGAGCCTCTACCCTGCGGCGTACCGGTGCACGCACACTGGCAGGTGAAATAAAGCCCACCTCATCCAGTGTAGTGAGCGGCGGAATGACCTTTTCCGGCAAGTTGCCCACCGCCGCAATCAGGCGCGACAAGCGTGCTGCCATGCCCGGTGTGGTCTTGTCCATGTAGCGAACTGTATCCGCTACCCGCTTCTCCAGCTGGTAGCGGAAATCGTCAATGGCGGCCAGACGCTGATCCACTGAGTCAAAGATCCGGATAATGCGGTTGATATGCTGGTGCACCTGCGCTTCGGCAACGTCGTATGACATATCCAGCTGCATCTGATAATGCTCTGCAAGCTGCTGCAGTTTGAGCGGATCGAACTGCAGGTCACGCAGCATGGAGAGAATCTGACGGCGAAAGCGGAACGGGTTGTTACGGGTTTTCAGCGTCTTGTAGTCGGAAACCAGTATCTGCTCAACAAAACGGTCGAAGAAACCGCGCACAATCTCCTGCGGGTTATTGCTGGCCGACAGGTTCATCTTCAGCTCACGCAGGCCCAACATCATGTCAGTCAAATGGGCACTGAAATCCGCCGCCGTCTGGGCCGCTTCAGACAGCGTGATACCTCGTCCCAGAGGGTCACTGATGGCCGACTCCAGCGAACTGAGCACGTTCAGTACGGCACCGCCGTAGCTGCGTTTTTCCAGCCGGGCGATGCTGACCAGCGAGCGCAGCAGGTAGCTGACTGAAGGTGAAAGCAGTACATAGGTGCGGTAAACCTTCTGTTCCTCTTCCAGCCAGCCGGTCTGGACCAAACGCCGATAGATGCGGTTGGTGTACTCGGCACTGGAACGAGGCGGCTCAGCGCCTGCATCTTCGCCGGGCTCTGCCTCCCAACGACGCACACCCAGCCGCACCACGGCATTCTCGATGCTGGAACGCACCAGATCCCGCGGAATAAAGGGATCGATCAGATCCTCGTCAAAAAAGAGATCTGCCAGCTCCAGCAGCACCGACTGATACACCTGCCGGTTCTGCCCCGAGAGCGGGAGAAATATGTCTTCAGGAAGCTTGTTGAAAAGCACTGATCCGTCCAGTTATACGCCGATTCCGATAGCAGGCTATGTTAGCGAAAAACTGGCAGGGAGATAAGGGGAATTACAGCGCTCTGTCCGTACTACAAAACCCGCCCTCTACTTACACACGTCTTCTGCCAAGCACCATGAATTATCCCCTTGATACAAAAAGGAATAATAATTTAGCCAAAGGGCTTGACGGTACAGGGTCTCATCACTAATATATTTTTTCTTAGTTCAGGTGTTCCTCGATAGCTCAGTTGGTAGAGCAGTAGACTGTTAATCTATTGGTCGCTGGTTCGAGTCCAGCTCGAGGAGCCACCGAAGTCGGCTTTTAGCGCAGTTTGGTAGCGCATCTGGTTTGGGACCAGAGGGTCGGGGGTTCGAATCCCTCCACTCCGACCATCCTTATATTATCCCGGTTTTCCCGCATATTACCCTCGTCATAAATCTGTATACTGGCCGCCTCTTAAGGAGGAGCCGATACCATGACGGACGTTTTATCCATTACCGCACCGATTTTCATCATCATTGGCTTTGGTTATCTGGCGGTCAAATCCGGCCTGATGCCACGGGAAGCAATGCCCTTGTTGGGGCGATTTGTACTCTATTTCACTTTGCCCGCCCTGATTTTCGGCACTCTGTCGCAGATGCAGGTAAGCGAAGTTATCCAGTTTGACTTCCTGACCATTTATGCCATTGGCTCCCTTGGCGCACTGCTGGGCGGTATAGCCCTTAACCGGCTTATTTTCAATACCGATCTGGCCGAGGCCAGTGTTCGCGGCATGGGAATGTCAGCATCCAACAGCGCCTTTATTGGCTACCCCGTTTTACTGCAGGTATTTGGTTCAGCCCCCACCCAGCCTTTCACCATGGCACTGCTGGTGGAAAACATACTGATTTTGCCGCTGGCCCTTATTCTGATCGAGTATGGCAAGCGCGATACCGGTACTGGCGAGCCTTTGTTACAGGTTTGGCGCCGCATTTTCATGCGCATTTTGCGCAGCCCCTTGATCATTGCCATTCTGGCCGGCCTGATCTGTGCCAGCCTGCAGCTGCCGATACCGTCCGCGCTGGACCGCAGCCTGGAGATGCTGGCCATGGCTTCAGTGGGCACAGCGCTGTTTGTAATCGGCGGCTCTCTGGTCGGCACGCGCGTCAATGACAGCCTTGGCAGTATCAGCCTGGTCGCTGCAGGCAAGCTTCTGCTACACCCATTGCTGATGCTGTTGCTGGTTATGCTCTGGCGCGACTTTGATCCGCAGCTTGAAAAGGCTGTCATACTCGCCGCAGCGATGCCGATGCTGAGCGTATTCCCGATCATAGGCGGCAACTACGGGTATGGTCGCCAGTGCGCCGGTATGTTGCTGGTCACCACCGCACTTTCCTTTATTACCCTGACCCTCATTCTGGCGCTGATGGGGTAATGGTTTTATGCAGTGGTAATATGAACACTCACATCCAGCCCGATTGCTGCACAGGTTTTTATTGTTCATGAATGTTCTTGTTGTTGGTTATGTTTGGCCCGAGCCTGCTTCCAGTGCCGCAGGCTACCGCATGCTGGCCCTGCTCGATGCCTTCCGGGATCAAGGCTGGACAGTGACTTTTGCCAGTCCTGCTGAAAAAAGCATCCACCGCGCCAACCTGCCAGCTCGCGGTATCAACGAAGTCAACATCGCACTGAACTGCTCCAGCTTTGATGATTTCATCCGTGTCCTGCAGCCCGACCTGGTGATGTTTGATCGTTTCATGATGGAGGAGCAGTTCGGCTGGCGGGTGGAAAAACACTGCCCCGAGGCCATTCGTCTGCTGGATACCGAAGACCTTTCCTGCCTGCGCCATGCACGTCACCAGGCCTGTAAACACAGCGGTGAAGTCAGCCTGACGGTCGGCCCTGACCTGCTGTTCTCGGATCATGCCAAACGCGAGGTTGCCGCCATTTTGCGCAGTGATCTGACGCTTATGATTTCCCGGGCCGAAATCGAGCTGCTGACGTCAACATTCAAGGTCGACCCTGCCCTGCTTCACTACAGCCCTTTCATGCTGCCACCTCTAAACAGAAAAGAAACGGAGCAGCTGCCAACCTTCGAGCAGCGAGAACACTTTCTGGCCATCGGCAACTTCCGTCACGCCCCTAACTGGGACGCCGTCCTGTGGCTCAAACAATCCATCTGGCCACTTGTTCGTCAACAGTTGCCGCAGGCCGAGCTGCATATATATGGCGCCTACCCTCCCCCAAAGGCAACGGCACTGCACAATCCGAAACAGGGCTTTCTGGTAAAGGGCTGGGCAGAAGACGCCCATGAAGTGATGCGCAAGGCGCGGATTAACCTGGCTCCACTGCGCTTTGGCGCAGGCCTGAAAGGCAAACTGGTAGACGCTCTGGCCTGTGGCACACCCTCTGTGACTACATCTGTAGGTGCCGAAGGAATGGCTGATACTGATACCTGGCCGGCACCTGTAGCAGATGATGCCGAAGCGTTTTCGACTACCGCCATTGCATTATACCGGGATTCGCCACAATGGAGAGCATGCCAGCAGCAAGGCTTTGAGCTACACGACCGCCACTTTCAGTTCCAGCGCCATGCCGATGCGCTGATATCACGCCTTAACCTACTCAGAGCCGACCTTGAACAGCACCGACTGGACAATTTTACCGGTGCCATGCTGCGTCACCATACTCTGAAAAGCACTCAATATATGGCACAGTGGATCGAAGCCAAACAGCGCAAGTGAGCCCACATGATTGATATCCAGGATGTAACCGTTTACCAGCAACAGACACCGGTATTGCAACACTTCTCCCTACGGGTGGAGCGCGGTGAGCGCGTTGCCATTCTCGGCCCGAACGGAGCCGGCAAGAGCACATTGCTCAAACTGATCAGCCGCGAACTATACCCCGTGGTGCGCGACGGCAGCCATGTGCGGCTCTACGGCAGCGAAAGCGTCAACCTGTGGGAGTTGCGCAGCCGTATTGGTTTCGTCTCGCATGAATTGCAAGAGGATTACACACCCTATACCCGCTCTCTGGATGTCATCCTGTCCGGGTTGTTCGGCGCGATCGGGCAGCACGATCACCTGCAGGCCTCTGATGAGCAGCGTCAAAGAGCCATCGGCCTGTTACAGCAGATCGGACTGATTGACCAGGAGCAGCAGATGTTTCAACGCCTCTCCACTGGCCAGAAACGTCGGTTGCTGCTGGCCAGAGCACTGATTCACCAGCCCGAAGCTCTGATTCTGGACGAGCCCGCGAACGGCCTCGACATGGGCGCCGCAGCGCTGATGTTGAAGCAGATGCGACAATTTTGTCAGCAGAATGGCTCCATGCTGATCGCAACCCACCATGTGGACGAGATTATTCCTGAAATTGAGCGCGTGGTATTGCTGTCACAAGGTACAGTGGTTGCGGACGGCCCCAAAGAAGAAGTACTGACTGGCGCCAACCTTTCAGCGCTGTACCAAACACCGTTGGAAATCAGCGAACAAAATGGCTGGTACCGGCTCTGGCATTGTTGATGGCATTATGTATTAATAAAATCTAATATAAATGCAAAACTGATGCACAACCTTACAGGAGCTACAAATGAAAACAGCCCATGATTTGGTAATGGCCGCCAAGGAAAATATCACCGAAGTCAGCGTCGAACATGCTGACGAAGCCATTAGAGCCGCCGATCTTCTGGTTGATGTGCGCGAGCCGGATGAATACCAGAGCGGCCATCTTTCAGGTGCCATCAACATTCCACGCGGCCTGCTGGAATTCAAGTTCAGCAACGACGAGTCGCTCAACGCTCGCGATCTCAATATCGTCATCTATTGCAAGAACAGCGGTCGCGCAGCCCTCAGCGCCAAAAGTCTGGCTGAGATGGGATACCTGCACGTTACCTCCATCACCGGTGGTATTGAGGCTTGGCAGGCCGATGACAAACCCGTTGTTACGCCCACTCTTCCCGAGTTTGACTGAACAGCCGCTCGATCTCGTTACAGACGTACTCTGCCGGCAACCACTGCTCCAGTGAGCCGGCAGCATAATCGAGAAACCCCCGCGCAGCGTGTGGCAGACGTCGGTCACGTCGAATAATGAAGTGCCAGTGACTATCGAGCGGAAACTGCTGCAACGGCAGCACTTCAATGCCCGGGTGCTGCAGCGGCAGCACATGACGCGACACCACTGCCAACCCCATGCCTGAAGAAACACCCACGCGAATTGCTTCATTACTGGCCATCTGCAGCGTATCGGATAACTGCACACCCTGCGCATGCAGCCAGCTCTCGAACAACATGCGAGTGGCCGAGCCAGGTTCACGCAACAGGAACCGCTCATGTTTGAGATCGTGAATGGATAGCTGTGCCTTCTGCACCAAAGGGTGGTGCTGAGGGGCAATCATAACCAGTGGATTGCGCAAAAACCGTGCTGCAACGGCCTGCTCCAATGCTGGCGGATGACTGAACACATAAACGTCATCCAACTGTTGCTCAAAACGCTGTAGCAACTGCTGACGGTTACCGATCTCAAGAGTCAGATCCACCTCTGGAAACGCCTGACTGTAAGGGCCGAGCAATCGTGGCAGCACATACTGCGCCGTGTTCACCAGTGCAATACTGAAGCGTCCGCGGTGACCACCTCTAAGCTCTGACAGATAGTCGGCAAAATCTTCAAATCGGCCGGTGACATCCAATGCCGAGCGATACAGCTCTCGTCCCACATCGGTCAGCTCCAACCCCTTGTTACCTGTCCTCAACAAGGGTTCGCCCACCGTTTCGGTCAGCCTTTTAAGTTGCTGGGATACTGTCGGCTGACTAAGGTGAAGCTGATGGGCTGCCGCCGTCACCGAGCCGGTGCGCACAACAGCAACGTATACTTCCAGCAGTCGAAACGTCAAATGCCTGAGTCGCACGGGCACCCCTATATATAGATAATTATCTATCTATAGTTCACCAAGAATTAATTAGATTCAATACTCTTTCAACGGCACAATTCGCGCAAGATTCAGAGACGGAGCCAATCATGCCTGATATTGTTGTGATGTTTTTTCTGCTCGGCGTTGTTGCCGGGCTGGTCAAATCCGACCTGACCATTCCCAAAGCCGCCTACGACACTCTCAGCCTGCTGTTGATGCTGACAATCGGCCTCAAGGGCGGCATGGGACTGCACGGCAACCTCAGTTGGCAACTGGTGCCTGAGATGCTGCTGGTCATGGTAATCGGTGCACTGATTCCACTATTGCTGTTTCCGCTGCTGCGCAAGCTGATCGGCCTGTCGCTGGCGGACAGTGCCAGCATCAGTGCACATTACGGCTCGGTAAGCGCCGGTACCTTTGCCGTCGCGCTGGCATTTGCTGAAACCCATCAGCTCACTATCGGCCCGGAAGTCACGCTTTACCTGGTGCTGCTGGAGCTGCCCGCGATCATGGTGGGCCTGGCGCTGTATCGCAAATTTGCCGTCGACAGCAACACCGGCTCACGCATCAGCCTGCTGCATGAGACTCTAACCAACCGAGGTGTCATTCTGCTGGCCGGCGGCGTGATCATCGGTTACCTCTATGGCCCGATGGAAGGCGCCTCAGTAACTGGCCTGTTTACCAATGCCTTCAAGGCGGTACTGGCCCTGTTCCTGCTGGAGATGGGGTTGACGGCTGCCGAAACACTGCGCCCAATCCCGCTTAAGCACTGGCGCCTGCTGGCCTTTGCCTGCTGTGCACCTTTACTGCTGTCACTGTTTGGTCTGGGCGCAGCCATGGCGCTTGAGCTGCCGAGCGGCAGCGCCCTGATTCTGGCCAGCTTGACGGCAAGCGCCTCCTACATCGCGGCGCCGGCTGCTATCCGAGCCGCTATCCCGGAAGCCAATATTGGCCTGGCCATGCTGGCATCACTGGGCTTCACCTTCCCCTTCAACGTGATTATCGGTATCCCGCTATACCACCAGATGAGCCTGGCACTGCTGTGATATACAACCCGAAAGATCTGTGTAATGCTCTGAACATGAAGGTAATCTGCTCAAGAGACAGACATGAAGGCTCTCTCTGCGCTCAAGGTGCTGGTCGTTGACGACCAGCCCATCATCGACGAATTCTGCCGTAAGGTGCTTGAGCATCTGGGTTGTGAGCAGGTTTACTCAGCCCTGAGCGGTCGCGAAGCGATCGAGATTCTGACCCGTGAGCCCTGCATTGATATGGTTCTCACGGATATCGACATGCAACCCCGGAATGGCCTTGAGCTTTTGCAGACAATTCGTTGCGGTGATATTCCCAAGGTACCGCGCGACCTCTGCGTTTTGATGTTTACCGATTACAACTATCGCAACAACGTGATGAACGCGGTAGGGCTGGACTGTAACGGATTCGTCAGCAAACCACTCAGCGTAGCGCTGCTCAGTGACAAGATTGATGCCGCTCGACGCCGGAAAATCACCCTTGCTGATACCGCCGTATACCGCTCAATCCCGACAGGCGTGAATACGGCAGTCGGCGTCAACAAGCCTGCCGATGGTAGCCTGTATCCGCGGCAATCCGCTGGCTCCACTCATACGCCTGCACACGAACCTTCTACACCCGAACCAACAGTATCGACCACTCCAAACCCAGGCCCTTCACAGACACAGACGCCACCAGAAGAAAATGATGCCGACAGGTTCAGACAGGCCCTCACGGAACTGGTACCGAGCAACAGCAAAGACCCCTTCCTGCAACAGAAACAGCAGCAGTTGACTGACATTCTGCACCAGTTGGATGCCATACGCCGCGAAATCAGTTTCGGCAGCGACAATACAGCTGCACAGATGACCAGTAGCCTGGAACAGATCAGTGCCGAGATGTTCGGACAAGAGTATCAACATCAGCGCGAGCATCACTTCAGCCATCTTTCAGCACATCAGGCCGAACATGGCATGATCCTGCAGCGCACGCAGATGCTGGCCAACAAGATTCGCCAGAACAAGAAACCCAAGGCCCTGTTGGCGCACCAGCAATTGCTGCAAGCCTGGTACCGCCACATTGCTGGCAAGGACCAGCAGTATGCTCGCTATCTGACAACACAAGGAACACACGGATGACAGACCACGGGCAAGACGGGCAACTGATGTTGCTGATCGCCAGCCTGGCAGCACTGATGTTCATGCTGTCCTCGGCGCTGCTGTTTCGGCTTTATCAAGTATTGCGGCGCGAGCGTGACATCCACAGCGAACACATGGGGCTGGTTTTTGATAATACTGCAGAGGGCATTGTTCTCCTGCGTCATGGCCAAATACTGCGCATCAATCAAAGCGGAGCAATACTGCTGGGCCAGGACAGCGAGACATTGGCCGGCAAACCCCTGACCGAGCTGCTTGAGGCAGCTGATTCGGTCTCCATTGAGGCACTGCAAGGCCATCAGAACCATCAATTCAACGAACTCAGGTGCCGTCACGGTAATGGTCGCCTGATTTTGCTTGAAGGCACCCTGTCGCCCGTTCGGACCAAGCGCCGCCACAAGCAACACTCGCCGACAGGGGTACTCATTTTTCGTGACGTATCCGACCGTTTGCTACAACAGGCACAGGAAGCACGCAACCATCTGGTTCTGGCAGCAGTCTCGCGGGTTAACAACAACTTCCTGCTATACAAAGACCCTAAACGACGCTTTGGCGAGCTACTGGAGACACTCAAGGAGCTGACCGGCTCCCCCATGGGCTTTATCAGCGAGCGCATGGAACAGGATGGAAAGCCGTTCATGCGCTGTTATGCCATCACCAACCTGGCCTGGGACCAGTCCTCCCATAACCTGTATGTAGATAATATCGAGAAGGGCATCGATTTTCACAACCTCGACAACCTGTTCGGGCGCACCTTGTTAACCGGAGAAGTGGTCATCTCCAACCACCACGACCCGGTTCATCGCGCAGGCTCCTGCCCGGCCGGACACCCGGACCTGGACTCCTTTGTGGGCATTCCGCTCAAGTTTCGCGGTGAAGTGCTGGGCATGTATGGCCTGGCAAACCGGGCAGACGCCTACGATCAGGAGCTGGTGGAATGGCTCCGCCCTCTGACAGATGCCATTACCGGCATCATGTACGCCTTCCGCATTGAACGCGCCCAGCGAGAATCAGAGCGACGCATGCTGCAGGCCCGTGATGAAGCGGAGCATGCCAACCGTCTCAAAAGCGATTTTCTGGCTACTATGAGCCATGAAATTCGCACTCCGCTCAATGCTGTCGTCGGCATGCTGGACTCGCTGGAAGCAACCGAGCTGGATGACCGCCAAACCGGCTATGTGCAATCGGCATCCATTGCCGCCGACACCTTGCTGCGACTGATCAATGATGTACTCGACTTTTCCAAAATCGAGGCAGGCATGCTTACCCTTGTGCAGGAGCCATTCAACCTGTGCGAATCGATTCACTCAGTGCTGACCGCCACATCCGTCAACGCTGCGGCAAAAGATCTTGATCTGTACCTGAACTATGCCCCCGACGTTCCCTTGAGCATCATCGGTGATCCAATACGTATGCGCCAGATTCTCAACAATCTGGTCAGCAACGCAGTCAAATTTACCGAGGCGGGTCATGTCATACTCACCGTCAGTCAACGTACTGTCGAAGCAACCGGCGAAGTACACCTGTTAATCAGTATTGAGGATACCGGCATTGGTATCGACAACCGCGACCTGACAATCATCTTTGAAGCCTTCCGTCAGATTGACCACTCCATCACCCGCCATTATCAAGGCACCGGGCTGGGACTTGCGATCACCCGCAATCTCGTCAACGCGATGCAGGGACGTATCGATGTAAAAAGCTCGCCGGGCACAGGCTCACGCTTCATTGTGGAGCTGCCGCTGCAGCCAGCCAACACTGCCACCTTGCACACGCGGCTGGCAGAACTCAATGCATTGTCTCAGCAACAGCTGCTGTGTGTTACCAACTCTCATCAGCTGTTTGAATACCTGTACAGCCTGCTGAGCCCACACTTTGAGCAGTTCGACTGCCATTTTCGCCCTCTTGAAGAGGAACCCCAAGCAGGCCAGTACTCCATGTTGCTGGTGGATGACCGCCGCTTCAAACTGGCTCCCGAGAGCTTGCGTGGCTGGATTCAGCAGCGAGGCGGCAACGGTGAATTAATCGGCCTGTCACAACGCGACCTGGCTCAGGCCTTTATCCCCGTAACAGCCCAGTTACAACCACCGCTGTCACCGCTGCAACTGGTGGATACTCTGAGTCGAATTGTTCAACCGGAAACAGCAACAGCCACAAGCGATACCGCCTTCGAGGAACCGGAGCACGCTGCAGAGCCAATAACAGACGGGCTGTCGATCCTGATCGCGGAAGATCACCCGATCAACCAGAAAATGATGGAGATTCTGATGCAGCGTGCCGGTGCGACTTGGCAGCTGTGCAGTGATGGGCTTGAGGTGATTCAAGCAATGCAGTCAGATGCCCATTTCGACCTGATTCTGATGGATCTGCACATGCCTAACATGGATGGTTATGAAGCCACTCGCAGCATCCGAGACCTGCCCGGCCCGGAACGGAACATTCCGATTATTGCGGTCACCGCCGATGCACTGGCTGGTGATCGAGAGAAATGCCTGGCGGCCGGCATGAATGACTATCTGGCCAAGCCGGTTCGCCTTGCAGACTTGCAACAGGTGATCGCACGCACTATGGCGGCCCATACAGACACCGCAACAGCCAATAGACCAGAACCTGAGGCGCCTGAGACGTTCGACAGTGACAACCTGGTTGAGCAGGTTGGTGATGCAGAGTCAGCCGCCTTACTGGTACGTGAGTTTGCCAACACGTTGCGTGCCGAGCTGCAGATTCTGCAGCAGGCGCTGGATGCGGACGACCTGGAAGCGGCACGCTCAGCCTCACACCGAATTAAGGGTAGTGCTCGCACCATCGGCTGTAATCTCCTGGCCGCGCAGCTGCAGCAGATCGAAACTGCCTGCCGCAGCGAGAGCAAGCCAGGTGCCAGTAAAGCCATGACCGACGTCATGAAACAGCTCCCCGACCTGCTGGAGCAGCTGAACAGCTTCAGTGAAGCCAACACTCTGCTTTGATTACAACCGCGGCTCTGCCATGAAACGCTGCAGCACACGGTATAGCCCGTGTGCATCGGCACTTCCCGCCAGTTCACGGATCGAGTGCATGGCAAACTGAGGCACACCGACATCCAGCGTACGCACGCCCAGCTCTCCGGCCGTGATTGGCCCGATGGTACTGCCGCAAGCCATATCGGAGCGCACCACAAAACTCTGAACCGGCACCCCTGCCTGAGCCGCCAGGTGCCGGAAGATTGAACTGGTTTCGCTGTTGGTCGCGTAGCGCTGGTTGGCATTGATCTTGATAACCGGCCCACGATTGAGCAGCGGGCCGTGGTTATCATCGTGCCGATCGGCAAAGTTGGGATGCACACCATGAGCATTATCGGCTGATATCAACATGGACCGGGCCAGTGCGCGATTGCGGTTGTCCACATCCGGCATAAGGCGCTCCAACCATTGCGTCAGCATCGGCCCCTGCGCACCACATGCACTAAGACTGCCAACCTCTTCATGATCATTGCAGACCAACACCTGCCCCGCACCTGCAGCCGGGGCATCCAGCAGGGCCTGCAGACCAATGTAACAACTGAGCAGATTGTCCAATCGCGCAGAGGTCAGAAATTCCTGCTCAAGCCCAATCAGCGCAGCGCCCTGGGTATCATAGAGGCACAACTCATAGTCCAGCACCTGAGCCAGATTCCCCGTACCTTCGCGCATCAACCAATCAGCCAGCAGCTGACGAAAATCCGGCTTCTCATCTGTTTGCCCCATCAGCACCGGCAGGAAGGTCTGCGCATTGATGGTGCGGCTGGAATTGGCTTCTCGATCAAGATGAATGGCAAGGCTCGGCACCACCGCGATCGGGCGGCGCAGATCCAGAAGCGTGCTGCAGACAGCACCATCTTTACTGCGATAGGTCACACGCCCCGCCAGTGACAGGTCGCGGTCAAACCAGGGGTTGAGCAAAACCCCGCCATAGACTTCAACGCCAAGCTGGAAGTAGCCCTTGCGGTGCAGCTCCGGATTCGGCTTGACCTTCAGACAGGGGGAATCGGTATGCGCCCCAACAAGACGCCACCCCTGATTAACGGCGGCCTCCTGCTCAGGATGACGCCAGGCGATGATTGAGGATCCATTGCGACGGATAAAGTAACCCTCTCCCGGCTCCGGACGCCAGTGCTCAGCTTCGCTCATTTCACGAAAACCGGCCTTGAGCAGGCGCTGCGCCATCTGTTCCACAGCATGAAAGGGTGTGGTTGCCTGATCCAGAAAGCGGATCAGGTCCTGATTGAATTCAGTTTGCTGTTTCATTGCGCGTCCTCAGCCTTGATCACCTCTATCAGCTCCACCCGAAAAATCAGCGTAGAGTTGGCCGGAATATCCGGGGATGGACTGGTAGCACCGTACGCCAGCTCGGGGGGCAGATAGATCATCGCTTCACCGCCTTCCTGCATCAGCATAAGGCCTTCACGCCAGCCTCGGATCACCTGATTCAGTGGGAAGGTAGCCGGTTTTTTCCGCGCGTAGGAGCTGTCGAATATCCCCCCATCCACTCGCGTACCCTCATAGTGAACCACCACCGTATCACGTGCGGTAGGGCTGGCCCCGTCACCCTTGCGCAGATGTTCGATCTGCAGCCCAGAATCGGTGACGCTGACCGTTTCGCGCTCGCGATTGCTGGCCAGAAATTCATTACCGGCCTTGCGGGTTTCATCGTTCAGCGCCTTGTCGATCAGTTCCTGACGAAAGCGTTCCTTTTCCGGGTCTTCACCGCACCCGGCCAGCAGGCCGGCAAACGCCAACGTCACGACCAGAGATTTCCAGATCTGCATCCTCACACTCTCCGTACATACAGGTGTAAAGCAATGATTTTACATTACCCAGCACCATGACTACACTCACAAAGCTGTAGCTGACGGAACTCGGAGCCCAGAGTGCCTGTCACAAAAGAAGCCACCGCCTGATTCAGGTGTTTTTCAGCGGTGGAGCTCAGCTCCAGCCACATGATCCGGAGATCCGCCTCTCATGCTCAAGCCTCATTTTCTGACACTCGTCACGGCACTGACACTCACGCTGGGCATCGCCCCTGCACAAGCCAATCTTGCCCCCGAGCCCATCCATACTCAAACGATGCTGGATGTCGTGACATCACTGCAGCAGGGGCACTACAACCGGATCGATATTGACGACCAGCTGTCTGAAGCCGTACTGGATCAGTATTTAGCGACTCTTGACCCTGAACGCAGTCACTTCCTGGCCAGTGACATTCAACAGTTTGAGCAGTGGCGCCACCTGCTCGATGATCAAATTCTGCAGGGCGAGACTGAAGCGGCATTCGAGATTTTCAACCGTTATCAAGAGCGACGTTTGCAACGGTTGAATTACATGATCAGTACCCTGGAAGACGAAAGCAACACCTGGGATTTCAACCGTAATGACGTTCTGGAAGGTGATCGCTCAGAGGCAGAGTGGATCAAAACCGATGCAGAACTGCAGCAACTCTGGCGCAAGCAGTTGAAAAGCTCATTGCTGAGCCTGAAGCTGGCCGATAAAACCACCGAAGAAGCACAGGAAGTTCTGCTGCGACGCTACCAGAACCAGAAACAGCGCACCGACCAGGCCAAAAGTGACGATGTATTTGAAAGTTTCGTCAATGCCCTGACGCATGAATTTGACCCCCACACCCAGTACTTTTCCCCACAGGGGTCCGAGAATTTCCAGATCAACATGAGTCTTTCTCTGGAAGGTATCGGTGCTGTATTGCAGTCGGAAAACGACCAGACCAAGGTCGTACGACTGGTACCGGCCGGTCCCGCTGACAAAACCGGCCAGCTGAAGCCCGCTGACATCATCGTGGGTGTCGGACAGGGTGAAGACGGTGCCATTGAAGATGTGGTGGGTATGCGCCTGGATGATGTTGTCAGCAAGATTCGCGGTCCCAAGGGCACATTGGTGCGCCTGGAGGTGATCCCCGCCGATGCAGTCGATCGCCAAGCCCGCAAAGTCATAAGGATCGAACGCAACAAGGTAAAACTCGAAGAGCAGGCTGCCCGCAAGCGAGTACTGGAGCTTAACCGTGACGGCAAGGAGTTCAAGCTCGGCGTCATCGAAATACCGACATTCTACATCGACTTTGAAGCTCTGCAGAAGGGTGATCCTGACTACAAAAGCACCACCCGAGACGTGGAAAAGCTTATCAATGAACTGCGTGAAGAAGATATTGACGGCCTGATTGTCGATCTTCGCAACAACGGTGGCGGCTCGCTGCGTGAGGCCAACGAATTGGTAGGTCTTTTCATCCAGCGCGGCCCCACCGTGCAGATTCGCGATGCCTCTGGTCGCGTTGACATTTTGGGTGACTTTGATCCGAAGGTCGCATGGGATGGTCCCATGGCCGTTATCGTCAACCGCCTGAGTGCTTCTGCCTCCGAAATTTTCGCCGGCGCTATACAAGATTACAACCGAGGCATCCTCATTGGCAACCGCACCTTTGGCAAGGGTACCGTCCAGACCCTGCAGCCGATCGAACACGGCCAGGTAAAACTGACTCACGCCAAGTTTTACCGCATCTCCGGCGACAGCACCCAGCACCGCGGAGTGGAGCCTGATATTCGCCTCCCTTCTCTGTACACAGTTGAAGACATTGGAGAAAGCGCACTGGACAAGGCACTGCCCTGGGATCAGGTACGCCCGGTGCGACATGGCCGCTTCCCCAGCCTGTCGCCTTTTATGCAGCAACTGCTGGAAAGACATCAGGCCCGTACCGAAACCGATCCGGATTTCATCTTCATGCGCAAACAGGTAGAACACCTGGAAAAACAAAAGAAAATCACCCATATCTCACTCAACCAGGACACGCTGCAACAGGAGCGAGAGACCAACGAGAACTGGCTGCTGAGCGTTGAGAATGAGCGTCGCGCCGGCCTTGGGATGCCGCCGGTGAAGACCCTGGCCGAAGTTGACGACACGCTGCCCAAGGATGAGCAGGGACGCCCAATCAATCCCGAGTCAGAAGCAATTCTGGCCGAGAGCGGAGAGGTCCTGCTCGACTTGATTGACCTGACACTGAGCCACACAGCTGCCCTGCCGGACCACATATCGAACCGAAAGGCGATGGAGTAAACCCATGAAGCTGGGCAAGGTGAGTGTTCTGCTGTTGGTACTGGTACCGATGTTGCTGGCAATTGCTGCGGTCGCCAGCTACTTCGCCTACCAAAAAATGCAGTCTCAGCATGAAGTGAACCTGGCGGATCTGGAAAAGTTCGGCTACGAAATGGTCCCCAGCAGCACATACACTGAAAGCACAGGTATGTTGGGCGCTCAGCAACTGCCAGCCACTTTCGCCGAGAAGAAGCTCACCCCAACCGAGCGCGTCATTCGTGGTCTCATGCAGGACAAGGAGAACCTGCTGGCGGAGCAGGATGCCCTGAAGAGCGAAATCGATGCACTGAAGCAGCAAATTACTGAACTGCAGGAATACAAGCGCCTGAACCAGCACTTTGCTCCCGAAACCTTCGAGGATGAACTGGCCCGAACCAAGACTCAGCTCAAGGCCATTCTGGCGCGGATGCCCGAGGCCGATCAGTTCAGCAATATTCGTCTTGAGATCATGGCCGCAGCCGGCATGCAGGAGTACCGACGCTTTGTCAGCGCCAACCGCCTGATGCTGGAACAGCCACAGCGGGGCAGGATTGTCAGTGACCACCTGCCCGCTTTCGCTTTCTGCGTCGGCAACGCTACAGAACTTGCGGCCAACAGCCGCGCTGAAGAACGACTGCTGATCGACTGGTTCAACCAGCCAGACGGCACCACACTGCCAGCAGCCTTGGCCGAAGACCTGGCCAAACTGCTTCCCGCCTGCCAGAAGCCTCTACGCGAACAGCTGGAAGCTTCACTTCCCAACATCATTGCCGGATAAATACTGGGCAGCCACTGGCAAAAGCCAGCCACCCTCTGTATAATTTTGCAACTTTATATTTTCCCATTTCGCGGACACATCGCCAGCCCAGTGTCCGCCGAGATGGTTATCGCTAACCGACCCTGTATAGCTGGCATACAGGCTGGAAAGCTGCCACACACTTAACCGGCAGCGACAATATAGGATACTTTCATGAGCGAAAGCTTTGCTGATCTGTTTGAAGAATCCCTGCAAGACATTGCCATGACCCCCGGCACCCTCGTTATGGGTGAAGTTGTCGACATCGACAGCGACTGGGTTACAGTCAACGCTGGTCTGAAATCCGAAGCCGTTATCCCCCGTTCACAGTTCCTGAACGACAACAACGAGCTGGAAATTCAGGTTGGTGATTCCGTCAAGGTTGCACTGGAAGCGGTTGAAGACGGCTTCGGTGAAACCCGTCTGTCCCGTGAAAAAGCCAAGCGTGCTGAAGCCTGGGAAGTTCTGCAGAAGAAATTCGACGCAGAAGAGACTGTTAAAGGCTACATCTCAGGCAAGGTCAAGGGCGGCTTCACTGTCAGCATCAACAACATTCAGGGCTTCCTGCCGGGCTCCCTGGTTGATGTTCGTCCGGTGCGTGATGTTGACCACCTGGAAGGCAAAGAGCTTGACTTCAAACTGATCAAGCTGGATCCGAAGCGCAACAACATCGTTGTTTCTCGTCGTGCCGTTCTGCAGGAAGCCAACAGCGCTCAGCGCGAAGAGCTTCTGGCCACCCTGGAAGAGGGTCAGATCGCCAAGGGTTACGTCAAGAACCTCACCAACTACGGTGCATTCATCGATCTGGGTGGTGTTGACGGCCTGCTGCACATCACTGACATGGCGTGGAAGCGCATCTCTCACCCGAGCGAAATGCTGAACCCGGGCGATGAGATCTCTGTCAAGATCATCAAGTTCGACAAGGAAACCAACCGTATCTCCCTCGGCCTGAAACAGCTGAGCGAAGATCCGTGGGATGACATCAAGGATCGTTACCCGGCCGGTACCAAGGTTGCTGCACGCGTCACCAACCTGACCGACTACGGCTGCTTCGCCTCCATCGAAGATGGTGTTGAAGGCCTGGTACACGTATCTGAAATGTCCTGGACCAACAAAAACATCCACCCGTCCAAGATCGTTAACATCGGCGACGAAGTGGAAGTGATGATCCTGGACGTTGACGAAGAGCGTCGTCGTATCTCCCTGGGTATCAAGCAGTGCACCATCAACCCGTGGATCTCCTTCTCCGAGCAGCACGCTGCCGGCGACAAGGTCAGCGGCACCATCAAGACCATCACTGACTTCGGTATCTTCGTAGGTCTGGATAACGATCTTGACGGTCTGGTTCACATGTCCGACATCTCTTGGGAAGCCGATCCTGAAACTGCACTGCGTCAGTTCAAGAAAGGTGACGAAGTTGAAGCCGTCATCCTGTCTATCGACGCCGAGAAAGAGCGCATCTCTCTGGGCGTCAAGCAGCTGGAAAGCGACCCGTTCGCTGAATACCTGGCCGCTAACGACAAGGGCACCATCGTAACCGGTACCGTGAAGAGCGTTGAGCCGAAAGCTGCTGTTATCGAGCTGGCTGAAGGCATCGAAGGCACTCTGAAAGTATCCGAGATCGCTGCTGAGCGCATCGACGATGCCACCACGGCACTCAAGGTAGGCGAAACTGTTGAAGCCAAGATCACAGCTGTTGACCGTCGCAACCGCGTCATCAACCTGTCGATCCGCGCCAAAGATCAGGCTGAAGAGAAAGCAGCCATCAGTGCAGTTCGCAACCAGGAAGTTGAAGTTCCGGGGCCGACCACTATCGGTGATCTGATCAAGCAGCAGATGGCCAACCAGAACAACTGATTTTCCTCTTCAGTTGCAACACTAAGGGGCGCCCATGGCGCCCTTTTTTTTGTCTGTATCTTTTCAGATCAAACAGCTCGGATCACTGCCCTGAGCCACAAGCCCCGCGTCTCAGTAATCCTCATCCAGTACAAAGTCGATCAGCTGATCATCACTGATCTCATTATCACGCACTTCATACACGCTCAATACCGATGAGTTGGCATGAATCACTGACTTGCGCTCACCCGTCAGCAACGGGTGCCAGTCCGGCAACTCCTGGCCTTCATGAATCAGCCGATAACTGCAACTGGGTGGCAGCCAGTCAAAACTCTCCACATCCTCGGGCTTGAGCTTGATGCAGCTGGGCACTAACTGACAGCGCTTTTCATACTCTGTGCAATGGCAGTCGTTCAGATCCAACAGATGACATACGACGGTGGTGTAAAAGACCTCCCGAGTATCCTCATCCTCCACCTTATGCAGACAGCACAACGCACACCCATCACAAAGGGACTCCCACTCTTGAGGGGTCATCTCCTTCAGGCCCTTGCGGCGCCAGAACACTTCCTGCGCCATACTCAGCGCACCCCGGTCTCGGGCCGGTTCTTGAACAGATCCAGCATATACTCCTCCTTCTGAGGCGGCATCTGCAGGTAGTACCCTCGACTGTCCAGATCATCCAGAAGCTTTGCCGTGCTTTCAACCCGTGCCAGCTTGCGGTTTGGCGTCATCGGCATATCCATAACGTGCACGGGCTGACCAAACATCTCCAGCAAAGCCTCGGGGACACGCTCCAACTGCTCGCGCTTGTCTACGTAAAGATACATCTCATCCTTGCGCGGACTCTTGAAGATACTCAAAATTATCATCATCAACTCGTTTCAAACTGTTCGATTCGATTCAACAGGGCATCGCCCACCAGTGGCTTGCGCCAGCCGGAAAGACTGGGTGGCAGGTGATAATGCCCCTCTGCATCACGTGAGCGTATGAGCGCATCAAGGTCTCGCTTGCGCAACAGTATTTCAGGCAAGAGATCATTCGCGCCTGCCGCCTGACGGCCAATTGACCGTAATTGCTTGAGCCGTTTGTTCCAGACATAGTGCAACGGGCGATCGATCTCGGCCGGCGGGTTTTGGCGGGCCGATTCAGGAGCGGCCGCGATTATTGCCATAATCGCCTGTCCGTACTCACGCATGATACGACCACGCTTGATAATGGCATCCAGATGCTGCTCGTTCTGAGGCATCCGTTCAGCGATTTCCAGCAGCATTTCGTTACGCAGCAGACGATTGCGAGACATATCGCGCTCACGGCAGGTTTGTTCCCGCCATGCACTGAGATCACGCAGCAAGGCACGTCGCACATCATCCAGATGCCATACCTGACTGAAGCGCTGAAAGTATGCTTGCGGGTCTGCTTCATCAGCCGCCATTACACTTGCACCAATGCTTTCGCACTCTTCCATTACCCAGCTCAGACGCCCTCGCGCCTCAAGCTGCTCGTGCTGCATCAGAGCCAGAACTGGCAAATAGGCCACATCCAGTGCCGCATAATGTTCCTGTTCAGCCGTAAGTGGACGCTGCAGCCAATCGGAGGTGGTCTCGCCCTTGCCCAGTTCAACCTCAAGCGCATACGCTACCAAGCGCTGCAGGCCCATACTGAACCCCCAGCCCGCAAAGGCGGCACCTACCTGAGTATCATAGAGCGGCTGCGGCAGTACGCCGTAGCTGTGGCGGAACAGCTCCATATCCTCATTACCGGCATGCAGAACCTTGAGCACATCTGGCGCACACAGCACTTCTGCCAGCGGTGACATGTCCTCAACCTGAAGCGGGTCAATCAGATAACAGCCCTGGTCATCCGCTATCTGGATCAGGCCCGGTATGGGATAGAAGGTTTCGGTACGCATGAATTCGGTATCAAGCGCGATCAACGGCAACTGCAGCCACTGCTGGCAGTAATGCATCAGTGTTGCGGTATCGTTAATCCAGATCGGGCTGGCCGCAGCCTGTTGCAGCCGATGCCAGTCATAACGCTGCATCAATTCAGTCATCCTGACTCCGTTTCAGGGAGCGCCGCCCGGCGAAAGCATGGGCCAGCGTACCGCCGTCGACGAACTCAAGCTCGCCCCCGACCGGGACGCCATGGGCGATGCGGGTGATATTCACATTCAAGTCCTGCAGCTGTTCAGCAATGTAGTGAGCCGTTGCCTCCCCTTCTACCGTGGGGTTGGTTGCCAGTATCAGCTCACGCACCTCTCCGCTTTCTACCCGTTCAAACAGCTGATCAAGTCCCAGATCTTCCGGGCCAACCCCGTCAATGGGGGACAGATGCCCCTTAAGGACAAAATACACTCCGTTGAACCCACCCGTTTGCTCTACAGCGATCAGGTCCACCGGTGACTCCAGTACGCAAATCAGCTGATGGTCACGGCTGTCATCCTCGCAGACAGGGCATAGCGTCTCTTCGGACAGGTTGCGACAACGTTGACATTCACCAACCTTTTCAGCCGCCTGCAGAAGGGATTCAGATAAGGTTCGCGCACCCTCCCGATCACGCTCAAGCAGATGCAGTGCCATGCGCTGTGCCGATTTTGGCCCAACACCGGGCAGTGCGCGCAGTGACGTTATCAGATTTTGCAGTAAGGGACTGAAGCTCATGATCAAAATGGCATTTTGAAGCCCGGTGGCATACCCATGCCACTGGTGATTTTAGACATCTTGTCCTGAGTATTCTGTTCAACCTTACGTACGGCGTCATTAACGGCCGCGGCGATCAGGTCTTCAAGAATCTCTTTCTCTTCTTCCATCAGACTCTCATCAATCTGGACCGCCTTCACATCATGGCGACCGTTCATGGTGATGCGGACCAGACCGGCACCGGACTCACCCTGAACCTCAGCGCGTGCAATTTCTTCCTGCGCCTTCTGCATGTCTTCTTGCATTTTCTGGGCCTGTTTCATCAGGTTTCCCATGCCACCTTTCATCATGTTCAGACTCCTCTTTTAATATCAGTGTTCCGGGTCCAACGGGCGGACCGACTCGGTTTCGATCCGCGCGCCAAATTGTTCGATCAATGTTTGTACCAACGGGTCGGCTTCAATTGCCTGCACCGCTTCTGCCTGACGTTCGGCACGCAGGCGCTCGATACGCTGAGCCGGGGTTTCGACTGTTTGCACCGCCTGCGTAAACTCAATCTGAACCTGTTCACCCCGAACCGCTCTGATCGCGGTTCGGATACGCTCTCGGCGATCCTCGTTAAGCAGTGCATCCTGCTCGGGCGTGTAGTGGAACAACATGCGACTGGCGTCGCCCAACTCCAGCGACAGATTACGCGCCAGGCTTTCCACCATGCCACTAAGTCCCAGCTGCGGCAGCAGATCACACCAGTCACCATTGCCTGCTACGGGACCAGAGGCAGCCAGCACGGGCAAGGCCTCAGGCATCGGAGTCGGTGGCTCTGGAGTTGGAGTCCGCACCGGAGCCATCGGTTCCGCTTGTGCGGTACTTATCGAGGCAGACTCCGGCCGGGCATCCACCTCAGCCGGGTCAGACTTTTTTGGCGAGTTCTCGGCCAGATCCGGTGGCAGGTCATCCCAAGGAGGAATGTCCTCTGGCATCGGTGCAGACGGCGGCTCAGCGGGTGCCTGCGCGTTCGACTGTTGGCTGGGCTCAGCAGCGGCCATCGGCGCAACAGGTTCGGTGGCTACAGGCGCAGCTGCAGCTGCAGCTGCAGCGGCAGATTCCGACACAGGATCAGCCTCCTTCGCCTCAGCCGGGCTGAGCCCCTGCAGCGGCTCGCTGCCGGCCGGTCGGAACGCCAGCATACGCAGCAGCGTCATTTCGAGCCCTTCTCGTGGCTCAGGTACCAAAGGCATATCCTTGCGCCCCATCAGAGCAACCTGATAATACAGCTGAACCTCTTCCGGGCGCAGCAGGCGTGCCAGTTCCAGTACCTGCTCACGATCACCCAGGCTATTATCCACCGCGGCCGGCATTACCTGCGCCAGTGCAATGCGATGCAGCAGACTGACCATATCTCCCAGCACCGTCAGGTAATCAGGCGAAAATTCCGACAGTTCACGTACTGCCTCCAGCACCTGTGCCGGCTGCTGCCGCGCAATCTGCTCAAGCATCCGGTACACCAGACGCTGGTCAATGGTACCCAGCATGGTGCGCACATCTGCTTCGCGCACGCTGCCGGCACCAAAGGCAATCGCCTGATCAGTCAGGCTGAGTGCATCACGCATGGAACCATCAGCCGAACGCGCCAGCAGCCAGAGCGCTGCACTTTCAGACTCAATGCCCTCTTCTCCCAGCACAAAATCAAGGTGGTTTTGAATACGCTCGGCAGTGAGGTTTTTAAGATTGAACTGGAGGCAACGCGACAGCACCGTCATCGGCAGCTTTTGTGGATCAGTAGTCGCCAGCAGAAACTTCACATGCGGCGGCGGCTCTTCCAGCGTTTTCAACAGCGCATTGAACGAGCTGTTGGACAGCATGTGCACCTCGTCGATCAAGTACACCTTGAACCGACCATGTGTTGGTGAGTACTGCACGTTTTCTAGCAGTTCGCGCGTATCTTCAACTTTGGTGCGGGAGGCCGCATCCACCTCAATCAGATCAACGAACCGCCCCTCGGCAATCTCGACACAAGCACTGCATTGGCCGCAAGGTTCGGAGGAGATGCCCTGTTCGCAGTTGAGCGATTTGGCAAACAGGCGCGCGATGGAGGTTTTACCCACCCCACGAGTACCGGTAAACAGGTAGGCATGGTGTAGCCGGTCATCATCCAGCGCATTGACCAGCGCTTTCAGAACATGTTCCTGGCCAACCATTTCCTTGAAACGTCTGGGGCGCCATTTTCGTGCCAGAACCTGATAGCTCATGCTGCCTCATTCATCCGGTCGGTTCATTCATGTATGGCTGCCGATATTACCACGCTTTACTGTTCAACGCCCCACTGCCAATGAGGCTTGGCTGGGGTAGATGACAGCCATTTATACGTTGCACCATGCCTGAATCAGGTTAAAACTATACTCATTAATCAATTTACAGATGGAATCACCAGGCAATGGCACAACAACAGAAGGTCAAGAAGATTGACCGAATCGACCGCAATATCCTGACGATATTGCAGCAAGAGGGGCGCATTTCATACACCGAGCTTGCGGACCGGGTTGGACTGTCCACAACGCCCTGCATGGAACGTGTCAAACGGCTCGAGCGGGACGGTTTCATTACGGGTTACCACGCCAGCGTCAATCCACAAATGCTTAACTACAATCTGCTGGTATTTGTCGAGATTGCCCTTTCCTACCAGTCACCTGATGCATTTGAGCGCTTCAACCGGGCGGTCAGTACGTTGCCCTATATCCTGGAGTGTCACCTGGTATCCGGCGATGCCGACTACCTGCTCAAGGCACGTCTGCATGACATGTCACAGTACCGCGAGTTGCTGGGTGACATGCTGTTGACCCTGCCCGGCGTAAAAAACTCCAAATCCTATATCGTGATGGAGGAAGTGAAAGAGCAGACACAGCTTCCGGTTGATATAGGCAGTTAATTACTCTGTCATCAGCGGGTAATACAGAATAAAAAACCTTGTTGAGCTTCAAAAAGGCTCTAATATATTCCATGAAACGCATCCAACAATAACAATACCATCGGAGCGCAACATGACCCGACTCTATCGGCTTGATGCCGGCCCTCACCCTCCATGCCTGAATGACCGTTCATATCGTCATCGCCTGAACCTTTACAGTGCACTGGGCACAACTGTAGCGCACACATTGTTGCTGCAGCCGAGATGTGAATGGACAACCTCCTTTTGAATCAGAAAGTATTTCTGTTTTAGTAACAGAAAACAGTTTTTTCTCACAAAACAATACGAAAAATGCCTGACTTGACCCAGCCTTCACCTTAAGTGGCATGGGATCTGCTATAGCTTTGGGTACTTTCATGGCCCGAAACAATGCAATATGGCTCGGCAGTGAATTCAGGACTCAAACCTTGAAGTCGGTCCCGACCACCTCAGGTTTACAACACGGAGACATCTTACGATGGCTGCAATCGAATCGTTTATTTCGGCAATTAACGGGGTCGTCTGGGGCCCCATGATGCTGGTGCTTATCCTCGGGGTAGGCCTGTTTCTTTCAATCGGCTTGAAACTGATGCCTATCCTCAGGATCGGCACCGGTTTCCGGCTGCTCTGGGGCGGGCGGACTGCCAACGCCGGTGACGAAAAGGAAGGCGAAATTCCACCCTTTCAGGCACTGATGACCGCCATGTCCGCCACAGTGGGCACTGGTAACATCGCCGGGGTTGCCACGGCAATCTTTCTGGGCGGACCAGGCGCCCTGTTTTGGATGTGGATAACAGCCCTGATCGGCATGGCAACCAAGTATTCCGAGGCAGTTCTGGCGGTCAAGTACCGTGAAACCGATGAAAAGGGCCAGCATGTCGGCGGCCCCATGTATTACATCAAGAATGGCCTGGGCAAAAAATGGGCATGGATGGGCGTAGCCTTTGCCATTTTTGGCGCCGCTGCAGGTTTCGGTATCGGCAATACCGTGCAGTCCAACTCGGTCGCCGATGTACTGCATGCCAACTTCAGCATTCCCACCTGGATCAGCGGACTGGTGATGATGATTCTGGTGGGTGCCGTTATATTGGGTGGTATCAAGCGTATCGGCCATGTAGCCGGAGCACTGGTACCTTTCATGGCACTCTCCTATCTGATCGCCGGATTGATCGTACTGGCAATCAATGCCCACCTTCTGCCACAGGCACTGGATCTGATCTTCACCCACGCCTTTTCCCCTGTTGCCGCGCAGGGCGGTTTTGCCGGGGCAGCCGTATGGGCCGCCATCCGCTTTGGTGTCGCCCGAGGCGTGTTCTCCAATGAAGCAGGCCTGGGCTCAGCCCCCATTGCACACGCAGCTGCCCAGACCAACGACCCGGTGCGCCAGGGCATGATCGCCATGTTGGGCACCTTCCTCGACACGCTGGTGATCTGCACCATCACCGGTCTGGTGATCGTCAGCTCCGGCGCCTGGACCGGCGGCGAATCCGGTGCAGCCCTGACCAGCCAAGCATTTGCAACAGCCCTGCCCGGCATGGGTAACTACCTGGTCGCCATTGCGTTGGCCATCTTCGCCTTTACCACCATTATCGGCTGGTCATTCTACGGTGAGCGCTGCGTAGAGTTTCTGTTCGGCATCAAGGCGATCACCCCCTACCGCATCCTCTGGATTCTAGCGATTCCACTGGGCGCAACACTGAGCCTGGACTTCGTCTGGCTGGTTGCCGATACCCTTAACGCCATGATGGCGATCCCCAACCTGGTTGCACTGGCTCTTCTGAGCCCGGTGGTGTTCAAGTTGACACGAGAGTACTTCAACCGCAACTGATCCAGCTCTGAACGAAAACGGGAGCCATTGCGGCTCCCTTTTTTTTGTTCAGTTTCAGCCCGCAGCAACAGGATTTCTGTCAACTCGCAGAAATGATGTCAGGATCTAACCGGAAATGGAGTTTTTCATCCACACTTCAGCTGAGGGATGACAGAATAATCCGATACCTCAAACGGAGCCATGCATGAGCATACCGAACAAACTGGGTGGCCTGATCCGACAGAGCGGTCTGACTGACTGGCCCGAACAGCTGAAGATGAGCGTCGAGCGCGGCATGGAACAACGTGTCCGCCTGGCCGTCACGGGATTGAGCCGCAGCGGCAAAACCGTCTTCATAAGCGCCTTGGCTCGCCACCTGCTGCAAAGTGAGCAGGGGCGCTCACTGCCGTTTTTTGCTGCGGCTTCCGAAGGCAGAATTGTCGCTACCCGTGACTTGAGCACGGAATCCCCCAGCCCATTTCCGCTGCAACAGTGCCTGGCGGGGCTTCAGGCCTCTCCACCGCATTGGCCGAATTCGACCGAAGCACTGTCGGAGATCCGGCTGGCACTGCGTTATCGCCGCAAACCAGGGCTGGGGCGCGCATTGGGCGAGCACTCCACACTGTATCTGGACTTGATCGATTACCCCGGCGAATGGCTGCTCGATCTGCCTATGCTGACACTCAGTTTCGAGCAGTGGTGCAAACAGCAGCAGGCCCTGTTTGCCTCGACTCCACGCACAGAAGTGGCTGCTGACTGGATCGCTCAGCAGAGCGGGATCGACTGGCTGGCTCCCGCTCCGGAGGGCCTGCGGCAGCAACTGACTGAACGCTACCGATCCCTGTTGCAGCAACTGCGTGAGCCCCCATACAACCTGAGCCTGCTTCAGCCCGGGCGTCTGCTCATGCCGGCTGAACTGGCAGGCAGTCCATTGCTTGACCTGTTTCCGATTATCCAGAACTGGCCCGAAGCACCCGAAAACGCGGATACAAACAGCCTGTTTACACAACTGCAACAGGCCTACAACGATTACTGTGAACAGGTCGTCCGTCCTTTCTACCGGAACCACTTTCGACACTTTGATCGTCAGATCGTACTGGTGGACTGCCTGAAAACACTCAACAGCGGCGAATCCTGTTTCAATGACATGCAGCTGGCCCTGACCACCCTGCTGCACAGTTTTCAGTATGGCCGCAACAGCCTGTTTCGACGCCTGTTTCGCCCGCGCATCAACCGCGTCCTGTTCGCAGCCACCAAGGCCGACCATGTTACGGCCAATCAGCACCACAACCTGGACCAGTTCCTGCGCCTGATGATTGAAGCCGCTCAGCGCGAGATCCGGTTTGAACAGGTCGAAACCCGATGCCTTGCCCTGTCATCCCTGCGTGCCACTGAAGCTGCGCAGGCACGATTGGATGGCCAACACCTCTCATGTCTGCGCGGTCACCGAAAAGACACGGGCGAAGAAATTGCCCTTTTCCCCGGCGAAGTGCCCACTGAGCTGCCTCGCGCCGAAGACTGGAACAGTGACCGCTTCCGCTTTGTCGACTTTGCACCACGTCCATTGCCTGCAGGCCCTTTGAGGCCCGAGCACCATATCCGCCTTGACCAGGCGATCGAATACCTGTTGGGAGACCTGTTCTGATGCGTGACACACCTAAATGGCAACGTCCAATCGAGCTACCGCCCGAGGCGATGGCAGCCGATCCAGCCGAACATCCCCCGCACCAGCCAGCCCGAGATATCCCGCTGGACAAAACCCAGACTGTTGAAGATGACACCTCTTTGGAGCTACCTCCCTCGCCGCCTCAGAGCAATGTACGCAGTAGAGGTTGGTTAGTGCCCCTGTTGGGAACGTTGGTCGTTTTGGCCATCGGTGCCGAGTTGTACCGACTGATCAGCTGGAGCATATCCATTCACCCCCTGCTGGGCGGTGCCTTCAGCCTGCTGACGCTGCTACTGATGCTTGTGGTCGGTATCGAAATCAGGCGAGGCCTCAGTGGCAGCCGCCAATTGCGACAGGTACAAGGTCTGCAGCAACAGGCTGAAGCTCTGTTGCAACAGACCAGTCATGGCGACAGCACAGCACTGCTGCATCAACTGGAGCAGCGCTACCACCACACGGCGCTGAAGAACGAGTTACAAGGTGCCATCACACAGCTCGACAGCAGCTACAACGACCGGGAGATTATTCAGTACCTGAGCCGACACGCCCTGAATCAAGCCGACCGCACCGCCCAGCGCTGCGTTCAACGCTACAGTGTGGAATCGGGTGTCATGGTCGCACTGAGCCCCTGGGCCAGTTTCGATATGCTGCTGGTCGCCTGGCGCAACCTGCGCATGATTCGTGAAATCGCCACGGTGTATGGCATCGCGCCGGGGCTACTGACCCAAGGCAAATTACTGAAGCAGGTTCTGCAAAACCTGGCATTTGCCGGCGCCAGTGAAGTGGCAATGGATGCAGGCTCTGCGCTGTTGGGCAGCTCATTGACATCAAGCCTGTCAGCAAGGGCCGGTCAGGGCATCGGCGCGGGCCTTTTCACGGCCCGCACGGGGCTGACGGCCATCAAACTGTGCCGCCCTCTGCCCGAGCAGGATCAACCCAAAGGGCTGTTGCAACAAATATCCAAGGGAATTGTGCATAAACTGAGTGGTAGAAAGAACTGAATACAAGCTGAATTACATTGATATGTCCGTACCATCTCCTGTGTAAACACGCTAAAGTATGGCGTAAAACGCTTGAGCACACGGATAAGTCAATGGCATTAATCACATTTTCTTCAAACGATTACGCCGAACATGAGCGCCTTGAAGTCTCAAAAGATGTCTATGCCGCGATGGCCAACATCGATGTTGATGTTGCTAAGGACCAAATACCTTCAATTGAAACCCGTATCCGCTTACTACCGGGTGTGACCATCGCACTGGTGAAAACATCCTCCCTGATTGTGCATCGGCGCAATCAAGAGCTACAGGATGGAAACGACGACTTTTCTCTGTTGATCAACCCGGCGAACCATTCTCACTGGATATCAGACCTGCCCCGCGTGGGCGAGTTAAAGGGTGGCCCCGGTACAGGTTGCTTTGCATTCAATGACCGACCGGGGAAAATCATTTTCCCTTCCACAACGACACATATGCTCAACCTCAGCTTTTCCCGATCATTGCTGGGCCAGCTGGTATTCGATCTGGAAAGCGCCAAAAACCCTTCCCATCTTATCCAAGAACCCTTAATGCACTTGGTCAGACGCGCACTCGAACTGACGCGAAGCGATGTTGCCCTGGCGGATAATCCCGTTTTTGAAACCAATCACCTGCTCGATCTCGCTACCCTCGCAACCGGTGCACGGGGTGATTGCGCCATACAAGCAAGCCAAAGAGGCCTTGCATTTGCACGCCTGAGAGCGATCAAAGCCGATATACGAGCGCACGCATGGCGTGGCGACATCAACCTTGGCTGGATAGCCAAGCGCCATGGCGTATCGCCCAGTTATGTGCGCGCCATGTTTGAACGCAACGGACAAAGCTTTTCGGACTATCTGCTTGAACAACGGCTGCAACGCGTATTTTCCCGATTGAACAACCCCGCCTACTACGGCTGTAGCATCGCCAACATTGCCTACGATGCGGGCTTTAACAACCTGTCCTGGTTTTATCGCGCATTCAAACGATTTTATGAACACAATCCGTCTGATATCAGAGCCAGTGAGATCTGATACAGCAGCCAAGACTTCGTAAATGCTGCCGCTGTGGCAGCCATATCCGAGTGTTGTAGCGCTCAGTGGACGCTGATTACCCCCACTTTTTGTTAGTTTTCGCCCAGAACAAAGCGGAGACAACACCATGCCAACACCCGAGTACAGAACCCCATCCACCAAAAGCCGATTTTTCAGCCACAGAGATCTCTCACTGGTGCGTTGGCTGACCCTGCTGGGCGCCTGCACCGCCCCCCTGCTGGCACAGGCGCAGAACTGCCCCACAGGCGATAACACGGACGATCAATACATTCTGGGCGAGGTCGATGGCACCGCCAGCGCCATGCACTGGCCCACCGGTCTGGTGTGGAAGCGCTGCATCGAAGGTCAGACGTTCGAGAACGGCCAATGTACTGGCACTGCACAGGCGAAAGACTGGAACACCTGGGCCGAAACGAACCGCCTGCTGCCCAAATCCTTTACCAATCAAACCAACTGGGAGATCGGGGCCGGCTTCAGCCAGAATCTGCTGGAGAGCGGCGGCTGGCGCATGGCGTACAAGGGCGAGTTGCGGAAGATTACCGAGAACTGCGGCGACGATCCAAAGGTCAACCGAACGGTGTTTCCCAATACCCAGTCTTCGAGTGTCTGGTCGGGTTCACCCGACGCCGGCGCTTCGGACAACGCGTCGGGCGTACACTTCCGCTATGGCTACGGCTACAACACCGACCGTTACAACGGCTACCACGCTCGCCTTGTGCGCGGCGGACAATCTTTTGCCGTGCTGACGTCCCCCAGCGTGCAGACCGTCAGCGCCGGAAACTCCGTCTCCTTCCCCGCTTTCACCCTTGCGCCCAGCGTGCCCGCTGGCCAGGCCTGGGGCGGTGCGCGCATCAGTGGTGATGGCAACCCCGAATTCCAAATAAACGGCACCGGCGGCTGGGTGCAGCAAGCCATCGTCAAAAGCGGCGACCAGATTGCTGTGCGTCTCAACGCCCCGGACTCCGGTAGCCGTAGCGTTACCTTCACCCTGCGCAGCGGCCAGACCAACGGCACCAGCGACGATGCAAGCAATGGCGGCAGTGAAGCCACCGCCCTGCAGGAAACCAGCGCCAGCTTTACCGCGCTTGTCCGGCGCACCGATCTATCACTGCAACTGCCCGCAGGCCCGCACAGCGGCGAAGCGCTGGATCTGACCGTTGCAGGCAGCGAGTGGCACCTGGACTCAGCGCAGAGCCTGAAAGCTGCCAGCCTGGCTACCGCCTTGCCACCAAGAGTCACCCTGCCGCACGGCGCCGTAAGCCTGCGTCTGACCAATGGCACGCCGGGCAGCAATGCGACGGTTGTGCTGACCTACCCGGAAGACCTGCCCGCCGGGACGCGCTATTACAAATACGGCCCTACGGCAGACAACCCTGATGACCACTGGTATGCCTACCCCGGCGCGGTGATCAGTGGCAACACCATCACCCTGACCCTGACCGATGGCGACGCAGGCGACAGTGACTTGAGCGTCAACGGCATCATCGCCGATCCGGGCGGCCCGGCATGGATAACACAGGACGTCGCTCCAATCCCCACACTGCCGCAGTGGGCCATGATGTTGCTGGCGGCGATCATGGGAATGCTGGCCTTGAACAGAATGCAGGTGCGCAGTACCTGAGGATCATTGCCGTTTACCCCAAATCAGTCCGCGAGCGCTGTACTTTTGAACATGTGTAGCGCTCAGTGGACGCTGATCGCCCCCACTTTTTGTTAGTTTTCGCCCAGAACAAAGCGGAGACAACAACATGCCAGCACCCGAGTACAGAACCCTGACGACCCAAAGCCCACTCTTCAGCCACAGAATTCTCTCACTGGCACGTTGGCTTACCCTGCTGGGTACCTGCACCGCACCACTGCTGGCACAGGCGGAGAGCTGCCCCTCGGGCGATAACACGGACGATCAATACATTCTGGGCGAAGCCGATGGCGTTGCCAGCGCCATGCACTGGCCCACCGGCCTGGTGTGGAAACGCTGCAGTGAAGGCCAAACGTTCGAGAACGGCCAATGCACTGGCACTGCACAGACGAAAGACTGGAACACCTGGGCCGAAACGGACCGCCTGCTGCCCAAATCCTTCAACAATCAAACCAAATGGGGCATCGGGGCCG
This sequence comes from Marinobacterium iners DSM 11526, assembly GCF_900107855.1. Taxonomy (GTDB): domain Bacteria; phylum Pseudomonadota; class Gammaproteobacteria; order Pseudomonadales; family Balneatricaceae; genus Marinobacterium; species Marinobacterium iners. The sequence goes on along the minus strand of NZ_FNRJ01000004.1, from coordinate 189,971 downwards.
ATTTCCGCCAGAACCTGCTGGAGAGCGGTGGCTGGCGTATGGCGTACAAGAACGAATTGCGGAAGATCACCGAACCCTGCGACACCATCGCCCCCAAGGTCAATCGCATCGTTTTTCCCGACACACCGTCTTCGGCTATCTGGTCGGGCTCGCCGCGTTATAACGAATATGACTTCGCGTTCTTCGTGAACCCCTACCATGGCTACTTCAGCTACTACGACCGCAGCTACAACTACCACGTTCGGCTCGTTCGCGGCGGAGAACCTTTTGACCCTTTGACCACTCCCCCTGCGCAGGATGCCGCGCCAGGCAGCACCGCATCCTTTCCGGCATTTACCCTATCGACTCCGACATCTCCCATCTCGACTAGCCTGCCTGATGGTCAATCCTGGGGCGGTGCGCGCATCAGTGGCGATGGCAACCCCGAATTCCAGCTTAATGGTACCGGCGACTGGGTGCAGCAAGCCATCGTAAAAAGCGGTGATCAAATCACTGTGCGCCTCACGGCCCCAGTCACGGTGGGCGCCAACCATACGGCTACCTTCACCCTGCGCAGTGGCCGGACAACCGGCACCACCGACACCAGCAATGAGGCCTATCCCGGCTCTGAAGCCACCGCCATGCAGGAAACCAGCGCCAGTTTTACCGTGAACGTCGTCCCCATAGCGGGTGTTTGCGGCACGGCGGGTGGGGTGGCCACACTGGCTGCACCCAGTGCCAACCTGTGCAGTGCAGGTACAGCCAGCGCGGTGGATGGCAGCGCAACCGCCTTCACCTGGACTTGCCTGGGGCAGTATGGAGGCGCCGATTCAGGGCAGTGCAGCGCCCCTCGCCAGTATGAGGTGACGCCGTCAGCCGGAGCCAATGGCACCATCGCACCGGCCAGCGTGCAGTTGGTTACTGCAGGGCAAACGGCAAGCTTCGCGGTCACGCCAGAAGCCAACTACAGCCCCGCCATCAGCGGTACCTGCCCGGCCGGAAGCTGGAGTGGCAGCAGTTACACCACAGGCAGCATCATGGCGTCCTGCACGGTCACAGCAAACTTTGCCGCACGTACGGCAATCGCCTTGCCCCTGCCCGCAGGCCCGCACAGCGGCGAAACGCTTGATCTGACGGTAACAGGCAGCGAATGGCACATTGATGCAGCGCAAAGCCTGACAGCTGCCACCCTGGGGGCGACCTTGCCACCAAAAGTCACCTTGCCGCACGGCGCCGTAAGCCTGCGTCTGACCAATGGCACACCGGGCAGCAATGCCACGGTTGTGCTGACCTACCCGGAAGACCTGCCCGCCGGGACCCGCTATTACAAATACGGCCCGACGGCAGACAACCCAACTGACCACTGGTACCGCTACGCCGGGGCCGTGATCAGTGGCAACACCATCACACTTACCCTGACCGATGGCGGCGCAGGCGACAGCGACCTGAGTGTCAACGGCATCATCGCCGATCCGGGCGGCCCGGCATGGATAACACAGGACGTCGCTCCAATCCCCACACTGCCACAGTGGGCCATGATGTTGCTGGCGGGAATCATGGGCATGCTGGCTCTGAGCAAAGTACAGCGGGTGCGCAGTACCTGAGAAGCATTGCCGCTTCCCCAGTCACTCCACTGGCGCTGCACTATTTGAACAAGTGTAGCGCTCAGTGGACGCCTGGATTGACAGCTTTTGTTACCTTGCTGCCATGACGTGAGATGGAATTTAACATGAAAAATATCTTACCTTCTTTTTCTATAGAGCGGATAAGCGAGCGGCTGTTGCATATTATGGGGCTCAGTATTGGATACTGCAGCCTGCTACTGTTGCTGGTAATCAATACGGCCAATGCAGCGCCCTTCGCCTATCTGAATGCTGGAAACTCTGTGGCTGTGGTGGATGTGGAAACCATGACCGAGGTTCAACGAATCGATGTAGGCAGAAACCTGGGCTATCTTCATGTACGCCCCGGCGGGAATTATCTATATGGCGTCAGCGGGGCCGACGGTAACACTAACCACGAGATTACCGTTATCGATACCTCCAGCCATACGCTGGTGTCGCATTTCGAGGTGGCTGCGCGAGCAGGTTTGATGTTCGTCACCTCAAGCCCCGACGGCAAACGGATTTATGCTGTTGATCGCCATAACTATCTGTACTTCATCGATGCCGAAACGCACGAACTTTTACATTCCCTTGAAATAATACCGCCTGATCCTCAAATCGGTTTTCCCAAGAGCGAAGTTGAGGATATTGATGTTTCGCATGACAGCAAGCACATCATGATTTCCGTGGGCCGCACTGGCTCCCGGGCTGGCTACCGGTTTTATGATGCACAAACTTACGCTTCTATAGGTCAAGTCCAACCGCTTATAACAACCCTTGAAGGCAGAGAAGTTTTCAGAAATATTCGCGCAAACCCTTATCCCCGTCGTACTGCCGCCGATGGGCTGCACGGCCACCTCTTTCAGGCCTGTGGTAGATTTTTTCTCTTTCCGGGCTCTGAACTAGAGCCTAGTTGCATCCTGAGTTCGCTCCCTTACTCTGAAGAAACGAACGAATACTATTCCGAGAGTTACAATTACGAGAGTAGTAGGGCATATGCTTTTTTTCCAACACCGGGCAACAGTTTTTATAACAGCCTCACATTTTCGTACGATGGCGAGCTTGCCTTTATCAGTGAGCGTGCCGGTGGGGATAACTTTACGACGCTTGCTCGCATCCATGTCGCGACGGCGAACGCCCCTGGAGCAATTGGAAGTTATGTTGTTCCTATCAACGATACGCAACCCATCAATCTTGATGCCCATCCTGGCAGGGATGAGCTGTTTCTCTACACGGGTAAAGCGGATCTGTACAGATTGAGTTATGAGCGCTCTGACCCACTGACGCCTACAGGGGATTTTATTCATATCAGCGGTGGTGGCATTGCCACAGGCCATTTTGTCGGCGGCCCCATGCAACTGACCGCATCCATCCAAACCGGTACAGTGAGATTTCCTCACTTGCCGCTCACGCCATCCAGTCAAAAGGTATTTAGCTTCCATAACCGCTTGAATCAAAAGCCGGTCGCACTTCAGTGCAGCCTGGATAACGGGCAGGCGTTTACTCTCAGCGGTGGTGATGTCAATGTCAGCCTGCAACCGGATGAAGCAATAGAATTCACGGTGAGTTTTTCCACCGCTTTAGCTGGGCAATACACCGATACATTACGCTGCAGCGACAGCAATAACGGTGAGTTCATTTATTCCCTGGAGGGTAATTATGTCGCCCCCGTCACCGCGACACCCGCCAGCGGATCACTCGTTGTGCTGCCAACCCAGTGGCCTGCCACCGGTGCCACTTATCAGACCATCAACTTCCAAAACCCGAATCTGACACCAGCCAATGTGTCTTGCAGCATCAGCGGCAGTACCGGAGAGCTTTCCGTCACCAGTAATCTGACCGTGCCCGCCAGCGGAAATGCCAACCTGAGGGTGAACCTGGATTCAGCCAATACCGGCACCTTTAATGGCACCCTGAGCTGCTCCAGCGATGTTGGCGGCTCGTTTGTATATGACCTCTCGGGCGAGACCATTACGCCACTGGTGGCTCAGCCCATTTGGCCCCTCCCTTCCAGGGGAGCGCTGGAAATGGGGTACATCTATCCGCTGCAATCCGAGTTACAGAGAACCCTGTCATTCGAGAATGAAAACGCCAGCCCACTAGGATTCAGTTGCCAACTGATATCGGACGACAGTGGCTTTACCCTTGAGCCTGTTCCAGGCCAGGTTGCAGCCGGTGGCATGGTCGATGTCACGGTCACCTACCGCTCCAATGCGCCGGCCCTCGAAACCCTTGCCAGGCTGGACTGTGAAGACGAAACAGGACAGCAGTGGAGCCATAACTTTCGCGCCAATGCGCTGATGCCGATCAACGCCACACCGGCTAAAAACAGCGACGTCATACTGCCACCACAGCGCGTGGGGACTGCACCAACGGCAGCCTCTTTTACATTCAGGAATCCTGAGAATCTGATCGAGGGATTGTTCTTTTACTGCCAAATGAGCCCATCAACACCCTCTTTTGTCATTAAAAACCTGGACGGATTTCACACACTTCCCACCGGGGAAGAGAAAAGCTTCAGTGTCGAGTTTAACAGCAGCACTGCGGGTAACTTCAGCACCGCACTGACCTGTTATGTACTGCAAAATGACATTGGCGAAGGACTGGTTGAGCAAATCGAATACACCCTCAACGCTTCCACGTTCTACGCGCTAACGTCATCGCCCCGCAGCGGCAGCACAATCAACCTGCCGGATGTCAGTATCGACCCAGAGGCCACCTCAGCCTCGGCGGGTGAAGAATTGTCACGGGCAACAAACGCCGCCATCAGCTTCCAGAACCACGCACCGGCTGATGAATCACTGAGCTGCAGTTTGAATGATGGCAGTGTCTTTTCGATCAGTGCCACGCCAATGACGATCCCTGCCAACAGCAGTGCCTCTTTGACAGTAACCTTCAACCCGGTCACGCCAGGCGAATATACCGATACGCTCAGCTGTTCCGGTGCAAGTGGCGACCTGTTCACCTTCACACTCAAGGCGAAGGGCGTAGAATCTCCTCCGCGACGCACCGAGATGCAGCTGCCACTGTCCGAAGGGCCACACAGCGGCAAGATGCTGAATCTGTCTGTTACAGACAGCGAATGGAGCCTGGATGCAGCGCAGAGCCTGACAGCAGCCAGCGTGGGAGCCGCCTTGCCGCAGGGTGTAATCCTGCCCCACGGCGCCGTAAGCCTGCGACTGACCGAAGGCACTGCTGGCAACAGCTCCACGATAGTACTGAGCTACCCGTTCGAGCTACCCGCCGGAGCACGCTACTACAAATATGGCCCTACGGCAGACAACCCTGATGACCACTGGTATGCCTACCCCGGCGCGGTGATCAGTGGCAACACCATCACCCTGACCCTGACCGATGGCGGCGCGGGCGACAGTGACCTTAGTGTCAACGGCATTATTGATGACCCGGGCGGCCCGGCATGGATAAGCGCAGCGCCCGGCAATGTCACGGCCATCCCCACACTGCCACAGTGGGCCATGATGTTGCTGGCCGGGATCATGGGCATGCTGGCCTTGAACAGAATGCGGGTGCGCAATACCTGAGGTATCATGGCCGTTTACCCCAAATCAGTCCACGAGCGCTGCACTATTTGAACATGTGTAGCGCTCAGTGGACGCTGATTGCCCCCACTTTTTGTTAGTTTTCGCCCAGAGCAAAGCGGAGACAACAACATGCCAGCCCTCGAGTACGGAACCCTGACGACCCAAAGCCGACTTTTCAGCCATAAAGCTCTCTCACTTGCGCGTTGGCTTACCCTGCTGGGCACCTGCACCGCACCACTGCTGGCACAGGCGCAAAACTGCCCCACAGGCGTTAACATGGATGATCAATACATTCTGGGTGAGGCCGATGGCGCAGCCAGCGCCATGCACTGGCCCACCGGTCTGGTGTGGAAGCGCTGCAGCGAGGGCCAGACGTTCGAGAGCGGTCAATGTACCGGCACCGCGCAGGGGAAAACCTGGAACACTTGGGCAGAAACGGACCGGCGGCTGCCCAAATCCTTCAACAGTCAAGGCCACTGGGGCATTGGGACTGGTTTCAGCCAGAACCTGCTGGAGAGCGGCGGCTGGCGCATGGCGTACAATAACGAGTTGCTGAAGATTACCGAGAACTGTGGCAACACTCCCAAGATCAACCGTAGCGTATTTCCCGATACGCCGCCATCGCTTGTCTGGACTGGGAGTCCCACTTCCTCTTTAATGGGGCTCAGTGCGCTAAGCGTAAACTTCAACTCTGGCGGCAGCGCCATTAGAGCTCTCAATGAAAGCCGCAACATTCGTCTCGTGCGCGGCGGGCAACCTTTCGCTTCTTTGACCAATCCTGCCGCACAGATTGTTACGCAAGGCAACACCGTTACTTTCCCATCGTTCCCCCTGCCGGCCAGCCTGCCAGCCAGCCAGGCCTGGGGCGGTGCGCGCATCAGCGGCGATGGCAACCCCGAATTCCAGCTCAACGGTGCCGGCAACTGGGTACAGGAAGCCATCGTCAAAAGCGGCGACCAGATCGCCGTGCGTTTCAACGCCCCGGACTCCGGTAGCCGTACCGTTACCTTCACCCTGCGCAGCGGCCAGACCACCGGAACCAGCGCCAATGCCAGCAATGGCGGCATTGAAGCCACCGCCCTGCAGGAAACCAGCGCAAGCTTTACATTGAACGTACCCACAGTGGGGGCTTGCGGCTTGGCGGGCGGGATGGCTACTGTCGACGTACCCAGCTCCAACCTGTGCAGTGCAGGTACAGCCAGCGCCGTGGATGGCAGCGCAACCTCCTTCACTTGGACCTGCCTGGGGCAGTATGGCGGTGCCGATTCCGGGCAATGCAGTGCCCCTCGCCAGTATGAGGTGACGCCGTCAGTCGGGGCCAATGGCAGCATCGCACCGTCCAGCGTGCAGTTGGTTACTGCAGGGCAGACGGCAAGTTTTACGGTCACACCAGCAGCCAACTACAGCTCCACCATTAGTGGTACCTGCCCGGCAGGAAGCTGGAGTGGCGGCAGTTACAACACAGGCAGCATAATGGCGTCCTGCACGGTCACAGCAAACTTTGCCGCACGTACGGCAATCGCCTTGCCCCTGCCCGCAGGCCCGCACAGCGGCGAAACGCTTGATCTGACGGTAACAGGCAGCGAATGGCACATTGATGCAGCGCAGAGCCTGACAGCTGCCAGCCTGGCTACCGCCTTGCCACCAAGAGTCACCCTGCCGCACGGGGCCGTAAGCCTGCGTCTGACCAATGGCACGCCGGGCAGCAATGCGACGGTTGTGCTGACGTACCCGGAAGACCTGTCCGCCGGCACGCGCTACTACAAATACGGCCCAACAGCAGACAACCCCGCTGACCACTGGTATGCCTACCCCGGCGCGGTGATCAGTGGCAACACCATCACCCTGACCCTGACCGATGGCGGCGCGGGCGACAGTGACCTGAGCGTCAACGGCATCATTGATGATCCGGGCGGCCCGGCGTTGATAACACAGGAGATCGCTCAAATCCCCACACTGCCACAGTGGGCCATGATGTTGCTGGCGGCGATCATGGGCATGCTGGCATTGAGCAGAGTACGGGTGCGCAGTACCTGAGGGTCATTGCCGCTTTATCCCCAGTCACTCCACTGGCGCTGTACTTTTGAACATGTGTAGCGCTCAGTGGAGGACAATGTTCTCCCCCTTTGCTAGGGTTTTGCCCAGATCAAAGCGGAGACAACAACATGCCAGCCCCCGAGTACAGAACCCTGACGACCAAAAGCCGACTTTTTAGCCACAGAACTCTCTCATTGGCGCGTTGGCTCACAGTGTTGGGCGCCTGCGCCGCCCCCCTGCTGGCACAGGCGCAGAACTGCACCGGCGATAACACGGACGATCAATACATTCTGGGCGAGGTCGATGGCACAGCCAGCGCCATGCACTGGCCCACCGGCCTGGTGTGGAAGCGCTGCAGCGAAGGTCAGACGTTCGAGAACGGCCAATGTACTGGCACTGCACAGACGAAAGACTGGAACAGCTGGGCCGAAGCGGACCGTCTGCTGCCCACATCCTTCGCGAATCAGACCAACTGGGGCATAGGGGCCGGCTTCAGCCAGAACCTGCTGGAGAGCGGCGGCTGGCGCATGGCGTACAAGAACGAGTTGCAGAAGATTACCGAAAACTGCGGCACCAACCCCAGAGTCAACCGCAGGGTATTTCCCGATACCCCTTCTTCGTATGTCTGGTCTGGGTCTCCCAGTGCCATCAATTCGAACAGCGCGTGGGATGTGTCCTTCGGCGGTTTTGGCACCGGCACCTCCAACCGAAGCAACAACCAGCGCGTTCGTCTCGTGCGCGGCGGACAGTCTTTTGCCGCTCTGACGTCCCCCAGCGCGCAGACCGTCAGCGCCGGAGACTCCGCCACCTTCCCAACTTTCACCCTTGCACCCAGTGTGCCCGCTGGTGAGGCTTGGGGCGGTGCACGCATCAGTGGCGACGGCAACCCCGAATTCCAAATAAACGGCACCGGCGGCTGGGTGCAGCAAGCCATCGTCAAAAGCGGCGACCAGATTGCTGTGCGTCTCAACGCCCCGGACTCCGGTAGCCGTACCGTTACCTTCACCCTGCGCAGCGGCCAGACCAACGGCACCAGCGACAATGCAAGCAATGGCGGCAATGAAGCCACCGCTCTGCAGGAAACCAGCGCTAGTTTTTCCACCACTGCGGCCCGGCGCACCGGTCTATCACTGCAACTACCCGCAGGCCCGCACAGCGGCGAAACGCTTGATCTGACGGTAACAGGCAGCGAATGGCACATTGATGCAGCGCAGAGCCTGACAGCGACCAGCTTTGCTACTGCCTTGCCGCCAAGGGTCAGCCTGCCGCACGGGGCCGTAAGCCTGCGTCTGACCAATGGCACGCCGGGCAGCAATGCGACGGTTGTGCTGACCTACCCGGAAGATCTGCCCGCCGGGACCCGCTATTACAAATACGGCCCTACGGCAGACAACCCCGCTGACCACTGGTATGCCTACCCCGACGCGGTGATCAGTGGCAACACCATCACCCTGACCCTGACCGATGGCGGCGCGGGCGACAGTGACTTGAGCGTCAACGGCATCATCGCCGATCCGGGCGGCCCGGCATGGATAACACAGGACGTCGCTCCAATCCCCACACTGCCACAGTGGGCCATGATGTTGCTGGCGGGAATCATGGGCATGCTGGCCCTGAACAGAGTGCGGGTGCGCAATACCTGAGAAGCATTACCGCCCCCCACAATCACTCCACTAGCGCTGCACTTTCTCATATGTGTAACGCTCAGTGGACGCTAATTGCTCCCACCTTTGTTAGTTTTCGCACAAATCAAAGCGGAGACAACAACATGCCAGCCCCCGAGCACCGAACTCTGACGACCAAAAGCCAACTTTTTAGCGACAGGGCTCTCTCGCTGGCGCGTTGTCTTACCCTGCTGAGCACCTGCACCGCACCACTGCTGGCACAGGCGCAGAACTGCCCCACAGGCGATAACATAGATGATCAATACATACTGGGCGAGGCCAATGGCGTCGCCAGCGCCATGCACTGGCCCACCGGTCTGGTGTGGAAACGCTGCAGCGAGGGCCAGACGTTCGAGAGCGGAGAATGCACCGGCACCCCGCAGGCGCAAGACTGGAGCACCTGGGCCGAAACGAACCGCTTGTTGCCCACATCCTTCGCAAATCAAACCGACTGGAAAATCGGGGCCAGCTTTAGCCAGAACCTGCTGGTGAGCGGCGGCTGGCGCATGGCGTACAAAAATGAATTGATGAAGATCGCCGAGGGGTGTGGTAACAACCCCAAGGTCAACCGCACAGTGTTTCCCAATACTCCGTCTGAGTATTTCTGGTCGGGTTCGCCCTACGCCGACATTCCTGAGATGGCGTGGGGCGTGTACTTCAAAAGTTTCCTCACCGGCAGGGACTTCCTTCCCTATAGCGGCCGCGTTCGCTTTGTGCGCGGCGGACAGTCTTTTGCCGCTCTGACGTCCCCCAGCGCGCAGACCGTCAGCGCTGGAGACTCCGTCACCTTCCCAACTTTCACCCTTGCGCCCAGCATGCCCTCCGGCCAGGCCTGGGGCGGTGCACGCATCAGTGGCGATGGCAACCCCGAATTCCAGCTAAACGGCACCGGCGGCTGGGTGCAGGAGGCCATTGTCAAAAGCGGCGATCAGATCGCCGTGCGTTTCAACGCCCCGGACTCCGGTAGCCGTACCGTTACCTTCACCCTGCGCAGCGGCCAGACCACCGGCACCAGCGACAATGCAAGCAATGGCGGCAGTGAAGCCACAGCCCTGCAGGAAACCAGCGCTAGTTTTTCCACCACTGCGGCCCGGCGCACCGGTCTATCACTGCAACTGCCCGCAGGCCCACACAGCGGCGAAGCACTCGATCTGACGGTAACAGGCAGCGAGTGGCACCTGGATTCAGCACGAAGCCTGACAACGGCCAGCCTGGCTACCGCCTTGCCACCAAGAGTCACCCTGCCGCACGGTGCCGTAAGCCTGCGTCTGACCAATGGCACACCGGGCAGCAATGCGACGGTTGTGCTGACCTACCCGGAAAACCTGCCCGCAGGCACGCGCTACTACAAATACGGCCCAACGGCAGACAACCCCGCTGACCACTGGTATGCCTACCCCGGCGCGGTGATCAGTGGCAACACCATCACCCTGACCCTGACCGATGGCGGCGCGGGCGACAGCGACCTGAGTGTCAACGGCATCATCGCCGATCCGGGCGGCCCGGCATGGATAACACAGGACGTCGCTCCAATCCCCACACTGCCACAGTGGGCCATGATGTTGCTGGCGGGAATCATGGGCATGCTGGCCCTGAACAGAGTGCGGGTGCGCAATACCTGAGAAGCATTACCGCCCCACAATCACTCCACTAGCGCTGCACTTTTGAACAGGTGTAGCGCTCAGTGGACGCTAATTGCTCCCACCTTTGTTAGTTTTCGCACAAATCAAAGCGGAGACAACAACATGTCAGCACCCGAGCACCGAATCCAGACGACCAAGAGCCGTTTTTTTCGCCACAGGACTCTCTCACTGACGCGTTGGCTGACCCTGCTGGGCGCCTGCGCCTCACCACTGCTGGCACAGGCGCAGAACTGCCCCACAGGCGATAACACGGACGATCAATACATTCTGGGCGAGGCCAATGGCGTCGCCAGCGCCATGCACTGGCCCACCGGTCTGGTGTGGAAGCGCTGCATCGAAGGCATGACGTTCGAGAGCGGACAATGCGCCGGGACCCCGCAGGCGAAAAACTGGAACACCTGGGCCGAAACGGACCGCCTGCTGCCCGCATCCTTCGCGGATCAAACCTACTTGGGCATCGGGGCCGGCTTCAGCCAGAACCTGCTGGTGAGCGGCGGCTGGCGCATGGCGTACAAGAACGAGTTGCTGAAAATTACCGAGAACTGCGGCGCCCCCCCCAAGATCAACCAAAGCGTATTTCCCGATACACCTTCTTCGCATGTCTGGTCTGGGTCTGCCTCTTACATCTTCGGGAGCTACGACCCTATACGCGTAGACTTTAACTCTTCGAGCTACGCCCTGACGTACCGTAATGAAGGCTACAACGTTCGCCTTGTGCGCGGCGGACAGCCTTTTGCAACTTTGACGCCCCCCAGTGCGCTGACAGTCAGCGCCGGAGATTTCGCCACCTTCTCCGCTTTCACCCTTGGGTCCAGCGTACCTGCTGGCCAGGCCTGGGGCGGTGCACGCATCAGTGGCGATGGCAACCCCGAATTCCAGATAAACGGCACCGGCGACTGGGTACAGGAAGCCATTGTCAAAAGCGGTGATCAAATCACTGTGCGCCTCACGGCCCCAGTCACGGTGGGCAACAGCCATACAGCCACCTTTACCCTGCGCAGCGGCCAGACTACCGGCATCATGAGCCTTTACGGCGAAACTACGGCCCTGCAGGAAACCAGCGCCAGTTTTTCCACCACTGCAACTCGGCGCACCGATATGCCACTGCAACTGCTCGAAGGCCCACACAACGGCGAAACGCTGAATCTGACGGTCACAGGCAGCGAATGGAGCCTGGAAAAAGCGCAGAGCCTGACAGCGACCAGCTTTGCTACTGCCTTGCCGCCAAGGGTCAGCCTGCCGCACGGGGCCGTAAGCCTGCGTCTGACCAATGGCACGCCGGGCAGCAATGCGACGGTTGTGCTGACCTACCCGGAAGAGCTGCCCGCCGGGACCCGCTACTACAAATACGGCGCAACAGCAGGCAACCCTGCTGACCACTGGTATGCCTACCCCGACGCGGTGATCAGTGGCAACACCATCACCCTGACCCTGACCGATGGCAGCGCAGGCGACAGTGACCTGAGTGTCAACGGCATCATTGATGATCCGGGCGGCCCGGCATGGATAACACAGGACGTCGCTCCAATCCCCACACTGCCACAGTGGGCCATGATGTTGCTGGCGGGAATCATGGGCATGCTGGCCCTGAACAGAGTGCGGGTGCGCAATACCTGAGAAGCATTGCCGCCCCCCACAATCACTCCACTAGCGCTGCACTTTCTCATATGTGTAACGCTCAGTGGACGCCGATTTTTTCTGCATTTGCTACTTTTCCCCATCACGTATGAACTTGGGAATAAAACGATGTACCCAACGGAAAACCGAGCCGCCAACAGCCTCGCACGGCTCAGAGTATCCACAGGGAATCGTGCCTGACACCGTGAGCTCCAACTCCTGCTCCGGTAGCGAGCGAAACAATAGAGCCTGAGGCAAGGTAGAGATATCCCAAATGGAGTTACAAATGAAAGAACAGTCCTGCTTCATACTACTGACCGGGGTATGGATGTATTTTCTGAAACGCTGCCTCACGAGATGCGCCTGTTTACTATTTCTTTTTGCAGCCAATACTACAACAGCTGCCCCCTTCGCTTACTTGAATGCAGGCGAATCTGTTGCGGTAGTCGATTTAAATACAATGAGCGAGGTTAAACGGCTTGACGTTGGCAGAACGCTAGGTCATCTAGACGCGCGTCCTGGCGGGAAATATGTGTATGGCGTCATAGCTGGAGCTGTCGGATCAAGCCTGGTGGACCGCGAGATAACAGTCATTGACACCACCAGTCATACAGTCGCGGCCCATATTGCCATTCCCCCAGAAGAGGGCTTTTCGGCAAACGATTATTTAACTGTGGTGACATCCAGCCCCGATGGGCAAAGAATCTATGCCGTGGATAGCGCGGGCCACCTTTACTTTATTGATGCTCAATCTCGTCAAGTGTTGGCGTCCGTTCACGTGGGCGGTGGAGTTAAGGCCATCGATGTTTTACCCGACAACAGTGTTGTAATGGTGGCCTTAAGCATGAGGGGGACATACCGCTTTTATGATACAGAAAATTTTACCTATAAAGGCGTAGGCGGCTTTGGCTTTTTCTCGCCCTCCGGACAACGCTCCATACGTGCCAATCCAAATCCGAGGAACGCCTTTGGTGGACCTTACCGGCATCTTTATCATAGTTGTGGCTTTGATCGCAGGACGGATACTGACGAATGCGTTGTCAGCTCTGTTGGCGTAAAGGACGGCGAGTACGGATACGTTGGCGCCGAAAGAATGTACACTTTACTGCCCGGTGGTAACACTTCCCGAGGACAGATCACTTTTTCATACGATGGTCAGCTTGCGTTCGTCAACGGAGTTACAGGAGACTTTTTTCCGGATGGCTATCGCAAATCTGCAAACATCCGCGTAGTCCAAGCTAACGGGCCTCGTTACATTGGATCAATAAAATTCGATACAAACGACTCTATTCCGTTGAATATAGAAGCACACCCGCTTAAAAACCAACTGTATGTCTATACTGGTCGCGCGGATCTCTACAAAGTATCCTATGTTTGGGGGGCGGAAGGCTTTCCTTCAACACAAGAAAAAATCCATATTAGCGGCGGCGGCATTGCGGAGGGGCACTTTATCGGTGGCCCGCTACCGTTGAACGCTAGAACTGCGCCAGGTTCAGTGACTTCGCCCAATCTTCCCATTAACGCAGTAAGCGAGTATTTGTTTCAATTCCACAACGGGAATAACGAATTGCCTGTAGGTCTTGAATGCAAGCTGGATAAAGGCGCTGAATTTTCACTGGATACCAGCAGTCAGACCGTTGAACCGGGCGGCTGGGGCGACGTTACTCTCAGCTTTTCAACAGCAGAGGTTGGCAATTACACGGATACACTAACCTGCACAGATAGTACCGGAAGTATATTTTCTTATTCAGTTTCAGGAAACTATGTTGTTCCCACTACGGCCACGCCAGACAGTGGTTCTTCCATTATTTTGCCAACCCAGATTATTGCCGATGGCGCAACCAGCCGTACAATCAACTTTCAGAACAGTAACTCCATCGAGGCCGTTCTTGCCTGTAGCGTAACCAGTGGAGCAGGTCCATTTTCACTTTCCAGCGGTAACATTGTCATACCTGGCAAAGGCAGTGCAGATCTGACCGTTTTCCTCAACCCTGAGACCAGCGGAATATTTACCGGCACTCTGAGCTGTGGAGAGAATTTGGGAGGATCATTTACCTATAACCTGTCAGGCGAGAGCTTTGGCCCTTTAGAGGCTAAGCTTGTTGACGCATGGCCGATCCGCGGTATCGTCGATATGGGTTATTTATTCCCGGAAAACCCTGATTCACACCTGAAACGACGTATCCAGTTCAGTAACACCAACGCCAGTCCAACAGGTCTTAGCTGCGAGGTGAGGTCTACTGCAAGCGACTTCTACCTGAGCGAGATCCCGGGCAGTATTGCCCCCAATGGAACATTCGATCTAACTGTAACTTACCACACTGACAGGCATTCCCCCCCTGTTGATGCCTCCTTGGAGTGTGAAGATAGTACGGGTCACGCTTTCATCTACAAATTCAGGGCAGGGGCTGTTATGCCTGTCGCTTCTGTTCCCGCCACGGGCGCCGAGGTTGTCTTTCCTCGACAGCAGGTAGGGACGCCTGCAACCTCCGCCCCGTTTATCATAAACAGTACCGGAAACAGGGTTGACCTGGACGTGTATTGCGCACCGCATTTATTGAGCGAACCCTTCTCGGATGCCGCCGGGCCACAACCGCATGAAAAATTTGTTGCGGGAGAAGATGCTAGCTTAAGCTTTGACGTATTCTTCGACAGCACATCTGCTGGTGAATTCAGCTCCGAAATGATCTGCTGGGTGATGGAAAACAATATCGGCGATGGGTTAGTGGAAGAGCTAGCGTTCACGCTCAAAGGCTCAGCGTTTTACACGCTGACCTCATCCCCGCCTAGTGGCAGTACAATCGAGCTTCCGCAGTTCACTGTCGACCCGACTCCGGCCGAAGAAAAAACGACAGACCTCTTGGTTAAAGCCTCTAACTCCACTATTAGCTTTCAAAATCATGCCTCGGCTGATGAAACACTTAGCTGCAGTATAAATGATGGTAGTGCATTTGCGATTGACCAGTCCCCTCTAACAATACCTGCCAACAGCAACGCAACGCTGACAATAACCGTCAGCGCAAAAGAACCAGGGGATTACACGGATATACTGACATGCTCAGGCTCAAGTGGTGACCTGTTCACCTTCACACTCAAGGCGAAGGGCGTAGAAGCTCCTCCGCGACGCACCGAGATGCAGCTGCCACTGTCCGAAGGCCCACACAGCGGCAAAATTCTGAACCTGTCTGTTACAGACAGCGAATGGAACCTGGATGCAGCGCAGAGCCTGACAGCAGCCAGCGTGGGAACCGCCTTGCCGCAGGGTGTCATCCTGCCGCACGGGGCCGTAAGCCTGCGGCTGACCGACGGCACTGCTGGCAACAGCTCCACGATAGTACTGACCTACCCGTTTGATCTGCCCGCAGGAGCACGCTACTACAAATACGGCCCAACAGCAGACAACCCCGCTGACCATTGGTATGCCTACCCCGGCGCGGTGATCAGTGGCAACACCATCACCCTGACCCTGACCGATGGCGGCGCAGGCGACAGTGACCTGAGCGTCAACGGCATTATTGATGACCCGGGCGGCCCGGCATGGATAAGCGCAGCGCCCGGCAATGTCACGGCCATCCCCACGCTGCCACAGTGGGCCATGATGTTGCTGGCGGGAATCATGGGCATGCTGGCCCTGAGCAAAGTACAGCGGGTGCGCAGTACCTGAGAAGCATTGCCGCTTCCCCAGTCACTCCGCGAGCACTGCACTTTTGAACATGTGTAGCGCTCAGTGGACGCTTGTTTTTACGGCTTTTGTTACCTTACCGCCATTGACCAAAATGGAAAAATAGATGCGCACCGTAATATCCAAGCCGTTCGGATGGCTAAAATATAAGACAAGATTATTCATCCTGTTGGTATGCGTCATGCCTGTTTCAGGGACTTGGGCCCAGAGTGTCGCATTGGATTTTGACGGCCAGAATGACTACGTCACCCTATCCAGTGTGCCGCAGCAATGGTCCAACTTGCTGGATAACGGGTTCAGTTTAACCCTTCAGGTTCAACCCAAGGGTTTAGGCTCCTTCCAACGTTTATTTTTTATTCAACAGGACGGCAACAATTTCGCCACTGCACTGTTTAACGGTTCCGGCGAGGTTTATTTTTTCATGCGACATAACGGTTCTTTCTATTCAAGAAGAAGCCTATCCAACCTGAGCATCGGCGTCTGGAAGAGTCTGGCCTTCCGCTGGGAGCCCGGCGGCAGCGAGGTTTCCATCTGGACCAATGGCCAAAACACTACATCGGCAGGCGGTGCAGGTTCATCAAGCGTAGGTACTGACAATACCTTCACGCTGGGCGGGCGCACGGACGGCCAGCAGTTATTTAATGGGGTACTGGATAATGTCCGCGTTTGGGGTTCCGCGCTGGATGCCGGCAGCATCAGTCAAATTGCCAATAATTACTGTCTGAGTACCGGCAACCCACTCCATGCCTACGACTTTGAAGTCGGTACCCCAGGGGCAGACAATACCGGCCTGAATACATTGCCGGACCTGGTCGGCAGCAACCCCGGTTCCCTGTCAGGATTCAACCTCGTTGGCACCCGCTCAAACTGGGTTGAGGGTCAGCCCAATTGTGCCGATTTCGATTTTGCCCTGAGTTCATCGGTTTCGCACTCTGTCGTGGCGCCAGCCGATCTACTCATTTGGTCTGCCACGGTGAACGGAAGCACCCTGGTGTCCGGCACTCCACTACCCAGTGTAGAAATAAGCTTGCCTTTGCCTGCCAGTCTGCAGTTCATGTCACTGACAGCCGATCCGATATTCAGCTGTACAACACCGACGGTGGGTACATCAGGCAACGTGTATTGTACCGCCAGTGGGCTGGTGGACCCTGCCAGTTACACCCTTGATGTCACAACCCGTGTTGACCCTGCGGCTGCCCCCAATACGACCCTTAAAGCAGAGTGGAGCCTGTTACAGCCGCAGAGTGATCGATTGCCGACGAATAACAGCTCCATGGCGTCCGTCGTCCGAGTCAGTAATGAACTGTTACTGGTTGATGATGATGTGACGCTGAACGATTCATCAATCGATATCAATGTGCTTGCAAACGACGCGGATAGTCCTGGCGGCCCCGGCCTTGATCCTGCCAGCCTTATTGTCAGTGTGCCCGCTTCAAATGGGACGGCCAGCTGTGACTCAAACGGCTGCAGCTACTCGCGTGACAGCGGCTTCAGTGGCACCGACAGCTTTATCTACCAGGTTTGCGACGCAGGCTCTCCCCGTGTATGTGACGAAGCGACTGTGCGCATTGAAGTGCTCAAAGTTGTTTTGCCTGCGGCCGTTGCAGTGCCGGTCGCTGGACCACTCGCATGGCTAGTGCTGATTTTCGGCCTTAGCGGTCTGGCGCTTTACCAGCTCACGATCTCGAACAAATTTCGCGTCCGACTTCATCAATTGGACTCTGATTAGCAAATTCGACGACAGAGCCAAGTGCTAAACGGAATTTAAAATGAAAAGTGTCCTCCCTTCTTCTTTCACGCAACTGATGGTTCAAGTGGTGATCTGTTCAACTTCACGCTCATGGCACAAGGCCTAGAAGCACCTCCGCGACGCGCCGAGATGCAGCTAACACTGTCCGAAGGACCACACAGTGGCAAAATGCTGCACCTGTCCGTCACAGACAGCGAATGGAATCTGAATTCTGCCCAGAATCTGACAGTTGCAAACCTGGGCTCGATACTACAAATACGGCCCAACGGCAGACATCTCTGCTGACCACTGGTATGCCCACCCAGTGACCGATGGCGGCGCAGGCGACAGTGACCTGAGTGTCAACGGCATCATTGATGATCCGGGCGGCCCGGCATGGATAACACAGGACGTCGCTCCAATCCCCACACTGCCGCAGTGGGCCATGATGCTGCTGGCGGGGATCATGGGCATGCTGGCCCTGAGCAAAGTACAGCGAGTAGAAAAATCTGACTGAGGCCCCACCCCCTCACCAAGAACGATTCGCCGTAAAAGCATCGCCGTTCTTGGTGAGGGTATTGTGCTAACAGACCGTATAAACGAAAACAGTCGCACTCTGTGTATCACTTCAGTTACTGTATATTTTCCTGTTTCCACGTGGGAAGAGCAGGATAAGAACAGCTTTCAAAGCGACTCGTACTATGTTAGAAGTATGCTTTATACTTTAAAATCAGACATTATAGTACCCACTATGAAATCAAAAAAATCATGCTTATTTCTATGTCTTATATTATTTTCAACACTTTCTTTTGCAAATGAAACAAAAAACAAGCAAACGATGTATATACCAGCATATTCAAACATTTATTTTGGAAACCAAAAAACGCCCATATCTCTTACAATAACGTTAATGATAAGGAATACTGACCCCCTGAATTCAATACGCATAAAAACAGTTAATTACTATGATAGTAAAGGAAAAATGATCAATTCATTCTTGGATTCCGATCTACTCTTGAGGCCATTATCATCTACCGAATATGTTATTCCTCATAAGGATAAAGAGGGAGGAAGTGGAGCGAGCTTCATCGTTAAATGGGATTCAGAAAAAGAAGTTAACACCCCCATTATTGAATCAATAATGACAGGCAATCAAGGTGTATCTTTCACTGCCAGAGGGAAAGAAATTTATAATTAATTTTATATTTTTTAAAATACTTCTTTCATATGCTCGTGGCATTAGATAGGAGTTATAGTGAATTACCTTGAGGTATACATCTGTGCTACAAAGCAGAGAAAAATTAAAAATCTAATCAATATCAGGGAGAATATGACATATTGGGTGGCAGTTCCACCAGCCACATCCCGGCACACGAGTCGACCGCTGTGGCTGCTCCCTTCCGGGCCTGACCAGGTTCACGGTGTATCGTTGCGAGAGGACCGGCAGAACCGCCATAACGAGGCGTTGCGCCCTGTCTCAACAGACAGGCGCGCAGTATAAGCATCC
Source organism: Marinobacterium iners DSM 11526 (assembly GCF_900107855.1). Lineage (GTDB taxonomy): Bacteria > Pseudomonadota > Gammaproteobacteria > Pseudomonadales > Balneatricaceae > Marinobacterium > Marinobacterium iners. The sequence goes on along the minus strand of NZ_FNRJ01000004.1, from coordinate 170,967 downwards.
GTGACCAGGATTGCAAACGCCCCCGATCAAGGCACCACAACGCGCACGGCCAGACCGATCAGCACCACACCGGTCAACTGCTCTACCCGCTTAAGGTGGCGCCGCAGCCAGGCCAGCAGGTGCGACTGGGAAAACAGCAAAGCCACCAGCGAATACCAGAGGCCATCTACAACGGTTGCCGTTGCCACCATCAGCAACTGGTCACTAAGCGTCTGATCTGCAGTAACGAACTGAGAGAACAGCGCAGTAAAAAACACCGCCAGCTTGGGGTTCAGCAGCGAAATCAGTGCTCCCGACCGGGCCGCCTGCCACAGGCTGTCGCGTGCGCCCTGCTCGGCCTGTAGCCCCGGCGCCGATGCATGACGCAGGGCATTGAACCCCAACCAAACCAGATAGGCAGCCCCCAGCCAGGTCAGAATCTGATAGAGGGTTTCATGACGGCTTACAAGCAGCCCGAGCCCCCACACCGTTGCCATCGCCCACAGCCCAACCCCCAGCGCATGGGCACACCCGGCAGCTATGCCATGACCCCGACCGTTACTGACGGTTTGACGCAGCACCACCGCAAGGCTGGGGCCCGGCGACATCGCCCCCAGCACACAGATCAACAGCAACGAAAACCACAACATCAATGACATTACTCTCTCCTTAAAACTCCCTGATGACCCGTTCAGACCACTGTCGATCATGCCCGCCAAGGCAGACTATGCTATAGTCCTGCGCCGTTATCACCATGAATCAGGTATCCGAGGGTTCACCATGGCAGGCTCACTTCAGGACCAGCTACTCAACGCAGGCCTGGCAAACAAAAAACAGGCCAAACAAGCCAAGGATCTTAAACGCAAACAGTCGAAACAGAAACGGGGCGGACAGGCCAGCGTCGATGAAGAACACCAGCGGCGCGAAGCCGTTGAGGCGGCACGGCTGGAAAAGATTGAGCGCGACCGTGAACTGAACCGTCAACGTCAACAAGAGCAGGCACATAAAGCGGCCCAGGCCGAAGTCCGCCAGCTGATCGAGACTCATCGACTGCCTTTGTCGCCCAAGGCTGAGTTGCGCTACAACTTTGTACACGGCACCACCATCCGCCATCTCTATCTTGAGCAGAAACAGATCGACCAGCTTGCCCGCGGCCAGTTGCGTATTGCCGTACTCGACAATGGCTACCACCTGATCCCGGCCGAAGTCGTTGAGCGTATCGAAGCACGCCTGCAGGATGTTGTTCTGCCACGCCCTGTGGACGACACCCCTAAGCCGGATGACCCCTATGCCGATTATCAGATTCCCGACGATCTGATGTGGTAATCACTGCGGGCCTGACGCCGATCAGGCCTTGCCTCTGTCCTCATCCTGCAACAACTGATACGCTCAGTCCAAAAATCCCCACCAATGGCAGGACAATGCGGATGAGTACCCTGGGTGTCAGTGAACTGAACATACTGCTGGTCGAGCCTTCCGCCATGCAGCGCAAAATCATGATTCAGCAGCTGCAGGATGAGCAGGTCATGGCAATCGATACCGCCGCCAACCTGCATGAGGCGCTGGAGAAGATCATGAAGGTAAAACCCGACCTAGTGATCAGTGCTTTGCACTATGACGATGGCAGCGCAGTTGAGCTGCTGGGTGCCATTCGTCGCTTACCGGAGCTGGCCGACCTGCCGTTCATGCTTGTATCGAGCGAGACCCGCAAGCCACAGCTGGAAGTGTTCAAGCAGTCTGGCGTGGTCGCCATACTGCCCAAGCCTTTTACCCGTCAGCATCTTGGGTCCGCCTTAAATGCTACCCTGGATCTGCTGGGCAAGGATGAGCTGGAGCTGGAGTTCTATGACGTGGAAAGCCTGCGGGTGCTGATCGTGGACGACAGCCGTATGGCACGCAAGCTGATCCATCGTGTGCTGCACAATCTGGGCATCGTACACCTGCTGGAAGCGGCGGACGGGCGCGAAGCGATCGAGCTGCTGCAGCGTGAAACGGTCGACCTGGTGGTCACCGACTACAACATGCCGGAAGTGAATGGACTGGAGCTGGCTGAATTCATTCGCAGCTCTGAACTTCACTCTCACCTGCCGATTCTGATGGTGACCTCGGAGGCCAATGAAACCCACCTGAGCCATGTCGAGCATGCGGGTGTAAACGCGCTCACTGACAAGCCGTTTGAACCCGAAACAGTCAAACGGCTTCTGGTGCGCCTGCTGGATCAGTCAGAGTAAACGCGCGGTACACGTGGGGTCAGGCAGGTCAGCAACGTGTAGGGGATGGTATCGCACCACTGCGCCACTTCAGACACCGGCAACCGCTGCCCCCAAAGCTCTACCCGGCTGCCGATATCTGCCTGCGGGATATCGGTCAGATCAACCGTCAGCATATCCATCGATACCCGGCCTGCCAGTGATGTTCTGACGCCTTCGACCAGCACGGGTGTACCGTTACGGGCATGACGTGGGTAACCGTCGCCGTAGCCCATGGCCACGGTACCAATACGGCGCGTACGATCACAACTGAACGTCGCACCATAGCCCACCGTCTCACCCGCCGGCACTTCTCGCACCGCGATGATCTCGGAGCTGAGCGTCATACCGGCCCGCAGCTGATCCGCCACCGGGTTCGACTCACCAAAAGGCGTTGCTCCATAGAGCATGATGCCGGGGCGCAGCCACTGTCGGTGTGCCTCAGGCCATGCCATCACGGCAGCGGAATTCGACAGGCTTGCCCCCAAACCAAGTTGCGCCGCAACCCGATCAAAACAGCCCAGCTGGTCGCGGGTCATCGGCAATGACGGCTCATCTGAGCGGGCAAAGTGGGTCATCAGTAACACCTCACTAACCACTTCACATTGACGCAGACGCGCCACCAGCGACTCAACCTGATCAGGTGCCACACCCAGGCGGTGCATGCCGGTATCCAGCTTGAGCCACACCGGGAAACGCGCCGGGCTGCTGAACTGCTCCAGCCAACGTACCTGATGCTCACTGTGCAATACAGGCCAGAAACCGTGCTCGGCGATCAATGGCAATTCATCGGCGTCAAAGAAACCTTCCAGCAGAATGATCGGCTGGCGCAGCCCGGCTTCACGCAGCTCCATTGCCTCCTCAATGCAGGCAACGCCAAAAGCATCAGCATCATTGGCCAATGCACGCGCCACCGGCACTGCACCGTGGCCATAGGCGTTCGCCTTGACGATGGCAGCCGCCATCGTCGTTGGCGCCTGTGCCTTGGCCAGGCGGTAGTTGTGAACGATCGCATCCAGATGGATATCCGCGCGCACTTTACGGCTCATGCCCTGCCCTCCACCAGCTGGCTGTCAGTCCTTTAACACCATGATCGCTTCCACTTCGATATCGGCGTCCTTGGGCAGCGCCTTGACGGCGTAGGCCGCACGGGCCGGATAGGGTTCGCTGAAGTACCGCGCCATCACTTCATTTACCTGTGCAAAATACTCAAGATCAGACAACAGGATCGTCACCTTGGCGAAGTCACCCAGTGAACCACCGGCGGCTTCTGCAACGGCTTTCAGGTTTTCAAATACACGCACCGCCTGAGCCTCGAACGAGTCGGTCACCATTTCCATGGTCGCCGGATCGAGCGGAATCTGACCTGAAAGATACACGGTATTGCCGACACGAACCGCCTGAGAGTAGGTTCCGATGGCGGCCGGAGCGTTTTCAGTGCTGATGATGCTGCGATTGGACATGTTATTTTCCTGTGCTTGATGATAAATGGAATCGGCAGACTATAGCGCAAATTGCCTCTACTGCCAGAGAATGCTGTGTTTCAACCGGCGTAACGGTCAAGGCTCAGCCCCTCCGTTTCAATTGCCGGCGTCTGACCACAGATTATATCGGTGATATAGCGGGCAGAGCCAAGTGACATGGTCCACCCCAGCGTACCGTGGCCGGTATTCAGAAACAGCTCGGGATAACCCGTTGGGCCCAGAATCGGGGTGCCATCGGGCGTCATCGGTCGCAGCCCTGTCCACAGCTCGGCCTGCGACGGGTCCCCACTGCCACCGAAAAGGTCGTTGACCACAAATTCCACATTAGCACGCCGACTCTCGGGCGTAGACAGATCATAACCTGTCAGCTCTGCCGTTCCCCCTACACGAATGCGATCACCCAACCGGCTGACCGCAACCTTGTAGGTCTCATCCATTACCGTTGATTCCGGTGCTCTCGATGCATCCGTAATCGGGATGGTGAGCGAAAACCCCTTGACCGGGTAGATTGGCAAACGCATCCCCAAAGGCTTAAGCAATTGGGGACTGTAGCTGCCAAGCGCCACCAGATAACGATCACCCCGTACGTCACCGCCCGAAGTCTTAACGCCTTTGACTCTCCCCTGCTCGGCCTCAATAGAGTCGATGGTTGTATCAAACCTGAACTCGACCCCCAACGCTTCACAGCGTTTTGCCAGTGCCTGAGTGAACAGAAAGCAGTCGCCGGTTTCGTCACCGGGCAAACGCAAACCGCCAACCAGCTTGTCACGCACATGTGCGAGGGCTGGCTCATGTTGCAGTATTCCCTCTCGGCTCAGCGATTCATAGGCAACACCGCAGGATTCCAGGATACGGATATCCTCAAGCGAGGCATCAAGCTGCTTTTGGCTTCGAAACAGTTGAATCAGCCCCTGAGCCCGGTTGTCATACTCGATACCGGTTTCCCGGCGCAGCTCGATAAAACAGTCTCGGCTATATTCTGCGATACGCAGCATGCGCGACTTGTTACGGGCATAGGCTGACCGGGTACAGTTTGAGAGCATACTGACCAGCCAGCGCAACATGGCAGGATCCAGACGTGGTGCCACACGCAGGGGCGCCAGATCCTGCAACATCCATTTGATCGCCTTCAGCGGCACGCCGGGGGCCGCCCAAGGGGCCGAATATCCCGGTGATATCTGGCCAGCATTGGCATGACTGGTTTCCAGTGCCGACTCCGGCTGGCGATCAATCACCACCACCTCATGGCCGGCCTGGGCCAGATACCAGGCACTGGTCACGCCGATAACGCCACCGCCAAGAATAATCACACGCATAGCAACACCTTCATGTTCATCGTTATGCAACAGAAGTCACTATTCTGGATCAAAAATGACGTATTTATTTTCCGTATTTATATTTATTTATAGAAAAATAATCTTATAAAAATTCAAAAGAAGATTTTTCAACTGCCATAAAGCACACAAGGCAGTGAATACCGCCAGCCACACGCAGAGACGAGCACGCAGGCACTGAAGTTCGCCAACAAACGTGTCAGCTGATCATAGACTCAAAGATGAAGTTTCGGACAGAACGTGAATCGAGGGTAAACAAGAAGGAAGGGGGGTGGTCCTATTCAGCTGTATCGGATTGGCCCCCACCTAACCGACACAGCCTTTCAGACCATAACGCGAAAACCGACTCCGGCTTCCGTTTTTTCCGATTCTAAAGCGAAAGAAAGTGAATTTCAAATCTGATCAGACATTCCCAGCAAAATCTGTTCAACCTTTTCGCGCAAGCGCGCAAATGGAATCGGTTTGGGTAACACCTCTATACCCCTGCTGATCTCGTCGATACGATCCTGTACCTGTCTCATCCCCAATGCCGTAACCACAATCAGCTGCATCTGCTGCAGCAGCTCCTGACGCACCAGCGCCTGGATAACACTGAAGCCATCAACATTCGGCAGGTTAAGATCCAGTATCAGCAAATCGGGCTCAAAGCGCCCCAACTCCAACAGCCCCTGGTAGCCGTCCACTGACTGGCGCAACTCCACCGGAAGCCCCCAGCTGCGAATAGTCAGGGCGTAGAGCCGCTGCAGCGCGGGCTCATCCTCAATCACCTGCAGCCTCACCGGACGGGTTGGCTCGGGGCGCACCGCATCCGCTGCGGCTGTGACAGCCTCACCACTGCGAATCTTTTCGGCCAAACGCTCAATCGCACCGAGACTGAAGCGTCGATGTCCGCCTGGTGTCTTCCAGCCATGCAAAATGCCGGCGTCCGCCCACAGCTGTATGGTCCGAGGGGTTACTCCCAGCAATTCAGCGGCTTTACGACTGGTACACAGGTCTTGGCTTGACACCGAAATTCTCTATCCAGATCAATGATTAGAACGGCATCATGTTAATCCTTTGCCGGCCGTTTGCAAAATGAAAGCGGCCGGGGCCCTGAATACGAACACAAAAAAAGCCGCGCACAAGACACCCGGGGTCCTAGCCCTCGGGAACATACACCATGGAGCCGTCCTGCAGCCGGTAAGTGATGCCAGCCTTCACGCCTTCGCCTTCGCCTACTTCGCCTGAGGAGGTGTAGTGCTTGAGCGTTTCGCCCTCTTTGACGATCATCTCCATGTTGTCCTGCCCCGGGTTCTTCACCACGACCACCGAATCGCTGGTCAGAGGATTGAGCGGGTTCTGGATGATGACGATCAGCAGCACGGCGATGATCACCAGAAACACATCGATCAGGTTGACCACGCTGGTGATCGGATCTTCCTCGTCGTCACGCAGGATCGACAGGGGTCGGCGCTGTGTCGTCATGCAGCCTCCTTGAGTGGCACCGATGCCGCCTCTTGCTGGCTCAGCAGCTGGTGCAACTCCTCCAGCAGCCAGCGCTTGCGTACCGACAGAATCCAGTAGCTGACCGACGCCGCCAACAGCGCGATGATCACCGCCGAGAAGGCCACCACCAGATTGTCAGCCATGCTCTGGGTGTTGCCGGCCGCCACCGCCATCAGCGCAGGCCCCATCGGGATCATGGTGGCGATCAACCCCAGCATGGGCGCGATGCGGTTGATCAGCCGCGGCCACTCGGTCTGCTTTAGCAGCGCTAGCTCCAGCTGTTCCTGATCAATCCGGCCATGATGCCGGGCTACCCGTTCCAGTGGCCCGGTGCGCTCGGGTCGAGTACGTCGTTGCACATACTCCATCAAAAACTGCCCAAGCATGAACAGGGCATAAACAAACATCAGTATCAGCACCAGCAACACCGGGGTCAGAAAAATGCCGGTGATGCTGTACAGCCATTGTTCCAGTTGGTTCATCTTATTTGATTCCTTTGATCAGATTCACTTCAGGCTCACATCAGGCACGGGCGCGGCGCCCTTGGTGCCAGAATCCCGCCGCAATCGGCAGCAACAGCATAAACAGCCAGTAGTCCAGTGGACTGTCCTGCACCTCCTGACTTACCTCTTCCAGTTTCTGGCCGCTAACCTGCTCGCCCTGGGGCTGAGGCTCATTGGCACCTTCCGGCGGTGGCGTGGCGGCACTGCTGGCCTGATCCGGCGCCGGGGCGGCACTGATGCCATAGCCAGCCGCCTTGTCAGCCACGAACTGGGCAAAGGTGCGGTTTTCGGTGTACACATCATGTTTGGCCGCAATCTCGGTATACACCTCGACCAGCTCACGCAGGGTTTCGTCACTGGCCTCCCAGTAGCCCTTGCGGATCGCTTCGATCATGCGTTCGCTGATCTGCGCCAGCGCCGTGGGGTTGGACTGTTCAAACCACTCACGTAGCCCCAGCTCATACTTGTCCTTGACGTATACCTCGTGGAAAGCCTGCCACTGGTCGTCCCTGACCACATTGCGATCCATCACCTGCCAGCCCCAGAAGTTGTTGATCGTCTTCAGCATGTTCAGGGTGCCGGCATAGTCCTCCTGCATCATCTCCTTGACCCAGTTCGGATGCTGGTAGACCGACCTCAGTTCCATCGCCATGAAATTGGCCGCATCCTGCAACCGTGCCTTACGCGGGTCGCGCATGTTGGAGATATAGAGCTGGGGTGCCTCGCCATCCAGGTATTTCACCGCCATGGAGATGCCGCCCAGATACTCGAACGGATGATCGGTATCCAGCAGTCCGCGCAGGTTGGAAGAGCGCGAGAACACCGCCGCGTCAGTGCCCTTCAAGTGCTGAGCATAGGTGTTGACCACCTTGCCTTCGGCGTCGGTCAGCTTGCGGCTCCACTGGCTGGCATCGGGGCCGTAGGCCCAGGACATGCGCGACAGATAGAGTTCCTCCAGCTTGCCGTCGCCCTCCTCCCACTGGTCCGATCCCAGCGTGGCCTCGGGCAGCTTGGTGCCGTAGTCGCCGCTTTCGGTGCCGAACACCCGTGTCAGCGCATGATTTTCCGCCTGCTCGGCAGGAATGCCCTGCGCCACCAGCTCTGCACGAATACGCTCGGTGTTGGCACGGACGAAGTTGAGTTCTTTCGGCTCCTTCAACGCCGCCACCAGGGTGACCGCTTCATTAAAACGCTCCATCACCACCGGAAACTGGTCACGATAGAGCCCGGTCAGGGAAATCACGGTGTCGATGCGCGGACGCCCCAGCTCCTGCTGCGGAATCGCTTCAATGCCGGTCACTCGGCCACCACGATCCCACACCGGCTTCACCCCCAGTGCCCAGAAGATCTGCGCCTCCAGCATGCCCAGATGACGCATGGTCTCGGTACTCCAGAGCGTGAAGGTCAGCTTCTGCGGATAACGTCCGTGCTGCGCCTTGTAGTTGTCGATCAGCTCCTGCATCGCCTTCACCCCGGCATCATAGGCGGCCTGGGTGGGCACCCGGTTGGGATCGAAGCCATATATATTGCGCCCGGTCGGCAGCGCATCGGGGTTGCGGATCGGATCGCCACCATAGCTCGGATCAATGAATCCGCTGGACAGACCGGTGATCAGCGCCCGGGTTTCCGCTTCGGCGGCATAGTTGTCCGCCAGCTGACGTGCTTCCCTGACCAGCTGCTGCTGCGTCGGCGGCAGGGCATCCGTTGCGGCCTGCTGCACCACATACCTGAGTACGAAGCGGTAGGGCTCTGTTTGCTTGATCTGCTCATAGTCCGCCACGAACAGAGCATCCGGGTTGTCGATCCCCAGCTCAGCGGCCAGTGGCTTGAGCAGAATCAGCATCAGGTTCATCGCCCGATGTTCGTCCGTCATGGTGTCGCCGAAGGTGTGTAGTCCCAGGGGCTGCAGGGCTCCGGCCAGCAGCTCGATATGGTCCTCGACCCTGCGCAGGTGAGTTTCGAAATCCTGCCGCCAGGCCTGCTCATCCAGCCCCACGTCCTTGTGCAGGTTCTGCTCGATCACCGCTTCGATGATGTTGGCCTTGGCCGTTTCCTTGACCATACCCTCATCCACGCCGTGATATTCCCGCAGCAGGTCATTCAAAGCCGTCAGCTCCGGTGCCAGTCCAGCCGGGGAAAAGGCCGGCGTCTGGTGCGAGATCACCACACCGCGACCACGGCGCTTGACGTGGATCGCTTCGCCGATGTTGTCGACGATATAGGGATAGAGCACCGGCGTATTGCCCACCAGCAGGTTGGGATAATCATAGGCCCAGAGTCCGCGCTCCTTGCCCGGCGTCCACTCCTGGGAGCCGTGGGTACCGAAGTGGATGATGGCATCGCTGCCAAAGCCTTCGCGCAACCACAGATAGGTGGCCAGATAGCCATGGTGCAGCGGCACCTTGGTGTCGTGGAACAGGTCCTTTTCGCGCTCGTCGCCGGGCCGGTCGCTGCGCTTGGGCTGCGGCAGGATCACCAGATTGCCGGCCTCAATACGCGGGATGGCAAAGCCTTTTTCCCCGTCCTTCTCCACCAGCCAGCCACTGCTGTCCGCATCGCCCCAGAACCCGGTGATCTCGCTACGCACGCTGACCGGCAGCGCCTCAAACCAGCGCTGATAGTCCGCCAGCGGCATAAAGGCCCAGTGTTCTGTCGCCGTCAGTTCCTGTAACGCTTCTTTACGGTAGAAAGGCCGCAACAGCGTACCGAAGCTGTCGATCAGAGCCTGTTCGTCACGGCTCTCCAGCCGATAACCCTCGGCCTTGAGGTCTTCGATCAATTTAGCGACCGAGCGCGGCACGTTCATGTTGGACGCACTGATATTCTGCTCCCCGGCCGGGGTGTTCCAGAACACCAGCGCCAGCCGCTTGTCGGCATTGGCCTTGCGTTTCAACTGTGCCAGCTTGACCGCCTTGCCCAACAGCAGATCGAGCTGCTCCGGCATCGGCACCATCTCGCCACCCTCATTGGTCGACAACACTACCGGGTCCTGAATGCCGATGTACTCCGCCACCGACAGCCGGAACGGGATGTAGAAGGTACTGATACCGGCCAGATCGGCCTGGTATTCCTCGCGGTTGCCGTTGCGGTAGTTGATCACGTTCAGTACCGGCATATTCTGCGCCCGGTAGCGCGCCAGCCGCTGGTCCGGTCCGACACCGAGAAAGGTGTTGACGGTCATCACATCGACGACCCGTTCGTCATCCAGTGTGATCAGCGGTTCGTCCAACTGGTGCGGCGCCAGTTCCTTTGGATTGGGGAAATCGCCCGGATTGCGCTCGATGACCGGCTCGCTCTGCGCGGCCACAGCAGTCGGCTTGCCGGCTCCCGGCCGGCCCCCTGCCGGACGCCCACCGCCGGAACGACCTTCACGGCGTGGCGGCGTCAGGCTACGTGCATCGCGGTAGTAAACGACGGGCACGGCGTTACGCGCTTCAGCACCCAGAATGAATTCATCGAGCATGCGGTTCTGCGCATCGGCGATATAGCTTGAGCTGGTTTCCATGCCGATCACCGGCAACGCCTGCCACTCCTTACCCATGCGCGCTTGCCACCATGACAGGTAGCTGGCCAGGTCGGTAAACAGCTCGCCCGGCGCATCCGGGTGGTAGATGGCGCCATCTGGCATCGGCACGGCATCAGGCACCTGCGTCCAGTCTTCGCCCTTGAGCCAGGTCGCCAGGAACTGAGCCAGGTAGGCCCTGTTCTGCTCGCGTCCGCCCAGATAATAGGCGTAGAGACGCTCGGCAAAGTCTGACTCGATCCGTTCGGCCCTCAGCCGGCTCATCCAGTTCATCCGGTTGATATGCACCACCGGCCTGGCAAAGCGACGCCAGTACTCACCGGCCCGGCTCTCGACCTCGGCGATATCCTCCTGACGGGGCGCATCCACGACAATCAGTCTGGCCGCCTGTATGGCCGCCGCCAGCCCCTCGGCGTCTGTATTACTGACATCAAGCCAGTGCAGAGACACTCCTTCGGCATCGGCCGCCCGGGCTACCTGATCCAGCTTTTTGCCCAAGACAAAGTCGGTGGTCAGCAGCACCACATCGGCCGCACTGGCCGCCGTTGCCCACAGACACAGCACCAGGCCGGTCAACACTCTCGACAACATGCTCAGGCTCCTCAGAAGCGATAGCGTACACCGGCCTGCCAGCGGCGACCGGTGGACGGAATGATGGACAGGTCTTCAGCGTTGTAGACGCCGTCATATTCCATGCCGGTGGCCGGGCTGCCATTGCTGTCGTTGACACCGCGGGCAATGACCCAGTACTCCTTGTCAAACAGGTTGTCGATGCGCATGAATAGCTGAATGTTGTCTTGCTCACCGCTGCCAACCCTGAGGTTGTACTCGGCCATCAGGTTCACCAGCGTGCGTCCGGCCCACTTCTCCTGATTGATCTCATCGGCCCAGGCGGTGGAGCGGTAATCAACTTCGGTGGTCAGTTTCAGGTTGTCGATGCCAAACCAATGCAGCCTCGCATTGATCTGGTGAGGGGATACCCGCGGCACCCGGTTGCCCGTGTTGTCGTAGTGCACCAGGGTATAGCTGTTCACCGGGTCGTTGAAACCGGCCGGATCGACATAGCCGAAGCGCCCGTAGGGGTTGCCCAGCGCCTGATAGAAATCGTCGTAGCGGGTAAAAACGGAATGCAGCCAGGTATAGGACAGGTCGAACGCAAAATCCTGATGCAGCTCGGTGGTTAACTGGAGCTCAAAACCGCGCGTTCGCGTACCACCTATATTGTCGTAAATGGCCGCTTCACCCGTCACATCATGACTGGCGCTGTTCGGGCTGTACTGACCACTGGTGTCAAGAATGAAATCATCACGTTCGACCTGGAAAACAGACGCACTTAGAGCACTGGGCCAGCCACCGAGATTGAAAGCCTGACGAAGTCCCAGTTCGTAGGTCAACGATTCTTCGGGTTCCAGATTCGGATTGTTGGCCACCGCTTGGTCGCCGCCGAGATCGGTGCGGTACAGCTGCGACAACGTCGGCGTTCTGAAACCGGTGGAGGCACTGGCAAACAGTGTAGAGCCCGGGGTCAGGTCGTGGGTCAGCCCCAGACGCCAGGAGTTGACGTTGAAGGCCTTGTCAGCGTCGGTGTCACTCAGATGGTCTCGGTACTCAACCTCAATTCGGTCATGGCGGGCATTGGCGGTCAGAGTGGTGTCCTGCGCCAGTTGATACTTGAACTCCACGAACAGCGCCTGGGTGTCGGTTTGACCTTCATCCTCGCTGAGCAGTGTGCCCGCAGCCGTGGTCGCGCCCCGAGAGAAGGTGCGATAGTCCCTCAGCGCGCGCACTGCATTGTTCGTGCTGTCCCGGCGCAGATCCAGCCCCAGCAGTGTCCCCAGGCGGTCGCCGCTGTGGTTGAGCTCCAGCTTCAGGCCACGCTGGGTCTGGGAATAATCGGTATCGTACTTGTAATCATCCGCCGCAATGGTACGCGCACCCGTGCCATCATAACTCATCGGGCCGGACCAGAAGCTGGTGTCGTCCGTGTACTGATAGACCAGGCCATGCAGGCTCAGGCTATCATTCAGCTCACGTGAATACGCCAGATTGAGGCGTTCAAGATCCACATCGAAGTTACGGGTATAGTCACGTGACGCGGTATTGCCCTCGGGGTCGGTCGCGGCCTGGGTCGCTCCCTTGACCGAACCGCTGCGATCCCGATAACGGTCCGACTTTTCGAAGCCGAAACTCAGATCGCTAACCTCATCCGGATACCAGGTGATGTTGCCCGACAGGGTTTCTGCCCAGCTGTTACCCAACGCATAGAAACCATCGCTGCTGCGGTCGGCGTACTGAACATGCGCCTGCAAGTTGTCGGTCCCGCCGCCAGCTCTCAGTACGGAGCGCTCATAGCCGAAGCTGCCTCGCTCATGCTCCAGCGAAACGCCTTGTTGCGCATAACCACGCTTGGTCTTGATGATGACAGCACCAGCCAGCGCGTCTTCACCGAACAGATAGGAGGCTCCGCCCTTGACCACATCGATGGACTCGATGTTATCCAGATCGATATTGACCTTGCCGGTGCGCTCAAACACCGGCACGCCGTCAATCACGATCACCACGCCCGGCGGCTCACCCATGTAGCGCTGATTCTCGACCCCCCGGATCTTGATCTTGATATCCTCACCGCCGGACTGATCCGTGGTGATGCCGGGGATCGCCTGCAATACCTGCTGAAGATTCTGCGCATGCTGCTGCTCGATCTCTTCCCGCGAAAGCGACACAGTGGAACTGGGTTGAGTTCTGTCCTCACCGAAACGGTCCTCGATAGTCGAGGAGTACACCCGAATCACCTGCTCCTGTGCCTGTACAGCGGCAATCGGCAAACCCGCCAACAACATGGCGGCACAGAGTTTTTTATATCCTTTCATGGTTAGATCCTGTCCTGAAGCGAATAGATCATGCGAACCTGCACACTGACTGGCGCCTGCCCCGGATCGGGCGGATAGGGCAAGGCTCGGCGCACCGCCTGCAGCGTCGAAGTGCGAAACGCGGTATGCCCTTCCAACCAATGAAATGCCTGCATCTCTCCTGTGTCATTAACACTGACGCTGAAAAGCACTTCATCGGACAGCCCCCTCTCTCGGGCGCGGCGTGGGTAGGTTTTATATTGCTCGATGCGCTGAGTAAGACGCTGGGCATAACTGGGTTTAAGCGGTTTGGGCGCAGTATTCACTGGTGGCGCAGGAACTGCCGACTCAGCGGATGGTGGCGGTGTTACAGCAGTAAGGCTTGCTGTCTGGTCAACAGACGCCGTGACATCTTCCTTCATGTCAGAAACCGTGGTCGGCCTCCGGGAAGGTGCAGACTCGGCAGGTACGTGCGGCTTTTCCTGAACAATACTGTCTTGCCTGACGCTTGGTTTTGGCTGCTCAGTGGCTACCGCTACAGCTGCTGATGAGGTACTTGGCGGAGCCAGAACGGGAGGTGGCGGAGCTTGAACGGGAGGTGACGGGGCCTGAAGGGGAGGTGCCTTCGATTGATAAACGGCCACCAATATGGGCTCAGCTGTATAGTCCGGTGAGTGCGTCACTCCTCTGAACCAGTCCAGGTCCAAAAAAAACCAGGTCAACATCACATGCATCAGGCAGGAGAGCAGCACGCCCTTGAAGATCATGCTCAGCTACCTCACCGGCTCTTCAACGGCAAAACCGATAGTTGATACTCCCTGCTGTCTCGCCCTGTCCATCAACGCCATAACCGGCTCAAATGGAGCACGCTCATCAACCCTCAGTACCAGTGATTGTTGCTTTTCAACCATCTGCAAGAGCAACGCATCCAACTGTTCATCAGACAGTAACCGGTCAGCCTGATATAAATGACCCATCAAACTTATATTGATGAACACAGGCTCATCGATATTTCCTTCATCCCCGCTTTTGGCATCGGGCAAGCTGACTTCGAATCGTTTTTCATTGATAAAGTGAGATGTCAGCATGAAAAACACCAGAAGAATGAAAACAATATCAATCAATGGCGTTATATTAATACTCTGATTGGATAACCGCTTTCGAGGATAATACTGCATGGCATTTTCCTATAATCAGATCCCTTGACTTTCAACAGGCTCATGAATTACCTCAGAAACAGCCACATATAGCTGCCAATGATGCTTTTCAATCAATGACTCCAATGCATGCAGGAAGAACAATAAAGGCAAGGCAACCGCCAAACCTACACCTGTTGTAAGCATGGCCTCCCAGATACCGCCCGCGAGCATCTGCGCATTGACGCCCGCACCTTCTGACTCAATGACACGAAATGCCGATATCATGCCAATAATGGTGCCTAAAAGCCCCATCAAGGGAGCCGTATTGGCGAGTACGCTCAGAGTTTTTAGCCCGGTTTCAAAATACCGTATGTGCGTGGTTATCAAACGCTGAGCAAGAACACGAAGAGATTCCTGATCCAGGCCTGATTGTTGTGCAACCGTGAGGCGCTGAAATATCTCTTTGTATTCACCGGTAGAATTATCAGGCACCAGAGGATCTGAGTAAGCCCCCCGATCTTTTAAGAGGCGCAAATAGGCCGATATAACTATGGAAAATCCCACGACCGAGTAGGCGACAAGCATCCAGGTTATTACACCACCTTTTACTAATATATCCATGGCGCCCCCTTATTTTTCATGGCGCCATTTTAGGTATAAAAACATATAATCCAATGCGACATAGTGTCACAGGAGCAATCACTGTCTGTAGTGAGCACAATCCAGATCAGGCACCCTATCGCATAGGGTTTCGGTATAATCACCCAATTTAACTCAGGATCATCGCCATGCAACGACTGGATCTGCTGTTGGTGGAACGCGGCATTGCCGAGACACGCACCCGTGCCCAGCGCCTGATCAAAGAGGGTCGCGTCGAGGCTGAGCTGGGGCAGTGGCAGCGATTGGACAAACCCTCTTTCAAGCTGCCGGTTGACACTCCCGTGCGTGTGGAGAGCAGTGACGAAGACCGGTTTGTTTCACGCGGTGCCCTCAAGCTGCAGCATGCACTGGCGTCACTCAACCCTGGTGTTGAAGGCATCACCGCACTGGATGTGGGTCAGTCCACCGGCGGCTTCACCGACTGCCTGCTGCAACACGGTGCTGCCAAAGTCGTTGGCATTGAAGTTGGTCACGATCAGCTGCACCCGCGCCTGCGCCAGGATCCGCGGGTCATTTGTCTGGAAGGCTATAACGCCCGCGCACTGGAACCGTCACTGCGTGATCACACTCCCGAAGCACTGGGGTTCGAGCTGGCGGTGATGGACGTTTCATTCATTTCACAAACTCTGATCCTGCCATCACTCGCCCCTCTACTGCGACCCGAGGGTCTGCTGATTACGCTGGTCAAGCCACAGTTTGAAGCCGGCCCTGAACATATCGGCAAGGGTGGTCTGGTACGTGACTCCGCCATCTATGAACGGATACGTCAGAAAATTGAAGCCTGCTGCCGCGACAATAACCTTTTACCCTGTTGGTGGAGCGAAAGCCCGATTACCGGTGGTGATGGCAATCGCGAGTTCCTGCTCGCCGCTCGCCGGTCAGGCTGACTTGCGCCCATTCCCACCCTGCCGCACACTGCAAGCGAATTCCGCTAAAGAGGACCGATCATGCGCATCGAAGACATGCACCTTGTCATCCGCAACCTGGAACATGAGGACTACCCCCGCCTGAAAGTGCTGATGGACCGTGTCTATGATGATATTGGCGGGTCCTGGCCCGAACACACCATTAACAAGCTGATCGAGGAATTTCCTGAAGGCCAGATCTGTGTATTTGACGGTGATGAACTGGCCGGCATCGCGCTGTCAGCACAAGTGCGTTATGACCGCTTCAGCAACCCTCACTCCTATGAAGACCTGATCGGCAAGCGGATGACCATCCTCAATGACCCCGACGGTGATGCCCTGTACGGCCTGGATGTGCTGATCCACCCGGAGTACCGCGGCTTTCGCCTGGGTCGCCGCCTGTATGAGGCACGCAAGGAGCTGTGTCGTCAGTACAACCTGCGCTCGATCCTGGCAGGGGGACGCATTCCCAATTACTACAAACACGCCAGCGAGATGACCGCCAGTGAGTACATTGGCAAGGTGCGACAACGCGAACTATACGACCCGATCCTGACCTTCCAGCTGTCGAACAATTTTCAGGTCAAACGCCTGCTGGGCAGTTACCTGCCGGAAGACACCAAGTCTCAGGGCTATGCCACCTTGCTGGAATGGAACAATATTCTGTTCGAGCCCGAAGACAACGTTATCAGCAGCCGTCCGACCCAGGTTCGAATCGGTGCCATCCAGTGGCAGATGCGTGAAGTGGAGTCGGTGGAGGAGCTGCTCAAACAGGTCGAGTATTTCGTCGACACACTGTCTGAATATCAGAGTGATTTTGCGCTGTTCCCGGAGTTTTTCAACGCGCCGCTGATGGGCCTGACCGATCAAACCAGCCAGACCAGCGCCATCCGTTTTCTGGCAGGGTTCACCGAGCGGTTCCGTAATGAGATGTCCCACTTTGCGGTCAGCTACAACATCAATATCATCACCGGCTCGATGCCGCTGCTGGAAGGTGACCACCTCTACAACGTCAGCTACCTCTGCCGCCGTGACGGTACGGTGGAAGAGCAGCGCAAGCTCCACATTACCCCGCATGAGCGACGTGACTGGGTCATTCGTGGCGGTGACCAGCTGCGTGTATTCGAAACCGATGCCGGGCGTGTAGGCATCTTGATCTGCTACGACGTGGAGTTTCCCGAACTGGGCCGCCTGCTGGCGGATCAGGATATGGATATTCTGTTTGTGCCTTTCTGGACCGACACCAAGAACGGCTACCTGAGGGTGCGCAACTGCGCTCAGGCACGGGCAATCGAGAACGAGTGCTACACCGTCATCTGCGGCAGTGTGGGCAACTTGCCTTCGGTTGAAAGTCTGGACGTGCAATATGCGCAGTCATCCGTCTTCTCGCCTTCTGACTTTGCCTTCCCGCATGATGCCGTGATGGCCGAAACCACTCCCAACACCGAGATGATCATGTTCTCAGATCTGGATTTGGACCAGATCCGTGTGATCCGCAACGAAGGTTCGGTCACCAACCTGAAAGATCGCAGGCGCGATCTGTACAACCTCAAGTGGCGTCACGAGATGTGATCAAGCCCACTGCGCTGGCCTCGTGCGGGCCGGCGCAGTACACTGAACACAACAGGTACCCGGCTACAAGGAGTTAAACGTGCGCCACCTGCTTCCTTCTGTTGTCATACTCGCCCTGCTGGCCACCGCCGGCATCTACCTGTTCAACCCACTGAGTGACGAACACGCATTGCCGCCGGGACTAACCGCCGCCAACGGTCGTATCGAAGCAGCGGAGATCGATATTGCAACCAAGGTGGCCGGCCGGATCGTTGAAGTTATGGTGCATGAAGGGGACCTGGTCAAACAGGGACAACCCCTGGCGCGACTGGATAGCCGTCAGCTGGAGGCCCAGCTGGCGGCCGCCGAATCCGCAGTACGCCAAGCCGAGCAGCAGCACCTGTACACCCTTGCTGTTGTTCAGCAACGCGAGAGTGGTCATACACTCGTTCAAAAGGAGCTGGCCCGAGTGCGTAGCATGGTCGATAAGAAACTGGCTTCCCAGGACAAAATGGACCAAGCACTCAACGCCAGCCAAAGCGCAGCGGCTGCACTGCTCGCGGCGCAGCGCCAAGCTCAGTTGGCACTGGACCAAATCACGGCCGCCGAGGCGAACGCGGATCAGATTCGCAGCCTGCTGGATGACACCCTGCTAACCGCGCCGGTCGCAGGACGAGTACTCTACCGACTGAATGAACCGGGCGAAGTACTGGCCGCCGGGGGCAAGGTGATAACCCTGCTTGATATCGGTCAGGTTTATATGCCGGTCTATCTGCCGACCGCCGAAATCGGTCGCCTGAACCTGGGTGACGAGGCGCGCATTCTGGTTGATGCCCTGCCGGAGGTTGCCATCCCGGCCCGCATCACCTTCATCTCGCCGCAATCCCAGTTCACCCCTAAAGAGGTGGAAACCCGCAGCGAGCGCGACAAGCTGATGTTTCGCGTCAAGGTCAGTATCGATCCTGCCGTACTGGAACAGCACCGCGACAAGGTCAAGACTGGCCTGCCTGGCATCAGCTATCTGCGCCTGGATCCTCAGGTCCACTGGCCGGAATGGCTGACACCGCCTACCGGCCTGACCACTGCCGACGCACTTTGAGGAGATGACCATGTCGGACACTGTGGCCCACCTGGTTAGTGTCGGCCACCGCTATGGCGACGTGACCGCGCTGGAACCCACCACCCTGGCACTGCCTGCCGGCTGCATGATCGGCCTGATCGGGCCGGACGGTGTCGGCAAGTCCACCCTTCTGAGCCTGCTGGCCGGTGTGCGCAAGATCCAGACGGGCACTATCCGCCTGTTCGAGGGCGACCTTAGCCAGCCGAGCTTTCGCCGCCAGGTGTGCCCTCGTATCGCCTACATGCCCCAGGGGCTGGGGCGCAACCTTTACATGACCCTGACGGTGGCGGAGAACATCGACTTTTTCGCCCGCCTGTTTGATCAGGACCGACGCGTTCGCGCGGCACGCATTGACGACCTGTTGCACAGCACCGGCCTGGCTCCCTTTCGCGATCGACCGGCAGGCAAGCTGTCCGGCGGCATGAAGCAGAAACTGGGGCTCTGCTGTGCACTGATCCATGACCCCGACCTGCTGATTCTGGATGAACCGACCACCGGGGTGGACCCGCTGTCCCGCCGCCAGTTCTGGCAACTGATCGAGCGCATCCGCCGTCAGCGGCCCGGCATGAGTGTACTGGTCGCCACCGCCTATATGGACGAGGCCATGGGGTTCGACTGGCTGGTAGCGATGAACGCCGGCCAAGTGCTGGCGACCGGCAGCCCGCAGCAGCTGCTTGCCCGCACGGGCGCTCTGGAACTGGATACCGCCTTTGTCCGCCTGCTCCCCGAGTCCGAAGGGAAGACCCACCAGCCCTTGCAGATTCCGCCCCTTGAACTGAATGACCAGAGCATCGCCATCGAAGCCAAGGGGCTGACTCGCCGTTTCGGCCGTTTCACCGCCGTCGACAATGTCAGCTTCAAAATCCGGCGCGGCGAGATCTTCGGCTTCCTCGGCTCAAACGGCTGCGGCAAAACCACGACCATGAAGATGCTGACCGGCCTGCTCGAACCCAGTGAAGGCGAGGCGCTACTGTTTGGGCAGCCCTTGAATGCTCGCGATCTGGCGACCCGCGCCCGCGTCGGCTTCATGTCGCAGGCGTTCTCCCTGTATGAAGAGCTGAGCGTGATCCAGAACCTGCTGCTGCATGCGCGCCTGTTTCACCTGCCGCCGGCGCACAGGGAATCCCGCGTCGCCCAGCTGCTGGATCAGTTTAGCCTGACCGAGTATCGCGACCAGCTGGCCACCGCTCTGCCACTTGGTATCCGTCAGCGCCTTTCTCTGGCAGTGGCGATCATTCACGAACCCGACATCCTGATACTGGACGAACCCACCTCCGGCGTTGATCCACGGGCACGTGACGACTTCTGGCGCGAACTGGTTCGCCTGTCTCGCGAGCAAGGGGTCACCATCTTTATCTCAACCCACTTTATGAACGAGGGCGCCCGCTGTGACCGCATCTCGTTGATGCATGCCGGTCAGGTCCTCGCCTGCGACACACCCGACGCACTGATCCGACGACAGGGTAGGGAGACGCTGGAAGAAGCGTTCATCGATTACCTTCAGGCTGAGACACAGGATACTGACACACCACCGGACACAAAGCCGGAAGCCGATACCCGGCCCGAACCGGCAACCACAGCCCCCAACCGTCTGTTCAGCCCGCGCCGCCTGCTGGCCTACTCTCGCCGCGAAACGCTGGAGATCCTTCGCGACCCCATACGCACGGCTTTCGCACTGCTAGGTTCGGTAATTCTGATGCTGGTGCTCGGCTACGGGCTATCGTTCGATGTGGAAGACCTGACATTTGCCGTGCTGGATCATGACCGTACCCCGGAAAGCCGGGCCTACATCGACAACATTGCCGGCTCACGCTACTTCAACCGGCAAGCGGATGCCGTTTCGGAAGCCGAACTGGAACAACGCATGCGCAGCGGCAAACTCGCCGTCGCACTGATTCTTCCGGCCGGATATGGCCGTGCGCTGAAGCTGGGACAATCTCCAGAGGCCGGTGTATGGATCGACGGCGCCATGCCCTTCCGCGGCGAGACCATTCACGGCTATCTGCAGGGGATGCACCTGCAATACCTGATACAGCTGGCCACCCAGCTGCGGGTGGATATTTCGGCGCTGCAACCGGCCGGATTCCAGGCCCGCTACCGCTACAATCAGGACTTTCGCAGCCTCAACGCCATGGTTCCGGCGATGATTCCGATTCTACTGATCTTCATCCCATCGATCCTGATGGCACTGGGCGTCGTGCGCGAGAAAGAGCTGGGCTCGATCACCAACCTCTACGCCTCTCCGGTAACACGGCTGGAGTTCCTGCTTGGCAAGCAGTTGCCCTATATCCTGCTTAGCATGATCAGTTTTATCGGTCTTGTACTGATTTCGGTCATCCTGTTCCAGGTACCGCTAAAAGGCAGCTTTCTGCTGCTAACACTGGCGACACTGCTCTATGTGACAGCAACCACGGGACTGGGACTGTGCATTTCGGCCTTCACCAAAACACAGGTAGCAGCACTGGCCGGCACCGCCATCATAACGCTGCTGCCGGCGATCAACTTCTCCGGACTGACCCAGCCCGTCACATCATTGGAGGGGGTCGCTGCCCTGGTCGGCAACGGTTATCCAACTACCTGGTTCCTGACCATCAGCCGCGGTATTTTCACCAAATCACTGGGGCTGGCCGAACTCTGGCCACACCTGCTGATGCTGGCCGCCTTCATCCCGGTATTGACGCTGTTGAGTTTGGTCCTGCTCAGGCAGCAGGAGCGCTGACATGAAGGTATCCAATATCGCCCAGCTGGGCATCAAGGAACTGCGCAGCCTCTGGCATGACCGGGTGTTACTGTTGCTGATTATCTGGGCCTTCAGCGGCGGCATTTACGCGATGGCCAAAAGCAGTTCGGTGGCGGTCCATAACGCCCCCATTGCCATCGTCGACCAGGATCGATCGCCACTGTCGACACGACTGCAGACACTGTTTACCCCTCCCTGGTTCAAGGCGCCAGACCTGCTTGAAGAGCAGCAGGTGGATCTCGCGCTGGACCGGGGCAACTACACCTTCGTACTGTTTATTCCCCATCGTTTTGAAGCGGACCTGCGGGCAGGCCAGCAGCCCGAGCTGCAGCTGATCATAGATGCCACCCGAATGACCCAGGCTTTTCTCGGCAGCCGTTACATACAGCAGATCGTTCAGCAGGAACTGCTGCAGACACTCAACGACCGCCCGGACAACAGCGAACTGCCGATTCGCCTGGAAACCCGTGTCTGGTTCAACCCCAATCTTGAAAGCAGCTGGTTCGGCAGCGTCATGGAGATCATCAACAACATTACGCTGCTGTCGATCATCCTGACCGGAGCCGCTCTGATTCGTGAACGTGAACACGGCACCCTCGAGCACCTGATGGTGATGCCGCTTACCCCCGCCGAGATCATGCTGGCCAAGTTGACCGCTAACGCCTGCGTCGTCCTCCTGGCCGCCAGCCTGTCGCTGTATCTGGTGGTGCAATGGGCGCTGGGCGTCCCGGTCAGCGGCTCGATCCCCCTGTTCCTGGCCGGAGCCGCCATCCATCTATTTGCCGCTGGCAGTATTGGAATTTTCCTTGGTACTTTGGCTCGCTCAATGCCTCAGTTCGGCCTGCTGCTGATTCTGACCATTCTGCCCCTGCAGCTGCTCAGTGGCGGCATTACCCCCCGCGAAAGCATGCCCGAAACGGTCCAGCAGTTGATGCTGCTGGCGCCCACCACGCACTTTGTCAGCTTTGCCCAGGCGATTCTCTACCGAGGCGCCGGCCTTGCCGTGGTCTGGCCCTCTTTCCTGGCTACCGCCGGTATAGGGCTGGTGTTTTTCCTGCTGACACTGGGGCTGTTCAGGCGCAGTCTTGCGCGAGAGCACTGAGCTTTATCCCTGCCAGACAGCTAACAAAAAACCCGCCGGGCCTTGAGGCCGGGCGGGAATTCAGGAGGGAACCCGAGCACTGCCCGGGGGTGATCACTTAATCAATCAGCCTGACGGCGCAGAAACGCCGGGATATCCAGGAAATCCATATCGTCAGTGCCGGTCTTTTTCATCGGCACTGAATCCATCTGCGTTTCAGCCAGCTCATTCTGCACCGGACGCGCTTTCTCTTCACTCTGGCGGTTGCGCAATACTGTCGGCAGCTCCAGCTGGTTAAAGTCAGCCGTCTTTACCGTACGGGGAGACTGAGCACGCGGAGCGCTGGTATCGCCGTTCACGACACGAGACTCAGCAGCCTGAGCACGTTCCAGACCCGTGGCGACAACAGTCACCTTGAGCTCGTCAGACAGCTCAGGATCGATGACGGTTCCTACCACAATAGTGGCATTTTCAGAGGCATACTCTTCGACCAGATCACCGACCTCGGAGAATTCGCCCAGGCTAAGATCCAGGCCGGCGGTAATGTTAACCAGAATACCGCTGGCGCCTTTCAGGTCGATATCTTCCAGCAGCGGGCTATTAATTGCCGCTTCGGCCGCTTCACGAGCACGATTTTCACCGCGGGCGACACCGGTACCCATCATCGCCATGCCCATTTCAGACATAACGGTACGCACGTCTGCAAAGTCCACGTTGATCATGCCTGGGCGGATGATCAGATCCGCGATCCCCTGCACTGCGCCCTTGAGCACATCATTGGCCGTACCGAAGGCACTGACCAGAGTACAGTTCTTGCCCAGTACCGGCAGCAGTTTTTCATTCGGGATGATGATCAGTGAATCAACATGTTCCTGCAGTTCACGGATCCCCTCTTCGGCTATCTTCTTGCGACGACGACCTTCAAACGGAAATGGCTTGGTCACGACCGCCACGGTCAGAATGCCCATTTCACGAGCCACTTCTGCCACAATCGGAGCGGCACCGGTACCGGTACCGCCACCCATGCCAGCCGTAATGAAGACCATATCAGCACCGGACAGGGTTGCCGCGATACGCTCACGGTCTTCCAGTGCAGCCTGACGGCCCACCTCAGGGTTGGCACCGGCGCCCAGCCCCTTGGTCAGTTCGCCACCGATATGCAGTGCCGTTTTGGCCGCCATGCTGTTCAGTGCCTGCGCATCGGTATTGGCACAGATGAAATCCACACCTTCCAGCTCGGTGGTCACCATGTGGTTGACGGCATTACCGCCGCCGCCACCAACACCGACCACCTTGATTACCGCACTCTGAGGTACACTATCCACCAGCTCAAACATATTTATCCCCTCCAGATACAGCCCCGTTCTGTCGTCGGGTACCGCTGTTTGCCCAAACTTAAAAATTGCCCTGCAGCCAGTTCTTCATACGCGAGATCAGGCTGCCTTCAGCGCTGCACTGTGGCCGCAGGCTGTCTTCATATTCTTCAATTTCCGGCACCGGGCTGACCGGTCCGTGATCCTGGCGTGCGTAGTGCAGCAAGCCGATAACAGTGGCATAAATGGGGTTGCTCAATTGAGCTTCCAAACCGCGGATACCCTGCGGTTTAGCCAGCCGTACCGGCATATGAAAAATCTCTTCCGCCAACTCTACGGCACCTTCCATCTTGGCCGTTCCGCCGGTCAACACAATCCCGGCTGCCACCAAATCCTCAAATCCGCTGCGGCGCAACTCCGACTGCACCAGCGCGAACAACTCTTCATAACGCGGCTCAACCACCTCAGCCAGCGCCTGACGTGACAGATCGCGTGGTGCGCGGTCGCCGACGCTGGGCACCTTGATCATCTCGTCTGACCTGGCCAGCTGAGCCAGTGCACAGGCGTATTTTATCTTGATCTGCTCGGCATGCTGAGTCGGGGTGCGCAGCGCCATGGCAATATCGCTGGTGACCTGGTCACCGGCAATTGGAATGACGGCTGTATGACGGATGGCCCCGCCGGTAAATACGGCAATGTCAGTGGTGCCACCGCCAATATCAACAATACAGACACCCAGATCCTTTTCGTCATCCGTCAGTACGGAGTAACTGGATGCCAGCTGCTGCAGCACCACCGCATCCACTTCAAGACCGCAGCGGCGGACACATTTTTCGACGTTCTGAATCGCGTTAATTGCGCCGGTAATCAGATGAACCTTGGCTTCAAGTCGGACGCCAGACATTCCCAGCGGCTCCTTGATCCCTTCCTGATTATCGATCAGGTATTCCTGCGGCAGAATATGGATGATTTTCTGGTCTGCCGGAATGGCCACGGCACGTGCCGCATCAATTACTCGATCAAGATCGTAGTCGGATACTTCACGATCGCGCACGGCAACGATGCCATGAGAGTTCAGGCTATTAATATGGCTGCCGGCAATGCCCACGGTCACGCCGTGAACCTTACAGCCAGCCATCAGTTCTGCCTCTTCAACCGCGCGCTGGATCGAACTGACCGTCGATTCGATGTTAACCACGACACCGCGTTTCAACCCTCGCGAAGGCTGAGCACCAACACCGATAATTTCGATGGTGCCCTGAGGGGTCAACTCGCCCACCAGACACACCACCTTTGAGGTGCCGATATCGAGTGCAACGATCATGTTATGTGCAGTCACCATATTGTGTGCTCTGAACCCAGCTGGACAGGCGGAAGGGAATAACCCTGATTTCATCTCTGTTGCCATATTACACGCAAAATCCGGGCCAGTTCTTCAAACAGCTACCGAATTAAGCTGCGAGTAAGTATCGCCGGTACATGGTCAAAAAATCAACAACCAGCACGTTATTTTATATCGGCAAGTTTTTGCCGTTGTTTAGCGTTTTTTCGTTATTTTTCAGCAACCTGCTTTGCCCAAGGGTGAATAGAGTTGCCGCTGGTTAAAATAAAATCAATTTATTTTCATGATACCATCATCAATATTTAATTTTGAATAACATATGATTATTCAAAACTTTATTTTGACGAAACGCGAAATAATCAATATTTGATTTTGATTTTTATGGCCTTAAGTTTTGGGATTTTGACGAAAAAAAAGCGGCAACCCGATGTCGGTATGCCGCCTTCAGATGACCCTGTGAGCGTCAGTCGCGGGTCGCGTTGAGCAGGTGATCAGGTGTAAAGGCAACGCAGAAGCTGCCCCAGCGACGCCCATTTACGAACAGGGGAACCGACAAGGAGTTAAGAATTTCGCCGGTATCACGGATGAAGGTCTGAAGCAGGAACGGGGAGTCGTGGGAAGCACGGCGGATTTCGGCGCGCGTTCCGGCAAAAATGCGGCGGTGACGACTTTGAGCGTTATCCACTTCAAAATCACCCGTAAGCGGCTTGGATACGCGCGTATTGTTCGCCGGACAGTAACCATTCAAATCAAATCCAGCAGCCACCAGGAAAGCGTCGTTTTCGGTAATACAGCGGTCAAACAGTGGCCGTAGCCTGGCTTCGTAGGCATCCGTGTAGCGAGTATCATACTTCTCCGGCAACTGGTCCTTGTTGGTACGAACATAATTGGTATCGAACAGGTCCAGCCCCTGATCCGCCAGGTTCTCCAGCTCGGCCTCCACCATACGCGCCCATTCCCGGGTTGTGGTGATGATCTGCTCAAAACCGCCATAACCGATCGTGAAGCGCGACAGCAGCTCCTGCATCTCTTCGGTTGCACCATCCAGCTCCTGCGAGTGCTGGCTCGACACTTCCATTTCCTGCCGAATGCTGTCAGCCAACCGGGTTATATCGGACACCTGTTCATGACTGTGTCGGTTGGTGTAGGAGAGCTCTTCAATGGCGGCACTGATCTCGCCCAACTGGCTGTTCAGTGCTTCAAAATCACTCACCATGGTGCTGAAGCGACGACTGGTCTGAGAAATGAAGCCATCTGTATCCGACACGTTCTGCATAATCACTTCAGCCCCGCTGCGGGTACTTTCCACCAGCGACACCATTGCGTTGATCTTGCTGTCGATTTCGCCGGTGGCGGTGTTCACTTTCTGGGACAGCGTACGCACTTCATCCGCGACCACGGCAAACCCCCGCCCGGCTTCACCGGCACGCGCCGCTTCAATGGACGCATTCAGCGCCAGCAGGTTGGTCTGCTCAGAGAACCCTTGCACCAGAGAAAGGATACTGATGATACTGGCGGAATTTTCCGCCAGCTGCCCCACCACCTGTTGAAACTCCTTTACCTGAGTTTCGATGGTTGCTACCTGCTCACTGACCCGCATGAGCTCTGCACTGGAATCCTTCACCTCAGCCAGGTTGTGGCTGTTGCGCTCGGAAATGCTTTGAGTGTGTGCAGCGATTCCCTCGATCGCCGTGGTGGACTCCTGACTGGCCTGAAACACGGCCTGCGCCTTCGACACCTGCTCTTCGGCCGACCCCTTTGCCGCCAGTACCACCTTTTGCAGCTGACTGGCACTGAGCGACACCCTCACACTGCGCTGACGAGTATCGGCAATCATCTGCTTCAGGCTGGCCGAGAAGTCATTGTAGCTTACCGCCATGCGTGCGATCTCATCCTGAGTCTGTACCGGCAGGGTTGCAGAGATGTCGCCATCCTTGTCTTTCACCGCCCGCAGGACCCGCGTCATGCTGTGAATCGGTCGCAGAAAAAGATGACGCATGAAAAACAGCGCGAAAGCGGCTATCACCAGGGTGAACACCAACATGGCACCCGCGATCATACCGGTGGTGTGCGCCAGCTGCGCCACCTGTTCTTCTGCCGCGGGTGTATCGACCAACACCACCTGCAGATCCCGCAGGGATAAATGCAGCCAGTAGCCAAGGCCGATCAAAATCAGGCTGGGGAACACAAGGAAAAGCACATTGCCGCAGATTTTGCGGGTCAGGCTGTGGAAGAAAGTTTTTTCAATACTCTGGTAGAGACTCATCGGGGCACACTCATTATTGTTATGTTGCTACTTTGGTCGGAGTCGCATGCAGCAGACGAAAAGAGTAATGCTGATTACGTTTACAGGCAACCATGCGTGATACATGTGGTGTAAAAACCTGTAACAATTTGTAACGGATTGATTAATGGTGCTTTACCCCTGCCCCGTATGGCGCCAAACTGATGCCCCGACTCTTTCCCCGCCGTATTGACCCCGTGGAGTGGCGCAGATGAACAGTAACAAGTTGGCAACCCCCATGAGCCTGCGAAAGGCCCTTACCCTTATCGAGGAAGGTCACTGTACCGCACTGGAACTGCTGGAAGCCTGCCTTGCCCAAATCGAGGCCCGCGAGCCTGAGGTCGGTGCCTGGCAACACCGCCTTGACGCCAAAACCTGCCTGGAAAATTACCGCAACAACCAGTCGTTTTATGAAGCCAGCCTGCTGAAAGGGCTGCCCATCGGTATCAAGGACATCATCGATACCGCCAGTATGCCGACCGAGATGGGGTCCCCCATCCACAAGGGCCGCCAGCCGGTTGACGATGCCAGCTGTGTTGCACTTCTGCGCCAGGCCGGCGGCATTATTATCGGCAAGACGGTCACAACCGAATTCGCCTATTTCAAGCCCGGCAAGACCGCTAACCCACGCGATCTGAAACGAACGCCAGGCGGCTCTTCCAGTGGTTCGGCGGCGGCTGTCGCCGATGGAATGGTGCCAGCGGCACTGGGCTCACAGACTGCTGCATCCGTGATCCGGCCCGCCGCCTACTGCGGTACGGTGGGTTATGTGGGTACTCGCGGGGAGTTTTCGCTGCGTGGCATCCAGCCACTGGGACAATCACTGGACTCGCTCGGCCTGTTCAGCCGCCAGGTTGAAGATATCGAACTGCTGCGCGCCATTCTGCTGCGCCAGCCAGAGCCGATGACCACAGCCGACGCCCTGCAGCCCAAACGCATCCTTCTGTGTCGGGGCGATGCCGCCGGTGAGGTCGAGCCGGACATGGCAGACGCCATCGAGCGGGCCGCTACCACTCTGCGCACTCAAGGGGTTGACGTAATAGAGCCCGACAACAGTGACTGGCTAGGTGAGCTGGTACAGCATCATGGCCTGATAATGGCGTATGAGGCGGCTCGCAACCTGGCACTTGAATCAGGCCAGCCTGACCTTCTGAGTCCGGCGCTGCAGGATCTGATTTCAACGGGCCTGGCGACCCCGCGCGCCGATTATCTGGCATCCCTGCAAGCAGTGGCGGATATCCGTGACACGCTGGCTCAACGCTACCCGGATGTAGATGCCATGCTCGCACCGGCCGCACCGGGCGTGGCGCCCGAAGGACACGAACGCACCGGCGCTCCCCATATGAGCCGCCCATGGCAGGCGATGGGGCTGCCGGTGGTAACACTGCCGGGGCTGACGGATGCCGACAACCTGCCGCTGGGGATTCAACTGATCGGGCAACCGCACAGCGATGACGACCTGCTGCGCATCGCACGCTGGCTGGAACCGCTGCTGAGCTGATCAGCGGTAGCTGTACTCAACCACCTCGGCCGGAATCAGGCCGGGGTTATCCGCCAGATATTGACGCACAGAGCGTCCGTCAGCGGTGAAACTGGTATCAAGAAAATTCTGCAGCACCGACTCGCCCTGAGTGGCCGCAGACTGCAGACAGAAAGCCAGATAGCGCGGGTTGGGCAGAATATCGCGTCGCCAGAGCGGACCCGCGTAATACTGCCCGACCCGGCGCTGATATTCCGCCTCAGTGACACATTTGTTGAGGCGGTAATCCGTATCCGAATAGCCTGTGCACATGCGTCCTCGAGAAGGCTCACCCGTGTCCAGATGACACGTTTTCACCTCGATCCAGCGATAACGATGCTCGCGTTCGTACAGTTCCAAAAAGTCAGACTCGCTGCACTCGAACTGAGCGGCAATGATAT
Organism: Marinobacterium iners DSM 11526; assembly: GCF_900107855.1. Taxonomy (GTDB): domain Bacteria; phylum Pseudomonadota; class Gammaproteobacteria; order Pseudomonadales; family Balneatricaceae; genus Marinobacterium; species Marinobacterium iners. The sequence continues at coordinate 141,506 of NZ_FNRJ01000004.1, read as the reverse complement.
CGATACCGTCTGCCGCTTCGGTGGAGCATGAGGCCAGCTCCAAACTGTCCGGCGGCATACCATGCCGACTGATGAACACGATGCCTACCTTATCAAACACGCGGCGATAGCCTGGCACTCGCACCAAACGGTAATTGCTTAGATTCGGAACAGTTTCGCGCGCGGACTGCTCCGACAGCAGCGAGCCATACCCCACAACGGAAATCATGGCGTTACCAGAAGTACCAAAGGGCCACAATGGACGCCAACACCAGCGGCAGCATCAGCAACAACGCCTTGAGGTCACCCAGCAGGCGTTGAACCAGCACCAGATGCACCACCGGAAAGGTGATGAACAGGCAACTGACGGGAATCCACCAGTCAAGATGCCGAATACCATAAGCCAGCGCGCCGATCAGTGTCAGCGCTCCCAGGTTGCCGGCCATCACCACGGTCACCGCACCGTTGCGGGTCTGCATGAACGCCGGGCGCTTCTCTTCCGGCAACTTGTTCAGTGCTCCGGCACTCAGTGCCGCCGACATGGACACCAGGCCCGTCGCCAGAAACAGATACAAAGCTTCGTACATCAGAACTCTCCTTCAAATCAGCGCAGATTGTAAAAGATCAGGCCGCATTTCGGTATCAATATCCCTGACCGGGAAAATTGCTGCGGGGTAATGCTAGAATTGCACTTTGCCGTTTGTGATTCAGGTACACCACCATGCCCGACTTTCTGGTTGATGAAACCATTGAAGACTATGCCTTTGTTAACACTCGCTCAGAGCCGCCACTGCTGCAGGAGCTGATCGACCAGACCAACCTCAGCATGGGCTGGCCGCAAAAACTGTCGGGCCGCCTGGTAGGCCGCACGTTGAAAATGCTCAGTGCCCTGGCACAGCCAAGGCAGGCACTGGAGATCGGCATGTTCACCGGCTACTCCGCCCTATCAATCGCAGAAGGCATGCCAGCCGATGGAAAGCTGATCTGCTGTGAAACCAACCCTCGTGCTATCGAATTTGCCAAGGGCTTTTTCGATCGCAGCGAGCACGGTCACAAGATCGAGGTAATTTTCGGCCGTGCGCTGGATACGCTGGAAACACTGGATCTGGAGCTGGATTTCACCTTCATCGATGCCGACAAGCGTAACTACCTCAACTACTATCAGCGCGTTAAACAGATGACCCGTCCCGGTGGGCTGATTATCCTCGACAACGTACTTTGGTCAGGTAAGGTGGTACAGCCCGAATCCGAGATTGACGACATTCTGGTTGAAACCAACCGCTTCATCGCCGCCGATCCCGAGGTGGAAAACGTGTTTTTGACCGTGCGCGACGGCCTTAACGTAGTCCGCAAGCTGCCATGAAGAAGTGGCTGGGCCTGCTGTTTCTGCTGCCACTGTTGCTGGCAGGCCTTGTGTGGCTGTCCCTGCCGTGGAGTGCCCAGTATCTGATCGAGCGCTGGCTGACTGAACAGGGCTTCGTTGCACCCGCATTCAATATGCGCCACCCCTCATGGGAAAAGCTTCATATTGATCACCTAAGTGTCAGTCAAACCGGCGATGGCCGGCGTGTAACACTCAGCGCCGATCATGTTGAGCTGCATTTCGACCCGATCAACCTGTTGCAGGGACAGCTGGCAGAGCTGCGCGTGCAACAGGCTCGTCTCGATATCGTTGCGGATCATTCGCTCAAAGGCCGTGCTGAACAACTTCAACTACAACCCGACCCGATCGATCTGACCCGTTTTCATCCGCGGCAGCTGTTCAGTTACGCCCCTTCGAGACGACTGGTGATTGCCCAACTGGAGCTAAACTACACTGCGCCGGAGCAACCACCCCTGACCCTGCTTGGCAATGTGGATCTGGAGCCACAGCTACTGCAGAGCCGAATGCAGATCCAACTGGATCAGCAACCGCTTGGTTATCTTGATCTCAACTTTGATCCCGACTATAAGCTGCAGCTGAGTGTGAGCAACACCCAGCAACCATTACTGCAGAGCCAACTACAGCTGTCCCCTGACGCACAAAACTGGCGTTTTGAAGCCGATACTACGGTTCATCTCCAGCACCTGCTCCCTGCCCTTGAGTCATTGCAGATTTCACTGCCACAAGAGGTGCGCCGACTCAGTGGCGTGCTGAAGCTTAACAGTCAGCTGGAATTGCCGGTCCAGCTGACACCTGACGCGCAAACAATGCTGCATCTCGACAGTCGGCACGACATTGCCGCTCAGCTCAGGTTGCCCGGCCAAAATTCCATGCCCGGCAGCAATCTGAACCTGCAAGCCGGCCTGCAATTCCTTGATGGCTCAATTCGCCTGCAATTGAAACCCTCTACCCGGCTGGTACTCCAGCAGCCGGATATTCCAGAATTGCCGCCGATCAATTTGAGTGCCGACCTGCAACTGCAGCCACACCTTATGCAAATAAATGGTGTGGTCGGCCTGCGCACACAGGAACCTCCGTTGCAGCTGGACACCGAACTGATACTGGATGCCAACCTCAATGGCCAAGCCAGCCTGAACCTGCAACCTGTTCAACTTGCTGCACTGTTACCGGCATTACAACGTTTACTGCCTCAGCAGACAACTTGGCCTGATATTCACCAGGGGCAACTTCAGGCCGGGGGTGAACTCCGTTTGAGTAAAGGTGATTGGCAACTGGAGCTGCGGCCAGCACTGACCAGAGTCAATCTCAGCCTGGACAACACTCATATCCACAGCCTGAATCTGGATAGCCAGATCGAGCTTGCGCCAAGTGGACGTTTCAGCGCACGCGGCAACTTCAGTATCGACCATACCGATACGGGCCTTAGGGTCCATGGCCCTGACCTCGACTACATCCTGACCGGCTATGGCAACAGCCAATACTGGCTGCAGTTGACCCCTTTCAGCCTGTCAGCCTTGGATGGCATCATCGCAGTACCGGCGCTGGGGTTTGATCCGCTCAAGCCTGAACTCGACACTCGCCTGGCCGTCTCGGCCTTTGACCTGAGCCGGATTCTGGAGCTGTACCCCCAGGAGGGCCTTTATGGCAGCGGTGTGCTGGGTGGAGAGCTGCCCATCCGTATCAACGGCAATAAGGTCAGCATCCAAAACGGCCACCTGCTCAGCGGCGCAGAAGGTGGCGTGATCCGCTATCAACCCTCTCCTGAAGTCGCGCTGATGGGACAACAGAACCCCGGTATTCAACTGGCACTGGGAGCCCTGACAGACCTGCGCTTTGAACTGTTGGACCTTAAGCTGGACTACCAGCCCAACGGTGATGCCGATATGAGAGCCCGGCTTAAGGGACACAATCCTGGCTGGCAGCAGGGCCGACCGGTCGATCTTAACCTGAATATAGAGGAGAACCTGCTTGACCTGTTACGCACGCTTCAGCTCACAGGCCGTGTCACCGACTCCATCGACCGTCGTTTCCGCCGCTAGCCCGTTCCCGTTAAGGCTGCTTTCAGCTAAGCTGCTGCTCAATGGAAACCATTGATGCGATTCTGTGTCAGACCGCATACAGCCCAGCAAGAAAAGGAACCTATTATGCCCAGCCGACAACTGCTGCCCGCCACGCTCTGCGCGCTTGGTCTGCTTGTCGCAGCCGGCTGCACCCCTACCGTGCAAGTGGCCGCGCCGTCCGAGCCGATCACCATCAATCTCAACGTCAAGATCAAGCATGAGATTCTGGTCAAGGTCGACAAGGAAATTGACTCCATGCTGGATGAAAACAGCGAACTTTTCTGAGGGGCGAACCATGTTGCGCACATTGAGTAAAATTCTGACCACAGGCCTGTTGGCTGTAAGCCTGAGCATGCCCGCCTTTGCCCTGTCACTGGACGAAGCCAAATCCAGCGGCGTTGTAGGTGAAAGAGCCACCGGCTACCTCGGCATCGTGACCTCCAGCCCCAGTGCCGATGTAAAGGCGATGGTGAATGAAATCAACAACAAACGCCGCGCGCTGTATCAACAAAAAGCCAGCAAGGCTGGGGTTTCACTGGACGTAATGGAGCTGCGTACCGGCCAGCGCCTGCAGGAAATGACCCCAGCCGGAGAGTATATTCAGGATGGTAACGGTCAGTGGCGTCGAAAGTGAAACAAGTCCTCTGTCTTCTGAGCCTCGGCTGCCTGGCTTCGGCGGTAACCGCAGCCGAACAACCGCCAGCGGAATCGCCCTCGCTCAACCCGGATCAAAGCTGGACAGCCAATTTCTATTTTGAAAACGACCTGTTCAGCGATACTGACCAGCAATACACCAACGGTGTGCGGCTATCGTTTGTATCTCCGGAAATCGACAACTTTATCGATGACCCAGACCTGCCCGGCTGGATGCGTGATGCCAACCGCCTGCTGGCACCGCTTGACCCCGAGCCTGTTCGTCTTGGCGAAGACGTGAGCCGCCGCCTGATCTTCACCTTGGGGCAACTAATGTATACGCCGGAGGATCGCGAGCGTACCAGCATCGACCCGACCGACCGCCCCTATGCAGGCTGGTTGTACATGGGCTTTGGCTACCATACCCAAACCCGAAAACAGATGAACTCCTTTGAGGTGAATCTTGGTATGGTTGGCCCTGCCGCACTGGCACAGGAGTCACAGGACTTCATCCACGACCTTCGCGGTATCGACAATTTTAACGGCTGGCATAACCAGTTGCGCAATGAACCGGGGCTGCAGCTGGTGTATGAACACAAGAACCGTTGGCTGCGTCAGTCACTGGGCAAAGGCTGGGAGCATGAAGTCCTGCTGCATGCCGGTGGCAGCCTCGGCAACGTCGCAACCTATCTGAATACCGGGGCTGAGTATCGTATCGGCAAGCACCTGCCACATGACTTTGGCACCTCGGCGCTGCGCCCGGGGGGCGACAACAGCGTTCCGGGACGGGGCGATCCTCGCTTTCGACATCACTGGGGCATTCACGGCTTTGTGTCTGTTGACGGCCGTTGGGTACTGCGGGACATTTTTCTTGATGGTAACACCTGGCGCAGCAGTCACAGTGTCGACAAGGAACCACTGGTCGGCGATGTCGCCTTTGGCATTGCGGCCACGTGGCAACAGTGGAAGCTGTCTTACGCCCGCATCTACCGCACACGTCAGTTTGAAACTCAGCAGGGCAACCATAATTTCGGCTCTCTTGCCGTTTCCTATACATTTTAATATCTGTATCAACGTCAGCTGATTTAAGGGTAATTCCGTAAATCAGCTGACTAAAATTGCTTCACTTGTTAAACTTCTCGCTTTATTCCTGCAACGACACGCTGACACCATGACAACAACAAAACCGATCAACCTGCTGCTGGTTGATGACAGTCGTATTGCACGTCTCAGTCTCAGCCGTCAGCTGAAATCTCTGGGCCTGGAACTGAATTTGCTGGAGGCTGATTCAGCTGATGCAGCCGAGTCCCTGCTGCAGAGTCAAGCCGCCGATATCGCCCTGATCGATTTCAACATGCCCGGTCGTGATGGCCTCGAACTGGCCGAGGCGCTCAATGCCCGTTTTCCGCAATTGCGGATGGCGCTGGTGACCGCCAACATACAGGACGCGCTGGCCCAGCGCGCCCGCGGCATGGGCATGGCGTTCCTGCCCAAGCCCACCACCGCCGAGCAGCTCGCTGCCTTTGTCTGTCAGGAGGCGTGAATGGACCTGTTCAGCGCCGATGAGCACGACCTGATTGTAGAGCTGATGAACCTGGGGGTTGGCCGTGCCGCTAACGCCCTGTCACAGCTGGTCAATGACGAAGTCCTGTTGTCGGTCCCGCGTGTAGAGTTCATCTCTGTGCCCGAAGCTCAGGCGGCCTTCCGCAAGGACTTGCCCTCATTTTTGGCCGGTGTGTTGCAGGATTTTGAAGGTTTTATCAATGGCCGTGCCGCGCTGCTGTTCCCGGAAGCCCGAAGCCTGGAGCTGGTAAACGCCATGATCGGTGAAGAACTCAGTGCCAATGAGATCACCGAGCTGGAACAGGAGACCCTGGCGGAGCTGGGCAACATCCTGCTCAACAATTGCCTGGCCACGTTGGCCAATCAGTTGAAGCAGCAGGTTCAGACCGATATTCCCAAAGCGTTCAGCGTCAGTGCAGCCGACCTGCCCAGCACCCTGAGCCTGTACGACTCAGACAACGAAAACACGCTGGTAATGCTGGTTCAAATCGATTTCAGTCTGCGACACAGTGCACTGCGCGGCTATTTAGCCTTCATTATTGACCTGCGCTCGGCTGATACGTTTATTACCGCCCTTCGCAGCTACCTTGCTGAGTTGTTGTAAGCAGGAATCGCATATGCACCAGACTGAACTCCAGAGTGCCTGCCTGTCCGATAGCCTCGAAAATCTCGACTGCACCGAACTGCTGCACAGCCTCGATGGCGGTGTCTTGCTGCTGGACGATGAGTGCCGCATCATTTTTTGCAATCGCTGGTTCAGCCGCCACACAGGTTTGACCGAACAGCAGATTGTTGGTCACACCATTGAAAGTCTGTTTTCCGCACAACTGCCCCTCGCTTTACTGGACGCCATTGAAAGCGGATGCCGGCTGCGCATGGGCCGCATTCTGTCACATCAGTTACACAAACGACTGCTTCCGCTTTGGCGACGCGGACCCGGGGGTGAACAGACGCCTCTGTACCAATCGATCCTGATCAAACCGCTCAGCCACAGTAACCTGACGCTGGTGCAGTGCCTCGACATCACCAATGCCGTCAAACGCGAGCAACACCTGCGCGCCAGCGAACGCATATTACGGCTGGAACGCAGTGTGCTGGAGCTGATCGCCACCGGTGATTCGCTGGAAGAGGTCTTGCTGCAGCTGTGCAATACTGTTGAAAGCCTTGTGCCGGGCGCCAGCGCGGCAATACTCCTGCCTGACGAAAGCGGTCGACGCCTGCATATCAAAAGCGCTCCGAACCTGCCCGGACATTTCCTGCAGCGCCGTGAGGGACTGGGCTTGACGGCAGAAGGCACCACCTGTGCACAGGCGTACCTCAGCCGTGGGCTCACAATCTGCCCGGATATCCATCAGGACAACAACTGGAACCATTGGCGTGACCAGGCACAACGCTACGGCATCGCTGCCTGCTGGGCCCAGCCGATCATAGCGGCCTATGATGAAGTGATCGGGGTGTTCGCCTGTTATCCACACAACCCGGCGGTGCCGGACGACACTCAGCGTCAGCTGCTGCAGCGCATGGCCCATTTGGCCGCGATCGCAATGGAGCGACACAAGCGCATCGAACGTATCCGATTTCTGGCGATGCACGACCCGCTGACAGGACTGCCCAACCGCAGCCTGCTCAACGAGCACCTGGGACGCAACCTGCGTCGCGCACATCGCGAAGGCAATCAGTTTGCGCTTATGTTCATCGATCTTGACGGTTTCAAGCAGATCAACGACCTGCATGGACACGATGCCGGTGATGACCTGCTGTCGGTGTTGTCCGGCCGCATTACCGAGCAGCTTCGCGGTACCGACACCTGCGCACGCATTGGTGGAGATGAGTTTGTAGTAATGCTGGAAACCGTCACCACAACGGAAGCGTCAGAGCAGGTGGCAGAAAAGCTGCTGGAATGCCTCAGCCGTCCGGTCAAGCGCGGCCAACTGCAGTTGCAGGTGTCCGCCTCAATCGGCATTGCACTTTATCCACAGGATGGCAGCAGCGCGGATGCCCTGCTGACCCGTGCCGACGATGCCATGTACCGTGCCAAGGCACTGGGCAAGAATCGCTGGCACCGACTGGATTAATGCAGGCTTAGTGCCGGAACTTGCTGACAGCCTTTTTCAACTGCATGGCAAGCGCCGCAATCTCCTGACTGGTCGCCGCTACACTGTCAGCCGCTGTAGATGTTTCATCCGCAGCCATATTGATGCGAGTGAGGTTCTGGTTCATCTCATCGGCGACTGAGCTCTGCTCTTCAGCAGCACTGGCGATTTGAGTATTCATATCATTCATTCGCATGATCTGCTGAATAATCGCCTCCAGCGCTTCATTGGCACGCGCAGCCTTTTCCACTCCATCACTGGCCTGCTGCTGCCCCTGCTGCATCACTTTGGCCGCCTTGACCGCAGCCGCCTGCAGGTGGCTGATCATGTCATGAATTTCAGTGGTTGACGTTTGGGTGCGGCCGGCCAGGCTGCGCACCTCATCCGCCACCACCGCAAAGCCACGCCCCTGCTCACCGGCACGAGCAGCCTCAATGGCTGCGTTCAATGCCAACAGATTGGTCTGTTCCGCGATCTCCCGAATCACATCCACAACCTTGCCTATCGCCTGAGCATCTTCTGCCAGCTCCGCTATTACCTGCGCGGCTGATTCAACCTCGGATGCCAGATGGTTCATACCATCAACGCTGTCGGTCACCACCGACTGACCATGGTGAGCCGACTCATCCGCTGCCGTAGCGCTTTCGGCAGCGGTTGCCGCACTCTTGGCCACGTCATGCACGGTGGCGTTCATCTCATACATGGCAGTTGCCACCAGATCGGTTTCAGCCTTTTGTGCCTGAATGCCACTGCGCGATTGCTCGGCCATGGCAGCCCCGCGCTCGGCCTGCTCACTCAGAGACTCACCAACCTGACCAATTTCACGTGACAATTGGGCAAGGCTGTTGCGGGTCTGGATGAAGCGCTGGGTGATACGCCCCACCTCATCTTCATTCGAAGCAAACGGCAATGTCTGGTCTCTGAAGTCCCCGGCCGCCATGTTGTCGGCAATACTGCCCAGATTATCCATGCCGCGGTTGATACGGCGCGTAACAAAGAGGGCAAAACCAAACGCCAACAACAGCCCAATAACGCCGACGGACAGTAATTGAATATTCAACAACCCGGCAGTTGCACTCATTTCAGCGCGTGCTTCCTGCGCCCCCTTCAACTTGCGGTCACTCAAGTCGGCACGCGCCTTGTCAGCCGCGGCAAAGAGTGGATTGACCTGTTGCAGAATCTGCCAGTTGGCTCCCACATAATTACCCTTTTCAATCAGGTCCAAAGTCGGACTCACGCCTTTTTCAAAAAATTTCTCGAACTCCTGTTCAAAGGCGCGAGCCAACTGTGCTGCTTCTTCGCCGTGGTGGACTGACATAAACGCCTGCCACAGGGTTCGAACCTGCTGCTCGTAGTCACGAACCAGATTGGTATGCAGACTGGTAGGATGGTTGTGGGCCTTGACGAATTCAGTCCCAGGCTGGTGCTGAATACTCAACAGCAGCTGCGCACGAATATCCCCCATCAAACCGCCAATGCGCTCCACCTGATACAGCGGCACCATGCGACGGTCGAAGTTATCATCAAACTGAAACGCTTCGTATTTGAGGCCATACATGGCAAAGCCGGTCAGGGCCACAACCACCAGAAGAAAAAGCGCCACAAGCATGCGAAGCAGGTTTTTGATCGAGCCGAACAGACTAATGTGCATAGAAACTCCTTGAGTGGGGGCAGTCCTGAATAAAATATGTAGTTATTCTAATACAGTTGAACACCTGTTTGTATAAGAATAATCTCATTGATCGATCTTACGCATGGCACCTGACAAATATATCGCGCAGAAAGCGCCGTGTAAGTGATGCGATCATCCATCACCACTATTTCGCGAGATCCCCACTATTCTGTTTTCACCGGTTTTACGGTGATGGCCCACATAATCATCATGCCGACTCCGGTGCTCCTGCGACATTATGTCTCAAGTCAGGTATGTCGCATTCCCTTAGAATAGCTCCAATTTTTCGCCCTTATGGACATCTCTCATGCCGCACCACAAGGTGAAACTTGTGGCATGACCCACATCAGGGAATACACAGGAGACATCATGAGTAACACCTTCACAGCCTCCCGGTTCAAACAACGTCAACTGCTGACTGCGATTGCCTGTGCTTCACTTTCTCATGCTGCTTGCGCAGAGCCTGGGCAAGCAGAGTCAGTGCTCATCGTAACCAAACCCGCGCCAGAGGTACTGGACCATTCTGTACAGCAGTCTCCTGCGGTGATTGACATGCTTCGAGCCGCAACCAATGATAGTGCCAGCCTGCTCAGAGATATGCCTGGCGTCAGCCTGAACGGCGCCGGTGGTGTTTCCAGTTTGCCCTCGATTCGTGGACTTGCAGACGACCGTCTACGCATCAAGGTGGATGGCATGGACTTGATTGCGGCCTGCCCCAACCACATGAATCCGCCCCTGTCATACGTTGAGCCGAGCAACATTGGATTGATGAAAGTCTATGCCGGCATCTCACCTGTCAGTGTGGGTGGTGACAGCATTGGAGGTACCATCATTGTCGAGAAACCTGAGCCTGAGTTTGCTCACGCCGGCAATGACAGTATTACCAAAGGAGAGGTTGGCGCCTTTTATCGCAGCAACAATGACGCCGTTGGTGGTCATCTCAGTGCCACTCATGCAACTGAGGACCTGAGCATCAACTACAGTGGCTCGTGGAGCAAGGCTGACAATTATACCGCAGGTGCCGACTTCAAGGATTTTGTCGAAACCGGCACCCTGGATCATACATTGAGCCTTGATGAAGTTGGCTCGACCGCTTACGAAACGCAGAACCACGCATTGGGGCTTGCCTTCAAGGCCGGGGACAATGTGTTCGAGTCCCGGTTCAGCTACCAGGACATGCCAGAGCAGCTGTATCCCAATCAGCGCATGGATCTGTTGGAAAACACCCAAAAGCTTGCGAACCTTACATGGACGCGTAATTTCAACTGGGGGGTCATGGAAGCAGCCGCATACCATGAAACCGTTGATCACTTTATGGATTTTGGTGCGGATAAACGTTTTTGGTACGGCGCTCTCTCCAACACGCCCGACCCAACAGTTGGCGTACCTTGCAGCCCAATTGGCTTTATGGTCGATGGCATGATGAATACATGTGCCGCAGGGATGCCGATGTACTCTGAAAGTGAAAACACCGGCCTGGGCCTGAAAGCCGATATCAATCTAAATTCAGACCGTCTGCTGCGCGTTGGTACTGAACTGCAGCGCTATCGCCTCGACGACTACTGGACAGCCTCCGGTGGTGGCATGGGCCCTGACACTTTCCTTAACATCAACAATGGTCAACGTGACCGTGCAGCCCTTTTTGCAGAGCTTGAGTCTAAGCATGATGCGCGCTGGACCACTCTGATGGGTGTTCGCTATGAGCGTGTTCGCATGGACGCAGACGAAGTGCATGGCTACAGCATGATGGCAAATCAGGGGGCTGAATCCGCGGCCTTCAATGCACAGGATCGCTCACAAACCGATGACAATATCGATGTGACGGCGCTCGCTCGCTACCAATACAGCGACCAGCTGGATATCGAAATGGGACTGGCGCGCAAGGTACGCTCTCCCAACCTGTACGAGCGCTACACCTGGTCCAGCTGGGCCATGGCCGCCACCATGAACAACTTTGTCGGTGACGGCAACGGTTATGTGGGTGATGTAAACCTCGAACCGGAAACAGCCTATACCCTGTCGACCACCTTTGACTGGCACGCAGCTGATCGCAGCTGGAATGTAACGGCAACCCCCTTCTACACCCACGTCGATAACTATATTGATGCTGTTGCCCTGCCGGCCTGGGGTGATGATCAGTTCAACGTACTCCAGTACGCGAATCAGTCGGCCAGACTCTACGGTATCGACCTGTCTGCACAGGTACCGCTAGGCAGTAATGCATGGGGTCAATGGGGCTTCAAGGGCGTCATCAACTATACCAACGGCGAAAACCGCGATACCGGCGATGCACTGTATAACGTCATGCCTTTGAACGGCCGCTTCACCTTGACTCACCAAAAAGCTGGCTGGGACAACGCAGTGGAATGGGTTGTTGTGGACTCCAAGAAAGACGGTTCAGATGTACGCAATGAGATTGACACCTCCGGTTACAGCCTGCTCAACCTGCGCTCCAGCCACAGCTGGAATCAGGTGCGGCTCGACCTTGGCGTCGAAAACCTGTTTGATCGCAGCTATGCGCTCCCAACCGGCGGTGCATACACCGGTCAGGGGCGTACCATGTCAATCAATGGTATCCCCTGGGGCATCGCAGTACCGGGTATGGGGCGTTCAGCCTATATCGGTATAAACGTTCAATTCTAAGCATCGCACCTCCCCTTCAAAGCCGGCAACGCCGGCTTTTTTCATGCTTGTGAATAACCTTCCGCTGATAACACGACCTGTGCCCTGCCTCTCTTACGACCAGAGTTCTGCTGCGCCGCTCCCCTCTTCCCTGCTAGAATAGCGCCCATTTGATGAACAATTCGGGATCGATCTGCCATGAGTGAACTGTCTTTGCGCCCGCTGCATGCCCTTGAACAGCGGGATGCCTTTATCGGCCGTCATATCGGCCCTTCAGCAGACGAAGCCGCCGCCATGCTGGCAGAGCTGGGCGTTGACAGCCTTGCGGCACTGATCGATGAAACCGTGCCCGGGAGCATTCGCGTCAAGCAGCCGATTGCACTGGATACACCGAAGACCGAAGCTCAGGTACTGGCTGAGTTGAAAGCGATTGCAGGCCAGAACCAAATCAAGCGCTCGCTGATCGGTATGGGTTACCACGACACACTCACGCCCAATGTCATTCTACGCAACGTGCTGGAAAATCCGGGCTGGTATACCGCCTACACCCCCTATCAGCCAGAAGTGTCGCAGGGCCGTCTGGAAGCGATTCTGAACTACCAGCAGATGGTACTGGATCTGACCGGACTGGATCTGGCCAACGCCTCCCTGCTGGATGAAGCCACTGCCGCCGCCGAAGCGATGACCCTGTGCAAGCGCATGAGCAAGGCCAAGCGCGCCAATGTATTTCTAGTCGATGAAGAACTGCACCCTCAGACCATCAGCGTGATTCAGACCCGTGCCGAGCCGCTGGGCTATGAGGTTATCGTCGGTGATGTGGAGGCCCTGCTGGATCAGCATGAAGCCTTTGGCGCAGTGGTTCAGTACCCCGGCACCAGCGGTGTGGTGCGCGATTTCTCGGCACTAATAGAAAAGGCCCACGCACAGAAGGCACTGGTCTGCGCCGCCGCCGATCTGCTCAGCCTGGTACTGCTGAAATCGCCGGGCGAAATGGGTGCCGATGTGGTGTTCGGCTCTGCCCAGCGCTTCGGTGTTCCCATGGGTTACGGTGGCCCACACGCCGCCTTCTTTGCCACCCGTGACGAGTACAAGCGCTCGGTGCCCGGCCGCATCATCGGTGTGTCGGTGGACACCCGCGGCAAGCCGGCGTTGCGTATGGCGATGCAGACCCGCGAGCAGCACATCCGCCGTGAAAAGGCGACTTCCAACATCTGTACCGCTCAGGTACTGCTGGCAAACATGGCCGCCTTTTACGCCATCTATCACGGCCCTGAAGGGCTGAAGACTATTGCCGGTCGCATCCACCGTCTGACCGACCTGCTTGCAACAGGCCTGCAGCAAAAAGGTCTGAAGCTAGTACATGACAGCTGGTTCGACACCCTCAGTGTTGAAGCCGGCGACCAGCGCGATGCACTGTATGAGTCCGCTCAGGCTGCAGGCTTCAACCTGCGAAAACTGGGGGATGATCGACTGTGTATCAGTCTGGATGAACGCACGGACCGCAATGAAATTGAGGCCCTGTGGATCGCTCTGCTGGGCGCTGATCATGGCCTAAATATCGGCGCACTGGATGCAGAACTGGTGAGCAACGGCTCCGATAGTATTCCTGCCGGACTGGAACGCACCTCAGCCTTCCTGACCCATCCGATATTCAACGAGTACCACAGCGAAACCGAAATGCTGCGCTACCTCAAGCGGCTGGAGAACAAGGACCTATCGCTGGCCCACAGCATGATCGCGCTGGGTTCCTGCACTATGAAGCTCAACGCCACCGCCGAGATGATCCCGGTCACCTGGCCCGAGTTCGGCGCCCTGCACCCCTTCGTGCCGGTGGAGCAGGCACAGGGCTACAAAACACTGATCGATTCGCTGGAAACCATGCTCAAGGCCGTCACCGGCTTCGATGCCATCTGCATGCAGCCCAACTCCGGCGCTCAGGGGGAATATGCGGGCCTGCTGGCGATTCGCAACTACCACCAGTCACAGGGTCAGGGCCATCGCAATATCTGCCTCATCCCTACCTCCGCTCATGGCACCAACCCGGCCTCGGCCGCGCTGGCGGACATGAAAGTGGTACTGGTCAACTGCGACGATAAGGGCAACGTGGATATCAACGATCTGCGCAGCAAGGCCGAGACCCACGCCGAAGACCTGTCCTGCCTGATGATCACCTACCCCTCCACGCACGGGGTATACGAGGAAGGTGTCCGCGATATCTGTGACATCATTCACGCCAATGGTGGTCAGGTCTACATGGATGGCGCCAACCTCAACGCTCAGGTGGCGATCACCCGCCCGGCGGACATCGGTGCCGATGTGTCGCACATGAACCTGCACAAAACCTTCTGTATTCCCCACGGCGGCGGTGGTCCCGGCATGGGTCCCATCGGCGTCAAGGCACACCTGGCACCCTTCGTTGCCAACCACCCGGTGGTCGGCATTGACGGCCCCTACCCGGAAAACGGGGCCGTATCCGCTGCGCCCTGGGGCAGCGCCAGCATCCTGCCGATCAGCTGGGTGTATATCGCCCTGATGGGAGGAGAAGGCCTGCGTCAGGCGACCGAGTACGCCATTCTCAACGCCAACTATCTGGCGAAGAAACTGGGGGCGCATTACCCGGTGCTGTATTCGGGCCGTAACGACCGCGTGGCACACGAGTGCATCATCGACCTGCGCCCGCTCAAGGAGCGCTCCGGCATCAGCGAGGAAGACGTGGCCAAACGCCTGATGGACTTCGGATTCCATGCACCGACCATGTCCTTCCCGGTACCCGGTACGCTGATGATCGAGCCGACCGAGTCCGAATCCAAGGCCGAGCTGGACCGCTTCATTGAAGCGATGGTGAAGATTCGTGAGGAGATCGCGCTGGTGGAAGCGGGTGAGCTGGACGCGGACAACAACCCGTTGAAAAATGCTCCACACACTCAGGCCGACCTGATCGACCCGGACTGGAACCGCCCCTACAGCCGCGAGCAGGCAGCCTTTCCGGCCAGCTGGCTGAAGGAATCCAAGCTGTGGCCCACGGTCAACCGCATCGACAACGTCTACGGCGACCGCAATCTGTTCTGCAGTTGTATACCTCTGGATGCATACGCGGATTAGACAAGCATAGATGAAGCCGGTTTAATAAGCCGGCTTACATTTATAATCAGGATGATTGGAGCTTCATGGCATGCTTAGATTTGGAACCATATTTTTTGTTTTGCTTGTATCACTGTTCACAATAGAGCTGCTGAACCCTGTTCAGGTACATGTAATCACCCCTTTTACCAGCTTGATTGCCGACATCAGTGCGACCCTTATCCGATTGTTTGACGAAAATGTCATATCCTACGGGAAAATAATTCAAAGCACGGAGAACGGCTTTGCTGTATCAATTGAACCTGGCTGTAACGGTGTAGAGGCAATCATAGTTCTCGCAGCAGCCGTTATCGCATTTCCCGCTTCGATAAAGCATAAAATATACGCCATATTTTTCGGTTTTATTTTCATACAAATATTCAACCTTGGCCGAATTATAAGTCTTTTTTATATTGGGCAATGGAATATTGATATTTTTGAATGGGCGCACCTATACATTTGGCCAGTCGTAATCATGCTTGATGTACTGATTGTATTCCTGATCTGGCTACGATTCTTGCCCAAGGCACACAGTCAAGAGGAGCCTCAGCATGAGTCATGAACCTGCACAGTTTAACCTGAAAAAGTTCTTCGTTGCTGTAATATTTTGGATGAGCTGTAGCTTTGTTTTCTGGTACCTGCTCCATGACCTCATCATACAACCGGCAATATTAATCTCAAGCCTGGCTCTTGAGTCCATACTACCCGATGTTTTCGATAGCTTGAAGTTACATAAAGGTAATATTGTATTAATCACCAAGCTGGGTGAACTCAATGGTATGATCATGTCTGCAAAAGAAGCAGGCAATCAAATCGCGTATCAAATAAACCCTAAAGTTTTGTCCTACTCTCTACCTTTCATCGTTTCCTTGTTGTTGGCATCATCAGATGAAAAAACTTTCAAAAAGATAATAATCGGCATTATCATACTATATCCGATTATAGTCATGGGCACTTTATTTCAATCCATGAAAGAGCTTTTCTTCGGCAATGCGCTAATGCATGATTTCATCACCCAGAAAGTGGACTTTCCCCTTATTAATGAAATAATTGCCATTGGTTATCAATTCAATACCCTTATCATACCAGCCGTGACCCCAATTATTATATGGTCTTGGCTTGAAAACAAAAAAATATCAAGTATTGCAAACAATAAATAGAATATCAGTACAAATAGCGCGTCACTTTTAGAGCCGGAGAACAGCAGTATGAGTTCCAGACTTGAGTCAGCCAATCACTACCCAAATGACGAAATCGATCTCTTTGATCTCATGGAGAGTATTTGGGAACACAAGTGGACAGTTGCCATCATTACAGCCTTGGCGGTGGTAGCTGGCGCTGTCTATGCTTTTTCAGGAACACCCGTTTACAAAGCAACTGCTCAAATTCAGCAACCGCTGGCTCATACCGCTGCCCCGCTCAAAGCGCTCTATGGTCTCAACGACCTCACCTCTAGCCAGTTAACCAATATGTACTTCAGAACCCTGAATTCGAATGAGTACAAACGGTACTTCATTGATAATCTCAGCGATACAGTAAACGACTACCTGCCAACCGATACCAGCAGCAACCACCTGATCACGCGGTTGAACAGCATGATTGAGCTGCAAATTCCCGACACCGAAAAAACGAGTGCAATTGAGTCAGGCAGTATTACGCTTGCAGCATCTCCCGCGGCAACCGCCGATGCAATGCTGACCGAGTATGTAAACACGGCAAATCAGTACCTGGTCGACGTATTACGGAAAAACTTCAATAAGTTACGTCAAGAAGAGCAGGCTCGTATCCACCGAGAAATTACAGCACTGGAAACAGCCGAGGTGCAAAAGCGCCAATCACGCATCAAGCGCCTGGAAGAACAACACGCTCTTGAAATCATAAAACTTCAGGATCAACTCAAGGCACAAAAGGAATTGTACGACGCACGTTTAAGAGACCGCATCATCAACCTTCAGGAAGCCCTTACGATTGCAAAAGCTCTGAATTTTGATGAACCGGTTTCCCTGTCACAGCTGAATAACCAGGTGCGTGGACAGGTCGTCATCAGCGCTGATATTCGTAGCCTGTCAGACCCTTTATACCTTAGAGGCACCCGGCTGCTGCAGGCCGAACTGACAGAACTTAAAAACCGCCCGGCCGATCATTACCCCGATAGTCAGGTCAGAGAGCTGGAGGCCATGTTGGCCGCACAGTCCAATAACAGAGAAGCAGAGATACTTGCTGCACGCAGTAATGACGGTGACTTCAGCGAAGAAATCATAGATCTGAAGAGCCAACTGATCGAACTTGAAAGCCAGCAATTTCCTGATTCATTAACTCTCAACTTTATCAGTGGCAATGTCGTTACCGATCAGACTCCAACGACCCCCAGCAAGAGTTTGATTTTGTCGCTTTCTGCAATTTTGGGCGTTATGGCCGGCATATTTGTTGCCCTTATCATGGGCGCCATTCGCAAACGCAGGGCAGCCTGTAACGCATCATGAGGTCGCTTTTTTAAGCCAATCAACCGAGGTGGCAGGCGTGAACCCAATCACTGCCTGCTCAAGCCACTCAATGCCAGCCTCACAATTACCCTGCAGCATGGCCGTTTCAATGCCCTGCATAACCTGCTCCAATTGTGCTTGTGTCAGACGTTCTTCATGCGCACGCATGATTTTGGGATGTTCGGTTCCCACTACATGCTCACCAATCAACAGCTCTTCAAACAGTTTCTCGCCGGGGCGCAAACCGGTAAACTCGATGGCAATATCACCTTCAGGATACTCGTGAGAACGCACTTCATAGCCCATCAACTGGATCATTCTGCGCGCCAAATCTACAATTTTTACTGGCTCTCCCATGTCCAAAACGAATACATCCCCTCCTTCCGCCATTGATCCTGCCTGAATCACCAGCGAAGCCGCCTCGGGAATCGTCATGAAAAAGCGGGTTATATCCGGATGCGTAACAGTTACCGGCCCCCCTGCCTGGATTTGCTGTTTAAAAAGCGGCACCACCGAGCCGGAAGACCCCAGAACGTTACCGAACCGCACCATGGAAAATACAGTTGAGCCTTTATTGTTTTCATTGCCCTCAACGGCCAAACTCTGAATGATCAGCTCAGCCAGCCTTTTTGTAGCTCCCATTACATTGGTGGGACGAACAGCCTTGTCCGTTGATATCAATACAAAGCGCTCAACCCCCGCTTTTTGGGCTGCTGTTGCCAGCACTCTCGTGCCCATGGCATTGTTACGCACGCCTTCAAAAATATTATGTTCAACCAATGGCACGTGCTTGTAGGCAGCTGCATGGTATATGGTTTTGACCTCGAAATGGCTGATCACCCGTTCAACACGGACTTGATCCAGCACAGAGCCCAATAAGGGATAGACAGGCACTGCCAACCCTTCATTCCTGGCAATTAACTCCAACTCCTGAACAATTTTATAAAGCGCAAACTCACTCAGCTCGTACAGAACCAATGCCTTGGGCTGATTGCGCAAGACCTGACGGCATATTTCTGAACCGATGGAACCGCCGGCCCCCGTAACCAACACAACCTTACCTGTGATACTGGTGGTAATTAATTTCTCTACGGGGGGAACGGTTTCCCTGCCCAGCAGATCTTCAGGATCAACATCTCGCAGAGACTCAAGCGACTCACCTGAAACCAGCTCCTGCATGGAAGGTATTGTTTTGACGTGTACAGCATGATTCGCCAACTGTTCGAGCACACGGCGACGCTCAGAGCGCGTGGCGGAAGGAAGCGCCAACAGAACATGCGTAACATTCCGCTGCTCTATCAATTCGCCTACCTGAGAAGGTGCATAAACAGGCAGCCCCGCTACGGTTGTTTTCCTTACCGCAGGGTCATCATCCAGAAACCCTATCGGCACATACTCCCCTCCAGCAGAAAGCGCAGCGGAAAGCTGAGCACCGGAATTGCCAGCTCCATAAATGAGAACAGGGTCTTTATTGATATAATGGCCAATTAACCAATGGTAGTAGTTGCGCACAAACAAACGACTACCGCCAACATACACCAGCGCCACCAGTGCAAAATTAATCGGGATTGAGCGTGGAAACTTCTGCAGTTCAAAAAAATATGCAGAGGCCCACATAAGCACTGCCAACATCATGACCCCTTTGGCAACTGCCCAAATGGCCTGTGCGCCCATAAAACGCACCACTGCCCGATAGAGGCCAAGCCGTGTGAAGATGACAAGGCCGGCAATGGGCGTAGCAATAAACAGCCACCAGACAGGCTGCAGGTAATCCACTGGCCACCACTGTGTAAGGCGCAGTGCATACGCCGACCACAGGGCTACAGGCAAGGCGATAAAATCCGCCAATACCATCAGCGCTTTTTTATACCGGCGTCCCAGCGTCAACACACGATAGTGAACGGACCGTGAGTGCAAACCTATTGAATCCATACTTGCCTATTCCGTCGACTTCATTGAATGCCAAAGCACCATTAATATCCGTTGGGGTTAAGCTGCTGCCAACGCCAGGCGTCGGCCACCATATCATCAAGGGTCCTGCACGCCTTCCAGCCCAGCTCAGCACCTGCTTTTGACGGATCAGCCCAACAGGTCGCCAAATCGCCTTTGCGGCGACCAACAACCCGATACGGGATTGGCTTACCTGAGGCCCTCTCGAACGCATGAACCAACTGCAACACGCTACTGCCGATACCGGTCCCCAGGTTCCATGTTTGTACGCCCGAAGTCGCGTCTATTTTATCCAGAGCTTTCAGATGCCCCTGTGCCAAGTCCATCACATGAATGAAATCACGCACTCCAGTACCGTCAGGTGTAGGATAGTCTGCGCCATGAATCAGCAACTCCGGACGCCGCCCCAGAGCCACATCAATAATCGCGGGAAAAAGGTTTTCCGGCCGCGTTAACGGGGCCTCTCCAATCAAACCGCTTTCATGAGCGCCCACAGGGTTGAAATAACGTAGCAGGGCTATCTTCCAGCGAGGGTCAGCATGAGCAAGATCCTGCAGCAGAGACTCAACAAACAGTTTGGTTCTTCCATAGGGACTGATTCCCCCACCCGTCAATGAATTTTCTCTGACCGGCATTTCATTCGCAGGGCTATAAACGGCTGCAGAAGAGCTGAATACTATTTTAAAAACCCCTGCATCACTCATGGCTCGGCAAAGATTAATCGTACCCAGCACGTTATTCTCATAATAATACAGCGGCCGATCAACACTCTCGCCAACGGCTTTAAGGCCTGCAAAGTGAATGACAGCAGTCACGGGAAATTGAGAAAAAACACTGCTCAAAACAGCCGGGTCACAGATATCACCTTCTATAAAAGGTATACGGCTTCCCGTGAGCGCCTCTACACGTGCCAAAGACAATTTTGAACTGCAGGCCAGGTTGTCAAGCACCACAACTTCATGCCCAGCCCGAAGCAAGTCGAGGGTTGTATGTGAGCCGATGTAACCCGCTCCTCCCGTTACCAGAATCATCGGGGTTCCTTACAGGCAGAATAAAGAAAACGTATCGTTGGGATCACTGCAGGGTGGAGCTTATCGGCGCTGCACACACAACAAACCAGGGATTCAGGACTGTCTCGGGCGAGCCGTAGTCCAGGTGAGCGCCGTCCAGGGTTGTAAGGCGTCCACCGGCCGCATTCACCACAGCGTGGGCCGCCCCGGTATCCCAAAGGCACGTTGGTCCAAGGCGAGGATAAACATCAGCCACGCCCTCGGCTACCAAACAAATTTTAAGTGAGCTGCCCATAGGCACCAGCTCATAATCGCCCAGCGCCTTAAGCCAGTCCAGCGTGTCCTGACTGGCGTGAGAACGGCTACCCACCACGCGCCAGGGCGAACCCGCCTGATGCTCAACGACCTTGATCGGTTGCCGCTCACCTGCCCCATCAACCTTGAACGCACCCACGTTTTCGGCGCCCAGATAGGTTACATTCAGTGCCGGGGCAAACACGACACCCAGTATCGGCTGCCCCTGCTCGATCAACGCAATATTGACCGTGAACTCTCCATTACGCTTGATGAACTCTTTGGTTCCATCCAGCGGATCAACCAGCCAGTAACGCCCTTGTCTATCCGCTCCGGTGAAAGCCTCAACAGCCTCTTCGGTTAGCACGGGAATGTCGACTGGAAGCGCCTCGAGCCCGGCAAGAATAATGCTGTTGGCAGCCTTGTCTGCTTCCGTCAGCGGGGTTTTGTCTTCCTTTTCCTCCACTGTGAACTCGCGGCCATAGATCTCCAGAATGGCATTGCCGGCTTCAAGCGCAATCTGTTCGACCTGGTCCAGCAGCTCTGACAAAGCGATGTCGGTCATTAATCTATCCCTTAAATCTTTCAGAAGTCACTTAAGTGGCGGGAACGATACCACATTCCTGCAGGTGCAGAATCACCTGATCCGCCGCTTCATCCGGCGTATACCGGGTGGTATCAAGGGTAATTTCCGGCGCTTCCGGGATTTCATATGCAGAATCAATGCCCGTAAAATTTTTCAGCTCACCGCGGCGCGCTTTCTTGTACAGTCCTTTCGGATCACGGCCCTCCGCCACATCCAAAGGTGCATCGACAAAGATTTCAACAAACTCACCGTCCTCCACCATGCCGCGCGCCATGGCACGCTCAGAACGGAACGGGGAGATAAAGGCACTCAACACAATCAGCCCCGCATCTGCCATCAGCTTCGAAACCTCCGCGACACGCCGGATATTCTCCACCCGGTCGGCATCGGTGAAGCCAAGATCCTTGTTCAAGCCATGACGAACGTTATCCCCATCCAGCAAGTACGTGTGGTGCCCCAGCGCGTGGAGCTTTTTCTCCACTTTATTCGCAATGGTTGACTTGCCCGCGCCGGACAACCCCGTAAACCACAACACACAGGGCTGCTGGTTTTTGGCCCGAGCTCTCGTCGCTTTATCCACATCCACATGCTGCATGTGAATATTCTGACTGCGACGCAGGGCAAAGTGGATCATCCCGGCAGCAACAGTGTTGTTGTTCATGCGGTCGATAAGGATAAAACCGCCGGTGTCCTGATTCTCTGTGTAGGGGTCGAACGCGATGGCACGATCCAGACTGATATTGCAGATACCGATACCGTTCAGTTCAAGCTTTTTGGCGGCCATATGTTCCAGCGTGTTCACATTCACCTGGTATTTGATATCGGTGATGGTGGCTGTCACGGTACGCGTGCCAATCTTCAACAGATAGGGTCGCCCCGGCAGCATCGGCTCTTCATGCATCCAGACAATGCTGGTTTCAAACTGATCGGCTGTTTGTGCCGGCTGATCGATACCCGAGATCACATCCCCACGTGAAATATCGATCTCATCGGTCAGCGTAAGTGTAACCGACTGCCCGGCCACCGCTTCATCCAGCTCGCCATCGTAGGTATAAATACTGGCAATGCGGCTGGTCTTGCCAGAGGGCTGCACACGAATCTCGTCTCCCCGGCGAACCACACCACTGGCCAGCGTACCGGCAAAGCCGCGAAAATCCAGATTGGGGCGGTTAACCCACTGCACCGGCATACGGAAGGGGTTACGCTGAAGCCGGTCATCATCCACCTCAACGGTTTCCAAATACCCCATAAGCGTCGTGCCGTGATACCAGGGCGTGTTATCGCTGTGTGCGGTAATGTTGTCACCCTTCAATGCCGACATGGGGATAAACGTAATGTTATCCAGACCGAGCTGGCCGGCAAATTCACGGTATTCGTCACGTATCCTGTTGAAGACCTGCTCGGAATAATCCATCAAGTCCATCTTGTTGATTGCGACCACAATGTTGCGAATGCCAATCAGCGACATCAGAAAGCTGTGACGGCGAGTCTGTGTCAAAATACCTTTGCGCGCATCAACCATCAGAATGGCAGCATCAGCCGTAGAGGCACCTGTCACCATGTTGCGGGTGTACTGCTCATGCCCAGGGGTATCGGCAACGATAAACTTGCGCCGATCGGTTGAAAAAAAACGATACGCCACATCAATGGTGATGCCTTGTTCACGCTCGGCAGCCAAACCATCCACTAACAGTGCAAAGTCGATCTCTTCACCTTGGGTACCATACTTTTTGGAGTCGGCTTCAATCGCCGAAAGCTGGTCTTCAAACAACATCTTGGAATCGAACAGCAGACGGCCAATCAGCGTACTCTTGCCGTCATCCACGCTGCCGCAGGTGATGAAACGCAGCAGACCCTTGTTCTCATGCTGTTTGAGGTACTGTTCAATATCGCGGCTGATCAAGTCTGAAACATGCGCCATCAGAAATAACCCTCCTGCTTTTTCTTCTCCATGGAAGCAGCCGAATCATGGTCGATCACACGGCCCTGACGCTCTGACGTTTTCGTCAGCAACATCTCCTGAATAATCGCAGGCAAAGTATCCGCCTCAGACTCAACCGCACCCGTCAGGGGGTAGCAACCCAGTGTACGGAAGCGCACCTTGCGCATCATCGGCACCTCGTCCTGCTTCAGCGGCATACGCTCGTCATCCACCATGATTAAGGCTCCATCACGCTCCACCACCGGGCGCACGGCCGCATAGTACAGCGGTACAATGGGGATATTTTCCAGGTAGATGTACTGCCAGATATCAAGCTCAGTCCAGTTGGAGAGCGGAAACACACGAATACTCTCGCCCTTGTGCTTGCGGGCATTGTACTGCTTCCACAACTCAGGCCGCTGGCCCTTTGGGTCCCAACGGTGCTGGGCGGTACGGAAAGAGAAAATACGCTCTTTGGCACGGGACTTTTCTTCATCGCGGCGTGCACCACCAAACGCTGCATCAAAACCGTATTTGTCCAAGGCCTGTTTAAGGCCTTCGGTCTTCATGATGTCGGTATGCAGGGCAGAACCATGGGTAAAGGGGTTGATATCCTTTTTAACGCCCTCCGGGTTGATATGGACAATCAGATCCATACCCAACTTCTTGGCCATCTGATCCCGGAACGCGTACATCTCACGAAATTTCCAGCGGGTATCCACATGCAGCAACGGAAACGGCGGTAACGAAGGCGCGAAGGCTTTCTGTGCCAGGTGCAGCATCACGGCGCTGTCCTTGCCGATGGAATAGAGCATCACCGGGTTTTCCGCTTCAGCCACCACTTCGCGCATGATGTGGATGCTTTCCGCTTCCAATCGCTTCAAATGTGTAAGAGACATTCGCTTCCTCAAAAATGTACTCAAAATCTGATCTATTGATGCATATCGCCGCTGGCAGCAATGGGCTGATACAATAGCATTTTTCGTTCTATGCTGCTGCGAGGGATGCATAATGGCGTGGCTGGTATTGGGTTCTATTTTACTGTTGCTGGCCATACTGGCCAGTGGACGTGTGCAACCGGCCATTGCATTCATGACCCTGGCAGGCTCATTCCTGATTACGGGGCTAGTTGAATTGCCCGTCATGCTGACAAGTTTTGCCAACCCTGCCCTGGCTACCCTGATTCTTCTGCTGTTGGTCTCACTGACACTGGAACGCTCACCTCTGCTTGACTTGCTTGCAGCCAAAATTCTGGCGGGACGTGAAAAACCGGCACTGCTCAAGTTAATGGGAACCGGGGCGTTGCTATCGGCGTTTCTCAACAATACAGCTATCGTGGCATCGTTTCTCGGCACACTTTCACGTCAAACCCGCATTGCACCTTCACGTTTACTGATTCCCCTGTCCTATGCTTCAATTTTCGGCGGCATTACCACACTGGTGGGTACTTCAACCAACCTGGTGGTCAGCTCTTTTGCCACCAACGCAGGACTGGGGGAGCTATCCATGTTTCAGTTCAGCCTTGTGGGCATCCCGGTCGCGCTGGTATGCATTTTCACATTGCTGATCAGCTCATCCTGGCTGCCACGACATGACACCGCAACAGAGCAGAAATCATTACCCTATTTTTTGTCTGCCGAGGTGATGCCTGAGTCTACCTTGATCGGCAAAACCATCGAAGCCAACGCGATGCGGCAGCTGGACGGGCTATATCTCCTCGAGATTGAACGAGACGGACGGCTGATCAGCCCCGTGACCCCTGACGAAATCATTCATGCGTGCGACCTGCTTGTGTTTACCGGCGAGGTCAACAAAGTGCAAACACTGCAGCGCTTTTCGGGGTTACGACTGCTGGGGGAAAGTGCGGACGAGTTGCTGACCAGCAACCTGGTTGAAGTGGTTATCTCGCATGAATCCATACTGGCGAACCGCACGCTGCAGGAAGTGGACTTTCGCACCCTGTTCAACGCAGGCGTCGTTGGGATCAGGCGTGGAGAACGCCGGTTGGAGGGGCAGCTGGGACGCATCCCCTTGAAGGTAGGAGACAGCCTGTTACTGGCCGTGGGCAGTGATTTCAGCCAACACCACAACCTTGACCGCAACTTTCACCTGCTGAGCGGCACCCTGCAGCGGCCCCGATTAAGCCTGCACCAAAGCCTGGCCGCACTGGGCGGATTTGCTGTTGCCATTGTATGCGCAAGCTTGGGCATTTTGAGTTTATTTGAATCGTTGCTATGCCTGATGGCACTGTTTCTGATCAGCGGGTTACTCAGCATAAACGAAATGCGACGCCGCTTTCCGTTTGAGCTCTTTCTGGTGATCGGCTCAGCGCTCACGCTCGCCAAAGGAATGGAGGCCTCAGGTGCGGCGGCACTGGTGGCCGATGGAATGCAGTATCTGTTCAACGGCTACGGGGTTTACGCCGCGTTTGTTGGTGTTTTTCTGCTTACAGTGCTGATGACGGAAACCGTCACCAACAACGCGGCTGCGGCATTGGCCTTCCCGATCGCACTGTCTACGGCACAGGCATTCAATGCTGATCCGATGCCTTTCATCATGGCCGTCGCCTATGGCGCCAGCGCCTGCTTTTTGATCCCCTTTGGCTACCAAACCCACTTGATGGTGTACTCACCAGGCCGCTATCGTCTGCAGGATTACCTCAAGACCGGACTGCCGGTATCCGTCATGTACAGTTTGACCGTGCTGCTTCTGACCCCGATTATCTTTCCTTTTGAATAAGACGTCGACGGCCAGCCAAAAACATTAAAAATCCAAGTATAGGAATTATCCCAAGACCCAATACCGGCACTGCTGAAGGCTGTGTATCTGAAGACACCAGATGTAATGTACTTTCTTTCTCAATGTTGTAATCACTGAGAGTCCGACCGTCGTCCAGCGTTTTACCGGCAAAAATCAACGTCTGCCTGCCTGGGGGCACACCTTCCTTGTCCTGAATTTTCTGCTTTACATTGTCAATGGTATCGCTGGGTTCCACTTCCAGTGCAATGGTTTTCCCGGTAAGCGTTTTCACAAAAATCTGCATGGCCTGTGCGTCCAATGGAAGCATCAGTAACGCGGTTAACAGCACGCACAGCCGCATATTCATCGGCACACCTCGATTCCGATTGTTTATATCAATTCTCGATGGACCAGCATGATCTCACTACTGTGTGAGAATCGGAACTATTGCATATTACGATCACACACAAAGGGCTCAAGCCTGCGCTGACATCACTTCTGCCAGCACCGCGCAGGTTTTGTCGATTTCGGCTTGAGTCAGCGTCGGATGCACCAGAAACATCAAGCTGGTATCGCCCAGCCGATGCGCCACAGGCAAGGGCTTTTCGGGACGCCACCCTGTGCCATCAAACGCCTTTTCACGATAGACCTCAGAGCATGACCCTGAAAAACAGGGTACCCCACGCTCATGGATTTGCTGCATGATGCGATCACGCTGCGCGGCAGTACCATCAACAAACACATAGCACTTATAAGCCGCATGAACGATATCGTCAGGCACCTCGGGCACGCGCAGTCCGGGCAACTGGCTGGCGGCTTGCCAGATCTGCTGCGCATAACGCAGACGGGTTTCATGCCATTGCGGCATACGGCCCAGCTGAATGCGTCCAATCACGGCCTGCATCTCGGTCATGCGCCAGTTGGTGCCGAAAGACTCATGTACCCAGCGAAAGCCCGGCGGGTGCTCGCGCTCGTAGACCGCTTCCCAGCTTTTGCCATGATCCTTGAACGACCACATTTTTGACCACAGCGCCCTGTCGTTGGTGGTGACCATTCCACCTTCACCGCCGGTGGTCATGATCTTGTCCTGACAGAACGACCAGCAGCCCACATGACCGATTGAACCAACCGCGCGCCCCTTGTAACGAGCACCATGCGCCTGGGCGCAATCCTCAATCACATACAGTCCATGCTGCTGCGCCAGCACCATGATCGGGTCCATATCACAGGGCCAACCAGCCAGGTGCACACAAACAACAGCTCGGGTGCGCGGGGTAATCACGGCTGCAATGGTGTCAGCGGTCATGTTCTGGCTGTCGGCATCCACATCGGCAAACACCGGCACGGCACCGGCATTGACGATGCTGGAAACAGACGCCAGGAAGGTACGCGAGGTCACAATCACCTCATCTCCCGCACCCACGCCCAGCGCATTCAGCGCCAGATCAAGTGCGACCGTACCGTTGGCAAGCGCAATGGCGTATTCCATGCCGACATACTCGGCAAACTCACGTTCAAACTGACGCCCTTCCTGCCCGGTCCAGTAATTGACCTTATTGGACAGCAGAACATCGCGCACAGCGTCGGCTTCTTCCTCTGTGAAAGAGGGCCAGGGGGAAAAAGGTCCGTTTAACATTACACACCACTAAAAAATTGTAGAACCCACAGAGTGAGCACTAACATAGAATAACTATCACATCAGCTTCGCCGGCACGCCAACCGCAGTAACACCATCCGGCAGGTCTGCCAACACTACCGCGCCAGCACCTACTGTAACCTGGTGGCCAATATTGATGAGCTGTTTTACGGAAGCACCAATACCTACCCAACTTTGCATGCCAACCTTAACGCCGCCGGCCAATCGTGCCCCCGGGCTAATATGCGCACAGTCACCAATGGTGCAGTCGTGGTCGATGCTACACCCGGTATTGAGAATCACACCCTTACCGATGCAGGCAGACACATTCACCACCACGCCTGGCATCACGACTGTGCCTATATCCAACTTTGCGTATTGGCTGATTACCGCAGACGGATGCACCAGCGTCACTACAGGCGCCGCAATGTCAGACAACCAGTGCAACTTTTCCGCGCGAATAGTGTTGTTACCAATCGCTACGATAACACCGTCAAACGCATCCAAACGATCAGCCAATGACTGGCAAGTGCCTTCAACAATCCAATCGCCGTTCGCTGACACACCGGGCCAAGCATCGTCGAAGAAAATAACCTCATCCCAGCCGCTGCACTCAGCGATATCGGCAACAACCTTGCCATGCCCGCTGGCACCCAAAATTGCCAGACGCTTCACTTGTCACTACCCGTAAACTTCGACATGGTTACCTCACCTTCAGCCGAGATCCCATCCCTGACCAGCACTTTCTTGACCGTCAAATAAATGATCTTCAGATCGAGCCAGAGAGAGTGGTTATCCACATACCACACATCCAGCTTGAACTTCTCTTCCCAGCTTATCGCGTTGCGACCATTCACCTGCGCCCAGCCGGTGATACCGGGGCGAACGTCATGGCGGCGGTACTGCTCTTTTGAATACAGAGGCAGGTACTCCATCAGCAAAGGCCGAGGCCCAACCAGGCTCATATCGCCCTTGAGTACATTCCACAGCTCTGGCAGCTCATCCAGACTGGCTGATCTCAGGAACGACCCGAAAGGCGTCATCCGCTCCGAGTCCGGCAGCGGGTTGCCGTCCTTGCCTATGGCATCACGCATAGTACGGAATTTGATCATTTCAAAGGGCTTGCCGTCTTTGCCAGGGCGCACCTGGCGGAACAGAACAGGAGAACCGAGTTTGCGGCGGATCTGGAAGGCGACGGCAGCGATCACGGGAGCAAGCAGTAGCAGGCCAATTATGGACGCAACAATATCGAAAAGACGCTTGATCACTTGATTCCCATTTCCCTCAACATATGCACATTCACTTTATCCACGTCATACTTCTCTTCCGCTATCTGGCGCGAACGCTTGCCCATACGGATAATCAACTCAGGCTGCTCAACAAATTTCAGCATTGCAATTGCCAGTTCATCCACCGACTTGACCGGTACCAAAAAACCGTTGTCACCATCTACCACTGTCTCCCGACAACCAGGCGCATCCGTCGTGATAATCGGACGGCCCATGGCCATGGCTTCCAGCACTGTCCGCGGTGTGCCCTCACGATATGAAGGCAGAACATAAATGCTGCTTTCGGCTATGACAGGCTTCACATCGGCTAAACGGCCATAGAACTGCACATCGCCTGATTCGATCCAATGCTCCAGCTCATCTTCACCAATTGCATTTGGATTATCGTCAATCCAACCTACGAGTCCAAAGCGTACACAGGGATACTGCTGACGCACCATGGTGGCAGCTTTTACGTACTCCCTTACCCCCTTGTCACCAAGGAGCCTGGCGATCAGCAAAAACTGAGTGACTTTCGGCAACGGCGCTACCGCAAAGCGGCTGACATCTATTCCAGAGCCATTGACGACAACCGTTTTCCGATCTGATTTGTTGGTAATGCCCAACGAGTGGAACAGCGCCTCATCATCCGGGTTTTGGAAGAACACCCTGTGAACCTTGTCAAGCGCCATTCGGTACAAGCCTTGTACTATCCGTTTGAGCCAAGAGCGCTGCCCTCCTTCTCCCTGGAATGCATAGCCAAGACCGGTAATCAATGCAAAACGGCTCGGCACACCTGCAAGCCAAGCCGCAATATTGCCGTAGATAACCGGCTTAATGGTGTAACCGAGTGAAAAATCAGGTTTGATTCGACGCATCAAGCACCAAAGCTGGTACACAGTCGTCATATCAGCGAGCGGATTCATACCGGTGCGCTTCAGAGCAACCTCGTGTACCCGAACACCCAAACCCTCAAGCTCTTGCCTAATCACACTGTTCGCCGGCAAATCAGGTGCTGCCACATGTACTTCCAGCCCCTCTGTCAGCAGTGCGCGTAGTAGCGGTCCTCGGAAGTTCAGTAAGGAGTCGGGATAACCGGCAATCAGTATAAATTTTTTAATCACCTGACGCCTTCACCCCACATTCTCAATATACCAAGGCATCGCCTTGGCGATACCGTCCATGATGCGATACTCCGGCGCGTAACCCAGCTTGGTTGCTGCCTTGCCAATATCCGCCTGTGAATGGCGCACGTCACCGGCACGAAAGTCGCGGTACACCGGCGCATTCTCATAAGGCTTGCCGTTTTCCGCCAGGGCCGCTTGCAGCGCACGGTACAAGTCATTCAGCGTGGTACGGTCGCCTACAGCCACGTTGTAGACTTCGTTTTTGGCGCTCTCCTCCGCTGTTGCCGCCAACAGGTTGGCCTGTACGGCGTTTTCGATAAAGCAGAAGTCACGGCTGGTTTCACCATCACCATTGATGAAAACATCATCACCCAGCAGCATGGATGCGGCCCACTTGGGTATCACCGCCGCATAGGCTCCATTGGGGTCCTGACGTTTGCCGAATACATTGAAATAACGCAAGCCGATGGTGTTGAAACCGTAGGTTTTGGCGAACACATCCGCATACAACTCATTGACGTACTTGGTAACCGCGTAGGGTGACAGGGGCTTGCCGATGTTCTCTTCCACCTTGGGAAGTGCTGGGTGGTCGCCGTAGGTGGAGCTGCTGGCAGCGTAGGTGAAGCTCTTGACCCCGGCATCGCGAGCGGCGACCAGCATATTCAAAAAGCCGCTGATATTGGTCGCGTTGGTAGTGATGGGATCATTGATGGACCGCGGCACCGATCCCAGTGCTGCTTGATGCAGCACATAATCCACACCGGTACACACTTTGTGGCAATCATCCAAATTGCGGATATCACCTTCGATAAAGGTAAAACCCGCCCACTGTTCCGGGCTGACCAGCCTCTGAACTTCATCCAGATTATGCTGATGGCCGGTTGCGAAATTATCCAGACCGACGACACGCTGGTTCAGTTTGAGCAGGTGCTCCAGCAGATTCGAGCCTATAAAACCGGCCACGCCAGTAATCAGCCAGGTTTTTGGGTTGGCCGGGAGGGTTTCAAGCAGTTTTGAATAGGCAGTCATAGTCCCATGCACCCGCCCTTTTATTGGGGCAGAGCGTCCTTAGTCCGTTCCAAGAAAAACAAAATTACAAAAATCAGGCCTAGAGGCGCAGATCACAGGCATCCGCCGGCAGGATATATTTGAGGTCATACAACACATGCGCGGGCTTACCCAGTGCGCGAATCCTCTCTTCGCCCATCTCGGTAAACTGCTTGTGTGCAACTGCAACCACAACAGCATCATATTCACCCGCCTTGGGAGCAGAAATCGGGGTGATGCCATACTCATGCTCTGCATCTTCGGGATTCACCCAAGGATCGTAGCAGTCCACTTGCACACCATAGTCCGTCAGCTCGGTGACGATATCCACCACCTTGGTGTTACGCAGGTCCGGGCAATTTTCCTTGAAGGTCAGGCCCATTACCAACACACGTGCACCATCAACCTGAATTCTTTTCTTCAGCATCGCCTTGACCAGCCGGCTGGCGACATAAGCCCCCATACCATCATTCAGGCGGCGGCCTGCCAAAATAATCTCGGGGTGATACCCCACCGACTGTGCCTTATGAGTGAGGTAATAAGGGTCCACACCAATGCAGTGCCCACCTACCAAACCGGGTCGAAACGGCAAGAAATTCCATTTGGTACCAGCCGCCTTCAGTACCTCTTCGGTATCGATCCCAAGCTTATTGAAGATCAGCGCCAGCTCATTGATCAGACCGATATTAACATCCCGCTGAGTGTTCTCGATCACCTTGGCAGCTTCTGCCACCCTGATGGAGCTGGCCTTGTGCGTGCCCGCAGTGATGATGGAGCGGTACAGCTGATCCACGGTTTCCGCCACTTCAGGTGTCGAGCCGGATGTTACTTTAAGGATGGAAGTAACACGATGTTCCTTATCGCCGGGATTGATACGCTCAGGGCTGTACCCGCAAAAGAAGTCTTTATTGAAGGTCAGGCCTGATACACGTTCCAACACCGGAACACAGTCTTCCTCGGTGGCACCGGGGTAAACCGTGGATTCGTAAATCACGATATCACCTTGCTTGAGTACCTTGCCGATGGTTTCACTGGCTTTGATTAGCGGAGTGAGATCGGGCTGTTTGTGCTCATTGATCGGCGTCGGCACGGTCACGATAAACACGTTGCAGGTTTTGAGATCATCCAACGCGCTGCTGTAGGACAGATGCCTGGCCTCTGCCAGTTCCTGATCGTCCACTTCCAGCGTGCTGTCGTGGCCCTGCTGCAGTTCAGCCAGGCGAGCCGTGTTGATATCAAAGCCCAGCGTGGGGTATTGCTTGCCAAATTCGACAGCGAGTGGCAGGCCGACGTAGCCGAGGCCGATGATAGCTAATTTGATGTTCTTAGCCATAATAAAATTAATCTCAAGATTCAATAATTCTTTTCATGTGAGCTAAGTAACCACTTACATCAAAATATTTTTCAGCTGTTTCACGCGCATTGATTCTCATCGTGTATAAATCATTATTATTGATACTGCTTATGAGAACATCAACCAAAGATTCAATGCTATCATCTTTGCAAATATAACCGTTTATTCCATGTTTTAAATAAACACCCAAATCACTTGTCAAGTTAGCTATAACGGGTGTACCAACTGATAAACTCTCTACAAATTTCGTTGGGAAACCAGCTTGAACACTTCTAATATCTGGTCTTATTATAATTGAAAAGTCAGAATCCTTAACCAGATCGGCCGCTGATTCAGCACTAACTAAGCCATAACATTTTATGATTTCACCTAGGTTATCTATTTTTACATTAGGGATATAATCCTTAAGATTTTTTTCCGTAACGCCAGCTATGTTTAGTTGAACTCTATACCCACTTGATGCAACTGAAATAATTGCAGATATTATTGATGAAAGTGCGTCTTTTTTCCCTGGCGAACCTGCATAAACGAACTTTACAGTATCACATTCATGTAAAGCAATACGTGATTCGATCTGCGAACAGTCTACAGTAGGAGGTATAACAACCAAGTCTTTAACTTTTTCTTTATAGTAATTCTCAAGATAACTACTTATAACAATCAAACCATCGCATTTTTTGAGAAGAAAACGCATCGCAAGTTCGATATTTAAATAGTAAGGTGAGAAAAATCTTGAAATAAGACTAGGCGGATCATACCACTCGACGGTATCGAAAATTAGTTTAACATTATTTTTTTTTGCCCAAGGTATCAATCTAAGCAAGTAAGGAGAATATCCGCTATATAAAATTATAGCACGAGGTTTTTTGTCAAGACTATCCAACCATTGCACAGCTTTTTTTCCCGCAGAAAAATAAAGAAAATGCTTCAAAAACCTAGGAAGCTTCTCATATAACCTTTCACTCAATGAAATTACGGGAATATTCTTGTAGTTACTTTCAACAATACCATCAGGAGGCACTTGTCCAGACACCACCTTGACTTTGTAGCCCTGTTGACTAAGCGTTACACAGTTACCATATATTCTTTTGGCCGCAGCGCCACCTTTTGGGAAACCAAAAGGCCCGACATAAACGACCAACTTATTTTGCTCAGTCATATACTTTCCAAACCGTCCGCATCACATAGTCACGGTAGCTGTGTACGATACGTACAACCTTGTCCGCCACGTTCGGCATGCTGTAATCGGCGACCAGTCGCAGACTGCGTTCATCTCCGCGACTTTGTGATTCCAGAATCGCCAAGCCCTGCAGCACACGCTCCACTTCCAGTCCGACCATCATGGCGACGGCCTCTTCCATACCTTCGGGGCGCTCATGGGCTTCTCGAAGGTTCAGTGCCGGGAAGTTAAGAATGGATGACTCCTCATTGATGGTGCCGCTGTCTGACAACACTGCACGGGCGCAGAGCTGGAGTTTGTTGTAATCCTTGAAGCCCAGCGGTTTGAGCAGCTGCACGTTGGCATGAAACTTAACCCCCATGGCGTCTACACGCTTTTGCGTACGCGGGTGGGTCGAGACAATTACCGGCAGATCGTACTGTTCGGCAACCGTATTCAGCACATCGACCAGCTTGAGAAAATTTTTGTCGGAATCGACGTTTTCTTCGCGGTGTGCGCTGACAACGAAGAACTGATGTTTTGCCAGGCCCAGTCGATCCAGCACGTCCGAGGCTTCAATGCCATCGCGGTAATGGTTCAACACCTCAAACATGGGGCTGCCGGTTTTGATCACGCGATCGGGCGGCAGGCCTTCGGCCAGCAGGTAGTCACGCGCAATGGTACTGTAGGTCAGATTGATATCCGCTGTGTGGTCAACGATGCGACGGTTGATCTCTTCAGGTACGCGCATATCAAAGCAGCGGTTGCCCGCTTCCATATGGAAAGTCGGAATCTTGCGACGTTTGGCCGGCAGCACAGCCATACAACTGTTGGTGTCACCCAGAACCAGCACCGCTTCCGGCTGCACTTCAGCCAGCACCCGATCAACAGCAATGATCACATTACCGATGGTTTCGGCACCGCTGGCACCGGCGGCACTGAGGAAATGGTCGGGCTTGCGAATGCCCAGGTCATTAAAGAAGATTTCATTCAGTTCGTAATCGTAATTCTGACCGGTATGCACCAACACTTGCTCGCAGTGCTCATCCAGTTTAGCCATCACCCGTGACAGACGAATAATCTCAGGCCGGGTCCCGACCACGGTCATAACCTTCAGTTTTTTCATAACGATCCTTGAGTACGGGCGTTTGCGTACAGATACTCAGGCTTCAATGTGCGGTTATTTCAACCCAGCGGACAGGCAAAGGTATCCGGCTTGTCCCGATCAAAAATCTCATTGGCCCAGAGCATGCAGATCAATTCGTCATCACCCACGTTGGTCACATCATGGGTCCAGCCCGGTACGGTTTCGACAATTTCAGACTGCTCACCTGAGGTGTGCAGCTCGTAAAACTCGCCAGTCATCATATGACGGAAGCGGAAGCAGGCCTTACCCTTGATCACCAGAAACTTCTCGGTTTTGGAGTGGTGATAATGCCCGCCACGGGTAATACCGGGGTGTGCGGTGAAAAACGAAAACTGCCCGGCATCGGGAGTTTTCAACATCTCGACAAAGACACCACGGGCATCGCCATGCTGCTGCACAGGGTAGGTGAAGCACTCCGGCGGCAAGTAGCTGACATAAGTCGAGTACAAGGCCCGTACCAGCCCTGTACCCACAGGCTCGGTGATCAGGTTATCCCGCGTAGCCTTGAAGCGGTACAGCTGATCGGCCAGCTCGCCAACTCTGATGCAGTATTCGGGGCAAACTTCAACATAGGCGTTATCAATACGGGTGCTGACTGACTCTGTACCAGCAAGCAGCGCCATGAAGCTGTCGACCACATTATCGACATACACCAGGCGAATAACGGCAGAAGGGTCGTTGATCTGAATCGGCAGATCGCGGGCGACATTATGACAAAAGGTTGCAACCGCCGAATTGTAATTGGGCCGCGCCCATTTGCCGAACACATTGGGCAAACGGAAGATATACACCGGGTTACCGGTATCCTGCCTCAGCGCGAGCAAAGCCTCTTCGGCAGCACGTTTACTGCTGCCGTAGTCGTTATCGCGTCCGGCCTGAATGGACGAGGAATACACCACCGGCACCTGTCTGCCGCAGGCCTTTATTGCCGCGCACAGCTGCTCGGTCAGGCCGGTGTTGCCGGTGACAAACTCCTCCGGGTGTTGCGGGCGGTTGATGCCTGCCAGATGGAACACCCAATCGACACCGTCCAGCAATGCAGGCAGGTCATCGACACTATGCTCGCGGGTAAAGGGCACCACGTCGATGCCACCCTTTTCCTGAAAATGCAGCAGCAGGTTTTTACCAATAAAACCGTTGGCACCGGTTACCAGTACACGCACGGCTTAGTCCTCCGGGTTGATGTACTCACCCCGTTCCAGGGCACGAATGAAATCCAACTTGCGCAGCAGTGCTTGCATGCCTGCCACATCCAGTCGCTCGGTATTGTGGGAGTTGTAATCTTCAGTGTGGGAGATCTTCTCTTCGCCCTGCTCGACAAACTTGCTGTAATTCAAATCCCGCAGATCCGGCGGTACACGGTAATAGCCACCCAGGTCTTCCGCGCAAGCCATCTCTTCACGACTGAGCAGCGCTTCAAACAGTTTTTCACCATGGCGGGTGCCAATCACATTGATCGGGTGATCCGGCTTGCCCATAAGGTCCGTCAGCGCTTTGGCCAGTGTTTCAACCGTGGCCGCCGGGGCCTTCTGCACAAACATATCACCGTTGCTGCCATGCTCGAAAGCGTACAGCACCAAGTCCACTGCATCGGCCAGGGCCATCATGAACCGGGTCATATTGGGATCGGTAATGGTCAGCGCCTTGCCGGCACGAATCTGATCCACAAACAACGGAATCACGGAACCACGGGACGCCATGACGTTGCCGTAGCGGGTGCCGCAGATCACGGTTTTGTCGGGATCGACATTGCGCGACTTGGCCACCATCACCTTCTCCATCATCGCCTTAGAGATGCCCATGGCATTGATGGGATACACCGCCTTGTCGGTACTCAGGCAGACAACGCGCTTCACCGCGTTCTGAATGGCCGCTTCCAGCACATTCTCAGTGCCGAGCACGTTGGTTTTTACCGCCTCCATGGGGTGAAACTCACAGGACGGCACCTGCTTGAGCGCCGCTGCATGGTAGATGTAATCCACCCCGCGGGTCGCGTTCAGGATACTGTTGTAGTCACGCACATCGCCAATGTAGAACTTGAGCTTGGGGTTGGCGTAACGCTTGCGCATATCGTCCTGCTTCTTCTCATCACGGCTAAAAATACGAATTTCAGCGATGTCAGTATTCAGGAAACGGTTGAGGACGGCATTGCCGAAAGAGCCCGTACCACCTGTTAAAAGCAATATCTTACCTTTAAACATCATTTACCTTTAAGTTAATTATTAAAATAATTAATGGGCATGAGAAATCATATTATTTCTAGCATTTAAAAATATTTGATTATTGACCACCAAAGCTTTAAAAATATAATAGAAATATAATAGAAATATAAACCTTCCACCTGGAGTCATCGCAAATATAAAACCCTTGAAATTCAAAACACAAATCGAAATTGGGAAGAACCAAGAAAACCAATGCTTGTAGCCAAGTATTTTAAAAAGACGGACACTCATAAAAGCAATAGCCAACATCAACAAAATCAAAATAATAACACCACCATAGTTCAATTGAAGTATATAACCAATATCACTACTTTTCTCGAATCCAGAACCAAATAAAGACTCCCCTGTACCAAAAACAACACCCGCAACAGTTTCAGGGAAATGAACATGGCTGTTCAAAAGAACAGCAATTATATTATTGCCCTCAAGACCATAATAAAAGAAGTCAGCAACTTCCAAAAAGAAACCCAGACTCCATCTATTTTCTTGAATAAAATCGCCTGATGAAAAATAAAACCAAAAAGACAACACTAAAAAAGAAAAAAGCCAAATAGCTTTTGCTTTTAGCTCACTATATAAAAAAACATAAAAAACAAAAAAAACAAAACCTAGAAACCCAATTCTAGCATTTACTGAAACAGCGAATAAGAACAATGGGCACAAAAAAACAAAAAACCATGATTTTCTATAGAGGATTAAGCTATAACCTGCGCAAATCCCTAAAACAACAGAATATGTGTAAGTCAAATTCTCAGATACTCCATATGCACGGTACCTTTTTTCAAAATCAGAGTATATTTCATAATAGGCATCAAGTTGGATTGATTCATAAAAAGAGTCAACTGCCGGAAAAAGCCACAATACTAAAGTAAACAGTGCAGCTATAAAACCTGCCACATATATTTCATTACCAAAATAATTCAAAGATTCTTTTTTTAAAGTTCGATAAAAATATAAAGAAACTAAAACACCACAGAAAAGGAATGATTGAAAAAACCATCCCACGAATCTATCAGAATAGACAATATCACCACTCAAAGCGTCTCTAAATATAGAATAGAAAACAACAAAAAAAACCAGCAAAAACTCTGCCTTAAATATATTTACAAAGACCTCAATTCTTTTGTGAAAGAACAAAATGGCCATAATGAAAACAAAAAACTGTAAAGCTAAATATATAAGCTTTGACATTACGGGAGGCTGAAATATAAATAAATAAAAAACTAGAACCCATAAAAAAAAACCGAAAAGTCCAAGCCTATAATTTTTAAACACCATTATGAATACCTTACCATGACAATCAATGAAAAATCAATTATAACCGAATATGAACCCCGATCTCCCTTTAAAAGTCATCCCGTATAGCGCAATCTCAAACTAGTACTTCGGCTTATAAATAACTTTTATAATAAACTTGAACATCGACTTAGTAAGTATAATGCTTGGATCTTTTATCACA
Organism: Marinobacterium iners DSM 11526; assembly: GCF_900107855.1. Lineage (GTDB taxonomy): Bacteria > Pseudomonadota > Gammaproteobacteria > Pseudomonadales > Balneatricaceae > Marinobacterium > Marinobacterium iners. The sequence goes on along the minus strand of NZ_FNRJ01000004.1, from coordinate 102,978 downwards.
GCTCTCATGGCATATTTCATGCCTTTATATAAGTCAATTATTTGATAATCATGCGCTTGTATCAACAGACTTCTAGCAACGGCTTTTCTATAGATTTTATACTCCTTATACTCGTCCAAAATTTCACTTACACCCGAGAGCATTAAGTCTGATTTTTTGGATAGATTATCATCATGCCTCCTATATTTAACGAGTGGCGAAGGCATTACATAGAATACGCCACCATTTTCAGTTAATTTCAACCTAATGTAAAAATCTTCTATACTGTAATTTGGATTAAAGCAACCTACATCAATTAGCTTTTGTTTAATTACCATAAAAGAAGGTGTTGGCAAGAATTCATTTCTTAGTATAACCTCCTTAAAGCCACAAAACTTACCACTTCCTTTTTTTATTCTAATGCTATTACCCGAATTATCGACATATTCAACGCCTGAGTATATAGCCACTAAGCCAGGCACTTCTTTAGACTTAATATTAAATATTTTAACTTGCTCTGATATTTTATTTGGATACATTTCATCATCAGATGCTATCGGTGCAAAAAAAACACCTTTTGCAATATTTATACTTTCATTGAAGGTTGCACAAATACCTTTATTGGGTCTGGCTCTAAACTCAACACGAGTAAAACGCTTCTCACACTCGGGAATTAGTTCTTGAATCTTAATAGCTGAGCTATCGTTTGAACCATCATCTATAATGATTAGCTCTATATTTTTGTAATCTTGACAGATCACACTTCTAATACAAGCCTGAACATATTCCTCATGGTTATAACATGGTATCACCACACTAACCAAAGGCTCTACCAACGTATTCATAATTTATTTAACCTTAATTTATGCCTAACAACACAAAACACAAATATAAAATATATTAGATAATTAAGAGCATGCGCAACAGCAACCCCCTTAAGTCCCATCAACTGAACAATGTAAAATGAAAAAAAATAGAATAAAAATGCAAAAACCACTTCTGAAACAATAAAAACAAAAATCATGGCTTTTGCTAATATTAAGTAGGCTAATATCCAGCTACCAATCTTTAATGTATCACCGACCATCTGCCAGCCAAACAGCACTTCCATCTCGGCAAATTCAGCAGTAAAAAGTACACGGATGATAAAATCCCGCAGCAGGTAGATAACCAACCCACAGGCAGCCGCAACCGGCAAGATGATTTTATAGCCTTGCAGTATTTCTTTTTTGATATCGGCTGGATCTTGCAGTTCCGAAAGCTTGGGCAGGTAGTACACACCTAATGTGGTCGTGACCAACATCAGGTAGGCTGCACTCAGTCGCCACATGGCTTCCCAGTAACCTGCAGCTTCCCAGCCAAGTGTTTCTCCCAAGTGGTTACGGATCAGGATATGGCTGAGCGGTACGCAGGCGGCACTTGTAAGCGCCATGGCGGTAAATTTTGCCAGACTCTTGGCGGATTGCTTGTCGATGCCGCCAAGCAGGTAGTTCAGTCTGAACCAGCTGGCTTTATAGGTGAGCGTCAAGGTCACGAAGAAGGTCAGTGACTGGTAGATTGCCAATGCAACCAGTGCGCCATACAAACCCAGCTGAATCGCCATGACGGTCGTTACCGCCAGTGCAAATAGGCTACCGGCAATATTGGCGGTTACATAGCGCTGTATCTCTTTTTTACCATTGAGGATGGCAAGCAAGAGGGTGTTGAACACAAACAGCGCCAATGTTGCCGCAAACCAGATAAAAACGCTGCCCAGACTTTCGTCCTTGAGAAACCAGCCCGCCAAGGGCTTGTTGAACGCAATTACAGCTATTGCAACCAACACCGAGCCAGTCAGTGAAATGGTGCCCGCTGTACGCCATACGGCATGCTGTTTGGCTTCGTCTTCGTGGTATTCAGCCGTATACTTGGTAACGCCGGTGTTGATCGCGCCGCTGGCCAGGGTTGTGATCATTTGCACTGCATTTTGGAACTGCCCCAACGCAGCATAACCCGTTGGGCCGACATAGATAGCCAGTATCTTGTTCAGGCCCAACAAAGTCAGCATTTTGATAACAACCGCTATACCATTGAGCAAACTGGTTTTTATCAGTGTCATGTGCTATGGCATCTCAAAGCTATTACATGCGGCAATAATGCTGTCTACCTGATTATCGGTCATCACCGGGCTGATTGGCAGGCTCAGCACTTGCTGATGTATGGCTTCTGACAGTGGGTAAGCCTCCTTACTCCACTGTGCATAGGCTTTTTGCTGATGTGGCGGGATCGGGTAGTGAATCAGAGTTTGGATGCCAGTGTTAGCCAAGTGTGCCTGCAAAGCTTCACGCTTTGCTGTTCGAACCACGTATAGATGAAATACATGATTTTCCAATGATGTTAGCGTGCTGTGCGTTGTAATTGGCTGTGACAGTGCGGGATGTGTGATGCCTTTGGCATAGGACCGTGCAATCTCTTTGCGCCGCTGGGTTTCTGTATCAAGGTGTTGTAGCTTCACCCGCAGCATGGCTGCTTGCATCTCGTCCAGACGACTGTTCACGCCCTGATAGAGGTTTTCATATTTTTTGTGGCTGCCGTAATTACCCAAGGCACGAATAGTTTTTGCCAGTTCATCATCATTGGTAGTGACAGCACCAGCGTCACCCAGCGCACCGAGGTTTTTACCGGGGTAAAAACTGAAACCTGATGCATGGCCCCAACTGCCCGCCTTTTTACCGTTGATCGCAGCTCCGTGCGCCTGTGCAGAATCTTCCAGTACCAATAGGCCATGCTCATCAGCCAATGCCATCAGTTTAGGCATGGGGGCCAACTGGCCGTACAAGTGAACCGCAAGGATGGCTTTGGTGTTGGCGGTAATGGCAGCGGCTGTTTTATTCGGGCATAGGTTGTAGGTGTGCTCATCTGGCTCAACCAGAACCGGCTTCAGTCGGTTTTCGGTGATCGCAAGGATACTGGCAATGTAGGTATTGGCAGGAACGATGACTTCATCACCTTCCTTAAGTTTGCCAAGCTCTTTCCAGGCGCGCAGAGTCAGTGTCAATGCATCCAAGCCGTTTGCCACGCCGATACAATGCTGGGTGCAGCAGTAGGCCGCAAACTCTGACTCAAAGGCTTTCAGCTCTGTACCTTGAATGTACCAGCCGGAGTCGATTACACGGGCAGCGGCATCAATCAAGTTTTGGCGATATTGGGCGTTAATTGATTTTAAATCTAAAAAATGAATCATATAAACAACTCATAAAAATCATGGACAACTGCCCTGGCACCAAACCCTTCCTTTTGAGCAATCAAACCCTCATTTAAATATCGTCCACTCTGCTCGCAAGATATACCGAAATCGAAATAACGCTTATTTTTAGAGTATTCAGTCAGCAAATAATCTAATGTCAAATCAAGCCCACCGACATTTCTTCCTTCACTGCTATTTGCGAGATATTGAGTATGAGCGACATATTTGCTTTCATATATTAGCGCACCAGATAATACTCTACCTTCTTTTTCGGCTAAGAATAGTCGAATATTATTTGGAAATCGACCTGAAAGAAGCTCAATTTCATTAAGAGTGTGCACTGGCTTAGCTGAATGATTAGTCTGAAGAACTTCTTCAAGCAACTCCCAAAACTTATCATAATCATCCGACTCACGGACCAAAACCCCTTCCTTTTTAGCTTTATTGATACTCCACTTCCTTCCTTTTGAGTACCTAGGCTTTTCCCGAAGATCAATTGTCGATGTAACATCACGTCTTATTAAGTTTGCATTATTAATAAACAATGCATAACGATCCTCTTCCGAAGGCTTATCGTGATAAATGTAAGGAATACACTTGTATATTAATCTTTCGAAGCCATCAGCCCGTAAAAAATCTCTTACTGCGGCAAAAATATCTAGAACCTCAGCTGTCTTAACTTTTTCATCCACTACAAACCCACCAAAAGTCAAGCCTTGATGAGAGTATATGGCTTTCCCATCTCGATTAGCCGGCAACAAAGCTATCAATTTTTCACTAGAATTATGAATCATTAAAGAATGATCTTTAAACTTATCTGAATGATAATCCATGTAATCACGATCAAACAAAAAATGACCATTTTTGGAGTTAAAAACAAAACTATCCCAGTCACTTTTCATTTCTATGGTATATCTTGAAACATTCATTTTAATTTCCGAATTAACTTCGCAGGATTCCCACCTACTACGGAATGAGATTCAAAACTACACGATACAAAGCTATTTGCAGCTACAACACAGAAATCACCCAGGGTAACGTTTGGCATAATAATGCTATTTGCGCCGAGCCAACAATGATCCCCAATCTTTACAGGACCTGTTTCGATTGGAAAAAAAACCTGCATTTCTGGGCTGGCATTTGGGCCAGAATCAGACATTATATTAACTGATTGTGCAATACTAACATTATTACCGATTATAACTTTAGCATTAAACCCGTTAATAATGGTATTCATTCCGATATATGAATTTTCGCCAATTTCCAAAATATTTTTTTCAGATCCAAAAATTGAACACCTTTTGGAAATTTTCACACCATCATTCAAAATCAAATTATTTATTGAGCTCGAGGGATCTAAATCAACACGCCCTTTGATTACAATATTTCCTACTTTCATATAAACTCACTTAAATAAGACTTCACAACTTCAAATATATACTCTATATCCTTATTGGAAAGCGCTTGATGGCAAGGTAAAAAATATGCGGATACACCATAGAAAACGCTTGACTCAATTCCTTGCCCATTCAAATATTTCTTCATCTCTTGTAAATTCACATATTCAGGAACAGTAAAGCAAAAAACCCCAGGGTAGTCGTCATCATTTAGTTCAAAATATGGTCTTATATTTAGCTGATTGAATAGCACCTCATAGTATCGATAATTATTCAACCTCTTAATTGCTATTTGATCCGCATTATCGATGTAAGCTGAAACAACTTTTTCACAATATTTAGAGACATCATCCTCTATAACATCCTCCCCAAAATTATACTCATTTGAATATACTAAGACGCCACCAGCTTGTACTGGGAAATATTTTGACAAACTGTATATTAAAAAGTCACCTGAAAAAAAACCGTTTCTTTTTTTTGTACCGGAGTAAAATGAGTGGGCATAATCCTCAATAACTACATAACCTAATGACTTATAATAATTCACATCTCGGCTACAATACCCAAACTCATGATTTATAAAAATAACCTTTGTGTTTTTCTCTATACTTCTCGACCAACAACAGAATTTCTCTATCTCTTCAGTCACGCAACTACTTATATAAAAGTTATTTGTTGTCGTGAAAATTGTCACAACATCATTTTTATTTAATTTTATTGCTGATAACGCTAAGGCAATTGCATCACGTCCACGCGGCGTTAATTGGACATGCATTTCTGGATACTGAACATGAAAATAAGATTTTAACTTCCCAACATTCTCAGGCATTGAATAAAAATAATTATTCAATTCAACATCATCAGTTTTAAAAGGACTTATTCTAAATATTGGTCTAAGGTGCACCGGCGCATCTAATATGAAGTTATTTATTAGCTTCATTTTTCACAATATCCAAAAAAACCGAATAATCACGGATATAGTCAGCTTCGTCATAGTGCTCGCTGGCCAATACCAGCAACACGCAGTCGGGGGTAAATTCATGCATTTCTCGCCAAACCAACTCCTCGATTACAACTCCTTTTGTTGGCGAATCAAGCAATACTTCTTCTTTATGCCTTCCATCATCTAGCAACATGCGGCAGCTACCTGTTACGCATACGGCTACTTGTTTGAGATTTTTGTGTGCATGAAAACCGCGAGCAACCCCCGGCTTGGTACCAAATATGTAATAAACACGCTTGATCTCAAAGGGGATTGTCTTGTTCGCTTCAAGTGCGACCAATGATCCACGATCATCGCCCAAAGGAGGAAAGTCAATCAGCTTTACCAAATCACCCATCAGGACTCCCCTGCCAACCTTAGCAAATATTGACCATAGCCATTTTTACTGAGCGCTATACCCTGCTCTTTCAGCTGTTCTTTTGAAAGCCACCCATTGTTAAATCCAATTTCTTCCAGGCACGCTACCTTCAATCCTTGACGGTGCTCAATCGTCTCTACAAAACTACTCGCTTCCAGCAGGCTTTCGTGGGTGCCTGTGTCCAGCCAGGCGAAGCCACGTCCCAGCAGCTCTACATTCAGGTCGCCACGTTCAAGGTATGCCTGGTTTACAGTAGTAATTTCCAGCTCTCCTCGGTGCGAAGGTTTCACCTGCTTGGCAATTGTCACTACGTCGTTGTCGTAAAAGTAGAGGCCGGTCACGGCGTAATTCGATTTTGGCTGCTCTGGCTTTTCTTCAATCGAAATTGCTTTGTTGTTTTTATCAAAGGCGACCACACCAAAGCGCTCTGGGTCTTTCACTTGATAGCCAAACACGGTTGCACCAGACGTGCGGGCGGCCGCCTGCCTGAGCTTCGGCGAGAACCCCTGACCATAGAAAATATTGTCACCCAGCACCAGGCAGACACTGTCATCACCTATGAACTCTTCACCGATGATGAAGGCCTGTGCAAGGCCGTCCGGGCTGGGCTGTTCGGCGTAACTGAGTTGAATGCCAAAGCTGCTGCCATCGCCCAGAAGCTTTTCAAAATTGGGAAGATCTTCGGGGGTTGAGATGATCAGGATGTCACGAATACCCGCCAGCATCAGCACCGAGAGTGGGTAATAGATCATTGGCTTGTCGTAGATCGGCAGCAACTGCTTGGACACGCCCTTCGTGATCGGATACAAACGGGTGCCGGAACCGCCGGCGAGGATAATGCCTTTCACTGTTAACTTGCCTTATCAACTTATGTGTTTCACTGCAGTGCGTCGGTCAGTTTAATCCACCACCTGCACCCGTTCCCAATCGTTATGTACTATATGATAGGTTCATCGTGCGACTTGCCCAATTAACTGAACGTATTCAAGATTATTGAGCGATATCTTTTCCGGCTTGGCGACGTATCCCATATGCTCAACAAGGCATTTAAACACTGCAGAGTGTGATACCAGCAAAGTATTCCCTTGCAGAGCAGCTACTTCCTTCATCACAGGGTACAGGCGCTCACACATAGACGTATGTAGCTCAACACTTGCATCTTGATCGAGGCTGTTACGGTGTTCGGATGTTTTGGCTTTACCCTCGAACACGCCAAAGTCTCGTTCCTGCAAGCCAATGCGTACCTTGGGTTCAAGCTTTAGTCGTTGCGTTTGGGCGATAGCTGCTGCCGTTTCACTCGCACGTTGCAAAGGGCTGGTGTAGATGTGATTGAATTCTATTGCAGAAAGTTTTTCTGCTGTGTTGTTCAATGCCACGATACCCGCAGCTGTGATGCTCTCGTCTTTACGCCCAACCCACACATTGGCCGCATTCCCAAGTGTTTGGGCATGGCGAATGAAGTACAGTGCCATCAAAATACCAGTGCGTGGTGAATCGGGTGTCCTACTCCGTACTTTTCTTTCAGCCATTCATGCAATGCACAAGAAAACTCATGACTGACTGTGCGCAATGCCTTGTACTCTGGGCATTGCATGCGCTGCTCTTTTTGAACCTTATCAAGCGCAGCACGTACTACAGGCTGTGAGAGGTGTGCCATGAACGATTCGTAGGTTTTGAGTATTTCATTGGTTGCATTGAGCTCTTCGCCCAGACCCTGCAGCCTTTGCAAACCAGTCTGGTCAAACAGCTCGAGCGCGCGCTGAATCTTATCCTCTCGCTCAAGCCCCTTCAGTTCTGCCGCAACGATGATACCGCTGAAGTACAGTAGTTTTCTGGAAAAGCGGAGTTTGATATTACGTAAGCCCCATGATTTTTTACTTTCACTGGTTTTGAATTCAAAGTCGGTTGCGATGGTGCGGTAATAGCGAATTATGTCATTGAGCAGGAAACGCGGGACTTGCTCATCCGGCGAGCCACTCTTGATGTGTTTTTCAAGTAACTGTTGTCGGTATTCAGTAAAGCTTTGCTCATTAAACAGCCATGTACCTTCCAGCAAAAACAGTAACCGTCGAGTCAGTGACTCGTTAGTGTCATGTTGACCACCAATGTTTACAAGCATATCGCTAAAACGAATACGTGCATCAGGGCCAAACGTTCCTGTATCGCCTGCCGATTTTTCGATATGTCGTGTCATTACATCCGAGATCGCTTCCAGCTCTTTGCTGATGACGTCTTCTGCCGGCAGGTCACGATCAAACAATATGAAGCAGTCAAGATCTGACTCTGCTGTTGCTTCACCTCTCCCATATGAACCGGTCGTAACAACTGTAATCGCGTCACTGTATTCACTACCGCTTAGGCATTGGGCAATCTCTTGTCTTAGTACTTGTAGCTGGGAACCAGTATACTTTTTAGCGGCTGTAATCTGTGGGAAATCATCCATGATCGTGTATTTCATCCTTGGTTATCCTGGAAGACTGAAAGCTGTTTTTGGTGCATATATCGCTTTGTAGTGATTGACACTTGCACGGTTACCTTATCGCTTTTGTAGCGCTGCAAACTCATCCGTTCCTGCTCAATCGTGTAGCTGCGCTGCTTGTATTGTAGCTTCTGGTTTTGCAGTGCGTCTGGTGTGTCAACTACAGACCTGATCGACGATAGTTGGCTAAAGAACTGCTGATGCTTATGCTGCCAGTGCCGCTCATTTTCAAACAGTTCCATTTCGTCCAACGGAGTACCGACATCAGCGAAGTAGACTTGGCTGTACTGATCAGCTATCAAGCCTATGTCTCGAGTAATCACGTTGTTATAGATGAATCCCTTGAGTCGCCAAAATGCATCCAGGGTTTTAAACCGAGCTTCGTTGCTATCCACGAAAGACGCATAAGCCACTTTCAAGGGGTCCAGCACACTCGGTGCTTCAGTTAGATAGCGATAGCTGCGAATGATACCTTCGATAGTGTCAATGTTAATCGGGCTACTGAACAGGTCACCGCCATCTTCCTCTTTGGCTTTACCCGATATCAATTCATTTATGAAGTTGATATCCAGCGATTGCCCCAAAAGTTGGCTTAACTTTCGGCTGCTGTGATACTTCCCTCTTAGGACCATTTCGCCCATTTCATGGTGACCATATCCGAACTTCTGCTTGAGGTAGGGTTCTACACTGTGAGACAGCGGAGGGTGACCAATGTCGTGCAATAGCCCCGCTGCAACAAGGTGCCGGCCAAGCTCATCGCTGTAACCACGGTGGTGGGCCACAAACCTTGCAAGCGCAGCAACATAGAGTGAATGATGAGCACGTGTGCGTGGGGTTTTAGCCAACCTGTGTGTACTGGCAACGTGGTCAAGCGCACCAAGAAACGAAATATTTTTAAGACGCTGAAATGGCTTTGACTCGATGATATGTCTAGCCTGCGGCTCTTGCGCAACCTGTTTCACCCAGCCTGACAAGGTACCGGCTGACGGAACCTGGAACAGTTCTGCCTCCCTGTCCTTTTTGTTATCAGTCACTGAGATCACTGCTTTCACCTGTTCAGAATATTTGCAAATACAGTATAGGGGTTTAAGCGTTAGGGTGAAATCGAGGTTAGTGTTGAAGCACTGTCACTCCACCACCGCTCCCAATCGTTATTCACTCGCGCCAGTATGCTCAAAACGGTGCAGGCATGCCCAGTGCGCCGCCGGTATCTTCGGGTGCTATGCCACAAGCAATACGCTGGATATGGGTGACGTACCGGATTCCGGCGACTACCTGATGCCATCGGCACAGATGATGAGCTTTTCAGTCATAATATATATTCCGCATTATTCATGCCTGCCAGTACCAACGCTTCCTTCAACGCCTGCTTCGCACCCTTGTCCCCATGCACCAGCCGAATCTCTTGCGGTTTGTGCTTGATGCCCTTGACGAAATTGATAAGCCCCTGTTGGTCAGCGTGGGCAGAGTAGCCGCCGATGGTTTCGACACGGGCGCGGATGCTGTAGCGCTCGTTGTCGAGTTCCACCCAGCCGCCATGCGGGCCGTATTGCTGTATCGCACGCCCCGGTGTGCCTTCTGCCTGGTAGCCCACAAACAATACATCGTGCCGCTCATCGCCCAACATCGCCTTGAGATAATTGACGATACGGCCAGCGTTGCACATTCCGCTGCCGGCGATAACGATGGCCGGGCGACCGGAACGAGACAGGTGGTGGACCATTTTCAGGTGTTCGTGGTGGCTGTCTACGGTCAGCAGTGTATCAAAGGCCAGTGGCTTGCGGCCCTGTTTCAGCCGGGCGTGAGCTTCATCATCCCAAAAAGGTTTTAACTCACGATAGGCTGCAGTGAATTTTGATGCCAGTGGCGAATCGAGAATGACCGGCAGCTCATCATTAAGCAACTCTTCCAGCTCGTACAACAATTCCTGAGTACGCCCAATACTGAAAGCCGGAATCAGGACGGTACCGTTGTTGTGCAGTGCCCGGTCGATCGCAGCCTTGAGCCGGTGTTTGCGCGTGGCTCGGCTTTCATGGTTACGGTCGCCATACGTGCTTTCCAGCACCAGAATATCGGCACGGTACGGCGGCTTGGGTGCAGGCAACAGAGGCGTGTGGCTGGCCCCCAGGTCGCCGGAAAAAACAACACGGACACTTCGCTTTATACCTGGCTGACTGACATCCACCTCAACGTAGGCAGAGCCCAGAATATGCCCGGCGCGCTGCAGCCTGATCTGTACCTTGTGTTCCGGCGTATCAGTTAGCGTGAACCACTGTTTGTACGGCTGGGCAACGATGCGTGACTCAATCTGCTTCAGATAACGCTCGACCCGTCTCCTGTCGCGGCTGATACCCAACTTGAAGGCGTCTTCCAGCACCAGTGGCAGCAGTTTGGCCGAGGGCTGCGAGCAGATAATCGGCCCATCAAAACCGGCGGCGAGCAGCCAAGGGATGCGTCCTACATGGTCGATGTGCACATGGGTTGCAACAAGCGCTCTGACACTGCTGATATCAAAGTGGATAGCGTTGTGTTCGCTGTTGTCACTGTCTGTTTCGTCCCCCTGAAACAGACCGCAGTCGATCAGCAGGCTTACAGCGTCATCTATATGTAACTGGTGGCATGATCCGGTAACGCCGTTGCGGGCGCCGTGATGTTCAAGCTTCATGTTGGCAGGTCCTTTTGCCGTTTCAGACACGCTACCGCCCAAAGGTTCGCTCGGGCAATCCTCAACACCCTTGGCCAGTTTCAGTGAAATTATTCATATACATTATGCACACATGTACAGGGTTGCCATCATACTGCCCACTTGTGGCATTGCAATCCAAAGCGGCATACGGCCGTTTGAGGCAGAAACGAAAAAGCCGGTCGCATGACTGCGATACCGGCTTTTAAGAATTACACGACGTACACGTTTATTATCGTTGTATACGCCTTTTCCTTCGCATGTAGCCTCCCACCAGCAGTAGTTGCACTGCCAACAGAGCAAGCCAACCAACCCCGGCAACTGGTATAGCACGCTGACTGCTCGGTGTCGGTGGCAAGTCGGCCAGCCCGATCGGGTCTGAAATCACCCCGACCGCCGGGTTGGAATCACCCAGGGCGTTATCCGTCAGTACAAACTCTATCATGTGCGCTGCCGTATCGATTCGACTGGTTGGCAGTTCATACCAACTGCTGCCACCGGCAAAGTCTGGTGCCTGCGGGCCATACTTGCGAATCGCCTGATTACCCGAGAAATCAGCACCTGGCAGGTACAATCTCACAGTTGACTGAGCACAGCTGATACTGAAGCTTGCCATCCCCTCAGGGAACGACACACCGGGCTGCACCGTTCCGATACTCGCGGCAGTCACCATTTCAAAGCTGTTGATTGTGCACTGCGGATCAACTTCAAGCCCTACCGGTCTGCCGGTAAGCGGGCTGATCGTGCTGGCAATAAAGCTTTGCACTGCATCAGCGGTACCGTCCCCGTTGAGGTCACCCGCCAGTTGCTCGGTGGTGGTATCGAACGGGTCGTTATCCGGGTTTGGCTCATCTAGGTTACGCTGCTCGGAAATATCACTGATACCTCCAACCTCCAGCACCTCAAGTATGGCTCCCGTGTTCAAGGCCACCAGCGAATTACTCGACTCAACGTAACTAAGGTTCTTCTGCAGGATCGTATACAGGCCCGGCGCTGCTGATGGCTTGATCATGATATCAACCGGAATTTGACATTGCTCTCCCGGCGCCAGGCTTATATTCGTTAGCTGTAGGGTCGTGTTTGTACTCACGGGGAAGGTGTTCAGCTGAGAGCCCGAACCACATACATCTACAGCATTGACAGAAACAGCAAACGCATAGGGCGTACTATTGCGAGTAGAAACCTGGTAGGAAAGATTAGTGACAGCCTCGGATGCACTCACGTTCTGCAAATTAAGCGTGACTCTGGCGGGCTGCCCCACCTCCACCGCGCGCGGTTCCACCACCGTGTCGATCATAAGGCCACTTACACGGATAGTTGTATCAACATCCGCACCACTGACTGATATCCCCTCAACCTGAGCCGAAATATTTGTCAGGCCGAACATCACATTCCTGCCGCTGGCTGCAGAAACAGCTGACGCCTGTTGCGTGAAAGTACAACCCTCACCAGCCCCCAACGAAGGCAAACTAAAGGTATTCCCGACCTGAGAAAGGCCCGGGCAGGTCTGAGTCAGACTGACAGGATCAATAAAACCGCCACCATTAAAGGTGAACTCGATATCACTGAAATCAGTGTACCCATCCAAGTCTTCCGGGTATCCATCGCCATTGAGCACACTGATATTGATGTCAAAGGGCTCGCCCGGGGTAACTGTTGTGCGCGAAGGTGTCATTTGAATGATGGGCGCTTGATTTACAACACGGCCGCTCTCACGCTGCACCTTCACCAAACGCTTGACCCCATTGATTTCACCAAAAGCTTCTTCAACAAGAGCACCTTCAAACACACCCTTGGAGCCAGGAGAAAACGTAATGGTGAACGTGAATTCACAACTCTGACCAGCGGCAAGAGGGGTTGATGTCGTAAAGCCAAGAACGTCACCCGCTGCAGGCACATTTGCAATAAACGGAGAACCCGGCGAACAGGTGTTGCTGCCAGACTTTACCGTGGCTGATGCAATACCAAAGGTATAAGCATCCTGAAAACTGATGCTGTTCAGTGCGTGTTCACTGCTGGTGTTGGTGAGGGTGTAGGTGACATCCACTTGATCGGAAAACACACTTTCACTCAGCGAGATATCCAACAGCGGTTGAGGAATGACAGGAATGGGGGTAGCGTTTTCCTGACTGAGCACAACGCCACTGCTGCTGTCAGCAGACGCTTGCACGGCATTGCTATACTCACCTTCGGATACCGCCGGGGGCGCTTGCAACGTAAGGGTAAATTCACAGCTTTCTTCCGGCGCGAGAGAACCACCGCTTAGGGCAGCAAGCCCACTTCCCGCGTCCCAACCCAGTATTGAGCCAGTACCGCACGCCTGACTGGCAGGCATGCCGACAACAGCCAGGCCAGATATTGTTGCATCCAGATCATCGGAAAAGGCAATGTTAGTCAACGTGTCGCTGCGACTGTTATTGCTCAAACGGTATGTCACGTCAAACGGCTGGCCGGGCAATACCGAATCAGCAAGTACGGTCTTTTGCAGATTCAACACGCGCGGCTGAACAGACACGACATTGGTCGCGAAGCCGGTAGACCCAGAAGAATAACTGATATTGGATGTTTGCAACTCAATTTCACCAACACCCACCACATCCATTTCGATTGTGACTTCGCAGACACTTGTATCGGTCACAAACATACCAGACAGGGTAAATGCATCTTCCGACAGATCGATGCTAGCGCCACCACATACGCCTGAGCGGACGGGAGCAGTGCCGTGACGTGGTTTTATGCCATCCGGAAATTGATGTGAGAATTGGATGCTGGTGTAGACGCCGCCAGGACCCTGGATGTGATAGGTCATCGAGATCGTGTCGCCCAGCTCAGCTGTGGAAGAACTCACGCCCAGTGAGAAACTCATTCGGTTTTCAACAACCGTCAGCGTGTCGCCGCTGTTACCGTAGTCACCACTGTTTTGGTCACGCAACACACCACTGGTGGACGTATACAACCCTGCGGTGTCAGATGTAACGTTCAGCTTCACCAGGCAGCTTTCGCTTGCTGCAACTCGGCCACCGGAAAGCGAAATACTCCCAAGTACATCGTCCACCACAAAGCTGCCACCACAGGTATTATCCAATCCCTGTGCATCAGAAACACGCAGGCCTGCCGGCAAGCTGGAATCAAAGGCAATATCCCAGGAAGCCTCTGTTGGTGACGTGTTCTGAATTGTGAACGTCAAACTGGTATTGTTGCCCACATCAAGCTGACTGACACCAAACGTCTGACTAAAGGACAGTGCGGCCCAAGATGAAGGCGCGATCAGCAGCAATATCGCCGCGGCTACACCCGAAAATAATGTTTTCATAGCTCACCTCATGAAAGTCAGGTCAGAGTCATTACTGCTGCATGAGGGCTTGTTGCAACGCCTTGATTTCTTCCTGCTGCTGAAGTGTATAAAGAGTCAGCTCTTCGACTTTTTTCAGGAGTTTGACCTGAAATTCCGTCATGTTCAGGCCGCTCTCTCCTACCTCATCCGCCGAAGGGATGTCTGGCAAGTGACGATTTGAAGCGACGAAATCCTGCAATTCTTCCAGGGGCATTAAACGGTATTGTGGGTTGAACACATAATCAGGGAAAGTGGACGCTGGAGTACCCGCTGTAAGTGACCCGGCCAGCCGTACGTTACCGGTTGAATCCACTGTCAGGAGACTCTGGCCATCCAAGGCAATCTGAAGCCCTGATTCATTGGCAGACACATCCCACACCGCCGCCGGAAAGCCACCTGTTCCTGACTGCTCAAGCCTGAGTACAGGGGAGTTGGATCGTACAACATGCAAAGCAGCATCTGGTTGGTCTGTGCCAATCCCAACATCACCGCTTTGGCCAACAAAGAGACTATAGCTGGGCGCGCCCCCCATCATCGTAAAGATTTCACTTGAATTGGTCAGATCTTCTATTGAAAAGCGATTGCGGCCACCATTAGTCGTATCATTTGCTGTCAGTTGCCAATCGACCTTGGGGAAGCTGGCCGAAGAGCTCGTGTCATCGAACGTGATTCGAAGGTTGTTCTCTTTCAGCTGAATCGTCGAATACCCAAACTCAGGCGTACTCGTGCAGTCAAAGCCTACACATTGACTGCCTTGTACAACGGTATCCTGTGAAATGACCTCGACTGCAACTGCTTGAGTTGCAAAGATAAACGCGCCCAGTACAAGGAGTTTCTTTTTCATGATCAGTTTTCCCGTGCAATTCTGAACTCAACGACCAGACGGTTCATCCATCCATGGCCACTCTATGCAGTACAATACACATAACATGTTTAAAAAACGAACAAAAAACAACCGCTTTCAATCATTTGTTTAACGCTGATTATATGCATAAATTCTTATATAAAATCTGTACTGTCGAGGCTGCACATGAACGCTGATTATCGGTGGTACGTGGTCCGGTCAAAGCCCGGACAGACCAAGCGAGCGGTTCAGGAGCTCCAAAACCAGGGCTTTGAAGTATTTTGTCCGAGCATAACAGTTGATCACATACGCGCGGGCAAGAAAGTCACCTGTGTTGAACCTCTGTTTCCCGGGTACCTTTTCATTGAGCTGTCAGAACTGACCAGCAACTGGCGCCCCATTCGCTCCACACGAGGAGTCGCGCAGATTCTGACTTTCGGTGACAAGCCCGCAGTAGTACCTGATGACGTGGTCGAAAATCTGCGTACACAGGTTCAGGCTCGGAGCGAGCTGCGGCCACAACAGCCTGTTCGAATTGAAGACGGCCCTCTCAGCCACCTGAACGCTGTATTTCTGGAATATGATGGCGAAAAGCGGGCATTCCTGTTACTGGAAATGCTGGGGCGCTGGCAAAAGCTGTCATTACCGCTGGGGACATTCGGGCCAGTGTAAGATCCTAAAGATAGCTGTACACCTGAAGCTTATCGATTGATCAAAGTGCTGGTAGCCACACTTTGGGTTCAATAGTAACTTCACCGTGGTCACCACTGATCCAAACCTGTCCATCCTGAATGGTGCAGTTCAGATGCATGCCGCGCTCAGCCAGCGCGGCGAGTGCATCACTCTGCTCTGGTGGAATACGCAGCACTTCGAGGTTATCAAAACGGCCAATCTGACCCTGCAACCCCGACCACCAGGGGTTTACCGCCTGGTCAGTTCCATACACCAGCAGTAAAACCTGCTTGGATCGGTTACACGCCTTGCGGATACGCTTTTCACTGGGCAAACCGGTATCGATCCACAGTTCGATCTCATCAGAGTAGCTTTTCCGCCACAAATCCGGTTCGTCATCGACACACAGGCCACGGGTGAACTCCAGTCGTTCATCGGCGCGCAGCATGAATGCCAACAACCGCACCATCATGCGCAGGTCGGTTTCAGAGGGGTGTCGTGCCAGAGTATGGCTGTAATCGGCATAATGGTGCCGATCCATGTCTGCAATCTGCAGATGAGCTTTGAATACGGTTGCGTTTTGGGCCATTCCAGCTTAATCCATAAAGAACACAGAGAGTATAGCGCTTATAAAGCCAACCTCAACGTATTTGATCTGCCGAATGGTGTAATTCTATTTTTTCCTTGAAAATATACCCCTTGCCACGAATTGCCTTGATTGGGCTAGCATTAAAACTGTCCAATAATTTTGTGCGCAAACGGCTGATGATTTTTTCCAGCCGACGCTCATCATAAAGCATGAAATCTTCTCCGAGTGCACGAATCAGATGTGCACGTGACACATGAGACGGCTGAGATGTGGCCAGCTCTACCAGTAACACTGTTTCAGAAGCCGTCAGTTCAAGTACAGCTGTATGATGGGGGGAGTACAGCTTTTGCCCTATGACATGAAGTCTCCATACTTTTAGCGCTGCCTTTCGTATCCCTATACGACGAAGCAAAGCACCCAGCTGGGCCAACAGCTCATCAAATTCAAAAGGCTTTGTAATATATGCATCAGCACCGATAGATAGGCCATCAATACGATCTTTTAATTCACTACGCGCCGTCAGCATAATAATGCCAATTTCATCTTGACGACTGATTTCTTGAGCCAACTCCATGCCATCCATATCAGGAAGACCCAAATCAAGAATCAATGTGTCGTATTTTTTATCAGCATGGGATTTTTTAAAACCTGCTGCAGTACGAAATGAATCAGCCTTATAACCTTCATCAACCAAAAGATTATGCAATTCATCCCTAAGAGCATCATTATCTTCAAGAATAGCAATTTGATATTCTTTCATATTGACTCCCTTGTCAGCATAATCATAAGCAACAGGTAAAAATAGTGCCATTACTTCCAGAATCAACCACCAGATCAGCACCGTGCTCTTCCATTATCTGTCTTGTCACGTATAAACCAAGTCCAAGTCCTGGAACAGACGCGCGTTCGTCTGCACGAAAGAACTGCTCATACATATGCTTCTGGACATGTTCATTCAAACCAGGTCCGTAGTCCTGAACGCTCCAATATAGTCCGTGTTTTCCTTCGCGAACAATTATATCAACAGGCGAATCAAGTGGGCTGTACTTTAATGCGTTATCTATTAGATTCCGCATTACAATATGCATGGCACCCTCTGAAACTCGATATGAACCTATCATCTTAGAGGATGGATACCAAAACTTTATTCTTTTTTTATCGTGGTCATCAAAGCTTTTTATAACACTCCAGGTTAGTTCAATTATGTCATATTCTGTGCCAGTATTTTTACCTGATCGTACTTTGATGAGGCTCATACCCAACAGCTCATTCGCTCTTTTAACTGAATTTCGAATATGAGTATAGCGTATACCATTATAGTCGTCTTTTTCTGTACGATCATTTTTCCGGATTAAAGCTTGTGTAGCCGAATCAATAACAGCCAGCGGAGTTCTGATCTCATGGGAGAGCATGGCCAGAAAGGTTTGATCACGCTCTCTCTGCAGACGTTCTGCGGATGCATCACGCGCGGCCAAGTAAGCCGCTCTTCGTGCCTCTTCAACAACCGATTCCGACTTTCGGATTGAGCACATTATGACAAAGTGCAACGTTAGCTGAAAAGAAAATATCATTACTGGTGGGATAAAGGATTTCAAGCCACTAGCGCCTATAACACCATTCACATACATGGAGTTCACGAATGTGAAAAAACCAAATACAATAAAACCAGAAAATCTATATTTCTTCTCTGTATCAAATTCATTCCAGTTTGGTAATACTATGGCAGACACAGCCACAGGAAAAAGAGCAACAAACCAATTCAAATAGCTCATAACCTCAACAAACCTTCCCGTCAAAGTCATATAGATACCATAACAGCAATGGAGTATTCCAAACAGGAAGAGCAGATCCACTAAAGCCCTGCCCTTGAAGTAAAAATCAATCAGTCTATAAAAGAACAAAAATGCCACAATGGCAGTAACCATTATCCCAATTTTGAAAACCGTGTTATGCTCAGTACTGTCCAGGCTGGGAAAAATTATATCACCGAGCCCCACTGACAAAAGAATGGTTACAATAATTCCAATTTCATATAGAAAAAAACTAAGAAAAAGAGAGCTTTTGAGCCAAATACTGTTTATCAGGTTAATAATCAACATCGTGAATAGAACGCCAATTAAGGCACCTTCAAGTATCACGTTTAAATCTATAAATTCAATTATTTCAGCCTCAGGGATCATCTTCAAAAGCATCAAAGATGTACTGGTAGTTTTAAGCCGAAAATACAGATCGAAACTACCAACAGGGAAATCCATTTCGACGATATGATGTCGATTATGCAAGTCATGTTCCGGATCAGTGACCTGATCACCCGCGGCCAGGTGTTCAATTAGCTCGCCCTTATGCAAAACAAAAATATCAACCTGGTCCAGATATGAGGGGGTGATGGATATTCCCCATACGCTGGATGCTTCTTCAGGCCTTGATATTTTTGTGTACCCCCATACAGCGGAACGGATATACCCCTCACTAATGGCGTCACGTGTTGGCAGAAATTTTCCCTGGGCGTTTAAAGCAATGGCACCTTCAAGGGTAAGTGACTCTGAGGGATCTTTGTAAACGCTGATTTGCCCTTGGTCAAAAACAATTTTTTCATGGCCCAACGTGACGATTTGTTGGATATCGGCAACAGCGAATCCCCAATAAAACAGGATAAAAAGCAGCACACAGCTTTTTTGAATCAACTGTCTGGCTCGCATTAGAAACCAGACTCTCGAATGGCGATTGCAGCCAGTCGCTCTACATTACTCCACAACCAGCTTCTGGGGCTTCCTTCTAATATCAACACTCCAGGTTCACGAACGTTAACTGTATAAGACGGCTCTTGCTCTGTCAGTCTCAGGCTAACGCGATAGTGAGATTCTTCAGGTATCAACCTTTCTTCGGCCTGGCGTACTGCAATCGGCCCACCTGATAAAGAGCCAAGTTCGGGGAAAGGCAGTGCTGATACTGCGCTGAGGTCTATTTTCTCAATCACAACCGGCAGCGCTCTGCGTTGACCTGTACTGCTTACAAAGATTCCGGTGGTATTCTCGGTTACCAGATCAAGCTCGCGCTCGCTCAAAAGACCTTCTACCCTAAGTTCGGATGACGCCACAATTGTCATCAAATATTGACCTTCCCCAACCCATTGCCCAGGTTGAAGTGTATCCATATCCGATATACGCCCCTGGATTGGAGCCATTACCGCCAGCCGCAACTGCCGTGCCTGTAAACGCTGCATTTGAGCCTGCAGCTGTCTTAGGCGTTCGCGGTTGATATGTTGCTCGGCCTTATCCTCAACGGAGCTTGCCAATCTGGATAGCCGTAGCTCTGCCAATTGAAGTTCTTCCTGTACCAGCTGTATGCTGTTTTCCAACTCAGGGGCATACAGTTGAAGTAGCACACTCCCCTGGTTCGTATCATGTCCAGGTGCTGTATTAAGTGTCTTTACCTGCGCGGACTCTGGTGCAAACACATAATGGATTTTGTCTGATTTTATAACAGCGGGCACAGCCACCTCTGAAGTTACGGGTAGAAGCCCTGCTGCCAGTGCCATGACAGGGATACTCCATAACACAATTCTTACTGGCGTGAAGCTGAAGTTTTTCCAGCGATCTCGCCAAACTTTAAGCTCTTTAACAATGGGCATAACGATAAACCATATAATCTCCACAACAAATAACAGAATGCCGAGCACCTTAAAAAAGAAGTGATACACCAGCAGTGCTATACCCAGAAAGAGAAAAAATCGATATATCCATGTAAACCACGCATATACAATTAGAGTACGTGTTTTGGAAAGAGTAAGGGGCTCTGGCAGTGGATCATTTATCCCCCACAACCACTGGCGCAGTTTCCATCGCCCCAACGCAAAAGAGCGCTGCTGAAGATTTTCAACTCCAATCAGGTCCGAGAAGGCATAGTAGCCATCGAAGCGTAAGAACGGGCTGATGTTGACCAGTAACGATGTAACCCAACTGGTTGTCGCGACAAAAAAAGCAGCGCTACGCAGGGCACCATCAGGCAATACACCCCATAAGCAGCTGGCAAGCATGGCAAGATAAAGCTCTGTTCTTACCCCCGCCGTAACAATCCTGAGCCGATCTCTGCGGGATCGCAACTTCCACGCATCGGTTGTATCGGTATAAAGTACCGGAAACATGACCAGAAAAGCCACACCCATCGATGCAACCCGACACCCCAGACGACGCGATACAAGCGCATGCCCTAATTCATGTGCACTTTTAACCATCACCAGGGTAATTGCATACAGGAGCATCCCCTCAAAGCTGAAAAAGTGCAGAAAAGTACCTGCAAAGGTATCCCACTGTCGGATTATGAGGAAAAGTCCTATAACACCTGCCAACATGACACACTTTTCCATGGTCCCCGAAAGCAGCCATTGGATATGCGGCATGATTTTAGACAAAAAGGGATCTGGCCGTACCAGTGGTATGCGTATGAAAAGGTAGTTATGCAGCATCCAGTTCCAGATGCTTTTTCTGTTTTGAATTTTCTGGCGATGGAAATAAGCCGATGCCGACTCTGATCGTGCCAGGACAAGGTTGTTGGCAATCAGGAAATCTGCAAATGCACGAATTTCCTCGGGGTCATAGTGAAGCCCCTGTTCATTCAGCGATGCTGCCATTTCTGTCGGCGTAACGCCTGGCTGCCAATGGCGTATCAACTCCAGAGCAGGCCTTACAAGGCTAAAATAGCGGTTGCGCACCCGATCATGCAACAGCCACCTGGGTGCACCATCTTCATCATGTGCACCGGGCATAAGCTTAAGGTTTTGCCTTAATACAGGTAATCGCGCTTCTACCATCCTATCCACTGCCTGAGGCTTGTAAGCGGCCGCCGGAATAAATAGAAGAAAAGGCTTACGCGCTCGCCGTAAATTTTTGCTGTTCCTTTCAGGCCAATACGGGGCAACATTTGATTATCGCCGGTTAAGTCTGCAATCAAACGATAGGCAACTTCCTGAGTTGCGGTCGAGCGGGGCTCATATGCTGCATGACGCAAGACGGCAGACCACGCATGTATCGGATCATTATCGAGAAACACTTTTATATCAGCTCCCGGCGACAATACGATTGAGTCCTTTACCGGCAGCATGATCTCCAGTTCAATTTGCTCCGGGTCAGCAACCAACATGATGCGTTCGCCAACCTTGACTGGCCTGCCCCGCCATTCCATAGGGTCATCAAGTACGGCAACACCCGCAATTTCAGAACGAATATGCGTTTTTTCCAGCCGATCGCGAGCATGCTCCCATTGCAGAGCCTGCAACTTTACCTGTGCCTCCAGCTCTGCCAGGCGTGCTTTCTGACGCGGGTCCATAAAGCCGCTTTGCTGAACCGTTTTCAACTCAGCCTGGGCCAACAGAAATGATTGCCGAGCAATGGATGCCTCGCTGCTTAACTCTCCCTCTTCCAGCTGAGCCAATACATCGCCCTGCTGAATTTCCTGATTGGGCTGTACTTGTATGTACTCAATCACACCATCAAGCGGAGCCGCAACCACATGCGGCCTGGATGGAATGACCTGAACAGGGGCCAGGGTGCTCAAACGTACGGGAATGGCCATCAAGACAGCCAACGCGACTGCAACTCCCATAACAACCTTACGCTGCTTTAGGCGAGGCCACAGGCGCCGCAGAGGCTGGTGACGCTTGAGTGCAAATATGGCATGTCCAGCACTGTTGCCGATATGTTGGCAAATGCCTTTTTCCATTTCTGACCAGTCCTGCTCACGAAACAGCAGCAAAACACCGATTGCTTCACTGTCTTTTGCTTCTATCAGCAGGGGTTGCCAAAGCAGATAATCAGGAGCGCCAAACTCTTTCCATTCATTGGCAAGATCTGCGTCTACATCTGACCGGCGAACCGTTCTTTGCACGACACCCTGTTCATGCGAAAGAAGCGCTTTATTCAAGCGCTCAATCCAGCTGATAAAGGGCGATGTGTAATCAACGGCAGGAAGGTCAGACACCGCCTCCACTCTAGGCCGCTGGAGTTTTTCATCAACAAGCAAAATTGCCTGTGTGTATGGCACACAGGCATGCGTTTGGTTGACCAGCGTATAAAACAACTGCGCAAGGTCTGATGCCTTGCGCAGTTGTTGCTCCAACCCAAGCAGGGCCGCAACAGTATCGCTCACGAAGTCTCCTTAGACAGACTGTAATAACGCCATAAGCCTTGCTCCATACTGATCACGGGCCACCAGCTCGGCTTCCAGCTGCTCCGACAAGGGAACAAAGCTGACCTCTGCTTCTGCATCCGGCTGCGTTTCTTTCAGTTTTTTCAGCAGCTCTTCCAGATCCAGTTTGAGCTCAAGCACGCGAACCTGACCATCCGCACCGATCGCCTGCACGCGGATAATCACTTCTTTCTGACCCGCGGGTGCATTGTTGATGGTGACTGTACCTGTGGCAGGGTCAAGGCTGATCCAGTCAGGCAAGCGCGTACCATCACCCAACGTGCCACTGTACACCTGACTTGAGGCGTTGGGGCTTGTATCTTCGATATCAATAACGATCTCGGCATCAGCCGTTTGACTGATACTTGCCACCGCCAGCGACACAACACCGAATGCTTCTTTCTGTGCATCACTGAAGATCACTTCACCCGAATCGGTTACAACAACATCAACCGAGGCTTTCAGGTTGATTCTGCCATCGGCCGTGCGGGTTTCAGTGACCAAAGCCCCTGCTTCAGACAGTACAATCCTTTCTTCGCCGGTGTCTCCCGATGGCTGTTCCTGTTGTGGTGTACCATTGTCTCCCGCGGTACCTTCTGCCTCGCCGGTGCCAGCACCACCTGCCACAAAGCCCTCGGTGTTGCCCTTCATGAACCCGCTGTCACCCGTCGGATCAGAACTTCCTCCATTGCTGACAAGACCTGTCGGCATGGGAGTGAAGCCTGTATCGATGGACTGTGTATCGTTTTCTGGTGCAGGTGGCTCAGAGCTATCACCCTTGTCATTGGTGTTACCGTCGTCCGTAATGACAGCCGTTACGGTCAACTCGAACGTCCGCTGAACAAAAGCACCTTCTGCGTCAGTAGCAGTCAGTATGATGTTAAAGATACCAGACTGCTGCGCTGCACCGCTGATGATGCCCGTCACGCTGTCGTACACAAGACCATCAGGTAAGCCCTGGATCTCAAGGCTGGTCCGCTCTCGACTGAGTGTGCTGTCCTTGTCATCGAAGAGTACGCTGATATCGAGCTGATACTCTTCACCCATCTGAACCGTTGTTTCTTCGCGCGTCAGCTCAACAAAGGTTACTTCAGGTGTATCGTTGGTTCCTACAATCGTAAACGTCAGTTGATCAGAGTGGCTGGCCCCCCGCTCGTCTGTCGCAGTGACCGTGTAACTGAACGTGATTCGATCGCCCTCATTAAGGAAGTCCAGATCAAGTGTACCGGCGTCAAACTCCCAGGCAATCTGACCATTATTGGCCGCACCCTTAACGCCGGTGCTGAAGGCGCTTGTCAGCTGAGCAGCCAAACCTGCAGGCAGCTCTGCAACTTCCGACCCATCATTGCGTACCCAGACAATATCATTGTTCGCATCATAGTTAACGTTGATGAGCACGTTGTTTTTGTCTGCGTCACTAAAGGTCACAGTGCCCGTTTGCGCCAACAACTGGTTCTCGGCATCTGTCGCTTCAATGAAGTCAGCTGCAGACGACACGTTTACGACAGGCGCATCGTTTGTTCCGTGGATGGTAAAGGTCAGGGTGTCGGATGAGGCTCCACCCGATGAGTCAGTAACAGTGATCCTGTAACTGAACCGGATGGTTTCTCCAGCCGCCAGGAAGTCAAGATCAGCCGCCGATACGTTATAGTTCCAAGCAACCGAGCCCTGTCCTGCCAGACCCGTTCCCTTGACCGCCAAACCGCTCCAAAGGCGATCGGAAAGCCCTGCGTCAAGCGTACCTCCGCTCCAGGACATATCACGATTGCTGCTGCTGTCGATTCTGAGCCGGTCGTTGGTATCAACATCATTGAAGAATACGCTGCCGGATTGGGAGAGGCTCTGCGCACTGGCATCTCCGCTTTCAACAAAGTCAGAGGCTTTCGTAACCTGAATCTCAGGCAGGTCGTTAGTCCCGCGGATCGTGAACAGCAATGTTTGAGAAGTCGCGGTACCGGTCAGGTCTGTCGCAACGATATCGTAGCTGAACGTGATCGTTTCACCTTCTGCCAGGAAATCCAGGCTTACAGCGGAAACATCATAGTTCCAACCGACATTGCCCGGGGCGTTAAGACCCGTACCCGTAACCGACAAACCATCTTTCAGCTGGGTAGCCAGCGATGATGACAGCGTGCCATGGCTCCAGACCACATCATCTTTAACGTTTGAGCTGATTTCAATCCGGTCATTCGTGTCCGCATCATCAAATGTTACGGTTCCGCTCTGCGTCAACGATTGAGCCGAAGCATCTCCGTCTTCGGTGAAGTCAGACGCCTGAGTGACCTGAATGGTCGGGGCATCATTTGTGCCATTAATGACAAAGGTCAATGTAGTCGTATCAGTCGCGTCCGACGCATCCGTCACGGTGACGTCATAACTGAACGTGATCGTTTCATTTACTGACAGGAAGTCCAGATCCACATCCGACACGCTGAACGTCCAGTCCACACTTCCGGGCGCACTCAGATCGGTTCCTGACAAGCTCAACCCGGTCCAAAGAGCACTGATCAGCCCTGAAGGCAAAGCGCCATCACTCCAGACCATATCGTCATTTTCGATAGACAGGACATCAATCAGGTCATCGGTATCGACATCATCGAAACGGAGACTGCCGGTTACCAGAATATCCTGTGCAGAACCATCCGCTGCTTCATCCGTTTCATCTGCTGTGGGCGTGTCCACTACCGGTGCATCATTGGACCCGCGAATCGTGATCGACAGCACAGCCTGATCAAACAGATCGGTTGAGTCCTTGACTGAGTAGTTGAAGTGCTCAGTCAGCGTATCGCCTGCTGCCAAAGCCTGCACTGCCGCATTGGTCTCATCAAGGGTGTAGGTGTAATTGCCGCTCTCATCCATCACGATTTGACCGTAGGAGCCGCTGAGCGTGAAGTTGCCCGAATGAGTTGCTTCAACGCCAAACCCTTCCAGGTCACCTGTTCTCAGCGTTGCAATCGTCAGTGTATCGCCACTGTTCTGATCCGAGTCATTGGTCAGCACATTGCCGGATACCGGCGCTGTGGAAGGCGTTGCGTTGTCAACGCCACCGGCTTCGGTAATCTCGCTTGTGTCGTTGACCGCAACCGGAGCAACAGCACCCAACTGAATCGCTTTGCCTTCAGACGTTGCCGTTTCATTGTTACCCATATCATCCGTGTAGGATGCCTGCACCCTAACTTGATGCCCGCCTTCGTTGGCGGTCACCTGGTAGGTGCTGTAGGTTGCTCCTGAAATGTTGCTCCAGGTTGAGCCACCATCGGTTGATACCTGCCACTGGTACTGCGGATCTGCATCAGTGAGGCCGTCCGCGTCAGTGAGTGTAGAAGACAGAATGCCGCCAACGGTCTGAGGACCGGAAACGGATATGACACCCGCATCATCAACATCAGCGACAGCAATCGCATCTGACACCGGGCTTTCAAAAACGCCACTGTCATCGGTGTAGAACGACTGCACGCGTACCTGCTTGCCCGCTTCGGCTTGTGTCAGCTGCAGTGTCGCGGCCTGCGATTCCGGACGTGCGATATCTTTCCAGGTAACTCCGTTATCCGATGAAACCTGCCACTGGTAACTCGGTGTGCCTGTCAAACCATTATCATCAGTCGTGGAGGCTGTGAGCGTGTGTCCTTGGGTGGCCGTACCCGTAACAGTGACCACACCGGCATCGTTGGCGCTGTAAGCGGCTACATCCTGGTCATCACTGGCAGAAGCATCATTCAGGTAAAGCGTGAAGGATGTTGCTTTAGTGCTGCCACCATCAACTTCCGTGCCTTTGATCACAATATTGAGATAGGCATAACCACCCGGCGGGTTACCGTTCAAAGTCAGGTTGCCCGTACCGTCCTGAGCCAGTGTCAGACCAAAATCCGAAGCCGGTGTTTCAACACCGTTCTCGTCCACAATCACCGCTGTGTAGTCAATACCATCCACGCGAGGCACGCCTGAATTGGTCTCATAACCGGTTAACACACCGTCAGGGTCACTGAAGGGGGCCGCAAACGTCAGGCCAAGCTGAGTACCAGCGGTTATCGTCTGGTCATCCAGCGGTGCCGTTGCCAGAACAATGGGGTCATTCGGGTTGGCAACTTGCAGCGTCAAGGACAAGGGGTTGGATGTTACGGGAGAACCTCCATCATCAACCGTTGCCGTTACAACGATATCAAGATCAGTTGTGCCGTCTGGCGGGTTGCCCGAAAAGGTTCCGGTTGCAGTGTCAAAAATCAGCCAGCTTGGCAGGCTTCCGCCACCATTCGGTTCAGCTGCATAGGTAACGGTGCTATTTGCCGGCGCTTCAATATCAAAAGCATTGGCTGGCAATGTATAGCTACCCTCACCGGCGCCATCAATCAGCAAGCCTGTCACACCTGAGGCGTTTGGAGTTGCAGTAACTGCCGGTGTGCTATCAACCGAGTTGTAAACTGTCAGCTGGAATTCAGTAGACGCACTGGCCTGGGAGTAACCTGGCTGCTTATCGTCTGTGGCTACAATCCTGATAATCCGATCCTGAATCGAACCATCTCCTGACAACTGGCCGTTATTGGCATCAAATACAAGATCTGGCGCTTGACTGACATCAATAGCGGTTGCAACACCTGTTACCGGATCGATGATAAAGGCTGAATAACTTAACCCATCAGGGCTATCGGTATCTGCAAACGTATCAACCGGAACCTGCAGCGTCCACGGCGCTGCCTGCGCATCAATCGATGCCCAGTTCATCTCATTGACAACAACAGGGGCCTGGTTATTGGCCGTGTCAGTCAACGCCAGCGTAAAGGCGCTTGTCGCTTGAGCTGCACCGTCATTGGCACGAATCTCAATGGTCAGATCCTTGTCTGCCCATGTGGCACTAGGATCGCCGCTCAGCGTCCGTGAGACCGCATCAAAAGTGAGCCAGTCAGTTGCACTGCCGTCAGCCGTGTTAACACCTGTGACCTCATAAGGTGTTACCGTCACGCCATCAACTTCAGTTACCCATGCGCTGTACGTCAGCCCTGTACCTTCGGCGTCTGTAAAGGTGTTGGCCGGCACCTGCCAGGTCCAGGTTCCATCACCGGTGAAGCTTTGCCCGGGCAATGCATTCACAAGCAGGGGCGTATCATTCACGCCGTTAAGAGTGATGGTGAAGTCCTGCAGCGCAACCCCACCATCGCCATCACTGACCTTGAACTGGAACGTATCAGTGACAACCTGGCCTTCGCGCAAGGCGTTGATTGCATCCCACTTGTCCGGCGTATAGGTCCAGGTATTGTTATCGGTGGTATCCAGTACCAAGGTGCCGTAGCGACCTGATAGTTCCCAAATACCTGAGCCTGTGGAGGTTTCAGTACCACCTCGAATCACCAGCGCCAGCAAAGCTGCATCGGTTTCGATATCACTAACCTGCAACTGGCCTGTCAGCACATCACCTGGTTGAACTGTCAAATCTCCAATGACAGCATCAACATCACTGGTTTCTGTCAGGCTGGTGCTGTTTTCCGCACTGTCGAAAACAGGAATATCGTTCACCGACGTAACCGATATGGACAGTGTACGTGTCTGCGAACTCAGACCACCTTCAGGGGTCGCCTGAGTGGTATCGTATGTCACACGGCTACCATCGGTTGTGCCGGCACCTTGCCCTGCCCTTGTCTGGTCAACGCCTTTCAGGCTCAGAGCATCCGGAGTTCCGTTGTAATCAGCAGCAGGGTTGAAGCGAATACGCGTATCGGCTGCCAGCAAGAGCGCGTCGCTCTCACTCACAGTACCAATATCATGCCAAGTAGAGCTTCCCGCTACCTGGTACTCCCACACACCATCGGTGGCGTCACCCGCGAGCGGATTGGAAGTGATAAACACGCCACCAAGGGTGTCACCGTTATCAACATCCGAGAACAACGAGCCGAACAGCTGGGATACCGTGCGCCCGTCGTTGATGGCCTGATCTTCCAGAATGGTCGGCAACTGTGCATCACCTGCCAGTGAAGACGGGTCGTTTACCGGCGTTACGGTCAACGCCATGGTGTCACTTTCAGTCACGCCATTAATGTTGCGTGTTGAAAGCGTAACGGTCTTGGAGGTTGTTGGGTTATCTGAGGTGTTTTGGTACATCACCTGAAGCGCCAGGTTCGACAGTACCTGGTCAGTAACAGCCGCTTCCTCGACGCGAATATTGTCGATGTACATCGACGCACCCGCCAACGTTCCACCCGTGCGGTCAAATGTACCGGATACAAACACAAAGCTGTAATTGCCGTCAGTCGGTACCGATACAAACTCGGTACCTGATCCACGTGTGCCATAGTCTGCAAATACCAGCTGTGCTACACCGGTATCGGCATTCATCAAATAGGCAACAACATGATAGTCATCGTTGATATTGTTAGCCTGCCAATCAAACTGCAGTACCATGCCTTTTTCGGCTGCAAAAACATCACTGAAAGCTGCAGGCCCATGTACCACACCGTAACCTGTCGTGGTCATGCGTGACTCTTCAAGCCTCAGCCTGCCCCCGTCTATCTGTACGACAGGGCTGTCATATGTGCCGTAAGTGGTACTTGATGGATGACGATCATTATCGTCTCGACCCGGTGTCTGGGACGGATAATATTGTGAGCCAGGCTCAGGAATGGTCCAGGTTTTGCCGTTACTGAACGTAAACTTGGTAGCACCCAAGTCTACATGCCCGGTATAGGCATTCCAGCCTTCGCTGAATACCCTGGAAAAATCACCATTTGTTACCGGGTTTGTACCAGGGATGGTCGCGTTGTCAAAATTGATCTGCAGTGCCCGACCACCCTGTCCGTTAAGGTAGTTGTCTATTGTGCCAATTTTAAGCAAGGCATTACCGGCTCCCTGGCCGATATAGACAGTGCTGCCCTGCACCGACACCTGGTCTTTAACCGTCGGGCTATTCGAGCTGTTCAGACGCAGAATATCCTCAACTTGCTTGCCACCGGTCACTTCAAACCGAACATAGCCTGTACCATAGTTGTCGCCATTGCTGAGTGTGACGCCACTCCCCAAGGCTATTTCACCTTGCTGTTCGGTATAGGTTTGGTCGGACCAGCCTGCAATGGTCAATATATGGCTGTAACCGTCAACGGCCTGGCTTGTAGTCTCGATTGCACCAGCACTGGCTTCCAGCTCCCAATCACCACCCTGCTCCTGTGCCCCCGTCAGGTCAGTTGAAGCCGCCACATCAGCGTCAGTCAGCTCAGCAATTTGATCAATAAATGCCTGGCCTTCGCTGTCTGCACCGACCGAGCAGCCGTACAGCATCAGGTCACCATCTTCTGAAAGACTTTGCCCAAGCTCAGCAAGCAGTTGCGCGTTGTCACTCAGATTGCTTTCATCAAGCGTAACCGTGCCCAGCTGCAAGGTACCGACATCACCATGGCTGTACAGGTGAATTGCATCAATACCTCTCTCCCCCTGCAGGGTGGCAAGCATTTGCTCCAGACCGTTTTGGTCAGCATCAAGCAAAAAGACTTCGACATCTTCACCAAGCCCTTCAACCAACGCCTGATAGTCTTCTACCCCTTTATCAACAAATGCCACTTCGCGACGATTGCCACTGTCACTCGACGTGGGTGCAGGAGCTGCAAAATGGACACTCTGCTCGGCCGACTCACTGTGTACTGCCTCATCCTGAAACGCCACATCCGTTGTCATTTCAGCCGTCGTTGCAACCGCCGCACCATCAAGGAGGATGCGCGGTTCCAGCGCAGTAATCAGGGGTTTACGACGAAAGCGGACTGGGCTTGAGTTCTGCTTGTTCATATTTTTATCCCTTCATGGACGGGGCCGACAAAGTGTCGCCGGTATTTTTTATTGAGATACAGGTGCAGCAAATACAGCGGTTGCACTCATTCCCGGAATTAGATTTGGATTATTCTGCAACGAGACTCGCAGCAAGACGGTTTGGCTGACCGCATCAATTGCTGGACTGACCGCCGCAATCGCGCCTTCTGCACTCACAGGCGGCTCATCAATACTGAAGTGGACCGACATTCCGGCCTCAAGCCACGTCAGCCAGGCAGCAGGTACGACCACCTCTGCCTCCAGCTGCTGATCTGCGACCACTTCAATTAATTCTTGCTGCTGGCGGATGTTTTCATGCGCCCGTGTCAACACGCTGACAACACGACCATCCCATGGCGCCCTGATTTCGCATCGATCCGTATTCAAATCAGCAATTTTCAATTCAGCCAGTGCCTGGGCGTACTCAGACTGTGCAAGCGCCACGTCCATCTCACCGATGGAGTTCAATGCACTTAATTCACGTGCATTGTCCCGCTTGATACGCGCCGCTCTGACCTCTGCCGCCACCCTGGACTTTTGAGCTTCATACAAAGCACAGTCCAGCCCCACGACTACATCGCCTTTGGAGAATCGTTCTCCCACCTTGAAAGGCAAGCTGGCAACGCGGGCAGCCAGCTCACCGGACAGAATAGCTCGATGCGGAGCCGTGATTACGGCCCGCGCTTCAAAGGTCTGAGCTGCCGCAAGGGGTGACAGCAGCCAAGTCAAACAGGTGGCAACAACACCCGTCGACAGCTTTACTTGCATCAAATCACCTTATCTTCGGATGTGTCGCTTTTCGTTTCAGCGGACACCTGAGCACCCGTTTCAGGCTGCTCGGATTGCCACGCACTGAAGCGTTCCCCAATCTGCTGGCTCAGTGACTCCAACGAGTAAGTAGCGTAGTCCTCCGGCAGCAAATCCATGCCCATGCTGACGTACATGCGGCCATAGCTGTTCTGCAGATCGGCATAGGCCACATCACGCCGCAGTTCAGCCAGCAGGGTATTCAGTGACTCGCGAATGAGGTCAAGCTTGGAAGTACGTTTCAGCTGGGCAGCATTGCGTGTTTGATCACCGATACGTTCAGCTACGCTCAAGTAGTCCCCGGCAAGATCAAAGCTTTTCATCGCTTCCTGGTAACGAATGCGTGCCAAGTGAACCTGAGTCAATACAGCCATCGAAGCAGCCAAACGCTGCTCTTCCGCGAGCGCTTCACGGGTTTTGGCCATGCGGCGCTCGGCACCCACTTTGAACACATCAAACAGATTCCAGCTTATTTGTGCGCCAAAACTGGTCCAGTCCTGATGCAGCACATAGTCACTGCTGTCGTTGTAAACACCCGCAGTCAGGTTGATTCCCGGAAGCATGTCGATGATGGCTGCACGAGCCTCTGCTGCCGAGATACGCTTCTGGTAATGGGTTTCAATCAGCTCAGGGCGCTGCTGCAGGGCAAGCTCTTCCATTTTGTCCACTGGCATTGACAGCTGAGGCACAGTGAAGTCGGGTGCCTGAACATCGGCCAGGTCAAACTGCGTGCCTGGCTTGAGGCCCATCAGACCTGCCAGTTCGGTTTTTGCACCCATCAAGTCCTGGCGCAAAGACTGCAGGGCACGCAGAACATCAAGCAGCTCGCGCTGGTAATACAGTGCCTCCAACGGCGGCAGCAAGCGCTGGCTTTCAACCTTCTGCGAGTCTCGCAGGGCACCGGAGGCTTCATTAATCAACGGATTGATTTTGCCAAGGAGACGCTCAGCAGACACCGCACGCCAGTATGCTGCGCGAACATCCTGCGTGATGTTATGCAGAACTTTACGCTCACGCTCTTTGCTGATCAGATAACGGTCGGCATGCTGCCCCGCGCGAACATAGGAAAGACCGAAATCGAGCACATTCCAGGCAAAGGCCACATCATACGTGCCCCTTTCTTTATCCTGGGACACAGAGTAACTGCCACTTGCTGGCGTCAGTTCGCCGGTAACGGGATCAAGGGTAGCGCTCTGCGAGGCTGCATATTCATCACGCTTGGAATACCCTGCCGATGCAGTCAGACTGGGCAGCATCTCGTGTGAAACCAGATCAATTTGGCCCTGGGCCAAAGCCGCTTCCAGTGCTTTCAGCTTTCTATCGCGATTATTTACAACAGCCCGAGCGATTGCTTCATCAAGAGAAATAGCGCTTTCAACAGCCACGTCCTGGGTCAGCAACTCAAGGTCCGATTGGGCAGTGGTCGCAAGCTGTTCAGTGGAAATGCTGTTCGGTGTAACAGAACAGCCAGTGATGGCCAAAGCAAGTGAAGTGGCTAGCAGAGTCTTTTTAAACATTATACGTCTGTCCTTTACGCCGAGCTGAAGAAAACGAGTGTTTGTTTTTATAGCAGATATACAAAGTGGAAAGCTGACCAAAGCTGACATCTGTTTGTTATTTTTTTGCGACAGATCAAAAACTACCCAAACCACCCCGAAATCAGCGCCGATTACCCAAACAGAAGCAATCAGGTTAAGATCCGCATGAGTTTCCTGCGCATAGAAATAAGGCTTACGCCCCATGAGTGACGA
Organism: Marinobacterium iners DSM 11526; assembly: GCF_900107855.1. Taxonomy (GTDB): domain Bacteria; phylum Pseudomonadota; class Gammaproteobacteria; order Pseudomonadales; family Balneatricaceae; genus Marinobacterium; species Marinobacterium iners. Next base: position 69,891 of record NZ_FNRJ01000004.1, on the reverse strand, counting down.
CATCAGCCAGCACATAGACCAGATGATCCGCCACGATGACAACCCCGGCGGACAGCCTCTGCCTGAGTCATTTGAAGCGCTGGAACCGGATCAGATCGCGCTGCTGCTGGAATCACTGCCACTGGATGCACGTCAGCATGCCTGGGAGCATGTACCGGCAGAGCTGCATGCAGATGTACTGGTCGCCATGCGTGGCGAGGCACGCGAGAGTCTGCTGCGTCACTTTGACAGTGCCACTCTGGATCAACTGATTTCGGACCTGGATGCCGAAACGCTGATAGAGCTGGCCGAGTCTCTGCCTGAAGAGGTGGTGGATATCGCGCTGGCACGCATGGATGACAAACAGCGCACGCATTATGAACAGAGCGCCCGTTACGACGACAACGCCATTGGGCGCTATGTTGACCATGAACTGCTGATACTGCCGCATAACAGCCGCGTACGAGATGCTCAACGACTGCTGCGGCGTGCGGTGCCCGAATATACCGAACACCTCTGGCTGGTGGACCGCACTGGCCGCTATACCGGTGCGGTTCCGATCACCGCCCTGTTCAGCGCGGCCTCACACCTGCCGCTGACAGAGCTGTGCGATTCTGATCTGGAGCCACTTCAGGCCGAAACCGAGCTAAAAGAGGCCGCCGACCGCTTTGAACTGGCGGCCGTAGCCGCACTGCCGGTGGTGGGTGACAACGGCCTGCTGTTGGGTCGCATGCCGCAGCGCCTGAGCACAGAAATTCTGCATGAAACCTACGAAGCCCAGTTGATGGCTACAGCGGGCCTTAATGAGGAAGAAGACCTTTTTGCGCCGGTAATGCGCAGTTCACGCCGCCGCGCAACCTGGCTGGGCATCAACCTGCTCACCGCCTTTCTGGCCTCCTGGACCATTGGCCTGTTTGAAGGCACGCTGGAGCAGATCGTGGCTCTGGCCGTACTGATGCCTGTCGTGGCTTCAATGGGCGGCATCGCCGGCAGCCAGACGCTGACATTGATTATTCGCGGCCTGGCACTGGGGCAGATCACCACCGCCAACATGATGCCACTGCTGAAAAAGGAGCTCAGTGTAGGCGGCCTGAACGGTGTGCTGTGGGCACTGGTCATAGGGGTGGTGGCGTCGGTGTGGTTCAGCAGCGCCGCCATTGGTGTCGTCATTGCGCTGGCGATTGTGATCAACATCGCCGCTGCCGCGCTATCGGGCGTCCTGATCCCGGTGGTACTCGAACGCTTCAAGATCGACCCGGCCCTGTCAGGCTCGGTCATCCTGACCACCGTGACCGATGTGGTGGGCTTTGTGGCTTTTCTGGGACTGGGAACGCTGCTGCTGTTGTAACCGCTACGACAGCTTGCCCAGACTGAACACCTCACCGGCACTGTCCAGCACCAGCTCGGTACTGCGCCCGTGCTCTACCATGCGGGCCTGTTCCACCAACTGATAAAACAGATTGCGCGCCAGCTTACCTTCCATGCCGAAGCGAATCATCAGATAAGGTGAGGGCTCGCCGGTTTTCGCATCGGTCTCGACCCGTATCGGGTGCTCAGCATCGGCCCGTACCCGGTCGCCAGTGGACGTGGTAAAGATCAACTCCGGCCCGTCATCTCCCACTTGATGCTCCACCTGGGTGACCCAAAAAGGCACATCATCCACCTGTATGCCGACCTTCTCGACCGGTGTTTTCAGAAAATACTTGTCCCCCTCCCGCCAGAGCACACGTGCAAACATCCTGACCATCGCCTCGCGCCCAATGGGAGAGCCCTCGTAAAACCAGCGCCCATCCGCCGCGATTCGCATATCAATATCACCACAGAACGCCGGGTTCCACTTTTCCAGCGGCGGAATCTCAGCCTCGCCTTTCAGTTGCGAGCTCAGCTGTGCGGGGTCAAACGTTGTACTCATGAAGATGCCTCACAGAGTCTGCAGAAGATTTCATCATCCTCTTCACTAAAATGAATATAATTCACAAAACAATCAAGACCAACCGGATAATGGAAAGCCACCATGAGCGATACCCTGCAACATAAATTTGCCGACCCTCACCGCAGCGTCTGTTTTGTGGGCACCACCCCACCCAAGGCCAGCACCGAGGAGATGCAGATGCAGGAGATCGCCGAACGCCTGCTGGCCAGGCTGGACACACTGGAGTATGACGGCCTGATCGTCTACGACATCCAGGACGAGAGCAGCCGCATTGACACGCCGCGCCCCTTTCCCTACATGGAAACCCGTGACCCGCGTGACTATTCACGCCTGCTCAGCCAGAAAAGCGGCAAACCGATTATCACCTACAAAAGCGTTGCCCAGCGTGACCGCGCCGATTTTGAACACTGGCTGGAACAAAGCTGGAATGAGTACGGTGTGCGCAACCTGGTACTGGTGGGCAGCCCCTCATCTGAAGGCGACATCAAGCTGTCACTGAGCGAGGCCTATACCGCCCTGCAGGAACACCAGCACCCGTTTCATCTGGGCGGTGTGACCATCGCCGAACGCCACGCGGTAAAAGGCAACGAGCACGAACGCCTGCTGGGCAAGATGAGTAACGGCTGTGAATTTTTTGTATCGCAGGCTGTATACAATGCACAGGCCACCATCGACCTGCTCACCTCCTATGCCCGCAGTTGCAAGGAAAAGGGCCTGACACCACAGCGGATCATTCTGACATTCACCCCCTGCGGCAGTGCCAAAACGCTGGAGTTTATGCAGTGGCTGGGCATCTCGGTTCCCGAAGCCACCCGCTACCGCATTCTGGATGCGGAAAAGCCGCTGGCGGAATCGATACGTATCTGCCAGAACAACCTGGAACAGATTCTGGATGCCTGCCTGCCGCTGGGCCTGCCGTTGGGGTTGAATATAGAAAGCCTGACCAACCGCAAAGCCGAAATCGATGCCTCAATCCAGCTGTATCAGCTGCTCAAGGCTACCCTCGACCTGCGACTGGCCGAACGGCACCTGGCTCAGGGCTGAGTAGGCTCATCCTGTTTAGCTACAGACGTGGTTTGTGACTCTTCCAATCGCGCCTGTAGCTTCTCCAGATTTCGACGCGCCGTATCGTATTTATCTCTTTCCCAAATAACCACTGCACGCTCAAAATCAATGTCGTATTTTACCGAACGGAGAAAATCCATTCCCAGCAGACCATCATATCGACCAGGCTGCTCATGTTCGATAACACTGGCAGAGACCGACTGCAACTTGTAAGGGCCCACTTCAAACCGGTCAAGTGTCACCTTTCGAGTTTCAATAATCGCCCCGCCGGCAACCTGTGCCCTTCCGCCCTTGCTCGTCCCTACACCAAGCCCACGTAACGCATCATCGTGAATAATCGTAGAGGTCGCGCCAGTATCGAGAATCAGACTTAAGGTGGTATTCCGGCGCCCAACCGTCACCTTGACAGGCACCATCACACTATTACCCTTGATTTCAACCGAAGTTTCCAGCTGACGCATGTATTCACGCATCGAATCAATCTGACCTTCAATTGACTCATCACCTGTACCATCAGCACTTGGCAGCTGGGCAGTTTCCACCTTGTTATTCACCTGATGGCTTTGTTTCACCACAATGTCATCACGGTACTGTGGAGGTATCTGACTTTTCCGGTCCACATAAATTTTGCGTCCGTCTTCATTGACGTAGTGATAAACCTCAGCAAAAACTGGCTGAGCTGAAAGACACATACCCAATAAAAAAATACACTTTTTCATCCCTGTACTCTCCTGACTATCAGCCGCCTGAAAGTTTCACCTTATAGCCTTCAGCTTCCAAAGCCTGCCTCAACACTTCACGATGATCGCCCTGAATTTCGATCACCCCCTCTTTTATCGCCCCGCCTGTACCGCAACGCTGCTTCAGTCGTTTTGCCAACACTTTTAACTCTGCACTGGTAAGCGGGACACCTCTGATAGTCGTAACCCCCTTACCCTTTCGACCTTTTGTTTCGCGACGAATACGAACCACGCCATCAAGTGTAGCCAAACGTTCAGCTTCGCTCAGCTCGTCACACCTGCATTGCCCTTTCGCCTCGCCACAATCCGGACAGTGCTGACCACTTTCAGTTGAATATACCAAGCCACCGAGTTGGTCACGTAAACTAGCCATAGCGTACTAATACCCTGAATACTGATTCTGATCTAAAAACCAAACTCTATTATGGCGCTTAAAGCCCAACCCCACCAATTTGGCGGGCAAGATAACTCGCATAGTTATCAGTCATGCCTGAGATAAAATCCAGTGCTCTGCGGTAGCTATCGTAAAGCGGCCAATCAGCCTCAGGGGCATGTATGCCCATCAAACTGATAATCTTCTGGCTGCGATACCCCAACCCGCCACGGCCTTTGCAGTTTTGCTCATATACCGCTTCCATGAATGCGTCCAACAGAATACCCAGAGTCGTATAAGCGCCCACTTCAAGCTCAGCCTTGCGCGTATCGGGGAACACCCGCTCACGCGCCACACGTTTGGCAGTGCTGATCCCCTCCCGCACCAAAGGGTCACCATCCAACAATAATTCACCGCTATACGCACCCGCCATGATCGCCTCATAACGTTGTACAAACACCTGCACTACCGAGTTGACCATATTCTCCATTGCCTTACCCCGTAAGGCAGAAATCTTGCGACGGGCTGATGCCTGAGACGCAAAGATGGCATCATCAAATTCAAGATCGCCACACAACAGCAATAGAATCTGTTTTACATCTTCAAAACCGAGAATATGTAACTCTATGGCGTCTTCGAGATCAAGGATGGCATAGCAGATATCGTCCGCTGCTTCCAACAGGTAGGCCAACGGGTGGCGGCACCAGCGCCCCTCCCCCTGAGAAACCAAACCAAGGTCACGCCCCAGGGCATTTAGAATTTCATGTTCAGAGCAGAACGCACTGAACTTACCTCGCCAGCCTGCATGTTCTACACCCCAAGGGTACTTCAATAGCGTGCCCAGCGTCGGGAAGGTTAAACGCAGCCCACCATCAAAAAGATGGTTTTCAATGCGTGTGACCACCCTGAAGCCCTGTGCATTACCTTCAAACACCTGTAGATCCATCTGCTCAAGCTCAGACAGAGGCTCTAAACGCTGGTCATCCTGATGGCGACTGAACCAGTCACGAATGGCATATTCACCGGCATGACCGAAAGGCGGGTTACCAATATCATGCGCCAGGCAGGCCGACTGGACAATCATGCCCAAATCATGCGGAGTAACCCAGGGTGGTAACTCATCCGCGATCAGCTCACCTACTCGGATACCCAGGCTGCGGCCAAGGCTGCCGACCTCCATCGAGTGCGTCAGGCGGGTATGAATATGGTCGTTGAGGGCAAAAGGATGTACCTGCGTCTTGCGGCCAAGACGACGGAAGGCGCTTGAAAAAATGATCCGGTCGTGGTCTTTATGGAAATGCGAACGCCCGACTTCATCGGGCGTCAGCTCTGCATGACCGTAGCGCTGGGTTGTTAACAACTGCGCCCATTGCATCACAGGATCACCAACAATCGTTGACACTTCCTGATGTAACGGCCTTCACCCCGGCCTGATTCACGGACAGGGTCCCACAGCGGTCACCTGCCATGATCCCCTTGGGAACAGCTTGCAAAGTGTAGTTCTGTGCATCCACATTTTGCAGCTGCAAATCATAGAACTTGGTATTGCCATCCCTTGGTGCCTCATTAAAGGGCAGCACAGGTGCATTGGCCGCAGCATCAACATACCGACCGTTTGCTGTGTAGTACCGTTCCATAAACTGGGCCAACTGCACAAGGTTAGCCCGCGCATCGGAACGTCGCGAGTCTTCGACGTAGCGCTGATATGCAGGATAGGCAATGGCTGCCAATATCCCGACTATCGCGACTACAATCATGAGCTCGATCAGAGTGAAACCGAACATTTTTTTCATTGCATAACCTTATAGATGACGTCCAACTTTAACGTGCTATCTGGATTGACGGAGTACAGTACTTCATCCCCTTTTTTTAATTGAATTTCATCTTGTTCAATCCACTCATCAACCGGCTGACCTTTGACATAGCCTTTCTCGGTCTCATCATTGATTAAGTAACGTTTACCATCAATCACAACAGTCTGAGCAGAAGTAGAGTAACCATCAACGATTGAGCGCTCAAGTTGCTCATCTCTCAATTCCGCTTGTACATCGGCAGGTGTAAGCCATCCCAAAAAAAGCACCGTCGTTAGTATCAGTTTAAAAAAATTCATGCTTATTCCTCCAAGACCTCGCGCCAGCTCTGCCGATCTTCAAAACCAACGCCTTTATTCTCAATGAATTGAGTTTGTTGACTGAAAATTTTGACTTCATTATCTTCGTCAGCTGAAATAACCGGCTTTGGCAAAGCCTCATTAAATTTCACTCCAGACAATGGGTACGAATTGACACCATCCGAATAAAAATCGTTACGATCGAAGGTTTTATCATCATTCATGTCGAATGGACTATACGTGAGGCGGCTTCCAGTAAGTGCATCAAGATCCATTACCCAACTGTCTGAATCACTGTCACACGGATCATCCTTCAGCAAAGGTATGGTCGTTGGAAAAATAACTTTACCGTTGCGTATAGTTGGTGTGGTTATAACTCTTTCATAATTCGGGGCACTTTGATTAAAGTCCATGTACCATCCCAACTTGGCACCCCAATTAACAGCATTATTACTGGTTACGCGAACTTCATTTATATTACCTCCAAAAGCTTGCGCACCTTCATAAATAATACTTTGTTCTTGAAGGACCCCTCTACCAGAAACAGGAGTTGTATTACCGTCACCGTTTTTATCCCAAATAGCATAGAACGATTGTTTACCAGCACCTTCGAGCGATCTATCAATTGTTTCAATATACTTGCCCGTACCAAAGTAAACCATAAAACCACCCTTAGGGTTACGTGTTACCGTTGGGCGCGCATCAGGAGCTACCAAAATCGGCTGGTAATAAGTATTGCCACTCTCTGTGTATTTTGCCTTGAACAGAGGATTGCCATTGAATGCCACTTCCATTTTCAGATTAGATGGATTTTTCTCATTCTTAGGTGTTAAGTCAAACTTCCACAAATTACCAAAAAGATCACCAGCGTACACATAATCCACAATTGAATCTTGGTTATGATCAACTGGTGCAACTGTACCTAAGCCGTTTGGCCGACTTCGGCCAGCTACTGGATCATCATCAAATCCAATGCCGGTATCAATTTTCTTAATTAACACACCCGTTTCAAGATCCACAACAAAAAGCACAGCATTACCTGTTGCACTCACTAAATTATCGCCGCTGTAACTTTTTTGTGTATTATTGTAGCCATTACCGAATATAGCAACCCAGGTCCCATCAGCCAACCTTGAAATCGCTGGGCGACTAAAAGAATACCCCAAATCCGGGTCCGTAAATTCCCAGAGGAAGCTATTTCCACTAAGGGCATTTGGATTAGTCACATCGACAGCAAATACAGACTGTCCTCCCGCATTCAAGCCACTAACCAGAACACTTCTCCACTGCTTACTACCAGTACCGTTAGCTTTGATAAATGCATCAATAACCGTAGGACTACCATCTACAAAATAACGATGGGTGTAGTTGGTGTTTGATAATTCTGGCAGCTTATGAATGACTTCCTGAGGGATAAAGGCAAACTTTTCAACCCCGGAAGAGTTGAAGCCATGTAACATGCCATCATTAGAACCAACATAGACCATTTCTTCCCGGTTTTTCATGCTGGTTTTAAAAACAGAATAAGCGGTAGACTCAAGACCCATTGGATATCTGAAATTGGGCTCTCCAACAAACACAGGACTTGAATTTACAATATCACCCAATAAACTATTACGTCTGCGGTACTCAGCTGCTGACTCATATTGTCTGTCGCCTCTTAAATAATTCAAAACCGTAGAACCATCCGAGCCAACTTTTCTAGCATTATCAAAGTAAGTGGCAAAGCCGGTATTTTTAATGTTATTCCAGGTAAAGGTTTTAGCTGCACCACTATCATTAAAGAAAATCTTGCGATTCGGGTGACTTGGTATCCTTGTTGAAGCCTTCCAGACCTCGTCACCATCTTCATCAACTTTGGTTAGCTCACCACTCCAATCCAAACTACTGTATGAAGGAAAGAAAATATTGGCTGTTTGCACGATACCACTTGATGCAGCCGGGGATGATGAGCTCAATGAACGGGCAGCTATATCTGATAGTGCTGATGTCAATGCTTCTTTCAATTCATCAGCATTATTGGTGACCCAGGATTGCCCTCCCCCTAACGCTGCAGTCTGGCGAAGCAAGTCGTCATCCAACGCAAAACCTATGGTATAGGTTTGCATATTTTGCTGTTTAAAACTTGGGTCATCCCAGCTGCCACCTTTTATGTCGGTTCCAGTTGATAAAAAATCGATATCATTGGCAAACATGGCAACGTCATCTAGAGAATAACGTGAATTTCCTGCCGAACCAGCCCAGTTTTCAGGATTTTGACCATTAGGCCCTTTCGGGTCATCAGAATTATTATTGGGCACACTCGTATCTGATGTAGGCAAACCATCAGAGATAACAACTGCATAGTTTTTTTGACAACGGTATTGAATGGGTGACTTGTATCGCCCCCCTTCACCCAGGGCTCCATTATTCTCACCGAAGTAAGGCCTAAGCCCACGATAGTAACGTGTTACTTCATATAGTGTTTCAGCGACCGGTGTATTACCATTTGCAGTAAAACCATCAACAATAAACTGAAGGCGCTCCTTAGAAAGTGCACCGCACTCTGCATAATAAGTAGTTTGATTCCACCTATCACCTTCACTACGGGATGATATGGAACCACCTTGATTATCGCGATCAAGATTAAACATACCAAAACGAACGCCTTGAACATCTTCTATTACATCTTTGGCAACTTCTTGCGCAACCTGCATACGCGTTTTGCGGGGCCAGGTTCCAGAGACAGTAGATCTCATGCTTCCTGAGGTATCCATCACCAACACAACATTGGGCTCTACTTTTTCGGTAGAGACTGCCAAAGGTTCTGTAGAGATAATGAGGTTATCCACCGCCATAGCATGTTGATTAATGGCAAGACCTATTAAACAGGCCATAAGATTCAATTCAAAAAATTTATTTCTCATGCTATACCTGCCTTATATTCAATCAAACCGTTTTGCACTTGTGCTTTCAAGTACCGTAATGGCATTAGGGCTTTGCCCTGTCCCTCTAGCCATGATTCTGTAAATATCCCGACCTTTACGCCTTTCAAAACCAACCACAAGCTCATCAGGTAAAAATTCCATCTCTTCCACTGCCATCATGGGATCTGCACTTACCCCGGCAATATCAATAACACCTGCGCTACCATACTCCAGGGGGGCATTCCAACTAATTTCATCATCAAACAACCACTGCCCATTTGGCGAAGGTGGGGACGTTAGCCCACGCAACCAGTCCTCACGTTCCCTCAAGCCAGCCTCAGCTGCCTGAAATGCCATGTTTTTATCGCGCAGGTTACCTGACATTTTCTCTTCCATAGTGGTTGTCTGCATAGCCCCAAAACCGATGATGGCTATCAAAATCAGCATGATCATTGCAACAACCAATGTTGCGCCCCGCATTCTTTGAGTCGGCTTGATTTCTCTCATGGCAGGCGGTTCCTGATTCCTACATTTGTCGTGAAGACCCTTCTGAGGCGACCGTCGCCTGGGTCAGCCAGTGCATCCCAAGGTACTGGTAACGCCTGAACCTCATCAATGACATTTGTTGAAAGACTTGAGGCAAGCAGATTCACTTGAACAGCCACAACATCATCCCAGTCGGCTACAGCACCTGCTGCCACATAACGGTCTGCCGTTCTATCACCATCGGTATCTTCGCCATACAACAACTGCATGTCTTCGATGCCGTTAACCAGCTCTTCATCGACCGCAGCGCCTGTGTTGAAGCTCGCGCGGCGAAGCGCCGGCTGGCCGTCTATGCCGTTGCCTATGTAATAGGCTGTGCTTTGAAACAGGAAAATCTGCATACTTTCATCGTACGCTTGACTAAACTGATTCGTATTGGCGTTGAAGTTTTTATTTCCTGGCGAAACATTCCCCCCAGCACGGTTAAGGTTACTCGCCGTGGGTTGACTAGTATTCTGGAATATATCGCAGCTTTGTGAATTACCTACGAAAACAACCTGTCCACTTTCCACACCGCTCGCAGTGGTTAAATTAATATTACCAGCATTAGCGGGTGTATTGCCGTTCGCTGTCACCCCTGAAACAGTAGATGCACTCTTCAGCATCAGCACATCTCCTCTCACATATTCAGGCAGAGTTGCTGCCAGTGTGCCTGCTGAGTCATCCCAGCCAAAAACGGGGTCATTCAGATCGAACAGGGTATCATCATAAGCAGCGTTGCCTTCATCAAGCAGGTTGTTTACCTCGCCTTGGCAAGCCGACTTAAAGCCTGCCTGGCGGATATCCCGCGACAAAAAGAAAACACCAAAACGTCCACTTTCCTGCACACGAGACAAGGCCTCAGTTGTTGCTGCCGTGCGGGCACCACTGAGGTACACCGTTAATACCCCCATCAAAATAAGCAGACCAATCACAAGAGCGATCATCAGCTCTACCAGGCTCATACCCGCCTGCACTTTGGACTGTTTCAAAGGCTTGTGCTGCATACTTAAATGTCCGTTTGGAAAGTCAAGGAACCAACGTCCGCATCATTGCTGACATCTCCAGCATCATCCACCACCTCACCGCGCTGATCGTTCCAGTTGATGGTAATTTGAACCTCATTATCATTCCGTACAACGTTTGCTGCCGCACCACCACCAAGGGTAGCGGCCAAACGCGCATCCCAGTTGGTACGATACCCACCTGCACCATCATCGAAGCCTCCGTCGAGCGCTTCAAAGCGTTGCGCCCGCATGGCATCAGCCAACTCGTAAGCCAGAATAGTAGCTTGTGATCGCAGGTAGGAACTTTGATTGCCCTTGAGCGTGTATACCTGCATGGACAGCAATCCCAGTAACCCGATGGTGATAATCAGCATTGCGATAATCACCTCAACAATATTGAAACCCGATTGCTTTGCAATAGGTGTATACGATTGTCGCCTCATCCGATTCTTCATGGGCACCCTCCTTTAAACACCGACCCTGTTGGCCTGAGGCAATAATTTTGTGACTCACCGTGCACATTTACTGAAAAGCCAACAGCAGGGTCCGCCCGGCCATCACGCGAAAAGGTGATTTGATTCGCACCTGCCGCTACAGCTGCAGTCGCGACCGGGTCCCAGGCACGAATAACCTGCAGCACATTTCCTCCCGCATCCATCTCAAGCACCATTAGCCCATCAGCCCAAGCAGCATCCCCACTGCAGGCCGTACCGGCAGCGTTTCGCTCACACAGCACAACCCCCCCACCGGCCGGTAACTCACGAGTGATTGCTTCAGATCGCGCAAGATTCACGGCAGCAATGAAGTCATCATTGGCACGGTTGAGACGACTGTTTTCGAAGAAACTTTGAAAGCTGGGAATGCCAATTGCGAGGATGATCGCGAGAACTGCGACCGTCACCATCACCTCGACCAGGGAAAACCCTGCACCAAGCGTGCGACGTACATTCAATGAGTATTCGGACTCCACGCTATATCTCCTCTAAGCGTCGACATACGCTCATTATGGCAGAGAACCGACAGGCTTACACAGCAGCAGCCAAGGCAGGGAAGAAAACCCGCCGACATGGACTACTCCGTCAGTCCTGAAGATTCACCGTTGCAACCTCTATCGTGCTTCAACAGCCTTCCTGTCCACAATAAAGCAACATAAAGACCAAATAGCAAGTTCAACTGATGCATTACCGGTTATATATTGATCAGAAGCAAGAGCATGCTAGTCAGACCCCGTATAGAAGCCACGAGGCGAGCGCTCAAGCACATGACGGTGAGAACCTTTGCGCCCGATGCCTACCTTGATGACAACCATGGGCTCTTCATCCACTTCGCCAGCCTGAACAGCGTGGTGCGAAACATCTTTTACGCGATAACGGTCATTTTCAAACACAACAAATTCTCCAACCAAGGGACGCGCCGCCAAGTTGACGTTGGTTTCATGACCATCTTCGAAGCACAACCTTGCATGAAACACTTACCCACTCCTTGTGTGACTGCCATACAAACCCGAGTATAGCATTTCGCAGCCGGTTCAGTTCCGCCCTGTCACCTTACCGTTAACAAGGTACACGTACTGACGTTTTCCATCGCGCTTATATACCCACCGCTCACGATACTCACCAGACTTGTGCTGTGAACGATTAATTTCCAGAGGACGGCCCCAGGCATCACGCACGTCGCTTTCGGTCATTCCGATAATCACCTCACGGTTGAATTTAGCTGAGGTGATGCGATCTTTTCTGGCTTGTTCGCGCTCTTTTGCCTCTCGCGAAGCAACAGCCTCACGGGCACGCTGATCAACTATTCGCTCTGATTCACGGGCTTTATGTTCACGTCGCTGGATATATCGCTGAGTATGATCATCCAGCGTATGATTGGCGGGCTTATCTGCAGGCGCTGGAACATAAAGCTCAACCGGCCTGCCGCCTGCCTCGCAGGGAGTGCTTTGGTAGACTTTGCGGTCGCCGACGGTGCAGCTGTATACCTGTGCAGCGGCTTGCTGAGTCGTTAATATCAGTGCGACTGCGATAGCGGCCGTAGTAACTGGTTGTAACATAGTTCCACTCCCTGGCTTTTAAAGATCAGTGTACTCCCTGCACCGCTTATGCTTGAGATAGATCACAAACAACCTTCCCGCTTTAATGCGACACACAGCTATCAATGCGCTTTTTCGATATAGTGTTCAGGATAAGGCTCAAAAAGCTTTGCTCTTTCATAAACACTCAAAATCACTGGATGCTTTGGAAAGAAATAAAGTCCCTGAGCGACTGTTTTTTCCATCATCTCATTATTACCTATGTAATAGTATGCCAATGCAAGGTTATGATACGTATTTACATCAGGCACGCTATCTAAATAATTTTCCGCCCAAGCCACATAATCATAAACAGATTGATTTGTCCCATTTTTCAGATCAGTATTCAATAATACTTGGTGGGTTAATAATGTCGCAAAATCACCAAAGTACGGATGGCTCTGAGCAGCACGCAGCTCTTCCAAATTCACATCATGGTAATAAAGCAGCGTAGTAAGATCACGGCTTGTTTTAAATGTGGATATACAGAACAGAAGCACTGATATGAAAATCAACCCACCGACAACCGGTGCTACAGAAAGCATCGTTCGCGAGCATTTTAATCGAAGTGTTTTTGAAAATGGCTTAAACAGAAGATAAGCAAGAAACAGAAACAAAAACCAATGATAGTGTGAATAATAAAATGGTAGCTCCACCTGCGTATGCAAGGCTATAGGTACCAATAGCGCCGCCATGGCACCACCACGCTGCCAACCGATTCGGTACAACTGCATGATAACTGCCAGAATTAGTACTGCAATACCGATGACCGCCAAAATACCCGCCTCAATCGCCCACAGAAGAATTTCATTGTGCGGATGGGAGAAACGATCATGCCCTATCAGGGGCTCACCACCTTCTCGTTCGAGATACTCAGCTGCCCTGTCATGGAAAACATGCTGAAAGCTGCCTATGCCGTGACCGATAAGCGGCTGGTCAGTAAAAATATCCCACGAGATGGCATAGACATGCTGGCGTGCATCTCGCCCTTCATCAGCCAGACGCTCCAGCTTTGAGGTAGCCACCCACAGACCATCACTGGTGGCAACACCCACTCCGCTCCCCGATCCCAGCGTAAAAATCACTGCTACAAACACCAAGGGGCGCAGCTTGAACTGTTTATAGCGAGCTGCAAGCATTAGCGGAACTGCAATAACAAAGCTCAACAAGCCCACACGTGAACCGGTCATCATCACAATCATGCTGCATCCGAACAACGCCGCAAACACGATACCCTTCAGAGACAACGGCCTGCCGCGAAAGCCCGGAGTCGAGCAAAGATACAGGCTTAATACAATTCCGGTAACCATCGCAGAAGCAAGATTGTTGCGCTGGGCAAACACACCCAACGGCTCAGGCTTCGCTGGATGCGGGATCAAGGCGTAGAGCAGCCTGCCAGGCAACACCTGCAACAGTGCAACAGTAGCATGCAGTAGAAGCCCGGCCAAAATAATATACAGTACGTTATGTAATACTCTTGAGCTTGGCTTGAACTGGTGTAAAGAAAACAGAAACACCGGCCCTGAAAGAAGGAAAATTCCGTTATAGAACCAGCCTTCTGTCGATGACCAGGATGAAACAGCCGACCCTGCCAGCATCAGCAGGCCAAAGGACAAAATTCGCTTAAACTCCAGCGGAAGAATCAGGGAACTTGACTTATAAACACGCCAAAGAGCACAGAAAACAGCAAACCCGGGGACAATCCAAATAAAGATATTATGTGGTATCAGTAAAGCTTTTTCGTAAGCCGCCGGAATATAGAAAAAAGGAATGAAAGAAAAAGCCGAAACCAGCACATACAGAGCGACCGCGAACTGCCTCGCCTGAGTAGTTTTGAACAAAGCATCCATCCTTGGTCTCTAATTAGCCAGACTATTAAGGCCCAACAACACTGGAATCAAGGAAGCAAGCGGTATTGGATTGAAGGTTACAGCGAGTGCCAGTTGTGCCAGGACTGACAGGGTAAGCATCTAATACCGTACTCGCGCTCAAACCAGCAAGAGTTGCAGCGTTAGTTGTGCTGACACATGCAGATAATGGAGGTACTGGTATAGGCATCGAGTTATCTACTGCAAGCATGACACTCATAGCATAGCCTTTAACCTCTGCCAAGCAAGCATTATTGGCAGCAGAGCGAACATATCTCAAATATGCAGCCAAGCTTACAGTGGCCAAAAGACCAATAATAGACACCACAATCATCAACTCAATGAGTGTAAACCCTTTTGCCTTGCTCATCGCCACCTCCGGCATTTCCGGACATCAGCCAAAGACAAAGAAGCCCCGACAATGCGGGGCTTCTTCCAATTTTTTCAAATTAAGGCAATGAGCAAGTACCACTTGGTGTACATGTAGTGTTTTGATCACCAGGACCACTTGCAGCTACAGTGAACACCAAATCTGTTGCACCGTCATAGGTGCCAGGGGCGGCGCTATCACAAGCACTTGGTGTCATAGCGCTAAATGCAGAGGCAGTTCCAGTTTGTGACCATGAGACAATAGCAGAATTCATATAAGCCTTAGCCTCTGCCAAGCACGCATTGTTCGCACTCTGGCGCGTGTAATCCTGATAAGCAGGCAGCGCGATCGCAGCCAAGATACCGATGATCGCTACAACGATCATCAATTCGATCAGGGTAAAACCCTTCTGATTATGGGTCATCATCTGTTGTTTCTTCATCGTTTGTCTCTCCAGCGAGTTAACATTCCATCGATACAACACCGAGGACAACTCCTGTCGCCTCTGATGCTGAGTTGATACTAGGACACCCCCTTTCGCGTGTCCAGCCTTAACACAAACTTAACGCTAAATTAAGTTGAGCTGAATCAAGCAGAAGCCATTTTACCCTTAGCTGTTTACAGTTTGAGTGCCGCTGTGCTTTGATTGCGCCTATGATTGCCGCTTACACTACAGCTCACCACATTACATAGCTCAGCCTTACAGGAGTTACGGTGCAAAGAGGATCACAACCCCTTTCGGGGCTGGCCAAACGACTGGTCAACGACGGTGTTTTCTCCGCCGAGGTCGCACAGGATGCAGTGGCCGAGGCCCGTGAGGCCAACACAGCCTTTATTACTCATATCATCAAGCACCGCCTGATCAGTGCCAATCGCGCGGCGGTTGCGGCATCTGAAGAGTTTGGCTTGCCTCTGCTTGATCTTGACGCCCTACCCGACAATTTTTTTGAGCATGAGTTGATCTCTGACGATTTGGTCAGCAAGCACCGCGCCCTTCCACTGCTGAAGCGTAACGGGCGCCTGTTTGTGGCGATGTCTGACCCGACCAACATCCAGGCACTGGATGAGATCAAGTTTCATATCGGCTCGCCCACCGAAGCGGTCATCGTTGAAGATGATAAGCTGACACGCCGCCTTGAGCACTACCTCGACAAGGCCAATGATGCCATGGGCGAATTGGACGATGCAGAGTTGGACAGCATCGATCTCGGTGATGATGGCGCCGCTAAAAAAGAGGAAGAGCAGACTGCTGAAGAGGCCGCCAGCGAAACCCCGGTGGTACGCTTTATTAATAAGGTGCTGCTCGACTCAATTAAAAAAGGGGCTTCTGATATCCATTTTGAACCCTACGAAAAAACGTACCGCGTGCGCTGCCGCATTGACGGTATTTTGCAGGAAGTACACCGGCCACCGTTGAATCTGGCCTCGCGCCTGACGGCACGCCTGAAAGTCATGTCGAAAATGGATATCTCCGAAAAACGCTTGCCACAGGATGGTCGCATCAAGCTCAAAGTATCAGCCAAGCGTGCGATTGACTTCCGTGTAAACACCCTGCCCACACTGTGGGGTGAAAAGATTGTGCTGCGTATACTGGACCCCACCAGTGCTCAGCTTGGGGTTGAAGCGCTGGGCTTTGAGCCCGACCAGAAAGAGGCATACCTGGGCACGCTGGAGCAGCCACAGGGAATGATTTTGGTCACAGGCCCCACCGGCTCGGGTAAAACTGTAACGCTGTACACCGGCCTGAATATTCTGAACACGGAAGAGCGCAATATCTCGACCGCTGAAGACCCGGTCGAGATCAACCTGGAAGGGATCAACCAGGTACACGTGAACGCCAAGGTGGGGCTGACCTTTGCCGAGGCACTGCGCTCATTCCTGCGCCAGGACCCAGACGTTGTGATGGTGGGTGAGATACGCGACCTTGAAACTGCTGAAATCGCGATCAAAGCGGCTCAGACCGGTCACATGGTCTTATCGACTTTGCACACAAACAGTGCACCTGAGACTCTCACGCGGTTGCGTAATATGGGTGTGCCTGCATTTAACATCGCCACCTCCGTCAGCCTTATCATTGCACAACGACTCGGGCGCAGGCTGTGCGAAAGCTGCAAGGTGCCAGTGCATTTACCGGAAGCTGCCCTGCTTGAACAAGGCTTCAACGCTGAAGACATTCCTGGTTTACAGTTGTACGATGCCAACCCTGAAGGGTGCAGCCGCTGCAACCGTGGCTACAAGGGGCGCGTCGGTATCTATGAAATGTTGAGCATGAGTGGTGAAGTCGCTGAGTGTATTATGGATAACGGTAATTCTATCGATATACTCAGAGTGGCCAAGCAGCAAGGTTTTAAAACATTAAGGGAGTCTGGCCTGTTAAAAGTGGCCAGCGGTGTAACCAGTCTGGAAGAAGTCAACCGGGTGATCAAGACCTGACAGGGATAGATTATGGCAACAGCAGCCAAGCGCAATCAGAATGATGAGAAACAGCTTACATTCGCCTGGCAAGGCAAGGATAAAAGCGGAAACGTCAGCAAGGGTAAAATTGATGCCGTTGACCTTGCATCTGCCAAGGCATTGCTTCGACGCCAGGGAATCAATCCTCACCGCATCAAGCGTGAAAGCACATCACTTTTCAGCAGCCGCAACAAGCCAATTAAGCCTGTTGACATAGCCTACCTTATCCGCCAACTGGCGACGATGATGAAAGCAGGGGTTCCACTGCTGCAGGCACTCGATCTGGTGGGCAATGGCGCCGAGAAGGTCAAGCTTAAAAAGCTCATTTACGATGTAAAAGGCGACGTTAACAGTGGCCTTGATTTCGCCGGTTCCCTGTCACGCCACCCGGATCACTTTGACAGCCTTGTATGCTCTCTTGTGCAAGCCGGTGAACAGTCCGGCTCGCTAGAGACCATGCTGGACCGTATTGCCACGTACAAGGAAAAAACCGAGTCTCTCAAGAAAAAAATCAAGAAGGCGATGACTTACCCCATCGCGATCATTCTTGTCGGTATTGCAGTATCTGCCATTCTACTGGTGAAGGTTGTACCGCAGTTTGAAGCCATATTCACAGGCTTTGGTGCAGACTTGCCAGCCTTCACCCAGCTTGTAGTAGGTATGTCGGAGTGGATGCAGAAATGGTGGTTTGTTGTTCTGCTCGCCATCGTGGCGCTGTTTTTTGTATTCACCAAGCTCAAAGCCAAGTCTGAAAAGTTCTCTGACTTGGTTGACCGAGCTGTGCTGCGCCTCCCTGTTTTTGGTGGCATTTTACAGAAAGCAGCTGTCGCTCGCTTTGCACGCACACTTGCAACTACGTTTTCCGCCGGTGTTCCTTTGGTAGAGGCACTTAACTCAGCCGCTGGGGCCGCCGGTAATGTGGTCTACCGCAATGCGATTATTCAGATTCGAAATGGCGTTTCTACCGGACAGGCTCTGCAACATGCCGTGCAGATGACGGGTGTATTCCCGGTGATGACCGTGCAGATGATTTCCATTGGTGAAGAGGCCGGCTCGCTTGATCATATGCTGGACCGGGTTGCTACCTTCTATGAAGAAGATGTGGATAATGCCGTGGACAACCTTTCCAGCCTGCTGGAACCAATGATTATGGTCATTCTTGGCGTGCTGGTGGGCGGGCTTGTTATTGCCATGTATCTGCCGATCTTCCAGCTGGGCCAGGTGGTTGGCTAAGCAATGATTGAATTATTAATGACAGAGCCGCTGGTTGCGGCTTTTTTTGCTTTGGTTATCTCACTGCTGGTGGGCAGTTTCCTGAATGTGGTGATACTGCGCCTGCCGGTTATGATGCAGCGCGAGTGGGATGCAATGCTACAGACTGAGGCTGAGGCTGATGCCGATGCGTCTGCACCCGTACCTCAGGAGCGCTTTAACCTGATGGTGCCGCGTTCACGTTGCGGTAGCTGCGGCCACCTGATTCAGTGGTACGAAAACATTCCAGTGGTCAGCTGGCTGCTTTTGCGTGGCCGCTGCAGTGATTGCGGCACGCGCATCTCGGTGCGCTATCCGCTGGTCGAGCTGATCACAGGTCTGATCGGGGGCTGGTTGATCTGGCATTTCGGCCTGACACCTCAGGGCATGGCACTGGTGGTCCTGAGCTGGGCACTCATTGTGCTCACCTTTATCGACCTGGACCACCAACTGCTGCCCGACAGTATCACTCTGCCCCTGTTGTGGCTGGGGCTGCTGCTGAATACCCAAGGTGTATTTACCTCTCTTGAAAGTGCCGTATTCGGTGCGGCCGCCGGCTATCTTGTACTCTGGGCCGTTTACTGGCTGTTCAAGCTGGTGACCGGCAAGGAAGGCATGGGCTATGGTGACTTCAAACTGCTGGCTGCCATCGGTGCCTGGGGCGGGGTACAGGTACTGCCGCTGGTGATTTTGCTGTCATCGGTGGTGGGTGTCGTGCTGGCGTTCAGCCTGATTGCATTACGTCGCCATAGCGCGCAGAATCCACTTCCGTTTGGGCCCTATCTGGCAATTGCCGGGTGGATCGCACTGGTCTGGGGTGATCAGATCATTTCCGCTTATTTGGGGAGCTTTTGATGCTGGTAGCAGGACTTACAGGTGGAATCGGCAGTGGCAAGAGCGCTGCATCCGACTGTTTTATCTCACTGGGCGTTCCGGTGATTGACGCCGACCGTGTAGCTCGACTGGTAGTAGAACCCGGCAGTGAGGCACTGGACAAGATTGCCGCTCACTTTGGCGACCACGTCATCCAGGCCAATGGCAACCTCGACCGCGCTGCACTGCGCCGTATCGTGTTCGACAAGGAACGCGAACGCAACTGGCTTGAGGCACTGCTGCACCCTCTTATTCGCGATCACATTCTGGATACACTTGAACAGCTGGACGAACAGGGCCACGCCTATGCCATTCTGGCTTCACCCCTGCTGCTCGAAACCGACCAGCACCTGCTGATCAGCAAGGTGATTGTGGTGGATGCCCCCGAGGCACTGCAAATCAGTCGTACCATGGCTCGCGATAATATCGAGGAAGCACAGGTACGCCAGATTCTGGCGGCTCAGATGCAACGTGAAGAGCGCCTGAAGCACGCTGACTTTGTGCTGGACAACAGTGGCAACGAAGATCAGTTGCGCGAGTCGGTCAACGCCCTGCACCCGCAACTTTCGCAACTGGCACAGGAGGAGGTGTAAATGGCCGGCAAACTGCTCGACTGCCCTCAGTGCGGTATACCCACCCTCTACTCCATCGATAACCCGGACCGACCGTTTTGCTCAAAACGCTGCCGCATGATCGACTTGGGTGAGTGGGCCAGCGAGGGGTATCAGATAGCGGCAGAGCCGGAGTTTGATGAATTCAGCTCGGATATGCTGGAAGACCCGGGCATGATGCAAACGCGCCATTAAAGCACACCTCATCTCGTTTCAACGGGCGCCAAAACCGGTCAGAATGACACGCAGAGTGCGCAGTACAATCAACAGGTCCACCCACAGCGAGAAGTGCTTGATGTAGTAAAAGTCATGCTCGATCTTGATGCGGGTTTCGTCACTGTCACCAGCATACCCCTGCATTACCTGCGCCCACCCCGTAATCCCGGGTTTCACAACATGACGGTAGGCGTAAAAAGGGATTTCCTGCTCAAACTGTTCCACAAATACAGATTGTTCAGGGCGTGGCCCTATCAAACTCATATCCCCTTTCAGCACATTGAAGAACTGCGGCAGTTCATCAAGCCGCGAGCGCCGCAAAAAACGCCCCAACCGAGTGATGCGCTCATCCCCCGACTGTGCCAGCAGCTGGCCATTCTTTTCAGCATCATGACGCATGCTGCGGAACTTGCAGATTTTGAAAGGACGCCCTCCCTGCCCCACCCGTTCTTGAATAAACAATACCGCCCCGGGGGAATCCAGCTTAATGGCGACCGCAACCAACAGCATCAGTGGCAGCCAGGCAGGCAATGTGATTAGCACGATGATGATATCAATCAGCCGCTTGAGTGACTCATAGGCGGGTGATGGCTGCAAACTGCCAAACTCATTTTCGGACAGGTGATCAATACGTACACGGCCGGTAATGGATTCGTTCAGCTGCTTGATATGATAAACCGGTATGCGATTGAGCGTGGCATGGGCCAGAAAGCGCTGCCACTGGGGCGACAGTTCCGCGTGAAGATCAGCTACTACGGCATCGAAACGACGACCGCCAAAACTCGGCTCGGCCAGGGTGTGAAACCGATAGAATGCGGTCGATTCAAGCCGTTCTGTTCTGACTGAAGGTACTACGGCGATTTTTTGGGTACGAAAGCGACGTCCTACAAAAATGGCTGCGCCACTCCAGAAACAGGCCGCAATGAAGCCATACAGGTGCCAGTGCCACAGTACCGGCTGGTTTAGCAACAGAATAATGGCGCTGACCAGAAACCAGGCAAGGGATACCGTTGGCAGTATGTGTGCAAGCGAACGCGCACCGGGATAGATGCGCAACCGGCTGAGAAAAAACAGACTTAACAGGTAAGCACCGACCAAGGCAGTCAGTGTTACGCTACCCACTGACCAGCGCAACTGCATGTATTCCGGTGCCAGCAGCCCCAGCGGCAACAGGTACAGGCAAACGCTGCCAAGCACAAATTGAAACGGTAACCCCAGCAGCAGCCTCTCATACCAGCGTGAGTGACGGCGCTCATAGTGCGGAATATGTGGGGCTACTGACATGGAGAATGTTTCACGCTGCTGACATCAAGCTGCCAGTATACGCGTTGAAACCTTAATATTCAGCGTCTGTGAACGGTTTCAGTTTGGAGGCGGCAGTGCCATTTTGCGTTTAACCCGCCGCAGCAATGCGCCGATCAGCGGCAATTGCAGGTACACTGGGGCACTGTCCCAGTAGTCCAGATGCTCTGCAACCCTGCCCGCCTCATCCAGCCAGATTCGGCTGCTGCCTTCTACCTTCAGCTCACCGATCACCGGCACCTGAGCAGCAAACTGCCAGCGCAGCCAGGCACAGCGATTGGGCTCATGCCAGCAGACTTCGAGCAGTTCAAAGGCCGGCTTTCCGGCACGTTCAAACATGTCATTCAGCAGCGCCCGCACCGAGTGGCGTCCGTAAAGATCATTGAACGGGTCACGAAAGTGCACGTCTGGTGCCAGGCGTTCGCAGAGGTCGTTTACCCGGTCGGGCGTCAGGCTTGCGAAGGCCTCGGCATAATCGCGCGCCTGCTGTTCTAGTTCTGTGGTGTCTGCATCCATGATGATTTTGCTCAAAACCCAGTGCTGCGCTTGATGAGTTTGAAGTAGAGACCGTAGGGTAGCATGCGCAGCAGGGCCAGCGTACGCGCAAACGCCGAAGGGAAGCGGATCTCGAAACGGCGGCTTCCGAGCCCCTTGACCAGCTGGTACGCGGCCTCTTCTGGGCTGATCAGCTGCGGCATGTCGAATGGGTTCTGGTCGGTCAGAGGAGTGCGTACAAAGCCGGGGTTGACCACCTGCAACTGCACGCCACTCCCCTGTAGCTCGACCGCCAGTGCTTCGCAGGCGTTGACCAAAGCCGCCTTGCTTGCTCCGTAGGCTGCGGCTGTCGGCAGACCTCGATAACTTGCCAATGAAGCTACACATGCCACTTGCCCATGTCCTCGCTTGCGCATGCGCGGCAGCACCGCTTCCAGCCCGGCCATGACTGCCAGAAAGTTGATGTCCATCAGACTGCGACAGGTTTCCACCGACAGCTCGTCCAGTGTCATGGGTGTATGATTGCCTGCATTGAAGATCACCAGGTCAGGCAGGCGCCATTGCGCCTCGATCCAGTCCAGTGCCCGTTGATTGGCATCGGGTTGGGTGACATCCATTTCCAGCGGCAGTATACGTCCGATATAACCGGCTTTTCTGGCATCATCCGCCACCTGTTGCAATATTTCACGTCGACGCCCACTGATGACAACATCACTGCCCTGTTCTGCCAGCCTGAGGGCCGTGGCCCGGCCAATGCCGGTGCCGGCACCGGTGATCCATACCAAGGGCCAACGTGGAATGCCGTTGATATTCATGGTGCCTCCTTAAGCGCCAATGGCACTGCCTCAGGCTGTAATCGCACACGGATGCGACTGCCATCGCGAGCACTGAACTCCATGCCCAGCCAGCGACCATTTTGATCGTACCAGCTGTGAGTATCGTCCAGATCCCCTCCCAATTGGTAGTGAGTGGCCACTATTGCTTCGTTGCCAAGCTGCACTGTTTCACGCCCCAGTTCGGTGACATTCAACTCGCTCACCTCGCCGGTCAGTGTATTCAGCAGCTGCTGCTGTAGTGGAAGCTGAGGGTGCCAGTGATTTGAAGTAAGCAGTCGCTGACCCAGAGGCTCACAAACTGCCGCCTCAACACGGCACAGCCGATCATTTTGACGCTCAATGCGGTGTAATGTCAGCGCTCCATCGTCATCAATTCTGACGTTCAATTTCTGCAGCTGTCCATCAGTCGACCATTGCTCTTGCGCTGCATACTCAAAATGGTAGTTGAACAGTGCCAGTACACGAATCTGCAGCTGCATCTCTATATCGACCTGCAGTCGGTCGGCCTGTTGGTCAAACCGAAGTCGGTAATGGCCTATGGTTTTGCCTTTGCGCTCAACGCTGTATAACGCTTCAGTGCCGTACAAATTCAGTGGCGACACAAAACCAGTGCCCACCCCGACCTGAGCGGCAGCTGCCTGAACGGTCGCCAGCAACAGCGCCGACACCAAGATGTGACGAAGTATACGCATAAAAAATCCCCCGCTCACTGATACGCGCTCGAAATGCGGGCGGTTCAGTCAACGAGGGATTATCGGGTGGCAATGGCGCCGGTTACGCCTTGAAGCGGGATACCAGCTGGTTCAGGCGTGTTTCCAGTTCGCCCATCTGGCTGGCGGTACCGGCCAGCTCTTCTGCATTGTGCGTGGCCTTGTCAGCAATATCGGCAATCTGCTGTACGCTCTTGCTAATTTCGTCAGCCACCGCGGTCTGTTCTTCCGCTGCACTGGCGATCTGGGTATTCATTTCAGTAATGGTACTGACCGAGTGGGTAATCTGCTGCAGCGAGTTGCGTGCTTCATCGGCCCGTTCGATGGTGTCTTGGCTTTGCGCCTGCGAGCTTTGCATCTCGGTAACCGCATTGCGTGCGCCGGACTGCAACCGTTCGATCATGCGCTGAATTTCGTCGGTGCTCTGCTGGGTACGGGTTGCCAGGGTGCGCACTTCGTCAGCAACAACAGAGAAACCACGCCCCTGCTCGCCGGCGCGGGCTGCCTCAATCGCCGCGTTGAGCGCCAGCAGGTTGGTCTGTTCCGCGATGGACGAGATAACATTGATCACTGTGCCGATCTGATCGGCATCGGTGCCGAGGCTGGCAATGACCTCTGCCGAACGGTTTACGTCATCAGCCAAGCGGTTGATCGATTCGATGGTATGCTCAACCACCTTTTGCCCATTTACCGACTCGCCATCGGCTTCACGAGCGGCATCGGCTGCCTGAGCAGCACTGCCAGCCACTTGCTGAACCGCGGCTGCCATCTGGTGAATGGCGGCAGCGGCCTGTGAGGTTTCACCTTTCTGTTTATGGGCATCTTCATGGGTTTGGCTCACCACATGTTTCATCGACTCGGTTGACTGACTCAGTGAGCGCACCGCAGTTTGCACTTCGCGTACCAGTTGCTGGATTTTTTCGACAAAGTCATTGAACCCCCTGGCCACATCACCGACTTCATCATCGGTTTCAACCGGCAGGCGCTGAGTCAAGTCACCTTCACCGCGCGAGATATCCTTGAGGGCCGCAGCAGTCTGCTGCAGCGGGCGTACCATACGCTGTGCGACATACAGGGTTACCAGCGATACCAGTACCAGCAGGATCAGCGCGGAAATACCAATGATGCCAAGCGTGGTCGCGATAGAAGAGCGAATCTGATTTTCCAGTTGCGCAACCGCGGCATCAATATCATCGATGTAGAAGCCGGTGCCGACAACCCAATCCTTACCCGGCAGCGCCTGTGCATAACTCAGTTTCGGCGCATCACGCCCCAGCTGTGGCTTTTCCCATGAATACTCAACAAAGCCTCCCCCGCTGCGCCCTGCCTTGACCAGCTCTTGGGTGAACAGAACACCGTTCGGATCTTTCAGACCCGAAAGATCTTTGCCAATAAGCGAAGGGTTCGTGCCATGTACTTTCGTGACCCCCTGAGGATCAAAAGCGAAGATATAGCCATCCGTGCCAAAACGCATGGCATTCAGCACTTCGGTTACCCGCTCCATTTTTTCATCGTCGGTGATGCCTTTGCGCGCCAGCAACGGCTGCACGGCGCTGATCGCCTGCTCCACGTAATGGCGCAACTCGGTCTGTTTGGTGGCCAGCATATCCTTGCGGATGCGCTCCACCTCTTCATCACCCATCGCCTGCATCTGCACGCGAACAATGATCATGATGGCCGCAACCACCAGCAACAGGGGCACCAGAGACAGGAGCAACAGCTTACCCTTCAGTCTGAGTTTGCTCATCTTTAGTCCTTACACAGGCAGGGGGTTTAAAAATAAGCCTAGTTTACTGCAAAACATTCTGTTGTTCTAATAAATATATGTTTTATGTCAGCATATTGATTTATCTCAATGCAATATTCTTAAGCCGCCTCGCATTGGTTACCACAGTGACTGAAGATAGCGCCATGGCTGCGCCGGCGATGGCCGGGTTGAGCAGCAGGCCCAGCAACGGGTACAGCACACCTGCCGCCACCGGAATGGCGAGGCTGTTGTAGATAAAGGCACCAAAGAGGTTCTGTTTGATGTTACGCACTGTTGCCCGCGAGATGGCGATGGCATCCACCACTGACGTAAGGCTGGAGCGCATCAGTGTGACATCGGCAGAACTGATCGCCACATCGGTGCCCGACCCCATGGCGTAACCGATATTCGCCTGCGCCAGCGCCGGTGCATCGTTGATGCCATCACCCACCATTGCGACAATTTTGCCTTCTGCCTGCAGCTCCTTGATCACCTGCTGT
This sequence comes from Marinobacterium iners DSM 11526, assembly GCF_900107855.1. Taxonomy (GTDB): domain Bacteria; phylum Pseudomonadota; class Gammaproteobacteria; order Pseudomonadales; family Balneatricaceae; genus Marinobacterium; species Marinobacterium iners. The sequence continues at coordinate 43,949 of NZ_FNRJ01000004.1, read as the reverse complement.
TTCTGTTCCGGCTTGACCTCGGCGATGACACGGTCAATACCCGCCTGCTTCGCGATCGCGTTGGCGGTGCGTTCGTTGTCCCCGGACAGCATCACCACTTCCAACCCTTGGCGATGGAATTGAGCCACCGCTTCGGTGCTGTCTTCGCGCAGCGGATCAGCCACCGCGAGCAGCATCACCGGCTGTTTGTCCACCGCCATCCAGATCAGAGAACGACCGGCCTCACTGAAGCGCTCGGCGTGTGGCTCAAACTCAGTGGTATCAACCCCCTGCTCTTGCATCCAAAGTTGATTGCCCAACAGTATGCTGTTGCCTTCGACTTCGGCCTGCACCCCACTGCCGGCGGCAGCTTCAAACGATTGGGTGTCTGTCAGTGTGATCGCCTTGTCGCGGGCGTATTCAACCACCGCCTGTGCCAATGGGTGTTCGGAATGCTGTTCGACACTGGCGGCCAAACGCAGCAGTTCGGTTTCGTCACCTTCGCAGTGAAGGCCGACAACCTGTGGTTTGCCTTCGGTGAGGGTGCCGGTTTTATCCAGCACCAACGTGGTGATCGATTGCGCCTGCTGCAGCGCTTCACCGTTGCGAATCAGCACACCCTGTTCGGCTGCACGCCCCACGCCCACCATCACAGACATCGGCGTCGCCAGCCCTAGGGCGCAGGGGCAGGCAACGATCAGTACGGTCAAGGCCGCCACGATTGCATAGGGCCAGGCAGGCGCCGGTGCCAGCCAGAGCCAGAACACAGCTGTAAGCAGCGCGATAAGGATCACGACCGGTACGAAGATGGCCGAAATGCGATCGGCCAGCCGGCCCAACGCCGGCTTGGCGTTCTGGGCTTCACGTACAGTGGCCACAATCTGTGCCAGTACGGTTTTCTGCCCCACGGCGCTGACTTCGATCAGCAGACTGCCCTGCCCGTTAACGGTACCGCCCGTGACAAGATCACCGGGCTCGCGCTTGACCGGTACCGGCTCGCCGGTGAGCATGGACTCATCCACATGGCTGCTGCCCTCCAGCACCGTGCCATCGACCGGGACCCGCTCGCCGGGGCGAATACGCACATGATCTTCCGGTAACAACATTGCCACCGGTACTGACTTGCTTTCGCCATCACGTACCCGCATCGCTTCACGCGGCTGCAGATCCAGCAGCTTGCGAAGGGCATCGGTGGTATTGCCGCGGGCGCGGCTTTCCAGCGCTTGCCCCAACAGGATAAAGCCGAGAATCATCACCGCCGCTTCGTAATACAGATGCATCGCGGCGTCAGGCAATATGCCGGGAGTGCTCGCGGTGATAATCAGCAACCCGGTGGAGTAGACCCAAGCGGTGCCGGTACCCAGAGCAATCAGGGTATCCATGTTCAGGTCACCGCGGAATAGCCCCAGCCAGGCGCCTTTATAGATATGGCCTGCGCTGTAAACCATGATTGCCAAAGTGACCACGCCCAGCGCGACGCCCTGAAGCACTCCCCCTGTGGTATGCAGGTCGGGCATCCAGCCGATCAGCATGGCGAGCATCAATACACCGCCTGCCGTTAATGCAACCAGACTTTTACGCAGCGTGAGACGATAGGCTTCACGCTCCTGCTCGGCCCGCTTCTCGTAGTCGTCTTGATCCTGCATCAAGTCAGCACCGTAGCCGGCTGCCTCCACCGCCCTGATCACTACACTGGGGTCGGCATCGGTCCGTACCGTGGCGGTACGGTCGGCAAAGTTGATCGCGAAGTCCTGAATGTCTTCGGTACTGTTGAGGGATTTTTCGACACTGCGCACGCAACCGGCGCAGCGCACGTTGTGCAGGGCAAACTGATAGATAGCCATCTTGAACCTCGTGTGATGGTATTTGATGGCTTAAGCATAAACCCTGAAGTGGGGTATAGGGTCAAGAATCCTATTTAACAACTTCTCCTGTTTCCAATAAAACGGTCATTGAAAAACTCGTTTGACAACCGATCCATAATGAATGCAAACTAATGTTTTAAAAGAAAAATAAAACAAAATCGTCTCCCTTAGCAGACAAATACATATTATTTCGATATGGCTCATAAGGGGCGAAAGACATGAAAAGGACTTTCATCAAATGCATCTATTATTGTATTACTTTCGTCATGTTTTGCTCACCGCGCTATTCCTACTCCTGATACCACCCGCCCACGCCAACATGCTGATTCCCGATGGCGCCAGCTTTTCGTTGCCGGCAGACAGCACATTTGATCTTTCATGCGGTGTTTTGGACGTACAGGGCGGCCTGTCCCTTAACAATGCCGAAGTTTCCAACATTATGAATGTCGACATCGCCAGTGGCGGCCAGCTCGATGGCGGTGATGGCATTATACAGTTGAGTGGAAACTGGCAGAATGAAGGCGTTTTCAATCCGGGTAATGGTACTGTCATCATCGATGACAGCTGCAGCACCTCTGATGTCGTATTTAGCGGCAACACTGTGTTCAATAATCTGACCATCATTGATAACGGTGGTCGCTCAATCTTTTTGCCGAGCGGCCGTGCTTTAACGGTCAACGGTACTCTAACGCTCCAGGGCAATGGAACAACGCCTCTGCAACTGCTTTCCAACGATGGCAGTCAAGCCACAATCATCCTTGGGCCCAGCGCTCAAGTCATTCGCAACAATGTAAACCTTGCCAGCAATGTTCAAATAGGCACAGGTTTTACACCGGCAGTTGCCATACCTACTCTAGGATTACTGCCCCTTGCTCTCCTTGCTCTGCTTCTGGCTATTGTCGCCGCCTGTAGTCTCAGGCAGCGCAGGCTCGCCTGAGACGTAAAACTCTTTCAAGAGGCATTGATATGCTCAAGTTTACTCATGCTTTACCAATTACACTGCTAATTACTCTGGGTACCGGCTCCGCTCCTCTGCTGGCAAGTGGTGATATTACCGCCACCCTGCCAAGTTCCGGCGGCGGTTTTGTTGTGGAAAGCACCACAGGCACCGAATTCTTCCGGATCAACGATGACGGAACGATACTGATGCCTGGCGTTCCAGGCTCTCCCGAAGCCGATACAGTGCTTTGCTATAAGGCAACAGGGATTTTGGGCCCCTGTGCTGCAGGAGTCGCGGCTGGCCCGGAAGGACCAGAAGGACCTATGGGGCCCCAGGGTGAGCAAGGTATTCAAGGGCTGCCTGGCGCTGTTGGGGCTCAAGGGCCTGTGGGTCCCGCTGGTCCACAGGGGGTCCCTGGACCTGCTGGACCACAAGGACCACAAGGACCACAAGGACCACAAGGTGATTCTGGCACTGTCGGGATTTTTGGTAGCAACACGAGCAGAGGCCTTGCAGGCAACGGCCGGGATTGCTTCATTGGTGAAATCATACTGACCGCTGGTAATAGAGGAGTGGGTATACCCGCGGCGGGTCAGCTTTTAAGCATCAGCAACAACGCGGCACTATACAGCTTGCTGGGCACAACATTTGGCGGTAATGGTACAACCACTTTTGCACTGCCCGACCTGCGTTCCGCTGCACCGAATGGCACTACGTACACAATCTGTGATAATGGAATCTTCCCTTCATCGAGATGACAACTCTTGCTACTTGAATATTGCCTTCACGCGAAAACAGGGCATACAACGAAAAAGGCGACCAACCTGGGCCGCCTTTTTGTTATCTATCCCACATGTATCAGAACATGTGCAAACCACCGTTGATAGAGAAGTCGGCACCTGTGATGTAGGCCGATTCGTCTTCCGCGAGGAAGGTCACGATACGGCCGATTTCGTCTGGCTCACCCAAGCGTCCGACCGGGATGGACTTGGCGATTTTTTCCAGCACGGAGTCATCGATCTTGGCAACCATCGGCGTCATCACGTAGCCCGGTGATACGGTGTTGACGGTAACACCCTTGGCCGCCACTTCCTGCGCCAGTGCCTTGGTGAAGCCGTGGATACCGGCCTTCGCTGCAGAGTAGTTGGTCTGACCGAACTGACCTTTCTGTGCGTTAACCGAGGAGATGTTGATGACACGACCGAAGCCCTGATCGATCATCGGATTGATCACCAGGCGAGTCATGTGGAACATGGAGTCCAGGTTGGCGCTAAGGACTTCATTCCACTGTTCCCAGCTCATTTTCTTGAACTGGCCATCACGGGTAATACCCGCGTTGTTCACCAGCACATCCACATTACGGCCAGTGAGTTCTTTGACGGTTTCGATACAGGCAGCGCAGGATTCTTCACTGGTGACATCGCCATAGGCCACATCGATCTCATAACCCGCCTTGCGCTGCTCTTCCTGCCAAGCCTTGGCCTTGTCGTGGTTGCCGCCACTGTTGTATCCCGCTACAACATGAAAGCCGGCGTCAACCAGCTTGCGACAGATTGCTTCACCCAAACCACCAGTACCACCGGTTACCAATGCAACTTTTTTACTCATTGTTTACATCCCTTTTCCATAAAGTGAGCGCCTGCTCCGCCTCTTGCGAGGCTGGGGGCCGTCAGGCATTTTTGGTGCGTTGTGTTGTTGTTTTGTTTTTAAAATCTGTGCAGCAATTGATTCCATCATAGTCTGTTTTGACCATGGCAGAAGTATGACTTTGGTGCAAGGAGATTGTAGCGCCGGACTATGAAGCGGCGATGACACCGGACTCGGCATCCAGTGTGCGCAGATAGCGCAGCACCCAGTAACGCGCCACCATTGCCGTGATGGCGTTGGCAATCACCAGCGCAACAAACATGCCGGTGAGGCCAAACAGCAGGTTACCCAGCCAACCCAGGGGAACGTACATCAGGAACAGCCGGAACAGGCTGATGCGCATGGCACGCATCGGCTGATGCAGGGCGTTGAAGGATGATGCGCTCAGGAATGTGACAGCCTGAAAGCCGAAGCCGGCAGGCACGATCAGCATCCAGAGCTGCAGCCAGTGCGCCACTTCAGGATCGTCACTGAACATTCTTGAGATCGGGCCAGACAGCAGCACCAACAGCGCGAAAATGATCAGCTGCCACATCAGTGCAAAACGTATGGCACCCCGGTAGGCGGATTTGACGCGTTCCAGCTGCAGGGCACCGAAGTTCTGGCTGATAAACGGTGGCAGCGTCATCGACAAGGCCAGACAGAACAGCAACGACAGGGATTCTATGCGGGCACCGGCACCAAAGGCCGCCACAGCCTCGGCACCATGTACCGCCACCAGTGCTGTCAGCACACCATTGGCCAGCGGTGTCATCATGTTGGAGAGCGATGCAGGCAGGCTGATCGAGAGCAGCTGGCGCCAGTGCTGCAGCATTGGCTGCCACTGTGGTAACGCCAGCAGCAACATTCCCTTGCGGTGGTAAAGCAGATGCAGTGCCAACAGTGTGGTGATCGACCAGGCCAGTACGCTGGCCATGGCCGCCCCTTCAATGCCGAAGGCCGGCACGGGGCCCCAGCCAAAGATTAGCAGCGGGTCCAGCACCATGTTCAACAGCGACGAGATCAGCATGATGCTGGCCGACAGGCGCGTGTCGCCTGAAGCCCTGAAGGTGCTGTTGCACACCATGTTGAGCACCAGAAACACGGAGCCTGCAAACCAGATCTGCATGTAACCACGAATCAGCGGCATCAGCTCAGAGGCTGCGCCCATCAGGCTGAATATGGGCTCGATCAGAAACTGGCCCCCTGCCCCGACCACCGCCATCAGTACACAGGTGAGCAGCAGGTTGTCAGTTGCCAGCCGTGCAGCGGTTTCGCTGCTGCCGCTGCCGATCAGTCGCGCCAGCGTGGCCGAGGTGCCAATACCCAAACCGATCGCCAGACTGACCACCGAGAATGAAACCGGGAAGGTAAACGCCAGTGCCGCCATTGGTTGGGTACCAAGGCGGGATACAAACCAGATATCGGCCAGATTGAACAGCATCAGGCTGACGATGCCGAACATCATCGGGACCGTCATGCGCACCAGTGTCGGGCGGATGGGCGCGTTGAGCAGGTCGGGACGCCGTGACATGCGATACCTGTCTGGTTAAGTGTATTGGGGCAAGAAAGTGCGAGAGTTTAGCAAAATCGAAGCTCAGGCGCAGGCAAAAAAAGCCCGGGACAGTGCCCGGGCAAATGTTGACATGATGAGTGAAGGGAGTGGATCAGCGGCCGGAGGCGCGCATGTTCTGCACACTGAACTTATCCACAGGGCTCATCTCTGGATCGACGATGCCCTTGAACTGTCCGGTAGTGCAGTGTTGTGCCTGAATATCGATCATGGTGAACGAGTCATCAATCGCGACACCAGTGCCCTTGTTGATCGGCAGGTGGTGATCGGGATGCGCCTGACCGATGGTCCAGCTCTTCCACATGTCGCCCTTGCGGTCATAGGTGATGTTGCGCGGAATGATGAATGTCTGGGCATCCATGTAATGCTCACGCTTGCTGATCGGGTGGTTCGGATCAACCGGCTCAGACTCAACAACATAGACCTTGCGCAGCTGCCAGGTGATGTTCGGGAAACAACCACCCTTGCCACCGAAGGCGATGACCTGATAGCCATCTTCATCCTGATGGGTCTCGGTATCCAGCTCCATGTCATTGTGGTTATACATCGGCATCAGCAGATACTTGGTGCCTTTGTAGGTCCATTTCATGTCACTGATACGGCCGTTGTAGCCTTCGAAGTCCTCGATCATGACATCGGTGCCAAGGAAGGCATCGGTTGTCTGCCCCGTAGAAAGACGGCGCACTCGACGCTGGAAACCCAGATAGAGGTAGGCGTTATCCACCTTGGTGTCATCTTCGAAGCGATGGATCAGCAACTGCGTGTCCTTCACGTCGTAGGGCTCCAGCACCTGCACGTAGATGCCACGGAACAGTTCTGACGGGTTGGGCTCAATCTTCGGATAGGGCTCCTGAGAAGTACGGTGGGTGAAGTTCAGGAAGTGGAAGTTCATCTTGATGGTACGTTCCTGCTTCCCGCTGGCCATGTCACGCGTGGTCCAGTAGAACGGCATGATGGCAGCGGAGTCACCCCAGTTGTAACCGTACTTGTAGTTCCAGGCCAGCTTTTCACCCGCACGCGGGTCATCCAGTGAAGGCTCCTGCGGGAACGGGCGACCTGCAACCGTGGGCGAAATTTCACCATGACCAGCCCCCAACTGCACATCAGCCGAGTACTTGCGCGTAGCCTCTACGTAACTCGGGTGCAGCGAAAAATCGGTGGTTTCTCCAACCTTGATTTCGGTGTCGCCGTTCTTGACGAACATGTACATGGCCGGGTCCAGCGCATCCTTGAACTGGTCCACGTTGCTCTGGTTAATGGTCATGCCCGGCTGCAACCCGTTAAAGCTTGGCACGCCATCCTTGTAAGGGTAGAAGGATTGCTGAATTACCTCTTCTGGAATATCAGCCGCCTGAACACCGGCTGCCATCGTCATGGCGATAGCCGCAGAGAAAAAAGTCTTTTTCAACATGTTGGTATCCTTATTATCGTTGTCGTACATCAGAAGCTGTAACGCACGCTGAACTGGAGTTCGTCTTCCTGATTGGCTACACCAATCGGGCCATTAAGGAATCGGGCCAGAGGCTCATACTGCTCCGGTCCAGCCGCACCACCGGTCGGGTTCCAGGGAAACTTCTTGTCGCCACCTGTTTTTACGTTCAAGCCAACGTTGAACATCCAGTGGTTATCGGGTGTCCAGGACACACTCGGAGCAAACACCGTGGCCTCGGCAGCAAAGTCATGTGCAACAATGATCTGCGGGCTCAAGCGATTGTTTTTGTAGAAACCCTTGAACAGCATGGTAGCGATCCAGTTGTCTTCGTCATTTGGCATATCCGCTACATGGTCAAGAATATGTTCACCGAACAACTGAGTTGAGAACAGGAAGGCACTGCGGGTGCCCAGTTCAGGAATGATGATGTTTTTGTCGAAACCGATGACGTAACGCAGCATGTCGGTTTCCTGATGCCCCCACAGGTCTCGCGGTTGTTCCTCGCCCTGGGTGTACGCCAGTTCAAGACGCCATACAGCATCCATATTCATCGAATAGTAATCGATTGAACCACCCAGCAGGTTTACCCGTGGGAACTCGATATTGAATACACCATCAGCCGAGGGAACGGCCGGGTTTGCATTTCGCCAATGCAACGAAGGCATCTGCTGACGATAGGTCAAGGCATTCAGGGAGAAGGTTGTATCACCATAGACACCTTCCCACTTCAGACCCAGCTGAGTGTTGGCAAGGCTCCAGTTTGGCTCTTCCACGTCATGAATGATCGGTATTCCGGCGCCAACCGGGCCAAGATATGAACTGAAGAAGCACCCGGCATCCACAATTCGATATGACTGGCCACAGGTACCCAGATTGTTGGGGCGGAACTTGTCAAAATTCCACACCATGGACAGGTTGGAGTCATCCAATACTTTGTTCGGACCCATGCGCCATTCGGCAGTCAGCATCCATTGCGGAATGCGGATATCTTCAAGCTCGTCATAGATGTTATGACGCGAGTAGTCCACCGGGTTGATCACGTCGAGTACGCGGAACAGGTCTGTCTTACCCCACACCACCTGTTGCTTACCCAAGCGGAAGGACAGTACGTCTCCGTTGGTCAGTTCCTTGTCGGCACTCAGATAGAGTTCACGGATGAAGTCGAGCTGATCATTGAAATCCGGGAACCTGGCATCCCGTTCTTCATGATCCATGTAGCCATCCAGGTTGTTACACAGCGTCGGATCATTTTCACATGGAAAAGAAACACCGCCCTGCCCGGCATTCAAAATGGTATTGGATGACAGCGTGGAGTTGTCATGCCAGTTGGCCCCCAGGTAATCCTCGGTAGCCCCCTTGCCGAACTCACTGTCATTCAGGTCATACACGCCGTCATAGGTGCCGCGAAAGGTACCGTTCAGCCTGAGTGAACGCAGGCTGTCGGTTTCAAACACGGTTTCAAACTGTGCCTGACCGGTGTTGCGGAACTTGGACAGCCCTACGCCATCACGGAAGTAAGTTGCATTTTCCACATAGCCGGCCCAGGTGGTATCCGCTGCGAAGGCCGGTACCGCCAGTCCGGTACCCAGCGCCGCCGCAACGCCAACTGCGAGATGAGAAAATGTCGTTGTTATTGTTTTCGACATGGTTATTGGCCTCTTATGCCTTGGTTGTCATGACACACGAATCCTCTGCATCCGAGTCGGCATGGATCACACCATCCTCGTCCGCATAGGCTTTACAGATAAACTTGGGCTTGAATACCAGTACCCAGCTCGGCACCAGCAGCATGGCGGCCGCGCCGTTGAGCACCACCATCACGATCAGCAGCAGTGCCGCTTCGGCCTGGAAGCGCAGATCCGACAGCGCGACCCACATGACGATGCCGGCAATCAGTGTGATGGCGGTGAAACTGATCGCCAGCCCTGTGGTACGGATGGCTCGCTGTACGGCGGCACTCAGATTGCCCAGTACCACCATCTCGGCACGGATGCGATCCATCATGTAGATCGAGTAGTCGATACCGATGCCCACACCCACCGCGATGATCGGCACGGTATTGGAGTTGATCCCCATGCTGCTCAGGCCCATGTAGGCGTACGTCAGCGTGGTGGCAAACAGCATGGCACCAAACATCATCACGCCCGCCATCAGCGAGGTGTAGAAGAAGGTGACCATGGCGAAGATCAGCAGGAATACCAGCGGCAGCACCCAGAGGTTGGTCTCAAAGGCGGCTTCGTTCTGCGAGGCGATCACCCCGATGGTGCCGCCGGCCAGGCGGATGGTCAGACCTTCAACCTTGCCTTCATTCTCGGCTATCCACTGCTTGGCAGTATGAATGGCACGGCGCAGGGTTTCGCCCTTGTGATCCTTGTAATAGAACACCAGGTTGGCCACGCGCTCATCGCTGTCGACAAACTCCTTCAGCGCCCCAGGAATCGGGTTCGACATCATGTAGGTAAACATCAAGCCACCCACATATCGCTCGTCATCCGGAATTTGCGCCCAACGTGGATCGTTGTTGTGCAACAGGCGGTTGACCTGTTTCACCAGATCAGGAATCCCCTTGGAGCCACCGACACCGGGGTCCAGCATCATGTGACGCTGCAGGTCTGCCAGCGCCGCCAACACCTCGGGACGCTTGATACCACCCTTTTCATCCGTTTCAGCCACGATGTACATCTCTTCCGAGCCCGGAAAGCTGTCATTGATCGCCTTGGATGAGAGGTTGTAGTCATGATCCTGATACAGAATGGGCGAACCCGGCTCTGATTCGCCGATCACCACATGGGATGAGAAATAGAACCCGGCTGCCAGCAGCACAGCGGATATACCCAATGCCTTTTTGGCCGCCTTTTCACCACTGATCAAGTCCGCACAGACATAACCCACCTTGCGGAACAGGTTATGTTTGATGGTGGTATTTTTTGGCTTGGGTAAAATGGACAGCAACAGTGGTACCGCCAGCAGTACGGTCAGAATGATGCTCAGTGCCCAGATAGAGGCGTAGTGCGCCAGTTTGGTATTGAGGGGAATGGAACCAATGGCAATCAGCAGCAGACCAATGGCATCGGACACAACCCCCAGACTGCCGGGCCTGAACAGGCTCTCGAACGTGAGCCGAGCCGCCACCTGCTGGTTGTCGTGTTCATTCAGCTCAAGGTAGTAACGCTCGACCAGCTGAATGCCATGTGACATGGCTCGGGCCGATATCAGGAAAGGAATAACCAGGCTCAGCGGGTCAAGGTTATAGCCGAACAGCGAGATGATCCCAACACCCCAGATCGAGGAAACAATCACCCCGGCGAGCGGGATGAAGATGCCGTACGCCTTGCGGAAATAGAACACCAGCAGCGCCAGCATGATCAGTGCCGTGAACAGGAAGATCTCGATGATTTGACCCAGATACTGGTATGCCCAGCCCACCAGCATTGGCTGACCGGTCACGTGGATCTTCACGCCTTCGGCCGCTTCAATCTCGCGCATCTGCTGGATATGTTCAAAGGTGGCGGCGTAGTCGAGCTTACCTTCAATCAGCTGTGCCTTGACCAGAGCCATGCTCAGGTCAGGGCTGACCAGCGGACCCAGCACGCGAGGGTCTGCCGCCACATCCTTGCGCATGATCGCCAGTTCCTGTTCGGACAGATCGGTATGCTCAGGATTGTAATAGGGCTCCGAGTTGACGTTGCCCTCGGGCGTCAGCCACACCTTGCGAGAGTTGCGGTGGGTCACGCTGGTTACCAGGTTGTGATCAACCCCCGGCAGTGAGTCGACCGCCTGAGTGATGCGGTGGATGCGTGCCAGCGCCTCATTGTCGAAGATATCGTGCTCGGTGAACTCAACCCCAACGATAATCACGTTGGCCCCGCCAAACGACTCTTTTATGTCGTTGTGCAACTCGATGTAAGGATGTGTTTGCGGCAGCAGATCCGCAAAGTCCGAGTACATTTTGACGCCGGGGATCTGAGCGGCAAAGAACAGCGTAATCGCAAAAATAAGCGACAAAATGATTTTGGGGTGGTTAAACAGTTTCTGGTCAAGATTGTGCAACCAGTGGGTGGCCTTGTGAGCCTTGGCAGATCGTTTATCCATGATAGAACCGTCGAGTTGTTATTATTGGATATCGAGCGACAGCAGCGTGCCTGCGCCACCTGAAATCAGTAGCTGGCCGTTTTCCTGTTGGGCAGCGTCACGCAGCCATACTGGGATCACGGGAACGTCCAGCGACTGCCACTGTCCCTTGCGACGGCTGAGAACCGTACCGTTCTCACCCAGCGCCACCAGCTCACCCCCTGCTTCTACAATGCCGTACAGAGGCGCAGCGACGGGCGTGGGTTCAACCTGCCAGCTCATGCCCGCATCTTCGGTTTGCAGCACCATGCCATCGAGCCCAACGACCCAACCGCGCCAGCGGGTGGTGAAGTGAGCGGCCTGTGGATAGAAATCATTCGGAATGTAGTCGAGCAACGCCCAGTTACGGCCTGCATCGTCACTGCGAGCCACAATGCCGAACTCACCGGTAACATAGGCTGTACTGTCCGCAAGAAACTGGATGCTGCTGAGCATGGCGTCTTCACCCAGGCTGTTCTCTTCCCAGGTATCACCACGGTCATGGCTGGACAGCAGGGTTGAGAAACTGCCTACCGCCCAGTAACCGCCGTCAGGCGCACAGGCAATATCCAGCAGATTTTCAGGGGTTGGCAGGTCGATCGGCCGCCAGCTGAGGGCTTTGTCATCACTGCGCCAGAGCTGTTGCTCAAAGCCAAGCGCAATCAAAGTGCTGTCGGGACAGATTTCCACATCGATCAGGTTGGGCTGACTGTCGAGCACCTGGCGTTGCCAAGGTGAGTCGCTGTTGTCGCGGTGTAGTACCAGGCCATTACTGCCAACCGCCACTTCAAGACCTGGCGCCGTAACGACGGCCTGAATTTGATCTGTACGGCGTACCGGCTCCTGCAGCTGTTGTTCAACACCACTCAGATTGAGCGGCGCTTCACAACCGGCCAACAGAATCAGCCCGGGCACGATGCCAAGGCGAAAGGGAAATGAAGATCTTGAGTGCCGTGTACCCGCAGGCTGCACGGCGGTCTGTTCGGTTTTCAGTCTCATCATTTGTTGTTCTTCTGGATGAATGTGGGCACGAAAGTTCGGCTTCATCCGGATAGAGCAACAGCTGTGCCAAAATGGATACTCATTTTGGCGACAAGGCTTAAACCTGCATGATTACTGGGGTTATAGGGTCAGAAAACAGACCAACTCGGGTAATTGCTTACGTTACAAAATGGAAACTTGATCAACTCTCTTTGATTAAATCATCAATTCAGCAACAGAGTGTTGAGCAAATGATCAATGTGCCATTTCATCATTCCAGCACACCACACGGTTGCGACCGGTCTGTTTGGCCAGGTACAGCGCCACATCAGCTCGCCCCACCAGTTCATCCTGACCCAGCGAAGCATCTACTTCCAGGCAGGCAAGTCCGATACTGGTGGTGACATCCAGCACTTCATCGTTAATCTGAAATGGCGTATCGGCAATGGCACGACGCAACCGCTGCGCGATTTTTTCCGCATCACTCTGGCTGGTATCCGGCAACAGCACCAGAAACTCTTCACCGCCATAACGACCCAGCTGATCCGACTGGCGCAATTCGCTCTGAAGACGGGATACGAACGTGACCAGTACCTCATCCCCCTTCTGATGGCCATAACGGTCGTTGATATGCTTAAAGTAGTCGATATCAAGCATCAATACTGCAAGTGTCCCTGAGCATTGTTCAGCTTCCTGCTTCAGGTAGCCAAGCTGAGCCAAAATCCAGCGCCGGTTACGCGCGCCGGTCAACTCATCATGATGGGCCAGATAGGTCAGCGTCTCCTGAGAGCGGCGGTGTCGTTTGATCTCTTTGTTGAGATTCGCAGTACGATCGACAATGATCGATTCGCGATCATCGCGCTCTCGCTGAAGGCTGCGCAGTAAACGTCGCAAGCCTGTCAGCGCAATCATTCCCGTGACCGACAGCAGCACAAAGGTCACCAGATGAGTCAGTATGCTGTCGCGACGCAGGCCAGTAGTCAGACGCTGGGCGTAACTGACCGGAAAGGACACGCTCAAGCCACCCCGCATGTCACCGATTTCATACCCCATTTTTGCATGACAGGGCATACAACTCTGGTCAATGTGCAGTGGCGCCATATAGCGGAACCGGTCATCGACAATTTCAACAACCGAGGCGTCGCCGCTCTCTTCCAGCTGCGTGAGTGCGCGCTTTTCCCAAGGATCAGCCTGATTGTTGGGATTCATCAAAGTGTGACTGGTCAGGTGAATCTCAAGTCTTCCCCCCTCCAGCAGTTCGGCAATCTGTCGGGTCATGTAGGCCGGATTGAGCTTGGTCAGGACAACACCTTCAGGCGACGTGATGGTCTTCTCCGGTATTTCAAGCCAGGGGTTTTCTGGGGTCTGTTCCGTCAGTGGAGCATAGACGCCACCATGTATGGCGTTCCAATGACGCATGGTCTGGATCAGCTGAAAGGCAACTTCCCCCCGCTGTTTAGCCAGATCGAAGCCGGCATGCTGCAAGGTGCGATCATTGCGGTAGTAGGCAAGCCCCACTACCAGCGCCCAAAAGAGGATGGGGAACAGCAGCGCAAATGGGGAATGTATCAACCAAAGAAGGCGATCACGCACTGCTCTACCCTGCCCTGTAAACACTTGCATAAAAATTCAGCAAGGGATTGTAATAAAAAATGCCTTTTGGCAACAGTTTTGCAGAGCCTGTTATATTCTTTACTGCCTGGCGCTACTTGAAAAATGCATTGGCGGCCCACACATTGATGTAATAAGCATTACACAATCAGACAGACAACCCGGGAGTATTAGATGAGTGCACTTTTCCAGCCCCTGCAGGCCGGCGCGCTGCAGCTGCGCAACCGTATCGTGATGGCTCCGCTGACCCGTTGCCGGGCAGAGGCCGACCGCGTCCCCGGTGAGTTGATGGTGGAGTATTACCGCCAGCGTGCCGGTGCGGGTCTGATTATTTCAGAAGCCACGTCCGTAACCCCCATGGGCGTTGGCTACCCCGACACCCCGGGAATCTGGTCGGACGAACAGGTGGCCGGATGGAAAAAGGTCACCGATGCCGTTCACGCCGAAGGCGGGCTGATCGTGCTGCAGCTGTGGCACGTGGGTCGCATATCACACACAAGCTATCTCAACGATGAACTGCCGGTGGCACCCAGTGCAATCAAGCCTGCTGGACATGTCAGCCTGATCCGCCCCAAAACTGAGTACCCGACCCCGCGTGCGCTTGAAACCAATGAGGTTCCGGCCATTGTGGAGGCCTACCGCAAAGGCGCCGAGAACGCCAAGGCAGCCGGTTTTGACGGCGTGGAGATTCACGGTGCCAATGGCTACCTGCTGGAACAGTTTCTGCTGGATGGCTGCAATCAGCGCACCGACCAATACGGTGGCTCACTTGAAAACCGCGCCCGTCTGATGCTGGAGGTAACTGATGCGGTGATCAACGTCTGGGGAGCTGATCGGGTGGGCATGCATCTGTCCCCACGTGCCGATTCACACGATGTCAGCGTGACTGATCGAGAAGGCACTTACGGTTACGTGGCCGAGCAACTGGGACAGCGCAAGCTGGCATTCATCTGCACCCGTGAGCATGTTGCCGATGACAGCATCAGTCCGATGCTGAAGCAGTGCTTTGGTGGTGTTTATATCGCCAACGAAGCCTTCAACGGCGAATCGGCAGAGGAATATGTGGCCAGCGGCAAGGCGGATGCCGTGGCGTTCGGCAAACCCTACATTGCTAACCCTGACCTGGCACAACGCATTGCAGCCAACGCTGACTGGAACGAGCAGGATCCCGGCACCTTCTATGCATCAGGGCCTGAAGGCTATACCGATTATCCGTTCATGCCGGGTTGATCCCTGAGGACGCTGCCCCGAAGGCATTAGCTTATAGCATATTAGTATTATCTACTGATTGCCTTATTCTTTAAGGGCATTAAAATCCGCATTCAGTGTTACTGAATGATTGGATACAACTGATGAACCCTAAAGAAAACCTCAGCGGCTTTGCTCTGCTGGCCGCTGTCCTGCTGTTGGGCAATGCCCTGCTGGATTCAGCCATTTTTTTCCGTCTGCTGGTCGGCCTGGGTCTGGGCTACGCCCTGACCCGCGCTGCGCTCGGTTTTGCCGGCAGCGTCAACCGCGCCTATCGTGCCGGCTCAACCCGCCTGATGCGCGGCTTGATGTTGATGTTTACCGCCACCGCCGTGGCCTCAACCGCCTTTCTGTACAACCAGAACCCACATGATCTGAACCTTTGGGTCAACCCGATCAACCTCGGTTTGGTGGTCGGCGCGCTGATGTTCGGTTTCGGCATGTCGTTCGCGGGCTGCTGTGCTTCGGGTGTACTGACCTACTTCTCCAGTAACTTGGCACGCCCGGCGCTGATTCTGTTCTGCTTCGGTATGGGGGTGTTTCTTGGCTTCCCGTTACAGTCACAGGAAAACTGGATCACAGACACACTGATCTCGACCCCGACCTATGCCGACAAGGGCGTTTACCTGCCTGACCTGTTCCCGAGCGACCCACTGGGTGGTTATTTTGGGGCCATTGTAATCACGGCAGCCCTAGCAGGGTTGGTGAGCTGGCTAGCCCATCGCTACGAACACCACCGTCGTCGCGACAACACCTATATCGGGGTAGATTCAGAACATCAGGTGTTGAACAGCAAGCCCTCCAACTTGGGTGAGCACCCGTTCTTCAGCCGCCACACCTATGAAGCGCTGTTTGTGTCACGCTGGTCGATGACCACCGGCATCGCCATGATTGTGGTGCTGTTTACTCTGCTGATGGGTGTTACCGGTTCAGGCTGGGGAGCATCCACCCCCTTCGGTCTCTGGTTTGGTCGCCTGCTGATTCTGATCGGTATGGACCCAGCAGCCGTAGCAGCTTTCGCCGACCGTCCGATACAGGCCTTTACCATGCCATTCCTGAGCCATCCGGTGAATGTGCAAAACATGGGCATCATGCTGGGTTCGGTAGTGTCTCTGCTGCTGGCTGGGCGCTTCTTCAGCGGTCTGTCACGAATGCGCCTGACGGCACGTGAAGCGGGCATGTTGGTCATCGCCGGTTTGGCAATGGGCCTGGGTACTCGATTTGCCAATGGCTGTAACGTGGGCGCCCTGTTTACTCCGATCGCCAACTTCTCCCTGTCGGGCTGGATCTTCCTGGTGTTCATGGTGGCCGGTGGTGTGATCGGCAACATGCTGGGACGGCGGATGCAGGCGGCTTAATCGCGGTCTGCTGCAGAGTGGCATGCCTTCTTAAGCCGACAAATGCATCCGTATCTCAAATCATCGAAAAGGATCGTTAGTCGTTATTAATGATCACCTTCATCGCATTTTCACGCGAGGCGTTGCCGAACACTTCATAGGCGCCCATGAAGTCGTCGAAGCTGAAGCGATGGCTGATTAATCGCTCCGGCTGCAATTTGCCCGAGGTAACGGTTTTCAACAACATGGGAGTGGTGTTGGTATTTACCAAGCCGGTGGTGAGGGTGATGTTCTTGATCCACAGGTCCTGAATCTGCAGGTCCACTTTGGTGCCGTGTACACCCACGTTCGCAATATGCCCGCCCGGACGCACGATCTGCTGGCAGATATCGAAAGTGTGTGGAATGCCCACCGCTTCAATCGCTACATCCACCCCATCTTTGGTATGCGCCATGATCTGTGCAACCGTATCGCCACTGCCGCTGTTAATAAGGTCAGTGGCGCCAAAGGTTTTGGCCATCTCCAGCCGGCCATCGTCCAGATCCACCATGATGATCTTGGCGGGGGAATAGAACTGCGCCGTCAGCAGTGCGCCCATCCCCACAGGGCCTGCACCCACAATCGCAACCGTATCACCGGGTTTGACCGCGCCGTAGAGCACACCAATCTCGTGACCGGTGGGCAGGATATCACTGAGCATTACCAGCGCCTCTTCATCCGCGCCTTCGGGGATCGGGTAGAGACTGTTGTCAGCATGAGGAATGCGGACATACTCGGCCTGAGTGCCATCAATCAGGTGGCCCAGAATCCAGCCGCCATCCTCGCAGTGGGAATACATCTGTTGCTTGCAGTATTCACACTTGCCGCAGGAGGTAATGCATGAGATCAGTACTCGATCACCCGGTTTGAAATTGCTGACGGCATCGCCAACCGACTCAATGATCCCCACGCCTTCATGGCCCAGAATTCGGCCTTCGGTCACGGCAGGCACATCGCCTTTGAGAATGTGCAGATCGGTACCACAGATGGTGGTTGTGACGATTCTGACCACCGCATCGGTGGGTTTCTGCACCTTGGGCACCGGTACGGTGTCCAAAGACTTTTTACTCGGGCCGTGATAGACCACCGCTTTCATACTGTCCTGTGTCATTGCTGTCTCCATTGAGCAAAGATGAAAGATATCTCAGTCAAATCAGCATAGCGAATATGTGGAAATCTGCCAGCGTCACGGTGTACCTTCACGTCATCGATGCTCCTGTGCATCCATGCACCCGCAACATACCGTACGCCCTGTACGTAAAAGCCCGCTGCGGAACGAACCGGAGCGGGCTTGATACAGCTAGAACAGAGGATCAGGTCAAAACGGTCAGGAAACGCTCGTTGAGCTGACGGTCATGGTAGAAGATCGCTTTGCCCAGTTGCTCGGCATCCCAGGTCACCGGTTCGTGGTCCGGGTAATGGTAGTCTCCACCGGCAAATACTTCATTGCGGTTACCTGACGGGTCAAAGAAGTAGATGGTCTGGCCATGGGTCAGGCCGTGACGGGTCGGACCAATATCAATGGAAGTATCGGTCATGGAGATCAGATCCGCTGCTTTCAACACATCGTTCCAGGTTTCCAGGAAGAAGGATGCATGGTGCAGCTTGGCAGGTTCGGGATGCTCAATGAACGCTACATCGTGCGCTTTCATACTTGCGGTCATGAAGCCGGCCAGTTGTTTGCCTTCAGGGTCGACAACCTGTTCGGCCAGGTCCATACCCAGTACATCAGTGAGCAACTTGACGGTAGCAGGCACATCCGGCCCGTACAACAGACAGTGGTCAAAGCGAGTCGCTTTCATGCCTTTCAGATCGCGCGGCCAGGCTTCCGGATTGCGGTTGCCCACGCCCCACTTGCCGGTTTGCTCCTTGGTGGCAAATAGCTCGAAGCGATGCCCAGTTGGCACTGTAAATGCGATGCGACGGCCGCAGCCCTTCAGGTCACCGGCTGCGATCTCTTCGGTGGCAACACCCGCCGCCTGCAGCTCGGCACTGAGACGATCAATGGTGGCTTCATCAAGACATTTGAAACCGACAAAATCCATCCCTGGTTGATCCGCCTCACGCAGTACCAGAGAGAATTTATCCACTTCGGTCCAGCCCTTGAGGTAGACACGACCCTGAGTGTCACGATCAGCTTCGATCATGCCCATCAGGTCAACGTAGTGCTTCAGAGCTTCATCCATATCCAGAACGCGCAACTGGATATGACCGGGACGCATTACACCTTTTTTCATAGCCGTTTCCTTATAGTTGTTAGCTTGCTCGATCTGCCTTACCACAGCTGGTGGCGACTTCGGGCGGATCAGGTTCGATTGTCAGATTACTGCGGGCATAGACCCTGCAGGCCAGCACAGTGCCCTCAGCTTCCTGTTCGGGGGAAACCCAGGCTCTGCTCATGCGTTTACTGAAATACTCACCCTTTAAAATCCGGATGCGGCATTTGCCACACCCGCCGCCACGACAACCAACCGGTATCAGCGCCTGCCCTGCCCGTTCCATGGCGACCAGCAGGCTCAACTCCGAACTGGCGTTAAAGCTGGTCTCCTCATCCGTCAGCTCGATACGGTGGCGCTGCGGTGTTTCCGGAGTCGATGCGTTATAGTTGTTATTCATATTCAGACCTCACGTGATGTCTGATAATCCCGCCTCGAGGCCGGGGTTTCCACCGCCTCAGATGGAAACATGAAATCCCGAAAGCGGGTGAAACTATCCCTGATTCGGGATCAGATTCGTTTAAACAGCGCTGAACGGGTCTGCTCATCAGCACCGTCTGCAGCCGTTACAAAGCGCTCCATGTGGATGTCCCGCTCGAACAGGCGCCCCTGCATCAGCGCAGTGATGGCAGCATCGATCATTGGCGGCGGCCCGCAAAGGTAAGCCTTGTGACCGCTGAAGCGGTTATCAAACCGGTCGATGGCCGCTTCATGCACAAAACCCTTGAAGCCTTGCCATTGATCCTCGTCAAGAGGTTCATTCAAAGCCGGAATGTAGTGGAAGTTGTCGTGCTCACGGTCGAGCGCTTCGAACATCTCACGGTTGTACAACTCACTGACGTTACGCGCTCCCTGGAACAGATAGATCTGGCGATTGTCGCCCGCTTCCAGCAGATCCAGAATCATCGATTGCGGACTGGAAAGACCGGAGCCACCCGCGATAAAGATCACGTCCTGATCATCTGACTTGCGGACAAAGAACTGACCATAGGGACCGGAAATATCCAGCGTATCACCCACCTGCAGTTGCTCATGCAGCCAGGTGGTGCCGGCGCCATCCTGAATCCGACGAATATGCAGTTCGACATGGCGGTCATCACTGGGCTTGTTGGCAATCGAGAAGGCTCGCGTACCTTCAACGCCCGGAATTTTCAGGTTGATGTACTGCCCCGCCTGAAATTCCATCGCACTGTCCAGTTCAAAGGTGATTCCCTTGATGGTGGGCGACAGATCGACGATGTCGGTGACGGTGCCGACGTAGTCCTGTACCGGGTAGCCCAGAAAATCGGGGTCGACGTCGATGTCGGCTTCGATCACCAGATCACTCTCTGGTGTGGCACAGCAAACCAGAATCTTGCCCTCTTCACGCTCTATATCCATCAGCGCGAAGGGTGAGGCGTTGCCCAGATCGGCATCACCTTCAAGTACCTGCACCTTGCAGGTGGCACAGGTTCCATGACCACAGGCAAACGGCAGCCAGACCCCCTGACGCAGGGCAGCATCCAGAATGGTCTGCCCATCGTCGACTTCGATCACATCACCGGTCGGTTCGACCCTGACTTCATAACTCATAACGCTCTCCTCAAACGCCCGCGCCCTTGTAACCCTTGAGATCAGGGGTTTGGAAGCGCAACAGGGACTTGTGGCCAATACCCTGATCCTTGAGGGACACATCCAGCTGCGGCTCAAACGGCTGGCCGTCCAGAAGCCAGGTTGCTTTGGACCAGTCGATTTTGGACCACTCCGGGTGCAGTGAAAAACCCTCAGGCATTACCTCATCACGCAGCGCACGGAACAGCGTTTCCGGCGGCAGCGGGTAGGCAAAGGCGGCACAGAACATCAGATGATGGTCCCAGCCTACATAGACAATCTGATTGCCGTGGAAATTTTCAACACGGTCTTTAACATCACCCTTATAGTCGGGTGTGATGGCATATACTGGCATTATTGTTATCCTCAAACTCGTGTAGATACACCGAATTGAGAAGCGGCTGCATGTTCAGCGCGCCTCTCAGTGACTTCAGGCAACGCCCTTCCACTTCTTCCAGCGCTCTTCGTCTGGAGAGCCCTTGATGTCCATGTTGTCGACGCCGACGTTCATCTGGTAGTAGTCGCGCAGGATGTCTTCAACACCCGGACCACCACAGTTGCCCTGGAAGATCTGGTGCACCGGCAGCCAGGACTGCACAAACTTCTCCGGTTCATCATCGAAGATGTCCTTACAGCCATCCGAGCAGAAGTGGTAACGATCACCGTTGTAGACCGTATCGCGATAGCAGGTCTGGCTCGGATCATCCATCTCGGTAAACAGCATCGGGATCTGACAGGTAGTACACAGCTGAGGCAGAGCCTTGGTATAGAAACGCTCACCGCGGGCTTCCATCTCTTTCGCCAGCTCCCAGCGCGGACGGTAGTATTTGTCGAACGTATCGGGGTACTTCTCGCTCAACCAGTCCAGCTCTTCATCGGTCGGGATCCAGGTGTGGAAGCCGGCCGCATGACCATGGGTATAGAAGGTCCACCAGGCCTGATGCGAAACGTGTTCCTTTTCCTTCTCGATGGTATCGGCGTACTTCGGCATGCGGATGCCGTAGCGAGCCAAGTCCTTGAACAAAGCGCCACCGGCCTCTTCAAAGTACACTTCCCAGGCTTCTTTCCAGCTCATCACCTTGTTGGGCAGCATGTAGTCCATCATCATCGCCACGATGGTAAGCAGACGGGTGCCGCGCCAGAACCACTTATCGATCCATTTCTGTACGATCGGCACGTTGTCTTCATGCTGCTCCAGCAGGAACTTGATCACCTCAAGCCCAAGGGTCATGTGGCGCGCTTCGTCGGACTGGGCCGAGAAGCCGAAGGTTACGGTGGCCATATCACCGTTGTAGGCTGCGCCGGACATGAAGGGTACAAACAGCAGGTTGGTCAGCACGTATTCGAAGCTGAAGCCGATTGCCACCATGAACTCGAACGGACCCGCTGCACGCGCATCGTTGAAGAACGATTTGGGTACAGACAGGTACCACACGCGGTCGTGCATGTGCGACCAGTCCTGCAAACCGTCAAAGAACTTGTTGTAGTGACTCATGGCGTGAACCTGAGTCTGGACGTGACGCAGTTCATCGATGGACTGCATCTGGCAGGCGACGCGAGCGCCAACGCCGCCAAACTGGCGACCGGTGTGAGCAAAGCCCTGGAACGCCTGATACTCAAGCGGCGAAACACCGGTCAGGAAGATTTTCAGTGCGTTGACATAACGCGGATCGGAGATATTGAGCTGGCCGTTGTTCTGAGAAAACGCATCAAAAATGGCGTACAGCTTTTTCTCTTTTTCAGCCTGATACTTCCAGTAGGAATCCATGGTCAGGCGAAACGGGTCTTCCCATTTGGACCAGTCGGTAATCTTGATCCCTTCGAACTCTTCGAACGGAAATGCATCTTTACGATCCTGATAGGAAAAGTCCCAATCCAGATCACGGGTCAGCAGGCGATATTTGTCTTTGATGTTGAGTTTCTTGGCTGCCATCGGGGTTACCTTCTTGTTATGAGTTCCAGGTCAGGGTGATCTGATCGTCGTCTTCGTCGACGTTGCCACCGATCGTGATCAGGTTCAGGTGCAGCTCCTGCACGTCCCAGTCACGTCCCATTTTTTCTTCCACGGTTTCACGTTTCACCGCGAGATAGTTTTCGGCTTCAATGCGAATCATGGCCGGCATGTGAATCACGGTCGCTTCAGGATTGTCTTCCTCGATAGCCTCGACGATGTAGCGAGATTCATCGTTATCCTGCAGCGCGATATATACTTTGGACATGGGGCATTTCCTTGTTGTTATTTGATACCGGCCTTCGCGACCCGCTTATCCAGTTCTGCCAGCGACTGTGCCAGCGCTTCGTCATTCAGCATGGCGGATGCAAGCGGTGCCAAGGCTTCTGCAGCCTTGCCACGCCACTTCTCGATCCACTGCGCCAGCAGCGCCTTGTTTTCTTCGGACTCAGCCGCTGTCGTTTTCATTACGGCATCTACCCAGCGTGTCGTGTCCTTGTACCAGAGCTGCATGAACTCGGTGAGCATGGCGACATCCTGAGCACCGTTGTCTGCCAGGTGCTGATCAAACTGGGCATAGACAAGGTCATACACCAGGGTGTCCACAACAAGGTTCTGTGCGACACTCACTTCAAACCAGTCTTCGGTTACCAGCATCTCTTCACACAACGCACGCAGCCCCTGCCAGATGTCAGCTTCCATCCATTGCTGTTTTGCCTCGGCCAGTGCATCGCCGCTGTTGCCGTCCAGTATCAAACCGATACGCGAGAGATACTGTGCGATGCCAAGCCGATCCATGCCATCAAACAGCAACGCCTGAGTGATCGCGGTACCGTAGCCGTAAGCCGCTCCATACATGTTGTTCAGGTTGGCGGTGTGCTCCAGGTGACGCAGCGGCACCAGGTAGCGGATTACCTCGGCCTGGCGTTCTTCGCTCAGATGGCGGGCAAGATCGCGCTTTTCAAAGAACGCGTAGTTGCTCTCGGCGTTTTCCTGCATTTTGGCGCGCTGCTGCACGTAAGTGCCGTAGTAGAACTGTCGCGGATCCTTGAGGGCGTACCAGTCAGCCATCTGGATGGCGGTACGGCGAGTATCATTCAGCTCAAGGTCCGGCTGCCACAGTGGGCGGTAATGAAAATTGGTTTCAGACTGAAGGTCGTAGGTTGCTTCCTGATAGCGGGTAGCCGGCTTGTCGCCGAAGCGGCGCTCTACGTTGGCATAGGTATTGCGAACCGGTTCCAGCGTGGCTGTTTTGATTTCAATGGTCATGGAACTCTTCCCAGCTGCAGTTGTTGTTATTCGGAATCACGATCGTGGTTGTGTGACATGAGCGTATCTTCTCCATAACGCCATTTTTCCATTTCGGAATCGACTTCACGGATCTGATCTTCGGTCATGTGGACAACATCGTTGGCGGCACAAAATTCGTCGAACGCGCCTTTTGGCATCACCAGCTCGACAAACAGGGAGGGGTCACCAATGGCAAAATCGAACTCGACGAAACGAGCCCCGGGCTGGCTTCGCACCCTAATGAATTTGGTCAGGCGATCAAAATCCGAACGCTTTGGCAGATCATCATTTCGTGAGTGCAGTGTGAGTTTTGTCATTGTTGTCCTCAGCTCATCGGCGTATGCATTCGTTAATGAAGAGAGCAACAGCTGTGCCAGATTGGAAAAACGGCTGAAACACGACACCCAAAAAACTACCAAGCTATTGATTTAAATAAGATAAAAACACCCAATTCGATGGAAACAATATCGCAACAGTGCGTTGCATAGATGAATAGTCACGCTTGAAAAAATGCTCATTTCATAAAATTTCAGGAATTTTTTTGATGAGATGATCAAATACGCGTTGATTTTGATAAGAACACCAAATGATACTTTAGTCGTATGCTTTGCACTTTCTCTTTCAAATCCGCATGAAATCTTTCAACAATGAAAAAGGGCCGCAGGCCCGCTCACAGAACATCGCTCACACCAAGCCGGTATAAAAACAACTATGGCAACTACACAAGAACTAGAGTTTCCCGGCAGCGGAGACCTACTGTCACAGATCCGCTTTGAAAGCGACAAAGGCAAGATCTGGCTGAATGAACAACGCATGCTGATGATCCATTCCAGTGTAATGGGTCTGCTGCGCAAAGAGCTGATTGACACTTTGGGCATCAACCGTGCCAAGGGCTTCTTGATGCGTTTCGGCTACCACTCCGGCTGGAAAGATGCCGAACTGGTAGCCAAGGTCAGGCCAGACATGTCAAAAGAGGATGCCTTCTTCGTTGGCCCCCAGCTGCATTGCATCAAAGGGATGGTTAACGTTAAACCCGTTGCGCTCAATATCGACATGGATAACGGCATTTTCCATGGAGAATTCGACTGGTTCGACTCATATGAGGCCGATGTGCACCTGCACGATTTTGGCCCTGCAGAGGAGCCTATCTGCTGGACATTGATCGGCTATGCCAGCGGCTATACGACCTATTTCATGGGCCAACAGGTGATTTTCAAGGAAACCCAATGCGCCGGCATGGGACATGATCACTGCCATATTGTCGGTAAGCCGGTCGAACAGTGGGATGACCAAGCCGAGCTGGAGCGCTACCTGTTGCCTGACCCCATCGCCGAAGAGCTGTTTTCATTGCAGAGCCAGCTAAGTGATCTGCGCGACAACTTCCGCAGCTCTGACCAGAGTGAAGACCTGCTGTTCAACTCGGTGGGACGCTCAGGCGCGTTCAAGAATGTGTGTCAGCTGATTCGCCGCGCCTCCTCCAGTCGCGTCACGGTACTGCTGCAGGGCGAAACCGGCGTTGGCAAGGAGATTGTCGCCCGCGGCCTGCACCTCAGCTCAGACCGTGCCGACAAGGCATTTGTGGCAGTCAACTGCGCCTGTATTCCGCCGGACCTGATTGAAGCCGAGCTGTTCGGGGTTGAGAAGGGAGCCTTTACCGGTGCGGTTCAGTCCCGCGAAGGCAAGTTCGAGCGCGCTCACGGCGGCACAATCTTCCTGGATGAAGTGATCGAGCTATCACCGCGCGCCCAGGCCAGTCTGTTACGCGTGCTGCAGGAAAGCGAAATGGAGCGGGTGGGCGATACCCGTACCCGCCGCATCGATGTGCGTGTGGTGGCTGCTGCCAACGAAGATCTTGAAGAGGCGGTTCGCAACGGCAAATTCCGCCCTGACCTGTTCTATCGGCTCAATGTGTATCCGGTGCATATTCCACCATTGCGAGACCGCACAGAGGATATTCCACTGTTGATTGAGCATTTTCTCGAGAAGTATCACACCCTGTACAACAAGCGCACGCTGGGTGTATCCGATCTGGCAATGCAGGCCCTGATGAACTACAAGTGGCCCGGTAATATCCGCGAGCTGGAAAACATGATCGAACGCGGTGTAATTCTGACCGATAACAATCACACCATCGATCTGGATGCGTTTTTCCCCTCGTTATCGGAACCGACTCATCCGCTTAACAGTATCAAGCGCAATGGAACCCTGGGGACCGAGCGCCTGCCGCTGGACCGCCAGCCGCTGCAATCAGACAGCGGCATGCTGCCGCAGGACCTGCTGTGCGATCAATTATTGAGCGAAGAGTTCAGCCTGGAAGCAATGGAAGAGCAACTGATCCGAACCGCGATGGACCGCGTTGAGGGCAACGTTTCAAAGGCGGCTCGTCTGCTGGGGATGACTCGGCCGCAGCTGGCCTATCGATTGAAAAAACTGGACAGTGATTGAACACTGACCCCGGTCCGGCAGGGATGCTATGATCGCCGGTTTTCAGCCTGCATGATGAAACTACCGTGAACCTGATTCTGCTGTATACCTCAGACTTTATCGGGCCGCACCGAGTCCGCCTCGACGGCCGCCGCTTGCGCCACTTGCAGGAGGTTCACCGTGGACAGGTTGGTGAACATTTCCGGGTGGGAGTTCTCAATGGCTTGATCGGGCAGGGAACACTGATCCACCTGGATCAGCACAGTGCGGAACTTGAGGTGAGACTGAATCAGGCTCCGCCTCCTGTACTGCCTCTGCGACTTGTAATGGCCCTGCCAAGACCGAAAATGCTCAAGCGCTGCATCGAGACGATCGCTACTTTGGGGGTCAAGGAGCTGTGGCTGATCAACTCCTACCGTGTCGATAAAAGCTACTGGTCCACCCCCCTGCTGCACCCCGAACGCCTGCATGAACACCTGCTGCTGGGGCTGGAGCAGTCCGGTGACACCCGCCTGCCCCGGGTGGAGGTTCGCAAGCGGTTCAAACCCTTTGTGGAGGATGAATTGCCCACACTGGCCCACAATACCCGCGCACTGGTGGCTCACCCCTACAACGCGGCACCTTGCCCGGCTCCGATGGATACACCAACCACTCTGGCTATTGGTCCTGAAGGCGGATTTATCGCTTATGAGGTGGAAAAGCTGGAGCAGGCTGGCCTGCAAGCCATTCATCTGGGGCCACGCATTTTACGGGTTGAAACCGCTGTCCCCGTTCTACTGTCGCGTCTGTTTCCGCTGCCGGTATGATCTGCCTCAATATATGCTCTCCCTTTACATCTATATACTATTTTAATCTCTAGCGGAAACAAGAATCAGATGCACTAGCATTGACTTGAACGCAAACAGTGATAATAATTCGCATTAAGTTTTTGATATTCGGACTACATGGCTCACGCCACAACCGATGGAGATGTACATGAACGCGAAACACGCCCTTCTTGCTGGTCTGGCCTTTTCTACCTTTGGCGCCGTTGCGCAGGCAGCCGATGAGGTCAACATCTACTCCTATCGGCAAGAGTTCCTGATCAAGCCTCTGCTGGAGGCGTTCACCGCCGAAACCGGCATCAAGGCCAATGTCATCTTCTCCAAAAGCGGCCTGCTGGAACGACTGGAGCACGAGGGTGCCAACTCTCCAGCCGATGTCATTCTGACCTCGGATGTCGGCCCACTGCACGATGCGGTCGAGCGTCAACTGGTTGCGCCGATCAATAGCAGCACCGTAGAAGAAAACGTACCGGCTCAGTACCGCTCGAAGGATGACCTTTGGGTTGGTCTGACGGCACGCTCTCGTATCATCTACACATCAAAGGATCGTGTGGAACCGGGTGAGATCCAGACCTATGAAGACCTGGCCGATCCGAAATGGAAAGGCCGTGTCTGCACCCGCAGTGGCAAACACTCCTACAACCTGTCCCTGATCGGATCAATCATTGAACACAAGGGCGAAGAGCAGGCCGAGCAGTGGCTCAGCGCCGTGAAGGATAATCTGGCACGCCGCCCACAGGGTAATGACCGCGGCCAGGTCAAGGCGGTTATGGAAGGACAGTGCGATGTTGCGCTGGGCAATACCTACTACTATGGCAAGATGCTGACCAACCAGGAAGAGCCGGAGCAGATCGAGTGGGCCAAATCGGTCAATCTGCTGTTCCCAAACCAGGATGGTCGCGGTGCGCACATGAGCATCTCCGGTGCTGCGCTGGCCAAGCATGCGCCCAACCCTGAAGCTGCCATCAAGCTGATCGAGTTCCTGACCAGCGAGCAGGCCCAGAAAATGTACGCGGAAGTAAACTACGAGTTCCCGGTGCGTCCCGGCATCGAGTGGTCTGCCCTGCTCAAGGAGCACATGGGTGAATTCAAGGCTGATGACATCAACCTGGGTGATGTAGTCAAACACCGCGCAACAGCATCACGACTGGTTGACAAGGTCGGCTTTGACAACTGATTCGCGCCTGACAATCGACAGCTGCGACCTGAAGCGGTAGTCTTCCCGGCTACCGTTTCTGTGCGTTCACCGTCCTATGTCTGAAACCGCTACCGCAACTGCCCCGCTGGTTGATACCCGCAAGCCGCACCGCTACATGCCCGGCTGGTACTCCGTTGCCTGGGGCAGCGCTCTGCTGGTGATGCTGCCGGTTCTGGCCGTTCTGTGGCTGGCGCTTTTTCCCACCGAAAACATCTGGCCCCATCTGGTCGATACCATACTGCCGGTTTACATCCGCTCTACCCTGCTGTTGCTGGCCGGTGTCGGCAGCCTGTCAGTCGTAATCGGTGTCAGTACCGCCTGGCTTGTGACCATGTGTCATTTCCCTGGTCGGCGCCTGTTTGAGTGGGCCCTGTTGCTTCCGTTCGCCATGCCCGCGTATGTGATCGCATACCTCTACACCGATCTGCTGGAATATGCAGGCCCGGTACAAAGCACATTGCGTGAGCTGTTCGGTTGGCAAACTGCGCGCGACTACTGGTTTCCCGATATTCGAAGCCTTGGCGGCGCCATCGCCATGCTGACGCTGGTCCTCTACCCCTATGTGTATCTGCTGGCTCGCGCCAGCTTCCTTGAACAGTCGATGAGCATTCGGGATGCCAGCCGCATCTTTGGCTGCACTCCGCTGCAGAGCTTTCTGCGCATCTCGCTGCCCATTGCTCGGCCCTCCATCGCTGTGGGCCTTGCACTGGTATCCATGGAAACCCTGAACGACTTTGGCACGGTTGACTATTTCGCGGTCAAAAGTCTGTCTGCCGGTATCTATGATGCCTGGCTGAACATGGGCAACCTCGGAGCCGCCGCCCAGATTGCCAGCCTGATGATGCTGTTTGTAGTACTGCTGATTTCACTTGAGCGCATTGCACGCGCCCGTCAGCGTCAGTTCAGCGGCTCCGACCGGTTCCGTTCAATTGAACGCTTCCGCCTCAGCCCCGCACGACAACTGATGGCGACACTGGCTTGCGCCCTGCCGGTCGTGCTCGGTTTTGCAATTCCTTTTATCGTGCTCGGAAGCTATGCACTGCGGCGGCTGGACCAGTTCGCCGAGCCCGGCTTTATTGCCAATGCAGTGCACAGCTTTACCCTTTCCGCTCTGGCTGCTGCACTGACAGTCGTGATCGCAGTTGTACTGGCCTACAGTAAGCGACTTTATCCGCAGCAACGCTCGCTTACAGTGGCCGCTCGCTTCAGCAGCCTGGGCTATGCCTTGCCAGGTGCAGTTCTTGCGATCGGTGTCATTATTCCTCTGGCGGCTTTCGACAACAGCGTCGACGCGTTCATGCAACGTCACTTCGGCTTTGGTACGGGCCTGCTACTGAGCGGTACACCCTTCGCCATCGTATTTGCCTATTCCGTGCGCTTTCTGGCGGTATCAACCGGCAGCGTGGAGTCATCACTGGCCAAAGTTACACCCAGCATGGACATGGCATCGCGCTCTCTCGGCCTTAACCCACTGCAAACCCTCCGGCGCGTCCACTTGCCACTGATCCGAGGCGGATTGTTAACGGCCGTTCTGGTAGTTTTTGTCGACTCCATGAAGGAATTGCCGGCCACTCTGATTCTGCGACCGTTCAATTACGATACGCTGGCAACCTATGTGTACCAGTATGCGTCAGATGAAATGCTGGAAACCAGTGCACTGTCTGCGATGCTGATTGTGCTGGTTGGAATTGTGCCGGTCATTCTGCTCAGTCGCACTATCACGGCGACCCGGCAGGGCAAGTAGGCCTCCGTCTAAAACAGGAACAGGCCTCAGCGCTTTATCGCGACATAGAGTCCTTCCAGACGCATGCAGACCTGACCATTGCAGATGACCTCTACCACCAACGCCAGCTTACCCTTGCCCCGCTCCACTACACGCTCGGCCAAGGCATCAGAAGCGGCGGTGTCGATCAGCTCAACTTGTGTCACAAAATCCGCCGTAACCGGCTTGAGGTATTGGAGATGGCTGTCAGCGATCACCACGTCACACTCCAGCCCGCGCTCCCTGAGACACAGGGTCGTCAGGCACCACCCCGCTACAGTGGCGATCGCCGCCTGAGAACCGCCAAAACCGGTTCCCTTGTCGTTTACATTGGGTGCCAGCGGCGTGGGGATCGTCAGCGTTTGACCATCCCATGTCAGCCGTGAAATACCCAAGTGTTCCAGCAGTGGAATCTGGGTCTTGAGCCAACCAAGGAATTCAACCGTATCGGTTTTCATCAGCCCTCCCAGCGAGTCACGAACTCGGCAAGATCCAGCATCGGAGCCTCGCGCTCGCGACAGCGCTGGCCCAGATAGATAAAGCCAACCACCTGCTCATGTTCGGCCAGCTCCAGCCCTGATCGCACATGCGAGTTATGGGTCATTTCACCGGTGCGCCACATCGCCCCAAGGCCCTGCGCGAAAGCCGCTTGGGTGATGGCATGAGCCGCACATCCTGCCGAGATTAACTGTTCGTCCAACGGGACTTTGGGATGCTCTCGAGTGACAGCAACTACCGTGATGATCATTGGCGCCCGCAGCGGCATTTGCAGGCATTTGTCATGCCTTGCCTGCGGCAACTCCGGATCAGCCTTCAAAGCGGCACGGGCAAACAGCTCACCCATGCGTACCAGACCTTCGCCTTCCGTAATAATAAAGCGCCAGGGGCGCAGCGCTCCATGATCCGGCGCTCTCAGAGCTGCACGCAACATCAGGTCAAGCTGTTCCGGCGTTGGAGCCGGGCCTTCCAGGCGGGGGCATGAGGTACGGTTGATCAGGGCGTCGAGTGCATCCATGAGACTATCCTTTTACTGGCGTGACAGGCGCAGGTTCTGCGGCTCGTCGTTGATACTGGAGCGGTAGGGGTTGATATCCAGACCACCGCGACGGACATAGCGCGCATAGACACTGAGTTTCTGCGGTCGGCAGCGCTGCCAGATATCCATGAAGATATTTTCGACACACTGCTCGTGAAAGTCGCCGTGTTCACGATAGGAGATCAGATAGGCCAGCAGCCCTTTGTGATCGATCTGAGCCCCCTTGTAGCGGATCTGCACACTGGCCCAATCAGGCTGCCCGGTGACGGGGCAGTTGGACTTGAGCAAGTGACTGACCAGAGTTTCCTCGGTAACAGGACCTGAGGCGTTCAGCAACTCAGGGGCCGGCGAGTAGTGCTCGACCTGAAGTGGCAGATCATCCAGGCATCGCCCCTTGAGCTGGCTCACTTCAACAGCCTGAGTCAGCGGGATCAATTTGACCTGCACCGGCGCACCTGCAGCCGCCGACAGATCCGCCTGCATCCGCTCGCGCACCTCGCTTTCCTGTGCAAAGCGACTCAGGTTGAAAGAGTTCAGGTACAGTTTGAACGACTTGGATTCAATGATGCAGGGTGAGCTGGCCGGTATACGAAATTCAGCCAGCCGTACCACCGGCTTGCCGCCGGCGTCCAGCCAAGAAACCTCATAGGCATTCCATATATCCAGTCCGCGAAACGGCAGGCTACTGCGTTTGACGCCCTTGACCTCCCAGTTCAGGTCACGCCGAATCGGGTACAGCAACGAGGCGTCGTACTCATTGACGTAGACCGTATCCTGCCCCAGCGGGGATGCCTTTACCTGATCATGTTCGCTCATTCTCGAATCCCCTTGCCAGTATTCAGCAAATGAATGGCAACGCCTCCCAACACGACAATAAACCCAATAATCATGGCGAAGGCAAAACCGATATCGATGTCACTGACGCCCAAAATGCCATAACGGAAGCTGTTTACCATATACAGAATCGGGTTCAGCTGTGACACCCCCTGCCAGAATCCCGGCAACAGCTGGATGCTGTAGAATACGCCACCCAGATAGGTCAGCGGGGTCAGGATGAAGGTAGGCACGATCGCGATATCATCAAAGGTTTTGGCGTATACGGCATTGATGAAACCACCCAGCGAAAACAGAATCGCGGTCAGCAATACCACAGTAATAGTGATGAAGAGGTGGTTGATCTGCAACTTGGTGAAAAATAGTGACAGCAGGGTCACGATAAAGCCTACCATCAACCCTCGTGTGGCGCCGCCAATCACATAGCCGGCCAGGATAATCCAGTTGG
Source organism: Marinobacterium iners DSM 11526 (assembly GCF_900107855.1). Lineage (GTDB taxonomy): Bacteria > Pseudomonadota > Gammaproteobacteria > Pseudomonadales > Balneatricaceae > Marinobacterium > Marinobacterium iners. The sequence goes on along the minus strand of NZ_FNRJ01000004.1, from coordinate 11,635 downwards.
GCACCGGCGAGACCAGCAGCTCCTCGATATTGCGCTGAAACTTGGTGCCGAAGAAAGAGGACACCACGTTACCGTAGGAGTTGGTGATAACTGACATCATGATCAGGCCCGGAACGATATACTCCATGTAATCGAAGCCACCCATGTCACCAATGCGAGAGCCGATCAGATTGCCGAAAATAATGAAATAGAGCGTCATGGTGATCGCTGGCGGCAGCAGGGTCTGAACCCAGATACGGGTAAAGCGACGGATCTCCTTGACGACGATAGTGACGAACGCGGTCCATAGCAGCCGGGAATTCATTTTGACTCCTGTTTCAAATTCTTGTCGACCAGCGACACAAACAGTTCTTCCAGCCGGTTGGCCTTGTTGCGCATGCTGCTCACTTCCAGCCCCTGCTCGGCCAAGTGGCTGAACAGCGCATTGAGCCCTGCCGCCTTTGGCACATCGACCTCAAGGGTATGTGCATCACGCGGCCGGATCACGTACCCATCAAGTTTGGGCAGCTCGGTAAAATCCTGGCGCAGATCCAGAATGAAGGTTTCCGTATCCAGCTTCTGCAGCAGTGCTTTCATACTGGTATTCTGGATGATGCTGCCATGATCGATGATGGCGATATTGCGACACAGGCTTTCAGCTTCTTCCAGATAGTGCGTCGTGAGGATAATAGTTGTCCCTGCGGCGTTTATTTCACTCAGGAAGTCCCACATGGAACGGCGCAGCTCGATATCGACCCCTGCAGTCGGCTCGTCCAGAATCAGCAACTTGGGTTCATGCACCAACGCACGGGCAATCATCAGGCGGCGCTTCATGCCACCGGACAGCATACGAGCACGCTCATCGCGCTTTTCCCAAAGACCAAGTTTGCCCAGGTAAATTTCAGCACGCTGCAACGCCTGCCTGCGCGGAATACCGTAATACCCAGCCTGAGTGACAACGATATCCACTACTTTTTCAAACGGGTTGAAGTTGAACTCCTGCGGTACAACCCCAAGGCACTGCTTGGCCTGCGCCAGCTGGGTATCAATATCGTAACCAAACACACTGACCTTGCCGGCAGTTTTGTTGACCAGCGAGGAAACGATCCCCAGCGTTGTTGATTTGCCGGCACCATTTGGGCCCAACAGGGCAAAGAAGTCTCCCTGCTGCACGTCCAGAGAGATCCCCTTGAGAGCCTCGAAGCCGTTACCGTATACCTTTCTTAAATCCTGTATCGAAAGCGCCGTTGTCATGCCTTGCCTTTGAATGGAGTGTAGATGTGGGTAGATGCGGCCGGGGATTGAAATTTCAACCGCCGCCCCCCATTGTACCCGTTTGCGCGGACATCCGATGCCCGCTCCCGTGACTGCAACAACCGGAGTACCCCGTGACCGATCGCCACAGTTTTCATCTGAACCTGCTCAAGATCGCCTATAACAACTTGATTCAGCAGCCAACCTTCAAGGACGCCGAGGCCAGCGAGGAGCTTGAGTTTCTGGACCAGTTTGCCGCAGTGGTGGATGATTTCGAACATCATCGCCCAGAAGCATACGAAGATGGCCAAACCCTGCTGGTCCGACTGGTACGTGGCTACCCACAATTCGTACCACTATTGGCACGTGACCTCTTCTGGCTGTTTGGCGGCGAGTGTCTGCACTTTATGAGCGACGAGGAGATCGAGCAGTTCCAGCAGCTTGATGAAACACAGGCTGAGCTTGAGGCCAGCAACAACCCTGTAGATTACCTGTCACTGCGACAGAGTATTCTTGGGGATGCATCAGACACCCGACACTGAAGACACTCTTGTACTTATGCCGGGCCATCCCCTCTGTGCGAGGCATGCCCGGCCTGAGGCTTTGCTTTACGGAACCAATGTACAGACCATGAAACGAAAAAAACCATGCAGCTTTCGCCGGATGGTTATCGTATTAAACGCTGTGTGCTGACAGTCTGTACTGAATTTGGAGCGGGAAACGAGACTCGAACTCGCGACCCCGACCTTGGCAAGGTCGTGCTCTACCAACTGAGCTATTCCCGCATGTTTCTTTCAGAGATCTTACTATAGCATCTCTGTCAGATAGTGGCGTCCCATAGGGGGTTCGAACCCCTGTTACCGCCGTGAAAGGGCGGTGTCCTAGGCCACTAGACGAATGGGACGCAGCCTGCAAAAACGTTTGGAGCGGGAAACGAGACTCGAACTCGCGACCCCGACCTTGGCAAGGTCGTGCTCTACCAACTGAGCTATTCCCGCTTTACTCTCAAAACTATCACTCACGAGTGAGTGGCATCCCGTAGGGGGTTCGAACCCCTGTTACCGCCGTGAAAGGGCGGTGTCCTGGACCACTAGACGAACGGGACACAGTCTTGAGCGCTTTCGCTTTCCTCATCGAGGAGGCGCATATATTACGTATGGGCCTTTTAGTGGTCAACCCCCTTTCGACAGTTTTTTTCTATACCGTCCATTAGCTGCCCCAGCCACTCCTCGGCAGGCGATGGCTTGTGAAGCAAATAGCCCTGCAACAGCTCACAGCCATGGGCGACAAGAAAGTCAGCCTGCGCAGACGTTTCAACACCTTCTGCTACAACTCTAAGTCTTAACTGGCGAGCGATCGAGATAATCGAAAGTACAATGGCCCGGTTATCTTCATCCTGCGGTAAACCATCCACAAAACTCTTATCGATCTTGAGCTCACTCAAGTGCAAACGCTTCAGATAGGCCAGATTGGAGTACCCTGTACCGAAGTCGTCCAATGAAAAGGCAAACCCCAGCTCCGCCAGCCGCGCCATGTTCCGCAACAAGTCCGGATGAGTATCGATAAACAGGCTTTCGGTGATTTCAAGCATCAACGCGTCAGGTGTTACAACGCTATCAGCCACCAGATCGACCAGTGCATCGATCAGCGCACTATCACGGAACAGATCCGAACTGAGATTGATTGACAGCGGAATTCGCAAGCCGGCAGCCTTGAGTTGCGCCGCAATCTCAAGCGCCTGCCTGAACACCGTCAATGTCAGAGGCTTGATGAGACCGGAAGCTTCCGCCACCGGTATAAACTCAGCGGGCGACACCGGAACGCCTTCCGGACCACGCAACCAGCGCACCAGGACCTCGGCCCCCCGAATATCGCCAGCGGGCCCGAACTGTGACTGTACAGCAAGGCTGAGCTCATCCCGCAGAATCGTGAGGCGAAGTGATTCTTCAAGCCTTACCCTGCGTTGAGCCGCCACGTTCAGCTCCGCCGTGAACGTGGCGTAGCCTCCCTTACCATCAGCCTTGGCCTTGTACAGAGCAAGATCGGCATTGCGCTGCAGGGTTACAAAGCTGCGACCATGTTGCGGAATTCTGGCAACACCAATGCTGCCGGCAAGCAGTAGTGTTTCACCATCAATATTGAGTGGTCTGGCCAACTGTTGGCTCAAGGCCTCCAATCTCCAGATCAGGTCAGACTCGGCATCTGTTGTTCGGCCGCACAAAAGCACGCCAAACTCATCACCCCCAAGGCGAGCGACCAATTCGCTCTCACTTAACAGCTGTTTTTGCAGACGAGAGCCGATTTTCTGCAGCACTCGATCGCCAAATCCATGACCATGCGCATCGTTGATCCGTTTGAAATCATCCAGATCTATCAGCAACAGTGCAGCTGACGGAGCAATGAGTGGAGCATGGAGCAATGCTTCGACCCTCTGCTGCAGCAGGCGACGGTTGGGCATCTGAGTCACGGGGTCGTGGTAGGCCAAATACTCCAGTTGAGACAGGGCCTCCTTTTCCGCCGTAATATCCTGCTCGACCGACAGGAAATGGCTGATGTTTCCTTCCATATTACGCACCGGTGAAACTACGGCGCGCTTGACCACGCGGTGTCCCTGTTTATGCCGATTAACGAACTCACCTCGCCAGGGCAAACCACTATCTAGACGGTCCCAGAAAGCCCTCTTTTCAACCTCACTTTTAGGTGCCCAGGCCCGGAAGCCGGGTGTTCGCCCCAAAACATCGTCACGACTGTAGCCGGAGTTGATCTCAAAGCCGTTATTAACGTAGGTAATATGCCCATTGTTGTCAGTAATAATGACGCTGGAAGGACTTTGGTCGATCGCCTGGCGAAACAGCAGCAGATCGGATTCAATGCGCTTGCGTGAGGTAATATCACTTTGGGTACTGACAAAGTGTGTGAGCTGCCCGCTGTCATCAAAAAGAGGCACTATGCTGATGCCGATCCAATACGCATCGCCACTGCTGGTATAATTCAGCAACTCTTCGCGCACCCTTTCACCGCGGCGCAAGGCATTGCCGATTCGATTCAGCGCTTCTCTACAGGTATCTTTTCCCTGAAACAGACGCGGGCTGGCGCCTATCAGCCGTTCACGGTCATAGCCCGTACGTTCAATAACGGCCTGATTGACATAGACAATACGCGGACCCGGGGGCGTCAGGTCCGCATCCGTCACCACCACAAGATCAGAAAGATGTTCAAGACTCGCCTGCATGATGCGCAACTGCTCATCAACGGAGGTGTTAAGGCTGGTCGTTTGTGGGGGCACAGATTCCCTCGGCATTGTAAACGGCACATTCTTGCTGGCAAGCGCCTTTTATATAAGCAATTTCTTAATTGCACGCGATTGTAGAGATTTATGACTGCTTCGTGAATACTTAACGCCGATAGTCTGTAATCGATTTAGGCTTGAACTTGTCTTCTTTTGCTGCCTCTTCGGCCCGCTTGCGCTCCTCTTCCGCTTCGCGCAGCAGACGTTCACGCTCAACAAGCGCCTGGAGTTTATCCATATGCGCACTTAGCTCATAGATCTGGCGATCCAATTGCTGGGTCTGATTGAGCCGTTGCAACTTGCCTGCTGCCGTACTATAGCGCGGCAAGGCTGGGGCCGGTCCTCTTTGCTGCTCGACTTCAAGCGCTTCCATAATCTCAACATCAATGCGTGTACGGGTATAGGCTTCCTTCACCTGATAGATGACATCCCGTGTTGTGGCCGGAGGCAGAAGCCCACCGTTCTGCAGCTCTGTCAAAAACTGGAACAGCTCCCGCAACAGAGCTGCAGTGCGTTGAGCATGATTACGATCAGTGTGCAACGTCATGGAACCGGGTGGATGTTCAACCACAGGTAAAGGTTGAGCGGCGAAGGCTTCCATCTCAGACAGTTTCTGTCGATTTTCAGATGTGTTTTCCAGCTCCATCACCTGCTTCCAGCGATTCTGCAGATATCTGACCAGCACATCGCGAATCTCACGGGTGATGTAATGCTCAGGCAAAGTGTGCAGCAGATGATCAGCCCGGCGAATCTGGTCTTTCAGCATAAGCAGGCGCATGCGACGTTCACGACGTTGATTTTCAACCGTCTGAATACTGAAGGCTATCATCGCCATCACCACCACTACAGCCACGATGATTAGGCCGGTTTCAGTCGGGCTCATCGGCACATGTCCATCCGAGTTAAACAGAAGACTTTGATTCTATAACAAAAAACGAAAGAAAACGCTTGACCGGAAAAATCTCTGTTATTAATATTCGCACCGCTGTCAGGCACAGTCTGATTGTACCGCGTCCCGTTCGTCTAGTGGTCCAGGACACCGCCCTTTCACGGCGGTAACAGGGGTTCGAACCCCCTACGGGATGCCATCCAAATGCGGGAATAGCTCAGTTGGTAGAGCACGACCTTGCCAAGGTCGGGGTCGCGAGTTCGAGTCTCGTTTCCCGCTCCAATTTCTAGTTCAAATTACGTCAAATTGCCTTTCTGTCTTCATATCGTTCAAAGATCTGAGGCAGACATTCAGCCGGCTGCGGTTTCGCGATGTAATACCCCTGCACTACATCGGCTCCCGATTCAGCCAGAATGTCGAGTTGCTCTTCCAGTTCAACACCCTCGGCAATCACTTCCATGTGCAGTCCCCTGGCCATCCAGATAATCGCCTGACACAGCGTTGCAGCGTCTTGATCCATATGAATATCTCGCACGAATTGGCGATCAATCTTGAGAATATCTACAGGAAAACGCTTCAGGTAACCCAGAGCCGAGAACCCCGTACCAAAGTCATCAATCGACAGGCGTACACCAAAGCTTCTCAATTGCTTCAATGTTTCAATAGTGCGGCCTTCTGCTTCAACATCGAGAAAAATAGACTCGGTAATTTCAAGCTCCAGGCTGCCTGGCGTCAGCTCATGAATAATCAACAGCTGTTTAACCTGCTGCACAAAATCGGGCTGCTGAATCTGTCGGGGAGAAATATTCACTGCGATATTCAGCTTCAGCCCCATCTGTCGTTGCCAACTGGCTGCCTGACGAATGGCCTCGGCCAGTACCCAGTGTCCGAGTGGCAAAATCTGACCGCTTTCTTCAGCCCTTGGAATAAATTCGTCCGGTGGAACCAGCCCGTAACCCGGACGGTGCCAGCGCACAAGTGCCTCAACACCTGTAATGCGGCGGGTTTTCAGATCAAGCAGTGGCTGATACCAAAGTACAAATTCGTTTCGCTCAAGCGCATCATGCAGCGCCTGCTCCATCTCAAGTGAGTGCCGTGCATGTTCATTCATCTCTTCCATGAAAAAACAGTAACCCGCTTCCTTGCGCATGCGCACTTGTTGCATTGCCGCATCAGCATGACGCAGCAGCATATCAGCGCGCAATCCATCGTCAGGGTACAGGGCAATACCGATACAGGCCGCCACACGGACCTCGGTATCACTAAGCTGAAAAGGGACATCAAACTGCTGTAACAGACAGCGCGTGAGATTTTCAACCGCCTGCATGCGAGTCACTTCTGGAACAACGACCACAAACTCGTCACTGCCAATCCGACCGAGGCTTTCCAGGGGCGAATGTACCTGCTGCAAGCGTTGAGCGGCCTGACAGAGTAGTGTATCTCCTGCCTGATGACCCTGGACTTCATTCACGCGACGGAATTGCAATAGATTGATGAACAGAACAGCAACCTGATGCTGCTGCGCCTCAGCCATTTCAATTGCCTGCTGCAAACGATCCTGGATCAATTCTCGATTTGGAAGATCCGTGAGTGCATCATAATTGCTGCGGTGAAACAGTTGCTCTTCGTAACTTTTACGCAGTGAAATATCTTCCTCAATGGCCAGATAGCGATCTGGCTGACCCTGCTCGTCACGCAACACTGAAATGGTAGCCGCCACCCAGAACTGCTCACCATTCTTGCGCTGGTTGAGCAGCTCGCCATGCCACTCGCCCTTACTGCTTAGTGAACTCCAGAGCTGACCAAAGGTGTCAGCATGGGTTGAAGAGGATTTAAGCAGACTAACCGGCCGCCCTTTCACATCAGCAGCGCTATAGCCTGTCACACGGCAAAAACCCGGATTAACATACTGAATAATGCCTTGGAGATCCGTGATGATAATACAGGCTGGACTTTGTTCCAGTGCAGCAGACAACTGCCGCAATTCACGACTACTGTCCCTTAGCGCTTCTTCACGCTCATTGAGCGCCGTCACCATGGTGTTGAATGACGATGCCAGGCGACCCAGGTCGCTTTTTTGATCAAATCCCTCAATACGTTGATAGTTGCCTTCTTTCAGGTTCTGTACTGCAAGCGACAGCTTGCCCAGCGGGCGTGTAATCACCCGACTTATGAACCAGCCACCCAACGGGGTAAACCCAACCAGAGCAAGCAGTAAAAGTACCAGCATCGACTGCCCAAGCGTCTCCAGCTCATGGCCCAAGCCTTTAACCGGTACCGCGAAAATCAATCGCGCTTCAATTCCTGGCTCAGCAAACGTAATAGCACCGTAGTATTCATCATCCGCCCCGACCCAGCCTTGCTGACTCCGTTCAAGTTGCTGTAAGCGTTGTAACGAGAGTCGTGACTCGAATCCTTGCCCTACACTGAGTTCTTCGGCCTGTAACAGCACCGGGTATTCAAGCCGGTGCGCAAGGTGGCCTACCGTATCATCGCTGAGTTTTACTCCACCTTGAAGCCTTGAACCACCCGGCACGTCCTGCCACCCCAACAGGTAGAGCTGGTCTCGCGTGCGAGCAATCACAGGCTCTGAATGACTGGGCAGGGACAGTCGCAACAAATCATACGGAAGGAAGTGGCTCTGGTAGGAGGGCTCATCATCTGAGGGTCGTATTCGGAAACCGGTGCGGCCAAGGGGCTTTGTATTGTAGGCATAAAGCCTGTCACCACCCTGACACCGACAGGCCATGGCCTGTAACTGACCTCGCTCATCATGGATGGCGAGATAGTCCAGACCTCGTGTCTCAAGCCGACGGAGCAGCCTCAATGCAAGTAACTCCAGTTCGGTTTCGAGTCTCTCGTTATTACCGGGTGAATCAGGTAAAGCAAGCTCTGACTGTCCTGCAAGCTGATCCAGCTGCTCCTCTACAGCCTGCCGGGCGGTATCCCAGCGTCCGGCCAGAAAATGACGCGCCTGTTCCAACTCATGGAGTGACTGCTGCTCCCTTGTATGCCCAAGCATCAGTGTGAATATCAGGCCAACAAACATCAATGCTCCGGCTAGTGACAGAAGCCAGAGCAACAGCAGTTTGTGGTGCAAGCGTGAAAAAAACACAGGTTGTTTCCTGCTTTTTGTATTTATTTTTCATGAGCTTGCCACAAGGCTCCTCAACAGCAAAGTTATGTTTTGTATAAAAACGTCTCACGACTGAAGTTCTGCACGTGCGGCGCTCAGAGACTCAGCCTGAGTAGGCTCCCCCATATTCAGGCCTTCTGCGTAAACGGTTCGTACATCCTTGAGGCCGAGAAAGCCCAGGAACTGTTTTACAAATGGAATCTGGAAGTCATATCCCCCATCCTTATACTGACCGCCTCTCGTTGCAATCAGTACCACCGGCTTGTCTTCAAGTAACCCGACAGACCCCTGATCCGTATACTTAAATGTCACACCACTACGAGCAAGCAGGTCGAACCAGGCCTTCATCTGCACTGGGATTCCAAAGTTGTACATTGGAACTCCGATCAGGATCTGATCGGCCGAGCGGACTTCTGCCAGCAAGCGATTTGCCAAATTCACGATGGATTGCTGTTTCGCTGTGCGACTTTCAGCTGAACTCACCAACGCCGACACCAACTCGGCATCAAGCAGAGGCAAAGGGTCTGAAATCAGATCACGCGTAACAACCTCAGCCTTGTCGTGGTTCAGATGCCACTGTGTAATGAAATCATTGGCCAATACGGACGACTGCCCGCTGTCACCAAAGATACTGCTGCGTATATGAAGAAGAGTCGCCATTGTTTAAGTTCAACCTCAATCGTTAATTCAGGCAACATTTTCATATCAACACGGTCTATATAAAACAGTAAAATCATGTTTGGTTTGAACAACAAAATAGATCGTTCGAGGGCGTATGCAGATATCACTGGAACAGTGGCAGGCCATGCTTGCAGTTGTGGATGCCGGAGGGTACGCCAAGGCAGCCGAACGTCTTGGCAAAAGCCAGTCGGCCATCAGTTATTCAGTTCAAAAACTGGAGTCAGGCCTTAATGTTCGCGTGTTTCGGCTGGAAGGGCGCCGGGCAGTCCTCACTGAAGCAGGAGAAGCCTTGTGTCATCATGCAAGGCGCCTGCTCGAACAGGCGGAGCAGGCTGAACAACTGGCTGAACAGTTTGGGATGGGCTATGAAGCACAAATTCATATCGCAATGGATACCATTTTCCCGAAGGAGTTAATGCTCGATACCCTCGCCAATTATGCTGCCACCCATCCACAGACGCGCATCACCTTGCTTGAAACGGTCCTCAGCGGCAGTGACGAAGCCGTGCTCAAGCGAGACGTAGACATGGCCATCAGCGGTCGACTCCCGCCAGGCTTTCTGGGTGAGCGTTTACTGCAGATTCGCTTTCTAGCATGTGCACATCCTGAACATCCCCTTCATCAACTTGACCGTCCACTGAGCCTGGAGGATTTGCGTCAACACCGCCAACTGGTCGTACGTGATTCTGGCAGTCGCAATGATGACGCAGGTTGGCTTGGGGCTGACCAGCGCTGGACTCTCAGTAATGTTTCCACGTCGATAATGGCGGCAACAAAAGGTATCGGATATGCATGGTACCCAATGACACATGCAGCCAGTGCGATTGAATCTGGACAGCTCAAGCCTCTTCAGCTTGAAGTCGGTGCCGAACGCTATGCTGACCTTTACCTGATCCTAACCGATGGTGAGCTGGCTAGACCCGGGGTGCAAAAACTCGCTGCCATGATTAAGGAAGCTGTTCGTGGAGCAAAACAGCATGACCAGTTAGAATGAAGGCCATTTTGATGGAGTCGATAATGAGCGACAAACCGACACCACCTGCAGATGGCGAGTGCTGCGAAAATGGCTGCGAGCCATGCGTGTGGGACACCTATTACGAAGAGTTGAGACTGTGGCAGGAAGAACAGTCACGACAACAGAAGGAATCCGAAAATGCTGAATAAAGTCATTATTCCAGTCGCCGGGCTTGGGACTCGAGTTTTGCCTGCCAGCAAAGCGATTCCAAAAGAGATGTTGCCTGTTGTCGATAAACCGGTCATTCAATATGTAGTCGAAGAAGCGGTTTCTGCAGGATTTACTCAGATCATTCTGGTCACACGTAGTGGCAAGGAATCGATCGAGGATCACTTTGATCGCAATGCGGAGCTGGAAGAGGCTCTGACTGCGAAAGGCAAGGAGGAACTGCTTCAGGCAGTGCGCAATACGCTCCCGACAGGTTCACAGCTCATATCAGTACGTCAGGATCAGGCCCTAGGCCTGGGACATGCGGTTCTCTGTGCGGCTCAACTGATTCATGACGAGGAAGACTTTGCGGTTATGCTACCAGACATGCTGATCGACACTAATGGTGAGTCCAGCGATCTAAAGCAAATGGTTGCACACTACTATGAGCACCAGTGCGGCCAGATCATGGTTGAGGCGGTACCGGAACATCAGGTGGAGCGATACGGAATCGTTGACTGTGGTGGTATGCCGCCTGCCATCGGTACAAGTTCAAAGCTGCATAATTTGGTTGAAAAACCTACACGGTCCGAAGCACCGTCCAACCTTGCCATAGTCGGTCGTTATATCCTGCCAGGCAAGATCATGCACCTGCTGCGTAAAACCACAGCCGGCGCAGGTGGAGAAATACAACTCACTGATGCAATCAAATCACTGGTGGAATCGGGAGACCTTCTTCACGCTTTTACCATGTCAGGTGATCTGTATGACTGCGGAAACAAATCGGGCCTGCTGCAGGCCAACCTGGCATTTGGGCTCAAGCACTCAGAAACAGCAGCCGACCTGAAGGCATACATAAATAAAATAGTGGGCGATGGCCTGTTATTGTCACAATAAATGCAAGGTAACAGCGACTGACAGGGAAGTCAGTGACAGGGCCCGCCGCAGGGAATGCGCCGGGCCCTTTCTTTTGTCTGGCGCCTGCCTGTGCTTCGCCCCAATGCAAAAACCCCGGCCTCAACGAGACCGGGGTTTCTGGTATTAAGTGCCTGGCGATGACCTACTCTCACATGGGGAAGCCCCACACTACCATCGGCGATGACGCGTTTCACTGCTGAGTTCGGTATGGGATCAGGTGGTTCCACGTCTCTATGGTCGCCAGGCGAAACTGGTACAAACCGGATCTGATTGAGCCTCGTGCTTATATGTCACGTTGCTCTGATTGTCTGTGTTGTTGCTACAAGC
>NZ_FNRJ01000039.1 GCF_900107855.1 Marinobacterium iners DSM 11526 | reverse complement strand
GTAGCGATGCCACTGTTGCCATTCAGTTCAGCGTCGCTGTACAGCATGTCAAACCAGAGTCCGGTACCCGCTTGCTGTGATGTGGACTGCAGCCGTTCCAGTGCCGCCAGACGGATACCATCGCTCTGGGTCGCCAACTGGGCGTGAGCACTGGCATGCAGCTCACCCGACAACGCATTCAGCGCCGCCCTCGCCTGTGCTTCGCTCATATTCAGAACCTGATCATAGAGCGGATGCCCCTCCGCCAATCTGAAGGCACTGTCACCGGTGCTGCACTGATTGCCGGACATGCCATCCAGGCAGAAGCTCTGGATGGGTTCTGGTTCTGGTTCTGGTTCTGGTTCTGGTTCTGGTTCTGGTTCGGGTTCTGGTTCTGGTTCTGGTTCGGGTTCTGGTTCTGGTTCGGGTTCTGGTTCTGGCTCGGGCTCGGGCTCAGGCTCAGGCTCAGGCTCAGGCTCAGGCTCAGGCTCAGGCTCAGGTTCGGGTTCGGGTTCGGGTTCGGGCTCAGGTTCGGGTTCTGGCGCGCTGATAAGACGGCTGGTCAGGTAGTAACCATCACTATCGTGGCTGGTACTGAAATCCAGGTAGGCATAGTCGTCACTCAGGATTTGAGTACCATTTACCACCATATCCCCTGCGGCGCGGACAATTGTATAGGTACTGCCATCAGCATAGGTGGAGCCATTATCACTGCCGTTCTCGGGCGTCACATGCAGCAGGGCGCCATCGTCAATGGTAGCGTTACCACCCACCTCGACCAGGTCGTTGTGCGTACCCGCCGTTGTACCGCCGCTGATCAGTTCAACCAGATAAGTTGCTCCGCTAGCTAGACTCCAGTCACCTGTCACATTCAGGGTGCCAATGGAGTTACCTGGCGAAAGGCTACCACTATTGACTTCAACATCACTCAAGGAGCCACTGCCACCCAGAGTGCCGCCACCAACCACTATACGGGAGTTAGTAATAGAGCCATTAACCAGCACAGTACCATCGGAAATAGTAGTGTCGCCCGAGTAGGTGTTGGTGCCGGTCAGAATGGTAGTACCGACACCACGCTGATTCACCACGATATTCCCGGCGATGGGTATGCTGAAGGTGATATCGTCGGTTTGGTTGAAATTGAGCGTGCCGCTGCCAGCAGTCCCAGTGATTAGTTCGCTGGCTGTCACCTGCCCGGCGGTATCGCTCAGGTCCGCTTTACCTATGTTCAGGGTTCCGGTGGATTCATACCCAAGAATAAGGTTGCCCTGATTATTCCAAGCGCCCCCACCTGTTACTGTTACTGTTCCATCCCCTGTCGGAAAGTAGCCCAAGCGACCATTGCGGCTGCTGACCGTCGCACCATTTTGAATGTTCAGGGTTCCCCTGCCCCAGCCTCCGACGTAGAGGTCATCGGAGCTATTCCACTCGGAACCGGTGTTTGTTACCGTCACGGTGCCCGTGCCCAGACTACCCCGGCCGACGTAAGCAACGGTGTTGCTCACTTGGGCCCCATCACCGATCTTGAGTTCACCGTCTCCCTCAACTCCGATGTAAAGCCAACCCCGGTTATGCCAGTGGCTATTTTCGCCGGACACAAACACTTGGCCAATGGCTCCATCCTGGTGAGCGACAAGCCCCTCCTGATTGCTGACGGTTGCTCCATCCAGAACCTGCAGGCTTCCTTCACCCTCAGAACCCAACCGCAGATCCCCCGCGCTGATCCAGGCGGACCCCGGACCGGTAACGGTGACACTCCCCTCCTCGTCACTGGCATAGCCAACACGGCCTTCAGCATTGCTGGACAGGCGACCACCATCCCTGATGCTCATGGTACCCTGCCGGACGGAAGCAAGGCTGCCCAGAGAGCTGTCTCCGGTCAGCACCAGCTCCCCCAGGTCTGTCTTGGCAAAGCCTCCAGACCCTGTCAGATCGTTGGCCAGGGTCACACGGTAATTCGCGCCAGCTGAGGTTCCATCCCCGACTCGAAGGGTGGTGTCTGCGGCCACCAGCTCAAGCGAATCCCCCTCTAGCCGGTACCCATCCGCAGCAAACTGCAGACCGGCACCCGCGTCCAGAGTCACCTGACCATCACTGTTGTCCACGATCACCCTGCCACTGTCACCAGAGAACACCAGAAGTCCTACGAGGTCGTATACACCTGCCGTCGCCCCCGCTGGGTCGGTCCAGTTGGCGCGGTTCAGGTCCCAGATGCCATCCCCACCCTCAACAGAACCGGTGGCGCTTAAGGCCGAGCCGTTCCAGAAGGTGAGTGCGGAAACAGAGGGAGAGGACACCAGCAAATTTACCTGTCCCGATGTGCTGGTCTGCACCTCAACATCATCGGAGATGTACCCCCGAGGGCTTGCGCCTACTTCAAGCCCATTATCCGTGAGCACTCCGGCGTAATTGATCAGCCGGTACAGGCCCGGACCAAAACCGCCCGCATCCGCCACGTCAAGCGTGCCATCCAATGTCAGGTTGCCGCTGACGTCAATCAGGTCGCTATCAACCCCGGCCGTTCCTGAAGGGTCCCCCAGTTCAACGCTTAATGCCGCATTCGGGGCCAGGAACAGGTTCCCGGCTATCGTCAACTGACCGGGAGAACTCCCGGGAACCAGGGTGCCGCCATCCTGAATCTCGGTGTTACCAACGGTACCCGACCCGCCAAGACGGCTGCCATTGTTTATCTGGATGTTAGAGTTACCCAGCGACCCTTCAACGAGCAAGGTGCCGTCATTGACCGTGGTATTCCCGGTAACAGTATTATTGCCACTGAGCGTCAGGGAGCCTCCCCCCTCTTTCGTCAGTGTGCCCGTTCCGCTGATCATGCCATCGAAACTGGAGTCATCTGACCGGTTGAATACCAGTGAGCTGTTATTGACCACAGTGCCCGTGAGACTTCCCGATGTACCCCCATTACCAATTTGCAGCGTACCCGATGACACCGTCGTGCCACCGTTGTAGCTGTTGTTCCCGGTCAGGGTCGTGGTGCCGCTGCCGCGATGGTTGAGCTCAAGGTTGCCGGCGATAGGAGCGGATAGCTGAGCCGTGTTTGTCTGGTTAAAGTTAATGGTACCGCTGCCGCTGCCCGTCGCGATGCTGGTTACAACAAGCTCGCCGGCGGTTCCCGCTCCGTCGTAGCTGCCAATGTTTAGGGTACCAGTGCCTTCATTACCGATAAGAAGGTTTCCCTGCATCTCCCAGAGACCACCTCCAGTCAGGGTGGCAACGCCTTCACCACTGGCGTAGTAACCAAGGCTGCCATGGCGGCTATGGACTTCACTGCCGCCACTGACATTGAGAGTGGCGGTCCCTCCCAACCCCAAGTGCAGATCGTCCGAGTTTACCCAACTGGAGCCATTGAGCAGGTTAACCGTGCCCTGACTCCCTGTCTGGACGCCCACGCGGCCAATGACATTGCTGATTTCAGAAGCGCCATCAGCGGTGAGCGTACCATTGCCACTATCACCGACGAACATGTGGGCGGAGTTTGTCCAGCTTGCCCCCTGATCCAGAAAAGCCGTGCCCGTTGTCTCATAGCCCACATGGCTGTTCACGGCGACGACATGAGCGCCATTCCGTACATTGACAGCACCTTCCCCTAAACGCCCGACATACAGACTGTCCTGTATAGAGTCTCCACCGACGTTAAACGTGGAAGTATTACCTGAGAGGTTTACAGTGCCCGAGGCACCACTTCTGGTTCCGATTACCGCGTTACGATCGACAGTGACCCTTCCGCCGTCTGAGATATCCAGTACACCCGTACTTTCAAGTCCCAGATAGAAATTCGCTTTCGCATGAAAGGCGGAGGAAGATCCTTCAACATGAACACGGCCAACGCCGCCTGGACGTTCCCCGACACCCACGGTTCCTGCGCTACTGAGGAGACCGCCATCGCGGAGGTAAATATCACCGGTCCCTGCCCCCCCGATAAGGAGCGCCCCCAGCACCTGCCATGTTGAATCCACTCCAGCTATCGTCGCTGTGCCAGTGACGCCTGAACCGGTGCCCAACGTGGTCAAATCGCTGGTAACCTTTCCCCCATCCAGTATGTTCAGGGTCGCGTTGCTCTGGCGGCCGAGATGGAACGAATCCCCAGGGACATCCCAGATTGGAGATACGGAGATAACGGGGCTGTACGTCCACGCACCATTAAAAACCCCACTTTCCAAATTCCCTGTGGATTCAACACTCTGGGCAAGTGCGGGCATTGAGGATACCGCCAGGGCCAGTGCGATTATCCGCCGTAGGAATGGGCTAAGTGACAAAAAAGCTGTCAAACGAGCACCGCGACCGCCAGACGACCGGCCCCGTGCTTTCGAGGTTTCCGCAGCTACTTGCCACAGACCTAGACTGGCGTTGTAACGGAGTCGAAAAGTGAAATTCATGGCTACGGCTCCCTGTAAGGGCTTAATACATAACTGACTCGAATATTGATCCTCGATTATCGTCAAACGACTGTTGGCCCACTATCGGATATCCGCAAACAACGCCTGCGCCTCAGAATCAATCCGGGAGCCGCATCAGCGTCTCCGAGGGCCGCTGCCCAAACAGCCGCCTGTACTCACGGGAAAACTCACCCAGGTGAACACAGCCCCAGCGCATGACCAATGCGCCCGAACTAGAAACGCACACTCATCTGAATATATCCCTCCTGCACATCACTCTCATCCGAGTGCTCGCCTCTGTAGCCAAATCTGATATCGGTATTTTTCGATACCGGGACAACCAGGCCCGCGTCCAGCACAACCGTATTTTCGGCAATCGG
>NZ_FNRJ01000038.1 GCF_900107855.1 Marinobacterium iners DSM 11526 | reverse complement strand
CTGTTGCCCCTGGGAGTATCCTGACATTCAACCTCCGCTTTCCTGGCCAGTATTTTGACAGTGAAACGGGGCTACATTACAACTATTATCGGGATTACGACCCCGCAACCGGAAGATACATCGAGAGTGATCCGATTGGGTTAGCAGGAGGGCTTAACAGTTATGCTTATGTCCAAAATAATCCAGCTAATTGGCTTGATCCGTGGGGGCTCTACACTGAAATAGTCCAGTGGGGGAGATCACCTGGGTTTACAGGACGATGGGGACACATTTCGGGTAATGTTAATGGTAAAAATTGGTCATATGGTCCACATGGCTGGGATACAAAATATCCAACATTTTCGGACTATGCCAATCGCCAGGCTGATCCAGATATTGATCGCGGAGGTCGTGGAATTGTCCTAGATTTGACCCCTGAAGAAGAAGCACAGTTACAGCAATGCATACAGGGTTATGATGATTACAATGGCATTACTAATAACTGCGGGAGTCCTTGGGTAGGTTGTCTAGAAAAACTTGGAGTTGTTGATTCGAGTGATAAAGCTCGGGTGCTCCCTTATGACATATATAAAATAATTAATTCCTCTCCTCGAGTGAAAGGAAATATATATTATCCTGGAACTCATAATCCGGTTGGATATGAATCTAATTAGAAAACAGGTATGGCCATACAATGCGATACTTTTTGTGGATTGTATTTCCATTATTTTTACTGTTAATAATGGCCTATTTTTATTATTGGCCAGAGATTATTGTTCTGCGGGCTGAAGAAGAGTTGGCATTAGGTGAGAGTCCTGTTGATCCACCATCGGGTAGAAATTTTGTTACCAAGCTAAGTTCAGGTGATGAGGTATACGTGATCGATTGTCAGGATATTAAAACTGATTTTGTGCTTTTGGTTCGGACAAAAAACGGAGATGAGGGGTATATAGCAGGCGGAGAGTATGCTTTATATAATAAAGATTTGAGCTTGTCATCGCTTATTTATGATTCAGAAGTTGTCGTATTTTCATGTCGAGGAATGTTAGAGAACAGATTCGCTAATTAATTAAAAAGGGAATGAGTTTCTTGGGTGCTAGATATACCGTAGCACCTCATTAATGTTTTGGCCAAATGCTCCATGTGGCCAGCACGGTGTGCATTTTGGAACAGCGCCTACATGTGTTTGGGCCGGTGAAAGTGACAGGGCCTGCTGGTTTGCCGTGCATGTGGTGCTGTTAGTCGAGATATGACGACAACGCTGGCTAACAGCATTACCCATGCCCCCTTCGGGCCCGTCAGTGGGTTGACCTATGGCAACGGGCTGACGCTAACCAACACATACGACAGCCAATACCGGCTCACCGATACTCAGGTAGGCCAGTTACTCGACCGGAATTACAGCTTTAATGGCAACGATGATATTACGGGTATCAATCGGGAGGCCACTGGCCAGTTAGTCTTTGATTATGACCCCCTGCGTCGGCTGGAATATGCGCAAACGCCCTCCACTACCCTAAGCTGGACTTACGATAGCAACGGAAACCGCTTGAGTGAAACAGCTGGCCAGTCGGTGGATACGTACTACGTCGACAGCTGGAGCAACCGTCTGCTCGAAATCAGTGGTTCAACGCAAAGTATTTACACGTACGACGCGAATGGCAATGTACTGAGTAAAGGTGGCCTGAACTTCAGCTACGACCGCTACAACAGTCTCACCAGTGTGAGCGGCACGGTAAGCGCAACCTATACGTACAATGCTCATCGTCAGCGTACAAGCAAAACTGTTAATGGCCAAACCACCTACTACCTGTACAATCAATCCGGGCAGCTGCTGGCCGAGCTTGATCATAGCGGGCAGACAAAGGTGGAATATGTCTGGTTGGGCACACAGCCACTGGCGGTAATTCATTCAGGCCCCTCTTCAGCCGTCGTATACTACATACACACTGATCATCTCAATACACCGCAGGTCGTGAGTGATAATCAGGGAACGGTGGTCTGGCGGGCGGACTATGATGCATTTGGGCAAGCATCTGTTGCCCCTGGGAGTATCCTGACATTCAACCTCCGCTTTCCTGGCCAGTATTTTGACAGCGAAACGAGGCTACATTACAACTACTATCGGGATTACGACCCCAGTACGGGACGGTATCTTCAGAGTGATCCGATTGGGTTGGATGGGGGGCTCAATACATACGCTTACGTCTATAACAATCCCATCATGTTTTACGATCCTTATGGTCTTTGGGCATGGGGTGATCCTTTACCACAAGGCACTGTTGATGTTGCTGCGGGCTTTGGTGATGGTATTTCATTTGGCCTGACTGATTGGCTCAGAGATCAAATGGGTACAAATGGGGCTGTCGATCATTGCTCTGCCCTATATCAATCTGGTGAAGTTGGAGGCACTTTAGTACCCGTAACAGGAGCTGGTGGCTGGTTGTACAAAGGTTTTAAAGTTGGCAAGGAATATAAGATTGGTAAAGATATACGAATAGCTCCGTATGGTAACAGAACCAACCATAAGTATGGTCGCTGGCCGCATTATCACCGTAGAGGCAATCCGGGAGCTGATGGTCAAACCCAGCCGGGACAGGGAATTAATAGACATAGACCTTTCCAACCTAGCCCGCACGATAAGAAATGGACGGATAGATTCTAATGAATATGTATAACTTTCCGATTATTATTGCTGAAGGGTTAGATGTTAACTTTTACATGTCTGTATCCAGCGTACAAGACTCTATAGAAGCCGTTGATATTCAGAATGATGTATACAAGGCTTATGATTCTTTGGGGAACAAGATAGTTCTGTCCGTCATTGACGATAAGATTTCTATTAAGATTGATTATGAAAACAACCTTAAAATAGAGCTAGAAAAACTACTAATCGATTTCTTAACAGCTATTGAATTTAAGTTCAGTGAAAAAGAAGAAAGCTTGGCAAGCCTTTTAAAAAAATGTAGTAAGTTCTATCAGTAAAAATTATTTTAAAAATAATTATATAGGCCAGCGTAATGCTGGCCCTTTTCTTATTAAAATAATTGTCATTTTCACCAGCATAGCGTGCCACCTTTTCGGGGGGATTACCCTGGTTTCGGTGTGCACGCCTAGCCAGCAGGCTGTGCATTCGAGGCCAGCGCATACAAAAGGAGGTTCAAAACTCTATGTCAGTCAACCAGCTTCATAGGCTGATGTGGCAACCTTTTGGTTCAGAAACGCGATAAATTCACGTAGGAAACTGTGGGGTATAAGACACGAATGGCAATGTACTGAGTAAAGGGGGCCTGAGCTTCAGCTACGACCGCTACAACAGTCTCACCAGTGTGAGCGGCACGGTAAGCGCAACCTACACGTACAATGCTCATCGTCAGCGTACAAGTAAGACTGTTAATGGCCAGACCACCTACTACCTGTACAATCAATCCGGGCAGCTGCTGGCCGAGCTTGATCATAGCGGGCAGACAAAGGTGGAGTATGTCTGGTTGGGCACACAGCCACTGGCGGTGATTCATTCAGGCCCCGCTTCAGCCGTCGTATACTACATACATACTGACCACCTCAATACACCGCAGGTCGTGAGTGATAATCAGGGAACGGTGGTCTGGCGGGCGGACTATGATGCATTTGGGAAAGCATCTGTTGCTTCTGGGAGTATCCTGACGTTCAACCTCCGTTTTCCTGGCCAGTATTTTGACAGTGAAACGGGACTACATTACAACTACTATCGGGATTACGACCCCAGTACGGGGCGGTATGTGCAATCGGATCCTATTGGATTGAATGGTGGGATTAATACTTATGGGTATGTCGGTGGCAATCCGCTAATTTACACAGATCCGTATGGTCTGGAAGCAATGAGCGCAGGTGCCGCTTGGGGGCTTCGAGGGCTGGACGGAGTAAGTTTGTTTGTTCCAGTTCCTGGGGCCAGAGTGTTCGGAGTTGGATTAATTGCCATGACGATACCTGGCGATACTCCGCAAGACATGCAAATGGACGGTCTTGCTGACGGCCCCGCACCTTACGACCATTTTGAAGAGGATGAAGCACTTTATTTTACTCCAGATCCATTTGGTGGAGGTGATGCATGTGAAAGGCTCAGGCATGCAATTAGAGTTTTGAGGGCTCAAATAGCATGGCGTAATACAGATTTGAATCCTGCCTCGGCTAGTTATCAAGGCCATGCAACAAGAATTGCTTTGTTGACTGCGGCATTGTCTAGGTTAGAAGAATTTTATCGAAATATTTGTGGAGGCGATTGTCCAGCGTAAATATATGGATAGATTAGCGAGAGAAAAAGAGATTGCACGGTTAGATGGTTTACTTAATGGGGTTTCAGCATTCAGTGGAAAAATAAGAGATTATTCGGCTTTTTCGTATCTTCTGGAAATAGAGCCGAATGTTTCTGTTGAGTTGCCTTTAAGAAAGTTTTTTACACCTCGGGCTAATTTAACTTTTTCGGGTTCGGAACACTTAAAGGGTGGGATTCGAGACCTAGAGCACGCAATTAGGCATTATCTTGTGAGGGATGCATCTTATGCCGATGCTGATAGCTTATTAAGTTTACAGAAATATTTATCCTTCAGGGTTATGGAGCTGGTTTCTATGATTTTGGGTGAGGATAGGGACGTAGAAGTGTTGAAAATGGTTGGTAATTTTGAAACTTCAGCATCGGAGAGTGTGTTCTTTTGTATTCGGATGAAAAGCACAGTTCTAGTATTGCAGTTCAATAATGATATTAACTTCAAGAGGCAGCAATTAGGTTTAGCCGGAAATAAATAAAACATCTCCTAATAATGGCCCGCATTGCGGGCCATTATTATTTTAGAGCTACGCTTCTGTTGTCAGTACCAAGCCGCGAATTCAACTCCGAAGTGCGACACCCGCCTATGCAGCCTGAAGGTATTCCTGGAATACAATTTCGGGCTGCCTGAACCCGAGGCATTTGCGAGGCCTCAGGTTTAACTGTTTTTCTGCCTTGCGGACATCCTCGCCGGTGATCATCCGCAGATCCGTACCTTTCGGGATGTATTGGCGTAGCAGGCCGTTAAAGTTCTCGTTCAGCCCTCGCTCCCATGACGAGTACGGGTGGGCAAAATAGAACTCCGCGCCCAGCGCTTTGGCTATAGCCTTGTGCTCTACGAATTCGCTCCCGTTATCCGCCGTAATCGTGTGCACATACGCTGCATAGGGCTTGAGCATATCGATGATGGCATCCCGCACATCACTGGCCCGTTTGGCTGCTACTTTGCGGACCAGAT
>NZ_FNRJ01000037.1 GCF_900107855.1 Marinobacterium iners DSM 11526 | reverse complement strand
ACCTCCCAGACTCGCTCGGGGCGGTTCAGCGTAACCGGGTCTGGTGAAAAGGACTCCTCAATGCCCAGAGTGCGCGCGATCGTCTCGCAAAAGCTCAGAGCGCTTTCGTCATCCTTCCAGTCCACGTGCAGCAGGGCCAAGCGGCGGTAGGTGGTCAGCAGTTCCATCTCCCACTGCGCAGCGGAGAAGGCGCAGAGAAAACCGCCGGCCTCAAGGGGTTCCTCTTCCCACTCTTCATTCAGCCACTCGACCAGAGCATTCCACAGAGTGGCCTGCAGGCTTTTGGGCAAAGTGGCTGCCATCCGTTCGAACAGCGGCTGCCAGGGGGCAAGCAGCTCGGGCGCGGGCTTGCGTTTGGGTTTGCGTTTGGGTGGCTCCGGCAAGGCCGGCTCTTGCAGTGGTTGCAGGATGACCGGCTCGCCCCGGTATTGGGCGCAGGCCTGCATCAGATCGGTGGGATAGAACTCATGGTCGATGAAGCTGCTGTCATCGATATTCAGCGCGGCAACCACGGCGGCGGCGGGGTAACACCAATAGCCTGCCCATTCTTCCAGTAGATGATCTGGTTGCGGGTAATGAAGTCCCGGTATCTTGTTTTTGAGCAGTAGCTTTTCCCATTCGTCCAGGTAGCGGGCAATCATTTCTGGACGTTTTTCCGCAGGGGCATCAAATACCGCGTAGAGCTTTTTATAGACGGATTTGTTGGCAATCTCGTCGGCCAAGGGGCGCTTGGGGTCATACACACTGAGTAATCGGTCGACGAATAGATCACAACTAGAGGAAATCGCACGGGTGTTACGACCGATTAACTGAGGCTTTTCGCCCAGGGCGTGGGCGAGAGCGAGGAGCATACTTATCTGTAGAGGGTGTACTAAGTCTATTTTCGGATGTTCTAAACCGCAGGCTTGTATGCCGTCTTCCAGCATACTTAGGCGCTCGCGGGTTTCCAAATAAGCCTGGCGTAGCGATTCAATGCTATCGCCACGTGCGTAGAGGGATCGTAAAAGCCCTAAGGACCGATAGCAGGATGCTTCATAGCTTTTTACACGCAGGTCAGTACGGCCATTAGAGCGATTAATTCGTTCCACAATATAGTCTTCACTGCAATACTTCTGTGCAGCTTTTAATGCGTAGTCGATACTGCTGGACAGATCGATGTCAGAGTAAAATCGGTTTTGTCTCATCGGCTAACCCTTATTGGTAGAACTCGTATTCGTCACCTGCACGATCCACGGTGACCTTAGATGTGGATCCGGGCCTATCGTGGATTTCATAAAACTTTGTCTGCCCGCTAGCGCTAGTTCCTGCGTATAGGCGAACGACAGAGCCATCGTTCTCATCTAAGCCCTCGAGCACTTGATCGACTTCGTGAGGTTTGAGGCCTGATGCTTCCAACCGTTCTCTGTTGATCCAATCCTGGCTCATCTGTTGGCCACTCCCTTTTGTGGTACAAAGGCTACCCGCTTTGCAGCTCTCGTAGTCTTTAGAACCGGAAGACTTGGACTCCACAATGTGGATTTTGCCGTCTTTACCTCGAAAAATACTATCTATGCCCGTCGAGCCCACATATTTGGCATACTCGTCCTTCCAGCCCTGAGGGTCATCAACCTTGCGCCAGTCCAGGTTTTGATTGCCCAGTGGCTTCATATCCAAGTCTTCTTCCAGTATGCGGTTTACCTTGGCTTCACCTACCGCACCGACGCCTGTTTTGACCGAAATATCATCCAGTCGACGGTTTTCCAAATCGTCGATTCTTTCGGGAAGAGTACAAGTCGTAGTGTTGTGAACCCACAGTCCGCCATTACCGACAAAATAACTTGGCGTGTTGGCCACGCTGAAGTTGAAAACTTCCAGCGGCTCTTCAATGTGGGAGATGAAATAGACACTGGCGTCGCCGTCGACGGTGGCGGTCCAGTGCCTTTATTTGGTTATGACTCCGGACGCCGTATTTGCTTCAGGCGGTGTCCGGAGTATCCGTGTCGGTTTGTTAAAGAGCGTTGTCTACGGTTGCTGGGTAAGTTCAGCGTGCTTCAGGTGTGGTTCTTGTCGGACTCCTGATCAAAGTTCCTGATAACCGGTTCCAGCGGGGTGTATATGACTTTGAGCTGTTCCTCGGTGATATCGGTATAGTCGGCCAGTAGTTCTCGGACCTTCTCGTAAGGTTCTTCCAGCCCGATATGCCATTCGATCGGGTAGCCTTGGGCGGCATTGACTTGGCGGTTGGCTTCGTTGAGGACGGGGCCATCCAGACCTCGGATACCCCAGCCCTTAGGATATCGTTTGAGTCCTCGGAACAGTCGAGTGAACAGCAACGTTTTGCGCTCGGCGTCATAGCCGTCGAAATCGACGCAGCCCACGCGATACTTGCGCCCCTCCGGCGCACCGGTCAGTATCTGTTGGTAGCGAGTCTCTTCTTCGTCGTGGGGCCAGCCGTTCAGCACTTGCAGGCAATGCCGCATCAGTCCCAGTTCATCCAGCACCTCATACATTCGCTTGCCAGCGGCAATATCTGTCGGATTTTCGACCTGCGGTGGATGGGGGGTGGTTTCGAGCAGCACGCCGTCGAGAAAAGGTTCGTGGCTAATATCGTCCGGCAGGCAGTCGGAAAGCTGCGGTAGCTTGAAATATAGTAGCCACTCGCCTGCGAACAAATCGAACCGGTCCTGCTCCAAAGCTTTGGTGAAATCATGCGAACCTACCCTGCCGAACGTGACGCCTCGCTGATGCTCGGCAATTAGCGCCAGTAGGCGCCTTACCATGGCTGGTACGTGCAAGTCGCAGTAGCCGTCGCTGGGTAAGGCCAGTCCGATATGGCTGCAGCGGGGCTCTGCACCCGAGTTGCTGCCTCGGATAGTGAGTTTGACCCCCCTTCGTGGACAGGTCGGTGTGAGCGTTCGGCATCATCGGCATAGGAGAAATAGGAGACCCTGAAGCCAATGTTGTTGGTCGTATCGGGGCCGGGTAGACCATCGGGAGCTAGGTTTTGGCAGTCCTTGAGATTGTCTACACTGCGAATCGCACCGTCGACAATGAGTGCG
Source organism: Marinobacterium iners DSM 11526 (assembly GCF_900107855.1). Taxonomy (GTDB): domain Bacteria; phylum Pseudomonadota; class Gammaproteobacteria; order Pseudomonadales; family Balneatricaceae; genus Marinobacterium; species Marinobacterium iners. The sequence goes on along the minus strand of NZ_FNRJ01000037.1, from coordinate 2,406 downwards.
TCCAGCCCTTCAAGGTCTTCCGAAATTGGTTGATAATCATCCTTGCCCAGCACCGCCAGTCGCCGAAACAGGGGATGAATTTCTTGGAGCTTTTCCAGCAACGTACGGCTAAAGGTAAGGTACTCCGACAGGGTATGGGGCCTGTTGTCGTAACCTGTCGCGGAGATGCCGAATTTTTGGATTTGGCGCCCTTTGCTCTCATTCACGGGTAAGCTCATTCAAACTACCTCCTCAGTTAACGATATCCGGGGTATGTATTACCTTGATTATGCCTTGGTTATTCTCAGGTAATCCGTTATTAGAATTCTTCAGGATCTCGTCGATTTTTTTCGCCATCTCGGCATCGGAGACATGCCATTCGATATTGTTCGGAGCACCGGTTACCTGCTTTTCGTAACGATTGGCCTTGGTATCCTTGCGATTGATCTCGGCCCACTTTCCAGGGCCGCCATCCGAAGCACCTATTCGATAGCCGCTGGGGCTCTTACGACCTTGAGCGCGACGGCTGGGTTGATGTTCTGCCCCAGGATGCGGCCGATGTCGTAGGGACCGCACTGCATCAGGGTCTCGACCAGCCCCTTCAGGGGGCTGATGGGATCGCCGTAGTTGGGTCAATGCTTGGTTATGATTCCGGACACCGTCAATGTGTGCGAGGGTGCCCGGAGTATCTGTTCCGGTTTATTAAAGAGCGAGTGCGATACAGCTTGCCGTGATGGATTGAGCGACGGTTGTCGCGTGGAGTGTCGGCTTATTCCAGAGGCTCTACCTTGACTCCGCCCTGTGATTCGAACGTGAGCCTTGCCTTGCGCCAGGTATGTCCATCCTTGGCCATCAGGCGTTGCAACTTGATCAGCGCGTTCATGGGACCGATGTTGTTGGATGGGGTGAAGCGCTGTGGGGCGCCATCCGTGATGTAATGACTGATCATGCTGACGGCTAGCTTGCCGTCCTCTTCGAACAATTCGGCAACGACGATCAGCTCCTTCCAGTTCGAGGGGATATCCGTCCGCAGTTCGCTGGCGATAAAGCCCAGCAGTTCCGGAACGGTAAAGGTCTCGACCTTGGATGGTGTTTCCGGTTCCCGCTCGGGTTCCGGCTGTAGCCTGGCTTGTTGACGTCGTTCTTCGTCTTCGCGCTTGTACTTGTCGTAGAGTTCCTGGCCGATGGATTCGATGGTCTCTTTTTCATATTCTTCATCGAGCTCGGGTTTGTAGGCGAAGTCGATGCTGTGGGTGCCATCGCGATGGACTTCGATGGTGCAGAGGTTCCAGTAATCTTCTGATTCCAAGTCAGGGATATATTTTTCAAAATAAAGCTCGCAAGCTAATTCCCCTCTTTCTCTATAAACTGATTCATAGCGTTCATCTAAAATTTGAACTTCTGATTCCCATACATTGAACTTGCCAGCGGTGAAGAAGCTAACATCAGCAGTTCCAGAAGAAGCATAAATATTACATTTAATATTTGTTTTTTCTTCACCTAGAGACATCATCATAAGATCTACAAACTTATCTTCTCGAAACACATCATCCCCCTGCCTGATTTTGAAATGGAGTGGTTTTAACGACGCCATCAATTTTTTCTGTCACCAAAAATCTACTAGGTCTCTTGCTATCTCCCTCATAAATTACCTTAATATCGACCTCAATTGTCTTCCCCTCCGATGCCGCTTTTGCCCATCGGTTTTCCATTCGCTTCCAAGCACTGTGGTTAAGGTTCATATTTTGAGGAGCAAGGTTTATTCTTTCACTCGGACCACCCAGTCTAGTAGCGATAATGTTTTCTTCCTCATCATCAAGACCACATGATCCAGCTTTTTCCTGTTGGTGGCAGTTTCGAATACCTGTATCGAGATCGTCTTAAGTTATTGTAGAGGTGGCATAAGTAGTTCGACCATCGGCGTCTGTTGTATATTGATGACGATCATCCATATAGTACTCTGTGTTTGGTTCATGATTATTCAAGGAATGATTGTTACCCATTGAATCTTCATATTGGATTGTGTAGATCGCATTATGCACACTCAAGCCTTCGCCTCACCGGCGAAGCAGTTCGGCGTTTTGGACACGCTGGGTGATGACTCCGGACACCGTCAATGTGTGTGAGGGTGCCCGGAGTATTTGTTCCGGTTTATTAAAGAGCGAGTGTGACACAGCTTGCCGTGATGGATGAGCGACGGTTAGGCTTGTTTGCGTTGCTTTTCGTCTAGCGGGCAGTGATAGCATCTGCCGTTCTGAGCATCTGGAGAAAAAAGGCGCGGTTACGCTCGAAGTTATCGGCATCGGTTACCAGTGAGAATGAAAAGTAGCCGCCGGGAACATCCGTGATGGCAATCACATAGTGCGCATGCACACGCTCACCTTCTGCCAGTCCCTCGAAGCGCTGGAAGATGACGCCCTGCTCTTC
>NZ_FNRJ01000036.1 GCF_900107855.1 Marinobacterium iners DSM 11526 | reverse complement strand
CAGGCGCATCTTCTGAATCAGCTCAACCCACTGTTTCGGCATCTGCCTCGGTGAGGCGTGGGGGCGGCTGGATGCTGACTCAAGACCAGCGTCACCAGCCTCTCGATAGCGAGCAAGCCACTTATACACCGTGCGCCTACTGATGCCGAACGTGTGGGCGATATCTTTGATGGATTGTTGCTGACGTATGGCGCGATCAACGATCAGGGCTCGAATATGGGGCGTGGTTCGTGCATTCTTATGGGGGTTGTTCATGTCGGTTGTTCTGTGCTGTTTGTTTGGCGATAACCAGCATCTCGAACTTAACCGGCGTGAACAACCTCCTTAGCACCCACACTTAGCTCCATTGAGTACTTTATTGAAAAGCATGCCAAGCATCACAACGGCCGTGATTACCACATACTCACCAGCTTTCCTGGCATTGGTAGCATTTTGGCACTGACAATCCTGTACGAAGTGGGCGACATTAGTCGCTTTAACACCGTGCAGGATTTTGCCTCATATAGCCGACTCATTAAGTGTAAAGCTGAATCAGCGGGTAAAAGCTACGGCACTCAGGGCAATAAAATCGGCAATGCGCATCTAAAGTGGGCCTTTGGCGAAATTGCTGTGCTGTACCTGCGTGGTAACGACAAAGCAAAAGCTTACTTGCTGAAACTACAAAAGCGCATGAGCAAAGCCAAAGCACTCTCCGCCCTGGCGCATAAAATTGGACGCTGTGTGTACTACATGCTGAAAAATCAAAAGGTGTTCGATGAGAAACGTTTCCTAGCCGGTTAAGTCGCGGAGCAAGGTGAGCTGAACGTCTAACTGGAACCCCCTGGCTGATGCTCAAATGAAGATTGGATTACCCTTAGCCATAATGAGCTGAATCCCCCATCTTCTGGCACACGGCCCTAGCCAGAGCGCTTTGATTAGACATCTTGCCGCCGCGCACCACCATCAGCAAGATGGTTTGCACCTGTACTGAGCCTGAAACTAACTGGCGTTAAGCCCGATGCCTTGAATAGTGCCAGCAACAGGTTAACCGATGAATGTCTGGTGCCCCTGCTGTCAGTACGGAAGCTGAAATCAGCAGGCGCTCATTGAGCATGAGATAAGAGAGCCCCGATATGTGTTTGTTGCAGGCTATCGCCTGGCAACCACGATGACAGATGAAGCAGTCTATCTTGCTGATGGACAACAGACTGGCCGCTAACGCGGCCAGGAGAGCAGTTTTACCTATTGACTCCGAGGCGGCTCATATGTGTTATGTTCTCCGCTGATGCACTTCGTTATTCTTAGAATCACCCAAACTCCTTTCCTAAAAACATATGATTAGGATTATCCTCGAGTGTAATTAATGTTTTATCTTCAAGCTTAAAGCTCAAATCTACAGCAACGCCCTCGCTTTCCGGAAAAATTATTTCATCTTCATTTACGGTAACAATATATTGAACATCACCCAGCTCGTCTAATTTGGTGTTGATGTAATTTAGATATTTGATTCTTGTTTTGTGCGCGATAGCGTGAAAGACACCATCGTGTATTAGAAAGCTTGGAAAGTTATTCCGCCTTAAAACAGAAGTAATAAACACAGTAAAATCAAAAGCTAATATTTTGAAGCGGCCTTTTCCTAAAGAACTACCCCTCGGAACCTCCAGCGATAATTTTATTGGGCTTTTTTGGTTTGACTTAAACTCTATATTGAAATAAGGACTGACATCTGAGCTATCTATATCTACTGAACCTTCTACCAAGTCTAGAAATGTGCTCTTTATTCTATCAACTACTTGTAGGTTTTCATTCTTTTCAGATACAAGCTTTGCTACCGTTGAGCTCACGTTGGATTTCGTTCTGGCAATTGCTTCTTCTATTTGATCCAGCTGGTCAATATAAGTAAGCTGACCTGAAAGACGAGCTTTCTCTTCCACAAGGTTATTGTAGGCAGCCTTTAACGCATCAAAAGCTGACTTTTCATCTAGCATTTTGAATACTTTGGAGCGCTCTGTTTCAAGTGCAATCAGCTTATCCTTTAGCTCGGCCAATCTCACCTGATAAAGCACCTCTCGCTCTTTAAGAAATTTTCGCCTGTTTGTAGATATTTCCTGCCTAAAATCAATTACGTCTATAAGGCTCTTCTTTATAAAGTTTGAAAATTCAGAATGAATTTCCGAGTAAAAACTAGAAATCTCTTCAGGATTTACATCTACATCAATGCGAAGGCTTTCTTGGATATTTCTGTGCTTGCTTACAAGAGATATATGCTGTTTATTTAGAGACGATATCTCTTCGCTAAACGTCTTCAGCTTTTCTTCTAAGTTAGCAACATTTTCATCGAACTTATAGTTATCCAGGCCATCTTCTAGCTTATCAATTTTTCTCGCAACTAATTCGCATTCCCCCCTGAAATCTTCAGCGGATTTTCCAGTTTGCTCTGCAATTTGCTTATTAATTCTAGTCTGGTCTGATCGCAACCCCTTTAATTCAACAGTATCGTTGTCGAAGTTCCAGATTAGGCTGTTATCAATGCCCAAAAGTAAAAAAATATAGGAGAATAGTTCAGGTTGGCGCTTGCCTATGGTGAACTTTAGGACATTCGCTGCATCTCTTTGCGAAAAATTATGATCATTCTGCACAAAAAATGACATAAGCGTTCTAAACCAAATCGGCTCATAAATGCCAGTCTGGCCTTTCCCAATTTCAGCGCCGAGTATTAGCCGAAGGTCACTATCAACAAACTCTTTAGGCTCTTCTCCATCTCTTGAGAAAAGCACTTTTTTCTTATCCTCAAAACCCCTTTCAGTGGAATAAATTTTCCCACCAAGTACGAACTCGAGCTTAACTATTTCACCCTTAAGAAAATCATACTTTTCTTTAAATAGCTCAGACTTAACACCATCGGCCAAAAGGCAATAATCAATAAGATTGATTATCGTTGTTTTTCCAATTCCGTTAATGTCTTTTCCGGATTTTGAATATCTTCCTAAAATTATATTTAGCCCGTTCTTAAATATAATTTTCTCAAATAACCCCGACGGCGATGACAAAGAAGTTAGCTTAAACATTAATTAAAATCACCCTATACTCTTGGACAGTTAAACAACCAATAGAAAATAAAAACGTAAGTCCTTCCATGAACTGATCAGGAGTATAGAGTTCATGCCTCTTCAGAAACTTCCTCATTAAAGTTTCTAAAATCATTTCATCTCCATTTTTTACTAGATCAATAATATTCGCAGATACAACAGAAATGTGTTGATTCAAATCCATCTCGATATGCACATTAATCATACATGTTCCTCTGACTTCGGTTTCTTTCCGAACAAACACTGCTCAAAAAAATAGACCATTACGATACGCATATTATGGCTATAGTAATCGTCCTGCGTCTTTCCTTGAGACATGATATTGACAAGCTCGCTAAGTCTTTTTTCAAAGCTACCCGATAAGGATGTATAAGTAGACCTAACTTTGCTTCGTATCGAAGAAACGTTTTGCTGTGATCTTGATTTAATAATGCTAGATATTAAAGGAAAAATTGCTAAATACTCTTCATACTCATCCAAAAATGAATCGAGGTTTTCTCCACTGACATTAAGTTCAATTTTGTCTTGTATATAAGCGGGCTTTTCATATGGTTCAAATGAATCAGTTTTGTCGCTTATTTGAATCAGATCTTCGATGACTGTGGATATTACGTCATTAGATAAATAATGGTCAGGGATGTTTAGCGCTCTAAAAATAGCCATTTTGACCGTCCATGTTTGACTATCAATTTTCTGCAATAAGCCCTCGATACATATAATAGGCGATCCATTCTTGAGTCCGTTCACAAACTTGATCATCTGCGCTGTTGCTTCTAAATTGGTTACAACCTCCCATTTACCATGGGTAGATTCCCAGTTCTTTGCATAGGAATCAAAGTCAGCCCCAACTTTCTTTTTAAAATCATTAAGACTATATCTTTCAGGAGCATAGGCAGCTAAAACTATCTCGCCGTTAACGATTCCGTCTGAACCACCATCATGTTTTTGCTTTACTCTCTGAAAGCCTACCTCACCATAAATACAATGGTAAATTCTGTCCAACGCTTCCTGGAAGGCAGTAGCTCTGAGTCCTGTAATTTTTGTTTTAAGGACTTCCCGCACAATATTATCCATAGTTAATACTCTACTTATTTTCTATGAGTCACCCTGATTACAACCGAAGCTCAACTGAAAATAACGCTGCGTTAACGGGCCGGAAAAACGCGCAGCATTTTGGAGGTCCAGGCCAGCTTGCTGGCCGAAGTTGAACGCTTTGTTATACGTTTATTCATGCTGGATCAAGACCCTGGAAAAAGTCGAATAGTTTTTCAATAGCTGCCAATATATCTGTTTCCTCATTCACTACATCTTCCCAGCTTCTTCCGAAACTAGCATATAAATGGATGTCATTTCTCCTGCCGTGAATCTTTTCAATATCATCAATTACGGTAGCAATTTCAGATGAATATACGCCGTGTTTCTTCCAAGCGTAGATAACCTTTCCAAAAGTTCGGTGCTCAGGTTTATTTTTCATTAATTCTCTGAGCTTTCTGTTTTCTGCGTGTGCTCGCATAGCACATTCGATGATGGATGAACCGACTGAGATGCAGCTTGAAATGGCGCCAGAGCGCGCAGACAGTACCAAAGGGGTTGGTTTGAACCAGGACTCACGATCATCAACAGGATGAGACCAGCTCTGGACCCTACCGACAATCATTGTCTTCAGGAAATCATAGTATTGATGAGCTTCAGCGATGGCATTAACAGCATCGTGGCTAGGCACTTTTCTCCATTTCGCCCTCAACGCTCCCAATTCATGGAACTGGTATTCATCATTTGAAAAATCAAACCAACGAGACATTCTAAGCGTAAACCTCCATGTGGCGGGATTCTACTAAACCGTATAACGCCAAGGCGCACCGGCGCACTTTAGTGCGTCCGAGTGACGCTATTGGTTAGGAGCAGGCTGGCTCCGGATGTGAACTGTGCGCTTCTCTGCAAAGAGCTCGAATCTTTTAATCAAATTGTAATCTAGAAGCTCCGGTTTTCCAGAGCTGCCCTTAAGAAGCGAGATAAATTCTCGCAGGTCCAGCAAATGAAAAAAGGCCTGTGTCGACTGAATAGCTTCTACGAGCATTCGCTCAACTTCCGACCAATCACCCGAAGGCATTAACTCCGTAATGAGGACAATACAATGCGGGGGCTCATCTCTTACCAGAGCTAAATCCTCTCCCTGCGCGGAGGTGACACGCTCACCGCGTGCAATAGCTTTGGAAGCTCCTACAAGTTGGTTTATCGCTTTTTTTACTTGCTTTTGTACCCCTTTAATCCGCCTTTCCTGGGAGCGTTCCAAATTTGCTTCGAGGACGGATAAGTCCTTTGCCTCAATTAAGAAGTTTCCGTACTTATGAAAAGACAGCACATCCGTAAGCTCGCGTGATTTTTCCCCAATCTCTACCTGAGGACTTTTATGAAGAGTTAGCGGAAAAACGGATTCAAGAGATGCCCAGATGGCACGTTCGAAAATCTCTCCCTCGTTTCTATCATCGATAACAATATCGTGTGACTCTCTAAAACCAACAAATACGTTTCTAGTAGCGCGCCATTGCTCCAGTGAAGGGAGAATACCAACCAATGGTATCTCAACGGCGCCCTTATGATAGTTTGTTCTATCTGCTGAGTAGCAAAAACAGTCGAGCGCATGGTTACATTCTTCTGAAAATGGACCCTCATACAGTGAATCCTTAGTGCCAATTAGCTCCTTTGCTTGAAGCGCTTCGTCAGGTGAGATCGACAGCGTTGTCCATGCCAAACAGACATCCATCTCATTGAAAAGAAACAGCGGTGCCTTTCTATCAGTTAGAAACTTCAACAGAGAATCGTGTTCCTCTCCGTGCTTCTGTATCCCTGAGATGAGTAGTGCTGCGTCAGGCACATCGAATATTCTAACCCCAGTAGCCAAGTACTCTTCTTTCCTGCCGAAAAGAATATTCAAGTCGCAACCAGCTATAAGCGATTTTAATGTGGCACTTGGTGCCTTGATAAGGATTGCTATTTCATCCCCACCGTTGGCGGGAACAAACCACACCGAGCCATTTTCGGAGCGCATTTCATCGTGTACTCGCGAGCTCGGTATATGCATGTGTACTTCTCCTAACGTTTAGTTAACGTGCCGCTGAAAGCGCAAAAAAATATACGCTGGCACAGAGTTCATGATGAGTCACCGATACTCCCCCTTTCAAGGTCACGTTCAACGCCTTGTTGGACATAGCCGCCCCCTACCAACACACCGTCCCTCTTTATAAGGGAAATTCCTTTTACAGCCTTGCGACAACGTCGTCTCAGCAACTCAGCGTGCGCACCACAGGCCTTACAACACAACAACACCTGCTCCATGGGCTCAGCATCTCGAACCTTCATCCGCGCCAGATTACCGTGCTGCGCCAACATCCGTTGGTGCCGCTTCCTGGCTGCCGGGGCGTATAGCCCG
>NZ_FNRJ01000033.1 GCF_900107855.1 Marinobacterium iners DSM 11526 | reverse complement strand
TCTGGCGGCCTACCGCGGAATAGGTGTGGAGGTAAAACGCCTGATGACCGATAACGGCCCTGCTTATCGTTCCCGTCGGTTCAATGCAGTTTTACAACGGGAAGGGATCAAGCATGTGTACACGCGCCCATACACGCCCAGAACGAACGGCAAGGCGGAGCGTTTTATACAGACAATGATCCGGGAATGGGCGTATGCGATGCCCTATGCAAACGACATATCAAGGACATGGGCGCTGACAGATTGGATCAACCACTACAATAAACAGCGCCCTCATGGCAGTATCGGAAATCTACCGCCGGTGTCTCGAATACCGAAGCTGCGTGAACAACGTGTTTAGTATTCACAGCTAGACACTAAAGCATCTAAGTATCGTATGATGGCCATTGAGTGTGTTACTGACATGAAACTAACGAAAAGGAAAGCGCTGGAAATAAATTCTTGTAAGTCTTTTTTTCAGTTTGTTCGAGAAGATTATCCCAGGCTGAAGTCAGACCTGGAATCAGCTGAATTGAAAGCTAAAGATCAAGGACGTTCTGAGGGGCTTCAATCAGAAATTCTTCGAGAGAAGCTTGTTTTTATCATGTCAGTTCGTTCCCATATGAGCATTGCGGGTACAGTGTCCAAAGCGATAGGTGAATAAATGTATAATAGTCAGCAGTACGTATGTCCAGTAAAAATCACCGGGCTGGACGTTAGAAGCATAAAATCATGAGATACAGGTTAATCATATTCTTACTACTCATTTCAGGAGCCGCATTCGCCAATCCGTATGATGGGGAGGTGTCTATGTTCGATAACGGCAAAGAAGTGACAAAGACCTACCATCAAATGCTACGCGAGAAATCACTTGAGGGATTGTCTCCATTATCAAAGCAGGTTCATGAACTGGCGCTTCAGGTATTCGACAATCCAAACTCGGCTGACGCAAAGAAACGTTACTTTGAAAGTTTCCCCAGGTCTTTTAGGTTATTTATGGATATATTTCAGCCAAATTCATTTAGTGAACTCTATGATGGGTATATTTATATACATCTAATTGACTCTCTCGCCAGTGAATACCCAGAAACGGTTGGCAGCATCTACCTAAAACTCGCGAGTAAAGCCTGTTTAGATGCTGATGCTCCAAGCTATTTAAGGCATAACCTTGTTGCTTTTGAGGGTCGTTATCCAGAAGTTTACAAGAAATACTACAAAAACCTTACATCAGATCAGCAGCATAATGTTGAGCTATTTAAAAAGGCTTCAATACATAATGGTGGCAAAGGTGTATGCAACTTCTAACACAGCGCTCAAAATTGACGCCCATTAGCTGCTCTATGTATCGTGTGATGCTTGGTTCACGTGATGGCTCTGCCATGAAGTGGAGCGTCAGACGTCACTCCCAATGACAGCTTGGCGCAACACGTCCCTGGCCGCTTCAGTGGGACAAGCAGCTCGCAGCAACTTCTGAAATTTGAAACACTCCAGATGTGAAGGCGCGGGGCATTCTGCAACGTGCCGAAGCATGTTGCTCAAGGTCTTCAGTTTGCGTGCCTAGCGATCGAGTTCATCAGCACGGGCATCGGCGATGCACAAATATATCTCTGCTTCTAGCACACAATTTTTTTTAGCTCCGCTCAACACCTGGGGCTTGCCTCGACTTTCAATCACTATCTATCATAAGCGCCAGCCTCCATTTGAAGGATATTTTATGAAAAAGGAACTTGTTCTGGGCTTCGGACGGCTCAGCCGTTTGCGCTTCATGGCGTATCTCAACCTCTGGCACCTGCTTGCCTTCGCTCCTCTGACACTCTGGGCACTTCTGGCCACGCCCGAGGCCTCCAGTCTTCTGACCTTCACCGTTGCCTCGGTTGTGGTATTCAACCTGGTCGCTCTCAAAATGGTCGCTCAACGTTATCGTGACGCCGGTGCCAGTGGCTTCTGGTCGCTCATTTACCTTATTCCTCCCGCAGCTCCCTTTATTTACCTGATTCTGGCAACAGTGCCCGGCGACCGGGACGATAACCGCTTCGGTAAGGCACCACCAAAAAGCCCCAGGTGGCTACTCATCCCTGCCTTGTTGCCATTGATATTGCTGATTTGGCACTGGATTACCCTCATCAACCTGCTGTTCAGCAGCGCACCCTTATTGATGGCCGGCATGACGCTCTAGCTAATCCGCCGAGTACCATAGTACCTGTGGACAAGCTGCTTTAAATTTCTGTGTAGTTCCCACGGTTCAGTGGACACCTCAATCTAGTTCAGGCGTTATACCTTCAGGATAAAACGGTGAACATCTCCAGATTTTCAGATTTAACCCAGCTTTCCCCTCATACCCTACGGTATTACGAGAAAATAGGCTTGCTTTCCAATATTTCTCGGAACAGCAGTGGTCATCGTATCTACACCACTGCTGATGTCGAATGGGCAAAGTTCATTAATCGCCTTAAGGCAACAGGCATGCCCTTAGAGCAAATCCTGGAATATAGTAATTTGCGTGCTCTGGGTGAAGAAACTTTCGAACAGCGACGGCTGTTATTACAAAAACATAGAGATGCCCTGAAACATCGGATTGAAAGCGAATTGGAACATTTGCAAGCTCTTGACGCAAAAATACATTATTACGACGAAAATAAATCCTTGACTTAGAGTTAACTCTAACTTGTAGCCTTGTTTTGTTTAATCAAATAGAGGCATAAGACATGACTACAACTAGATATGACATTGGTTTAAGCAAACTCGCAGAGATTGACGGAAATGCAGGTCAGAATGTGATTGAAAGCCTTCAGAGCATTTGCCCTGATCTGGCCCGATACACTATTGAGTTTCCATTCGGAGACATTTATCAACGTCCGCAATTGGATTTGAAGTCCAGAGAAATAGGCACTGTCGCAGCACTTACTGCTATCGGTCATTGTGCTCCACAGCTGAATGTACATATAAATGGCGCGTTGAATGTCGGTTGCTCTCCGGAGGAGATCATCGAAATAATATTACAGATGGCCGTTTATGCTGGTTTTCCAGCAGCATTGAATGGCATGTTTGTAGCTAAAGATGTCTTTATTGAACGAGGATTGATAAAGGCATAGCAAGCGGCGTCACACAGCCAAACCGGGTGCTTTTGTCCGTCTCGGACCAACATATGGTGTTCTGGGCATGTCGCATCCCGGATTATCATTGGAGCGAATTTCCTTGTGCCTTAATTACGCTCAAGGCCGGTCATGATGACTTGTCGGAAGATGAGATCATACTATTCGAGACGGCACCACGTGGGTGGTACCGTTTCGATTCTCAGCGCTTGCGTGATTAGCTTCTGATTGCTCAAAGTGAAACGAGGAACAGGCCTGCCACCATCACCACAAGTCCCTGCAACCTAGGCAAGCTGACGGGCTCACGTAGCCAGATCACGCCGATCAGCACACCCAGGGGAATACTCACCTGACGTAGTGCCACCACATAGCTGACTTCGCTCACCATCGACATGCTGACCAATATCAGCAGATAGGTGCCGATAATGAAGCTGCCCGCCAATAGCGTCCAGCCGAAGTCCGGCACGACCCTCAGTGACTCGCCAAAGCCCCATCGCACCAGTGGCAACATCCATATCAGACAGGCTGCTGCCTGTAATACGACAAAACTGCTGCCAGCGGCAAAAGCATCCATCCCCTGCTGCTTCATAAGCTGAATGGCGGCACTGTCGAGCACCGAGTATCCGGCCGTGGCGCACGCCGCCAAAAGTACCCAAGCGATAGCCGGGGTCCTGTAGTCGCGCCAGTGCCACTCACGCCAACACACCAATGGCAGTGCCAACGAACCCAGTATGATCAGGCACATGCCGATCAGATCCGTCGCCTGGAGTTGACTTTGGCCATATGTAATCAGCACCACTGCCGGCACGATCAATACCGGCAGCGCCCGCGCCAGTGGGTAGACGATATTCAGGTTGCCGTGTCTGTAGGCTTTGGCCAGACCAGTCAGGTAGAGGGTCTGGCAAAGACCTGAGGCCAGCAGCAGCCACCAGAAAGCAGACGGCAACGCAGTTACTTCCGGCCAGACGCGCAGCAGTAGTGGACTGAAAATCAACATGCCCAGCCCCATGGCCCAAGCATAAAAACGCACCGTCTGAGCAGTGCGCTTGCCGATCAGGTTCCAACCCGCATGCAGCAGAGCCGAAACCAGGATCAATCCGATAGCGGCAGGTGTCACGGTTTCTCGCCCATCGCCAGTCGTGCCGCGATCTCTTCCAGGCAGGGAATGACATCGGCAATGCTGTCGATGACATAATGAGCGCCACTGCCGATCATGCGCTTGTAGGCCACCGCGCGACGGGTGTCCTGCTCCACTTCTCCCAATGCCTGCCAGGCGTCCAGGCTCATGCCCACTTCGTTGCCGCTAACAGCGACGCCGATGGTCCACATACCCGCGTTCAAGCCTTCTTCGATACCGGTGAGAGTGTCATCGATTTTTACGCAGGCACAGAGGTGCTGTACGCCCAGATCCATGGCATTTTTCAGGCTCATATGCGGATAGGGACGCCCCTTGGGCACTTCCGTGGCGCAAACATTGCTGTCCGGGGTGTAGCCCTGCTCGGCAGCTCGGGCCACCAGGCCTTCAATCATGCTGCCCGCATACCCGGTGTTGGCACCGATGCGGATTTCATTGGCACGCATCCAATCCAGCGCCTCGGTCAGGCCTGGGATAAGCTCGGCAGTTTGTGCAATGGCATCAATCTGCAGAGGTACGAAGTCGTCATACAAGCGGTCAATATCGGCTTCACCCGGGTACTCTCCTTTCACGTCTTTCCATGCATCACGAATACGGGGATGAGTACACAGCTGGCGGATATGTTCACGCTTTTCGGTGCCCATGGGGCCGCGCGCTTCAGCTTCGCTGATCGGCACACCTTCATCGGCAAATAAACGTTGAAAAGCGCGGATCGGCGCCATGGAACCAAAATCCACGGTGGTGCCCGCCCAGTCCATGATCACGGCTTCAATTGGGCCTGTGTAACGGCGTTCAAACTGGTAAATCGGTGCAGTCATAACAATTTCTCCGTTGAATTCAGTTGGGTCAAGCGGTTGCCGCCGCGTTAAGAGCATGGATGGGCGCGCCGTTCGGTATCTGCAGCTCGTCCAGCACGGCGGCAACAGCAGTGAGGACAGCATCGATCTGCACATCATGCAGCTGGCCGATACAGCCCAAGCGGAAGCTGTCAGCTTCGGTTAACTTTCCCGGATAGATGATGAAACCGCGGGCTTTCATACGATCGTAGAAGGCCTGGAAATCGAAGTTCGAGTGGCCCGGCGAAAAGAAGGTGATGATGATCGGGGACAGCCACACATCGCTGAGCAGGGTTTCAAATCCCATGCGGCGCATGCCGGCGACCAGACGCTGCTGGTTGCGCTGATAGCGCGCATGACGACCGACGATCCCCCCTTCCGCTGCGTGCTCCTTCAGCGCCTGCAGGAATGCTGCTACCACGTGGGTGGGCGGGGTGTAGCGCCACTGGCCGGTTTTGGCCAAGTACTGCCACTGATCCAGCAAGTCCAGACTCAAAGAGTGTGCGTTACCTTTGGAAGCGTCCAGCGCACTCTGGCGGACCAGGCTAAAACCGAAGCCGGGCACACCTTCGAAGCATTTGTTGGCAGAAGAGATCAGTGCATCGAATTGAACGGTTTTGGCACTGATTGCTACAGCACCAAAGGCGCTCATTGAATCGATGATCAGGCGTCGTCCCTGACGTGCTACTGCTTCGGCGATCTCTTCCACCGGGTTGAGAATGCCGGAGCTGGTTTCGCAATGAACCAGGGCAACGTGAGTGATTGCAGGATCAGCGGCCAGTATCGCTTCCACTTCTTCACCACGAGGTGGCTCATAGTCACCCTTATCCAGAGCAACATAGTCACGACCCAAGTAATTCATGATCTTGCCCATACGCTGACCGTAGGCACCGTTCATGAGGATCAATAACTTGCCATCTTTTGGTACCAATGTCGCAAGCGTTGCTTCAACGGCAAAGGTGCCGGAGCCCTGCATCGGTACGCAAACGTGGCTGTCTTCACCGTCGATCAGGGCAACCAACTGCTGGCACAGCCGGGCAGTCATGGCACGGAAGTCACCATCCCATGAGCCCCAATCTTGCAGCATTGCCTGTTTAACGCTGAGGGTTGTATTGATGGGACCGGGAGTCAGCAGATAAGGCTGTTCTGTTTTCATGATCTCTCTCTTTCTGGTCTATACCAGTGTTTTTGAGCAAAAAAAATTGCTCCTTTTCTATTCAGGGCACCCCTCAGGTACCCGCCTGCATCAGCGCTGTCGCCAGCGCTGAGTGCGTTGCAGAATGCTATGGCTGATCAGCCAGTGAAGCCCTTTTGCCACCAGCGATGTCAACATCAGCAAGACAGCCATGGCTGCAGCCGGTGCTGTGTCCCCTACCTCATCCATATGCATTACCGCTACAGAGGCCAGCGTGGTTTCTGCGGAGTAGAGGAAGATGACGGCCGAAACCGTGGTCATGGCGTTGACGAACAGGTAAACGGAGATATCAAGCACCGCAGGCAGTGCCAAAGGCAGGGTTACTCGGCGCAGAGTGGTATAAAAGGGAACTTTCAACGAAGCTGAAACCGCCTCGAATTCATTGTCGATCTGCTTCAGGCTGGTTACAGCGGTCAGATGACATACTGTGTAGAAATGTACCAATGTATTCAGGACCAGAATCGCCATGGTGCCGTACATCAGGTTCAGCGGATTGTTTGGTTGGTTGAAGAAGAAGATATACGACAACCCCAGTACGATGCCTGGCACTGCCATCGGCAGCATGGCCAGCAGTTGTAAAAATTTACGCGCAGTTGGCATCGGCTTGATCTTCTCGCTCATGTACGCCACGAGGAAGACTACCGCAGTACCAATTAATGCCGTCCAGGCAGACATCTGTACCGAGTTGAAGTAGGACGCCCAGCCGCCTCCGTCCATCATGTCAAAATTGTAATTCTTGAGCGACAACCCCATGTTGTACGGCCAAAATGTGATGAAGGAGGCGTACACTGCCATACCCACCACCAACAGAAGAAAGCCGCACACGACAAAACAAAACAACGTCAGTAGAAGGTCACGCAGCATCGATCTGTTGGGCTGCAGCGGTATGGCTCTGGCTGAAAGCTGCGATGATTGGTGTCGCTGCACCCGACGTTCAACGACAAAGGACACCAGTGCCGGCAGTAACAGAATCACGCTGACCACCGCACCCATCTGAAAGTTCTGCTGCCCTACTACCTGTTTGTAGATATCCGTCGCCAGTACGTTGTACTGCCCACCAATCACCTTGGCGACACCGAAATCGGTGATGGTCAGGGTGAAAATCACAAAGATGGTGTTGATCAAGCCGTAGCGCACCGACGGCAGGGTTACGGTCAGGAACACGCGCCAGGGCGGTGTTTTCATCGACTTGGCTGCTTCGTATAGACGTGCATCGCTGTTGCTGAAGGCGGTGATAAGGATCATCAGAGCATGCGGAAACGCCCAGAAGCTCAGCCCCATGATGATACCTACTGGGCCGTAGATACTGTCCACCGGCAGCCAGTTCCTGAGAGTGCCCTGATTGCCGAACAGGTAGATCATACTCAATGCCGGCAGAAGCGATGGCGCAAACAGAGGCAGCATCGTCAACAGACGGAAACCCTTTTTGCCCACCATTCCGCTGCGGGTAAGGGCGTAGGCAAAGACAAAGGCGGTAGAAACCACGATCAACGTGGTCCAGACAGCGATATTGAGCGAATTCAGAATGGATTCGGTCAGCGCCGGATTACTGAAATACGCAGTGAAATTGCTTAGGCCGATGAACTCGCCGGCCCTGTTTTGCAAGCTTTTGACCAGCATAGTCAGCAACGGGAACAAAAGCGCCAGCAACAGAAACACCACACCGCCTACAACGATAGTGCGTTGCACCCAGATTTCGGTATCAAAGCCGCGCTTGGTGGCCAGACTCGGGATCGCGGACATCATCAGGCTCCAGCCACCTGCATGGCCGCGACACCCAGGTCCCTGCTATCGCTGCACCCCACTTTTGTGACGGGGATTTGGCCTTGGCCTTCTTGCGGGTAGAATTTGAGCGCCGCCGCCGGCACACTCAACCAGTACGATGCACCTACCGCCGGGTTCAGGCTATGCAGCTGCTCCACCGGCAGGTCTACATGGATCTGCGGCAACCCAATATCAAAGCTCATCTCAAGTCGTACGAATGCGCCCATGAAGTGAATGTGGTCCAGCCGAGCCTGGAACACGAACTGCTCATTGCGGTCCAGCCCCCAGGGAGTGGCATGCAGCTGCACGCTCTCGGGACGGAAGCCCAGCGTGCCTTCGTCACAGGGCGGTAGAATTAGAGGCACCTGTACATCCTTGTGTCCCAGCATCAGCTGGTTGTGGCCGAGCACACGAGCCGGCAGCAGGTTCATGCTACCGACAAAGCGAGCAACAAATTCAGTGGCTGGCTGGAGGTAAATGTCTTCCGGGGTGCCAATCTGTGCGATGCGGCCGTGATCCATCACCACGATGCGATCGGCCATGGTCAGCGCTTCATCCTGGTCATGGGTCACCATGATCGTGGTAATGCCCAGCTTGCGCTGCAGACTGCAGATCTCATTTCGCAGATGCAGGCGCACGCGCGCATCCAGCGCAGACAGTGGTTCATCCAACAACAGCAAACCAGGTTCGGTCGCCAGCGCACGTGCCAGTGCCACCCGTTGCTGCTGACCACCTGAAAGCTGACCCGGAAACTTGTTGCCAATATCAGGCAGGTGAATCTGATCCAGCAACAACTGGACTCTTTGTTCCCGCTCACGGCGGGGTATCTTCATGTTGGCCAGGCCGTAAGCAATGTTCTCGTTCACGGTCAGGTTCGGAAAAAGAGCATAGGACTGAAACACAATACCGAAATCACGCTGCTGCGGAGGCAAAGTTGAAACATCGCATCCAGCCTGCACAATACGGCCCTGTTCCTGCTGCTCCAGACCGGCAATGGCTCTCAACAGTGTGGTTTTGCCACAGCCGGAGGGCCCCAGGAAGCAGATGAACTCACCCTCGTTGATTTCCAGGGAAATATCATCCAACGCAGTGAAGCTGCCAAAGGACTTGCGCAGGTGCTGAATCTGCAGGTAAGCGGGTGTGGTCTTCATGCTCTATCTCCATCAAAACTGTGAGGGCTGAATCTCAGCCCTCCGAGGTGGCGCAGCTGATCAGTTTTTAGCTTCGCTCTTGCCGTCGTAACGACGCTGCCACTCTTTGAGAATGCGCTCACGGTTTAGCGCAGCCCATTCAAAGTCGTTATCGATCATGCGATCGGCGATATCCGCAGGATAATTTTCTACTGGCTTAGCAACGCCCGGCATGGCAACAACTGCAAAGTTGTCGTTGTAGAGCGTGTTGGCATCACGTGTAACAGCCCAATCCATTAATTTCTGGGCCGCGTCCAGGTTTTTGGTGCCTTTAACGATGGCGGCCGCTTCCATGTCCCAACCCAGCCCCTCGGACGGGAATGCAAGATCAACAGGAGCCCCTTGGCTGATCAGCTTGGCACCACGGTAGGCAAAGGAAATGCCGATAGGCGTTTCACCGGAAGCAGCCATCTTGCAGGGTTTTGAGCCAGAGTGTGTATAGCGGTCGATGTTCTGATGCAGGTCGTCCATGAATGCCCACCCCTGCTCTTCACCAAAGGTCTGCAACCAGCTGGTGACATCCAGATAGCCTGTTCCGGAAGAGTTGGGGTTCGGCATGACTACATGGCCCTGATACACCGGCTTTGTCAGGTCTTTCCAGCTTGTCGGTAATGGCAGGCCATGTTTCTCGGCCTCGATGCGGTTGTAGCAGATTGAAGCAACCCAGGCGTCCATGCCCACCCAAGAGGGGGTTGCATCCTTGTCTACGAACTGTTCACTCAATGCTTCAACACCCTTTGGTTTATAGGGCTGAAGCATCTGATGATCTTTCAATACCAACAGGCTTGTGGCGGCAACGCCCAGAATGGCATCGGCCTGAGGATTTTCTTTTTCCGCCAGCAAGCGCGCGGTGATGATGCCGGTTGAGTCACGTACCCAACGGATCTTGACATCGGGGTTGGCCGTTTCAAATCCTTTGGTGTAGGACTTGAGCTGGTCTGCTTCCAGGGCGGTATACACGGTCAACTCAGTGGCCGCGTTGACCGACGTGGCCGCTAAGGCGACAGCCGCCGCCAACAGGGTCTTTTTCAGGTTAAGCGTCATAGCGAGATCCTTATATCCGTTAAACAAGCGTTGAGATCCAGATTGCAATACCTCTGGTATATACCAGATGAAGTTTCACAGCATTCTGTTGCAAAAAAATGAAGATAATATTGCATGTTGTTTAACCGGATATTTTTTGACTGCGTGCCAGGGCACATTGAATACGAAAAGCTTCACTGAATGAGTCAACCTGGCCAAACCGATCAACCCTGAAGGGCTTCACATCAGTAAAAGGATCTCTTCCAAGGGCAATTTCTGCCAGCATGCGGCCAATACCACCAGACAAAGCAATGCCACCTCCAGAGCAGCCACTTGCCACCAGGAGCCCCGGCAACTCTGTAGTGCCAAGCAAGGGTTTGCCATCCGGGGTGTAGCTGGAAATGCCACTGATATAGTGCGCAATGCCCACCTGTTCCAATGCGGGAAAAACTCCAGAAAGCGAACTGTAGCCAGCTTCAAGGCAGTCCCAACCATCAGGATCACAGTTGAACAGATAGCCATGAATGTCTTCCGGCAAGTTTGACGCGTCACCGTAGACAGCCTGCTTATCACGCAGGCCGAACAACAAACCACCGACTTCCGGACGTGCATAGGCATTAATATCCGGCAGGATCACCATAGGGCTATTGACGGGGAAGAGTTTCGGATTCGCTTCGCTGATCCAGTAGTGGCTGCGAACGGGCGCCATTGCCATTGAAATGCCGTACTGTGCCAGCAGTGCAGCTGACCAGGGACCGGCACAACAAATGATTGTTTCAGCGTGCGTTTGGCCTTTTGGTGTCTCAACACCAACCGCGCGGCCTTGTTCAACCAGTAATCGTTCAACACGGCAGTTTTGTATGACCTCAACGCCAAGCCGTCGAGCTGCTGTGAGATAGCCTTGTGCCAGTTGAACGGGGTCCATGTAACCGTCCTCGGCAACAAACAGTGCAGTCCCGTCACTTCCTGGCTCCAGCCATGGTGATAAGGAGCGGATCTGGTCAGCAGAAAGACGGTCGGATGCCAGACCTAACTGACGTGCTGTGTTGGCTGTTTGCTGAAGATAATCACGTCCCGTTTCATCAGTCGCCAGATGCAGGCTACCCACCTGACGCAGTGGCAGGGGCTCATCGAGTACAGAATTTAATTCATCAATGGCTGCAAAGGTTTGAGCAACCATAGCCGCCATGGCTGGATCAGGACGAACTCTGGTAAGCAGTGCAGCCGCCTGACTCGTCGTGGCAGTTGAAACCATCCCGGCTTCAACCAGACGAATGCGAGCGCCTGCAGGAACCCTTTGTGCAAGTGCCCAGGCAGTCGCAGCACCAAGGATGCCACCGCCGATAATGAGAAAGTCTGTAGAAGAATGATGCATATTGCTCAACCTTAATCTGGTATAGACCAGATTATCGAGCTACATCATGACATGTCGGTGACAGAAATGTTTCATCAGATTTGCTTTGCACCACAGCCTCGGCTGCGGTCAGTGACGATCGCCAATGCGTACCGAGATTTTCAACGCATCGTGCAGCCAGTATTCCCGGTCCAGTTCCAGAAACTCGCCACGCTGATCAAAACTTAGACGTTGAATGTACAACCCTGCAGCACCTGGATTGACGCTCAAGGAGTCCGCTTCAAGCCCCTTCAGGGCAAGCGGGTATATCTCAATGTCACGGTGCTCAGGTCTCAGGTCATATTTGTCACGCAGCATCTGCCATATCGACAGATCGGTACTTTCACCCAGCAAGCCCGGGCAATGGGCAGGATTAATATAGTTGTGCTCAACCAGCAACCCGCGTTCATCTACATAACGGCGACGGAATACGTGATACACCGGCGCTCCGACTTCAAGACCACTGGCCTCGCTCAGCCAGGGAGACACCTCGGTCAGCTGCTTGAAAAGGGTTTCAGTACGCGGTTTGAACCCCTGTTCTGTCACATATCGATTAAAACCCACATCTCGGCTGGGGTCATAGCGAAGGCGCTCGGGGGTGATGTACCAGCCACGACGGTTGGACCTGAAAATCAAACCTTCCGCTTCAAGCTGTGACAGCGCCTGACGAATTGTGACGCGCGTGGTGTGGAAGCGCTCAGAGAGTTCCCGTTCGGAGGGGAGCCGTTGTTGGCTACTGAGCTTCTCAGCTTCAATCCAGGACCATAACTGATCACGAAGCTGAAGGTACACTGGGTAATCAAATCGCGACATTATTTCTTCTCGATAAAAGCCAGTATTCCAACAAGTGAGTATGACGATTAGATTACCATCAGTTGCGGCGCGAAGCTTGAGGATAGATGGTGGCTATGAAGCCAAAGGCTTTGAGCGAGAACGAGCGGATTCGAACGCTTGAGAAACACGGATCTACCGCGCTTGAAGAGCAAATCGATGAGCACACTGGACATCCTGAACTCGTTATGGAATATCACTCGTAACAAGATGTAGCTCTACATTCGTTATGAACCAAAAGGATTGCAGATAAACATGAAAAAATTAGCGCATGATATATGGATATTTGATGGTGAACCCGTTCAGTTCTTAGGGTTGCCTTTTTCCACTCGAATGACGGTTGTCAGACTCTCCAGTGGAGATCTATGGGTTCATAGTCCAATCAAATTATCTGAATCAATTACAGAGCAAATTGAAAGTTTGGGCTGTGTTAAATATTTAATTGCCCCCAATCATTTACATCATTTGTTCTTATCTGCATGGATTGCAGCCTATCCAAACGCAGAAGTCTATGGCACACGCGAGGTGATCAAAAAGCGTAGCGATATCTCTTTTCATGCCTCACTCAATAACTCGAAAAGCTATGCTTGGAACCCAGATATTGAGCAAGAACTGTTCTCTGGGTCTCCATTAATGGAAGAATGTGTGTTTTACCATAACAGTTCAAGTACGTTAATTCTTACTGATCTAATTGAGAACTTTTCTGGCCAAGACTTTAACCGCTTCCAACGGGTGGTGGCTAAAGGTGTTGGTATACTCGCCCCTAATGGAAAGATGCCTTTGGATTGGCGTCTAAGCTTCATGCTTGGTAAGGCGGATGCACGGAAGCACCTCAATAGGATGCTGTCTTGGAAACCGCAAATATTGGTTATGGCGCACGGTGAAATCGTCACTGAAAATGCAGACAAATTCTTACAACAGTCATTCAAATGGTTGATATGAGAAGCCTTTGAGAAAATCACGCCAATACCGCTGAGTTTTCATTGGCACCAGTTATAGGCATCACCGCTAGCTGTGAATACTAAACACGTTGTTCACGCAGCTTCGGTATTCGAGACACCGGCGGTAGATTTCCGATACTGCCATGAGGGCGCTGTTTATTG
>NZ_FNRJ01000030.1 GCF_900107855.1 Marinobacterium iners DSM 11526 | reverse complement strand
GGCCTACCGCGGAATAGGTGTGGAGGTAAAACGCCTGATGACCGATAACGGCCCTGCTTATCGTTCCCGTCGGTTCAATGCAGTTTTACAACGGGAAGGGATCAAGCATGTGTACACGCGCCCATACACGCCCAGAGCGAACGGCAAGGCGGAGCGTTTTATACAGACAATGATCCGGGAATGGGCGTATGCGATGCCCTATGCAAACGACATATCAAGGACATGGGCGCTGACAGATTGGATCAACCACTACAATAAACAGCGCCCTCATGGCAGTATCGGAAATCTACCGCCGGTGTCTCGAATACCGAAGCTGCGTGAACAACGTGTTTAGTATTCACACTTAGCATGCTTTTCAATAAAGCACTCAATGGAGCTAAGTTCATGGCGGTAAAATGCAATGATGTTTAAGTCCAGGTCAATATTGTGTTGCACGAACTCATCATCAAAGCAGTTCCGCATCGCTTCCCGAGCGCATGGATATTTTAGATCCAGGTTATTTGGTGGCAAATTGTATTGGCTGGTGGTGTTTTTTACATGCGCTTTTAGATCGGCTCCATGACGAACGATACGGGTACGACGACGGAGTAAGTCACGAGCGGCACGCATCTCGGGTGGATACACATAGGCCAACGGAAAGTTGCCACCACGAATAAGATGCGCGATCTTATAGGAGTCAATGCGATCATTTTTGGCTTTACCACCATGGATAGCCTTCATGTATAGCGCATGGCCCAGAATGAAGTCGATGCCATGTTGAGCACAGACGTCGCTAACCCAGTACCAGCAGTGCATGCATTCAACACCGACAACAATATTGCCGATATAGGGCGTTAATAAATCCAGTAAGGGTTCTGGTCGTGCTTTGATTTCACGATGCAGGATGGTTTCACCGGTATCATCCAGAATGCACACGTACAAAGAGCGTGCATGCAAATCGATTCCACAATAGTACGGATGTTGTGTAGTATAAAAGTTCATTGGGTCTTCTCCTTTTTGGTTTCGTCGCCTTCCAGCTTAGCCAAGCTGACTAGGCTGGGGAGAAGGCTCAATGAGTATCAATCGGCTGCACTGCGACCGATTTTCCGCCGCTTCGCGGCTCCAAACCGGCGCGTGAGCCGGGCGTTATATTTGGAGAAAACTTGAGAGTAAGTCTTAAAATCGCAGCATTGGTTTTTTTCGCTGTGTTGACCCCCGTTACTCTTTGGAACGCTGGTCACCTCTATCTGGCTCAATCATGTGACCCAAAGTTTGGGTGTGTCGGTGTCTTCCAGCTTTTGACTTTCGTTGCCAGTATTTGTGCTGGAATCTCTGCTCTCTCGGTTTTTGTCGCGCACTACATCTTTGTAGTCCGCCGCGGCGGCGACACCACCCACCGAGAAATCGTTTTGACTTTGCTATGCTTTGCTGGCGTGAGCATTGTAAGTGGAAGCGCTATTGGTCTTGCGGAGGCTTTGGGAGTTGCGGCGTTGGCCTCGCTTTGGACGCTTGTGTCGTTTCTCATTGGTATAGCAATTTTCAAATTCGTTAGAAAAATATAACCAGTGCATTAAATTCGTTCCGGGCCGAAGGCCCTCCACCGGACGGCTTTTTCTCCGCTTCACTGCGTAAAAGCCGCCATTTATGCAGGCGTTAGAGATATTCAATGTTGAGCGTGATTGAGAATTCTGAGGAAAAGCTAGATGAAGCGAGGTTCTTCCTTGACTTGATGGACCGACTTGAAATCAAACGCGTGCCATATACCAAAAATCGGTTGGTGGAAGTCGAGTTTTCGTATCTTCTCAGCGCATTCCTGAATGCCTGCTACAGCTGCGGTGAGCAACTTAGAAGAGATGCCCGTTATAAGGAAGCCATACTGGGATTTCGCAGGCGATATCCAGAATTCTATCAACATGGACAGGACGGTGGCTGGCGCACAAAAAGCGTTCACTTTTACCCTGTAAAGCCTAAACACGATGGTTATATTCCCCCTCCTCTCGACAACATAATTTTGAGACAGAGGGGAGACGAGTCTTACGTTCTTCCTGATCCTGGTTCAGTAAATTTTGATTTCAGTGCCAAGGAGGGGCACTTTTATTTCTCGAATGAACCTTATCAGAATAGTATCTGCGATCTTTGTGCTATTCATTTGCATAGGCTTCGGGAACTGGTAGATCAGTGCGCTTGATCTCTAACACATATGAGCCTTCTCGGTGTCAATAGGCAATAGTATTTCATTGGCTGCATGAGCAGCCAATACAAAACCCTGAACGAGGGCGACTACTTCGTCTGTCTGAGTCGGCTGTTAAGGCACTTACAGCAAACACATATAGAGGCTCTCTTATCACGGTTGAACACCGTGGCCTGACCGGTTCGGTTCCTTGGGGTGGTCAGGGGCGCTAGACATTCATCGGTTAACCGGTCACCGGCACTATTCAAATGACAGGTTGCATAGGCTCCAGTTAGATTCAGGCTCAGGACCGGTGTAAGCGCACTGGCTCAGGGCATTGATGCACGCCAGCGGGGCGGGAATGGCGTTTACAAAAGTATGAGACGCCAGTGCCCAATGAACACTGGCGTCGAACATGCTAAGACGCAGGGGAGGGTGTGGATTGCTCAGACAGCAACCCCCTGGCAATGGTCATCGCTTCTTCGCGCGACGCAGCAAGCATCAGCGGGTAGCCCCAGAACTTGGCGAAGAGTACCGCAAATGGCTTGATGCCGAGCCGTTTGGCTGGGCTGGGTTCGATCAGAATCGTGGCCAGAACCTGTTTACGTAACTCAGCCTTGTGCTTTTTCATCCAGAGCGCTGTGCGTTTCTTGTCTTCCGGTGAGTGTTCGTGGCCTTCATCCGGGGCGGTATCGGTTAATATTACGAAGGGTTTGCCGCGCTGCAAATTGGCCTCGAACTCTTCGAAGTCCTTTTCCTGATCATGCCCCGGTTCTTGCGAGAAACTCATCCAGACGAAGGGAAAATCCGAGCTATTCATCGACATTATTTGCTCCTTTTCTCTTGAGATGGCGCCATGTGGTGACGATGGCGAAGAGGCCTGGCAGGGTGATGAAGAAAACGGCTGAGAAGGCAACGTACCAACCGTCGCGCAACCCGTCGGCGATTCCGCCAAGGGTATTCAGGGCGACCATCAGACAGCCGAGAACCAGTACAACCCACTGAGTCTTACGGGTTCCTGCCAGCGCCAGAAGCATCGTGACGATCCAACAGCCATAGTACGCCGGAAAAAACCATAGTATGTCGGGTTCAAACGTAATCGCCGGTGTCGCTCCCTGCGCTCTGACAAAATCGTTTACGTAAAAGAATAACTGGAAGGTAACAAAAAGCACGGCACCGATGCCGGTGGTCAGCCAGAACAGGGCGACCCTGTGGTGCTGGCAGAGATTAGATTGGGATGACATGGTTTTCTCTCTTATAAGCTCAGAATATTAGGATGTGAATGTGTCCTGAGGGCACATTCACATCTTGTAGTTCAGCGTTAGCATCACGTTACGTGGTGCGCCATAACTGACGGTGTCGAAGTCGCCTTTCTGTAGTGCGTACTTCTTGTCGGACAGGTTGTTGAGGTTGACCGCCAGGTTGACGTTCTTGGTGATGTCGTAACGCCCCATCAGTGATACCAGAGCATAGGAAGGCTGTTCCCCGCCCAATGTGCTGGTACCCGTATTGGGCGACTGATAGAAGCGACTTTGCCATTGAATGCCGCCGCCGAGCGTCAACCGATTCCAGTCGCCGTGCAGCTGGTAGGTATTGAAAAGCTGGGCCGTGGTGCGCGGTAGCTTCGAATTCAGACGAACGCCATCGCCATCTTCCGCTGTGAAGTGGGAGATTCCTGCGTAGATGTTCCAACCCGCTGCCAACTCGCCCTGCAAGCCCAGCTCGATACCGTGGGATTTCGTTCCATCAGCGCCCTGATATGCCTGGGCACCTCCTGGCGTATAGGTTCCTGCAACCATCTGTGCCGCGTTGTCCAGCCTGGTCTCGAATAAGGCCACCGATGCATTCAGACGCCCGTCCATGTAAGCGCCTTTGAGGCCGATTTCCATGGTTTTTCCTTTTGACGGCGTGAGCACATTGCCGTTGCTGTCCCGATAGTCGGGTTGCGGATTGAAAATGCTTGTGTAGCTGGCGTAGGCCGAATAGGTCTTGTTGATGTCGTAAACCAGGCCCGCATAAGGGGTGAATTCACCGTTCTTTTTGTAGTGCAACGACGAGCCACCGACGTCGTCATCGATTTCGTAGTTGCTGAAACGGCCGCCGATGATGAGTTTCAGAGGATCGGCCAGGGCAAACCGGGCGGCGCTATAGACACCACTCTGCCTGACCCGGGTTTGGGTTGGTACCGAAGCCATGCTATCGAAGTCAGGGCGGGGAAAGGCCGGACTTAGGTCATAGACATTGATAGGGGTAACGCCAGCATAGAACGGTGCGATATCGTCCTGGCTGACCGTACGGCGCGAATGCGTCGCCCCGACCACCAGATCGTGTTGGCGACCCAGCAGTTCGAAGGGGCCGCTTGCCATCACATCGAAGCTGTTTTGACGGCTGCGACCTTCGGAAGCCAGCGCGACCGGGTAGGCCCCGGAGGGGTAGAAGCCCAGTCCCGTAGCACGATCAGGGCGGCCGACCAGACCGAGTAATTCAGCATTATATTCCGTGCGGTACTGGTTAGCGGTGGCCTTGATGTTCCAGCCGTTGTCGAAAAAGTGCTCGAACTCGGCAAACGCCGTCTTGAGGGTGTTATCCCAGTGGCTCCAGTCTTGCGCGTAGTTCTTGCTGCGTGAAAATTCCGCCTGTGTACCATCGCTGAACCATAGTGGCAAACCGCCCCAGGTTGCACCTTTCGGTGTGATGTCCTGATAGTCATAGCCCAGGCGCAGTGTTGTGTCGTCGGTCAGATCCGCCTCAATAATACCGTAGAAGCCTTTTCGCTTCGGTTTGTAGCCGTCGAGGTATGAGTGCCCGCCCTGATAGGTCCCCACGATACGGGCGCGAATGCGACCGTCTTCGGTCAGCGGCGTTGATATGTCGGCCATGCCCCGGTGGGTATCCCAGCTCCCCACGCCGAGTGAGGCGGCTGCCGAGAAGTCACGGGTTGGTCGTTTGCGTACCAGGTTGATGGCAGCCGAGGGATTGCCGGTGCCTGTCAGTAAGCCGGAGCCGCCACGCACGACTTCGACACGCTCATAGAACGCGGTATCGAGAGAACCGATGCCGCTCCCATTGACGATGTCGCCGACATCCGTGGGGATGCCGTCGTACTGAATGTTGTTGATCCGAAAACCACGTGAATAAAAACTTGTCCGTTCACTGTCGGACTGTTTCGACGCGATGCCCGTGGTGTTCTCCAGCACCTTCTGAACCGAATTCAACTGCTCGTCATCAATGCGCTGGCGCGTAATCACGGTGACCGCCTGCGGTGTTTCTTGCAGCGACAGCGGCAGGCGTGTCGCGGCCTCTGTCTCAGTTTTACCCATGGTGTAGGAGGCGTTAGTACCTTTGCCCGTTACCGTCATGGCGGGTAAGCGGAGCGTTGTCTCAGAGGTTTTCTTGCTATCCCTGTTTGGGATCTGCTCTGACTCAGCGGCGAATGCGCTCTGCGCACTGATGAGCACAACTGCAGCCACCGCTGAGCTTAATACGGTGCGGGGTGCGCTTCTGCTGGCGCCCTTATATAGCCCACCGGATAGAGGATAGGCCGCAGGCTCTTCTCGACCGTCAACTGACCGGCGAAACTTTCCTGTTGTTTTGAAATAAATCATTAAATGATACCCATTTGCAATTAAAGGCGTTATTTAATAATAAATTTGCAGTGTGTGATGTCGAAATCAGGCCGGATTGTTATTCATTCAGGCCAAATTCATGTTCTTCAGGATTGCTGGCTGTGTTGCAAAATAAATTGACCTGATCCCGCAATGCAGAATTCATTCGTAGCGCTGGGCTGTAGCTGAACAGATTCCAGGGCTTCAATAACATTCATGATAGAAATGTGACCCGTGCAGGAAAAGGCTCTGACAAGGAAAAGGCACCGGAGCACCGGACATCAAATCGGCAACAGGACTCTGGTTCTGATGTCGGGGTTTAAGGCACTAGCGGTTTAAACAGATCACTATAGAGGTTTCTCTGATGTCGGCGGACTGTCTGTTAAAGCATGAACGCTATTCTGTTGCAAAAGCCAGTCAGGTCAGATCATGATCTGAAAGTATGATGCCAGGTACAGTAGTCGTATCGCTGTCGGTCTTGCGTTCCGATATGTAACGCGCTGGAGGCTTACCGACCGCTTTGCGGAACATAGTGACAAAGCCGCTGGCATTTTCATAACCCAATTCCAACGCCACTGTCTGCACGCTGTCGCCCTGGGTCAGACGCTGGAGTGCAAGAATGACATGCAGTTGTCGGCGCCACCGTCCGAAGCTCATACCGATTTCGTGCTGCAAGAGCCGGCTCATGTTGCGTTCGCTCATGCCAATGCGGCTAGCCCAGTCTCCCTTCAAGGTTTTGTCTGTGGGGTCGGCCAGCAGCATCTCCGCGAGCTGACGCAATCGCGGATCCTGCGGCATGGGCAGATGAAGGTTTTCTACCGGAGCCGACGCCAACTCGTCGAGCAGTGTGGCGATCAGTCGGTCTTCCCGTCCACCCAGCGGGTATAACTCAGGAAAGCTGGTCACCTTCAGCAGCAACTCGCGTAGCAGCGGCGATACCGAAATTGTACAGCAGGTTTTTGGCAGATCCGGTGCAGCATCGGGCTCAACGAACAGGCAATAACATTCCGTTTCACCCGATCCCCAGGCCGAGTGGGGCAGGTTTCCCGGTATCCAGACAGCGCATTGCGGCGGCACGATCCAGACGCCATCTGCGATTTTGCAGTTGAGGATGCCGCGGACAGAGTACAGCAGTTGCGCTTTGCGATGCTGATGGCTCGCATGTTCCCAGTCCTCTGTCACTGATGCGGCGCCCAGAGCAACAGCGGTCCGGGGGATGTTATCAACGTCGCAGGTTGTGATCTGATCGGTGATTGCAATGCTGGGCATGGTAAGTTCTGAGCCTCGGATAAAGGGTACGGCACGATGGCCGGATTGGAAAATATTATTACGAAATGACGCAATGGAGTCCAGCTATCCTGTCAGTATCTTAGAGACGCCAATAGTGTTCAGAGTCTGGTTTAGCGGGGGCAACTACAAATTACTCGCTGCGCTCCTGATTTTCCGGTGAGCAAGGCGTTATAGCGCACTTGAAGTACAGCAAGATTCGGGTCGGCAGTAGCCGTTCGTCCTCCTAACATAGCCTCTGTTCGGGCATGTGCCCTATACAGTGAGCAGAGCTAGGAGGAATGATTAATGACTATACTTGCTAACAAAGTTGCTATCGTTACTGGTGCCAGTACCGGTATTGGCTACGCGGCCGCGAAGCTTTTTGCGAGAGAAGGTGCAGCCGTCGTTGTGGCTGCAAGGCGACAGCAGGAGCTTGATGACCTTGTGGACTTAATCAATGCGGAAGGCGGGCAGGCAGTGGCACTAGCCGGTGATGTTGGCGAAGAAGCGTTTGCCAAAGCGTTGGTAGCTAAAGCGGTAAGTCGCTTTGGCGGATTGGATATCGCTTTCAACAATGCGGCTATTCTGGGTGCGATGGGCCCTGTCCCGGAGATGTCGCAAACAGACTGGAACCAGGTTATTGTGACTAACTTAACCAGCGCATTCTTGGGCGCAAAGTACCAACTGCCCGCTATGGCTGCCCGAAAAGGAGGCTCGTTAATTTTCACCTCTACCTTCGTTGGTTACACCGCAGGTATGCCAGGCATGGCTGCCTACGCAGCCAGTAAGGCGGGTCTTATTGGGTTGACTAAAGTGCTGGCGTCAGAGCATGGGCCTCAGAATATCAGGGTCAATGCCCTTCTGCCCGGTGGTACTGACACGCCAGCGGGACGTGAATTTGCCAATACGCCAGAGGCATTGGCGTTTGTGCATAATCTGCATGCTCTCAAGCGTATGGCAACACCAGATGAAATTGCCCAGTCTGCATTGTACCTTGCCTCCGATGCGTCCAGCTTCACCACGGGGTCTGCGATGCTGGTAGATGGTGGTGTATCCATAAATCGTGTCTGAGAGGCTGCGCTATGTCAGACTATGACCGAATCGCAAGCGCTATGGCCTATTTGGTTGAACGGGCAATTGAGCAGCCCAGCCTTGAAGATATAGCCGCCCATGTGCACCTGAGCCCGTATCACTTTCAAAGGCTGTTTTGTCGCTGGGCAGGTACTACGCCGAAGCGCTTTTTACAGGTTCTGACATTGGAGCGGGGCAAAGGATTGCTGGATAATTCTCGCTCCTTGCTTGATGTCGCACATGAACTTGGACTAAGCGGTAGTTCAAGGTTGCATGATCACTTTGTGCAACTGGAAGCAGTCACACCCGGCGAGTATAAAAGTCGTGGTAAGCAGGTTCATATCGAGTACGGTGTACACGCTACCCCGTTCGGACCTATGTTTGTTGCGATAACCCAGCGGGGTGTTTGCCGAGCAGAGTTCATGGACTTCAACAGCTTGGAAGATTTGCTAGATAGCTTGCATAACGCTTGGCCGCTCAGTTCGATCAGGGAGAACCTATCTTCTACGCGCCAAGCTATTGATGTATTTTTTAGCAATGATGCTGCGATCAGGCATGGTCCGCTATCGCTCCATGTGGCAGGAACTAATTTTCAAATCGCTGTGTGGCGAGCTCTGTTGAAAATACCAACGGGCTCTGTGGCCAGCTATGCCGAAGTAGCCAAATCACTCGGCGCCCCCAAGTCTGCAAGGGCGGTTGGTAACGCCATTGGAGCAAATCCAGTTGCTTTACTGATCCCCTGCCACCGGGTTATACAGCAGAGTGGTGCACTGGGGGGGTACCGCTGGGGACCAACCAAGAAGCTTATGGTGCAAACCTGGGAAAAAATGCGTGATGAGCCGGTTGCGCTATAACAATGCCATGCAACCGACGCTGTAGTTCCCCCGGTTCAGTGGACACCTCGATCTAATTCAGACGAGGTGAGAAATGCCAGCGTACAAGAACCCAAAAAAGACGCGACAGTACACGAACGAGTTCAAGGCCAAAGCGGTTAAGCTGACCCATCTGAGTGGGGCGAGCGTGAAGGGAGTGGCGGAAGCGCTGGATATCCACCCGTTCATGTTGTTCCGCTGGCGCAAGGAATACCGGGAAGGCAAGATTGTGGCTGATAAACGTAAAATGGTGTCTAAGAAGCCGAAGGCCCTGAGTGAAAACGAGCAGATACGAAAGTTTGAGAAACACGTTGCTGACGTGAAAGAGGAGAATGACCTGCCTAGACCGACAGCAACCAATCAGCATTGGGCTGCCGATTTGACCTATATTCGCGTTGGAAAACGCTGGCTGTACCTGGCTGCAGTCATTGATCTGTACTCCCGTCGCATTGTAGGCTGGTCTTTGGGTAAGCAGAAAACGGTATCATTGACCAAGGCCTCACTACAGATGGCATTACGCAACCGGGCTGGACCTCGCGAAGCTCGGCCGCTGTTGGCAGCGTTATGTTTTATTGGTGGAAACGAAATGTTCGAAGACAATTTAAGTAAGGAAACTACGGTCAAGATGCCCGCGGGTCATCTACTAGTCGTCTGGAATATTTTGTCCGAGAAGCTTTCTTCTTCATACCTAAATGATGAGTTTGGTGAAGAAGAAAAGAGAGCTATTTGGGGGCTCGAGGATCTGTGCGAAAAAGAGCTGATTAATCAAGGGTTCTCCTCTCGTCCAGAAAAGGAATGGAATGAACTAATGGAAAAGGCAACTGAGTTTGTTAAAACTATACCAGTTGATTTTTTGGACTAGGTGCCATCAATAAACAGGAAAAACATAACAAAGGCCTGATTTTTGCCGCTATCACATTTGGGACCTCCACTACGCTGGCGCTCCGTTCCGGCCCCATAGGCCGGCGTTAAGTGTCACAATCTAAATGAGTTCTTTCCGTATTATCGCGGCTGCTGAACCCGATAATTTATATAGGAAAGAAAAATGAGCGAAAATAGAAACAGAGCCTGGAGAAGGTTCAAAGATAGAGTAAAAAAAGGAAAAGGCATGGGTTCAGATGAGCTTTATAAGCCCGAAAAGAAATGGAAGCTAATGTACTTTCGTAAAAATAAACTAGCTAGAGCTAAGCAGCTTGGGTTAGACTATCCCATAAAAAGTAAGAGACAACTTTTAGATCAGGAATTACCTTCTGATGAATAATAGTTTGAACCTACTATTTATTTGTAGTCGCAACCAATGGCGAAGCCCTACTGGCGAGGAAATCTGGAAAAAACGCCCCGGCTTCAATTCTCGTTCAGCAGGCACGAGCCCAAATGCTAGAAAAACTGTTGGCCCAGCGGATATCCGCTGGGCTGACTATATATTTGTCATGGAAAAGAAGCATAAAAATAGGCTTTTGGCTGAGTTCACTCGCATGATGGATCACAAGCCTCTGTTTGTGTTGGATATTCCTGATGAATACAAGTTCATGGATCCAGAGTTAATTGATGAACTTGACAGTAAAGTCTCTGAAATCTTGGATCGAGAGGTAAAAACTTAAAAAATGGTTCAAATTGATGTCCGGTGGCGAAATTTAACTAGGCGTTATGCGGCTATCCCAGGGATCGAGTAAAGAGCAAAGTGGATGATCATTAGAGTGTTTGGAACAGTAGTCGGATTATTCTTCGTTATTGGCAGCATTCTGATGCTGTCTACTTCAACGGCCTCGGTTGTTTCAGGTGTCTCGATTCTCTTCTTGGGGCTTATTTTCGTGGTTTACGGTGTTGCAGGTAAGAAAGAGCTTGGAAAAATATTTCCCAGTCTTGTTCGGAGTAAACATGACCGCTGAACCACATAACAAGCCGCAGCAATCGCTCCCTGTAGTTCCCCCGGTTCAGTAGGCACCTCGATCTAATTCAAACGAGGTGAGAAATGCCAGCGTACAAGAACCCAAAAAAGACGCGACAGTACACGGACGAGTTCAAGGCCAGAGCTGTTAAGCTGACCCATCTGAATGGGGCGAGCGTGAAGGGAGTGGCGGAAGCGCTGGATATCCACCCGTTCATGTGGTCCCGCTGGCGCAAAGAGTACAGGGAAGGCAAGATTGTGGCTGATAAACGTAAAATGTTGTCTAAGAGGCCGAAGGCCCTGAGTGAGAACGAGCAGATACGAAAGCTTGAGAAACACGTTGCTGACTTGAAAGAGGAGAATGACCTGCCTAGACTGACAGCAACCAGTCAGCATTGGGCTGCTGATTTGACCTATATTCGCGTTGGAAAACGCTGGCTGTACCTTGCTGCAGATCATTTATCTGTACTCCCCTCGCATTGTGGGCTGGTCTTTGGGTAAGCAGAAAACGGTATCATTGACCAAGGCCATCGCTACAGATGGCATTACGCAACCGGCGGCCTGCACCGGGTCTGATTTTCCATACGGATCGTGGAGTTGAATATCGTGCCCATGAGATCCAGGCACTCTTAAAGAAACAGGAAATCCAGCCCAGTGCGAGCCGCCCAGCCATGTGCACCGACAACGCCGAGATGGAGTCGTTCTTCCATACCTTGAAAGGTGAGCTGATCAAGGAAAACGTTTTTTATGGCGAGATGCATCTGAGGGACAAGCTGGCTGGATATATCCAACACTTTTATAATCGAGTTCGATTGCACTCAAGCTTAAATTACCTGAGTCCGGTCGAATATGAAGCAATGACGGTATGAGCCGCGTAGGTGCCCGATTTATCGGGGGAAGATCACGCAGCAAAAAACGCTGCGCCTGTTAGCTGAGTGTTAGGCATTAAGAATGATGGATCGCAGATACACAAAGAGAATGGATAGATACTGGGGCAAGATGAAAAAATATGCTGTTAACAGCATTGCCAATCTTGATCCGTCGGGCTGGTTCGATTACTGGCATTGCCACATCGATTGGCAGGGCAAAGGAGACAAAAAACCTGAAAATCGCGAAGCTTCAATTATGTTAGGTTATGAAATTCTTAATATGGTTGAAGACTTTAAATTGAATGTAAGAGGCCCTATTCAAAGTTGGTGGTTTATCCACGAGAATTCATATGAGGACGCTGTATACTTACATAGTCCTAATGAAAATAAATCGCCATTTCCCTATGACTTTGAAGGAGTGGATTGGGGGAAGACTAATAATGATTTTCTAATTAAATTGGTTGATCAGAACCGGTTTAAAATAGGCACCATGATAAACGAATATGGTACTACCTATGTGGTGGCTTCAAATGCCTAACAGACACACGAAGCTCCCCCGCTTCGTGAGCTGGGGCCTCAAAAGCTATGCTTTTCGGACTTTTGTGTGGCGCGTTATGTTTCAAGGAGAGATGGTGCGTAAGCTGCTAATATTTTTGTTTTGCTTACTGCCGACTGCTGCTTACGCAAACGTAGTCTGGCCAGCACTTTATCTAGAAACTAGGCTTTTTTCGTGGTGGGCAATTAGCATTGGACTATTGGTTGAGTTTTTGTTTGTAAAATGGATTTTTACTCTTCCAATAAAAAAAGCTTCAATTGCAACCATATCTGCAAATGCCGTTTCTGCTATTGCAGGTATAATTTTAATACCGTTAGCTGGTATAGCTTGGGAGCTGTTTCCTGGCTCTCTCATAAACAAGGTTTTTAGCTGGGGAACATTTAACCCAATTACATGGGGTGCCACATTCTTTCTCGGTTGCTTAGTTAATGGCCTACTTGAGGGGGCTGTCTATAGAAAGTGGTTTTTCCCAGACTTCCGGTTTAAGAGTAAAGCATTTCTCTGGTTGCTAGCGGCTAACTCCCTCAGTGTAGGCGCTGCATTCATTAGTCTTTGGCTAAAGCCGGTGCAGCTATGAAACATAACAATTTGCAGCACGCAAAGCGCCGCTGCGTGGCTCGGACTTCCTTACGCTGCGCTTCAGTCAGCCCGTGTGCAAGGCGTTATGTGTATCACAGATGAAAAGAGTAGCTTGTAGTGTAACCGCCTTTATATTGGCCACCGTAATTGCTGAGCAGCTTTTAGGTGATGTTGCTGTCTACTTTGAAATGTGGTCCGTTGGCGCTAGTAGCAGAGCAGAGCTGGCCGATGATTTTGGTTTAGGTCTCCTATGGCTGCTCATCGTTCTCCCGGGAAGCATAATAGTAGGAGCTATTAGTTCGTGGGTAACATGGATAGTCTTAAAAAAGAGAGCGGTAGTGACAGTGAGAACACATAACCAGGCGTTCAAAATCGTTCGCTTCGCTCACTGGGACCTTCGCAGCTACGTTGCTGCGGCCTTGTTGTCGCCTCTTCGGGGTTGGGACGGCCTTTGCGCAGCGTTGCGGCTACAAGTCTGCCCCAAAGTCGGGCGTTAAATGTATGCGTGTGATCATGAATAAGAAGGTACTTACTTTCAGCCTTTTTGTATTTGTTTTCGGTGTGTGTGGCTACATACTCTTGGGCAAAAATGGTCCTACTGAAGCTATGCAATCATTGCCTATAGGAAGCTCATATGATGATCTGCTAGCTTTGGTAGGTGAACCGTCATATGTCACTGATGGCACGGAAGGGCCAGAGCAAGGTTTTAAAAAGTATCAAGAACAAAGGATTTCTGGGTGCGTTAAAGAAGTCTGGTACGAGAACGCGCTAAAGCTACCCAGCAAATATGCGTTTTGTTTTAGTGCAGACGGAAAGCTTGTAAATAAGTACCACTGGTCATCGTGGTGAAATACATAACAAGCGGCTGTTGTCGCCCCTTGTAGTTCCCCCGGTTCAGTGGACACCTCGATCTAATTCAGACTAGGTGAGAAATGCCAGCGTACAAGAATCCAAAAAAGACGCGACAGTACACGAACGAGTTCAAGGCCAAAGCTGTTAAGCTGACCCATCTGAGTGGGGCGAGCGTGAAGGGAGTGGCGGAAGCGCTGGATATCCATCCCTTCATGTTGTTCCGCTGGCGCAAGGAATACCGGGAAGGCAAGATTGTGGCTGATAAACGTAAAATGGTGTCTAAGAAGCCAAAGGCTTTGAGTGAGAACGAGCGTATACGAAAGCTTGAGAAACACGTTGCTGACTTGAAAGAGGAAAATGACCTGCCTAGACCGACAGCAACCAATCAGCATTGGACTGCCGATTTGACCTATATTCGCGTTGGAAAACGCTGGCTGTATCTGGCTGCAGTCATTGATCTGTACTCCCGTCGCATTGTAGGCCGGTCTTTGGGTAAGCAGAAAACGGTATCATTGACCAAGGCCTCGCTACAGATGGCATTACGCAACCGGCGGCCTGCTCCGGGTCTGATTTTTCATACGGATCGTGGAGTTAAATATCACGCGTATATCGCAGGCCACCAATGAGAACTTACGATTTCCAGACCTCCAACGCTTTTGCTGAACGTTTTGAAATAGCCCCCTATGCATCCGGTGCATTGGATGGTTTGTGCTTTGCAGTTAAAGACAACATTGATATTCGTGGTCGATTTACCTCCTATGGTAGTAAGCCATGGCGTGAAGCACATCCGCGAGCTGCCTACCATGCGGTTTGTGTGGAACAACTGTTGATGGCTGGAGCGCGGTGCGCGGGCAAAACAATAGCCGACGAATTTACCTATAGTCTGGATGGCGAGAGCTATTTCTACGGTACGCCAGTGAACCCCCGCGCCCCGGATCGGATCCCCGGCGGGTCTTCAAGTGGCTCGGCGTCAGCAGTCGCCTGTGGGTTGGTAGACTTTGCGCTGGGTACCGACTGTGGCGGATCAATCCGGATTCCCGCTAGCCTTTGTGGGGTGTTCGGCATGCGGCCAAGTCTGCACCGCATCTCCGAAGCCGGAGTACTTCCTTTTGCACCAAGTGTCAGCACTGTTGGCATATTGGCTCAAAATCTTCCTATTCTGCGCCAAACGATGCGTGTGCTTCTTCGCAGCCGTGACGTTGCACTTCCACCAGTGAAAAATATCTATTTGGTGAAGGAAGCTTTCGTGCTAGCCGACCCCGAGATCCAGAGCGCCCTATCCGAGTGCATTACGCATTTGAGTAATTTCCCTAACATCACCGTCACCTCCATTTCTCTGCGCGACATCACCGGCTTGGACATCAGCCTGAAATCGTGCAACGAGGATGCTCTTCGGATACTCCAGACGGCGGAAATTGCCAACTCCATTGGAGGCTGGATTCAGGAAAATCGGCCCGAACAAGGGCCGAACTTCCAGGCAGGATATCGTAACGTCGAACAGTTCGACCGCAGCACGATGAGCGACGCCCTGAACTTATGCGAAGCCCTCTTTTCACGGGTAGCCGCGTTCACTCAGCCAGGCGATGTTTTCTGTTACCCGACGGCCCCTGTGCTTGCTCCGAAGAAAGGCACACTCACCGGCAGCAACCTAAATTCTGTACGCGATTATTACGACCGTACTATGGCCGTCACATCGTTTGCTGGTGTTGCCCGGTTACCCGAGGTCACTATTCCACTGGCTCAGGTTAATGGCATTCCTGTTGGGCTTTCTCTGACAGCTGGTCACTATCAAGATGAGTTCCTACTGGATGCCAGTTTGCGGTTATGGGGTTCTCAACCAATGGGGTTGGACTTATATTCCATAACTACGTAACGCACAGAGCCCATGTGCCCAACCAATCATTCCACTGGACACTGCGCAATAAAGCTGCGCATCGCCGGTGAATGCAACCGTTAACTGGATTGATGACGAGGTAGGTACGATGAAAAAAATTGCAGTCATTGGTTCCGGCGGTTCGGGAAAATCTACATTCTCGGCTTTATTAGGTAAAGAATTGAATTTGCCTGTTCATCACCTTGATCAGCTATATTGGAAACCAAATTGGGTTAAGACTCCAAAAGAAGACTGGATAAAAATTCAGAAGGGCATCTGTGATAGCGAGTGCTGGATTATCGATGGTAATTATCAGAGCACGCTTGATATAAGATTTGAAGCTTGTGATACAGTAATATTCTTGGATGTGAACCGGTATACCTGTATCTATCGAGCGCTAAAGAGAACATTTTTAAGTACTAAGAGTCAATATTTGGCCGATGGTTGTGACGAAAGGTTTAATATCGATTTTATCAAGTTTCTATGGGAGTATCCGGGTAATTCAAAACCTGTAATCATGGATAAGCTCAATGCACTTAAAAGTAAAAAGCGCGTAATTATCGCAAGATCGGGAAAGCAAGCGCTCCGCCTTTGCAAATCCAGTCAAAAAGTAGCGTAAGCGGACCGCTTCGTATGGCGTTAGGCGAATGGAGTAAATAGTGAGATTTTTGATTGTTATTTTGGGGATGTTGTCTGCCTTAACAGCGATAGCAGAAGAGACTCGATGTGGATGGCTTGAAAATCCTTCTCCAGCAAATATGTGGTTGATTGATCGTGATGGATCGTGGGATATATCAGTCCAAGGTACTCCAAATATATTGGACGATAAATCGATGGAACTACTATATCAAGCGACTGCAAATGAAAATGAATTTGTTAGAACAAATCAAAACTATGGTTTTAGTTGTTCTTGTTTAACGGTGGATTTAGACAAAGAGAAAAATTTGATTATAGCAATCTATAAATCCAAGCAGTTGCCTTTGAAAAAGTGTTTAGAGGACATATCCATAACGAAAGATATTCCACTTCGTTTTAAGTAATTCGCCAAAAAATGTTCAAAATGGATTCTTAACATGTGGTATCTTAATATGTGTTAAGTTTAGTGTTTAAGGTGGTATGCGGCGGCTTTGACATTGCGTTGCTCACCCCTTAAAAAGGTGTTAGCTGGTAAGAGGAGGTTGAAGCTTTGTGGATAGAAAATAGCTTAATTGAGGGTAAGTATGTAGTTCTCGAGCCTCTAAGTTTAGAGCACGTATCATCATTGATTGAAGCCGTCAAAGATGGTGAGCACTGGAAGCTCTGGTTCGCGAATGTACCAAGCCCCGAAATAATGCATCAATATGTCAAAGATGCAATCGCTCAGATGGCGCAAGGCAATATTGCTTATGCTGTGCGAGTCAAAGCTACAAACCAGATAGTTGGTACGACTCGATACTACAATGTTGATGAACTGAATAGACGGGCTTTGATTGGCTATACTTGGTACTCTAATACAGCAAGGGGAACTCGAATTAATACAGAGTGTAAATATCTTCTCCTTAAACAGCTATTCAAGAAGTATGGTGCAATTGCAGTAGAGTTTCGAACTCACATTCATAACACAGTATCTAGAAAAGCCATTGAACGCCTTGGCGCAAAGCAAGATGGAATATTGCGCAATCATATCATTCTAAAAGACGGTAGTGTGAGGGATACGGTTGTTTATTCGATAATAAATACGGAGTGGCCTAATGTTGAGCAAGGCTTACTTAAAAAGCTCAGCTAGCATATGATTTTGGTGTCTAGCGGCCAAGTGCTAAGTCTCCACGCAGGGTCATTATTGTGCCGGATGCTAGAGCAACTAATTGGCCATCCTCGCGAGTAATCTCGCACTGGTAATGGCTTACCGTTCGACCGGCCCTAACAGGAAAAACTGTTGCAGTTAATTTTGATTTCCACACTGGCCTAAAAAATTTTATTTGCAGATCTATACTCGTGAATGACTCCCCAGTATCTATAGCCGTTGAATGAGCAGTGCCGATAGCGGCATCTGCTAATTCGCCCAGAAAACCTCCATGTACAGTGCCCTGCTGATTACCATGGATACTTGGATCAGTGAATACTTCTAAAGTCGCTTTACCTTTAGCAATGGCAATAATACGAAAACCGAGAAGCTCTGAAATAGCAGTTGGATACTGCATTTCCGTTACTGCGTTTGAAGGTAGACTACCTTCAATATGTTGTTGCAAAAAATCTAAAGTGGAAAGTATTGATTTCATATGCATTCCCCCGGTTTCTAGGTGTCTATCCTATAAAATTAAAAATATACTCTATTTCTTAATTATTTTTTCATCTATGATCAAATTTTTTAAATGAAAAATATAAGACGGTGGTGTTATCTAAGTGTGTGATATGATTTTGGATATCCGTCACGCTCATTCTGTGACAGGGTAATTCCTCAGGATTTGGCTTAAGAGGAAACGAATTTAGGTTTATCTGGAATTTTGTTATTTATTGGGGGGATCTGCTCAATTTTTAGTAAAAATAATATTACTATCAGCCCAACAAGCATTACGCCTGAGGAAAGGTACAAGCCTAGATCATAATTACCAAATTGATCTGCCAAATAACCGGTCAGGGCAGGTGCCAGAATCTGAGCAGTGCCATAAGCCAGGGCCATTTTTCCCATGAATTTTGCTGGATTGCTTGGGAAAAATCTTCCTGCCATTGTCAGTACTAGGCTTACGCAGGCCATAAAGGTACCACCAAATATTAAGGCACTGAGAATAACAACTGACACTGAATGATTAATTGCTGGCAAAAGGATTCCAAAGATCTGTAAGCCGTATGCCCATAGCAGTGCTTTGAGAGTACCGATTCGGCGTGCAACCCTGTCTGCGAAAATAACAGCTGGAGTCGCCCCCAAGCCAACTAGAATAAAAGCTAAATTACCTTGGCCCTGCAGGCTTTCCACCCCTTCAATAATATCCACGATAAAGGTTGCGGTAACCACATAACCATAGCCCGCGCAGAAGTATGCTAACAGCATCAAGCGATTGAATAGTTTGCTGGGGGGCGTATCACTTACAGTACTCCCGGCTTGATGTTTAACACTAGGCTTTGGCATCCATAGCATTGAGGGCAAAGCGACAACTGTTGCGAATACAGAAAGCCCCATCCACTGTTGTTTCCAATCCGCTGAGAAAGAAATCATACTGTCTATCAGGACTGAGACGGCAATGATGCTAAGACCACATCCGGCAAAATGTATACCCAACTCAGCGTGGTACTTGTTGAGCACTAACCATTTCAGGATCAAACCTGAGGCAATGATCATGCTTCCTGAAGCACATACTCCGGCGATAAAGCGTAAGACAGACCAATACACGAGATTGGTTGTTGTCACCATTGCTGCACAGCTTATGACAGCCAATACCATGTAAAGCTGATGCAGGTAGTACTTAGTCTTGAGACTGTTCAGTGTAGAAGCGATAAATATTCCGAACATGTAGCCCATGTAGTTGGTTGATGCCAACCAGCCACCACCAAACTCAGTCAGACCTGTTCCGTCTTGCATGATAGGAAGAAGGAGGGTGTATGAAAAACGAGCAACACCAACGGCAACAAGCATGCTACAGATGCCTGCAAAGTAGACACGGTTTCGTGTTAGTTCTGTCAACATTGTGATAATCCTCGGATTGGCTTAGCCGTTGACAACAATTTAACAACACTTATGATATAGGTATATTTGATTATTTTTATTCCATATAATTGGATTTATCTATGATTAAGACTCAGCACCTACGATTTTTGGTCTCTGTAGTTGATTATGGTAGCGCTACCAAAGCGGCTGAACGGCTTCATATTTCCCAACCATCAATATCGGCAGGTCTTAAAGCTTTGGAAGATGAATTAGGAGGGGCATTATTTGATCGAAGTGGACCAGCTAATCGACCTCTAACTTTGACACCTAAGGGGCAGGGTTTTTATCGCCGGGCAATAGAAATCCTTGGCATATGTGAATCAGCTCACGCAGAGTTTTCAGGTAACCCTGTACAGGAAAAAAAATTGGTGCTGGGTGTGGCTGATACTATTTCTAAAGATTTAATTGTTGAGGCAATTCGATCATTTGAGAGTAATGAAAAAGGCACTAAATTAAATTTATGGGAAGGTTCAGTTAGTAGGTTGGAAAGTTGGTTTAGCCATAAAAGAGTCGACGTTATTTTAAGTAATGTTGGCAGTTTGATGCCTAATGAAAAATTACTCTGGAGGGAGCCATTAGTAGCTGTGGTGGCACCTGACCACCCTTATATAAGTACTGCTAACGTTATTTCTATCCGAGACCTCACTGAATATCCCTTCATACACCGTTCTAATTGTGAGTTGGATCCCTTGGGTAGAGCTAGGTGTGGGTGCTAAGGAGGTTGTTCACGCCGGTTAAGTTCGAGATGCTGGTTATCGCCAAACAAACAGCACAGAACAACCGACATGAACAACCCCCATAAGAATGCACGAACCACGCCCCATATTCGAGCCCTGATCGTTGATCGCGCCATACGTCAGCAACAATCCATCAAAGATATCGCCCACACGTTCGGCATCAGTAGGCGCACGGTGTATAAGTGGCTTGCTCGCTATCGAGAGGCTGGTGACGCTGGTCTTGAGTCAGCATCCAGCCGCCCCCACGCCTCACCGAGGCAGATGCCGAAACAGTGGGTTGA
>NZ_FNRJ01000029.1 GCF_900107855.1 Marinobacterium iners DSM 11526 | reverse complement strand
ATGCGGCCACTCCTTAGAAGATGAAGCTAACAGTGCGCAAGAAGCCGTCCGCATGCAGCAGTTTCACGACCTTTTGCTCCAGTTTGAAACCGTCCGCGCTCGGTTTCAGGCTGTACTCCACGTTGGCCGGGTAGGTCACCAGCTTGCCATGGCGCAGCTCGTTCAGTGTCATGGCGCAGCGTGCAATGACCAGATCATCACCTGCTTCAAGCACACGTACACGGGACATCATGCGCACGGTATCGCCAACCGAGATGGCAGAAACAGACTCACCGTTTTCCAGACGCGCCACGCGCATGCGCCGCATGTCAGCATCGTCCATCGCCAGGTTCAGCGTGTTCAGATAATCCGTTTCATTCAGATCAGCCGGCACGATATAGAGGCCTGATTCGGTCCACAGTGAAAGCCATTCCTGATAGCCCTTGTGGTCCAGCAGATCCGCTTCATAACCAATGAATTCGATCACCTGCGCCAGCAGTTGGGTATTGGATTTCATCACTTATTTCTCCTCTCCAGCAGCCATCATTTTCTTATACTGGCGATAGGCACCGCGCATGCCGGTTTCGGAACAGACCGATCCAGCCACATTACCGTCTTTGGACTGGTGCAGGTTGTTCATGCCGCGGTTGACCAGAATCCAGCCATCATTGCCTGCCATGGAGCCTTTCTGGACCCGTTCCCAGGCTTCACCATCATCCGGCGTGCCGAAGCCCATCGGCCCCTGGAAGTGCTCGTGCAGACGCATGCGCTTGCGGTTAAATGGAGCCGGGGCGCCTTCACCGCCCAACGCTACGTGCTGAATCTCGGTCTCACCTACGCTGACCGGCCGCAACACTCGGAAAAACGCCATGGAGCAGGAGACATTCGGGAACAGGTTGAGGTTGAAACCAGTGCCGTGGGCAGCACGGACCAGTTTCTTCACTTCGTCTTCCGTTTTGCCTTCATTGCGCAACTCCTGCGCCAGCTTTTCGAAGCGGGCCGGAATCGGCTGATCCAGATCCTCTTCCAGATCCACCAACTGC
This sequence comes from Marinobacterium iners DSM 11526, assembly GCF_900107855.1. GTDB lineage: Bacteria > Pseudomonadota > Gammaproteobacteria > Pseudomonadales > Balneatricaceae > Marinobacterium > Marinobacterium iners. Next base: position 21,153 of record NZ_FNRJ01000029.1, on the reverse strand, counting down.
GGAATCATCACCATTACGCTGTGGCCGTTACCCAGGTCTTCGACAAACCCATCGCCATCGAGGAAGTCGAAAATGTCAGCCGTCGCATCATCCAGCGAGGTCAGGAACGACTTGTGAATGATCGGGAAATGGTAGGCATCGGTCGTGTTTTCCAGCTGGATTTTCCAGTTGCCCGGGAAATTGAAACGATGCTCGCCCAGTACCTTGACCGGATACCCACCGCCCTGCTTCATGAACAGGTCGATCCACTTTTTCGCACCACCGAGGAAGTCTTCCAGTGGCTCGATGTCATCTCTAAAAGTAGCAAATACCATGCCCTGATAGGTTTCCACCCGCAGGCTTTCCAGCGGCAGCTCATTCTTGTCGAACACGCCGTCGTACTCTTCCGGCTTGGGCAACGCGCGCAGGCTACCGTCAAGACCATAGCCCCAGCCGTGATAGGGGCAGGTGAACGCCTTGGTTTTGCCCTTGCGTGCTTCGCACACGGTGGCGCCACGGTGGCGGCAGCGGTTCTGCAGTACATGCAAATTCATCTTGCGGTCGCGGCTCAGGATAACCGGCTGACGACCGATGTATGAGGTCTTGAAACTGCCCGCCTCAGGTACTTCGCTCGCGTGGCCAACAAAGACCCAGGTGTTGTTGAACACCTTGTCCAGCTCTTCTTCGAAGATGGCCGGATCAGAGTAAAGATCCTTGTGTACCCGGCCCTCTTCTACCATTTCAGCCGCTTTCAGGCTGATGTTTTGCATATCGATCAGTTCACTCATGGTCTTGCTCTCTTTATTCGTTGCCTTGCTGGCGCTGCCGCCGAGCACTTATTCTTCAGGGACCGGCAGTGGCTGGGGGTTGTCCCAGGGGGTCTGCACGGGCCGATTGAATCGACTGGTGGTACAGAAATGAGCGATCTTCCAGCGCCCGTCTTCCCGGCGAAAACGCACGTTCAACAGTGCACTGCTGAGCTGTGAGCGACCATCGGTAAAGGTAGCGGTCTGCAGCAGCACCCAGGTGCCTTCCGCTTCGGTTTCGCTCTGCACATTCACCTTTTCAGAGGTCAGAAAATGTACGTTCAGAGCAAAGTGCGCCGGCGGCAGGGTGTATTTCACGAACATGTCCCTGATCGCTTCACGTCCTTCACGGCGGCCAAAAGTAGCAGCGTAGCGCTTGCCCCTGCCTTCCCAGATGGCGTCTTCGGTAAACAGCGCCATGAGCGGGTCGAGGTCAAACCCCTCGTTGAGGTAGTCGCACAGTTGCATGTATTCATGCAGGCAGGCGCTCACATCCCGTGCCGCCTCCAGTGCAAACACCCGCTGACGCAGCTGTTCCAGTTCGCTCATCAGTCAGCCCTCACGCACGCTGGACGATCAGTTCACGACCGATACGCGCCTCAACCTTGGCATAACGCCACAGCTTGTAGGGGCCACTGCCCACTTCTGTGCTGCGGAACAGGTTGCAGCAGGCAACAACTGTGTCGTAATCCGCCACGTCCGCCAGCAGGTAGGTAGTCCAGGGATAGCCGCTTGAAGGCCCGACCATACTCTGGTCGTCATCCATGTTGCCGATCACTTCAACGCCATCCATATCGTGAATGCCGTTCCACATTGCACCGAAGGCCGCCCATACGTCGAGCTGCTCTTCACGCGGAGCATCCATGAAGTTCTGGTTGATGCCCATGCAGAACAGGACGCGCAAAGGTTTCTTATCACTCATGGTGTATCTCCTTGTTTTTGTTAAATTACAGATAGCCCGGCAGAGGGTCGTGGCCAAAGAACATGGCACCTGCATTTTTCAGGGTGACCGCCCCCATGAAGGCGTGCTGAGTGCACATCATGGAGTCACGCATAATGCGCGACAGCGGATGATCATTGTAGGTGCCGGTCATGCCGGTCACTTCGTAGGTACTGCGAATCGCATCGGCACACTCGTGTGCCAAATTGGTGGTCGCGAGGCGGATCAGGTTGATCTGATCCCGGCTCGGTTCCCCACCGGCCAGAATGCTGTTCCAAGCGTCTTCGGTGGCTTCATAGAAGAAAGCGCGAGACGAACGCACCTTGGCTTCCGCCTTGGCAATTTCGATCTGTACATACTCACGCTCACCCAGGTTGGGCGCTCCGGTCACTGATGCACGGCCGGCCGCCATTGCCTGTACGACATCGAGCGCCTCACGGGCCAGACCTGCGGTAGTGACCGACAATACCTGAGCGGCAAAAGCCAATGTTGGGTAACGGAAAAAGGGCGCATCGATATTGGGCTTGCCGCCACGTACGAAGGTCCACTCTTCCGGCACAAACACATCTTCAACCACAAGATCATGGCTGCCGGTACCGACCATACCGATCACGTCCCAGTTGGGTTCGATCTTCACCTTTTCGGCCGGCATTACCGCCATGCGTGGCAGCGGCTCACCGTTATCCGGCTGTACACCAACACCGATCAAAGAAGCGCCCATGCAACCACTACCGAATTTCCAGCGACCATTGACAATATAGCCACCATCAACCTTTTTCGCTGGCTGGGTCGGGAAGATGCCGCCTGCGAACACAATGTTGGGCGTTTCAGCCCAAACCTTGTCGATAGTCTGCGGTGGCAGTGCCGACAAGTACGCGGGGTTCATGCCAAAGCTTGCGACCCAGCCGGCAGAACCATCAGCGGCGGCCATGGCCTCGACCATCTGCAGGAACTCCATCGGGCTGCGCTCATCGCCACCCAACGCCTTTGGCACCATCGCCCGATACACACCGACATCCTTGAAGGACTCGATAATGTCGTGGGAAATATACTGTTGATCCTCGAATTCCTGTCGGCGCTTGCGCACTTCATCCAGCAGGGCATCAAACACGGTCTCCCCGCCCCAGAGGGATTTGTCGATCTGATAACCAGGCATTCGCTAGGCTCCCTAGTTGTTGTCTTTATTGCAGATACACGTACCGGCATACCGCATTCGGCGCTTGGTACATCATTGGTAAACCCGGCTGCATGGTTGCACTCGGGCTGCAGGAGGAACCGCCCGGTGTTTGACCCGGACAGGTTGTGTTGACAGCGCGAAGCCCTTCGAAGGCGCTCCGCTCACAGCAGGTGATCAGCATGTTCATAGCGGCTCTCTAGTTGGGTCTAGTTGTTATTGTGTGGCAAATCCGACTGGTCGAATGTTGCTTAAGAGCTGCATAAAGAATTTCACTTATCACTTGAATCGTCAACTAATTATCCCGCATTAAATTCTTGATCGCGGTCAGACCGCAGCACCTGAAAAACAACAAGCAATAGTCGGGCCACTTTTTAAATAACCGTGAAAAATAAAACAAAAAACGCTAAAAATAGCGTTAAAATCTGTTAAAGTTGATTCAAACCAACGTCAAAAAACAGATTGCATGAGCTACTATCATAAATGGATTTTCAAGATCCCACCTTATCCGACCACTCTAACCCGCTCTAAAAGAGAGCAAAAACAAACACTGCGCACCAAAGGTTTTCACTCAATTTAGAATCTCTATATACTTTCCAGATCAACTTTCAGCCGACCCCTAGCGGTCGGATGTAGCCGGAGACATCGCTGTCCAATGAGCAGTAACCGTAAAGCCGACATGTACGACCCACTGAGTGACGATTTCAAGCGTCGTGAATTTCCGTTCTACTGGATTGCACAGCTCAATGCGCTCTACAGCCAGGAGATGGAACGGTTGCTGAAACGGGTAGATATGGATGTACCACGCTGGCGCATTATTATGATTCTCAAGGAACACTCGGAACTGAGCATCTCCGAGATTGCCAGCCATGCGGTAGCCAAGCTGCCAACCACCACCAAAATTGTATATCGCATGCGGGATGAAGGACTGGTCAACCTGATCACGTCCAGTGAGGATGGCCGGGTGACTCTGGTGTCACTGACCGACAAGGGGCTGGATAGCCTGGAGCTGATTCGCAGCTCTGTCAGTCAACTGTTCCGCAAGAGTTTCAAGGGGCTCAGCTCAGCTCAGATACACCGCACAAACGTGCTGTTGGCAAAGCTGTATGACAACCTTAAAACTCTCTCGGATTAACCATCAGCCGTGTTTGACGGATCGCGATAGCAATATCAACTGTCGCAGATCGACTTTGTCGATCTGTTCAGGCTTAAGAAAGCGACGGGCATACTCAAGGTAAACCCCCGATTCAAGAAAAAGACAAAACACCTCTGGGTCCAGATGCCCGTCACGAGACATGAAAGCCAGTATTCGCAATGATTCCGACAGCATTTTGGCCGTTTTGTAGGGGCGATCGGCAGCGGTCAGCGCTTCAAAAACATCTGCCAGCGCCATGATGCGCTCCGGTACTGTGAGTGACTCAGCATCCAACCTCCGCGGGTAACCATCACCATCCATTCTTTCATGATGATTACCGGCAATATCCGGAACACGGCGCAATGACGGAGGCAGTGGCAGCGTACTCAGCATTCGGATGGTTTGCACGATGTGGTTGTTGATGCTGAAACGCTCCTCCGCCGTCAAGGTCCCATAGACCTGCGTCAGGTTGTACAGCTCACCCTGATTGGCCTCATATTCCGGCAAGGGCATGTCAAAGCCCCAGATGTTATCCGGGTTGCTGGCTTCTACCGGAGGCCTGCGATCGCCCCAGGGAATAATATGCTCAACCCGGTCAGCCAGCAGCATTTCACGGGCAGGCAGGCGTTCATCATCATTCGGCAGTCGATCCAGTTCAGCCTGCGACAAACCCAGCCGACGATCAAAATGACGTGCCCAGCTGCGAGATGCAATTTTATGCAGCCTGGCGATGTCGTCATCCGGCAGCTTCTCGCTACCCACATTGGAGCGAGCCACGATTTCAAACTCTTGCTGCAACTGACGGCGTTGCCGGTCACGACGCTCACGCAGCTGGGGTTCCGCCCCACTCTCAATAACCCCTTTGAGGTAGGCAATCTCCACATCGCGCCACAATACTTCAAACCGAGTTCGGATTTCATGAATTCGGTTGTAAAGGGTTTCAAGCTTGGTGGACTTATCCATCACATATTCAGGTGTGGTGATCTTGCCACAGTCATGCAGCCAGGCCGCCAGGCGAAATTCATACCGCTCCTGCTCATCCATGCGAAACGCATTGAAGCGCCCACTCTCACTTTTGCAGGCGGCATCCACCAGCATTTCGGCCAGAATGGGAACTCGCTCGCAGTGAGCGCTGGTATAGGGTGACTTGGCATCTATCGCATCCGCCAGCAGCCGAATGATCGCATCTAGCAATTTCTCCTGCGCCTCAAGCAGCTGCCGAGTTTCGATGGCCGTGGCTGCAGAGCCGGCCAGCTCTTCCAGGAAGCCAGAGACAGAGTCACCATCCACACGGGCGTCGCCATTCATTCGAAGCACCATCACACCGGCCGGATATTTGTAGCGCCCCTTAAGCGGCGTCACCATAACTCCGTCAGCTTCGGCCAAGGCATCTCTGACGGCTGCCACCTGGTACGACGTTCGCGGCTCGTCGACAGCGATAGTCTCGGGAAAACAATGAGTTATACTCTGTGGCTGATGAACAGTAGACAGTACCAGTGCGTGCCGGTCGTAGTCGTACAGATAGATGGCACAGCTGTCCGCCTCCATGCTGGCTTTCAGATCCCCTGCAACGTCCGGCAGCATTCGCTCCAGACGACGCTCACGGGCCAATGTCTTGCTGATCGACTGGAAATGCTGCACGACCGTCACCAGCCGCTGGATAATACCACTGAGGTCACGCACTTCCTTGATCCGGGAGCGCACCTGTACCGACCCGCTGAAGTCGAATTGCGTCAGCGCAAGCACCTTTTCGGACAGCTGATCCAGCGGCTTCACGACCCAATGTGCCAGCCAGTAGCCGATCAGCAGCAACAACAGAGTAAACGCCAGTGACCAAAGCAGCATCCGCTGCCCATGCCTGTGAGCATTGGCCAACAACTGCTCAGCAGGCACCGCCATCAGCAGCTCCAGCGATTCATCGGCCAGCGCCAGCATGGGAACGCGCACGCCGTACCACTCGCGCCCCTCCGCCGTGTAGCCGATCAACTCGCTGGGCTTACTTGATTGACTCATCAACTGGTCAAGTGCGGGCACCTGAAGCTCATCCAGTGTTGCCAGGCGAATACCCCCCGCCTGACGTACAATCATTTTTTCAACTTCAGGGTATGCCAACGTACGTCCGAGCCGGTCAACTACGACCAGCTCATAGCCTTGTTCAGGCCTCATGCGTGCCAGCTCCGACGATATATCCTGCACTGAGGCATCTATACCGACTACCGCACCCGATGCCCCCTTAAAAGCCAGAGTCACTCCGGTTTCTCGCGTGGTGTAGAACAAATAGGGAGCGGTCAGAATTGGGGCTTGTGCATTCAGCGCCGACTGATACCAGGGGCGAGTATGAGGATCAAAAATATAATCCGGTCTGTCATTTTGACTGATCACCTCAAGCTGATCGGTCACAAACAGCCACCGGGCTCTCTGGGGCCTGTCAGTCGTGGCTGCTTCAACACTCTGTACCAGATATGCCGCCCCCTCAGGCGCGGATACAGAGCGACGAAACGCAGACTGTCGCAACGACCGTACCAACCAGAAGCTATGGTCAGGATAACCAATATACACAGCACTGATCACAGGATTGGCGCGCAGCGCTTCAACCAAAACCGGTAGCCGCTGCAGGCGCTGCTCCAGCTGCTCGGCAGTGGTCAATGGGTCATGCACCAGTAGTCGAAGCGTACTTTGCAGTGGCTGAATCAGCCGCAGGGTCTCGGAATCAAGCTTGCTGGCAAACTGCTGGGCGGAGCTGCGACTGGCTTCCAGCAGCACATCCCGCTGCCCCATATAGGCGTTGATCACCAGAATCGCACTCAATGCCAACATGCTCAGCATGATGGTAAGGCTGATAACCCATCGCAAGCGCAATCCGCAGCTCTGTTTCCTGTCCATGATCCACCGCCACCTGTCTGTCAGCAGTAGAAGATTAGCTCAGAATCATGATAACGACAGTGTTTCAGTTACCCAACATGATGGCGATCCAGCGAGTCGAAGGGTTCTGCTCCAGTGCTATCTTGGCGATCATCGTCAGCGGTATTGACAGAAACATTCCTGCCGGACCAAACATCCAGCCCCAGATCATCAAGGAAAGAAACACCACCAGCGGTGACAGCCCAAGTCCACTACCCATAAAGCGTGGCTCCAGAATATTCCCCATGAGCACATTCACGGCGATGTAACCTGCAGCGACCAGAGCGGCATCGGGTACGCCCAGCTGCACGATAGCCAGCAGTACAGCCGGAATGGCGGCCAAAATTGAGCCTACATTCGGTATAAAGTTCATCAAGGCAGCAATGAGCCCCCACAGCGGGGCGAAGTCCACACCCAGAATCCATAACCACAAACTGATCAGCAGGCCGGTTGCAATACTGATGGTTGTCTTGATCACCAGATAGGTATTCACCTGACGCACGAAGTTGCCGGCCTGATCCAGCGACTTTTCAGCACTGGGCAACGCCTTGTGCAATTTGTCTGTCAGCAGTGTTGCTTCCAGCAGCAGGAAAATCACGATAAACACGATCAGCAACAGGTTGGTCAGCAGGCTCCCCAGATTGGTCAGTGCATTGCCTGCCAACCGCATCAGGGATGCCGGGTTGAAGTGGTTCAGCATCTGGTCACGGGTTACGGGCAGTCCCAGCCGTTCAAAATAGGGCACCAGCTTGACCGCTTCTTCCTGTAGGCGCGTCTGATAGGTAGGCAATCGCAAAGTAAAGGTATCGATGGCCGATCCCACAAACAACACCAGCACAGAGCCAAACACCACAAGCCCGACCACCAACAGCACAATCGCCAACCAGGGGGGCACTCGGTGAGAGGTCATCCAGGCCAGTGGCGGTGTACATATGATGGCAACAAAGAACGACAATAAGACGGGAATGACAATGGCCTCAGCCTGTTTCAATGCGCCCAGTATAACCATCAAGGCAGCAATACCCAGCAGCCACTTGAAACCCTGAGAAACGGTAAACGGATCCGATGAGGACATGATCACTCCCTGTTAAGTGGATAGCTGCCTGTTGACTCAGTCAACCTCTTTGAAATGCACCTGCAGCATCGCTTTCTGTTCATCAGTCAGCGATTGTGCTCGCCCGTTGGCGAAGTCGTAACGTACCATAAATGACTTGCCCTTGGCGCCAACCTTGTCATCCTGCCAGGCTTCCTGATACACGGTGAAAGAGCTGTTGCCGATCTTGCAGACGTAGGTCCGAATTTCGACATCGCGGCCGTAAAACAGCTCACCCACATAGTCGACTTCAATCCGCGCCATGATGAGCTGCCACTTTTTCATATCCAGATCGGGTGTAAAAATACGAAACAGTTCATTGCGCGCCCCCTCGAACCATTGAGGCACGCGGGTATTGTTGATATGACCAAGACCATCTGTATCGTAGAAGGCTGGCGTTACGATTTGTGTAAACACGGCTCACTCTCTCATGGTTGGGTTTTCCCGAGTATATTAAGAGCCGGGTCGAATGTAACCCAAATTACGCTATTGAGTGCCATCCACTTACGCAAAAAGCCGGCCACAAGGCCGGCTTTGGTACTGTGTAAGTAATTGCTTACTTGTCCAGTTCAGCCTGATAGGCACGTGCTACTGCACGCAGCTCATCCAGCGCTGCACGGGCATCGACCTTCAGATCCGCCACGCTCTCGATCCAGGTATCGTCGATGCCTTCTGCCAACTGTGCGTATTCCTGCGCCAGAGGAGCTCCTTCAGCCACGACGTTGATATTAACGCCTGCAGCCTTGGCAGCCTCAAGACCAGCCACATCGGACTCATCCTGAGCACGACCACCCAGTGCCGACAGCTGCTCGCCAGATACCTTCAGAATCGCGTCACGGTCTTTCGGATCCAGGTCGGCCAGGAAGTCAGGATTGATGAAGAACGAGAAGCTGCCCAGATACATCCCGCCCGGAAGCTGGGTAGTGTGCGTGATCACTTCATCCAGACGCAGGTTCTTGACGTCACAGACCGGCAGGAACACACCGTCAATCACGCCTTGCTGCAGCATTTCGTACACCTTGGGCGCAGGACCCGCCACCGGTACCAGACCGGCACGCTCACCGATTACCGCCTGAACACCTCCGCCTATACGGATTTTCTTGTTCTGCAGATCGCTGATGCTATTGACCGGGAAAGTACTGTGTACCTGACCCGGGCCATGCGTTACCAGTGCAACCAGTTCAAGACCATCGAACTCCGGTGCGCCCTGGAAGTACTTGTTGTGAACGCGCCAGTGCGCCACTGAAGCTGCTTCGGCAGACACACCCAATAGCGGCTGTTCAACAATCTGAGTCAGACGGAAACGGCCCGGCACATAGCCATGGTAACCCCAGCTCGCATCGGCAACACCGTCTTCCACAAGGTTGAACATGGTTTTCGGGTGACCCATGTTGTACTCAACCGCCAGTGTAACCCGGTTGTCGGTGGCGTCTTCGATCCACTTTTTCCAGGTCGGCAGCACCACTTCATTCACCGGGTGCGTGGGTGGCATCCAGCTGGCAAAACGCATCACAGTCTGGCTCATGGCAGAAGTGCTGTACAGGGCTCCCAGCGTGGCAACCAAGGCCACGGTAGTCTTCAGTTTTTTCATTGCTATACCTGTTTTAGTTATGTTTATCAGAGTGTTGTCTGTTGTTTCAGCGCTGATTAAGTAGATCCAGCGCCACATCCACGATCATGTCCTCCTGACCGCCGACCATCCGGCGCTTGCCCAGCTCCACCAGAATATCGACTGTCTTGAGACCATATTTTTGCGCCGCTACTTCGGAGTGACGCAGGAAGCTGGAGTAAACGCCCGCATACCCCAGCGCCAGCGTTTCACGGTCGACACGTACCGGACGATCCTGCAGTGGCCGTACCAACTCATCGGCAGCATCCATCAAGGTGTAAAGATCGGTACCATGCTCCCAGCCCATCCGCTCGGCAGCAGCGATGAACACTTCCAGCGGCGCATTACCGGCCCCGGCTCCCATTCCGGCAAGCGATGCGTCGATACGATCACAACCCTCTTCCACCGCAACGATGGAGTTGGCAACGCCCAGTGACAGGTTGTGGTGAGCATGAATGCCGGTAGTCGTTGCCGGGTCCAGTACATCTTTGACAGCACGGAAGCGATCACGGATATCCTGCATGCCCATGGCGCCACCGGAGTCCACCACGTAGATACAAGTGGCGCCGTAGCCTTCCATCAGTTTTGCCTGCTGCGCCAGGCCCTGAGGCGTGGTCATGTGGCTCATCATCAGGAAGCCAACGGTATCCATGCCCAGTTCACGCGCGCACTCGATGTGCTGCTTCGATACATCCGCTTCGGTGCAATGAGTAGCCACACGTACCACGCGCGCACCGGCGCTGTAGGCGGCCTTGAGATCATGAATAGTACCGATGCCCGGCAACAGCAAGGTAGCCACCTGAGCATGCTCGACCACATCCGCCACCGCCTCGATCCATTCCAGATCGGTATGGGCGCCGAAGCCGTAGTTGAAGCTGGAACCCTGCAGGCCATCGCCATGAGCCACTTCAATACTGTCTACTTTCGCCTTGTCCAGCGCACGAGCAATGTCGCGAACGTTATCGAGCGAGTACTGGTGTCGAATTGCGTGGCTGCCGTCACGCAGGGTCACGTCGGAGATATAGAGTTTCTTGCCTGGATTGAATGACATGTTTCCGCTCCTGTTACTGCGCTTGCATGGAAACAGCCATCCGCTCGGCGGTGGCCATGGCTGCTGAAGTCATGATGTCGAGGTTGCCGGCATAGGCAGGCAGATAATGAGCCGCGCCCTCAACCTCAAGGAAAACTGAGGTTTTCAGTCCCGAATAACGCCCCACACCCGGAATATTGAGCGGTTGGTCCTCAGGAATAAGATCAAACTGGACCTTCTGCTTGAGCCGGTAGCCCGGCACATAGGCCTGAACGGCGGCGGCCATCTCTTCGATGGATGCTTCCACCTGTGCCTGATCCGCTGCTTCAGACAGGACGTATACCGTATCGCGCATAATCAGCGGTGGCTCAGCCGGATTCAAAACAATAATGGCTTTGCCCTTGGCCGCACCACCCACCGCACTGATCGCTTCCGATGTAGTTTCGGTAAATTCATCGATGTTGGCACGGGTACCGGGCCCGGCCGACTTGCTGGAGATCGAGGCGATGATTTCGGCGTAGTGCACCTTGGCCACACGGGATACCGCGGCCACCATAGGAATGGTCGCCTGGCCACCACAGGTCACCATGTTGACGTTCTTGGCATCCAGATTCTGCTCCAGATTCACCACCGGGACACAATACGGGCCAATTGCCGCCGGAGTCAGGTCGATCAAGCGGATATCGGACTTGTACTGCCTTAGAAAAGCATCATTTTTCACATGCGCACCAGCAGAAGTGGCATCAAACACGAAGTCGATATCGGCAAATACCGGCATCTGAACCAGCCCCTCAACCCCTTCGTGCGTAGTGGCCACACCCATTCGCGCAGCGCGTGCCAAACCATCGGAGGCTGGATCGATACCAACCATGGCGCCCATTTCCAGATAGCGGCTGTTGCGCATGATCTTGATCATCAGGTCGGTACCGATATTGCCGGAACCGATGATGGCGACTTTCAATTTCTTCATTCTGACTCCCAAGACACCCGAGAACTGGCTCAGGCCTGTGCAAAGGTGACGGCCACCTGGCCAATGCCACTGATTTCGGTTTCAAACTTATCGCCAGGGGCACAGGCCACCATTGGCCCCAGTGCACCTGTCAACACCAGATCGCCGGCACGCAGCGGCGTACCCATTCGACTCATGGTACGTGCCAGCCAAAGTGCGGCGTTAAGCGGATTGCCCAGGCATTCGGCCCCACTGCCTTCTGATGCCACTTCACCGTTGCGGGTCATCCGCATATGAGCCCCGCGTAGATCGACACCATCAATGCGACGGGCCGGAGTCCCCAGCACGAAGCAGCCACTGGATGCGTTGTCGGCTACCGTGTCCACAAAGCGGATATCCCAATCGGCAATGCGACTACCGACTATTTCCAGCGCCGGCAATACCCAACCAATTGCCTGGATCAACTCGGCGTGAGTACAGTCCTGCTGTGGCAGGTCACGCTCCATGATGAAAGCGATTTCGGCTTCGATCTTCGGCTGCATCACGCGGTCGCAAGGAATCAAGTCGTTGTCGCCGTAGCTCATATCGGCAAACAGGGTGCCGAAATCCGGTTGATTCACCCCCAGCTGAGCCTGTACTCGCGGATTGGTAAGGCCGATTTTGCGCCCTACGATGCGCCGCCCCTGCGACACGGCATGCTCGGTATTGATCTGCTGAATACGATAAGCCGATGCGGCATCCTGAGACTGTAGCTGCTCACGAATCGGAGAGGTCACACTGCCCTCTTGCTCTGCTGCTCGCAGACGCAAGGCCAGTGCCTGTAACTGTTGTTCATCTGTCATTGAAACTGTAACCCTGAATGACACCACAGGTGGGCGATGAGTTGATTTCCGGGGGCAAACTTTCGGAAAGACCAGACGGGATACCAGCGATAGTGGCTGTGAGATATGAAAAACAGCAAAACTGAGCAGGCAGCAGCATATTTATATCCGGGGCCATACCTGAAACGGCAGCTTGATTGATATACTGTTCACAGTTTTTTGATATATACAGATCAACAATAATATCTTTTGCCGACGTATATAAATTCTGAACACAGTTGATCAAGCTGGTTATTAACACCGTGGACTCCGTTATTGCATATTTTTATTATGCAACGGAGTATAGAAACTGCTGTTCCAACGCAGCAACATAAATCGCATCCAAGGTGCACTATGTGCACAACGTATCAACAGGAGATATGAGCATGACCGAGCAACAGAACGAGCCTGCCCGCGGGGAATACAAACGGGTTCAGGGCCTGATTCGCGGCCTGCAGTTGCTCAATTGTCTCAACCGCTGTGATGGCGGTGCTCGTATCACCGAGCTGGCACAACAGACCGGGTTGCATCGCACCACAGTGAGGCGGCTGCTTGAAACTCTGCAGCATGAAGGATACGTGCGCCGCAGCGAATCGGATGACAGTTATCTGCTGACACTCAAGGTGCGTGAGCTGAGCGAGGGTTTCAGGGACGAACAGTGGGTGTCCCAATGTGCTGCTCCCCTCTTGGGCGAGCTGATGCAGCAGGTGGTCTGGCCAACGGATATCTCAACACTGGATGTGGATGCGATGGTAATTCGTGAAACCACCCACCGCTTCAGCCGACTGTCTTTCCACCGCTCTATGGTAGGTCGCCGACTGCCCATGTTACTGACTGCAGCAGGTCGTGCCTACATTGCCAACTGTCCTGAGCAGGAACGTGAACATATTCTGCAGCTGCTGGCCAATCGCAACGACAGCCAGAGTAGGCTGGCCCAGGATCAGAATTACATCAACAAACTGGTGCGCAAGACACGCCAGGATGGCTACGGCTCAAACTACCGGGACTGGGGTGAAGAGGGTCGCATTGCCGCGATTGCACTACCTATCCGCCATGATGATCGTGTATTGGGCTGCCTGAACCTGGTCTATATAGCTGACGCCATGACCATTGAAGAAGCAGCCCGTCGATACCTTGAAGCGATGCAGTCCGTGATCGGTCGAATAGAAGCCCGCTTGAACCCCGTCATTGATTAATCTTGTCCACACCTATGTTCACTATGTGCACATAGGGTGTGTTTTCTCTTGATGTTGCTTCCCTCCCTGTACAAAATCCATTTCAGCACAGCGGGTAAATCGGCTCGGCCGTTTGTATTCAAATATTAACATGCCACTTTAGTCTTATTACCCTGCCTGTTATTCACATAGCTTTAAATGCAGACCGACTTTGTTTCGGTTTCATTTCTTTCAATACCGGACAGACTATTAAATATCTGCATCCGATAACAAAAACAGGAAGAGATTATGAGTATCATGCTTAAATGCCTGTCGCATACTCCACTGCGCGGTCGCAACGACCCCGGTGCTGATGTTGTGGCTGAAGTGGATGCAGTCCTGACTAAAGCCCGGGCAGAAGTGGAAGCCTTCGATCCCGAGCTGATACTGATTTTCGCCCCTGATCACTACAACGGTCTGTTCTACGACCTGATGCCTCCCTTCGTAGTAGCTACTGCCGCCGAATCGGTCGGTGACTACTCCACCCTGCCAGGCACGTTGTCGGTGGATGCCGAACTGGCTCTGGAGCTGACCAAACACCTTATGGACAATGATCTGGATATTTCTCTGTCCCATCGCCTGCAGGTGGATCACGGCTGCACCCAGACCCTGGAAGAGATGACCGGCAGCCTGACCCGCTACCCGGTGATTCCGATCATCATCAACTCGGTGGCACCACCCTTTGTGCCCTATCGTCGCATTCGCAAACTGGGTGAAGCCGTTGGCCAATTCCTTGCCGGGCTGAACAAGCGCGTCCTGATTCTGGGCACTGGCGGCCTGTCGCATGAACCGCCTGTTCCTCTTCTTGCCGAGTCCCCTGCCGAGGTTCAGGAGTTCTTGATCTGTGGCCGCAACCCGACACCAGAAGCCCGCGCTGCCCGTGAGGCACGCACCATTGCTGCCGGCAAGATCTACGGCTCCGAGCTGTGTCAGCAGACTCCGCTGAATGCGGCCTGGGATGAAGCGTTCATCGAACTCCTGCTCAGCGGTGAGCTGGATCAGGTGGATGAGTTCGATATCCAGCAGATCTCGGCAGAGGCAGGGCGCTCAACACACGAAGTTCGCACTTGGGTAGCCGCATTTGCAGCACTTGCCGCTGTAGGCCCTTACCAGGCACGCAAGGACTACTACCGACCGATCAATGAATGGATTGCGGGCTACGGCGTGGTCAGCGCCACTCCCGCCTGAGCTGACCACAGCTGAACAATAAAATATATTTTCAGGAGAGACCGATATGAACGCTATCGTCACCCAGATTCCGACCGAAGAAGAGATCGTACAACGCGCCCGCGACATGATCCCCATGCTGCGCGAACGTGCCGATGCCTGTGAGCAGGCCCGCATGGTCCCGAAAGAAACCATTCAGGCATTCCAGGAAGCCGGATTCTTCAAAATTCTGCAGCCCAAGCGCTGGGGCGGCTATGAAATGAACCCTAACACGCTTAACCGCGTTCTGATCGAACTGGCGCGCGGCTGCCCGTCCAGCGCCTGGAACGTGATGGTACTGGGTGTCCACCCCTTTGAGGTAGGTTTGCTGCCTGAGCAGGTGGGCGACGAACTGTGGAACGATGACAATACGCGCCTGGTTTCCTCCTCCTATGCACCGTTTGGTACCGTGGATGCGGTTGAAGGCGGTTATCGCCTGAACGGCGAGTGGCTGACTTCCAGCGGCTGTGACCATGCTGAAGGTGGTGCTTTTGTAGGTGGTCGGGTACAGGAGAACGGCGAGATGGTATTCCGCTCCTTCTGGATCCAGCGCGAACAGATCGAAGAGATCGTTGATGACTGGCACGTGGTCGGGCTGGCCGGCACTGGCAGCAAAAAGCTGGTGATCAAGGACGTTTTCGTACCGGCTTACCGCAGCCACGTGATCGGCGCCTACGACCAGGAATCCCACGGCCATGTGGAAAACCTGTATAAGGTCCCCTTCTTCTTCGTGTTCTACGCAGCCGTATCGTCCGTCATCATCGGCATGGCCCGTGGCATGGTCGATCTGTATGTGGAACATATGGTGCCGCGCCAGAACCTCAATCAGGCAGTGGGAGCTGCGGTCAACGATCCGTTCATCAAGGGCAAACTGGGCGAAGCCTTCGCCAAGATCACGGCGGCCGAAGCCCGCGTGCTTTCCAACACCGATGAGGCCTGGAGCTACGCTTCCCGTGGCGAACTGGTGCCGACCGATGTGCGTGTACGCCACTTCGCTACCAACCAGTTTACCGGTGGTGACTGCTTCGATGCGGCACATATGATCTTCAAAAAGACATCCACCCGCGGTGTCTGGCTCAACAATCCGATGCAGCGTCAGATGCGCGACATTCTGGTGGGTGCCAACCATATCACCCAGAACCAGGACAACATCGGTGACCTGCTCGGCGGTCAGCTGCTGGGCAACCCGCTACCCCAGCCCAACCCGTTTGGCGTCAAGGCCTGATGCTGTTGCCCCCGGCAGAAAGCCGGGGGCTTCTGATCCATAACAAGAGATAGCGCCATGAATCAGCACATCAACCAGTTGCTCGACTGGACACCCAACACCGAGCTGAATGAGAAACCGATGGTCAGCGCCGAAGAACACTGCCGGGGCATGCGGCATTTCGCCATGGGCGTAAGTACCATTACCAGCGGTGACGACAAGGCACGCGCCGGTTTGACTGCTACGGCGGTCTGCTCAGTAACCGCCGACCCTCCTCGCCTGGTTGTCTTCGTCAACAAGGGCGTTTATGCCAGCGAACTGATCCTGAAAACCGGTGCCCTCTGCGTCAACGTCTTGGCTGGTGAGCAGGAAGACGTTGCCAAGGCCTTCGCCGGCATGATCAAGGACGTACAGGGTGAAGCCCGCTTTGAATATGGCCAATGGGATACACTGGCTACTGGCGCACCAACACTGCAGAGTGCACTGGCCAATTTTGATTGCCGCGTGGTCAAGGTATTTGACGAAAGCACCCATCATGCCTTCCTGTGTGAGGTGCTTGGGATGCGCGAGCGCGAAGATGGCGAAGCGCTGATCTACCTCAACGGCGGCTTCCGGCAGATTCCGCAGTAACACGGACCTCGTTTTACACTCACCCTGGCCCATGCCGGGGTGTACTGCTTTAAGAGACTGGAGAATTAAATGAGCATCAACATCACTGAAGCCGACAGCAGCCACTTCATCGACATTACTCTGGATGGCCAGCCGCTCAAGCTGCACTACAACGACTGCGGCGAAGGCAGCGAAACGGTAGTCATGCTGCACGGCTCCGGCCCCGGTGCCAGCGGTTGGGCCAACTTCAACCGTAATATTGAACCGCTGGTCAACGCCGGTTACCGTGTCATTCTTCTCGACTGCCCCGGCTGGAGCAAAAGTGACTCCATCGTCTGCACCAGCTCACGTTCCGATTTGAACGCCCGTGCCCTTAAAGAAGTCGTCGATGCACTGGGGCTGGACAAAATCCATATCCTCGGTAACTCCATGGGTGGCCACAGCGCCGTGGCCTTTACCCTGGAAAATCCCGAGCGTGTGGGCAAGCTGGTCCTGATGGGCGGTGGCACCGGTGGTGCCAGCCTGTTTACACCAATGCCGGCAGAAGGGATCAAGCTGCTGCAGGGTCTATACCGTGCCCCGACCATCGAGAACCTGAAGAAGATGATGTCGGTGTTTGTGTTTGACACCGGCGACCTGACCGAAGAGCTGTTCCAGGCCCGTCTGGACAACATGCTCAAGCGCCGCGACCATCTGGAAAACTTCGTCAAGAGTCTTGAAGCCAACCCGAAACAGTTCCCGGACTTCAGCCCGCGCCTGCCCGAAATCAAGCAGCAAACATTGGTCATCTGGGGCCGCAACGATCGCTTTGTACCGATGGACACGGGCCTGCGCCTGATTGCCGGCATTCCCAACTCCGAGCTGCATATTTTCAACCAGTGTGGTCACTGGGCTCAATGGGAACATGCCGACAAGTTCAACCGCATGGTGCTGGACTTCCTTCAGCACTGAGTCACAGTACTGACAGGCAATAACACCCGCCCCGCTCACACCTTTTCGGGTGGCGGTGGCGGGCAGTCTGAGAAAATACGTACTGTACAACTGTCACAGCGATCCCTGTCCAACATTGGGATCAGATCGGCCAGCGCCGTTTTGGGCGTTTCATAGAAATGATCGTCGCCCAACGACTTCAGTGCCCCTGTGCGCTCCAGCTCATCCATTACCGTGCCCTTCAGTGAGCAGATCATCAGTTTTCCACCCAACCGCTCCAGCCGGTTGATCTCCTGATGCAGCATCTCGACACCGGCCACATCAATGAAGTTGATTCCCTTACCCACCAGCAAGATATGGCGCACCCCACTGCCCGGCGCCGTCAACTGCCGAATCTGCTGCTGCACATGGTCCACCGCACCAAAAAACAGCGACCCATCCACCCGGATGATCTTAAGCTGTGGGCACTCTTCAAGATTGTAGCGCTGAATATTGCGCATATGCCGACGCTCACTTTGCTGCAATGGAGCTACACGCACGATCCGTGGCTGAGACGTGCGCCGCAGGTAGATCGCCAGCGACAGCAGCACACCAATATAGATGGCGAACTCCAGCTCAACCAGCAAGGTAGAAAACAGGGTCACCAGCAGGATCGCCGCTTCGGAGCGGCTGCTGGAGAGGATATGACGGATACTGCCAAAATTGATCAGATTCCAGGAAATCAGCAGAATGGAACCCGCCATGACCGACAGTGGTAGGCGCTCGGTAATCGCCGGGGCCATCACCACAACAAGTGCCAGCATTACTGAGGCAAAGACAGTTGCCAATGGCGTACGCGCTCCTGCATCGTAGTTGGCACCGGAGCGGGTGAAAGAGCCGGTGCTGGCAAAGCAGCTGAAGAAACTACCCACCAGATTCGACATTCCCTGCCCGATCAGCTCTTGGTTGCCGTGAATATGCTGCTGAGAACGCACCGCTATCGCACGAGCGATTGACACCGCTTCGATCAACCCAAGCAAAGCGACCGCCAGCGCCCCCGAAGCCAGTGATTTTAGGCTGGCAAAGGAAAATTCGGGCAGCGATGGTACCGGTAGCTGCCCCGGCAATGCCCCCACATACCCCACCCTGCTGCCATCACTGTCCAGCAGAAAGCAGGCCAGACTGCCAGCGGCCATGCCGAGCAACAAATAAGGTAAACGGCGATTGATGCTGCGAACCACTACCGCAACCAGTATGGTAATCACCCCGGCCTGCACCGCGACCAGGTTGACCGACTCCCAGTGCGCCCAAAGTTGTTCAATGGTTTGCCAAAGCGATAGCCCTGAACCAAGCTCTACCCCCAACAGGTGCTTGAGCTGACTGGCGGCAATCAGAACCGCCGCCCCAGCAGTAAAACCGATCACCACCGTATGTGATATGAAATTGACCAGCGTACCAAGCCTGAATACACCCAGTGCCAACTGAATCACCCCCGTCAGCAGGGTCAGACTGATCATCAGTGCGATGTACTGCTCAGGCGTGTGGCTGCCCAACCCATTGATCACGCTCATCACAACAATCGCGAGTGCGGCCGTCGGACCCGAGACGAGATGCCAGGATGAACCGAACAACGCGGCAACGGAGCAAGAGACAATAGCCGTATAGATGCCATACTCAGGCGGCAGCCCGGCAATGAAGGCATAGGCCACCGCCTGAGGGAGCACCAGTACCAACCCGGTCAGGCCAGCCATGAAGTCGGCCTTTAAGCTGTCCGGTGTAATTTGGCTACGCCAGTGCAGAAACGGCAAAAACTTCAGAATCAAGGGGGACATAACACCATCCCGTCAGGAAAATTCGGATGCGTATAGTGGCAGCTTAGGGCGGAAGAGACAAAAATGGGGCAATAAGCCCCATTTTTTAATTAACTGCAATCGCGTAACTGTTCACTTAGTACCCAAAGGCACAACCAGTACTGGACGTTTTGAATGCCCAAGCGTTTTGGTTGCCGTAGAGCCCAGCAGCATCTGCCCGATGGAGCTGTGCTTGCGCGTACCCATCACGATCACATCCGCATTGATTTCATCGGCAACCTTCAGAATGGTTCTCCAGGGTGTACCTTCCTCAACACGGGCGTTAATGTTCTTGAGACTCAGGACTTCATGCTCTTCCAGCTCATCCGCACAGAAACGCTCAATACGCTCCTGAATTTTCTCACTGAGCTGTTCCACACCCTTTTTCAGCAGCTCATCCATCTCTTCCTTTTCCATCATGTTGCTCAGCACGCTGCGGGTGGTGCCCGACAGCGACTCGATAACATGCAGATAGGTGATCCGGGAATCGGAGTAATGACCACACAGGCTTACCGCAGCGCGGAATGCCGGACGGGAGCCACTTTCAAGATCGGATACGTACAGAATCTTTTTTACATCTGGCAACATTGTTGAACTCCTTATCGGTACAAAGACCCGTTCGGACGCTGCACCGCTTTAGCGGTACAGCACCTCTGGCAGGATAAGCGCAATGGACGGGATGAAGATAATCAGCATCAGGCGCACGATATCCGCCATCCAGAAGGGTGTCACGCCCTTGAATATAGTCCCTGTTTTGATATCCCGCAGCACTGCACTGAGCACAAATACGTTCATGCCCACCGGAGGCGTGATAAGACTGATCTCGGTCACAACTACCACGACGATGCCGAACCACACCAGGTCATAGCCAAGCGAAGCAACAACCGGATAGAACACCGGCACCGTCAGCAGCATCATCGACAGACTTTCGAACACCATGCCCAGCACGATGTAGATCCCCATGATCGCGAAGATCACCACGATCGGCGCAACGTCCATGGAGGTCACGAAGTTCAGCAACATGTCCGGCAGACCCGCACGGTTGATGAAGTCGGAGAAGATCAATGCACCGATCACCACCGCGAACAGCATCGCCGAGGTGCGGGCTGTATCCGCCAGGGTATCGAACAGGGTCGACAGTGTCAGGCGGCCTCGGAACAGAGTGATCAGGAAGGCACCACCGGCACCAATGCCAGCCGCTTCGGTCGGGGTGAACACACCCAGATAAATGCCGCCCATCACCACAGTGAACAGGATCAGAACACCCCAAACGCCTCTCAGCGCGACCAGTCGTTCAGACCACGGGGTCTTTTCACCGGCAGGGCCGGCTTTGGGGTTGCGCCATACGACATAGCGTACCGCTGCCAAGTACAGCAGAATACCCAGGAAGCCGGGAATAAAGCCGGCCGCAAACAGTTCACGGATGGAGGATTCGGTCAGCAGGCCGTAGATCACCAGAATCACGCTGGGCGGAATCAAAATACCCAGTGTGCCACCTGCCGCAATGGACGCCGCCGCCAGTGAATCGGCATAGCCATACTTGCGCATCGGCGGCATCGCCACCTTGGACATGGTGGCCGAGGTCGCCAAGCTTGAACCACAGATGGCGGAGAAACCACCGCAGGCCACGATGGTCGCCATCGACAAACCACCCTTGCGATGCCCCAGAAACGCATGGGAAACCC
>NZ_FNRJ01000035.1 GCF_900107855.1 Marinobacterium iners DSM 11526 | reverse complement strand
ACGGTGCGGTACTACGGGCTATACGCCCCGGCAGCCAGGAAGCGGCACCAACGGATGTTGGCGCAGCACGGTAATCTGGCGCGGATGAAGGTTCGAGATGCTGAGCCCATGGAGCAGGTGTTGTTGTGTTGTAAGGCCTGTGGTGCGCACGCTGAGTTGCTGAGACGACGTTGTCGCAAGGCTGTAAAAGGAATTTCCCTTATAAAGAGGGACGGTGTGTTGGTAGGGGGCGGCTATGTCCAACAAGGCGTTGAACGTGACCTTGAAAGGGGGAATATCGGTGACTCATCATGAACTCTGTGCCAGCGTATATTTTTTTGCGCTTTCAGCGGCACGTTAACTAAACGTTAGCCAATAATATTGCTGAGAACATATGATGGATATATCAACTACTCTTGCGGCAATTTCGACAGCAAAGGAGTTCGCAGCGCTGGTTATCGGACGAAAGATAGATTCTGCCGTCACTGATAAGGCAATAGAACTCCAGAATTCTATTATTGCGCTTCAAAGCGGACTACTAGAAATGCAATCTCAGATACAGACGTTAAAAAATAAAAATGATGAGCTTGAAAATAAGCTTTCAGTCGTTAGAAACTGGGAAATAGAAGAAAATGAAAACGAATTATTTAGTCCTGCTGATGGTGTTTATGTAATGGCTCCAAAGGTTGATAGCAGGTTAGTATGGTATTGTACTAATTGCTGGAAGAATAAAGAGAAATCAATTTTGCAGCGCATAGCTCAAGATTACGGTGGCACAACATACGAATGTTCAGCATGTAATAGTAAAATATATGATCATTCAGATTATGCTAGTATTGGCGTGTAAAGTAATGGCTAAGAAGGTCATGAAATTGAGCTAAAAAGCTTCGCTTTTTCGGCAATTTATAACAGTGTTAGCATACTAAAGGGGTCTAAGTTGTCTGATATAATTATTGGTCTTCTAACTGGATTGTTAACCTCTTTTTTTGTTGGACTCTTCCTCATATGGAAAGGGGATTACTTAGTTAAAAATTTGCAGAGAATTCCAATAAAATGGCGTATACGATTACTTACAAAAGTCTACTTGTCAGCATTAAATGATTATCCATTAAGGTATCTTAATTCGAAGATTTTGTCGTTATTTATCGCATTTCATCTGTTTTTTTCAGGTGCTTATGTTTTGATCACTATCATTTTATTCAAAATCGCTGGTGAAGGAAAAGATAATATCCCAGAAGAAAGTATTAAAGATATTGATCCTTCGGTGGTTTTAATAAATCCATGGGTGCCATGGATATTGTTATGCTTTACGTTGTTTGTTCTTTATTTTTCGTGGGGTGCTTTGAAAGAAACTTTTGTTGCTGTTGTTTTGCCATATGCCTATCGCGAGCTTAATAGTATTAGGGAATGTGTTAAAGTTGCAGCGTCGGCAGAAGACTTCATTAAATATGTAAATATGGAGACTCAATGTAAATCAAAAGAAGCCATACTTGAAATGATGGAATTTTCTATAAGGATACTAGGAGAAAACAGCTTAAAACTACCAACTGAAATTATTTCATCATTAACAGACAAAGATTGGTCTGGTATAAAAGCAAAACAAAAAGGCTAACAAGGCACTGAAAATCGGTCGCTTTGCTCCCTGGGACCTCAATAGCTACGCTATTTCGGCCCTTTAGTGCGGCGTTAACTGCTAAGGAAAGTATGAGCCAGAATCCCAAGTACTCAGATCATCAAGAAACGCTAATCGCATTGGTGACCCATTTAGCGATGACCGATTGGTCTGCCCGAACGGCTACAAACTTAGCCAAAGCTCTTTCTATCGACAAAAGTGAAATTGAAACTGTTCTTAGTGGTTTTAAAGGGCTATTCAGACAATCTAAAAGGAAAAGTAAAAAGACAGGTGATTATTTTTACAGCTTACAAATTCGTCATGCAAGACAATGGCTAAATGAAGTAGATGATGAAGATGAAAATGATAGAAAGCCACCACTTGAATCAGAGTATCTTACTAAACTATTAGATTTCGTTATATCTAAATCGGCTGAAGAACGGCGTAATAAAATTGCCGTGGTAGGGCCTTGGGTTACAGCTTTTGCATCACTAATAGTAGCAGGATTGGCCGTTGTATTTAAAAGCAGTTAACAAGGCGTTCAAAATCGTTCGCTGCGCTCTCTGGGACCTCCAAAGCTACGCTTTTTCGGCCCTTTAACGCGGCGTTATAGGGCATAGGGGACTCAGCATTGTACCCAGCAATGAACAACACAAAATGGCGCGAGTTGCAGCAAGCCATGTATGCCCTCGAAGAGCATAGTCCTAAGTGGCGGACAAAGTGTGTTACAAATGGATACGTATCAAATTGGGATGGTGAGTGGTTCTATCACTTCTCAGAAGGTGGCTACAAAGATATCGAGTGGGTCGAGATACAAGCTGAAAACGAAGAGCATAGAAGCGTTATTCTTTCTGAACTTCGCAAAGTTCACGTTCCCGGTGAACGTACAGCTCACGGATTCAAGATATATGGATATGTGCAGGACGGCAGCCCAGTCGAGTATCTGTAGTTCTATAACAATCCGCAGCAGTCGCTCCCGTTGGTCGCTGGGACCGCCAAAACGCTGCGCTTATTTGTCGTCCTCTGTGCGGGGCGTTAGGCAACAGGTCATCTGCATGTCAGTACCGCAAAATAAGACCGATCTTCTTTCTGCAATCCAGAAAGAACATAGAAAACTAAGCAGTGAAATTGCACTGATTCCTGCTGAATTCGTCTTGGACAAGACTATGGATGGACATGCCAAAGGCAGCAAAATGAGTCCTCATAACTTGATCTCGTATCTTGTTGGCTGGAACGAACTAGTTCTGAAATGGCACGCGAAAATTGCGTCAGGAGAAAAAGTTGACTTCCCCGAGACCGGATTCAAGTGGAATGAACTGGGGTCGCTAGCGGGAAAGTTTTACAAAGACTATGAAGGCGTTCCATTTGATAACTTGGTTGTGCGACTGAATTCCGCCAAGGATAAAATAGTTGAATTGGTGGAGAGCCATGACGACTCTGAGCTCTATGGAAAGCCATGGTATGAAAAATGGACTATGGGAAGGATGATTCAATTTAATACCTCTTCTCCATACACCAATGCCTGCGGGCGACTCAGAAAGTGGAGAAAATCTAGTCATGCCTAACAATTCATTCAAGCCGACGCCGCTTCGCGGTGCGGCTTAATTCAGGCGTTAGGCAATTCAAGGAGCAGAAATTGAGAATATTAACAATAGGCTTAGGAGTTCTAGTTGTTGCAGTCCTGTCGCTAGAAGTCATTAGCGCAGGTGGCAGCACTCCTATGGAGACAACTCTTTATGGGGTGCTCCAGTTTATATTTTCAATTGCATTCGGCTGGCTTCTATCCAAGAGAAGTTCCGAAGCATCTTTTCGGGAAGAGCAGAGGCGCTTTGCCACTTCTGCCTATCGCCGAATCAAAGAAATAGAAGCTAGTTGCACTAGGTTAAAAGATGATCTCTACAGAGGAGTTAAGAACGCGAAATCTAGTGGAGCCTCTCGTGACCTTGAAATTTCGTTAGTGCGAGCAGAAGAAGTATTAGAAACAACCGAATCATCTAAGCTTGACTGGGCTGACATAATTGGAGATGAAATATCAAAAATAGAAGAGGTGGAAAAGCTACGAAAAGAACGACTAAAGTTGACTGGTCGCAAGTCTGATAGTTTCAAGAACAATGACGTGGAATCTGATCAACAAAAACTTGCAAGCCTTGAGGAAAAACTTGAATCAATTAAGTCATCTCTACCAGACCAATTGAAACTTCTTCTCGAGCAAGAAGATTCAGAAGAAACACCAGTTTCAGAAGCCATTTCTGAACTCGAGAAATATGGCTTTATTGAACTGGATGGCTTTGGCGATACAGATATGCCATTAGATCGAGATCCAGGGGACTTGAAGCCCCAAGAAAAACTTAAAATAAAACTTATGGATCTGGGGGATCGAACAGCAACGCTAATAGCGTCTGATTTAGAAGGACGAACGGTAGGCTCATTTACGAACAAATACTCTGGAAACTACAGCGAGTTCACTATGGCTGTTTGTAGTGCAATGGAGAGTTCAACATTCGATGGAGTCGTAATGGATGTGGACGAAGAACTAATCAATGGTATGCGGCGTTACTTTATTGTTCATGCATACCCAAATGAGAAAGCTAAAGATGCCTAACAAACGGATCATGTCGCTGCCCTTTAGGGCAGCTAGGACGTCTTACCGCTGCGCGGTAATCCGCCCCATATCCTGAGCGTTAGCATTCGTAATTCGTAGTCAGCTGTATTATTTATAGTTCAAAAGTAGTATCTGGGAAAATAAGGAGATTAGAGTGTCATCTATTCATTTTGTAGAGCGTTTAGAAAATATAAAAAAAGTAGATGTAGAGCGGAATGAATGGGAATCTGGGTTTTGGGTTGTATCGAGAGAAAATGCTTTTAAGCTAATTGGTCACGATATCTATCTTCACGAATATCAAAAAGAGCCTTCGTTTCTTGGTGGGAAAATAATAGGTTTTCATATAAGAGAAGAATCAAACAAAGTGGTTTTTAGATTTAAAGAAGCTGAATCACATAAGGGTATATCAACTCCTATTGAAGGCTGGGGCAACGAACAGAAACGAGTTTGGAATTAAATGCTAACAAGGCCAAGCATCTGACGGCTTTTCCGTTGCTTGGCTTATGCGCTTGTCGCTACGCTAGCGCAACACCAACCAACTACAAAGCCGCAGCTGTTGGCGGCGTTATAGGTAGGAGGCAATCGGCAATGGACGCATACATAGGTAAGCATATACTGGTTGGATTGACGTACTTGAATAAAGATGGCAGCGTTAAAGAACAAGTTCAGCTGCATGGCAATATTATCGCCGTATCTAAAAGCACGGTTGTATTTGAACGCTCTGACAATGGTGAAGAATTTTCCATTCCATTTGACGAAAACAACCTAGACGCTGATGAAACAGACTCCGTATATGAATTAAAATCTACCGGAGAACTTGTTGAAAATGTTGATTTCATTAGCTCGTGGACTATTCGGCCTCCTCAAGATGATTAAAACCTATAACAAGGCACTGAAAATCGGTCGCTGCGCTCCCTGGGACCTCAATAGCTACGCTATTTCGGCCCTTTAGTGCGGCGTTATAACGTAGGGAAAGTATGAGAATACTCCAAAAGATAGGGATCTATTTTCTAATGCTCGTTTTTGCTGCGGTTGTTGCTGGAATCTATGGCATGTTGCACGATCAAATAAGCTATACGTTTTCAGAGGAGTACTTCACCCAGTTTAAGTTTAAACAGTTCGGTATTCCTTGGGCATATGAAAATCCACGCTTAGGAGCTGCGTATGTTGGAGCTTTAGCGACATGGTGGATGGGTATCATAGTTTTTATTTTCCTAGGGCTTTTTGGTTTCATGCTCCATTCCCCACGGCAAATGGTTTTAAGCCTAAGTAAGTCATTTCTAGTAGTAATCGGCGTGACGCTTTTAACTGGTTTTGCTGGCCTTGCATTAGGCTATTATCAAGTCAACGAAGAGACAGTATCTCAATACATGCAATGGGTAAGGCCAGGCGTAACTAATCCAATTCAGTTTGTTCGTGTAGGCTTCATGCACAATGCTAGTTATTTAGGTGGCTTAACCGGCTTGCTGTCTGGTATTGCTTACTTAGTTGTCAGCAAGCTACGTTATAACAAGTCAAGCCAGCAGGACTCGCTAACGCGCGCCTCTGCTTGAGGCGTTATGAGTAAATACGTACTAAGGATATAGCGTGAAAAAAGAAGATAGCTTTAATAACCTATACAAAAAAATGGATGCAACATCAAAAACCAGATTTAACGCATCTAGACGCTTAAGGCTCCATTCAAAGTTCTCAACATACACGGTGGTTATAATATCACTAGGTTTAATATTAATTTCACTTATGCAGGCTTATGGCCTTGGCAATAACATTGAAAGTAGTTTAGTGGGTTTTATACAGGTGTTTTCAGCAGTAGCTGTTCTGGTTTATTCATTACTTATAGATAAGAACGATTACTCTAATCTCTCAGAAAAAATGTATTCATGCGCTTCAAAACTAGGAGAGCTAAAACAAAAAGTTTACCCTCACTTAGAAAAAGAACATGATCAAAAAGAATATGACTCATTCAGAGATGAATATCATGGAGTGTTAAAACTCTATGAAACACATGCAAACAATGATTTTAGAGGTGACTATTTTCGAGCGAAGCTTGAAATGCCAGAAAATTACGAAATCAAAGGTATTGATTGGTGGGTAATGAAGGCTCAAATATATTTTCTTCATGTTCTTGACTTCATTTCATACCCAATTGTTTTGGGATCATTAGGTTGGGTGGTTTGTTGGCTTTGGTTCGGTGATGCACCCAACTCATAAAAAGCCGCAGCAATCGCTCCCGCTGGTCGCTGGGACAGCCAAAACGCTGCGCTTATTTGTCGGCCTCTGTGCTGGGTGTTACATGCTTCCAATATTAAACCTCTAGTTTTAATTAAATAAGTTTTGAATATGGATGATGAAACAATTAATAATTTGCTGACCAATGTTGATTCTTTAATAAATCACACATTTCACTTCACGTTTGATTTGACCAAGCCGGAGGGTAAAACTCATAAAGGTGTGTGCGTAAAATATACAGACCTGCAAGAACGAAGAAATGATTTCTTACGAGAGTTAAAAAATACAGTATGTAGCTGGGTTTATGGTAAAGATAAATATAATACTCTTTTTCAAAAAGAATTAGTGAAAAGAGGCTATGACTACCAAAATGCTTCATCTCATATAGATAGCCTAGCTGTGAATACTAAACACGTTGTTCACGCAGCTTCGGTATTCGAGACACCGGCGGTAGATTTCCGATACTGCCATGAGGGCGCTGTTTATTGTAGTGGTTGATCCAATCTGTCAGCGCCCATGTCCTTGATATGTCGTTTGCATAGGGCATCGCATACGCCCATTCCCGGATCATTGTCTGTATAAAACGCTCCGCCTTGCCGTTCGTTCTGGGCGTGTATGGGCGCGTGTACACATGCTTGATCCCTTCCCGTTGTAAAACTGCATTGAACCGACGGGAACGATAAGCAGGGCCGTTATCGGTCATCAGGCGTTTTACCTCCACACCTATTCCGCGGTAGGCCGCCAG
>NZ_FNRJ01000042.1 GCF_900107855.1 Marinobacterium iners DSM 11526 | reverse complement strand
GGGGGTTGTTCATGTCGGTTGTTCTGTGCTGTTTGTTTGGCGATAACCAGCATCTCGAACTTAACCGGCGTGAACAACCTCCTTAGCACCCACATTTAGGTTGTCATATGGATCACCATTTGGGTCGTAAATATCCCCGGTATCCGGGTCTACCGACCAATCCGCGAATTCAACTCCGAAGTGCGACACCCGCCTATGCAGCCTGAAGGTATTCTTGGAACACCATTTCTGGCTGCTTGAATCCGAGGCATTTACGCGGCCTCAGGTTTAACCTCTTCTCTGCCCAGCGCACATCTTCATCCGTAATCAGCCTCAGATCCGTACCCTTCGGGATGAACTGCCGCAGCAGCCCGTTGAAGTTCTCGTTCAGTTCACGCTCCCATGAGGAGTACGGGTGTGCAAAGTAGAACTCCGCCCCCAGCGCTTCCGCTACGGCCTTGTGTTCGACGAACTCGCTGCCGTTGTCCGCCGTGATTGTATGCACATGGTCGGCATAGGGCATGAGCACATCGATGATCGCATCCCGCACGTCCGTAGCCAGCTTGGCGTCGATCCTGCGGACCAGATACAGGCGACTCTTGCGCTCCGCCAGCGTGACCAACGCACCGCTACCATGCTTGCCCAGAACGGTATCGACCTCCCAGTCACCAAAGCGCTCCCGCGTGTCCATGATGGCCGGACGATCGTCGATCGAAATCGACTCCGGGATGACCGCACGCTTGCTGTTGCTGCCCTTGCGGTACCGTTTGTGTCCTTGGCGCAATGTCTTGTAGAGCTTGCCGCCACGGGCCTTATCGGCAGCGACATGACGGTATATCCACTCATGGCTTACCAGCAGACCAATGAGCTTGCCGATACCGCTGATCTGTTCCGGACTCCAGTGCCAAGACAACGTCAGCTCCACATACATGACGGTCTGCTCCGGCACTCTGTATTTGCGTGCCATGACTCGACGTGCATGGCTTCTGGCATGCGCTTCCTCGGGCTCATACACCCCGTCATGACTGTTACGCTTCATCTCCCGGTAGACTGTGGAGCGATGAACTTCAACTACAGTAGCGATCGCTGCCGGCGAATATCCCTGCGTAAGGAGAGCCGATATCTGGTATCGTTTCCCCTCGGCCAACTGCTGATAACTCATGGTGATACTTACTTTGACTTTGGCGAGCTGAAGCGTACCACCTTCGGGAGTTGGCCACCTCTCGCCGTTCAACCATGAGTGTCGCACTTATTATCTGAATTCCCGGAACACCTTCCATAGGATCAGGGATTTTCCCAGGATTCAAAATTTCTTCTAGCAGTTTAGGAGGTAAAGGTGACATCATGAAAGGGCTTCTCAAGTTCCATCCGAACTTTTTGTTAATTTCATCTTTGATTTTTTTAGGGGGGGCTTTTCCGTGCCTGACGGAACCGTCCTTATTTACTGCATAAGCGCGTGGGTCGGATTTTTGGCCCAAATGCACATGATTCTTACAACCATTATGCGACTCAACACGACTCCCTAGCCCCGGCCTTCCTGCAAGTCCGGTCAGATCAATATAAACTAGCGGATTACCATCAACATAAGCATACGTATTCTGATTTAAAGCCTGATCAGTTGGAATAATATGATTATTAGTCAGCTATAAGCTGACTAACCATTGATGAGTGATTATTCAAAAAATGTCTCGTAACTGTATAATGCTCAGACTCTTCATATTCGATTTCCTCCACTACGCCATTATCAAGTGAAAAAATTTTAGAGTCCGGATATGCCATTAATATGGGCGAATGGGTCGCAATAATGAATTGTGATCCATCTTTTACAAGTTGGTGCATCCTTGAAAGCATAGCCATTTGCCGCGTAGGTGATAACGCGGCTTCCGGCTCATCTAAAATGTATAATCCATTTCCGCCGAAGCGATTTATCATCAGCGCAAAAAAGCTTTCACCATGTGATTGTTCGTGCAATGAGACCCCACCATATGAGTTAATAATGGGTGGTCCACCGGGACCTTCATCTAACCTTTCTATTTCCGTTGCCACATTGTAAAAACATTCTGCGCGTAAGAAAAAACCATCTTTGGGTTTTTTAAATGATCTTGATAATCGAATAAACTTCCATAGTTGCGAGTGGGATTTTCTGGTGGAAAAAGTAAAATTCTTAGTTCCACCCTCTGCATTGAATCCACATGAAACAGCTAATGCTTCAAGCAAGGTGGATTTCCCAGTACCGTTTTCCCCTATAAAAAAGCTAATTTTGGGATGAAACTCGATACTATTGAGATTTTTTAATACAGGTAGAGTAAACGGAAATCTTTCAAAAGACTCTACTTTTTCCCTTATCAATTTTGCTGAATGTATAAATTGGGGGGCATCAAAAGATTTCACAAAATATTCCTAATAAGGACTGTTTTTCATACCCCCAGCTTACATGAATAATCGTATTATTCCAACCGATCAGACTTTAGGTCAGGGTGCTCATCAAATATTGGATTCATTATGTCCAGCAACATAGTTCCCATCAGCTTTCCAGCTGCACGGCGATAAACTACCAACTCATCCTCCGAACAATCTTTCTGAACCATGGCGACCGACTGGTTAAGTCGGTCGCCAAACTCCACCATGAGATCAACAATTTCGGTAGCTACTTCTTTTTTCATATCATTCACAATCGTCAGGTTCTTCCATGCAGCGATTTACGCAATTCCAAAAGGAAAAGCCGTTATCACTGGTCGGTAGCGCCGAATCAGAGCAACGTTCGATACAGCGGTCTTTCTTGGATTCTTGGCTATCATCTGATGGTTTGTCTTTATTGTCATACCAATCCCAAAATTCACTTGCAGCCCACCAACCAACACCAAAACCTATTACACCACCTACTACTGCACCGGGTGGTCCACCGATAGCACCACCAATGGCTGCGCCTCCTGCGGCTGTGGCTGGTGTTTCACCATATACATAAGTGGGTTCTGACCGGCGTATCCGTATAGGTGATTCAGTCCATTGACGTAACCATAGCCGGGAATAGGTAATCCCATTTGTGCGGTGACCCGTCGTTGTGGATCACTAAAGTCCAGTAGGATGCCACGGGGGTCACTCTGAATATACCGCCCCGTACTGGGGGTCGTAATCTCGGTGGTAGTTGTAATGTAGCCCCGTTTCGCTGTCAAAATACTGACCAGGAAAACGGAGATTGAATGTCAGGATACTCCCAGGGGCAACAGATGCTTGCCCAAATGCATCATAGTCCGCCCGCCAGACCACCGTTCCCTGATTATCACTCACGACTTGCGGTGTATT
>NZ_FNRJ01000028.1 GCF_900107855.1 Marinobacterium iners DSM 11526 | reverse complement strand
TCCACTTGAGTGTCAGGCGCATCTTCTGAATCAGCTCAACCCACTGTTTCGGCATCTGCCTCGGTGAGGCGTGGGGGCGGCTGGATGCTGACTCAAGACCAGCGTCACCAGCCTCTCGATAGCGAGCAAGCCACTTATACACCGTGCGCCTACTGATGCCGAACGTGTGGGCGATATCTTTGATGGATTGTTGCTGACGTATGGCGCGATCAACGATCAGGGCTCGAATATGGGGCGTGGTTCGTGCATTCTTATGGGGGTTGTTCATGTCGGTTGTTCTGTGCTGTTTGTTTGGCGATAACCAGCATCTCGAACTTAACCGGCGTGAACAACCTCCTTAGCACCCACAGCTAGCGCTCCAGATACTGGAGCTTGTCCGGCTCACCATTCCATTTGTCCGCATCAGTCAGTGGCGCCTTGCGCTGATTGATATTGGGCCATATTTCGGACAGCTCCGTGTTCAGCTGAAAGTAAATTTCCTGCGCATCGCTCAGGTCATCCTCGTGCAGAATAGCGTCGGCTGGGCACTCCGGCTCACACAGTCCGCAGTCGATGCACTCGTCCGGGTGAATCACCAGAAAGTTTGGTCCTTCGTAGAAACAATCCACGGGACATACCTCGACACAGTCCGTGTACTTACAGCGGATGCAGTTCTCGGTCACGATATAGGTCATGGATCAGCTCCGGTTGATCATTCTGTTTGCAGTATAGTGCCCCAGCGTTGTTTGTCTC
Organism: Marinobacterium iners DSM 11526; assembly: GCF_900107855.1. GTDB lineage: Bacteria > Pseudomonadota > Gammaproteobacteria > Pseudomonadales > Balneatricaceae > Marinobacterium > Marinobacterium iners. The sequence goes on along the minus strand of NZ_FNRJ01000028.1, from coordinate 25,967 downwards.
ATTGCAGCAGCTGCTTGAGGTTGTAAAGTGCCTCAAGTGCCTGACGAGGTGTCAGCTCATCCGGTTGCAGCTCGCGCAGCTGCAGCTCGGCAGCAGAGGGGGCTGCGGTCACAAACAGGTCGTTCTGAACCGGGCCGTTCTGGCTTGTTGCAGGTGGCTCGGGATTTCGGGCCGGTTGGCAGGCGCTGCTGCGGCTGTCCTGCTCCAGCAGTACCAGCTTGTCACGAGCCTGACGGATGACCTGTGCCGGAATGCCGGCCAGCTGAGCAACCTGCAGGCCATAGCTCTGGCTGGCCGGGCCCTGCTGTACTTCGTGCATGAATACAATGTGATCATTGTGCTCGACGGCGGTCAGATGCACGTTATCAACGCCAGATGCCTGCTCCGGCAGAGTGGTCAGCTCAAAATAGTGGGTGGCAAACAGGGTGAAGGCATTAACTTCACGGGCGAGATATTCAGCACAGGACCAGGCCAGTGACAGGCCATCAAAAGTGCTGGTGCCCCGGCCTACCTCGTCCATCAGCACCAGGCTGCGCTCGGTGGCATTGTGCAAAATGTTGGCGGTTTCGGTCATTTCGACCATGAAGGTAGAGCGTCCGCCAGCCAGGTCGTCCGAAGAGCCCATGCGGGTAAAAATCCGGTCGACAATTCCGATTCGGGCAGCCTGAGCCGGTACGTAGCTGCCAATATGTGCCAGCAGCGTGATCAGTGCAGCCTGACGCATGTAGGTGGACTTGCCGCCCATGTTGGGGCCGGTGATGATCAGCATTCGCCGTTCTGGGTGAAGCTCCAGGTCATTGGCTACAAACGGAGTGTCCAGCACCGCCTCGACCACCGGATGACGGCCGCCCTCGATACGAATGCAGGGCTCCTCAACCAGCTGCGGCCGCTGGTATTCAAGGGCGGCGGCACGGTCGGCCAGAGTGCTCAGCACATCCAGTTGAGCCAGTGCCGAGGCGGATTCCTGCAAAGGCCCGAGTTCGGCTGCCAGCGTTTCAATCAATTCATCATAGAGTGCTTTTTCCCGTGCCAGAGCCTTGCTTTTGGCGCTCAGAGCCTTGTCCTCAAACTCTTTCAGTTCCGGCGTGATGAAGCGCTCGGCATTTTTCAGTGTCTGGCGGCGGATGTAGTCTGCCGGCATGTCGATCGCCTGTGCCTTGGTCACTTCGATATAGTAACCATGCACCCGGTTATACCCCACCTTGAGTGTGGCGATATCGGTGCGTGCACGCTCGCGCTGTTCCAGCTGCAGCAGATAATCGCCGGCGTTTTCACTGAGGCCGCGCAGCTCGTCCAGCTCGGCGTCGTAACCGGTGGCAATCACACCGCCGTCGCGGATTACGACCGGCGGACCATCAATGACTGCGCGTTGCAGCAATTCGGTCATCTGAGGGAAGGTGGCAATTGAGCTGGCGAGCTGCTTGATCAAGGGTGCATCAGCGGGCTGGACCAATAGCTGAAGATCTGGAAGTGAAGCCAGTGCGTTGCGCAGGCGTTCCAGATCTCGTGGGCGGGCAGAGCGCAGGGCGACACGGGACAGAATACGCTCCATGTCACCGATCAAGCGCAGCTGCTCACTGATATCCTCACTGCGGCCTGGCTCAATCAGCCAACGAATCGCATCCTGACGTCCCTCCAGTGTGACGCGGTCACGCAGCGGACGGTGCAACCACCGGCGTAACAGGCGGCTGCCCATCGGCGTACGGCACTTGTCCAATACCGAGGCCAGCGTATTGCTGCGACCGCCTGACAGGTTCAGATCCAGCTCAAGGTTGCGCCGTGTTGCTGCATCCAGAATTACGGCTTCGTCATGCTGCTCTACCTGAATACGGCGGATATGGGGCAGTGTGCTGCGCTGCGTATCACGCGCATACTGCAGCAGGCATCCGGCTGCGCTGATCGCCAGGGGCAGATGGTCACAGCCGAAGCCGCTCAGATCACGGGTATTGAACTGATCACACAGCAGACGTCGAGCGGTGTCAGGCTCAAACTCCCAGGGCGGGCGGCCATGACTGCCGGGACGCTTGCCAAGCAGCTGCGGCAGACCGGAGTCGTCCGGGTAGAGCAGTTCGGCAGGGCGCAGCCGTTCCAGCTCCGCCTGCAGGGCATTATGTCCCTCTATTTCAAACAGGCTGAAGCGCCCCGAGCTGATATCCACCATTGCCAGCCCAAATTGTTCACCCTGTGTGCTGATCGCCATCAGGATATTGTCCTGATGCTCATCCAGCAGTGCTTCGTCACTCAATGTGCCGGGGGTCACAATGCGAACAACTTCGCGTTTGACAGGCCCTTTGCTGGTGGCAGGGTCGCCTACCTGTTCACAGATCACCACCGACTCACCCGCCTTGACGATGCGGGCAATATAACCCTCAGCCGAGTGATAGGGGATGCCTGCCATCGGAATCGGCTCACCGGCCGATTTGCCCCGTGCCGTCAGCGAAATATCGAGCAGTTGGGCAGCCTTTTTGGCGTCGTCATAGAACAGTTCATAGAAGTCACCCATGCGGTAAAACATCAGCTGGCCCGGGTGCTGAGCCTTAATGCGTAAATATTGCTGCATCATGGGAGTATGTTGGGTGTTCGGTGCTGCCACTGACATGCTGTTTGGGTCGTCCTGTTGTCCGGGGATTGAATCGATCACCGTGCGGGGTTTTAATGTCAGGATTGTACGTGAATCGTGGCGGCCTGCGTAGTCGCCCGCTTGGAGTTGGATTGATGAAAAACCTTGCACAAAAGGTAGGTGAAACACTGTTGCAGAAAGGTATCAAACTGGCGACGGCCGAGTCCTGTACCGGAGGGTGGGTGGCACAGGCGGTGACAGCTGTGCCCGGCAGTTCAGGCTGGTTTGACTGCGGTTTCGTGTCCTACTCCAATACGGCGAAGCAAAAAATGCTGGGTGTGGATCTCGACGTGCTTGAACGCAACGGTGCTGTGAGTGAGTCGGTGGTAGCGCAGATGGCCGAAGGTGCTTTGCACAACAGCGAAGCCGATATTGCTGTCGCCATCAGCGGCATCGCCGGCCCTGAAGGTGGCACCGAAGATCGTCCGGTGGGCACTGTCTGGCTGGCGTGGGCCATTACGGGTCACCCCACAGTAACCTGTCTGAGTTTTTTCAATGGCGATCGCGATGCAATTCGTCAGCAGGCAGTGGAGCAGGCCCTGGAAGGGATTTTGGCTTACCTGCCACAGTGAGGCATTGAGTGGTTGCATTCTGCTCAGGTTGTGAAATAATACTGTTCAGACATACAGTATTTTAACCACCCGGCTAAAAAGGTTTACCGATGGACGCTAACAGAAAGAAAGCGCTGGATGCGGCACTGTCGCAGATTGAACGTCAATTCGGCAAGGGCGCAGTTATGCGCATGGGCGATCAGCCGCGTGAAGCGATTCCTGCGGTCTCAACCGGTTCACTGGGGTTGGATATCGCTCTTGGTATAGGCGGTCTGCCCTTTGGCCGCGTGGTTGAGATTTATGGTCCGGAATCTTCAGGTAAAACCACACTGACGCTGCAGGTTATAGCCGAAGCCCAGAAGCAGGGTAAGGTGTGTGCATTTGTGGATGCCGAACATGCATTGGATCCGAACTATGCCGAAAAACTGGGTGTCGACGTGGATGCCCTGCTGGTCTCCCAGCCGGATACCGGTGAGCAGGCGCTGGAAATTACCGACATGTTGACACGTTCTGGGGCGGTCGATGTGATCATTGTGGACTCGGTTGCGGCACTGGTACCCAAGGCCGAAATTGAAGGTGAAATGGGCGATTCCCATGTCGGACTACAGGCGCGCCTGATGTCTCAGGCACTGCGTAAGCTGACCGGCAGTGTAAAACAGTCCAACTGCCTGCTGGTATTTATCAACCAGATTCGTATGAAAATCGGTGTAATGTTTGGTAACCCCGAGACCACAACCGGGGGGAATGCACTCAAGTTCTATGCCTCCGTGCGCTTGGACATTCGTCGTATCGGTGCGGTGAAGCAGGGCGATGAAATTACCGGTAACGAAACCCGCGTCAAGGTTGTAAAAAACAAGGTGTCACCACCCTTCCGCCAGGCTGAATTCCAGATACTGTACGGTCAGGGCATCTACCATATGGGTGAAGTGATTGACTTGGGTGTACAGCAGGGACTGGTGGACAAGTCTGGTGCCTGGTATGCCTACAAGGGTGACAAAATCGGTCAGGGTAAAGCCAATGCCGCCAAATACCTGGAAGAGCATCCGGACATCGCGCAGGAAATCGAAGCGGAAATCCGTGCTCAGCTTCTGAGTGTGCCTCAGCCAAAGGCTGCACAGGAACAGTCGGAAGAAGCCGGTCAGCTGGATCTCTGATTCAGGCATACGGCAGATGATTTAACAACAGGGGCCTTTGTGGCCCCTGTTGTCGTTATGGAGTCTTATCATGGCCAGGTTACTGGAAACTGAAGCTGAGCTGCGCAATGCAGCATTTGCGCTGCTGGGGCGGCGAGAGTACAGCCGTGCCGAAATGGAGCAAAAGCTGGGGCGTCGCTGTGAAAATGCTGAACTGTTACGGCAAGTACTGGATCAGTTTGTGGCAGATGGATATCAGAGTGATGAGCGCTTTGCGCATGTTTTTACCCGCAGCCGTTTTGGCTCGGGCTACGGTGCCATGCGGATCAGGCAGGAACTGCGTCAAAAAGGGCTGGGGCCCGAACTTATCGAGCAGGCACTGGAAGATGAGTCTCCAGACAGTTATCAACAGGCGTTGGAGTGCTGTCAGAGACGTTTTGGTGATCAGCCACCCGCTGATCCAAAAGAGTATGCACGCCGCATGCGTTTTCTGGTCAATCGTGGATTCTCGTTCGATGATGCCAAACGCGCGATAAAGTGTGAAGGAAGTGAGTAAATTCAGGCGTTGCAGGGCAGAAAAGCTATCGTACATTTTTTGTTCGCGTTATATACTTGTCCGCTATTTTTGCGTACATATGACCGCCGTTCCTGCAACTGGGCGGGCGGTCCTGTCGTGCCAACCAGTACAGACGCAACGGACCTTATATGAACTACATGACAAGTGCGGAAATCCGCCAGGCATTTCTTGACTACTTTAACCAGCAGGGGCATGAAATCATTGCCTCGAGTCCGCTGATTCCGGGTAATGACCCTACACTGCTGTTCACCAATGCGGGTATGGTTCAGTTCAAGGATGTGTTCCTCGGCTCTGACAAGCGTCCCTACTCCCGTGCCACGACTTCACAGCGCTGTGTGCGTGCAGGTGGCAAGCATAACGACCTTGAAAATGTTGGTTATACAGCGCGTCACCACACTTTTTTTGAAATGTTGGGCAACTTCAGCTTCGGTGATTATTTCAAGCGCGAAGCGATTCGTTTTGCCTGGGAATTTCTGACCAAGCGCTTGGGGCTGCCGGAAGAGCGCCTGTGGGTAACGGTTCATTATACCGACGATGAAGCCGAGAACATCTGGAAAGAGGAGATGGGGGTTAACCCCGAGCGCTTCTCAAAACTGGATGAAGACAACTTCTGGGCCATGGGTGATACCGGCCCCTGTGGTCCCTGCACGGAAATCTTCTTCGACCATGGCCCTGATGTGGCTGGTGGTCCTCCGGGCAGCCCGGATGAAGACGGTGACCGTTATATAGAGATCTGGAACCTGGTGTTCATGCAGTACAACCGCTCTGCGGATGGCAGCATGGAGCCGCTGGCGCGTCCGAGCATCGATACTGGCATGGGGCTTGAGCGTGTTGCTGCGGTAATGCAGAACGTGCACAGCAACTACGAGATTGATCTGTTCCGCAATCTGCTCGCTGCTACCGCCAAAGTGCTTCGTCTGGATGATACCGACAGCAAATCCCTGCGCGTGATCGCAGACCATATCCGTTCATGCGCTTTTTTGATTACCGATGGTGTGTTGCCGTCCAACGAAGGTCGCGGCTATGTGCTGCGCCGCATTATGCGTCGTGCCATCCGCCACGGTAATAAACTGGGTGCAAAAGAGCCGTTTTTCCATAAGCTTGTAGCGCCTCTGGTCAAGGAGATGGGCGAGGCCTATCCCGAGCTGGCCAAGCTGCAGGACCAGGTTGAACGTATCCTTCTGAAGGAAGAGCAGCAGTTTGCCAAGACCCTTGAGCATGGCATGCAACTGCTTGAGCAGGCGATCAGCGGCCTCGAAGGCAATGTGATCCCGGGTGAAACCGTTTTCCGTCTGTACGATACCTACGGCTTCCCGGTTGACCTGACAGCTGATGTGGCGCGTGAGCATGATCTGAGTATCGATATGGAAAGTTTCGAGCGTGAAATGGATGCTCAGCGCGAGCGTGCTCGTGCCTCAGGCCAGTTTTCGGTCGACTACAACGAACAGATCAAGCTGGAGGGCAGCACGGCGTTCAACGGCTATGACAGCCTTGAAGACCGCTCTGAGGTAATCGCGCTGTTCCGCGAGGGCGAGGAAGTGAATCAGCTTTCCGCGGGCGAGAGCGGCGTAGTGGTTCTGAAAAATACCAGCTTTTATGCCGAATCCGGTGGTCAGGCGGGTGATCAGGGTGTGTTGCGCTGGGATCGTGGCCAGTTCACTGTCCGCGACTGTACCAAAGAAAGCGGTCACCACCTGCACCATGGTCAGCTTGGCGAAGGTGTGCTGCAGGTTGGTGATCAGGTTGTAACAGAAGTTGACATGGCCAAGCGTCAGGCAACGGCGCTGAATCATTCAGCAACACACCTGTTGCATGCCGCCCTGCGCAGGGTGTTGGGTGATCATGTGCAGCAGAAGGGCTCTCTGGTGAATGCAGAGCGTCTGCGCTTCGACTTTGCCCATTTTGAGGCGATGACAGCCGAGCAGATCCAGACGGTTGAAACCCTGGTCAACGACCAGATTCGTGCCAATTCGGCGGTTGAAACCGAGCTGATGCAGCTGGAAGCTGCCAAGGCCCGGGGGGCCATGGCTCTGTTTGGTGAAAAGTATGACGACGATGTCCGTGTTCTGACCATGGGCGAAGGCTTCTCGGTAGAACTGTGTGGCGGCACTCATGCCCGTCGCACCGGTGATATCGGTTTGCTTAAAATCGTCGCTGAGAGCGGTATTGCCTCGGGTGTGCGCCGTATTGAGGCCGTCACCGGGGTTCAGGCGCTGAATTGGGTTAACAGCAACGAACAGGCACTTGGCGAAATCGCGGCCCTGCTGAAGGGTTCGCGTGAGAACGCGCTGGAAAAAGTGCGCGGTCTGAACGAACGCGCACGTCAACTGGAGAAAGAGCTTGAGCGTCTGGCAGCCAAGCTTGCCAGTGCTCAAAGTGGTGATCTGCTTAGCCAGGTACAGGACGTAAACGGTATCAAGGTGCTGGCTGCGAAGCTGGAAGGTGTTGAGCCCAAGGCGTTGCGCGACACACTTGATCAGCTTAAGAACAAACTGGGCAGCGGTGTCGTGGTTCTGCTGACTGCACAGGATGACAAGGTCAGCCTGATAGCCGGGGTGACCAAGGATCTGACCGGTCAGATCAAGGCAGGTGACCTGGTGCGTGAGCTGGCCTCACGGCTGGGTGGTAAGGGGGGCGGGCGCCCAGACATGGCGCAGGGTGGAGGCACCGATGTAAGTGCTGTTCCCGCTGCGCTGCAGGCGGTGCCCGAACTGGTTGCGGCAAGCCTGTAACTGAAAATACAGGCGCCTGCCGGTGTTCAATGCACCGGCAGCCGGATGGAAACACTGAAATGGCGTTATACGTACAGAAATACGGCGGCACTTCGGTCGGCTCTGTGGAGCGCATCGAAGCGGTGGCCGAAAAGGTCAAGGGCTTTCGTCAGCAGGGGCATGACGTGGTTGTTGTTGTATCCGCAATGAGCGGTGAAACCAACCGACTGATTGCGCTGGCCAGCGAGATCCAGGAGCGTCCTGATCCGCGTGAAATGGATACACTTGTGTCTACCGGTGAACAGGTGACCATTGCACTGCTGTGCATGGCGCTGAAAGCCCGTGGCGTGGACGCCCGTTCCTACACGGGAAGTCAGGTACGCATTCTGACTGACCAATATCACACCAAGGCCCGCATCCAGGATATCGAGACAGACCGTATACGGTCTGATCTGGACCAGGGGCGAGTTGTGGTTGTGGCAGGGTTTCAGGGTGTTGATCCTGAGGGCAATATTACGACTCTGGGGCGTGGTGGTTCCGACACGACGGGCGTTGCACTGGCAGCAGCGTTGAAAGCGGATGAGTGCCAAATCTATACGGATGTGGACGGTGTCTATACCACCGACCCGCGTGTGGTCGAAGGTGCGCGTCGACTGGAGAAAATCACCTTTGAAGAGATGCTGGAAATGGCCAGCCTTGGTTCCAAGGTGTTGCAGATTCGTTCCGTTGAGTTTGCCGGCAAGTACAAGGTGCCGCTGCGGGTGTTATCCAGCTTTCAGGATGGTCCCGGTACACTGATTACGATAGAGGATGATGAAACTGTGGAAAAGCCGGTTATCTCGGGTATAGCGTTCAATCGTGACGAAGCCAAGTTGACTGTCGTTGGTGTGCCTGATATTCCGGGCGTTGCGTCCCGGATACTGGGGCCAATCAGCCGTGCCAATATCGAAGTGGACATGATCGTGCAGAACATTGGTGCTGATCAGACCACCGATTTTACCTTTACAGTGCACAGAAACGACTATGATAAAGCACAGCAGGTGCTTGAGCAGGTTGTGCAGGAACTTGGCGCCCGCGAATGTGTCGGAGACAATAAGATCGCGAAGGTATCGATCGTAGGTGTTGGAATGCGCTCCCATGCGGGGGTGGCCAGCAAGATGTTTGATGCACTTGCAGGTGAAAATATCAACATCCAGATGATCTCAACGTCTGAGATCAAGGTATCAGTAGTGATCGCCGAAAAATATCTGGAGCTGGCAGTACGGGCGTTGCACTCGGCGTTCGATCTGGACTCTTCTGATACAGTCCGCGAGTAACGACAGTATCAGATGACGGCGGCCTGCATCTGTTCTATAGTAACGGCTGCAGGCCCCCAAGGCCTGAAACGGCCAGCGTCGCCATGATACCTGGATGGTCTAAGGACATATAAGGTGGAAGGGGCTGTGCTCGTTTCAGAAAAACCGGAACTCAGCACCCCAGGACTAAACTAAGGAGAGCCACAATGCTGATTCTAACCCGCCGCGTAGGCGAAACCCTCATGGTAGGTGACGATGTCACTGTTACTGTGCTTGGTGTAAAAGGCAATCAGGTACGTATTGGTGTTAATGCACCCAAGGATGTCTCCGTTCATCGCGAAGAGATCTATCAGCGTATTCAGCGTGAAAAGTCACAAGAGCCTGATCAGGAATAAGTTTTTCAAAATATTCCTTTTCTTTTTAAAATCAGTCTTGTAACATATGCGCCGTTGTTGACGAGGTGAGTTGGCCGAGTGGCTGAAGGCGCGCCCCTGCTAAGGGCGTATACCGCAAGGTATCGAGGGTTCGAATCCCTCACTCACCGCCATTGTGCGCCCGTAGCTCAGCTGGATAGAGTACCTGGCTACGAACCAGGCGGTCAGAGGTTCGAATCCTCTCGGGCGCGCCATTACTCAACAATGCTTTAGAAAAACATGTGTGCGCCCGTAGCTCAGCTGGATAGAGTACCTGGCTACGAACCAGGCGGTCAGAGGTTCGAATCCTCTCGGGCGCGCCATCTTTTCTTCCCCATCGGTATGCGCCCGTAGCTCAGCTGGATAGAGTACCTGGCTACGAACCAGGCGGTCAGAGGTTCGAATCCTCTCGGGCGCGCCATCCGTTTTTTACCCCTTCCCGATCAACCTGGTTACCCGACCCGAATCACAGATTCCGGAACACTCATGAAATTCATTGCCAAGCTTTTTCCCGAGATTACGATCAAGAGTCGTCCTGTTCGCCGTCGCTTGATTCAGCGCCTGCAAACCAATCTTCAAATCCTGCTGCAGCGTGTCGATGAGCGCGTCAAGGTCAGTGGTCACTGGGACAAGGTGGAGATCAGTTTTCCGGGTCAGGATATCGAGTTGAGTGCGCGTCTGGTTGATGAGATGCAGCGAGTGCCGGGCATTCAGTCGATCGTGGAGGTGCAGGAGTACCCCCTGGAGGACTTCGATCAGGTCTTTCAGTTGACACGTGATGCCTATGCAGAGCGCCTGCGCGGCAAAACCTTCAAGGTGCGAGTGCGGCGCAGTGGTGATCATGACTTTACCTCGGTTGAACTGGAGCGCTATGTCGGCGGCGGGTTGCGCCAGCATACCGATGCGGCTGGGGTTGATGTTCGTAACCCAGAGGTTTGGGTCGATCTGGAAGTGCGCAACGAGACCCTGTTTGTCGTTACGGCCATTCATCAGGGGCTGGGAGGCTATCCACTGGGGACTCAGGAAGATGTACTGTCGCTGATTTCGGGTGGTTTTGACTCGGTTGTGGCGTCATACATGACCATGCGCCGCGGCAGCAAAACGCACTTCCTGTTCTTCAATCTGGGTGGCTATGCCCATGAAATCGGCGTCAAGCAGGTAGCGCTGTATCTGTGGAAGCGCTATGGCGCATCGGCACGGGTTAAGTTCATCACGGTTCCGTTCGAGGAGGTGGTAGGTGAAATTCTGCAATCTGTTCATCACTCGCATATGGGTGTGGTGCTCAAGCGCATGATGATGCGCGCCGCTGACCGGGTCGCTGACCGAATGGAGCTGAATGCCATCGTGACCGGTGAGAGTGTGGCTCAGGTGTCCAGCCAGACATTGCCGAACCTGCGCCTGATTGATGAAAGCTGCGAGCATCTGGTGCTGCGTCCTCTTGTGACCATGGACAAGCCGGACATTATTGAAATCTCGCGCCAGATCGGTGCGTTTGATTTTGCCAGTGCCATGCCTGAGTACTGTGGTGTGATTTCTGACAAGCCTACAACCCATGCCAAGCGCGATCGGATTGAGCGCGAAGAGGCGGAATTCGATTTTGATACTCTTGACCGGGCGTTGGAGCAGGCCGAGATGATCAGTATTGACGAAATCGTAGAAAATCGTGACATCAATGCCGAGATTGAGGCGATGACGCGAGTCGAACCGAATCAGACGCTGGTTGATATCCGTCCCCCGCGCGAGCAGGAGCGCAAGCCGCTCAACATGCCTGGCTGTGATATTCGTATTATCCCTTTCTACAAGCTGGAAAGTGAATTCCCGAATCTGGAAACGGAGCGTGAGTACCTGTTGTATTGCGACAAGGGTGTAATGTCGCAGATGCATGCGCAGCATTTGCGCGAACAGGGCCACAACAACGTCAAAGTCTACCGTCCAGCCACTCATTGAGTGGCTTTTTTCTGCATCCTGTCTGTAAATTAGCCAAAAGGCTAATAGGTATTGTTCCCCTAAACGTGACATAAAAAGACTTATGTCGACATTATTGTCGCGCCAAGTGCTCTAAAGGCCTGTTTCTGTAAAAAAATTACAGATTGTCGACAATCTTGCAATGGCCCCCGGGGTCTGAGTTAGAATAGCTCAGGTTGATTGTGCATGTGTACCTGATAGTCTGAACGTTCAGGTGCATGCCGTCTGAGCATCTGTCTGTCGTTCTGGCTCTGCTAACCCAGTGAGCCGGGCGCGGCCAAAAGCCGCCGGCAGGCCAAAGGGTTTCGAATTACAACAGGAGCACCCACAGATGGATAATCTGTTCTCGGAAGGCCTCACATTGATGGTCTTCGGCATGGGTTTCGTCTTCGTCTTTCTGACGCTACTGGTGTTTATTACCAGCATCATGTCCCGGCTGATAGGCCGTTATCTGCCTGAACCTGCGCCCAAGGTCGTCAAAGCACGCCCCCAGGCTGCTGGCGTGCAGACCGGCAACAATGATGAGCTGATCGCTGTCCTTACCGCAGCGGTACACAAGTACCGCTCCAAGTGAGTCGGGTCAAAGAACAAGAACCTCTGATAGATAAAGGCTAACTCATGTCCGACGTAAAAAAACCGCTAGGCATTACCGACGTCGTCCTGCGTGATGCGCATCAGTCTCTGTTTGCCACTCGCATGCGACTCGACGACATGCTTCCGATTGCCGAGAAGCTGGACAAGATTGGTTACTGGTCCCTGGAAAGCTGGGGTGGTGCTACTTTCGACTCCTGTATCCGTTATTTGGGTGAAGACCCTTGGACACGCATTCGCGAGCTCAAGGCCGCCATGCCCAACACGCGCCAGCAGATGTTGCTACGCGGTCAGAACCTGCTGGGATACCGCCATTATGCTGATGACGTAGTCGACAAGTTTGTTGAGCGTGCTGCCACTAATGGCGTTGATGTGTTCCGTATCTTTGATGCAATGAATGACCCTCGCAATCTTGATCGCGCCATCAAGGCGGTCAAAAATTGTGGCAAGCATGCTCAGGGTACCATCTCCTACACCACCAGCCCGGTGCACACCATCGAGATGTGGGTTGATTATGCCAAGACACTTGAAGACCTGGGCGCGGACTCCATCGCGATCAAGGACATGTCCGGCATTCTGACACCGTACAATGCCTTTGATCTGATCTCTCGTCTCAAGGCCCAGACCGGCCTTGAAGTTCAGTTCCACGCGCATGCGACAGCCGGTCTGTCAGACATGACCATCCTTAAGGCGGTTGAAGCTGGCGTTGATCGGGTTGATACAGCGATCTCTTCCATGTCCATGACTTATGGCCATACGGCCACCGAGTCAGTTGTTGCCGCATTGGCCGGTACGGATCGTGATACCGGTCTGGATCTGCTGGCACTGGAAGAAATTGCAGCCTACTTCCGTGAAGTACGGAAAAAGTATGCCAAATTCGAAGGTTCACTGCGTGGTACCGATTCACGCATTCTGGTGGCTCAGGTGCCGGGCGGCATGCTGACCAACATGGAAAGCCAGCTCAAGGAGCAGGGCGCAGCAGACAAGTTTGACGAAGTACTGGCCGAAATCCCGCGTGTACGTGAAGATCTCGGCTACATTCCGCTGGTGACTCCGACTTCCCAGATCGTGGGTACTCAGGCGGTAATCAACGTACTCATGGGTGAGCGCTACAAGACCATCTCCAAGGAAGTGCAGGGGATTCTGAAAGGCGAGTACGGTGCTGCACCAGCGCCTTACAATGCCGAATTGCAGGCCCGTGTACTTGATGGCAAGGAAGCAATTACCTGCCGTCCGGCCGATATGCTTGAGTCGGAAATGGACAAGCTGACCACCGAACTGAAGCAGATTGCTACCGACAAGGGGATCAAGCTGGAGCAGGGCGAGCACGAAATTGATGACGTACTCACCTATGCACTGTTCCCTCAGATCGGTCTGAAATTCCTTGAAAACCGCGGCAACCCTGACGCCTTTGAACCTGTACCCACGCTTGAGGACGCACAACCCATGGCAGCCAAGAAAAACAACGGTCCCGAAGTTTATACCATCAACGTCAACGGCCAGAATTATGTTGTTCAGGTTACCGAAGGCGGTGACATCTCTTCCGTTTCGGCTGCTCCCGCTGCAGCGGCTCCTGCAGCTGCTCCCGCTGCCGGTTCAGGTGAGCCGGTTCCAGCACCGCTGGCAGGTAACATCTGGAAAGTTCAGGTAGCTGCCGGTCAGGCGGTTCAGGAAGGCGACGTGCTGGTGATCCTGGAAGCGATGAAGATGGAAACCGAAGTACGTGCTGCGCGTGCCGGTACCGTTGTGTCAGTTGATGTCAAAGAGGGTGATGCCGTTCAGGTCGGTGATTCCCTGCTGACTCTGGCCTGAGGTGGTACCGCATGGATAACCTGATTGAACTCTGGCAGGCCTCGGGGATATACAATATCTCTGTTGGTCAGCTGACGATGATAGTCATCGGCCTGGTGCTGCTCTATCTTGCGATCCGCAAGAACTTTGAGCCGCTCCTGCTGGTTCCGATCGGCTTCGGCGGCATTCTGGCGAATATTCCAGAAGCCGGTATGGCATTCTCGGCGGTCGAGAACGCAATTCACTTTGCCAAACCGCATGTGCTGAGTGAGCTTGCTTCCGTGCTGGGTGTGGCCGGTAACGATCCACACGCGATCACTGAGGCGTATCACAGCTCCAATGCAAGCGTTCATGCGGCTGCGAGTCTGGTTGCCCAGGATGCCGGTTATAGCAATGGCATGTTGTACAACTTTTACAGCATCGCAATTGCATCGGGTGCGGCACCGCTGCTGATTTTCATGGGTGTTGGTGCCATGACCGACTTCGGTCCGCTGCTGGCAAATCCGCGCACACTCTTTCTGGGTGCTGCCGCGCAGTTCGGCATCTTTGCAACCGTTCTGGGTGCTGTTGCCCTGAGTGCCTTCGGCATTATGGACTTCAGCATTCAGGATGCGGCGGCCATCGGTATCATTGGTGGCGCTGACGGCCCGACTGCGATCTATGTTGCCAGCATGTTGTCGCCCCACTTGCTGGGCGCCATTGCGGTCGCGGCATACTCCTACATGGCATTGGTACCGATGATCCAGCCGCCAATCATGCGTGCGTTGACCACTGAGGCCGAGCGCAAGATCAGCATGAGCCAGCTGCGTCATGTATCCAAGACCGAGAAGATTCTGTTCCCGATTCTGCTGCTGATTCTGGTCGCGTTGCTGCTGCCGGATGCTGCACCACTGTTGGGTATGTTCTGCTTCGGTAACCTGATGCGTGAGTGTGGCGTGGTTGATCGTCTGAGCGATACTGCGCAAAACGCTCTGATAAACATCGTGACCATCTTCCTGGGTCTGTCTGTTGGCTCCAAACTGTCGGCTGACAAATTCCTGGATATGCAGACGCTGGGTATTCTGGTGTTGGGTATCGTGGCCTTCGGTATCGGTACGGCAGCGGGTGTGTTGATGGCCAAGCTGATGAACAAGCTGCAGGGCGGCAATGCCATCAATCCGTTGATCGGTTCTGCCGGCGTCTCGGCGGTGCCGATGGCGGCGCGTGTTTCCAACAAGCTTGGCCTCGAAGCCAACCCGCAGAACTTCCTTCTGATGCACGCCATGGGGCCGAACGTGGCCGGTGTTATCGGCTCGGCGGTTGCGGCAGGTGTGATGATCAAGTTTGTCGGCTGACAATTGTCTGTGACATACCAAAAAAGGCTGCCTATCGGCAGCCTTTTTTGTTTGTGCGAGTGTCGTGTCTGGCGTCAGCCTTCTGAAAATCCGGCCAGTACTTCCAAGTGTGCCTGTACACTGAAGGCTAGCGGCACCGGGTTATATCCGCCCTCAAGGACAGACACGATTCGGCCCTGACAGTGGCGGTCGGCAAACGCTTTTATTTTCTGAGTGACCCAGCGGTAATCCTCTTCATCCAGATTCAGGTCTGCCATCGGGTCTTCCTTGTGGGCATCAAAGCCTGCCGAGATAAAGATCATGTCGGGCTTGTGCGCCTCAAGTGCCGGCAGCCAGCACTTTTCAATGGCATCATGAAACAGACTTGGATCGCTGTGAGCCGGTATTGGGCAGTTGATGATGTTGGCTCGATCGATTTCGTGATAGCGCTCCGGGTAGTAGGGGTGCTGGAACGTCGAACAGACCAGCACTTCCGGGCGGTCTTTGAAAATATCGACAGTACCGTTGCAGTGATGTACGTCGAAATCGAGAATGGCCACTCGTTCTATGCCTGCTTGCTGCAGTGCGTGGGCAGCGCCGATGGCAATGTTGTTATAGAAGCAGAAGCCCATGGCCAGATTGTATTCGGCGTGATGGCCCGGCGGGCGGACCGCACAAAATGCGTTTTCGGCCTTACCGCTCAGGACGCGATTGGTCGCAAGAATGACGCCACCGGCAGCCAGGCTTGCCGCCTTCAGAGAATCTGGACACAGGGCCGTATCGTCATCGGTATAGACCACGCCCGAGTCCGGCACTTTCATTTCCAGCCGCTTCTGGTGCAGGTGGTGGTGTGCGAGTAATATCTGCTCTTCAGTTACCTCAACAGCGGTCAGCTGATCCAGCTGATCCAGCAACCCGGTGCGTTGCAGTACCTTGTCAATGGCAACCAGCCGCATGGGACTCTCCGGGTGTTCCGGTCCCATATTGTGCAGCATGCAGTCCTTGTGGGTGATAAATGCTGTTGTCATGGCTTTAGCATACTCCTCTACTGTCAACATTCTAGAGGAAAAGGCGTCCCGAGAGGCTTAGGCCTTGGTCTTAAGACGGTCTTTATCCTGCGGTTAACCCAACTATTGATCGATGTCATGCCGTGCCATCATCAGGTTCTTTATAGTGTCCACACAGCATAGAACTGTCTTCTGCACCGAGTGTTCTCACCCAACGCTCGGTGTTTTTTTATCCCCCTCCTCATTGCGTGAATACTTCTTGCGTGTGCCCATGCCCTGTATACTCATTGCTGATTGCCGGCCCTTGTGTGTCGGTACACAGTGTTTGGCATAGGGTGGATAGGCCACGGTGGCTTCACGCAAGGTAGATTACTCTGACAAGAACGTTTTGCTGATCGACAGCAGCGGTAACCTGCGCTCTACGATCTACTACATGCTGCGTGAGCTCGGCGTCAGAAACCTGAAAGCAACCACCGTGAACGAAAAAGTGTTGCAGCTGATCGAGGAGGAACAATTC
The DNA here is from genome assembly GCF_900107855.1 of Marinobacterium iners DSM 11526. GTDB lineage: Bacteria > Pseudomonadota > Gammaproteobacteria > Pseudomonadales > Balneatricaceae > Marinobacterium > Marinobacterium iners. The sequence continues at coordinate 9,483 of NZ_FNRJ01000028.1, read as the reverse complement.
GATATTATCCTGCTTGGTCATAACAGCAGTGACGCCGTGACGGGTATGCAGCTGCTTGAGGAAGCTCGCTTTCTCGGTTATATCCGTCCTACAGCTGGCTGGATCTTCATGACCAGTGATGCCTCACAGGAGGTGGTGCTTCACGCCATCGACAGTCGGCCTGATGACCTGCTGACACGCCCTTTTTCCATTGATGAGCTCAAGAGTCGGCTCGATCAGCTGGTGCTGCGCAAACAGGTGCTGAAGCCGGTAGAGCAGTCGATTGAGGTGGGCGACCTTGAGGGTGCTGTCCTGGCCTGCGATGACATCCCTCGGCATGATCCCAACATTGACTATGCACGTCGTATCAAAGCCAACCTCTTGACTCAGCTGGGTCGAGCGGATGAGGCCTATGAGGTGCTCGAACCGATTTTCTGGCAAGATCCCGACAAGGATACGGGGCTGTGCATGGCGCAGGCATTAATCGGAATGCAGAGGCTGAGTGAAGCAGGAGATTTACTCGACAGTTTGATCGAGAGTTATCCACTGCTGATCGCGGCATATGATCTGCGCGCTCAAGTGCATGAAAAGAACGGTGATCTGGAACAGGCGCGAGAGACACTTAAAGTTGCGACCGCCAAGGCTCCGCTGGGTATTCCTCGGCAGATGGAGCTGGGGCGGGTTGCGACCCAGACTCGTGTGCTTGAACTGGCCGAAGGTGCTTACCGAAAATCGATCGTGTTGGGTCGGCGCAGCTGCTACCGCTCACCGGAGCCCTACCTGCGGTTGGCGAACATCAGGCGGCTCGAAATGAAAAGTGCAGATTCGCGGCGCCAGATCGAGCTGCGCAATGATATGGACTCCATTCTGAACAATGCCGAATACAACTTTTCCAAGGATCCTGCGCTGAAGGTCAGAACAGCCCTGTTGCGGGCTCAAGCAAGCGAGGATATAGGCGATCAGGAAGAGGCTCGGCGGTTGAGTGAGGAGGCCCAGCGCCGAAATGCTGCTCTCAGTCAGCCTTTGCAGCTTGAACGCGAGCGTCTGACCCTGTCGGGCGATCCGGTACCTGTGCTGGAACCGGAACCAGAGCACGATTCGGCCAGAGAGGCGCCTCGTCAGGTTCGTCGAGACCCGGAGATGAGCGACAAGGTCAATCGGCTTGGGGTCAAACACTACCTGGCCGGCAAGGGATCTCAGGCGATCCGCTATTTTGGTCTTGCCATCGAATATGATCCCGGCAATGTGCCGGCCTTGCTTAATCTGGCACAGCTGTTTCTTGAGATCGCGCGCGATCAGGAAGCCAAACGAGACGAGCGCCTCAAAATGGTGGATCGCTACCTGCGTCTGACAGACCGCCTGCCACTTGAAGCGGTGGAAAAACTGCGCCAAAGCCAATTGAAAACTTTCCGGCGCATGCCGTTGTCCGAACTGCCGGAAGGCTCTCTAGGGGTGCTGCTGCGCTAGTCTGTCTGATCGAGTGACTTCAGAAATATACGGGCACTTTGCTGCAGCACCTGTTGTTGCTCTTCATCCATTTTGTGCAGCTGCCGGTAGGTCAGTCCAAGTCGCGGATTTTGGCTCAGCAATGACTCATGCCTCGCCATAAAGTCCCAATACAGGCAGTTGAATGGGCAGGCATCGGCATAGACTTCCAGATACCAGCGGCTGACCTGCTCTGGGTCAAGCCCGGCGAGCAGAGCGAAATTGCCGATCACCATCAAACGCTGAATATGGTGTGCGTAGGCGTAGTCACGTGTTTGTGAAATGCACTGCTGCAAACAGTTCAAATCGGTGTCGGCACTCCAGAAAAACGAGGGCAACGAGCGGTAGGCATTCAGGTAATTGCGGCTGGCATATTCGGGCATATATAGCCAGTACAAGCCCCGAACATACTCACGCCAACCCATAATCTGGCGAATGAAACCTTCAACGGCATTCAAGGGAGCCTGCCCCTGCTGCCATCGCTCCTGTGCCGCCTGAATCACTTCCAGTGGATTGAGCAATCCCAGGTTGATGCTGGTGCTGAGCAAAGAGTGGTACAGCCAGGGCTCGTCTTGACGCATGGCATCCTGGTAGTCGCCAAACAGGGGGAGTGAGCTGTCCAGAAAATGTGATAGTTGCAGCAGGGCCTGTTCCCGTGTGACGGCATGGTGGAACGACTCAAGAGACCCGAAGTGCTGCCCGAAGCGACTTTCAACAAGTTTGATGACATCCAGCGTGATCTCATCAGGCATGAACTGAGGTTGTGTCGGCATGACTTTATTGGCCGGCAGCGGCTTGCGGTTTTCCCGGTCGAAATTCCATTGCCCGCCAGCCGGTTGGCCCTGTTCCATCAAAATGCCGTATTCCTGGCGTAACTGGCGATAGAAATATTCCATTCGCAGCTGTTTGCGGTCTTGAGCCCAGCGTCGGAAGCTGCCATGGCTACAAAGAAAACGATCATCCTCGCAAATATCAATCTGCCATTGCGGGTGTTGCTGCTGCCAATGTCGGAACTGGTCCTGAAGGCGATACTCGGCCGGTTCCGTCAGTACTACATGTTGGCAGCCTGAGCGAGCCAGTACGGATTCAATTTCGCTGAAGAAGCTGCCGCTGTTGTCCTGTGCATCCAGCGTAACGTAATGCACCTTGAAGCCCTGCTGGCGCAACTCACGGGCAAAGTGACGCATGGCAGACAGCACCAATACCAGCTTCTGCTTGTGGTGGTGAACATAGGTGGCTTCGGTGGCCAGTTCACACATCAGAATCATATCCTGCTCAGGGGCCATATCCCTGAGGCTGGAGATGTTAACTGGTCGCCCAGAATCAGGCGCAGGCAGGGGGGGACATGCATACCTCATCGACAATTATTCAGTCTGGGGTACGCAGAAACTACCCGGATGGATTCCGGGTAGTTTCAGGTTTCAAGCTGATCGTTTTCAGGAAGCTCGGCGCAGTACCGGGCTGAGCAGAAGGAAGCAGTAAATGGCTGCCCCGACAGCAACGGCCAGCAGCGACAGCCAATCGGTTGTTGTCGCAACATAGCTCAGTTTTGACATTGTCAGTGCGGGGGCCACCAGTGCAGCTCCAATGCCTACAACGACACACAGCAAGTATAGGAAGCCGGGTCTTGGTCCATGCTTTTTCCAGCCTGACAGCTGAGTCAGTACCAGCGGTACCAGCAGAAGCACCAATAACCACCAGTAAGGCTTGAGCGAGTAAAGAATAATCGTGATGACGCCTTCAAAAGTCATTGTTGCCTCCTACACCTGTCCGTTGAGCATGGCGTAATACGCCGGCTGCAGCATTTTTTCCTTCATTACCCACACCGCCCAGGACTCTTCGGTCGGGCTGATGAAGGGGAAGGATGGCATCAGTTTGCCGCCATAACCGAACTCGGCCAGCACGGCACGGCCAATTGAAGTGATCAGTGGGCAGGAGGTGTAGCCGTCATACTTCGCCAGCAGGGGCTGGCCCGCCAGATAGGACAGAATATTTGCCTCTGCTACGGGAGCCTGTTTCTTCACACTGGCGGCCGTTTTGCCGAAGGGAGTGCCGATAACATCGCCGACACCGAAAATCTCGGGGTAGCGGCGGTGTTGCAGATTGTACTGGTCAATCTCAAGCCACTGATTGGCCATGGGTCCTTCCTGCCAGGCCAGTTCACTCTGGCGTACTGCATCCGGTGCGCTCATTGGAGGAACGACATGGATAAAGTCATACGATTCCCGTTTTGTCTGGCCATCTGCTGACGAGAACAATGCAGTTTTGCTGCTCGCATCAATACCGAGCAGCGTGCGCTGATCGTGGAGGCCGACCTGTTGCTCCTGCCAGCGGTTCAGCACGAAATCGTTGTATACAGGTACTGAAAACACGCGGTTCTGGAATGGAGTAAAGAAGTCCACCTGGAATTGGTCACGCTTGCCGGTATCCTCCAGTCGTGACAGGGTGGTAAACGTCATTTTCAGTGGGGCGCCAGCACATTTGATGGCGGTATTGCTGAGGGTAAAAATGGCGCGTCCCGACCCTTTGCTGATCAGTGACTCGATCTGGGTGTTGGTGGCACTGGCCGCAGCAGGGCTGGCGTAGACGCTACCGATACCCTTTTGGCCGATAAGGTCAGTACTCATGCCCTCAATATCGGTGTAGTTCAACTGGCAGCCAGTGGCGATGACCAGCAGGTCATATTCCAGTACCTGACCATTTGTCAGTTTGACCTTGCGTTGGTCTGGCATGAACTCGCTGACATCAGAAGGAATCCAGCTGACACCGGATGGCAGCCATTCAGCGGTACTGGTTGCGACCTTATCAGTGGGCCAGAGGCCTGACGCGATCAAGGTGTAACCGGGCTGGTACAGGTGTTGTTGACGTTCACCTGCGATGGTGATTTTGGCGCCTGAAAGCGAGTTGTTGAGGCGATTGGCAATGGCGGTGCCTGCAGCTCCAGCACCAAGAATGACGATGCGTGCATTGCTGCCCTGACGAGCAAAGGCTGAGCCGAAGGGCAGAGCAGACAGAGCGGTTGCGCCTGCCCCCATCTGCAGAATTCGGCGGCGTCCGGGATTTTGAGGTACTGAAGCCTTAAAGGGGTGCATGGTTGCGCCTCCGTTATTACTTTTAATAATAAGTATATTACTTATAAAGTATACACAACGTAGCGCTTTGACAACCTGCGGCATACTGTCGCAGGTCAATTCAGTATAGACGGGCAAAAAAAATCCGCCCAGGCAAGCCGGAGCGGATGGAATAACAACAAACAACAGATAAGGAAAAACACCGAAGTGTCAGGATCAGGCAGCCGTTACTGCCTCCACCCGGCGGGCAGCGTCTGCCCCGATACGGCACCCGTATACGCCAACTTCACCCTTCCAGCGCATCCAGGTCAGAAACTCTGCGGTCTGAGACAGCAGCTTCGACAGTGCGCCGGACTCCGCCTTGTAGGGCTGATCTGCATATCCCATGGCGATCAGCTCCTGCTGGATGCGGCGATCATCATTTGGAATACCGGTGTATTGATTAAATTTCATAACAACACTCCCCAAGCTTTGTGTGTTAGACATTAGTATTATAGTGACGTCTGCTGCGCTGCACAAGAGGGTGTTATGACAAGTGAGTGAATCTTCACTGGACAGCTCTCCGGTGAGCGATATTATACTGTATATAAGTACAGAATCATGGGCTAGCAGCTATGTCAGCAGTGATTATCGGTCGGGGTGGGGTGTTTCAGCCGCTGTGGATTCCTCTGCAACTGGGGGCGGCTTCGCCAATGAGAACAGCTTACTCAAGCTGCTCTATGCCGGTATACTCAAGGCCTCTGAGCGCTGGACGCACCCCGTGCAGAACTGGAACTTGACGCTGTCACAGATGGCCATCCACTTCCCAGGGCGCTTGGAACATCACATCAGCCTATAAGGCTGGTTGGCTGACACAGAATTTTGAACACCCTCGATAAAAGTCTTGTCCGACCCAAGGTAGACGAGTTGGAGGATCAAACGTTTCGACCGACGTTGGCCCAAAGCGGACCTGAGACTGTGGGGAGCATCGTGCGTTAGAAAGTAGGCAGCATGTCTCCGTAACGCTAACCGGCTAAAACCTTTTCCGGGTCTGCGGAGCCAATAAAGAATGACCGTGTGAATTCATGGTGATCGTTATCAAAATTTACTTCTCACCATGGATATATCGTCTTGGGGTTTCGCCTGTAAGCTGCCGGAAGAAAGCAATGAAGGCGCTATCGCTGGCGAACCCGAGCTCGAATGCCACATAAGTGACACTATGGCCCGAGGCAAGCAAGCCCACGGCTCTCAACAGGCGCCAGTTTTGTCGCCATGCCTGGTAAGTCATCCCTGTCTCACGACGAAATATTCGGGTGATCGTTCGGGCGCTTGCCCCTGTCTGAAGTGACAGGATCTTCAACTCTGGTGGGAGCTCTTCGAGGGCCAGACTTGAGAGACGTGGATCGGATGGAACTTTTAAAAACATGGGCTCATGTCGCGCCGTTGCGAGTTCATCCAGGCAGACGGCTAGTAAATTGCGGGCACTCCCCTCTGACCAGTCGGTATCGAAAGGCTGCAAACTAATACGTTCGAACACCTCTCGCAGCAGAGGAGTCATTGTTACGATAGCTGCTCCTGCGAAAGGTGAAGTGATGTTAGTTCCATCGATATAGATTGATCGATATTCGACTTCACTACGAATCGTCACTTGATGAGGCGTTCCTGGCGGGATCCATGCCACCCGGATCGGTGGAAGGATTGAGGTCGCGTTAGGAAGCCTGATCCGAAGCGAGCCGGCAAAAGTAAAAAGGAGCTGCCCCCGACCATGGCTGTGCCAACCTGAATCATGCTGCACTAGGCGCGAAGCAATGCCAACGACAGGCTGCGTGAGTTCATCGACATCAAAGGGGACCGAAGGTACCAACCAAGCCATAGAATATTAAACCTTGTCTTATTTTCTATGTTTATTGTCATTATATTTACGAACGTCATGGCATCAACTCGATAGAGTCTCGGAAACAAACAACATCCGAGTACTATCATGTTCCGTCGTCCCCCCTTCGCGCTTGTAATTTTCCTTCTAAGCTTTCCTCAGATCGTGGAAACGATCTATAGCCCATCCCTACCACTCATTGCGTCAGCGTATCGTGTTACCCCCGAAGAAGCTGGGCAGACACTATCACTATGGTTTATCGCTTTTGCATTAGGGGTCGTGTTTTGGGGGCGGCTCAGCGACCTTGCTGGCCGGCGTCCCACATTACTTGCCGGGTTAGCAATTTTCGTACTTGGCTCTGGGTGGGCTATGACAGCCGGAGATTTTGAGCAACTTATGCTCGCCCGATTTATTTCGGCGTTTGGTGCGGCAGTTGGTTCGATCATCACACAAACAGCACTACGCGACAGCTATCCAGCACCTGACCTTGCACGTGTATTCTCGGTACTCGGAGTTGCTCTGGCAGTTAGCCCAGCCATCGGCATGCTTCTTGGTCAAGAGATCGCCGCCTATGCGGGCCACAAAGGGATGTTCGCAGGACTTGGTTTGCTTGCAATCACGCTTCTCTCCCTGAGCCTTGCTTTTTGGCCCGAAACAAGGCCGACCGAAACTGCATCTGCACTATTTATTCCAACTTTCAGAGATATGCTATCGGATGGCGAAGTCTGGCGAAATGCGTTGCTAATCGCGGTTTTCAACCTCGCTATATTTGGGTATTACCAGCTTGCTCCCTTCCTGTTCGAACGGCTGGAAACCCGTTGGTTTGAATTCGGTGAGAGTGGGTTTTTGTTGGCTGCGGCCTCTCTTTTAGGTGCGGCCCTAAACTCCCTATTACTTCAAAAAAGAATAAGCACTAGAAAGTTAATCAAAATCGGAGTCATGCTGCTGTCATTTGGGGCGTGCCTTCTGGCTCTACTTAGCACCAGCCAAGCCTTCCTCATTGGTATGGTATTCGTTTCCTTGGCCTATGCGATTGCAATCCCGAATATCCTAGCCAACGCCTTACGCAACTATACAGGCCAACTAGGCACAGCTGGTGCCATTTTGAGTCTGCTCTACTACGTACTTCTCGGAATAGGCCTAGTTGCTGCTGGCGTTAGCCAGCGACTAGATCTAGTCCTTATATTCTGTGCAATAGTTGCGGCTCTGGCGTTTGGAATAGCACGGTCAAAATGTGAATGAGTACACTGGTGTTCAAATACGTCGTGGATAGGTTCAATCCATAAGACATTTGCCGTTATCAACTGTATCAATGCACATCTCCCTGGACGGTAGTTCACATGGTGTGAAAGGGTGTCAACAATTAGCTAGTAGATCAGGCATAAAAGCAGCACTTTAGCCACTTTATGCCTGCCGCCGGCCTCTGCCATATGCGGAAAGAGGCTTCCTTACACTTCGGCAAGTATCCAGTGGTAAAACGTGCGCTTCGGCGAAGCCCTACGGCCTGATCAATACTTATCCTCCCTAGCTGAAGAGGATAGAACAATGATCGAAAACGGTATTGATGCAGAGCATCTGAACCCACCCTGGAACAAGGGTAAACTGTTAGGCCAAAAGCGCCCTCTGAAATTTAAAGAGATTTGGGGCATTCGGATACGTCTTGAACTTTCCGGCAAAACCCGAGACCTGGCGATGTTCAACCTCACGATCGATAGTAAGCTGCGTGGTTGTGACTTGATGAATCTCAAAGTCAAAGATATCAGCCACGGTACAATGATCCAGAGTAGAGCCATCATCATCCAAAAGAAAACAAGTAAACCAGTACAGTTCGAAATCACGGAGGAGACCCGGAAGTCTCTACGCGACTGGATCGGCCAAAAACGGCTAATAAGCAATGACTTTCTGTTCCCCATTAGGGTCGTTCCCAACCGCCCTCTGACTACACGACAGTATGCCCGCATCGTTGATCAGTGGGTTACAAGTGTTGGTTTGGATGTCTGTGACTACGGCACACACACGATGAGAAGAACCAAACCCACTCTGATATACAGGCGTACACATGACCTGAGGGCAGTCCAGCTACTACTCGGTCATTCGAAGCTGGATAGCACTGTCCGCTATTTGGGCGTTGAGTTGGATGACGCCCTTGCTTTGGCTGAGCAAACTGATGTCTGAGGTGCGGGCATGGAGAGGGTCAGTGCTTGCTGGCCCTTTCAGACAGTAGAAGCTGAAGATAAAAGGGAGAGATTAGTTAGTAAAAAAGCGACTCAGCGAATTCACGGTATTTCCTTTATCCGTAAGGATTCTGGCATGGATTGTGCTTCGTAAACGTTAAGATTACTTGCAAGGAGCGCGATATGATCATTCAGCCCGGCTATAACGTATTGACCTACAATGACATTCAATCATCCGTAGGTGGTAAGCAAAGCGGCAATGTATTGCCCGCCACGGGTGCCAGTGTGGAAAAATATGCGGATCAAGTGACTATTTCCAGTGCTGGAAAGACCTTTGTGGAGAATGCTTCCACTCTGAACGAAATACCACCCAGGACCGAGGCCCAACAGAGACTCATTAACGAGGGGAATTTAGACTCTTCTTTTGCGGACGAAATGTCAAACATGATGGTGAACTCGGTAACAACCATGTTTGTTAGTTTGGAGTCTATCCGCGAAAACCTGAATGGTCCTCATAGGCTCGCAACTTCTGGGCGCTTGGTTACCCAGGATTTTGAAGCTGCTTTTAATCGAGACGCGGCTATATTTAAAACAGCCAGAAAAGAGCTTTACGATTCCGAGAAGTCTAAAGGAACAGAACCTTCGAAAATTCTTGAAATATTGATCGATTTTACAAATAAAAATGCAAGCCCAGTATATAAAGAAGCTACTGGGGAAGGTTGGTTTGGTTAATGGCTATTAAATATATACATAAAAAATACTAAGGACTGGAGGCCTACGCGAATTCAACTCCGAAGTGCGACACCCGCCTATGCAGCCTGAAGGTATTCCTGGAATACAATTTCGGGCTGCCTGAACCCGAGGCATTTGCGAGGCCTCAGGTTTAACTGTTTTTCTGCCTTGCGGACATCCTCGCCGGTGA
>NZ_FNRJ01000012.1 GCF_900107855.1 Marinobacterium iners DSM 11526 | reverse complement strand
CACATCATCCACGGCTGTGCTGCTGAACGCGGTACCCACTGTGACGGTGGTGCCGGCCACGGTGTAGTCGTCATCCGTGGTAGTGCCGTTGTTGGTGAAGCTGACTTCTACGGTACCGCTCGGCTGATCGCCATCAGCCAGTGGGGTGCCGCTGCCATCCACCGCCAGCACAATGTACTGCGCGCTGGTCTCGCCTTCTTCATTGATGCTGTTAGCGGATACGTAGTTGCCTGCAGCATCCAGACCAAACAGCTGGAAGGTGTATGCAACGTCGTTGTCTTCGTATGTCGGTGGGTCCTGCGGATCGTCGTTAGCGGTCTCGTCGACAATGGTGGTAACTACTTGATCAGAGCTGTAGTTAACAAGGTCATAGCCCTGGGGGTTTGTCCAATCGCCCCCCAAAATCAGACTGAATGTCTCATTGTTGTCAGCAAGTGCATCATCCAGCGCATCAATCTCAAACACTTGACCTACTGTCACAGATTGCCCACCAAACGGTGAGTAATCATCCCCTGCCGAGGCAGTATCGCCTACATTGCCAATATTAACTGTGACTTGGCCGCCAGGCTGTATAGCTAACTGGTTTCCGTTACTGTCAAACGCGAGTACTACATACTGACCCGTTGTTGGGAATTCAAAAGAAGGCTGCACAGAGTCGCCATTACCCTCTCCCGGCAACTGATCAATAGGAAGTCCCCCAATGTATCCTGGCTCATAAATTGTATTCGCTGCTACATACTCACCATCAACAACAGCGAACAGTCTCAACTCAACAACTGTAGGCTCAGGCTCAGGCTCAGGCTCAGGCTCCGGCTCCGGCTCCGGCTCAGGCTCTGGCTCTGGTTCCGGCTCGGGCTCTGGTTCCGGCTCAGGCTCTGGTTCCGGCTCCGGCTCTGGTTCCGGCTCAGGCTCTGGTTCCGGCTCTGGAAGAGGCTCATCATCGGCAAGCAGAATGCCTGGCTCTTCTGTAGGCTCCAAAACATCAGAGTTCAACCCGATTGTTTCGTACCCGGCTTCAGGTGTCGTTTCACCTGCAGTCCTGCTCAGCTGTACAAAATCAGCCCCTTCATTACCGTCAGTTCCACCCGCAGCCGGCGCACCAGCAGCCGTAGGCTCAAGCACTTCTGTCGGGTCCTGGCCAGCCAAAATGGCAGCCTGAATAGCATCAACAGATGCAATTGACTCGTCAACTGGATAGTTTTGGGACGGGCTGAAGGTATCTGCTGTAGCCAACCAATTCTGGCTACCTTCCAGCACGATCGGGTCACCCATGCCGTCGATAGCAATTTCAATCCGCGCATCCGGAGCAGGCCTGATCAGGTCGCCTTCCAGAATCGCGTCACCAAGCGCTAACAGCCGCTCATTGCCGTTTGCATCAACCGCTACAACCTTGCCTGCCAAGGCGTTGACACTGCCTATCACCGTACTCATGACAATACCCCACTAAAACCCAGTTTCGATTACCCTACTCTAGGTCTGTGTTCGACAGTTCTCTATTGTCCTGTGGTACAAAAGCAAAAAACCGGATGCCATCACAGCATCCGGTTTTTTTATGCTCTCACCACCCAACAACGGGTGGCAGGTCAGATAATCAGACCTCCAAGAAGTCCAGAATACCTTCGGCGGCCTTGCGGCCTTCATCAATCGCGGTCACGACCAGGTCAGAACCTCGCACCATGTCACCACCGGCGAACACCTTGGCATTGCTGGTCTGGAATGCGAAGCGACCCACTTCCTGCGGCTGAGCCACTGTTTTGATACGACCGTCTTCGTGCAGATCGATACTGAAGTCCGCAAACCAGGGCGCCGGGCTCGGACGGAAACCGAAGGCAACCAGCACAGCATCAGCAGGCAGGACTTCTTCAGAGCCCGGTACCACTTCAGCGCGGCGACGACCGTTTTCGTCAGGCTCACCCATCTGGGTTGCCACAACTTTAACGCCTACAACCTTGCCGTTTTCGCCCACGACCTCAACCGGCTGACGGTTGAACAGGAACTTGACGCCCTCTTCGCGGGCATTTTCCACTTCGCGCTTGGAGCCCGGCATGTTCTCTTCGTCACGACGGTAGGCGCAGATGACCGATTCGGCCCCCTGGCGGATAGAGGTACGGTTACAGTCCATGGCGGTATCACCACCACCCAGCACAACCACTTTCTGACCCTTGACACTGATGTATTCAGACGGGTCCTGCTCATAGCCAAGGCAGTGATTCACATTGGAGATCAGGAACGGCAGCGCGTCATGCACACCGTCCAGATCCTCACCGGGGAAACCGCCTTTCATGTAGGTGTAGGTGCCCATACCCATGAAAACAGCGTCGTACTCATCCATCAGCTGCTGCATGGTCACGTCCTTCCCTACCTCGGTGTTGAGGCGGAACTCGACACCCATCTCTGCAAAGATCTGGCGGCGACGGCTCATGACACTTTTTTCCAGCTTGAACTCTGGAATACCAAAGGTCAGCAGGCCACCAATCTCGGGGTAGCGGTCAAACACGACCGGCTTAACGCCGTTACGGACCAGAACGTCGGCACAGCCAATACCGGCAGGGCCTGCACCGATCACGGCAACCTTCTTGTCGGTCCACTCGACATTGGACATGTCAGGCTTCCAGCCCATGGCGAAGGCAGTATCGGTGATGTATTTTTCTACCGAGCCGATTGTGACGGCACCAAAGCCGTCATTCAGCGTACAGGCACCTTCACACAGGCGGTCCTGCGGACATACACGGCCACACACTTCCGGCAGCGAGTTGGTCTGATGACTCAACTCTACCGCTTCCATGATGTTCCCCTCGGTCACCAGCTTCAGCCAGTTGGGGATAAAGTTGTGCACCGGGCACTTCCATTCACAATAGGGGTTGCCACACTCCAGGCAGCGGTGCGCCTGGGAAGAGGCATCCCTGGGCTGGAACGGTTCATAAATCTCGGCAAACTGCTGTTTGCGAATACCGGCCGGCACTTTTTCCGGCCCCTGACGGCCAACGTCAATAAACTGAAAATCGTTCTTCAGACGGTCAGTCATTTTACCACCTCGTCCGATACCCGCCGCTGGGGCAGGTACCGCAGTTAGTCTTTCTCTGTGCTTACTCGGGACGCACACGCACTGTGTTCAGGAGATCATTCAGACTTGCAGCCTTGGGCTTGACCAGCCAGAACTTGCCGCAATAGTCATAGAAGTTATCCAGAATCTCCTGACCCCAAGCACTGCCGGTTTCAGCCGTGAACTCCTCAATTACCGACCGCAGGTGGTTCTTGTAGGACTCCATCTGCTCGGTCGCAATCCGGTGGATATCCACCAGCTCGTGGTTGTACTTATCAACAAAGGTATTGTCACGATCCAGTACATACGCGAAGCCGCCAGTCATGCCGGCACCGAAGTTGTAGCCGGTCTCGCCCAGCACCGTCACCATCCCCCCGGTCATGTACTCACAGCAGTGATCACCGGCACCTTCAATTACGGCATGACAACCGGAGTTGCGCACACCGAAACGCTCACCGGCACGGCCCGCCGCGAACAGCTTGCCGCCTGTTGCACCATACAGACAGGTGTTGCCAAGAATGGCGGTATCCTGGGACTTGAACGTAGCTTCAGCAAACGGACGCACTACCACCTTGCCACCGGCCATACCTTTGCCGACGTAGTCGTTGGCATCGCCTTCCAGCAACAGATGCTGGCCACCGGCATTCCAGACGCCGAAAGACTGGCCGGCATGACCACGGAAGCGGAACACGACTGGTTTGTCTTCCATGCCCAGATTGCTGTGATGACGAGCAATCTGGCCGGAGGTACGCGCACCTACCGAGCGATCACAGTTGGTGATCTGAAGTGTCCACTCACCGCCAGATTTACTCTCAATCGCCTGCTGCGCCAACTCCAGCATATGCGTGTTCAGGCTGCCCGGATCATAGGGCTCGTTACGTGCCTGCTGACAGGTGTGTGGATACTCGACCGGCACACCGGCTGTACCGATGATGGGCCCCAGATCCAGATGGTTCTGCTTGTCGGTCACGCCCGGCAGAATTTCCAGCAGATCGACACGGCCGATCAATTCATCAAAGCTGCGCACACCAACCTGAGCCATCAGCTGACGAGTCTCTTCCGCCACAAAACGGAAGAAGTTTTTGACCATCTCGACGGTGCCACGGAAATGCTCGTCCCGCAGATCCTTGCGCTGGGTGGCGACACCAGTCGCACAGTTGTTCAAATGACAGATACGCAGATATTTACAGCCCAGCGCGACCATCGGCATGGTACCGAAACCGAAGCTCTCCGCACCCAGAATAGCGGCCTTGATCACATCCAGGCCGGTTTTAAGGCCACCATCTGTTTGCAAGCGGATCTTGCCACGCAGGTGGTTGGCACGCAGTGCCTGTTGTGCATCGGCCAGGCCAAGCTCCCAGGGTGATCCCGCGTAATGAATGGAGGTCAGCGGGGATGCCGCCGTACCGCCATCGTAGCCGGAGATGGTAATCAGGTCTGCATAGGCCTTGGCCACACCGCAGGCGATGGTACCAACACCCGGACGGGAGACCAGTTTGACGGAGACCAGTCCCTCAGGATTGATCTGCTTCAGATCGAAGATCAGCTGTGCCAGATCCTCGATCGAGTAAATATCATGGTGCGGAGGCGGAGAAATCAGTGTCACGCCCGGTACGGAGTAGCGCAGGCGCGCGATCAAGGCATTCACCTTGCCGCCCGGCAGCTGTCCACCTTCACCCGGCTTGGCACCCTGGGCCACCTTGATCTGCATCACGTCGGCGCTCATCAGATATTCCGGCGTAACACCGAAACGGCCGGATGCGACCTGCTTGATTTTGGAGCGCTTGTTGGTGCCATGACGAGCGGGGTCTTCACCGCCTTCGCCGGAGTTGGAGCGACCGCCCAGCTCGTTCATCGCCACCGCCAGCGCTTCATGCGCTTCCGGCGACAGTGCGCCCAGAGACATGGCAGCACTGTCAAAGCGCGGGAAAATGTTTTCGATTGGCTCGACCTGATCCAGCGGGATGGGCTTCAGGTCTTTCTTCAGGCCCAACAGGTCACGCAGGGTCGCAACACCACGTTGGTTTACCAATTCTGCGTAACGTGCATAAGCATGTTTGTCACCGGTGGTAACCGCTTCATGGATGGTTTTGACCACATCCGGGTTGTAGGCGTGGTACTCGGCACCATGGACATACTTGAGCAGACCACCCTGCTGAATCGGCTTACGCGCACTCCAGGCTTCCTGCGCCAACAGCGCCTGCTCCTGCTGGAAGTGCGTGAAGCGAGCACCTTCAATTCGACTGCACACACCCCGGAAACAGAGGTCGACCACTTCGCTGGACAGGCCTACCGCCTCAAACAACTGAGCGCCGCGGTAAGAAGCGATGGTGGAGATACCCATCTTGGACAGGATCTTCAACAGACCCTTGTTAATACCCTTGCGGTAGTTTTCATGTGCCTGCAGCGGCTCCAGCGGCAGCTCACCGGTGCGACAAAGATCGTTCAGCACGCGGTACGCCAGGTACGGATATACCGCCGTCGCACCGAAACCGAACAGTACAGCAAAGTGATGCGGGTCACGTGCGGTACCGGTCTCAACAATAAGGTTGGTTTCGCAACGCAAGCCTTTTTCGACCAGGTGGTGATGCACTGCACCGGTTGCCATAGCGGCATGAATCGGAAGCCGGCCGCGCTGCAGGTAGGCATCAGTCAGTACCAGCAGTGTGACACCGTTGCGAGCGGCATCCTCGGCCTTGGCGCACAGGTCACGCAACGCCTGCTCAAGCCCGATCTCGGGATCATACTGCAGATCCAGGTCAAGCGAGTCGAATCCATCCAGCTTGCACTTGCGCATGAACTGGAACTTGCTCGCCGACAACACCGGGGTCGTCAAAATCAGGCGACGCGCATGTTCGGGTGTTTCTTCGAACACGTTCTGCTCAGCACCTATACATGTCTCCAGCGACATCACGATCGCCTCACGCAGAGGGTCAATCGGCGGGTTGGTTACCTGAGCAAATTGCTGACGGAAGTAGTCATAAGGCGAACGAATACGGCTGGACAGCACGGCCATGGGCTTATCATCACCCATGGAGCCAACCGCTTCCATTCCGGTCTCACCCAGTGGGCGCAGGATCTGGTCACGCTCTTCAAAGGTGACCTGATACATTTTCATGTGCTGCTTGGTTTCTTCCGGCGACATTTCGCGGAACGACTGCGACTCTTCCTGGAAGCTCATGGTCTGCTCCAGGCGAATGGCATTTTCCTTCAGCCACTGTTTGTAGGGCTGCGCAGACTTGAGTTTGTTGTCAACGTCCTTCGTATGCAGCACTTCACCTGTCTGGGTATCGATCGACAAGATCTGACCGGGTCCGACACGGCCCTGAGCCACAATATCTTCCGGCTTGTAATCGAAAACACCGATTTCAGATGCCGTACAGATGTAACCATCGCGTGTCATAACCCAGCGTGACGGACGCAGGCCGTTACGATCGAGCATACACACCGCATAGCGGCCATCAGTCATGACCATACCAGCCGGACCATCCCACGGCTCCATGTGCATGGAGTGGAAGTCATAGAAGGCACGTAGGTCAGAGTCCATGGTTTCAACATTCTGCCAGGCAGGCGGAACGATCATGCGCACGGCTCGGTACAGATCCATACCACCCACCAACAGAAACTCCAGCATATTGTCCATGCTGGACGAGTCGGAACCAGTGGTATTGACGATCGGCTGCAGCTCTTCGATGTTCGGCAGCATCCCGGTCGAGAACTTGGTACGGCGTGCACGAGCCCAATTACGGTTGCCATCAATGGTATTGATTTCACCATTGTGAGCCAGGAACCGGAACGGTTGCGCCAGCGGCCAGCGTGGTGCGGTGTTGGTTGAGAAACGCTGGTGATAGGTACAGATAGCCGTTTCGAGGCGTGGGTCGTTCAAGTCCTGATAAAACACCGGCAGGTCGACCGGCATCATCAGTCCTTTATAGGAAAGCACCTTGTCAGACAAGCTGCAGATGTAAAAATCGGGATCATCGGAAAGTGCGATTTCAGCCTTGCGACGAGCAGTAAAAAGACTGATTGCAAACTCGCGCGGGCTTTTGCCGTTGGGATGAATAAAAACTTGTTCGATCTGGGGAAGTGTATCTTTAGCGATAGGACCAAGACAGCTGTCATTGGTGGGGACTTGTCTCCAGCTCAACACTTGCAACCCTTCGGCCTGCAGCGCTGAGCCAAGTTGCTCGCGGGCTACAGACGCCTGCTGCGCCTCGGGAGACAGAAAGACCATCCCCACTGCATAGTGTTCGCCCAGCTCGACGCCCAGCTCTTCGGCAGCAACGGTTCGCAGAAAACCATCTGGTTTCTGCATCAGCAGTCCACAACCATCGCCGGTTTTGCCATCAGCAGCAATACCTCCGCGGTGTGTCATGCACGCCAGTGCCTGGATCGCCTTGTCCAACAGATCATGGCTGGCCTGACCCTGCATATGGGCCATTAGGCCGAAACCACAGTTATCCTTGAACTCCCCGTGGCGATAAAGACCTTTATTCATACGCCGACCTCGCTAAAACTCTTTTAAATCAAGAAGTTATCTAACTTCCTTTCTCCCGCTGATCAAATTGTGGGCAAAAAGGGGAAGCAATTCTACCTATGGAAGAGGCCGGACTCAAGAGAATTGTTGTCAATATTGCACCATGATGGTGCAATAAAGCAAAAATAGTTGCATTATACGCACCGGATTAGTGCACTTATAATCCGGACAGGGATACAACCCTGTTGCAGAATTATTTTTTGCGGATGTCCGCTTTCACCCCAGCAATCGAGCGCGCCCAGGGACGGAGTTTACGCAGGGATTCCGGCAAGCTGGCCACCGCGTTGGTTGCCGCCGCTCGGTCAGCATACTGACCATATACAACTACATGCCAGGGAGCACCCTTGAAAACCGTCTGGAAATAATAGAACCGCTGCGGCTGTTCCTGTGCCTGAATAAAGTCTCTGACACTGGTTTCAGCACGTGCACCCATGACTTGAAGTGTATAGCCCTGCTCCGGCCAACCGAGCAACTCCTCTTCTCTCAACCACTGCTTGGCCACACCACCTGTTTCAGCCACGATTTGTGGTTTTGGCTCTGGTTTTGGCTCTGGTTTTGGCTCTGGTTTTGGCTCTGGCTTGGGTTCCGGTTTTGGATCTGGCTTGGGCTCTGGTCTGGGCTCCGTCAGAGCCGGGGGCTCGGATACAGTCGATCCATCCGAGACAACACTTACATCAGCTCCACCTTGTTCTGCATCGATTGCCGCAACTTGGCTTTCAGGGCCAACTGCTGTAACTGATTCAGTGTTTTCTGATGCTCGATCTGGCGCAGCGGGTGACGGGTACTCCTGAGCATTCTCAAGTCGCGGCTGAGGCTCCGGCCTTACAGGCAGGGGAAGCGTAATTCTCTCCGCCACCACTGGAGTACTATCCTCATCAGGAAGGTACTGCCAGACAGCGACACCAAACACCAGTAGAAGCACCAGAATGGCCGCACTGATATGCTTGGGCGGCAGAGGCAGCCGGTTGCTGCCTGGAGATTTCAAACGACCGCTACGCAGCAGCTCAATTACCTGCTCACGCAACCGCCCCGGGTATCCCTGCGAGCGCTCAATCAGCGCTGCAAACTGTCGCTTCCCCAGATCAATGCCGTCAGGTAACAGGGACTCGACAAAATCGGCCGACTCATCCGGGGTGAACGGTTCAAGCCTTTCCACATGCAGGTGGCTTTCCAGCTGTTCAGCCAACCCGAGCCCCCGAAAGCGCTCTTCAAACTCTGTAGTACCGGTCAGCAGTACTCGCGGCGGAACCCCTTTTTCAAAGGTAGCAAAGTTCACCAGCAGCTCAAGTGCGTTATTGGTCAGAAAATCGGCATCGTCTATCAACAAGATCAACGCCAAACCATCTTCACGCAGTTGACGCGCCAACACATGCATCTGTTTCAGGCGCTGTCGATTATCAGCTGCAGATTCAAAGTCGAGAGCACCCGTCAACTGTTGCAGCAGACTGGTCACATCAGTTGTTTCATCAAGCTGTAGCCTGACGGCACGCCCCAAAGTCCTGTTATCATCAGGCACAAGCTGTTCAAGCAAGGCCGATTTACCAACACCGTTTTCACCAATGATTAACATGACAAAATCGGAGAAGCGCACCAAGTGTTGCAGCTTATCCCTCTGCTGCAGGCGAGATTCCGGTTCGTAGTAATGGGTCGGGATACTCATGACGTCCTGTCCTGTTATCCGATCCGCCCCAGTGACTGGCCACAGATCAGAGTTTGTTCAAGTTTGTTCGCAGCAAAGTCAGCCGTTACGACACCCTGTCCAAGCTGCTGCAACAGAACAAGACGCAAGTTTCCATCAATCACCTTTTTGTCCACCGCCATCAGCTCTATAAATCGCTCACAGCTCATCGTTTCGGGTGGTGCGACAGGCAACCCTGCCGCTATCAGAAGGCGTTCGACACGGGTAAGCTCTGCTTCGCCTATCCAACCCTCGCGAGCTGAAAGGTTGGCGGCCATCAGCATCCCGGCCCCTACCGCTTCACCGTGTAACCAGTTACCGTACCCTTGATCGGTTTCGATGGCATGGCCGAAGGTGTGGCCAAGATTCAGCAGCGCCCTGATACCTGACTCTCGCTCATCCTGCGCTACAATCTCGGCCTTGATTTCACATGAGCGATAGATGGCATACGCGAGCGCTTCAGGATCACGTGCTCGCAGCGCCGGCATGGCGGACTCCAGCCAATCGAGAAATTTGGCATCATGAATCAAACCGTACTTGATCACTTCCGCCAGACCGGCAGACAGTTCACGCTCCGGTAGACTGCCGAGTACATCTGTCGCCGCCAACACAGCCTGAGGCTGATGAAAAGCTCCGATCATGTTTTTGCCAAGTGGATGATTTACGCCTGTCTTGCCACCAACAGACGAGTCGACCTGCGACAGCAATGTCGTAGGCACCTGGATAAAATTCACGCCTCGCTGGTAACTTGCCGCCGCAAAACCGGTCATGTCACCCACAACACCACCGCCCAACGCAACCAGTGTAGTTGTTCGGTTATGCCGCTTTTCGAGCAACGCATCAAAGATCAGATTGACATGCTGCAGATCCTTGTATGCTTCACCATCCGGCAGAATTACGCTATCCACCTGTTTACCCGGAAACTGCTGCAATAACGTGTCAAGATACAGCGGAGCAACAGTCTCATTGCTGACCACCATCACCTGGCGGCCTTTGACATACGGTAGCAGCAGGTTTTGCTGCAATAGACCCTGGCCGATAAAAATGGGATAACTGCGGACGCCAAGATCGACCGTCAATGTCTGCATGAGAACAGTCTCCGGAAACAGAGTGAATCAGATTTTTTTCAGCGGCTGCTGTCGCTTCAGGAAACGAATAATATCATTTACCACGCCACGTGGGTGACGTCGATCAGTACGAATCAACAGATCGCAGCAGTCCCTGTAAAGCGGGTCACGCTTTTCAATCAGTTGCTCCAGTACAGCTCGCGGGTTTTCTGTCTGCAGAAGAGGACGATTGCGGTCTTTTGCAGTACGTTCCAGTTGCTGCTCAATTGATGTCTGCAAGTAAACGACAGTGCCTCTGCTTTGCAGGTTCCGTCGGTTAGCTTCACGCAAGACAGCACCACCACCGGTTGCCAGAATGATGTCATCTAACTGGGTCAGTTCATCAATGGCAGTTTCTTCACGTTGACGAAAGCCCTCTTCGCCTTCGACATCGAAAATCCACGGGATATTGGTTCCGGAGCGCGTCTCTATTTCACGGTCAGAATCGTGAAATTCCAGCCCAAGCTCTTGAGAAAGCAAACGCCCTATGGTGCTTTTGCCAGCACCCATAGGGCCAATAAGGAAAACGTTCAAATTTTTACAGCTCTGTTCTTATCGTCTGGTGAGAGACTCACGAATCATATTTGGTGTGATAAAGATAAGCAACTCACGTTTTTCTGCATCATTTGAGCGACTGCGGAACAACCCGCCAACCACAGGCAAATCACCAAGCAAAGGAGTTTTGGATGTATTGTTACGTGTTTCAGTCTCCAATATTCCACCCAACACAAGTGTTTCGCCGTCGCCAACAACCACTGTTGTCGATAGCTCTTGCTTGTTGATTATAATATTTTCAAAGAGAGTCCCACCCAACGAATCCTTGTTAATCAGTATCTCCAGAGAGATTTTGTCTCCTGGTATTATTTGCGGCGTCACTTCAAGCTTCAGCACAACATCTTTATATTCGATTGAGACAGTTCCATCCTCAATTTTCTGAATTGGAATCTCTTGCCCCGCCTGGATAATGGCTTTTTTGCCATTTGTCGTCATCACTTTAGGTTGCGACAGAATATCCACTTTATTATCAGTTTGAAGTGCGGACAACTCTGCCGACAACAGTAGTGAATTATTGATAAAGCCAAATGCGATTGATGACTGTGGTGTTACCCCCATATCAACCATCAAATTGCCTGGAATTCTATCTGATGTATCCACATAAGGAGTTGATGGAGCATTGGGAGAACCACTAATCTTGAGTTCATGGTTATCACCACCAGTCAAAACCCCGGCACCCCAACGTATGCCAAGCTCCTTGGTATCCTTAACTTCTGCAGTAACAAGTCGCGCCTGTACCATGATCTGCTCGACTTCAACATCAAAGCGTTTGATGGTATCTCTTATTTCACGTACCTGCTTTGCTGTCTCACGTACCATAAGAGTGTTTGTTTCATCATCTGCCATGACAAAACCGCGTTCTGACAAAAGCTTGGCTTCAATGACGCGTTCTTTTATGTCAGAAGCTTTGCGGTAGTCAATTTGAATGAAATCGGTTACCAGTGGTGCAAGCTCCTGCTCTTGCTGCTGGCTTTGCATCTCAACTGTTTCTCGAGCAGCTATCTCATCAACAGTTCCTACCAACAAAACATTTCCCGCTTCGCGCTTATCCAGCCCTTTGGTTTTAAGGACAATATCTAAGGCCTGATCCCAAGGGACATTTTTTAGTCGCAAGGTAATTGTACCTTGTACATTATCACTGACCACAAGATTTTTATCAGCCACTTCCGCTATGATCTGCAATACAGTACGTATTTCTACATTCTGGAAGTTCAGGTCGATCTTCTCCCCCGTGTACGGGAACAGATCACGCTGATTCTCCTGTTCCTGGCGTGTTAAAGGCTTGAAGTCCAATACCAACTGATTACCACTTTGGTAAGCCATATAGTCATAAGGCTCGGCTGAAGGTTTAATCAGAATAGTGGCATTTTCACCTCGCACCATCGAGTCTATAAAAAGAACCGGTGTAGCAAAGTCTTGAACATCCAAACGTTGCTCCAATGCATTGGAAAGCCCCGCCCCCAATAGATTTACAACGACGTTATTTCCTTCTTCAACAATATCGAGACCCGCCTGAGAGTCACTCAAATCAATTGTTACTCTTCCCCGATCACCCTCAAGGCGGTGAAAGTCGATTCCACGCACTCGCGTACGGTCATCTTCTGTGGCAGGCATCCTTGGCCCTTGCTGAGGGACTCCAGCAGAAGTATCAGACGCAGAGATCTGACCAACTACACTGTCGGCAGGCTGACCACCAATCTCAATAAACAGGCTGTTATTTTCACTATACGTTTTGTAACCGGCTGAGCCGGTAAGACTCGTAACAATCCGAAGACGACCGCCAGACTCGGCAAAATGTAAACCATCTACATCGCCGGACTTAACTGAAAGCGTTTTGGTATCCATGCCATTTTGAGCACCCCATAAATCCATCACGAGACGTGGAGGGTTTTCAATCATGTAGGCCTTTGGCACAGGAGGCGCAACATCGAAGTCAAGCCTTACTTCAATTTTACTGCCGGGCAAAGAGACAAAAGAGGCATCCTTAAGCGCGGCGCCCTGGGCCAAAGCTGTGCGGCCAACAAGAACCAGTACAAGCACACTCAACAGGAGCCAGATACGGGTCTGGAATCCGGATAGCATCCGGTCGGTTTCGGTCCGTCTATATGTATTCACGGTCTGCATCCTTATCAATCCTGCACTTCAAGACTCAGTGTACGGGGACGCTTCATCCACCCCCCACGCCCATTAGAGATAATTTCCACCAAATCCAGCTTTCGCTCACTCACGGAAACTATTTGCCCATAATCATTGCCCAAGTAATCACCGACGCTCACCTGGTGGACTTCAGCATTTGGATCCTTGATCAAGGCCCAAATACCCGTATCGCCTGTATGTGTGATGGTTCCTACCATGTCCAGCACATCCAAAGAGAATGTTTCAAGATACTCTCTGTCTCGTTCCATATCAGGCTTCAGTGCATCCTGATCTTCATACTCAATGTCATTAGCACTGATTTGAGCAAGAGGCTTGAAAGGGTCTCTCAAACTACTGCCTTCATACACAAAGCTTTCATAAGCCTTGAACTCAGGCAACGGCTCAATGCGCCCGCTGGGCTTTGCTTTTTGTTCTTCGGTGTACTGCTTAAGGTCATCAGTCCCTTCAACCCATACACACCCAGAGGCAAGCACAACCAGCAATAACGGACAGAAACGCGCCATTTTAAGCACTTCAGTTCTTATCATCATAACGGTATGTCTTCGCACTAATTTCCATGCTCAAAGAGCCAGTATCTTCCATGGGGCTCAACGTAAAATCATGCAGGGTGACAATACGTTTGATTGCTGCAACCCCGCTGACGAACTCAGCCATCTGGTGGTAATTACCCTGAACGATCACCTTGATGGGTAGTTCAACGTAAAACTGCTCACGCTTCTCGGGCTGAAGCTCTATTAAATCAAACCTCAAACCAGCCAACTCCCCAATCTCAGTGATATCTTCAAGCAGGCCTGGCACTTCTTTTTGTGTTGGGAGCTGCCTGAGAAGCTCCGCAAATCTTCCTTCAACATCGGCCATTTGCTTTCGTAACGCCTCAAGACTGGCAACCTGGAAAGCCTTTGTTCGATATTCGTCTTTCAGACTGAACTCTTTTGCCTGCAAGCTTTCAACTTCCGCATGCTTATCCTTCAAAATGAAGTAGTAGCCGGCAAACATGACAATTAACACAGGTAAAAAATACGCAAGAACCTTAACCCCAATAGGCCAGTTACCCGCCTTTTTGAAATCAACATCGTTGGGATCAAAGCCTTCAAAAGCTGATTTGATCATATCAAAGCTCACCTGCCTGCCTCCTCTGCATTGGGACGGGTCATAGCAGCCTTCATATCAAACCTCATGGTGCCTTCCAGGTTATCAACCTTACTAAGATCCGGTTCCTTGAACCATATTGATTGGTCAAGACTACGCATCAAATCGGAAACATTGCTGTTATCCTTGGCTTCCCCCTTGATATTGATTGTTTCGCCAGCTCTGGATAGAGATGAATAGTGGATATCATCAGGCAGCACACGGACAAGCTCATCAAAACTGCGCACGATAACAGGCCGGTTACCTTGAAGCTGCTGAATGACATTCAACCGCTCCAAAAGCCTCTCTCGTTTTGCCCTTAGCTGCTGGATTTCCTTAATTTTTTGATCAAGGACAGCAATTTCCGAACTCATGTAGGCATTACGAGCCTCTTGGCGACTGATCTGCATGTCATAGTATTGAGCAGAGGCAACCAACATAAGAACGCCAAGCAACCCAGATCCAACCAGGTTACCAATAAAATTTTTCTGCAACCTCTCATTGCGCTCCTCGCGCCAAGGTCTCAGATTGATCTTCGCCATACAAAGTCCCTATGTTGCTAAACGTCGAAGCTTCTCAGAGCCAAGCCACACGCCTTGAAGAGCCTAGGCGCGTCTTTCTCCAAACGCAAAGGATTAACTTTGGAAACGATCCCCATTTGTTCAAAGGGATTAGCAACCCTCGTTGGCAAACCGGTTTCCTGCTCAACAGCCTCGGCAAGCGACTCAATACGTGAAGTCCCTCCCGCCAAATACAGCTTGCCGATCTGGCCGGCTCTTGCCCCAGAGGAATAGAAAAACTGCAAGGCTCTGGATACCTGCTGTGCCACTGTAGACTTGAACGGCTCAATGAGAGACTCCTTGGATTCCTGATCCAACTCATCAGTAGCCAAGAGCCTTTCAACCTCGGTAAGGCCAAGACCTTTTACTTGATGTATCAGGTTAACCAAATCATTGCCACCAAACGCTTGCTCGCGGTTATAGATAATCCTGTCGCCGCGAAACACATTGAGTGTAAGAGTTGCCGCTCCGATATCAATAACACCCGTAATCTGGCCATCAGCGGGGGTCGACTCCAGAAATGGCAGGACACGCTCGACTGCATAAGTATCGATATCAACAATTTCGCATGACAAGCCTGCACCGCTGATAGCATCTTCCCTACTGTCGACATCTTTTTTGCGGCACGCCACCAAAAGGACTTCCTGCAGCCCCGGAGAGTTATCTGCATCTCCGGTTGCTTCAAAATCCAAAGCGACCTCGTTGAGCGGGTAGGGGATGAACTGATCAGCCTCAACTCTCACCTGATCTTCAAGCTCGAGGCCAGAGAAAGCTTTGCTAACCTCTATTTTCTTTGTGATGACAGCCGAAGCAGGAACAGACGTGACAGCATGACTTAACTTGACGCCACAAAGTTTTACAGCCCTTTCAATGGCATCTGAAACATCCGCCACCACTTCAACATTCCCATCAACGACAGAAGCTGGGGGCAATGAGACTATCGCATAGCCTTCAATTTGATATGACTGTCCATGTTTCGTGAGTGCGACCAGCTTGACAGAGGAGGACCCAATATCCACCCCAACCCAACCTGCAACCTTTTTTTTGAAGATACTGAGCACGACGTTTTCCTTGTATCAATCAGGTGAAGTCCTGCGAATGCCAACAATGTAGCCTGATTCGGGCACAATTTAAACTGTCCGTTTACTGTAGACCAGCTGGCATACACCTATATAATGACCCAGCTCTATTTTTTTACCGCATTTTTTTAAGGTTAGCATGCGAATTTTAAGCCGGTTGTTCAAATGGACCCTAACTCTGTCTCTGATCGGCGTCTTTCTTGGCGCTGCCACACTGGCTGGAGTCTACTACTATTTCAGTCCGCAATTGCCTGATGTGCAAACTTTACGCGACGTAAAGTTTCAAACGCCGTTGCGCATTTTCTCCGCAGACGACAAGCTGATCGCTGAATTCGGCGAGAAGAAACGCGTACCTGTCAGCTACGAGCAGATTCCGACCGACTTTGTTTACGCCCTCCAGGCGGCTGAAGATGCACGGTTTTTCGAGCACTTCGGTATCGACATCAAAGGCCTGAGCCGAGCCGCCTTCCAGCTGGCATCGACAGGCTCCATACAGAGTGGTGGCTCTACCATCACCATGCAGGTGGCGAAAAACTTCTTCCTCACGCGCGAACAGACATTCAAACGAAAGTTTATCGAAATTCTATTGGCCCTGCAGATCGAAACGAAGCTCAGCAAGCAGGAGATCATGGAACTTTATGTAAACCAGATTTATCTGGGACACCGCACCTACGGCATCGAAGCAGCCGCCAACACCTACTATGGTTCAAGCATCGATCAGCTCAATTTGGCCCAGCTTGCCATGATTGCCGGCCTTCCCAAGGCTCCCTCCGCGTTCAACCCGATCACCAACTCTACTCGTGCAACCACCCGACGTGACTGGATTCTGGGACGAATGCTTGAGCTGGGCTACATTGACAGCACACGACACGCCGAAGCCATCGCCTTTGTGGACAATGCACGCTACCACCGCAGCGATATCGAGCTTGATGCCCCCTATATTGCCGAGATGGTACGCCAGCAACTGTTTGAGCGGTATGGCGAAGCACTGTATACCGATGGCTACCGCGTCTGGACAACGGTGTACAGTCACCAGCAACAGGAAGCGACTGATGCTCTGCGACGGGGACTCCTCGCCTACACCGATCGTCACGGCTACCATGGTGCTGAAGCCAGCCTGGATCTAGACAGCCTCAGCAGTGAAGCTGACCAGCTCAACCAGCTGCGCCAATACCCCACCTTTGCTGGCCTGGAGCCAGCATTGGTCAAGTCCGTGACGAACAACTCCGCTCAACTGCTGCTGGGTAGCGGCGAGCCGGCCGAACTGAAATGGGACGGCATCAAATGGGCACGCCCTTTCCGCAGCGTACACTGGACCGGGCCGGCTCCCCAAAAGGCAACCGACGTACTTTCGGCAGGCGATATCATCCGCGTGATGCCCGATACCGACGGCACGTTGCGCCTGACCCAAATGCCGCAGGTTCAAGGCGCTCTGGTCGCCCTGAACCCTCAGGATGGCGCCATACGCTCACTGGTTGGCGGCTTCAGCTTCTATCACAACAAGTTCAATCGCGCGACTCAGGCCTACCGCCAGCCAGGCTCCAGCATCAAGCCCTTCTTGTATACCGCTGCGCTTGAGAACGGCTTCACACCCGCCTCCATCATCAATGATGCCCCTATCGTGTTTCACGATGTAAGCCTTGAAGGCAACTGGCGCCCTGAAAATGACAATGGCGAGTTCAACGGCCCCATGCGCCTGCGCGAAGCCCTGTACCGATCACGCAACCTGGTATCGATTCGCATCATGCGCGCACTGGGTATCGAACAGGCCCGTGAATACATGCTCAGGTTCGGCTTCGAGCCCGATAAACTGCCTGCCAACCTCTCACTCTCGCTTGGCAGCGCCAGCGCCACTCCATTGCAGATTGCACGCGGTTATGCTGCCATTGCCAATGGCGGCTATCTGGTAGAGCCCTATCTGATCGATAGAATCGAGAATGCCGAAGGCGAAGTGCTGGAGCAGGCCAATCCCGTAACGGTATGCCACAACTGTGATGCACCCAACATCGAAGCCACAACTGCAACAGCGGTTTTGACCGATACCTCCGAGCCAATGCCTGCTGCAGCATCACAGGGCTCTACAAACGCACCCACACCTGTTGCACCTCGCGTCATCAGCGAGCGCAATGCATTTCTGATCTACGATGTGATGCGCGACGTAATTACACGTGGCACTGGCACGCGAGCTCGCGTCCTGGAACGCTCAGACCTAGCAGGCAAAACCGGTACTACCAATGAGCAAAAGGACACCTGGTTCAGCGGTTTTAGCCCCGACCTGGTAACAACAGTTTGGGTTGGCTTTGACCAGCCATCTCCTCTTGGGCGAGGCGAGTACGGCAGCAGTACTGCCCTGCCGATCTGGATCGACTATATGGAAGAGGCACTTGCCGGGCTGCCTGACCGCCCTCCCGCGGCACCCGAAGGCGTTGTACGCATCGCCATAGACCCGGCCAGCGGCCTGCGTGCCTGGCCCGGTCAGGACAATGCCATTGGCGAATACTTCCGCACCGAAGATGTTCCCTCAGAGACAGCCCGCAGCCCTGAGCAGCAGATGCAGGCACCACCGACCGAGGCCATCTTCGGCTATTAGAACAACGCCTGCATTGGACATAAAAAAACCGCCTACTGGCGGTTTTTTTATGTCCGTATTCAATCCGTGATCAGATGTCTTTCACGCTCTGAATCGGGTAGTGCGAGGGCATCGGCAGACGCGCAACACCTGTGTCGACAGCGGCCTGGGCAACCGCACTGGAGATTGCACCCAGCAGACGCGGGTCAGTCGCCTTCGGCAGGATATACTCACGACCGAATCCCATCTCCATAAGGTTGTAGGCATTCAGCACTTCCTGCGGAACCGGCTGCTTGGCCAGATCAGCCAGCGCACGCACGGCTGCCGCTTTCATCTCTTCGTTGATGGCAGTTGCACGAACGTCCAGCGCGCCACGGAAGATGAACGGGAAGCCCAGCACGTTGTTCACCTGGTTCGGGTAGTCGGAGCGACCGGTAGCCATGATCACATCAGAGCGAGTCGCGCGTGCCAGATCCGGCTTGATTTCAGGATCCGGGTTGGCACAGGCGAAGACGATCGGGTTATCCGCCATCTTCAGCAGGTTTTCCGGTGATAACAGGTCCGGACCAGACAGGCCTACAAATACGTCAGCGCCGGTGACGGCATCTTCCAGCGTGCGCTTGTCGGTCTCGGTCGCGAAAGCGGCCTTTTCAGGAGTAAGATCATTACGACCCGAGTGGATAACACCCTTACGGTCAATCATGTAGATATTTTCGACCTTGGCACCCATATTGATCAGCAGCTTCATGCAGGCACTGGCAGCAGCACCGGCACCCAGACACACGATCTGCGCATCCGCCAGCTTCTTGCCGGCCAGCTCCAGTGCGTTGATCATGCCGGCAGCGGTTACGATCGCTGTACCGTGCTGGTCATCGTGGAAAACCGGAATCTTGCAGCGCTCGATCAATACGCGCTCGATCTCGAAGCACTCTGGCGCCTTGATGTCTTCAAGGTTGATGCCACCGAAGGTTTCGGCAATGCGCGCAACAGTATCGATGAACGCCTGCGGGCTTTCCGCATCGACTTCGATATCGATGGAGTCAATACCGGCAAAACGCTTGAACAGCAGCGCCTTGCCTTCCATGACCGGCTTAGAGGCCAAAGGTCCCAGATCACCCAGCCCCAGAATGGCGGAACCGTTGGAAATAACAGCAACCAGGTTGCCTTTGGCGGTGTAACGGTAAGCCGCATCAGGGTCCTTCGCGATTTCACGCACAGGCTCGGCCACACCCGGGGAGTAGGCCAGAGAAAGGTCGCGGGAAGTCTCAGCGGAGGTGGTAAGCTCTACACTGATCTTACCCGGACGAGGGAACTCGTGGTAATCGAGGGCGGCTTGTTTAAAATCTTGAGACATGGTTGCTGTTTCCAACTAAGGTTGTAAATAGACGGTCTTGCATCATATATAAAAGCCATATAGACAACAACCGCACTTTAGGCGATGCAAATATAGACTTCAGTTGGCCTGAAGGTGCTGGTCTGCGGTAATTCTGAGCAGCCAGCGCTGCTGGCCATGACTCAGCCGATTCTGCCGCTGCAGGCGATCCTGCACCCAGCCACGGGCTTCGATCCGGTCACCCACCTGCATTCGCGCATGATCCACCCCAAGCTTTTCCGGCAGAAACAGAGCCAGGTGATCATCCAAATCGATGTAGTAGCCGGTTCGTGTTTGAGTGATTCGGCTGATACGCCCAATAACCAGTGCAAAACCGGGTTTATCAATTTCCATTGCGGTACGAGGCGCGCGCTGCCACACACCTTCAGATGCAACGCGTGCAGGCGTTTCTGCGCTGAAAAGACAATTGGCAAGACGGGTATTGGCACCCACCGCCAAAGCAAAGCCCAGCCCCTGCTGCAGCATTTTTTCTGCTATCAGCTCATCACGCCAATAAAGGTGGGCAAGTAGCCGGCCATAGCGATCATGACGCTCTGCTCCGGGCAGAAGATAGACCTGCTGACCCTTTACACGCCGCTCCAGCCAACGGCCGGCCTCACGTGCACCGGGCTGATCAGGGCGCCCGTCATGCCCGACCTCAGGGGTATCAATACCGATAAGACGCACCCGCTGCCCTGACTTCAGGCGAACCGTATCCCCGTCGTACACATGCACGACTTCAGCATCAAAACCACCCGGCAGCAGCGGGCATTGCGCCCAAACCGCAGGAGACAACAAAAGCCAAAACGCGGATACAAAAAAGGCACCCGTCTGGAGTGCCTTTTTTGATGTACGCTGGCGCAGTCGATTAAGACTTGAAGCCACGACCACCGAAACGCTTCTTGAAGCGGTCAACACGGCCGCCGGAAGTCGCTTCCTTCTGCTTGCCGGTGTAGAACGGGTGGCACTGGCTGCACACGTCGACCAGCATGTCCTGACCCATGGTAGAGCGGGTGTTCATCACGTTGCCACAAGAGCAGGTGATGGTAACTTCGTTGTATTCCGGATGGATACCAGCTTTCATCTTGAACCTCGATAAAATTGGCGTGCCGCCACCCGGTCGTATTCATTGACGCCAGGCACCGCACATTTAATAGTCAGCACTCCAATACAAGAGCACCGCGATGCTTACAGTTAAGGCGCGAAATTATACGCAGCCCACCCACTGCGAGCAAGCCAATTCGAGCATGCCGTTCAACCATTCCCTGTAACGCTCAAAAGCCCTAGACTCGGGGCCATAGCATTGCCGACCGACACCCTTCACTGACAGGACCAAGATCTTGATCTACCGCGTCGCCATTCCAACACCTCTGCACCGGCTGTTCGACTACCGACAGCCCCTGAATGAGCCCCCCGCTCAGCCAGGCTGCCGAGTACGGGTCCCCTTTGGCCGGCGCGAGGCCATCGGCATTCTGGTCTCGATCGAGACCACCAGTGAATTCCCTCTCGACAAACTCAAGCCGGTCAGCGAGGTTCTGGACCAGACTCCTGTATTCAGTGATGATCTGTTTGCTCTGACACGCTGGGCAGCCAGCTACTATCAACACCCTCTTGGCGATGCGCTGCAACAGGCCCTGCCGGTACTGCTGCGCCAGGGCCAACCTGCACGTTTTGCGCACCAGACACTGTGGCACACCGCACCTGATGCAACACTGGAGGCCATCACTGCGCGCGCGTTCCGCCAGCGAGAGCTGCTGCAACTGCTGTTGGAACATCCCGGTGGCATCAGCGCAGATGCTCTGCGTGCCGAGGGCGGTGATCCGGCACTGCTCAAATCGCTGCAGCAGAAGGGACTCGCACAATCATTTGAACATCACCCGGACCTGCCGCATGCTGACCTCACCGACGGGGTTATCCGTGAAGCGCCCCTGACGCTGCATGATGAGCAGGCACAGGCGGTTGAGGCCATTCGAGCGGCACGGGGTTTCAGCCCTCTGTTGCTTGAGGGCGTCACCGGCTCAGGCAAGACCGAGGTCTATCTGCAGGCGATTCAATCTTGCCTTGAACGCGGCCAGCAGGCACTGGTACTGGTGCCGGAGATCGGCCTGACGCCACAGACACTGTCCCGTTTCAAGGCGCGTTTTCGGGTGCCTGTACTGGCACTGCACTCCGGCATGACCGACCGCCAGCGCCTGGATGCCTGGCTTTGGGCACGCGAAGGCAGCGCCCGCATTCTGATCGGTACGCGCTCAGCCATTTTCACGCCCCTGAGCCGTCCCGGCCTGATCATTGTGGACGAAGAGCATGACAGCTCGTTCAAGCAGCAGGACGGCTTTCGCTACCATGCCCGCGACCTGGCGATTTTCCGTGCTAACCAGCTCAAGATCCCCGTTGTACTGGGCAGCGCCACTCCGTCACTGGAAAGTCTGCAGAATACACGCAGTGGTCGCTACCAGCATCTACACCTGACACGTCGTGCCGGCAATGCCACCCCTCCCGTATTCAAACTGCTGGACATTCGACAGCAGACGCTGGACGCTGGCCTCTCGGCAGCGCTGATCAGCCAGATCCGATCACACCTCGAACAGGGCACCCAGGTGTTGCTGTTCCTGAACCGACGCGGCTTTTCACCGGCGTTGATCTGTCATGACTGTGGTACTCCGGTCGACTGTACCCGCTGCGATGCGCGCATGACCCTGCACCGTCAGCCCCCTCACCTGCATTGTCACCATTGTGACCGCCAAACCCCCATTCCACGCGCCTGCGCTCAGTGCGGCAGCAGCCAGCTGCGACCCGCCGGCAGCGGAACCGAAAGGGTAGAAGACCGCCTGCAGGTACACTTCCCCGACACCCCCGTATTACGGGTTGATCGCGACAGCACTCAGCGCAAGCACGCGCTGGAGCGAATCATGCAACAGGTACATCAGGGCGAGCCCTGTATTCTCGTGGGCACCCAGATGCTGGCCAAAGGGCATCATTTCCCCAAGGTAACGCTGGTAGCAGTGCTGGATGCGGATGCGGGTCTGTTCAGCGCGGACTTTCGTGGCATGGAAAAAACCGCCCAGTTAATTCTGCAGGTCGCCGGCCGTGCCGGTCGCGCCGATCACCCGGGCGAAGTAGTGCTGCAAACCCTGCATGCAGAGCATCCCATGCTTAATACGCTGGTACACGCTGGCTATGAAGCCTTTGCCAGTGAGGAGTTGCGGCTGCGGCATGCCGGATACCTGCCACCCTTTTCCCATCACGCCCTGATCCGAGCAGAAGCCAACCGACAGGGGTTGGCCGAGAGCTTTCTGATCAGCCTGCGTGAACTTGCTCAACAGCAACAGCTGCTGCCCCAGGGCGTGCAGTGCATCGGCCCTTTTCCCGCGGTAATGGAAAAGCGTGCCGGCCTGTTCCGCGCCCAGATGCTGATGCAAAGCCCGCACCGTCCCGCACTGCAGCATGCGTTGCCACTGCTGACCGGGCTGATGCAGGCACACCCTGAGGCACGCAGGGTACGCTGGAGTATCGACGTTGATCCGATTGACAGCTACTGATTGGCAATTAACCACAGCGAGGCCGTATAATACTCGGTTTATTGCATCATTCTGATCTTCGAATCCAGCCAGAGTACCCCAATGAAAGAACAGATTGCCCAGTTGATCGAAACGGCACTTGCCTCCCTGATAGCTGACGGCACCCTGCCGGCCGATATCGCTCCGAGCATTCAGGTGGAGAACACCCGCGACAAGTCGCACGGTGACTTTGCCAGCAACATCGCCCTGACTCTGGCTAAACCCGCCCGACGCAACCCGCGAGAGCTGGCACAGCAGATCTGTGACGCCCTGCCGACCTCCTCCAATGTCGAAAAAACCGAGATTGCAGGCCCGGGGTTCATAAACTTTTTTGTCAGTCAGGCGTCGATCTTCACCGTTGTGGGTGACATCCTTGCGCAGGGCGACGCGTTCGGTCGTGGCACTCCCGACTCAGGTCCGCGCATGCAGGTGGAGTTTGTATCCGCCAACCCAACCGGCCCGCTGCACGTAGGCCATGGGCGTGGCGCGGCCTACGGTGCCACTGTAGCCGATCTGCTGGAAGCGGCAGGTATCGAGGTTGAGCGCGAATACTATGTCAACGATGCCGGTCGCCAGATGAACATCCTGGCGGTCAGCGTCTGGCTGCGATATCTGGAACTGAACGATCAGGAACTGACTTTCCCCAGCAACGGCTATCAAGGCTTCTACATCCGCGATATCGCCCATGACCTGTTGAAAGCACATGGCGACCGCTTCAATGTCCCCGTTGCCGAGCTGTTCTTCGACATCGTTGCCGATGAACCTGCCGGTGGCGACAAGGAACTGCATATCGATGCCCTGATCGAGCGCGCCCAGCAGATGCTGGCTGATGACTACGAGCGTGTCTTCAACGCCGGTCTTGACGCTATTCTGGGTGATATTCGTGAGGATCTGTCAGAGTTCGGTGTTGATTATCAGGTCTGGTTCTCCGAGCGATCTCTGACCCACAGCGGCGATGTTGAGCGTGCACTGGAGCAACTGGAAGCGAGGGGCTATCTGTATGAGCAGGAGGGCAACCTCTGGTTCCGTTCCACTGACTTCGGCGACGACAAGGACCGCGTGGTCAAGCGTGCGAATGGTCAGACCACCTACTTTGCCTCCGACATCGCCTACCACATGAACAAGTTCGAGCGCGGCTTTGACCAGGTGGTCAATATCTGGGGCGCCGATCATCACGGCTACATCACCCGCGTAAAGGCGGCCATTCAGGCGCTGGGCTACGATCCCGAAAAGCTGGTGGTCAAACTGGTGCAATTCGCCATCCTCTACCGTGGCAGCGAGCGCGTACAGATGTCCACCCGCTCCGGTTCCTTCGTCACCCTGCGCGAGCTGCGCAATGAAGTGGGTAACGATGCCTGCCGCTTCTTCTATGTGACCCGCAAGGCCGATCAGCACATGGATTTCGATCTGGAGTTGGCCAAATCCGAGTCCAAGGACAACCCGGTGTACTACATTCAGTACGCTCACGCCCGTGTCTGCTCGGTACTGCGCAAGCTGGAAAGCGAAGGCATGGCCTGGGATCAGGCCGCCGGCCTTGAAGCATTGGAACGGCTGGAGAGTGAAACCGAGAAGGACTTGGTAATGCAGCTGGGCAAGTACCCGGAAACCCTTCAGCACGCCGCACTCAATTTCGAGCCGCATGTGCTGGCCAACTACCTGCGCGACCTGGCAGGTGATTTCCACACCTGGTACAACGGCCACAAGCTGATCATCGATGACACCGAGTTGCGTAACGCCCGCCTGACGCTGAGCGTTGCCGTACGTCAAGTGCTGGCCAACGGCCTGAAGCTGCTGGGTGTATCTGCACCGGAGCAGATGTAAGCATGGCGAAACAGGACTACGGCCAAAAGCGTCGCAGCGGCAGCAGCGCCAGTCGCAAGCCGGCACGCCAGCCAGCACCGCGGCGTGCACCTCCTCCGCCACCACCCCGGCGACTGCCCTTGGGCCTGACGCTGGTTACTCTGGCGGTTGTAGCCGGGCTGGCTTATCTGCTGTACTTCCTGCTGAATACGCCTCCGGACGCTGCCGCACCGGCAACAGAACCGGCCGCCAAAGCGGTTCAGCCAGTCCCTGCCAAACCGGCAGTCAAATCCGAGCCGGTGCCGGTGGTCGAGCCGAAGGAAAGCCGCTTCGAGTTTTACGAGAAGCTGCCCAAGGCAGAAATAGTGGCACCCAAGGTCGAGGCCTACAAGTCAACGCCCAAAGACGCCGTTATGGAGCACCGCTATCTGCTGCAGGCAGGATCCTTCCGCGACCCGGCCGATGCCGAGAGAATGCGGGCGCGGCTGATCCTTGAAGGCCTGCCGGGTGTACGTACTGACCGCAGCGAAGGCAGCAACGGTACTTGGTATCGAGTACGCATCGGGCCGTTTGATAACCGTACCGCCATGAACCAGGCCAGCAATCGGCTCGGCAAGCTGAGCATCATCCCGATGGAAGTCCGGATCGACTGATCCGGGCTTCCCCCTTGAAATCCGCCCGCATGCATCCATATCTCTTTCAATTATCGGGCTGAAGGATTTTTTCTGTTATGACAACGATAGTATCAGTACGCCGTGGCGATCAGGTTGTGGTCGGCGGTGACGGTCAGGTCTCACTTGGCAATACCGTCATGAAAGGCACTGCACGCAAGGTCAACATGCTGGCCAAGCACAAGGTCATCACCGGCTTTGCCGGGGGCACTGCCGATGCCATTACCCTGCGCGACCTTTTTGAGCAGCAACTGGACAAACACCAGGGCAATATTGTCAACGCCGTAATTCATCTGGCGCGCGAATGGCGCTCCGACCGGGTTCTGCGTCGGCTAGAAGCTCTGATGCTGGTGGCCAATCACGAAAAAACCTACCTGATCTCCGGCAACGGTGACGTGATCGAACCGGAAGACGGCGTCATCGCCATCGGCTCCGGCGGCAACTATGCCCTCGCTGCCGCCCGTGCACTGGTGGACAACACCGATTTGAGTGCCCGTGAAATCGTGGAAAAAAGTCTGCATATTGCAGCCGGCATCTGTGTCTTTACCAATGACAACCTGACCATCGAAACCCTGGCCAACAGCCGCGAGGAGAAGTGAATATGTCCAACATGACCCCGCGCGAGATCGTGCATGAGCTTAACCGCCACATCATCGGTCAGGACGATGCCAAGCGCTCTGTCGCCATCGCGCTGCGCAACCGCTGGCGCCGCATGCAGCTGAATGAAGATCTGCGACCGGAAGTAACGCCAAAAAATATCCTGATGATCGGCCCCACCGGCGTGGGCAAGACTGAAATAGCCCGCCGCCTGGCCAAACTGGCGAACGCTCCGTTCATCAAGGTCGAAGCCACCAAGTTCACCGAAGTGGGCTACGTGGGCCGTGACGTGGAAACCATTGTGCGTGACCTGACCGAGATGGCCGTCAAGATGGTGCGCGAGCAGGCGATGGAACAGGTGCGCTTTCGTGCTGAGGAAGCCGCTGAAGAACGCATTCTGGACGCCCTGCTGCCGCCAGCCCGCCCTACCGGTTTCGGTGACGAACCGCAGCCGAGCAAGACCGACAGCGCCACTCGCCAGGTATTCCGCAAGAAACTGCGTGAAGGCCAGTTGGATGACAAAGAGATCGATGTCGAAGTGGCTCAGCCGCAGGTGGGCGTCGAGATCATGGCACCTCCGGGCATGGAAGAGATGACCAGCCAGCTGCAGAACATGTTTTCCAACCTAGGGCAGGAGCGCAAAAAAAACCGCCGCCTGAAGGTCAAGGAAGCGTTCAAACTGCTCACCGACGAGGAAGCCGCGGCACTGGTCAAGGAAGAAGAGACCAAGCAGAAAGCGGTCGAAATGGTGGAGCAGAACGGTATCGTGTTCCTCGACGAGATCGACAAGGTATGCAAGCGCTCCGACAACGGCAGTGGTGACGTCTCCCGCGAAGGCGTACAGCGCGACCTGTTGCCGCTGATCGAGGGCTGCACCGTCAGCACCAAATACGGCATGGTGAAAACCGACCATATTCTGTTTATCGCCTCCGGCGCCTTCCATCTGGCACGCCCGTCAGATCTGATCCCCGAGCTGCAGGGCCGCCTGCCGATTCGCGTCGAACTGAATGCTCTGACACCCGAAGACTTCCGTCGCATTCTCACCGAACCCAAGGCCTCATTGACCGAGCAGTACAAGGCGCTGCTGGCCACCGAAGGGGTCAGTGTCGAATTCCGCGACGACGGCATCGCACGCATCGCAGAGCTGGCGTTCCAGGTCAACGAGAAAACCGAAAACATCGGTGCACGCCGCCTGCACACCATGATGGAACGCCTGCTGGATGAGCTGTCCTACATGGCCTCCGACAAGTCGGGTGAAACCGTTCTGATCGATGCCGCGTATGTGAATGAGCAGCTTGGTGAACTCAGCCAGGATGAGGACCTGAGTCACTATATCCTTTGACAACCATCTGTAATGACACGACCGGGGCTGCTGAGCCCCGGTCTGCCGGAGCCCCACCATGATCGTACAGGTTCCCCTGCCCTCCGATATCCGCCTGCACCTGAAATCACGCACCCTGGAGCTGGTCTATGCCGATGGTACTTTTGAACTCACGGCCGAGTTTTTGCGGGTACACTCACCCTCTGCCGAAGTGCGAGGTCACGGTATCGGCAACGGCGTACTGCAGACCGGCAAAAAACATGTGGGTATCAAAGGTGTTGAGCCCGCTGGCAACTATGCACTGAAAATCACGTTTGATGACGGTCATGACTCCGGGCTGTACACCTGGGAATATCTGCATGATCTGGCCCATAATCAGGCTGACTACTGGCAGCGCTATCTGGAGCAGCTCAAGGCCGCCGGTGCCTCACGCAACAACGGCCTGATCGCACGCGGTTAAGTGGCAGCCAGCGGCGTGCGACAAACGCCGATACGCGGAGTAGAATGATCTCATCAGAGTAAACGTCGGACAGAACAGCATGTCAGAGCAGAAAGAGAACAAGACCACTCACTTCGGCTACCAGGATGTACCCGTTGAAGAGAAGGTAAAACGCGTGGCCGATGTATTTCACTCGGTTGCAGGCAAATATGACCTGATGAATGACCTGATGTCCGGCGGTGTTCATCGTCTATGGAAACGCATCACGATCGATCAGAGCGGTGTGCGCCGGGGTCACAAGGTGCTGGACATTGCCGGCGGCACCGGTGATTTGACGCGCAAGTTTGCCCGCATGGTCGGCCATGAGGGCAAGGTTGTACTGGCCGACATCAATGATTCCATGCTGAAGGTGGGCCGCGACAAGCTGCTGAATTCAGGCGTGGGCGGTAATGTGGAATATGTTCAGGCCAACGCCGAATGCCTGCCGTTTGATGACAACACCTTTGATGTCATCACCATCGCATTTGGTCTGCGCAACGTGACTGATCAGAATGCGGCGATCGCCTCCATGCTTCGGGTCCTCAAACCCGGCGGCAAGCTGATGATTCTGGAATTTTCCAAAACCAATAACCCGGCTTTTACCAAACTGTATGACTTTTACTCCTTCAACATCCTGCCGCAGATCGGCAAGGTGGTTGCGGGTGATGCCGACAGCTACCGCTACCTGGCCGAATCGATCCGCAAGCATCCAGATCAGGAAACGCTCAAGGGGATGATGGAGCAGGCCGGCTTCGTCAACTGTCGCTACCAGAACATGACCGGCGGCGTGGTCGCGCTGCATACCGGCATCAAGCCCTGAGCGGAGGTCTCTGCATGGTAACGGGGATGATCGGTGCAACCCTGCTGACACTGGCAGAAGAAAGTCTCAACCGGATTCTGGCTCAGGACCCGGTCACCCTGCAGCGACTTGCAACCCTGTCTGGCCGTGAAATCGCCGTTCATTGCACCGCTCCCGAATTTCAGCTCTACCTGCTGCCCCATGCACAGGGCATCGACCTGCTGGGGCAAAGTGCCACGGCAGCCGATGTTACTCTGCACGGCTCGGCACTTAACCTGATGCGCCTGCCCTCGGCCGGCAATGCGGTTCTGTTCGGGCAGGGCGTTCGTATCGAGGGCGACAGCGGCTTGGCACACACACTGCAGCAAATTCTGGCCGATAGCCAAATCGATTGGGAAGCCTGGCTTGGAAATCTGATCGGCGATACGGCGGCACACCCGCTGGCACAATTGATGCGCAATACCGGTCAGCAGCTGCAGCGCACGGGCTCAAGCTTCATGCACAGCCTGGAAGAGTACCTGCACGAAGAAGCCCGATTACTGCCCACACGAGTCGAGATCGAAATCGCACAGGACGAGATTGATGCCCTGCGCGCCGCCACTGACCGACTGGACGCCCGTATCAGCCGACTTGAACGGCTGCGTGCCTCAGCCAAAGACTGACCCGCCTCGATGCCCTTCCCGAGACCCTTTGCATGAACAGGGCAATAGCCGGTAGTGATCGCCTTAGCGCACTGGATGCACTGCGCGGACTCGCTGCATTGGCCGTGGTGCTGTTCCACTACATCTACTGGTATGACCGTCTCTATGAGCATGACTTTACCCCCTGGGCACTGGTTGAAGCCGGTCGCTACGGGGTACATCTGTTCTTCATGCTCAGCGGTTTTGTCATATTCATGACCCTGGAGCGCACCCCGGCCCCACATCTGTTTGCCATGGCTAGGGCCTTTCGCCTGTTGCCGGCACTCTGGGCAGGCATAGCACTTACCTTTGCCAGCGTTCACTGGCTGGGGCCGGCAGACAGAGCCGTGAGCCTCGGCACGGCACTGCTCAACACTACCCTGCTGCATGAGTACCTGGGCCTTGAACATGTAGACGGCGCCTACTGGAGCCTTGTGATCGAAGCCACCTTTTACGTCTGGATCGCACTGCTGCACTACGGGGTGCGTGACTGGAAACGTATTCGTCCAGTGTTATGGGGATGGGTGCTGATCAGCTATGCAGCAGTACTGACATGGAAACAGATACCTGACAGCCTGGCGTTCATCCTCAAGGATTTGCTGCTCACCCGCTACGCTCCGCTGTTCATCAGCGGCATGCTGATCTACCGCTGGTACCGTCATGGCCGCCCAAACCTTGCTGAGCAGGCACTGCTGGCACTGGCGATAGGGCACAGCCTGCTCAGCTACAAGACACCATTCAACCTGGTTGTATTTGCCAGCTACGGCATTTTCATGCTGGCCGTACTCGGGCGGCTGGACTGGCTGTGTCGAGCTCCCCTGCTCTGGCTGGGACGCCTGTCCTACAGCCTGTATCTGGTGCACCAGAACATCGGCTACGGCATTATCTCTGCCGCCTACCGTGCAGGATTGCCCGGCTGGGTGGGAATTATACTGGCATTGTCCGCGGCCGTTGGCGTTGCCATATTGATCCATCGGCTGATCGAACAACCGGCTCTCAGTTGGTTCAGAGGGCGATTCCGCCCCCATGCAGAAGCGGAAAGCACCGGAAGGGTTTAATTCAGAAGGGCTTGACCACAACGAAGATCAGAATCGGGATGAATATCAGCAGCGGCAGTTCATTATAAAGTCTGAAATACCGCCCGCTGCGTTTAAGCTCACCGCGCTGCATCTGTTTCAGATAGGCACGACACCAGAAGTGGTAGCCAATCAGAAAACCGACAAACAGCAGTTTCGCGTGTAACCAGCCACCGCTCCAGCCATATCCCAGCCAAAGCCAAAGTCCCAACCCCAGCGTAAACACGGCCATGATCGTCATGAAACCATAGAGCTTGCGCGCCATGATCTCCAGCCGGGATACATCCTGGCCGGCCTCTCGGCCCTCAACATAGTGCACGAAAATACGCGGCAGATAGAAAATACCGGCCATCCAGCTGGTCATTGCCAGTATATGAAGCATTTTGTACCAGAGCATGATGTCTCCTTGATTGATCCTGCCACTACCTGAACATGCGCCGCCATGCGGAACGTATCAGTGATTGTTGACCCGGGTATCGACCCGTAAAAGATCAACCAGTTCCACCCGCAGTTCGTCGCCCGGTCGTACAGGCCCAACCCCTGCCGGGGTACCGGTCAGCACCACATCGCCTGGCTGCAGCGTAAACCATTGGCTGATGTAGCTCAGCAGCTTCAGCACAGGAGTGAGCATACGGGCGCTGTTGCCATCCTGACGTACCTCACCGTTGACGCTTAAACGGATCTGCACATCGGTCAGATCACCGGCTGTCGCCGGCGACAGAAATGCGGAGAGCGGGCAGGCACCATCAAATGCCTTTGATTTCTCCCAGGGGTGCCCTTTCTGTTTCAGCTGATCCTGTACTTCACGCAGGGTCAGATCCAGCCCTACACCAATACCGGCAATGGCACGTTGGGCACGCTGTTCATCCGCCTGCGTCAGGGTTTCGCCAATCAGCACCGCCAGTTCAGTCTCGAAATGCACGGCGCCCAAACCGGCAGGAATATCGAAGGGCTCTTCCAACGGTACCAGCGAGGTGACCGGTTTGATAAACAGAATCGGCTCGGTCGGCACCGGGTTGTTCAGCTCTTTGGCATGGTCGGCATAGTTGCGTCCGACACACACCACCTTGCCTGTGGGTAACTCAATCAGGCTGGCATCGGCGTTGCGGTGTTGATAACTCATTTCGTCTGCTCCGGCTGGACATCTAACGCAATCTTAGCAGAATCACGCCCTGTCTCGACCGCCAACTTAAGTGATCGCAACCATATACTGAGCCCGAAGGTCAGCAACAGGATCAGCCATGAGCCCAGAATAACCCCTGGCCAGCCGAGCCACTCCCAGAACGGGTTCAGGTAAAAGCCACCAGCACTGGCGCCGCTGTAGTAAAACAGCAGATAGAGAGAAGAAGCACTGGCACGGGCACGTTGTGCATTCTGACTCACCCAGCTGCTGGCACTGGAATGAGCAAAGAAAAAGCCGAAACTGTTGACCAACAACCCCAGCACGATCATCAACAAGGAGTCGACCAGCGTCAGCAACGACCCCAGCATCAAGATCAGGATACCTGCCGCCATACAGGCTGGCTGCGACCAGCGCTGCCCGGCCCTGCCCGATATGGAAGAGCCGAACGTGCCGCTCAGGTAAGTCAGAAACAACATACCCAGAAGGCTTGCCGGCAGGGTATAAGGCGCATCGGCCAGTACAAAGGTGATATAGCTGTACTGATTCACGAAGATAAAGAAGTTGAAGCCGCCAATCAGGTACGCCAGCAACAGCAGTGGGTTACGCAGATGCCCGCCCAGATCAGCCGCCATCTGGCGTGGCCGCAGAGGGCGCGGCTCAAAATGTTGCGACGGTGGCAGCAACAGGGCAAACAGCAGCAGACAGGTGATGCTCAGCAGTGTCATTACCAGAAATGCCTCCGACCAGCCCAGCCAGTCACCCACAAAGCCACCTATCAGGCGGCCGCTAATCCCGCCAAGACTGTTGCCACCGATATAGAGCCCGACTGCCAGCAACATCGCCTTGCGGCTGAACTCATCTCCCATCCATGCAATGGCGATAGCCGGCAGGCCTGCCAGCAGTATCCCCTGCACTGCACGCAACACCAGCATGCTGGTGTAATCTTTGGTAAACGACAGCAGCAGTGTCAGCAGCGTTGCGCCACTCATGGTTAACAGCATGATCCAGCGACGTCCCAGAGCATCCGATAACGGCCCCCAGAACAGCAATGACAGCCCCAGCGTCAAAGTGGTGACGGTAAAGGTCCATCCCGCCGCCAAAGGTGACACATCAAATGCCTGCGCCAGCATCGGTAGCAGCGGCTGGG
Source organism: Marinobacterium iners DSM 11526 (assembly GCF_900107855.1). GTDB lineage: Bacteria > Pseudomonadota > Gammaproteobacteria > Pseudomonadales > Balneatricaceae > Marinobacterium > Marinobacterium iners. The sequence goes on along the minus strand of NZ_FNRJ01000012.1, from coordinate 89,809 downwards.
TCACATAGACATTGGCAAAAATCATGAACGACCCCAAACAGAGCGCCAGTGTGGCACGCCAGAACAGGGGATTGCCGGACTCGATCATGCAGTACTCCAGATGGTAAAAACTGGTGTCACCCTAACAGCCGGGATATGATCAATAAAATATATAGTTATTATCCAACACATAAGAAACTCTTATATGGATATTCGCAGTCTGCGTTATTTCATGACCGTGGCTGAACTGGGCGGCTTCAGTGCTGCTGCCGAGCAGCTGCATGTTGCTCAGCCCGCCGTCAGCATGGCGATTCGCAAGCTGGAACAGTCGCTGCAACTGCAGCTGTTTCATCGCAATGAACGCCGTGTCAGCCTCACCGATGAAGGTCAGGTGCTGCTGCGTCATGCCCGCGCCATTCTGCAGGCGGTACGGGATGCCGAGCGCGAGATGCATGAACTGCATGCGCTGGAACGCGGTGAAGTGCGCGTCGGTGTGCCCGGTATGTTGGGGTCCTATTACTTCCCGCCCATTTTGATGGCTTTTCGCCATCGTTACCCACAGCTGCGGCTGGAAGTGGTTGAAGCCGGAACGCGGCAGCTGCAGCAGATGATTCACCGCGGCGAAATCGATATGGGCGTCATCGTGGCGGATACGCCACCGGATGATCTGGAAACCCACAGTTTCTTCCAGGCCCAGATGATGGCCATCATGCCGGCGGATCACCCATTGGCCACGCGGGACAACATCAGCTATGACGCCTTTTTCACCGAGGAGCTGGTCCTGTTCAAGGAAGGGTACTTTCACCGTGAAGTGATCGACCGGCTCAGCGCCGAAGCCGGCGTCAGTCCCCATATCGGTTTTGAAACCAACCTGATTCCATTGATCAAACAGATCGTCAGCCACGGCTTTGGCATCACCACCCTGCTGGAGATGGTAGTAGCCGACGACCCACAGCTGATCGCCCTGCCCTTTGAGCAGCCGGTCTGGCTTGATCTGTCTTTGGCCTGGCGTAAGGGCCATCTGCTGTCACGTGCCAACCGCACCTTTGTCGATTTCGTATTGGAGCAGGCCGGCAACGGCTGATGACAGCCGCTGCCGTCAGGATTATCATGCTGTCCCATTATCCCGGCCTCATGGCCTCTGTTTTAAGGAGAGCACATGCTCAGCACCAACAGCTACTTTGACGGCAAGGTCGTCTCCATCGCGTTTGAACCCCCCGAAGGCCCTGCCACATCCGGTGTGATGGCCGCAGGTGAGTACACCTTCGGCACCAGCCAGAACGAGCGCATGATCGTCACTGCCGGCGAGCTGATTGTACGCCTGCCGGGCAGCGAAGAGTGGACCTCATTCCCGGCCGGCACCGAGTTCAACATCACCGCCGGTGACTCCTTCGATCTGCAGGTCAAAACCCCCACCGCCTACCTCTGCTACTACAGCTGAGCGCATCGGAGCCGGCCTGCCCGGCTCCCTGCTGCATTTTCATTCAAGCACGGCTGAATATTTTTCCCGCTCGCAACGGTCTGTCTCGGCACACAAGCGGTTCAGGTTTGTGCTAGAATCCCCGCTTTAATTTTCCTGGCTGGACGAGTTTCCGCCCAGCTGCAGCATGAGTCACAGACGATGAGCAAAACTACTTCTCTGGATAAGAGCAAGATCCGGATTCTGTTGCTGGAAGGCGTGCACCAGTCCGCGATCGACACGCTGAACGCGCAGGGCTACACCAACATCGAATTCCACACCGGATCACTGCCCGAAGAAGAGCTGATCGAGAAGGTGCGCGACGCCCATTTTGTCGGCATCCGCTCCCGCACCCAGCTGACCCGTAAGGTATTCGAAGCGGCCGAAAAACTGGTTGCCGTGGGTTGCTTCTGCATCGGTACCAACCAGGTCGACCTGCAGGCTGCCACTGAAGGCGGTATTGCGGTATTCAACGCGCCCTACTCCAACACTCGCTCCGTGGCCGAGCTTGTACTGGCCGAAGCGATCATCCTGCTGCGCGGCGTGGCCGAAAAGAACGCCAAAGCACATCGCGGCGTGTGGCTCAAGAGCGCCAACAATTCCTATGAAATCCGTGGCAAAAAGCTGGGTATCGTCGGCTACGGCAGCATCGGCTCCCAGCTGAGCGTGCTGGCCGAAGGCCTCGGCATGAATGTCTACTTCTATGATGTCGTCACCAAGCTGCCACTGGGCAACGCCAAACAGGTCAGTTCAATGCCTGAACTGCTGGGCATGTGTGACATTGTCACCCTGCACGTACCTGAACTGCCGTCGACCAAGAACATGATGGGCGCCACCCAGTTTGACCAGATCAAACAGGATGCGATCTTCATCAACGCCGCACGCGGAACCGTGGTCGATATTGATGCCCTGTGTGAAGCTCTGAAAGCCGGCAAATTGCTGGGCGCCGCCATCGACGTATTCCCGGTCGAGCCGCGCTCCAACAATGACGAGTTCATCAGCCCGCTGCGTGAGTTCGACAATGTGATCCTGACCCCGCACGTGGGCGGCTCCACCATGGAAGCACAGGAAAACATCGGTTATGAAGTGGCCGAAAAGCTGATCAAGTACAGCGACAACGGTTCTTCCATCACCTCTGTCAACTTCCCGGAAGTGGCACTGCCGGAGCATCCGAACAAGCACCGCCTGCTGCACGTACACGAGAACATCCCGGGGGTGCTCAGCCAGATAAACACCGTGTTCTCCGAGAACGGCATCAACATCTCCGGCCAGTATCTGCAGACCAACGACAAGGTTGGCTACGTGGTGATCGATGTAGACGCTGACTACTCCAAACTGGCACTGGAAAAACTGCAGCAGGTCAACGGCACCATTCGTTGCCGCCGCCTGTTCTGATCATCTTTCCGGTGCTGTTTTGAAAGGCAGGCCTCCTCGGCCTGCCTTTTGCGTTTGGGACGTGTCTAACCGTAACCACCTTCCCTGCCACACCAAACCGTGTCACAGTCAGCTAAAATTCACTGAGTCACGCTAGAATGCTCGAAAAGGCATTGTGCCTTCCTGTTCCTAGACCCTGTGCGGACTTCCTGGATGATCCGATCAATACTGCTGACGCCGATAGTGTTTCTTCTGCTGGGGCTGGCCACCTCTCTTTCGGCAGCAACGCCAGAACTGGTAACGCAGCTGGAAAGACAAATTGAGCAGCTCAGCCAGGATGAAAGTGGCCAGCCCCCATTGCGCGATCTTTATCAGCGCACCCTGAGCGCCATCAAGGATCAGCGGCAATATCAGCAACGTGCCGAAGCCCTGCAGCAACAGCTCGAACGTCAACCCGCCGCACTGGAAGAACAGCAACGCCAACTGGAACGTCCCCTGACACCGATCGACATGCAGTCATTGCAGGCTCTCGATACGGTCAGTCTTGAGCAACGCTTGACCCTTAAGCGGGCCGCTCTGCTGCAGCTGGAGCAGCGCCGTGACCAGCTGTTGCAGCAGACAGAGCTCAATGAGCAGAAGCTGGTGTCCCTGCGTGAGCAGCTGGCAGACTTGAAACAGACATCACCTCGCATTCCCGACTTTCCCGGTGAGGGCGACAGCCAACTGACCGATGCACGTCTGCAGCTGAAAAATGCACTGCAGGAACGTCACAACAGCCAGATACAGGCGCTGGAGCTGGAGTTGCTGGCACTGCCGGGTGAAAGCGAACGCGCCCGGCTGGAACTGCGTCATTTGCAGCAGCAGCTGACCTCCGAGAGCGAACAGCTGACGCAGATGCAGCAGCTGTTGGAGCAGAAGCGACAGGATGAACTGCAAAACACCCTGAGCAACCTGATTCAGGCAGGTGCCGAAGCCACGCAGCCCGGGCCGATACGGGAGTTGATCGAGCGCAACCGCGAACTGACCGAGCAGCTGGGGCAACTCAACGAGCGCAGTGCGGCCGCTACCCGCAGCCGCAATGCGCTGGAGCAGGAGTTGAACCTGGTCAGCCAAAGTCTCAAAACCGTCCAGCAACAGCTGGAGCTGGACAGTTACAGCGCCAGCTATGAGTTGCGCCGTTTCACCCAGTCCCTTTCACGACCGGTCGACACGCTGTCCACACGGCAGATGCTGAACTCCTTACGCCTTGGCAGTCTCGACTTCAACCGTTTGCGGGCACAGCAGGATGCACAGACCAACACCGAACAGGCTTCCCTGTCCGCTGCACAACAGCAACAGCTGACGCAGCTGCAAGCCAGTCAGGAAAACCTGCTCAGCCGGATACAGGAGCGCCGGCAACAACTGATCGGTGAGTTGTCACAACTTCTAACCGTTCAGGAACAGCTCAATGAGCGAATTTCACAGGCTCGAGGCCTGATTGCACGCCAGTTGCTGTGGCTGCCGGTGGTCACTCCCATATCTGCCTCCTGGCCTGGGCAGGTTGTCTCCGGCTTCAGCCTTCTGTCACAGCAACTGAAGCCCATGCCACAAACCGCGGTATGGAATGAGACTCCTCAACTGGGGTTGAGCGTGATCATGTTCGTCATGAGCCTGTTGTTGGCATTCTGGCTGCAGCGCTATCAGCGCCAGAATCGCGCCCGCTGGGTACGCGAGCTGGGCAACGTAGTGCATGACCGTTTTGCCCGCACATTGCGTCTGTATCTGCTCGCTCCTTTGATTGCAGCCCCCTTGCCGCTGCTGTTGATCCTGTTGCGCGAACACAGTCTCAATCCATCGCACCCCGATCACTTTGCGCTGCAACAGCTGATGCTGCTCTGGGCTGCCAGTCTGCTGTTGTACGGCACTGTACTGCAGTGGCTACGGGTCCCTGATGGCCTTTTCTGCGGTCATTTTGCAACCCCCGAAGCGCTTGCCAAACGCCTGAAACGACAGCTGCATCTGCTGTTCTGGCTTGGCACCCCGTTACTGAGTCTGTGGCTGCTGATCGACAGCTACAACTCTCCCGAACTGCAAACCGGTCTGGGGCGGCTGATCTTCCTGCTGCTGACACTTTCCCTGATTCTGTTCTGGCGCGGTATCTGGCGTGTCAGCCATGAGCTGAATCAGATGACACAGGGCCGGCGCTGGTGGCAGAGCGCCCACCTTTGGATCGCGATGTTGATTCTGTTCAACATCGCCATGTTCCTGCTCGGTGTCTGGGGCTATATCCTCACCGCACTGTTCTTCATGCTGATCCTGCTGGTGGTGATTCTGCAGGTGCTGGGCGCCTTTCTGGTGTTCAAGCTCGGCCTGCGCTGGCTGTTGATCGCCGAGCGCCGTCTGGCGTTCAGCCGCGCCCGCGCTCGCAGGGCCGAGCTGGTGGCCGCACGCGAAAACAGTGAAGACAACAGTGCACCGCTAAAGGAAAACTACCTTGATCTGCAGACCATCTCAGATCAGTCTCGGATACTGCTGAAAAGCCTTACCCTGCTGCTGCTGGGCATCATGCTGTGGCTGACACTGGGCGATTTCCTGCCGACACTGCAGGTACTGGAAAGTGTACAACTCTGGAGCAGCCTCTCTCAGCAGGGGGCGGAACAGATACTCACCCATGTCACTCTGCGTGATCTTATCCTGGGGTTGCTGGTGCTATGGATCAGCATTATGGCGGCCCAGAACCTGCCGGGGCTGCTGGAACTGCTGGCCCTGCGCCACCTCGATCTGACACCCGGTACCAGCTACGCCATCACCACCCTGCTGAAATACACCCTGATTCTGGTTGGTGTGCTGGTTGCCATCAGCCAGTTCGGGCTGGAATGGGGCAAGCTGCAATGGCTGATTGCCGCTCTGGGTGTGGGCCTGGGCTTTGGTTTGCAGGAGATCGTAGCCAACTTCGTCTCGGGCCTGATTATCCTGTTTGAAAAGCCGGTCCGAATCGGTGACACCGTCACACTGGGCGATGTCACCGGTACCGTGTCCCGTATCCAGATCCGGGCCACCACCATCACCGACTGGGACCGCAAGGAGGTGATCATCCCCAACAAGACGTTTATCACCAATCAACTGATCAACTGGTCACTCAGCGATGCCATTACTCGGGTCGTAATCAAGATCGGTATCGCCTATGGCAGCGACGAGGAGCTGGCCGAAAAACTGCTGCTGGAAGTCGCGCACAACAACCCGCGCGTGCTTGATGATCCCGAACCCGATGCCTATTTCAGAGAGTTCGCCGACAGCAGCCTGCAGATCGATCTGCGCGTATTTGTCAGCACTATGTCCGATCGCGTCCCGGTTACGGATGAGCTGAACAAGGCAATCAACAAAACGTTCAATGAAAACGGCATCGAGATCGCGTTCCCGCAGCTCGATGTACACCTGCACCGCGCCAAGCCGACCCCAGGCCCCGAAACTGCCTGAGCTGCAGCGGAAGCGAGTGCATCAACCGGCCTGCGGGCCGGTTGTTCTAAATTTACGACAAGCCGGGGTCGGTACAGTGCAGATGCACACATACCGGAATACACACTGACCGTCTTGTAAAAAAACAACCAAACATTCGCGAAAAACTGTCAACAACCCGCGATCTTTCACTAAAACCCCACCATTGAGCCACTTCTTCATACTTTAGGCGCAAACGCGGGACAGGCGCGTTTTTTTGCGCTATTTTCGCAATGCACAATCCTTTGATGGACAGTTATTCCTGCTGCTGCCGGACTGCACCGGAGCAGATGATTCAATCAATTGGGGCAAGAAGATGAGCCAACGGGTACAGGTCGGTGGCCTGCAGGTCGCCAAAGAGCTTTACGATTTCATCAACACTGAAGCACTGCCGGGCACCGGCGTCGAGGTGGAGCAGTTCTGGAGCCGCTTCGACAGCATCGTGCACGACCTCGCACCGCGTAACCGTGAGCTGCTGGCCAAACGTGACGCCTTGCAGGCACAGATCGATGCCTGGCACCGCGACAACCGTGGCACTGCCTTCAGTTTTGATGCCTACAAATCCTTCCTGCAGGAGATCGGGTATTTGCTGCCCGAAGGCGAAAACTTCACCGCCACCACCGAGAACGTGGACCCGGAAATGGCTACCATGGCCGGCCCCCAGCTGGTCGTACCGGTGATGAACGCCCGTTACGCACTGAACGCGGCCAACGCCCGATGGGGCAGCCTGTACGATGCACTGTACGGCACCGATGCCATATCGGAAGCGAACGGTGCCGAGAAGGGGCAGGGCTACAACCCGGCTCGTGGAGCCAAGGTGATCGCCTTCGGTCGTGACTTCCTTGATCAGAGCGCCCCGCTCAAGGATGCATCGCACAAGGATTCGGCCGGCTACAGCATTCAGAACGGCCAGCTGTGTGTTGTGCTACGTGATGGTGGTGAAACCGGTCTTGAGGACAGTGCCCAGCTGATCGGCTACAACGGCAGCGCCAGCAACCCGACCGCCATTCTGATCCAGCACAACGGTCTGCATTTCGAAATCCAGATCGACCGCGACAGCCAGATCGGCAAGTCCGACGCTGCCGGCGTGAAGGACATCCTGATGGAAGCGGCGCTAACCACCATCATGGACTGCGAAGATTCGGTTGCCGCCGTCGATGCCGAAGACAAGGTACTGGCCTACCGCAACTGGCTGGGCCTGATGCAGGGCACCCTGACGGAAGAGATCCAGAAAGGTGGCAAAACCTTCACTCGCCGCATGAACCCGGATCGCGAGTACACTGCGGCAAATGGCGGCAGCCTGGCGTTGAAAGGCCGTAGCCTGATGTTCGTGCGCAACGTGGGCCACCTGATGACCAACCCGGCCATCATCGACCGCGACGGCAACGAGATTCCTGAAGGCATCATGGATGGCGTGGTCACCACCCTGATTTCATTGCACGATATCAAGGGCAACGGCCCGTTCCGCAACGCCACCACCGGCTCCATCTACATCGTGAAGCCGAAAATGCACGGCCCGGAAGAAGTAGCCTTCGCCAACGAACTGTTCAGCCGTGTGGAAGACGCCCTTGGCCTGCCCCGTTTCACCATGAAGATGGGCATCATGGACGAGGAGCGCCGCACCACCGTCAACCTGAAAGAATGTATCCGTGCCGCCAAGGAACGCGTGGTGTTCATCAACACCGGCTTCCTCGACCGTACCGGTGACGAGATCCACACTTCCATGGAAGCCGGCCCGATGATTCGCAAGGGCGACATGAAAGGCGCCGCCTGGATCAAGGCTTACGAAGACTGGAACGTCGACACCGGCTTGGCCTGTGGCCTCAGTGGTCGTGCCCAGATCGGCAAGGGCATGTGGGCGATGCCGGACCTGATGGCCAACATGCTGGAACAAAAGATCGGCCACCCGATGGCCGGTGCCAACACCGCCTGGGTACCGTCCCCGACGGCCGCTGCCTTGCACGCCCTGCACTATCACCAGGTGGACGTTTTTGCACGCCAGCAAGAGCTGAAGAACCGCACCCGCGCCAGCCTGGACGATATTCTGACCATTCCGGTTGCGCAGAATCCCAACTGGAGCGCCGAAGAGATCCAGCAGGAACTGGACAACAATGCCCAGGGCATCCTCGGCTACGTGGTACGCTGGGTCGATCAGGGTGTGGGCTGTTCCAAGGTACCGGATATCAACGATGTGGGCCTGATGGAAGACCGTGCCACTCTGCGCATCTCCAGCCAACACATTGCCAACTGGCTGCACCACGGCATTTGCACTGAAGAGCAGGTAATGGAAACCTTGCAGCGCATGGCAGCGGTGGTAGATCGTCAGAACGCCGGTGATGCCCTGTATCAGCCGATGGCGCCGAACTTCGATGACAGCATCGCGTTCCAGGCTGCCTGCGAACTGGTGCTCAAGGGTTGTGAACAGCCCAGCGGCTACACCGAGCCGGTGCTGCACCGCCGTCGTCTGGAACTGAAGGCCAAGCAGGCCGGCTGAACCAGCTTCAAGCGTGTATGCAATAAAAGCCCCGCAGGCGAGAGTCTGCGGGGCTTTTGTTTATGAGTAAGCGCTATGCCTGATCAGTCCCTGAACTTGTCATGGCAGGCCTTGCAGCTTTGTGCCACGCGCCCCAGCAGCGGCCTCAGTTGTTCGCGCCCCTGCCCCTGTGAAGCCGCTTCATTCAATGTCATCAGGCGAACCTGCATCTCACTCATCAGGTTGTCGAAGCGCGATTTTGCTTCCCATATCTGCCATGACGCTCTTGTTTCCACGTGGCTGCTTCGACCGCTCGCCGGATCCGTGAAGCCTTCCCCCGTGAGATGACTGAGGAATACCAGCCGTTCAGAACGCTGCGCGAACTCTTCGGCATCAAACGCCACCCGCCCCTGCGCCATCGCGGCCAGCGGCCCAAGATTCCATTCCATCGCCGTGAACACACCCTGGCGGTACTCAATGGCGGCGTCCAGATCCGACTCTGCCATAACGGGCAGTATCGACACACTCAACACCACACCCAGCAAGACAGCTTTAATGTTCATTCGCTTCACCCTAAATCGCACGATCAAAATACAGCTCTACACCACCCAGCTCGGCGACCTCCTGCAACCACTGTTGCAGCCGTGGCGGGAACGTCAGGCCTTTCACCATCGTGAGATACTGCAACGGCGGAAAATTCATAACATCGTTCCAGCTCAAGGTGTGGCCTTGCTCTGACGGCAGCGTTAACGGCGGCAGTTCCGCCAACACACGCTCGATAACAGCTTTATGCGCTTCGGTTTCAGCCAGCGCCTGCTCAAAGCTGAGCCCCAACATCGCTTCCTTGTTATGACGGAAATAGTCCCGCGCCGATTCAGTTGCGAAGGTTTTCATACCGATTTGAGTCACTCGGGGAAAGGTCAGCGCCCAGCTGTGCGCCTGAACCGGCTGCAGCCGAGGCTGGGTTGCTTCAGCAAGTTGCAGTGGACGCAGCGTTTTGGGCCCCTCCCCCAGCTCATCCAGCAGTTTGGCAATATCCATGCTCTCACCTATGGCCACACCCTGATGTTCAAAGATCGGCACCATCTTCTTGCCGATCAGACGCTGGCAGCTCGCCTCATCATCATTGAGCAACACCACCTGCTCAAGATCGCTGACCTGTCGGTAGTGCGCCACCATCAGGGTGCGAATGCAAAAGGGGCAGTGGTCGTAAACATACAATCGTGACACAGGCTATCTCCAAGGCTACACAAACGCGTTATGCTGAGAGTATATCCGAGCATTGAGCCAATGACCCAACAAGGGAGTACAGGGACACCCCATGAGGATTCGCACCACTCACCAAAGAATCACGCTGGTGCTGCAACTGATACTGTTGCTGGAGGCGGTACTGGCGATCTGGAACCAGCGCTGGTTTACCGCCTTTCTCAGCGGCATGATCATTCTGATCACACTTCTGCCACTGGTATTTGAACGCCGTTTCAGGATTCACATTCCACCGGATCTGCAACTGGCCGCAATCTGCTTTGTGTTTGCATCCCTGTTTTTGGGTGAGATTCGTGATTACTACACCCGCTTCTGGTGGTGGGATATGGCGCTGCACACGCTTTCCGGCTTTCTGCTGGGGATTGTCGGCTTTTTGCTGGTACACATCATGAATGAGATTGATGACATCCATGTCCATATGAAGCCCGGCTTTGTCGCCTTTTTTGCCTTTATGTTTGCACTCGGCATGGGCGCGCTCTGGGAAATTTTCGAGTTTGCCATGGACTCCCTGCTCGGCATGAACATGCAAAAGCCAATGCTGGGGGACCCCTCCGGATTGACCGACACCATGTGGGACCTGATCGTGGATGCTGTCGGCGCACTGGTCATTTCCATACTGGGCTGGCGCTACTTGAAAAATCCGGGTCAGAAATCGCTGCTTGAACGCTGGATCGACGCTTTCGTCGCCCGCAATCCGCAGCTGTTTCGACGCTAGATCCAGCCCAGCAGCTGCCACCAGAGATAATCCAGTGGCAACAAAACCACCACCGTCAGCGCGGCCAGAATCAGACACAGCCGAGCGGCATGCCCGATTGAGATCCCCGCCAGCGGCATCGCCATCATCAGTGGCACGGATTGATAGGTGAACACGATGGTCGAAAAGCCAAACACCTGGGTCATCAATACCGCCTCCAGGCTGAAACCCGTCATCTGACTGATCTGCCCGGCTAGCGGGGTCAGGGTAGCAGGCACTCCCGCAAGGGTGGCTACCACCCCGGTCAGCATCGCCGCCAGCGACAGGGAGAAAAAGTTGACTGCATCACGGCCCGGCTCCAGTGGCAACCAGTCGAGCACCCGTTCCCCCACCACCTGGCTGATCTGGCTGTAGTTGATCAAGCTTGCAATACCCAACAGCCCGGCCACAACCAGAATCGAGCTGATATTCACCTTGTCGTTGAAACTCTTGGGCGACACCATTCCCACGCCGGGCAGCAACAGAACGGTAGCCGCCGCCAGCCCGATCCATGCCGCCGAGATGTGGTGTATGGAATCTGTCAGCCAGAATCCGAGCGTTGTCAGCATAATCAACATCAGCCGGCTTTCTCGGAAGCTGAACCTTCCGTTACGGCTGACCGGCGCTGCGCGCCGAGGGGTATCCGGATACAGCAGCAGGATCACCCCAATCAACAGCACCGCCTTCAACAGACCCAGCACCGGGAAATGCAGCAACAGATACTCGGTGAACATCGGCGTCCATCCGTGGATACTCTCGGCTGAACCGATCATGATCATGTTCGGGATATTGGCCGGAAGAATTGCAAAGGTGGGCAGGTGACAGCCAAAGGCCGCTGCCAGCAATACGCCGTAATAGCCCTTGCTGCCTCTGGCAAAACCGCAGTTTTCAGCGATCGCCAACGCAATCGGGATGAAAAGCACCACACGCCCCACTGAAGAGGGCATCACAAACCCCAGCAGCACTCCCATGAAGACGATGCCGGTAATCAGCTGTGCATAACTGCTGTCCAGGTAACGAGTGAAGCGGTCAGAGATGCGCCGTGCCAGGCCGGTTTCCGCTATCGCGATACCGATCACCAGACCCGAAAAAATCAGCCAGCAGGCTGTCGAGGTCAGGCCCGAAAATACGACTTCCGCCGGCGCCAGCGACAGCAGCATGGCCAGCACCAGCACCAACAGAGCACTGACGAACTCCGGCAGTGCACCGGTGGCAAACAGCACCATACCGGCCATGATCAGCAGAGCCGACAGCTGCTGCTGGCCGGTAAACAGCTCTGCAACCGGTGTTAGCAACAGCAGAGCTGACAGCAGGGGGATGAGGATCAGTGCAATCAGTTGTGAGCGCTTCAAGTGAATACCGACCTCGGTTGCTCCCTTTTTGGTGTGATATTAGTTGGCCACTATAATGGTCACTCGTCGGTTTTCAATACGCCCACTCAAGGTACTGTTGTCAGCTATCGGTTTGGCATCTCCAATGCCACGCACCTGAATGTTTTCTCTTGGCATACCGTTATTAATCATAACTTCAGCTACAGCATTCGCACGGCGCTCAGACAACTCAACATTGTATACAGGGTCTCCGTAATCGTCCGTATGCCCCTCCAGAGTAAGCCCGCTGATACCCACATCAAGAAAGTCATGCGTAATATTTGCCAGCTTCTGCTGGCTGGCAGGTGCTATATTGTCAGAATCAAATTCGAATAGTACTTTGGCAGCCATGCCAAACTCCCAGCCTTCATCCGACATATAAAAACCATGTTTTTGCAGCACAGCAACCTGCTCGGAGTTTAAATTTCCTGATTGAAAAAGCTGACATGCCGTTAACGTCAGCATACACAGAAATACAATTAATACCCTCACACCTCTCCTCCTTTAAAAAATTCCCTAATATAGTAATTTTTCCCATCTTTCTTGGCAGCATACATAGCCTCATCCGCTGCCTGCATAAGATCTTTTGGCGTTTCACCATGCTGAGGGAATACCACTGCGCCTATCGTAAGCGCAAAAGGAACCTGCTCCCCATTATCTAATGCAATGGGATGAGACATGCTGTCGACCATTTTTTTCACAATTGCTTCAAGGTCCTGGCCATGCTGTAAAGGCTGTATCACTATGGCAAACTCATCACCACCAAGACGAGCCAACCTGTCCTGCTCTCGAATCAGAGAGCCAAGCCGTTTCGCCGTAGCAACCAGCACAGCATCACCCGCTGCATGCCCATACGTATCGTTGATTGACTTAAATCGATAGCCATCAATATAAAGCAGAGCAAACTTCCCTCCTTCATCAAGAAAAGAATCAACTTGCTGAGACAGGAAGGTTTCGAAAGATGCTCTGTTAGACACCCCGGTCAATGGGTCATGGTTAGCTTTATAGCTAAGAGAAGTGTTCTCCTTTTGTAAATGACCTTCCCATATTTCAATCTCATCGAGCAATATGTTCAAGTCTTCCGCCAGCTCCCTGATTTCATAAATGGAGCTCAGAGGAGCTCGGAGCTCGAATGACCGCTCACGAGCAATTTTTCGGGCAATGTTAGCCAAGTCCTTGACTGACTTGCAGATAAAGGTGTGTATACGACCACCTTCGATATTGGCACCAACCGTGCTGATGAGAAGGCTTAAAAACACAGCCAAAACCCCGCACAGCAGAAATATGAAGAAGACTGTACCATCTGTATATATCTTCAGCTCGCCAACATGTTTACCGTTATGGCGGACAGGTACAACCCGGGGTTGGTCCAGTATGAACCCCAAAACCTGTCTCTCGATTTGTCCCCATTTTGTTGCGCCAGCGGTATCCCATTCGTACAAGGACCGGCCTTGCTCATCAAGCACGACGACACCAGAGAGCCTCTCGGTTTCTGCAACCAGATCAATCCCTTCGCGTATGGCATCTTCATCCTTAAAAACCACAGCCGCTTCAAGTGTGTAGGACAAAACACGACTAACGAGATTCTGATTGTGGTCAGCCAAGTTAACCAGTGCATACAAACCTAAAATGGTCAGAATGGTGCCCGATGTAATAATACCCACCACATTACTGCGTATTTGTGCCTTGTGCATCAAACGTCGCAATGTGACTACCTTTCCATAATTGACGGTAGTATTCTCGCTCATCTGGCTAACCTCACAACTCTCTTCCAAGTTTTAATACCTGAGGGTGAATACGAATACCGCTACGCGCCACCGCATCCAAATTGACCTGGAATGAGCTCCTTGTTTCGACGAGGCTCAAACATATCAGACTACCACCATCACAATGTGGGTCATTTTCAGTAATACTTAACACTGGCCTACCAATAATCCTGAGTAAAAGGCTATCCATCTCTGAAGCGTTAAGCGAACCTATATAAATAATTTCGCAATCTTCCAAATCCGAATAGTTATTTTCCTGAAAATACTGCCAAGTATAGGTATTATTACTGTCATTCTGAGCAAGCAAAGCCTTTATGTATCGTGTCGATCCGACAATACAGGCCTTTGAAGGGCGCGTACCTTCGGGCCAGCGGGAATAACTGATAATACCTGATACTATATAGGAAACCTGATCTTCATATTCTTGCAATCCTTGCTGCTTTGGCCCCGGTGATAAATCTTCCGCCTTCGCCATATTTGGTGTCATAAAAGCCGATATAACAAGAGCAAGTAATAAAATAAAGTGCATAACGGAACATTGCTCCCACATTGTCTCGTTTTGGCGAAGATACTGCATCAAAATATTGATAGCCACTACCTCCTCTCGACAAAGCCACCCATCATTAACAGGCCTGCACCGAGGGTCTAATACCCTTTCAATGGCAACTCTCAGCGTCTTGTTCAATGTATTCTATATCACATGCCTCATGGAAGCATTCTGATCACCCGTATTTGCCAAGTTTCTGTCCTTGGTCCAGACTGAACTCTACCATTTCAGGGACAGAAAACAGGGAAGTACCATGAAGAATTCGTTCGTGAACAAGCCCGAGAGGCCTTGGCCCAATCCTTATCTTGAAGTAGCGGCCATTGTGGGCCACACCACGCCACACAGTTCACGCCTCTGGTTCCGTACACATACTCCCGGGCACTTCGTCGTTCTGGTATTTGCACTATCAGAGATACCCTCGGATGCGATTGACAGCGTGCTGGCTGAACCCAACCCAACACTGGCGCAACTCGATGAGTTACGTGCAAGATCCGCAGATCATTATGCTCTGCAGTCCTACTCGTTCGAGAGCTCAACTGAAACCGATACTACTGCTGTTGTCGATATTGAAAACCTGAAAGCCGACTCACATTACCGTTACCTTTTGTGGAATGAAGACACAGACCAGCCCGTCTTGGGGCACCAAAGGCCCCTGACGCTCAAAACATTCGCTGAAGTTGCAGGACCGATTTCCTTCGGATTCTTCTCCTGCCATATGCCGTACAAAAAGACCCTGTTCGGTCGTACCCAAGTGGTCAACGAACAGATGTGGGACTACTTCCATGAAATGCTCTCACGGCACAACGAAAAAGACTTGCGGTTTGTGTTGGCGGGCGGGGACCAGGTGTACAGCGATGGGGTCGAAACCCTCAGTATCTGGAATTTTTTGAAGAAGGTAATGCGCCGTGAAGGCGACCAGCTTCTACCTGACATAGATGAAATGATCACCTGGTACCGAGATATCTATCGCGGTTACTGGGGGTTTCCTGCCCTGAGAGAAGTGTTTTCCAGCTTCCCCACCTACATGATCTGGGACGATCATGAAATTGCCGATGGCTGGGGGTCGTTTCGGTTTGCCGAAGGCATGCCGAGAGACGAAATAGATGAGATCCTTCCAGACCAAAATGACAGCAACCTGAGCTACCAGGACCGGTTTGAACTTATTCAGCGGATGGTACAAGCCGCCAAGCATGTGTACAGGGAATACCAACACAGCCATAACCCCAATATGCAGCAGGCATCACCCGCTTTTCCTGCCGATGCCTATGATTATCACATCGAGTTCCCTAAAGGGGCATTGTACGTACTGGACGGACGTGGCCAGCGGGATTTTGATCGCTCAACACTCAAAATCCTGGGTAAAGACCAACTGGAACGATTCAAGAACTGGATAGAAGAGCTCGACGTTGAAACAACGCCGTTCATATTTGTTGCCAGTGCCGTGCCCATGGTTCATTTGAGCCATATTTTGGTTGATCAGGGAGAAGGCTTTCTGCCCGATTTAGCGAACATTACGGATGACCTGCGTGACGGTTGGGAACACAAAGCACATCGAGTCGAAAACCGTACCCTTCTGAAGTACCTGTTCAAAGCGGCCAAAAAAGGTCATCGGGTCTGCATTCTCAGCGGTGATGTACACGTAGCCGCAGCGTTTCGTCTAACCGACCCAGACTCCGGTAAAGTCATTTACCAGCTGACATCCAGTGCCATCACCTACAACCAATCACGTGCTTTGGGTTGGGCATTAGGCAAGGTAGTACCTGATACAGGTGTGACGCACGATGGTTATCAATTCAAACGGCTCGCACGCTACACCGATAGTAACTTCTCACTGATAAGCGTAGATCCTGACAAGGATATGGTGGACTTCCAGCTTTATGGTGAACAGGTCACGCACGACCCTGATAATGGGGATGCAAGGCAGAACTCGCACTCTATCGCCAAGATTGAGCTTTGCTTTACTGAATGAGCCTTTTCATGGCGGGAGCTTTTATCGACTCAGCAGGGCTGCTGTCCCGACAACTGGGTGCCGGAGTTAAAGTGCAGCAATGTACCAACTTGCGCAAATACTCGACCACCCAAACAGAAGAGCACCTTACAGGTGCTCTAAAGGTCCCTGTCAGTGCGCACCGGCGGCTCGCTGTTCGCTTGCTGCACGTGCTTGCCCCTCTTCAGGTAACAACTTGCGGCTCTTCAACATCGCAACAAAATCCTGCATGCGCGAATGGCGATAGGCGTCCACATCCACGGCATCGTAGTCATAGAAGCCCACACCATCACGAATACCGTTCCTCTGGTTCTCCATGTTGGAGGCAATGATGTCCGGTGATTCAAAGCGAGGATCGACCTTGCCGCTGAGGTATTTCGATGCGTAGTAGAGAATGTCACCCCCACCCCAATCGATAAATTCCAGCATGCCCAGTACCGAGAAACGCAGCCCAAAGCCAACCTTGATTGCCTTGTCCACATCTTCGGCGCTGGCCACACCTTCTTCAACCAGACGCGCGGCTTCGTTCATCGCCAGTGCCTGAATACGCGGTACGATGTAGCCGGCAGCAGCAGCGCAGATCACGGGCACCTTGCCAACCGACTCAAGACTCGCCTTTAGTGACACCACCGTTTCGTCGCTGGTTTTCTCCCCTTTGCTCAGTTCGACCAGGGGCATCAGATGCGCCGGGTTCAACCAATGCGCATTCATGAAGCGGTCGGGGTTTTCGACCAGCTCAGCCAGCTCATTCACCAGAAAGGTCGAGGTGGTAGAGGCGACAATCGCATCAGGGGCCGCATGCCGATTCACGAAAGCGAAGGCTTCCTGCTTCGCTTCCAGCACTTCAGGTACCCCTTCAAAGATGATCGCTGCCGATGCCAGCATGCGCTCAGCCTGAGCCTCGGCGGCGAAGCCAATTCGGTCCATGACTTTGTCCACCTTACAGTCATCAAGCAGACCAGACGAGACCAGAAACTCTAAATCACGCCGGATTTCGGCCAACGCCTCGTCATGAAGCAGGGCACGCCCTTCTGCAGAGCGTTTTTTCAAATCCAGCATCACCACAGGGACGCCGGCAAAGGCATAACTCAGTGCAATCCCTCGGCCCATTCGCCCGGCACCCAGCACCGCGACTTCAACATTTGACAGCGCCATGACTTACACCCCGTTCTGCAGCAGATTGCGCATTTCATCCACTGAAAGCTGGTCCAGCCCCAGGTTTTCCAGTGTCCGTCCCTGCGCGTATAGATCCTGACCGGTAATGGCGGAGGCGATGGCCAGGAAACCTGCGGCAACCGGCGTAGGGCAGTTCAGCCACTTGCCCAGGGACACCAGGAATGACAGGCCCAGCGCCGTGTCTTCCAGCATGTATCGATGTTCGGTGAGTACGATCTTTTCGCGCCAATCGCCACTGTCCGTCAGACGTTCATGCGCTGCACGGCCATACATCCATTCATCACCCTCTTTGGCGTAATGATCGGCCAGCGGGAAATGGGGGGCGCTGTAGTTCAGTGCTTCACGCAGGCGGATACGTTCAGCATCCAGCTCATCCGTTACCCGGCGTACGGCTGGCTGAGTACCCTCGTTGTGGATATCCCAGGCATCAAAATGCTCCAGAGGACCTGCGTTCATCATGATCAACGGCGGATGAATGATGCCGCCTGCATTCATCAGCGCACCACTCAAGCCATCTTCAACTTCTTCAATGGAACTGTAAGCCTGCTTGAGCACTTCGAACGCATGCTTGGCGTTACATGCCGGGAAGACACCGGTGGGCAGACGCGTGGCATAACCACTGCAAACGACCTGACGCGGCCCATGTTTACGTGCCAAATAGGGCAGGGTTCCGGTTTCAGCAAAGGCGGCATTGGCCTTGTTTCCCGCTTCTCGCATGGCCTTGGCAAAGATGTAGCTGGCGAAAGTGCCCGGCGGGAAGAACAGCACCTGGCCATCTTCCAGCAAGGGCGCCAGCTGCTTGGAGAGACTTGAATGCGTAGTCGCCGGCAAAGGAATAACAATCAGCTGAGCACCTGCTACAGCCTCTTCAAGTGACGTTGTTGGTTTGGCGATCGGCACATCACGTTCGCCCCGGAAATCCTTCAGACTGATGGACCCGGCTTCAATCACCGGCGCCAATGCTTCAGCATCCCGACGCCACAGGCGCACCTGATGCCCCTTCTCGGACAACTCTGCGGCCGCTGCGTAACAACCATGTCCACCACCCAGTACTGCTATTTCCATGATGCTTCTCCACCTGTCAATTGACCACATTCGCGTCCCAAGCCTGCATCAGCTGGTGCGAACCTTGTGACCATTCAATCACTGCCCCGGTGGGGAAAATATGCGAATCACGAAGCCTGTATTCACTAAGCGAAGTGATTTTCAGACAGCCAACAGTGATGGCCCCGTTATGAAAATCGTGTCAGCCGATGGCTGAGGGTAAAGAGACGCGGAGTAAACGCAAGAGGATCAGGAATTCGAGTTTTTGAGCGTATGTGACGGCAGGCAACCAAAGCGTTTCTTGTAGAGCTGTGCAAAGCGCCCTGCATTACTGACACCCAATCCCAGCAGAATATCGGTCACCTGAGAGGTCTCAGGGTCAGCACTCAGAAATGCTTCATGGGCCCGTTTAAGCTTTAGCTCACGGATATATTCGCTGGGCGTCTGATCAAGAAAGCGCTGAAACCCGGACTGAAGGGTTCGAGGCGTGACACCAAATTGAGACGCCAGCTCGGACATATTGATGGGTTCACCCAGATTGGCCTCAATATAATCCCGTGCCTGACGCACATGGCGCGGCAATACCACATGGGACTCGGTTTTGAGCTGCTCCGTGTAATTGTGTGGTTGAGTCCCAATCAGAAGTGTCATCGCCATATTGGCGAACTGCTTTCGAATCGCCTGATTATCCAGGGTGCCGGCACAGAGGTTGTATTGCTGGCAGAGATATTCCAGCGTTTGAAG
Organism: Marinobacterium iners DSM 11526; assembly: GCF_900107855.1. Classification (GTDB taxonomy): domain Bacteria; phylum Pseudomonadota; class Gammaproteobacteria; order Pseudomonadales; family Balneatricaceae; genus Marinobacterium; species Marinobacterium iners. The sequence goes on along the minus strand of NZ_FNRJ01000012.1, from coordinate 70,417 downwards.
CCAGGCAACACCTTCCTGTGAGCTGTGGGAGAGTTCGAGATTAAAAACCAGCGGGGTCTTCAGCTCGCGATTAAGCGTCAGGCTAACCTGCCTTTCGAGCGCTTCTCGTTCAACACGCAGAATCAAGCGGCGGCAAGCGGCATCCATGATGATCGAGGTGGGCTCAGAAGGTGAAACAATGGTGGTCAGGCCAACCCGGGTATCCGCACAGCGATTACCGTTTTTCACATGCCCAGTGCCGCAGAGCGTTGTCTGCACCAGGTAATAGCCTTCGATCTCGCCGGGTTCAAGCTGTACTTCTGTGCCGTACTCCAGACTGAACAGATCGATACAATCAAATGACACCCCATCCAGTCGAGTCGTCACCTCAGACGAGCTGCCCAGAATTTGCATCTGGTGAGGCCAGAGATAATCGCCTATACGCGCTCGTGTCTCCTCCAAATCATGAGACTCGAAGAGGTTGTGATTGGACAGAGGGTTTGCCTGTAACATCTTGCCTCACTCTGTTGGGAAACACCTTAAGCCTGGCCGTTAACTACACTTCACCGAGAAGTGTCATCAAACAGCCTCTTTCGACTCTAAGAGCAGTTCCTAACAGACGTCAACTAAAATTTTTTCTACTGAATTGGAAAACTTTCTCAACCCACTTTCGAAATAAAATTTCCCATTAATAACATTTAAAACATCTAAAAAACATCTAAAAAACATCTAAAAAACATCTAAAAAACATCTAAAAAACATCTAAAAAACATCTAAAAAAATTTTACTCTGGACGGTTTATCAATCGATTGAATGCTTTAAATATGACAAGAGTGATCGTAAATAAAATCCCGCCAGGGACCGAAGTTTAGCGGGAATATTCACGATCAAGTAAGATCAGTGAACCCGTTCCTGGTATTCCGCCAGGGCCGCTTCTGCATCAACGCCTTTGTTTTTAGCCTCTTCAACCCAGGCCGTTGTGATGGGCGCGGTAGAGGTACGGATATGGGCGACAAAGTCCGGATCCGCAACAGTGATATCATTACCGTTTGCCTTCAACTCATTGAGCACCCTGGCGTCTTGCGCATCGAACATTTGCCCCGCACGCTTGGCAAAGGCTGCGCCCGACATATCCATCAACGTCTTCTGATCTTCGGCTGGCAGGCTGTCGAACCGGTCCTTATTCATCGCAAGAAACAGCGTCGTATTAAACAAGCCACCGGGTACCAGCGTCGTATGGGTCGCAATATCCTGCAGCTTAAAGCTACTGACCGACTCCACCGGGAACAGAGTACCGTCGGCAACGCCATTCGACATCAGCTCGAAGGTACTTGATACAGGCTTATGCAAAGGAACACCGCCCAACACTTCAACAATATCCTGAGCAGCACCACCGGCGACACGCAGTTTCATACCCCTAAAATCGGTCATCTCTTTGATCGGCTTCGTACTGGTATGAATTTGCCCAGGTCCATTGGTGAACAGCGACAAAAGTTGCACCCCCTCATGCTCGCCAGCCTTGGCGAAATACTTGCTGTAGACCTCCCAGGTCGCAACCGATGTTACTTCGGCGCTGTCACCCGAGAACGGTAGTTCGAACATTTCAGTCAGCTTGAAACGGCCGGGATTAAAAGCATGGGTACTGTAGGTAATATCGGCCTGGCCGTCGCGAGCAAGATCAAAGTGCGTCTTGGGATGCCCCAGAGGAGATGGCAACATCACAATCTCGATACGACCTTCGGTTGCCTGTTTGACATCCTCAATCCAAGGCTTGAATACATCGGTCACGAGCGGGTGTGTCGGGGGCAACCAGGAAGACATGGAGAGCTTGACTGTCTCAGCCTGGGAAACACTCGCTGTCATGGATAGCGTCAGTGCAGCGCAGAACAACTGTGTCTTATTCATCTATGAACCTCATTTTCTATGCCCTCAAGGGCGAAATGCAGGGAATCAGGTAATCCGACAAAAGCGAGTATCTTGAGCGCTCAGCAGCTGACTTTTATTGTCTACTCCTTTTGACCGCAGACTTGTTGGTTTAAAAACCATACAACCTTAAATTCTCACAGCTTGAGGCTAAGGAATATGCAAAAAGCGAACCTCGTATACAGATAGCGAATCTGAATCAGCCAATACCCTAGACAATGGAGTTCAAATACTCATCTGACCCAGCAATCGCAAGGGCTGCAGCAGATATCGGCTCTCCTCATGTCGCTGCCGATAAGGCCCGTGGCGGCAAGCTCTACAAGACATTGCGCCAAGGACACAAACGGTACCGCAAGAAGAGATGACTCATGACCAAACCTACATTTGATATGGATGCCGCCATGCAAGGTGAGCTGGAGGCCCATTTAGCCTCGGAGGACACAGCCAACCGCAAGAACGGTTCCAGTCACAAGACCATTACCTCTCAGACCAGGAAGGTGCTCACCACTGGCTCAGTGTACTCGCGGACCTCTACAACCGGGGCGTCAAAGATATCCTGATTGCCTGTATCGGTGGACTGAAGGGCTTCCCCGAAGCCATTGAGTCGATTTACCCCGACACCGAGATCCAGCACTGTATCATTCACCAGATCCGGAACTCGATGAAGTACGTTGCCTCGAAAAACCAGAAGGCCTTTATGGCCGACCTGAAAGCCGTCTACAAGGCTGCCACACTCAATGCCGCCGAACTTGCGCTTGATGACCTGGAAGCCAAGTGGGGCGATAAATATCCCATGGTGATCAAGTCTTGGCGGGACAAGTGGCCCACGCTCTCAGCCTACTTCAAAACCCCGATTACGTGCGCAAGGCGATTTACACCACCAACGCGGTGGAAGCCGTACACCGCCAGTTCCGCAAGCTCACCAAGACCAAGGGCGGCTTCGCCAATGAGAACAGCTTACTCAAGCTACTCTATGCCGGTATACTCAAGGCCTCTGAGCGCTGGACGCACCCCGTGCAGAACTGGAACTTGACGCTGTCACAGATGGCCATCCACTTCCCAAGGCGTTTGGAATATCACATCAGCCTATAAGGCTGGTTGGCTGACACAGAGTTTTGAACACCCTCCTTCGCTTTACTGAATGAGCCTTTTCATGGCGGGAGCTTTAATCGACTTAGCAGGGCTGCTGTCCCGACAACTGAGTGCCGGAGTGAAAGCGCAGCAATGCGCCAACTGTACATTATTGGCCTAAATTAGGCAGTAAGGATGCCTAATAAGATGGTCACACGCTCGCGGAAAGAATATGAGCGTAAGTGGACAGATTCAATAGGGAATCAAATCCGTAGGCTTTTTGGATCTTCAGGAGGAAGATATTCGTGTTACACGAGAACATATTGCACATACGTGATGAAAACGGCTTAGGAACAATTTTCAATGAATGGCAGATGAGTTTTGACCGTGTTGAGGTTTCGGTCAGGGATGTCATCACTGAACGGGTAATGCAGGAGGTCATCCGTTATAACCGGTCCGCTTCGACGGACAAATTTGATCTGGTGCAGCCCACTGAACTCGAGCGACAGCTGAATGGGCCAGGTAAAAAGCGCCCGCTCGTAGATGTTGACAAGCAAATTGCGATTGCCCTGCAGGCATTCGAAAGCAACGGCTTCTTCATCTTTATCGGCGACAGTCAGGTGGAACACTTGGACGATATCATCACCATTCGACCGCAAACACGAGTATCGTTCATTAAATTGACACCCTTGGTCGGAGGCTAAGTTGTGAATGCCATCGTTAAGCATATGGACGTACTGATGAGCAAGATTCTCGCTGGTCATCCTGTTGAAAAACATCCTGAAATGGACGCATTGCTCAGTGATATTGAATCGCACGTGCTGGCTAAAACGCGCTATATTCCCACCCACTCTAGCCTACCGCTCAAGGGCTGTGAGACCTATGCAACTCTAGAAGTGTTGCCTGCAGAAGAAAAAATCGAATTCCTGCTTTATCTGATATCGCAGCTTAATCACAACGCAGTCAGTCGTTCATCACAAGATGACGACCCGGAATACCTGCGCCGTCTCGTTCATGCCAATTTGCTGAATACCCTGATGCGTACGCGCATCGACTTCCCGGATGGTTTCTCGTTTTTCCAGCTGTTCCGGGCGTTATATGGCATTACCGACCAGTCACCCCCTGACCTGGATATTTTATCTGGCCCCTTCACCGCCCTGGTTATGCAGATTGAAAAACATATTAAACGGTGGGGCCTGAACGAAATCATTGCGGAGGATATCTCTAACCTGATTGGACAAGAGTGCGTTGTACGCCATCTCAGGGGAGAAACGCGACAAGTTTGCTGGGCAGCCAAAAAGCTTGAGCGCATCCTGGTTAAGGCAGGTGAGTCCGGTATATTTCAGATGCCGGCTTACGAGCTCGGAGGGGGTCCCTTTGGTTCCCTGGTGCAAGCTGACATGGGGCAGATAAGTGCAGAGGAAAGGGGAAAGTGGCATCACCTGTTTCATCATCTCAGTATGGCCGACGGGGGTACGCCGTCCCAAAAATTTCTCAATACGCTTAGACCTCTGGTGGATGAAATCGGTGTGCCTGTATTCAGGTCTTGCACCAACCGTTGGCTGGCCGCAGCGGCACAGCTCCAAATGACCGAAACAGAGTATACCGAGCAGTATATTGTCCACACTTATACGTATCGTGACGTCGTGTTTATCGAAGCTCATAGCTTCAGCCTGTTGAAAGGTTTGCTTTGGTTACAGAGCTGGTTTCATGATCCGCAAACTCTGCAATCCATCGCGCTATTGACGGAAAAGTGCTTCCAGAAAATCCCCAGGCACGGCCCAGTAGCCGCTAGTGTGGGCAATGCCGGCATTTATGCGTTGGCACAAGCGCCGGGGCTGGCGGGTATCAGCCACCTGTCGCGTTTGAAGCTGCGCATTCGTCAGAACAACACGCAAAAGCTGATTCAGAACTTTATCGACGAGCAGGCGGCCAAACAGGGCATCAGGCCTGCGCAGATCGAAGAGATCGCCGTACCGGACTTTGGACTGAACGCTGGCGAGCGAGTAGAAGCCTTTGACGATTATCGCCTGGTACTAAAACACTCAGGTGTTGGGGCGACGCAACTACAGTGGATCAAACCGGATGGTTCACCACAGAAAACAGCCCCAGCCTTCGTTAAGAACAGTGCCGACCATTCGGCCAAATTGAAGCAAATGCGGGCTCTGGAAAAGCAGGTTAAACAATCATCCACGTCGCAGCGCGACCGCATTGATCGCCTCTATCTTGAAGATATGCGCTGGTCCAAGGATGATTTTGAAACATATTACCTACACCACGGGTTGGTGGCAGACATTGCCCGAAAGCTGATATGGGCACTCGATGGGACGCCAGCGCTCTATCATGATGAGCACTGGCAGAACGTCAACGGCGAGTTGCTGGTGCCAGCAGATATCCGTGAAATCCGTCTTTGGCACCCCATCGACTCATCTCCGGAAGAGGTGCTGGCCTGGCGTGATCGTCTTGAAGAGCTGGCAGTTAGCCAGCCTTTTAAACAGGCATATCGCGAGGTGTATATCCTGACCGATGCAGAGATCAACACGCGGCTGTACTCCAACCGCATGGCGGCTCACATCCTCAAGCAACATCAGTTTAATTCGTTGGCAGCCATACGCGGCTGGAAGTATTCGCTGCTGGGCATTCACGATGATGATCGTAATGGTGGAATTGCTCGCAGGACGCTTCCGGCCTATAACCTGGAAGCTCAGTACTGGATCAATGAAATCGCTGACAACGTTAATGATGTCGGTATCTGGCATTACGTGGCCTCGGATCAACTGCGCTTCTGTCGAGACGGCGACGAACCTGTTCCCCTGACAGATATTCCGCCGCTTGTGCTGTCGGAAATTATGCGGGACCTTGACCTTTTTGTTGGTGTTGCCAGTGTGGGTAACGATCCCCAGTGGCAGGATGGTGGGCCTGAGGCACGTCCGCAGTATCGTGAGTACTGGCAGAGCTATTCATTCGGGGACCTGACGGAAGTGGCTAAAACGCGCAAGGCTGTGCTTGAAAGGCTGCTGCCCAAATTAAAAATTCGGGACAAAACACATATTGACGGCAAGTTCCTGTTTGTTGAAGGCTCACGCCACACCTATAAGATCCATATCGGCAGTGGCAATATCCTGATTTGTCCTAATGATCGTTATCTGTGCATTGTGCCCAGCCGAAGCAAGAACAAGCACCTGAGCCGGGTTTTCCTGCCCTTCGAGGGTGACAGCGGGCTTTCAATCGTCCTGTCCAAGGCATTTATGCTAGCGGAAGACGACAAAATCACCGATTCAACCATTCTAAGACAGCTGTAGGTTCGCCAGCAGGCCAGGTTCCAGTCTCATGGCTGGAGCCTGGCCTGAAATTGAAGCAATGGAGCTTCCAGAGTTCCCCCAGTGTGTGCAAACAGGCCTACAGTTAACCCAGCTCCTTGCCATGCCTTTTGTTACTGCGCACCGTTGGCCTATGTTGCTGAGGAACCTCGAATCAATAACTTTTGGTCCTAACCTGAATTCTACCAATCAGAATGAGGTAATGATTCGTGAAAACTCACCACAAGGTGCTGGCTTTGTCCAAGCACAACGGAAGCAGGCAACCAATTTCTTCTAAGCGATGCAGACATCGCGATGCCCATTACATGGCCCCTTCGGCTCCACCTCATGGGATGGGTGCAAATGCTGCTGGCATCAATTGCCGGTTTACGTTTATTAGAGCTCCCTAAAGGTCAGCGTTGGGCAACTCAAGCGTCACTGACTGGTTAAGCCTGACTAGCGCACAGAGCAGACATTGGCGAAGGCCGGGGGAGATGTAGCTCTCGATCTAAAGCTGACGCTGTGCTGCGTTGTGCGATGCGTCCTATGCTAAAAGGTGTGTCTGTAAAGTTGGTGGTGCGCCAAGGGATTATCACTTGGGTACACAGGCATGTTAATAATTATTAACATGCCTGTAGAGGGCCTTGACGCGACCTCAGTGAAACCGTGGTGATCAGCTTAGCTACTCCGATCTTGATGAGGCAATGCTGGAAGGCCTAGCTCTGTCAGAAACGTGTTGTGGAGAGCGGTCGATTTGTTGATCTTTTCCTCAAGCGATACCAGCGTATTGTGAACTGCCTCCAAATCTATTATGTCTTCAGGCTGTGCTGTACTTACATAACGGGAGATATTTAGGTTATAACCATTTTTCTCAATTTCTTCTATGGAAACACGGCGAGCATATCGCTCTTCTTCGTTGCGAAACCGATAAGTACTTATGATCTTTCCAATGTGCTCTGGTAATAGGTAATTCTGGCGTTTACCTTTCTCAAAATGCTCCGAATCAGAAGCATTGATGAACAATACATCGTCCGACTTCTTACATCGCTTGAGCACCAAAATGCAAACAGGTATGCCTGTCGAGAAAAACAGATTGGCTGGAAGGCCAATGACGGTATCGATATGGCCATCCTTTAATAGTTTGGTACGAATGCGCTCTTCTGCGCCGCCACGGAACAACACACCGTGCGGCAGTATTATCGCCATAACCCCATCATCACTTAGGAAATGGAATCCGTGAAGAAGGAAGGCAAAGTCAGCCGCTGATTTAGGAGCAAGGCCGTAGTTCTTGAAGCGGAAATCCTCACCTAATGCCTCGGTCGGCTCCCAGCGCAAACTGAAAGGCGGATTGGCTACGACGGCGTCGAACTGCATCTTTTTGGCGGGGTTCATCTCATTGAGAATATCCCAGTCATTCTCTAGCGTATCACCGTGATGAATTTCAAACTCGGTATCCTTTACCCCATGCAACAGCATGTTCATGCGGGCAAGGTTGTAGGTGGTGATATTTTTTTCTTGCCCGTAGATCTTGCCAATTCCGTGGGGGCCTATCTGCTTGCGCACATTTAGCAGCAATGAGCCTGAGCCACAGGCAAAATCCAGAACCTGTTTGATCTTTTTCTTTTTGCCAGTCGCTGGTTCCTGGCTGTCAAGTGTTACGATCTCAGACAAAATCTGTGAAATTGGCTGAGGGGTGTAGAACTCTCCCGCCTTTTTGCCCGAGCCTGCGGCAAACTGACCGATCAGGTATTCGTACGCATCACCCAAAATATCGGTATCAGTACTGAAATGAGATATACCTTCGGCAATCTTTTGAATAATCGTACAAAGCTTTGCATTACGATCAGCAGGTTTTTTGCCAAGCTTTTCAGAGTGCAGGTTGATTTCCGAGAACAAGCCCTGAAACGTGCTGTTAAAGGACTTCTCTTCAATGTACTTAAAGCCCTTCCATAAGGTATCCAGCAGATCGGCATGTTGAGTACGTGCCATTTCGGCCACGCTGCTCCACAGAAACGCAGGCTCAATTACATAATGGGTTTTAATCCGCATCTGCTTTTCAAAATCGGCAATATCAGCTGGGTTGTTCTGATACCAGATTGCTAGAGGTGCGCGACGATCATCTTTCTCTGGTTCTGGGTAATCACGCCCCAATTCCTTTTTAGCTGCCTGCTCGTAGTTATCAGAAAGATAACGCAAGAATAGAAAAGACAGCATGTAATCGCGGAAGTCATCGGCATTCATCGCGCCACGTAATTGATCAGCAATATCCCAGAGGGTTTTGCCAAGCTGATTGAGTTGTTCTTTTGTCATATTAGTTATCTACCTTTACGCATGGATATCGGGCAAATCGAAGGCATATCGCGCCAGAAACCCATTAAGAATGCTGTTGAAAAGTCGTTTGTTGTCTTCGGTGAGCTCTTTTGGATCAAACAAAGAGTAATCCCCATGGCTTAACAGGTTTAAAGCGCGGGAGAAAAGCACCTCATCCTCGATACCGTGAATACAGCCTGAAAAGTCCTTAAAACCGAAGAAAGCGGAGGTTTTTTCTAACACCCCGCGCAATACATTAAAGTGGTTTGCATAGAGCCTACCGGCATCAGCGGCTTTCTTTAGTTCGCTGAGCATGGCAACATGATGGAAAAACGGCGTGTCTGTGGTGGATTGAAGGCTATAGCCATCACCATTACGGCTGTAAATGAAATAGGATTTATGCGGCTGCTTTTTTAACTCATTGCACATAACGTTAAAAAACAAGCTGTGATGCGACGATATGACCGTTTTCACCTTGCCAATTGAGCGTCTCAACAGCTTCGCCAGGTCGGAACCCACAGCAATGGCATTGTTGTCATCCAACGATGAGATAGGATCGTCGATATAGAAATACTTCACCCAGCTGTAGGCTTCTGATCCATCTATAACTAGTTCACAAATCGCCAGAAACACACACCAGATAAAGATATTCTCCTCACCGCGCGAAATCTTTATGCTGTCTTGCACGATCGTCTCTGGCTCTTCGGAACCTGGACGAAATCGCGGATTCTTCACCAGTTTGCTGAAGCTAACATTCCAGTTATCGTAATCGACCTTAAAGTTGAAGTTACTGTAGCGTGCTAGGTAAGCGAAAATCTTGTCTTCGAGGGCCAACTCTTTAAAGCCTTCAAAAAACTTGGAGTCTGAATTGATCTGCAACACTCTGTTGGCGTCGTTCTCCAAGTCGTTATCCCAATGAAACAAATCCTCGGTAAACGCATTAAAGTAAAGGGTGTCTCGCTCTTGGCCCCGCTTACGCTTGCCGGCTTCTTTAAATTCCATTGATAGGCGGGTCTTGCCTGTGCCGTTATATGCATATAGCAGCACGAAATCGACACCGCCATTATCATTTTGACGCAAATCATCTCTTATCCGTGTAACGACATTTCGAAGAGCTTTGTAATTGTAAATTTTTGGCTTATCGCTCATCAGACAGCATTATCCATGACTGGGAAGAGTTTTTGCATCAATCCGACTTTATGATTCTTTAAATCAGACAGGTAAGAATCTTGAGCAGCAATTAGATCATCTACAGCCGCAAGTACCGAAACTATCGATCCTTGTTCTTCTAGGCTCTCAGGAATTGAAACCTGAAACTCCTTAAGTATTGAAGTGGTTAAATTTATATAGATACCGCCATGAGTAGCTGAGTCATTAAAGACGCTGTATAGATTAACCAAACAATAGTAGAGAAACTCTTTATTAATAACTTTTGAATTAATCTTAGTTAGCGCAAGAAACCCATCATGTATACATGCATCTACAGACAAAAAGCTTGGAACACCGACATCACCGGAACAAATAATTGTTAAAGTTCCCTTTTTACAAAATCGGCTTAACTTCGCACCTTCATCAGTCAAATAATCTATGCACGGAGTAACCCATTTGCCATCCCGTGAAACATCCTGCCCCATCAAACGAGGCACGCTTCCGCCATAATACCTTGGATCGCCTTTTGGTCTTGGACTTGCACCTCTGATAATTGTGCTGAAATCCTGTAACTGTAAAGCAACCCAACTCTCCTTACCTTTAAACTCAGGGAATCGTAGTTTGGGCACTGTTTCACCTTCGGCGGGAAAGAGTTGTTGCATCAAGCCTTTTCTATGGTCTTTGAGGGTGTTGAGTTTTTGGGTGTGCAGCGTTATCAATTCGTCGACAGAGGCAAGGCAGTCGGCGATTTTTTGTTGTTCCATATCACTAGGGTTAGGAACAGGCATTGCCATAAATTCACCGCTGGTAATACTCATACGATCATGGCGTGCACCACTATTCGAGATCGTTTGTAAATAGCCATGCCATCTGGACGACTTGAAGAACTGCTCGAAAAAATCATTCTTCTTACTATTAAAATTAAAGACTGTGTAAAGCGGAGACATCACCCCTTTGCCAACCTTGTTCTTCGAGATTGGCCCTACCGGTGCGGTGGATGAAATTCTTGGGTTATAGACGTAATCGCCTTTATCAACTATGTAGTAGCTTTCAAGATTTCCTTTGACCGCAATATCCTTTTCGAAATAATCTCGCTGGTCAACAACTCCATCAATCGCAGAGTTAGTAAGCACACGGGAAACTTTCTCTCCCTTGTTCTTACTTGTTGACCTTCTGGCCACGGCATTCAACTGCACGCATGGCCAGTTAGGCTCCTTCTCAAACTCAGGAAACCGCAGCTCTGGAACCAATCCTTTCTTTTGCTTACTCATAGGCATCTAATCCCGAAATCTCTCGCCCCTCGGCCTGTTTTTGCAGGTAAGGCACCAAATCTTCCATTAAAGCCAGCTCCGCCACGCGACGCGCTTTCCAGCCCAGCTCTAAGGGGGCCAACAGGTCGGTGAGTTGTTCCCCATCGAAGATCATACGATCCAGAATACCGTCTATAAAAGCTTGCAGCGCTGGGGTTTGCAGTCCATGTTTCTCAGCTATTTGCGTTAATACCTGCGCGGCTTTCTGCGCTTTAAAAGCCTGGTAGCCTTCGCGGATTTGCTTTTCATTTAGCGCTTCACCTGCCTTCAGGCTATTGATGTACGCAATAATGTCTTCGCGCTCTTCCATCAAATTGGCATTAGCGCTGATCAGGTCGATCAGTTGCTGGCGAGTCATTTTCTGCTTGCCAGTCTTTTGGGTGGATTTGGCGATCAGCCCCATGATGTAGTCATAATCAATAATGCTGGAGGCAAACAGCACCAAATCAAATTCCAGTTGCTCCACCGCCGCTTCGTTGTCATCACTTTTCCCTTGCTTGCGCTTTAGCTCCATGGCTGTGTCGAGGTAAATGGCTTTAAAGCCACGCAGGGTATCTGTTGGTAGCTTTTGCTCGATAGTGGCTTTGCTTTCTTCATCCAGATCGGTGTATTGCTCTAACTGAGTTTTAAGCTTCTGCACTTCTTTAAAGTGATTGATAAACTCGGCCTTGGCGGTATCACCCTTGAGGTTATGAACCTCGGATGGTTTGCAGGTTAAGCCTTTGGACTCCATAAAGGTTTGCAATTCATCCACCTTTTTCTGGAAGGCCTCAACGACTTTAGGAGCCGGATCGACCAACCAGATTTCCCGTGCTTCGTTTTCGTCTTTATTGTCTGAAAATCTCTTAATGGCCTGATTGACTTGATCCTCCTGAAAACGGAAATCAAGAATATTCCCCCAGGGCTTAGTATCATTCAGAACCCGGTTAGTGCGCGAAAAGGCTTGGATAAGGCCGTGATATTTCAGGTTTTTATCCACATAGAGGGTATTTAAGTATTTAGAGTCGAAGCCAGTTAACAGCATGTCGACCACTATGGTGATGTCGATTTTGTTTTCACGTGGGTAATCGGCATTGCTGTATCTTTGGTCTTTGATGCGCTGTTGCACATCCTGATAGTAAAGATCAAACTCATTAATACTGTGATTGGTGCCGTACTGCGCATTGTAGTCGGCAATAATTTCTCTAAGCGCTTTTTTCTTTTCTTCCGGGTCTTTTTTATTGTCTTCTTTTTCAGTTGCTAAATCTTCTTGCAACTGCTGCACATCTTTATTGCCTTCTACTGGTGGCGAAAAAACACAAGCAATATGCAACGACTCAAAATTTTCATCTTCTACCTTTTTTTGCGCCTGTAAACTCTTAAAGAGCTCAAAGTACTCAATGGCCTGATTGATAGATGCTGTCGCTAACAGGGCATTAAATCGGCGCTGATTAGTGGCGCTGTCATGTTTATCGAAAATTGCTTTTACTACCGCTTCAGGTGGTGGCAGTTCTTTTTTCTTGGGCTTTGCTTGCCCATCTTTGCCATCTTCCTTGCTACTGCCTTTTCCAAAATAATCGATGTGGAAACCCAATACATTTTTGTCTTCAATAGCGTGAGTGATGGTATAGGCGTGCAGTTCTTTCTCGAAGATCTTTTCTGTAGTTAAATCATATGCAACTGCTTTATCAGCAGGAGCTCCTTCGACTGCATTATCGACACGGATATAAGTCGCATTCTCAGGAAAAATTGGTGTACCGGTAAAACCAAATAGCTGTGCTTTTGGGAAGAATTCTTTAATAGCCTGATGATTTTCACCAAACTGAGAGCGGTGGCATTCGTCAAAGATAAAGACCACGCGTTTATCGCGCAGTGACTCCAAGCGCTCTTTGTAAGTTTGCTTGCCGTTTTTCTGCTGCGCTTTGTTGCGCTTGCTGTTTTCATCCAGCGCCAAACCGAGCTTTTGAATGGTGGTGACAATCACCTTGTCGGCATAGTCTTCCGATAGCATGCGGCGTACCAGCGCTTCGGTATTGGTGTTTTGCTCAACGCATCCTTCCTGAAACTTGTTGAATTCTTCACGCGTCTGGCGGTCGAGGTCTTTACGATCGACCACGAACAGGCACTTTTCAATATCTGGGTTATCTTTCAGTAGCGTGGAGGCTTTGAAGGACGTGAGCGTTTTACCCGAGCCTGTAGTGTGCCAAATATAGCCATTACCACGGTTCTGGTGAATTGCATCCACAATGGCCTTTACGGCATAGATTTGGTAGGGGCGCATAATGAGCATCTTCTGCTCGCTTTGTACCAACACCATATAGCGGCTGATCAGCTGACCCAAGGTGCATTTGGCCAGGAAGTCATCAGCAAAGTCGTGCAAATGAGCGATTTTCTTATTGCTCTTGTCAGCGTGCTGATAAATAGGCAGAAAGCGCTCATCAGCATTGAAGCTGAAGTGATCTTTGCGGTTATTGGCGAAATAGCGCGTATCGCTACCATTACTGACGATAAACAATTGCATGAAGCACAGCAGAGTATTGGTATAGCCGTTGCCAGTATCGTTTTTATAATCAACGATTTGCTCCATTGCCCTGCGGGGGCTAATTTGGAGCGACTTAAGCTCAATTTGTACCAGCGGCAGACCGTTAATCAGCAGGATTACGTCGTACCGGTGATGACTGTTATCTGTGTTAATGCGTAGCTGGTTAATTACCTCAAAGTCGTTCTTGCACCACTCACGGATGTTAACGAGGGTATATTCCAACGGCGTACCGTCTTCACGGGTGAATTTACCCTTTTCACGTAGCGCCTGAGCGGCCTGGAAGACATCTGCTGTGATGATCTCATCACGGAGGCGGTTGAACTCTGCGTCGGAGAGGTTGACTCGGTTTAAAGCTTCGAACTTCTTACGGAAGTTCTGCTCCAGGCCAGCCTTGTCGCGAATATCATCGCGGTAGGTGTATTTGAGTTCTTGTAGCCTGGCGATTAAACCTTGCTCAATTTGTTGCTCTTTAGTCATGGGTTACGCCTACTGATTTTGACTCATCCGTGAACTCCAGCATGTCAGCCACTTCACATTCAAACAGGCGGCAGAGCTTATCCAAAGCCTCGATGTCGATCTTTTGCGCTGTTTCTTTGTACATCAGGGTCACGGTATTCCGACGCAGGCCAGTTTCCCGCAAAACGTCGGAGATCTTCATTTTTCGCTCCCCCATCAGGCGAGCTAGATGGCAACGTATCATGGCCATGCCCTACGGTTTACACAGTTAGGTTATCATAACCAAATAATCTGAAAAAATTAAAGATTAACTGAAAAAATTTGTCTTTTAATGAATTTTAGCTCTTGTATTGATCAGTGTATTTACAGAACTAGAGGTGATCATGGCGGCTCCACAAGCATGTGCCTTTTTATCAAGGTAGCTTTGAAGGATTTTGGATGATCAGGTGATTAACCTTTCGAAAAATAGGCACGACAACCTCAGTACATGATCATCCACTGTCAAACTTACGTTGGTCCGTCAAACTTCTCAATGACCGCTTTGTGCCGATGGCACGCTTGGGACGCGGCACCGCCTTATGTCCCAAAAGGGCCAGGAGCAGAAGTAAGCTTCCTTTTAGTTACTGTGATCACTTGCCCGAGGCTCTCAGACATAAGCGTATTGAACACGAAAAGCTCGGGGCGCCCCACCTCAAAACGCTCAGCTTCCTGAAACCGGTTTCGTCTGAAGCTGAACAGATCACTTTTCAATTGACCTGCACTGGCAGTGTGATACCGTACTAGTACATGAATACAACCCACTTGAATGAGCTGCTCGATCACCTGCTGCAAATGCGGAATCGGGACTCCCTTGAAGAAGCCCTGCGCGACCTGCTGACTCCGGCTGAACTGACCGAGGTCTGCAACCGGCTGCAGATTCTGCGCATGCTGGAAGCCGGCGTGCCGCAGCGGGAGATTGCCAAGCAGCTCGGCGTCGGTATCGCCACCGTCACTCGCGGGGCGCGCGCCCTGAAGATCAAACAGCAACAGAGGCTAACATGAGCCAGAAACCGGCCCGCATAACACTGCCGCGCAAGCCACATTACGTCACACTGGCGGCAGACATCGACTTCTTTGGTCTGTTCAAGAAGATTGAGAAACGCTTCGACAACTGCTTCATGCTGGAGTCACTGGGCGAAGAGAGCTTCATCTCGCGCCACTCCATCATCGGCTTTGATCCGGAGCAGATCCTCTGGGCCACCGAAGGCGAGTTGCATGTGCAGGGCCGCGACGGTGAAGTACAAAGCTACGCCAGTGACAACCCCTACTATCTGCTGCGCGAGATCGTGCCGCAGAACATCATCTCGCGGAAGTATGCCGGCGGCCTGACCGGCTATATCGGCTACGACTGCATGAACTACTTTGAGCCAAGCCTGAACCTGCAGCACAGCGACATGTTCGATGTGTTCCGTTTCGGCGTGTTCAAGGATGGTCTGATTCTCGACAAAATGACCGGCGAGGTCATCTATTTCCACTATGATGACAGCCGCATGGCGATGATCGAGCAGATTCTGGCCGAACCTGCAGTGGAAAACGGCCCGCTGACGGTGACGCCCATGGGCGAAACCATGACCCAGGCCGAGCATGCCGCTGCGGTGATGAAGGTGAAGCAGGACATCATCGACGGCAAGATTTTCCAGTGCGAGGTGGGCTTCAAGAAGCGCTTCCGTCTGGAAGGCGACAGCATCAACCTGTACGAACAGTTGCGCGAGGTGAATCCCTCGCCGCAGATGTACTACGTCAAATTCGGCGAGCAGAAGCTGATCGGCGCCAGCCCGGAACTGCTGTTCCGTCTGCGTCAGGGCGAAATGGAAACCTTCCCGCTGGCCGGTACCACCAAGCGTGGTGCCAACGCGGTGGAAGACACCCAATACGCCCGTGCTCTGCTGAACGATCCGAAAGAGATCGCCGAGCACAACATGATCGTGGACCTGCACCGCAACGACATAGGCCGCGTGGCCCGCTTCGGCACGGTAAAGGTACGCAGCCTGATGGATATCAAGCGGTTCAGCCACGTGCAGCACATCTCCAGCGAGATCGTCGGCATTATTTCTGAAGATCACGACATGTTCTCGGCGCTGGCCAGCAACTTCCCTGCCGGAACTCTGACCGGTGCGCCCAAGATCGAGGCGATGAAGATCATTGATGATCTGGAATCGGACGGCCGTGGTCCTTACGGCGGTGCTGTCGGCCACTTCTCGTTCAACGGTGACTGTACCTTCGCCATCCCGATCCGCACCGTGTTCGCCAACGGCGAGAACGCCTACGTGCAGACCTGTGGCGGCAACGTCTATGACTCCAACCCGGAGGACGAATACGAAGAGATTCGGCGCAAGTTCGCCGGCACCAAGAAGGTTCTGGACCAGTTTATTGCGGAGGATGAGGCATGAAGGTCTATATCATCGACAACTACGACTCCTTCACCTACAACCTCTACCAGTATATTGGCGAGATTCTGAGCACCGAGCAGCATCAGAGGCGTCTCGACAGTTTCGAGATTGTGGTCAAGCGCAACGATGAAGTAACCCTGGCCGATCTGCGTGCCGCCGCGCCAGATCGCATTATCATCTCCCCAGGGCCGGGCTCGCCGGAAGACCCGGCCTACTTTGGCGTCTGTGCCGAGGTAATCTGCGAGCTGGGACCCCAGATCCCGTTGCTGGGAGTGTGCCTCGGCATGCAGGGCATCGTACACGTATTCGGCGGCAAGGTAGTGAAGGCACCGCTGCCAATGCACGGCAAGATCAGCCCGATCCGTCACACCGCGGAAGGCGTGTTCGCCAATACCCCGGATCAGCTGGAGATCATGCGCTATCACTCGCTGATGGCCGAGGCGGAAAGCCTGCCGGAGTGTCTGGATGTGACCGCTGTGGTGGGCGACCTGCCTGTGGACAGTTTCACCGACCACGCCCACATCCATCAGGGCGGAGACTTCGAGATCATGGGGGTTCGCCACCGTGAACATCCGATCCACGGCATCCAGTTCCACCCGGAATCCTTCGCCACCGAAGGCGGCAAAGAACTGATCGCCAACTTCCTGTTTCAGGCCTGATACACAGGAGGCGGCCTTTCAGGTCGCCTCAACTCATTCGGGCCCTGCGATAATTTCAACCATTTTCGCAGCATTGAAATAGCGACGAGCTGCTGCATTGACCTGTTCGAGCCCCGCCTCGGTATATTCCTGATTGCGAATGATCCACGACTCCATCGTGGTGCCTTCCGCCAACTGCCGCGGCAGCAAGCCAAGAATCGTTTGATCATTATTCAATGCTCGACGCCGCTCGCTCAGAATCGTCCGCTTGGCCAAATCCAGTTCGTGCTGGGTAATACCAAACTCGGCTATACGAGCTACCTCTTCTTTTACAATGTTCGCCAAGCGCTCACCCTGCCCTGCGGTAAAATCTCCGTGGATGCTGACAAAGGCATGGTCACCTGTCGTCGGCACTCGAATGGATGAGCGCAGGTCATATGTGAGCTGCTCCTGTTCACGCAAGCGCTTGCCCAAACGCGAAGCCAGCGGATGCCGACCCAAGATATGCTCGACCAGGAAAATTTCCGCATCCTCTTCCGTATCACTATTGGCGGCAAAATAGATGCGCCCAAGATAGTGACCGCCCGTTGAACCAGCATCTACTTCTCGCCGCACAGGTGGTTGATCACGATGCATGGCAAGAATTCGCTGATAGGGTGCCAAACTCATCCAGCTGCCCCAAAGGGTGTCCAGCGTCGCTGTTATCTGTGCTGAATCAAAATCCCCACTCAAGGCGATCTCACCATGCTGAGCACCATAAAAGTCCTGATGAAAACGCACCACATCATCTCGGGTAACTGCGTCAAGAGCCGCGATCATCTCTTCAGGCTCAAGATAGCGCCGGATATCACCTTGAGGATAGTCAGTTTCAGTCTGGCGGCGCAGCTCCACAAGGGCCACTTCTGCAGGATTGTCGGACGGTGTTTGCAACGCCTGCCTTTGCTGCCGTTTGACCAGTTCGAATTCATGCTGCGGAAACGAGGGCTTCTGCAAAACTTCAGCGATTAACTGCAACAATTCCGCCAGGTTCTCTGCCGGGCTGACAAAGCGTACAACCAGCATGCCGCCCTGAGGTACAACCGAAAACCCCGCTCCCAGCTGATTTGTGCGATCGACTACATCCTGATAGCTCCGGTTATGCGTACCCCGCATCAGCAACAAACCGGTCAGCCTGGATACCGCCTGCGTACCCCGCAGGCTGCCCTGGTCTCCAAAGCGCAGATTCAGCTGACCACTTACCATGCCTGAGGTCCCGGGCAGTGGGCGCAAGGCTACTTTCATGCCATTGCTCAATTCATCACGCTGAATACTGTGTTCTATTGACCTGATGTGGGCATTGAATTCATCCAGATCGGGCAGCTCACCCGACAACGTCGTTACAACACCATCGGGAACGGAAGGCTGCGGGCGGGCTATTGAAGCTACCGTTGTGTCTCCATCACTCAACAGGGCACGGACTTTACTCAGCCAACCTCTACCCTCGTTTTCCTGCTCGGTAAGCAGATAGCCCATAACCGGTTTCTTGTTCGCCAGCAGCGACTCAATCTTTGCCTGTACCTGCTGCAGCTCCAGTGCGTCAATCCGGGCTAGTCTCCGTAATTGAAGCTGCCAGTCCCCCAACGCTGCTGACTCAGACAATATGTCTGACAGGCTGGCAGGGTCATTCATGATCAAACCTTTCAGCGAGCGCATACTGGCCTGGGCGCGCGCCAGCTCATCTGCTGTAACCGGCTGCTCAAGCAATGCTTCCAGCTGTGCCGTAAACATCAGCTGTACCACCTGATGTGACTGCCCTTTTGCCAATGTGGCCCCAACCATGAATTGCCCTCCCTGCCGAAACAGCTGCGGCAATGCAAAAACCGACTGCACCTTTCCCGGCACCACCAGTGACCGATAAAGCCTGCCATGGGGCTCACCAGCCAATACATCGGCCAGAACCGCCAGCATCGCGTTGTGCTCATCCAAGCTAGACGGCAACCCATACCCCAGTGCAAACACGTTAAGGTTCCCCTGATACACTCGCGCCTTGCCTTGGCCATAATGAAGGCTTGGCAGTTTGGGTACATTAATAGCGTGCGAAGACGGACTGATTGTCGCAAAGTGCTCAGTAATCGATGCCAGCGCTGGCTCAATCTCAAAGCCACCTGTCAGCACCAGTACCGTATTGTTGGGATGATAGTAGTGAGCATGAAATTGCCGCAGATCTTCGGGAGTCAGTCTGCGCAACTCATCGTAGCGGCCAAGAACGGAACGCCCATAGGCCTGTCCGCTCCAGGCCTGCGCCGACATCTGCGCTCCCAGCATCGCAAGCGGATCATTTTGAGCGCGAGCGATTTCCTGCCTGATCACGTCCAGTTCAGCGCTCATATCTGCCTCAGAGAAGACCGGGCTGTCCATACGCTCAGCTTCCAGGTTCAGAAGAAAGTCCAGCTTCGCTTGGTCAGCAGAAAACATGGCAGAATAACGCGTACGGTCAAAGCTCGTCGTAGCGTTGAATTGAATCCCCCGTTCTCGTAACCCAGTCAGAAGTTGCTCCCCGGTGCGCTGTGCAGTCCCCTTGAACATCATGTGCTCAAGAAAATGTGCCATCCCCCCAAACTGATCAGGATCGGCCAGGCTGCCTGTGAGATAAACCAGATCGACATGGATCACTCCTTGGGTCGCATCAGGAGCCAGCAGGATACTCATACCGTTTTCCAGACGGTACTCTGTTATACCCTCCCAACTTTTCATCCGCTCGGGTAACGCTGCAGCCTGTACAGCATGAACAGACAGCGTTAATGCAAACAAAGCGATATAACGAAACATTAGTCAGTCCTTATGACAATTATGCAACCTCGGCAGTACCCAAACGGATATGCTCTGTTACCTGCCCATCCTCTAGGGAAACGCGAATTCAACGACACCCGCCTATGCAGCCTGAAGGTATTCTTGGAACACCATTTCGGGTTGCCTGAACAGCAAGTTATGTTTTGGATTATTTGGTGCCTCCATAGCGTAACGTCAGCATCCCTAAAACCGTAGTCAATACACAAAATAAATGATATTTATTATCATTTAAATCTATACCATGGTCTCGTGCTTCCTTTCTTGGTGTTTCAGCTTAGATAGTCGTGAACCGCACAACGGTAGTAATATCAAACCTCAATTCACCCTGAACAACATTGGAGCGTTGCAGATGAGCATAACCCTGGCCCCGACCCTGACACTGGCCAACGGTGTCGAGATGCCCCAGCTGGGCCTCGGCACTTGGCCGATGAACGATGCCGAAGCCGCCGAAACGGTTACCACCGCATTGGAGCTGGGCTACCGCCTGATCGACACCGCCGAGAACTACCAGAACGAGCGTGGTGTGGGTCTGGGCATTCGCAACGCTTCTGTGCCGCGTGATCAGGTATTCGTAACCACCAAGTTCAACCGCGAGTGGCACGGCTTTGAGGGCGCCAAAGACGCCTGCGAGGCGAGTCTGAAACGGCTGGAGCTGGACTATATCGACCTGCTGCTGATCCATTGGCCCAACCCGGATCAGGATCGTTTCGTGGAAGCCTATCTGGGACTGCTTAATCTATTGGATCGCGGACTGGTGCGTGCCATCGGCACCTCGAACTTCAAGCCGGCTCATCTGCAACGACTGCTGGATCTGGGTCTGAAGCCACACCTGAACCAGATCCAGCTTGACCCCTATCATCGTCGTGATGACCTGATTGCGCTGCACCAGCGCCACGGTATCGTCACTGAGTCCTGGCGCCCACTGGGCTGTGGCAATGCCATGTTGGCAGACCCCGTCATTCTTGCCATCGCGGAGCAACACCAGCGGACACCCGCCCAGATCGTGCTGCGCTGGGCAGTTCAGCAGGGCTTTGCTACCGCAACCAAGTCATCCAATCCACAGCGCATGGCCGACAATCTGAACATTTTTGACTTCAGCCTGAGTGCCGAAGAGATGTCCAGCTTGAACAGCCTCGGTCGCGATGATCCGGATATGCTGGATGCGGATCAATTCGGGCATTGATAGCTGCATGTCCTGCATGGCTCTGTTTAGGTATGCTTGGCGTTCACACTAGATAAATAGGCTATCTCCACATACCGGATAGCCTGTTTCAGGGCCGGGTAGATAACAGACGTGGAACTTCGCCAGCTTAAATACTTCCTGAAAGTCGTCGAGTGCGGCAGCCTGGGCAGAGCCGCTCTGGAGCTGGATATCGGCACTTCAGCCCTGAGCCAGCAAATTTCCAAGCTGGAGAGTGAGCTGGCAACACGTCTGCTGAACCGGACGTCCACCGGTGCCCTGCCCACTAGTGCCGGCATCGCCTTCATGCACCATGCGCAGCTTGCTCTGCGCCAGACAGAGCAAGCGGTTATCGCCGCTCAGAAAGAACGTACCAGCGGGTACGTCAGTATCGGCTTGCCGCCCACCACTGCCACAGTGTTGGCACTGCCACTGATTCAAGCAATGAATGAGCGTTATCCCCACATTCAACTTCACATTGTGGAAACACTCTCCGGTCATTTGGCCAATATGCTGAATGCGCGCCAGCTGGATCTTGCCTTGGTGTTTCATGCAGACAGCGCACATCGTTGGAGTACTCGAGCCCTGCTTGATGAAGACCTGTTTCTGATTGCGTCGCCCTCTGCGGTGGATGCCTGCTTTGAGCTGCAATCTGTCCAAATCAAGGATCTGGCGGACGTTAAACTGATTATGCCCAGCGGGTTGCATGGCTTGCGCACCAACCTGATGGCGGCATTCGAGCGCTTTAACATCCAGCCCAATATCATTATGGAGATTGATGGATTAACCCTGCTGATGGATGCCGTACGTCAAGGTTATGGCGCCACCATTCAGCCCGGGACTGCAGCTGCGCGCCTTGGCGAGAGCGGACTGCGCATTCGGCGCATCGAAGACAAACATGTCATTCGTCGCAACTTTCTTGTCAGCCTGCCAGACGATGACCTTTCCCCCAGTGCGCTGGCTACACGTGTGGTAATAGCCAAAGTGGCCAAGGATTTGGTGAAAAACAATATCTGGCCCGGTGCACACTGGATCGGATAACCCTATACAAAGTGTTTAATTATTCTAAACACCTACCTGCCAAACCCACCTGTCGACCCTCCGATTGACACAATAGAGTTGCTCCCATGCCCTGAAAAGCCATGCGGCTTCTCATGTCACAGGAGAACTTATGATCGATGTTCTGATAATTGGTGGTGGTAACGCTGCTCTATGCGCCGCCCTAATGGCGCGTGAAGCCGGAGCCAGCGTCATGCTGCTCGAGGCCTCACCCCGTGAGTGGCGTGGTGGCAACTCGCAGCACACCCGTAATCTCAGATGTATGCACGAAGCCCCCCAGGATGTCCTGGTTGATGCTTACCCGGAAGAAGAGTACTGGCAGGACCTGCTGAAAGTCACCGGCGGCAAGACCAACGAAGAACTGGCACGCCTGGTCATTCGCGAGTCATCAAGCTGTCGTGATTGGATGCGTCAGCACGGCGTTCATTTCCAGCCGCCGCTTTCAGGTGCACTGCATGTTGCACGTACCAACGCCTTTTTCATGGGTGGCGGCAAGGCGCTGGTCAACGCCTATTACCGCAGTGCCGAGCAGCTGGGCGTACAGATTCGTTACGATACTCCGGTTGAAGACCTGGAAATTCGTGATGGACGCTTTGTCGCAGCGTTGGTGCCTGAACGTGAAGTCAACGGCACCCGGTTGGCTGCGGAACGCATTGAAGCAAAAAGCTGCGTAATGGCCGCTGGCGGGTTCGAGTCCAACCGTGAGTGGTTGCGTGAAGCCTGGGGACAGAATGAGCGCGGCGAGTACCCGTCTGACAATTTCCTCATTCGCGGCACCCGCTTCAACAACGGCACCCTGCTCAAGCGCATGATCGATCTTGGCGCCGATAGCATCGGCGACCCGACGCAGGCACACATGGTCGCCATCGATGCACGTGCTCCCCTCTATGATGGCGGCATCTGCACCCGAATCGACTGCGTCTCCCTCGGTGTTGTAGTCAATAAGGAAGGCGAGCGTTTCTACGATGAAGGTGAAGACTTCTGGCCCAAACGGTATGCCATTTGGGGACGCCTGGTCGCTCAGCAGCCCGGTCAAATCGGTTACTCCATTATCGACAGCAAAGCGGTCGGCAACTTCATGCCCCCGGTGTTCCCCGGCAACAAGGCTGATTCACTGGAGGAGCTGGCTGACCAGCTCGGTCTGCCTCGTGAAATCTTTATGCGTACCCTTCAGGATTACAACCGGGCCTGCCGCCCCGGCACCTTCAACCATACCGAACTGGATGACTGTGTTACCGAAGGCGTTACTCCGGCCAAAACCCACTGGGCGCGGCCCATTGATACCCCACCATTTTACGGCTATGCACTCAGACCCGGGGTGACCTTTACCTATCTGGGCCTCAAGACCGATGACACTGCCGCCGTTCGTTTTGACGACCAACCCAGCGACAACCTGTTCGTGGCTGGCGAAATGATGGCGGGCAATGTGCTCGGCAAGGGCTACACCGCTGGGGTAGGCATGTCGATCGGCACGGCTTTTGGTCGCATCGCAGGTCGAAATGCAGCCTTGGCCAGTCTGGGCAGACAACCTGCCTCGGCTGCCTGAATACGTGACCGCTCAAGAATAAGTGAACTTGTCATGAATGCCGAAAGTAACCTGATTCCACTCCTGAATACCGACGAAGAAGAAGTCAACCGACAGCTGCAGATCTGTAACGCCTGTCGTTATTGTGAAGGCTACTGTGCCGTTTTCCCCGCCATGACCCAGCGACTGGAGTTTGGCAAGGCCGATATCCATTATCTGGCCAATCTGTGTCATAACTGCGGCGCTTGTCTACACGCATGCCAGTATGCTGACCCGCATGAGTTTGGCGTCAATATTCCCAAGTCCATGGCCAAGGTACGTCTGCAAACCTATAGCGATTATGCCTGGCCACGCAAACTGGGGGCGCTCTACCAGCGCAACGGTCTGACACTGGCTCTATCCAGCGCACTCGCACTGGGCCTTTTCCTGGTTCTGACACTGCTGGTCCAGGGTAGCTTGTTCAGCCAGATTGAAGGTGGCGATTTTTATCAGATTTTTCCGCACAACACTCTGGTCGCCATGTTTGGCTCGGTGTTCGGGTTTTCCACCCTGGCGCTGATACTGGGTGTGGTTCACTTCTGGCGCAAGGTTGCTCCGGGGGAGAAACAAGTGCAAGAAGCCGTACCTGCCATGATACAGACCGGCAAGGCGGCGCTGACACTGAAATACCTGGATGGTGGCCACGGTCAGGGATGCAACAATGAGGACGATGCCTTCACCCTGGCCCGCCGTCGCTTCCATCACTTGACCTTCTACGGCTTCATGCTCTGCTTTGCGGCCACCTCAGTGGCAACCCTGTACCACTACGTCATGGGCTGGGAGGCACCCTATCCCATTTTCAGTGTGCCGGTCATACTGGGCATCGTTGGAGGCATCGGCCTGCTGATCGGCCCGGCGGGGTTGTTTTACCTGAACTACAAGCGCCATCCGGAGCACGGCGACCAGGCCCAGCGTCCTATGGATCGCGGCTTTATCATGCTGCTGTTTATGATCAGCCTGACCGGACTGCTGCTGCTGGGGTTCAGAGAAACCACACTGATGCCACTCATGCTGGCGCTGCATCTGGGCTTTGTCATGGCCTTCTTCCTGACCATGCCCTACAGCAAATTTGCACATGGCTTCTACCGCTCTGCCGCACTGTTCAAGTCTTACCTTGAAACTCGAAAAAACAATAACTCCAAGCACTGAATAAAAACTGTCACTCGAACAACAGCGAGGATCAAAAAATGAAAATTAAAACAAAACTGGCCGTAGCGACCACCTCACTGCTCATCGGTTTAACCAGCACACCGGTCATGGCAGCCGACCCTTTGATTGCCGGCAAAGTCGATTGTATTGCACCAGCGGGCCCCGGCGGCGGCTGGGATTTCACCTGCCGTAGCATCGGTCGCCTGCTGAACAGTTTCACCAACGGCGAGATCACGGTACAAACGTTGAACATGCCAGGCGCAGGTGGTGGCGTCGGATTTGCTCATGTCATCACCAAGCGCAGCGATGATGCCAAGGTACTCGCCGCCGCCAGTACCGCCACAACCGCTCGCCTGGCACAAAACCAGTTCCCGGGCATGAAGTCGGATATGGTGCGCTGGATCGGTGCCATTGGTACAGATCCCGGCATTATTGCCGTGAATCAGACATCAGAGATTGACTCTCTGGAAACACTCATCAGCAAACTGAAACAGGACCCCAGTTCAGTGACGTTTGCCGGTGCCAGTGCCATTGGTGGTTGGGACCACCTCAAGATTCTCATGACCGCACACGCTGCCGGTGTTTCCGACCTGAAGCGCATCAAATACCTCTCCTACAACAATGGTGGTACAGCCGTTACCCAAGTGGTCGGCGGCCATATCGATGTGTTGGTCGGCGTTGCCTCGTCCTCCAAAGGGTTCATTGAATCCGGCGACCTCAAACCACTGGCTGTGTTGGGACGTGACCACTTGAGCCCGCCTTTGGACAAAATCCCGACCTCCTACGAGCTGGGCGTTGATGTAGAAGCCAGCAACTGGCGCGGTTTCTATATGCCCAAAAACGTGTCTGAGAAAGAGTACCAGTGGTGGGTCGACACGCTAAAAGCGGCCAGCCAAACCGATGAGTGGAAAGAGGCCATGGTGCAAAACGGCCTGGAACCGTTCAGTCTGTTCGGTGAAGAGTTTGATCAGTTCGTGAACCAGCAGGTCAATTCTCTGAACCTTATTTCCAAAGACATCGGGATCATCAAATGATAAATCTGGACCGCATTTTGGGTCTGGTATTGCTGACCCTGGCCGTTGCGTACGGCTGGGGCGCATTCAACTTTCCGGTCGCTTTTGCCGGGCCGGAAAGTGTCGGACCCGCAACCTTTCCAAAAATATTGGCATTCATAGTCGGAGCCTGCAGCCTTTACATGCTGGTCAAACCCGACTCTCTGGAAGAAGGTGAAGGTTTCGAGTACAAGGCATTGCCGGAACTACTCCTGGTCCTCGCCGTGCTGGTGCTGTACGTATTCATGATGGAGCCGCTCGGTTTTGTCCTGTCGACAGCGATCATGGTTGCCGTTTTGTGCTGGCGTATGGGGGTTAAGCCGTTGTATGCAGGCGTGACCGGCATTGTCAGCAGCACACTGGTATTTCTGTTATTCCACTTTGGGCTGGCACTGCCGCTGCCCATTGGGCCTTGGGAGGTATAATGGAAACTCTGGGTTTGTTGATGGATGGTTTCAATACGGCTTTGAGCCTTGAAAACTTCCTTTACGCACTACTCGGGTGCTTTATCGGCACTCTTATCGGCGCCTTGCCGGGTCTGGGGCCAGCCAACGGCGTGGCCATCATGATTCCGCTGGCGTTCACGCTCGGCCTGCCACCGGAAACCGCCTTGATCATGCTAACCTCCGTGTACGCTGGGGCGATGTATGGCGGGCGCATCTCCTCAATTCTGCTCAATATCCCGGGCGATGAGCCTGCCATGATGACCTGTCTGGACGGCTATCCGATGGCACGTCAGGGCAAGGCCGCCGAAGCCTTGGCGCTCTCGGCACTGGCCTCGTTTATTGGCAGTTTGGTTGCCACTATCGGCCTTATTTTCCTGGCTCCTGTATTGGCGCGATTCGCACTCAGTTTCGGTGCTGCGGAATACTTTGCTCTCTTTGTACTCGCGTTCGCGACCCTGGGCGGCGTTACAGGCAAGAATCCGGTTAAATCAGCACTGGCCGCCGGTATTGGACTGGCCATCGCGACCGTGGGTATTGACCTTTCCACGGGTACTCAGCGTTATACATTCGATGTACTGGAGCTCTTTGAAGGCATCGACTTCATCGTCGCAATTGTTGGTTTGTTTGCTGTATCCGAGCTGCTGCTGTTTATCGAAGCACATCAGGGGTCCACACCCCGCAGCGAGGTCAAAATGAACCCGCTGCGTCTGAGCTTCGCAAGCGTAGTACAAATACTGCCAACCTCTTTGCGTGGCGGTGTTCTTGGCTTTATCGCCGGCGTTCTGCCGGGTGCCGGTGCATCTCTGGGCAGCTTTGTCAGCTACACGCTGGAAAAACGGATTGTAGGTTCCAAAGGCTATTTCGGTGAGGGAGATCCCCGCGGGATTGCAGCTCCCGAGGCAGGAAATAACGGTGCCGCTTCCGGTGCGCTGGTTCCCATGCTCACGCTGGGCATTCCCGGCAGTGCAACCACCGCGGTTTTGCTGGCCATGCTGGTATCGTTCAATATCACGCCTGGCCCACTGATGTTCACCCAGAATGCCGACATCGTCTGGGGTGTCATCGCAGCGTTGCTGCTGGGTAATATTCTGCTCCTGCTGCTGAATATCCCTTTAGTAGGCATTTTTGTGCGTTTGCTGTCGATACCTCCGCGTTATCTGCTGCCTATCGTCACCATGGTGGCTTTTGTCGGCGTCTACGCCATCAGTCGTTCGGCGTTCGATCTTTGCTTCATGATCGCCTTTGGCGTCATGGGCTACATTTTCCGCAAGGCAGAAATCCCGCTGGTGCCGATTATTCTTGGCATGTTATTGGGGCCCGAAATGGAGAAAAACCTGCGTCATGTAATGCAGATTCACGATGGTGACTGGACCATGCTATGGGACAGCAGTCTGTCTATTGGACTCTGGTGCATCGCGCTTGCGGGACTTATTTTACCGGCAATTATTGGACCCATTCTCCGGGTTCGTATGCGGCGTACCGCTGACTGAAACATCAACCTATAACGACAGGGGGCCATACAATGCCCCCTTTTTCTTTATGCCGCCGCAGCAGCAATCGAGGCCAGACAACACGATTTAACCCACCTTCGTCGCCGCCTTTCTCTTTTGGCCTGTTAATTGCTGTATGCCTCACAGGCAACGGCTAACAGATCGCCAGCTGCACTTTCACAGGGCACGGCTGACGCTCCATGCCGAAAGAGCACCAAAGGTGCACATACCGCGCACGCATCAGCACCATCAGAGTGCGTCGCTTCTGCATGATAGGCAGGTCAGGCTATGACGATGGATTGGAAATCGTATGACCCGAACGGGTATTTTGATGAACTGGTAGGCCGAAATGGCAGCATTCGCCCCCCTGCACGGCAACTGATCCACTACCTTGAGTCCCTTCCTCCTGAAGAGATCGAATCGCGCCGCCAGATGGCGGAGGCCACCATTCAGGAGATGGGTGTCAGCTTCACGGTTTATACCGAGGAAGGCAACATCGACCGTGCCTGGCCGTTCGACATCGTGCCCCGCACCATTTCGGCGAAACAGTGGCGTACCACCGCCGCCGGGCTGGAACAACGCCTCAAGGCACTGAACCTCTTCATCAATGATCTCTACCATGAACAGCAGGTCCTGAAGGACGGCATCATTCCAGCCGAGATCATCACCGAGTCGCGCAACTTTCGACCCGAGTGCATCGGTATCACACCACCACTTGGTGTGTGGGCGCATATCTGCGGTACCGATCTGGTGCGTGACGGTGACGGCGAGTTCTACGTGCTGGAAGACAACCTGCGCGTGCCATCTGGCGTGTCTTACATGCTGGAGAATCGCGCCA
The DNA here is from genome assembly GCF_900107855.1 of Marinobacterium iners DSM 11526. Taxonomy (GTDB): domain Bacteria; phylum Pseudomonadota; class Gammaproteobacteria; order Pseudomonadales; family Balneatricaceae; genus Marinobacterium; species Marinobacterium iners. The sequence goes on along the minus strand of NZ_FNRJ01000012.1, from coordinate 41,725 downwards.
TCACCAAACGCGTCCTGCCCGAATTGTTCGAGAAGGACGATATCCTGCCCATCGACGGTTACTGTGCCAGCCTGTTCGACATGTTGGCGTCCCTGTCGCCCCGGGATGTCCGCAAGCCCGTCATCGTGGTGTTGACCCCCGGCATCTTCAACTCGGCCTACTTCGAGCACGCATTCCTTGCCCAGCAAATGGGAATCGAGCTGGTAGAAGGGTCAGACCTGATAGTCGGTGACGATGATTGTGTCTATATGAAAACGATCAGCGGCCCTGAGCGGGTAGATGTCATCTATCGCCGTATCGATGATCTGTTTCTGGACCCGTCCGTGTTCAACAAGGACTCCGTACTGGGCGTTCCCGGTTTGATGCGCGCCTGGCAGAAAGGCAAGGTCGCCCTGGCCAATGCGCCCGGTGCCGGCGTGGCCGATGACAAGGTTGTGTACGCCTACGTGCCCGAGATCATCCGCTATTACCTCAACGAAGAACCCATCATCAAGAATGTTGAAACCTTCCTGTGTGACGACCCAGAGCATCGTGCCTACGTGCTGGAGAATCTGGACAAGCTGGTAGTCAAGCCCGCCAATGAGTCCGGTGGCTACGGCATGCTGGTGGGGCCTCACTCCACCAAGAAGGAACAGGCCCAGTTCGCCAAACTGATTCAGGACAACCCACGCAACTACATCGCACAGCCCACGCTGGCACTTTCAACCGCCCCCACGCTGGTCGATAACGGCAGTCTGGAACCGCGTCATCTGGATCTGCGCCCTTTCATCCTGCAGGGACGCGACACCTACGTCACCACCGGAGGACTGACCCGCGTCGCCATGAAGAAGGGCTCACTGGTGGTGAACTCCTCTCAGGGCGGGGGAAGCAAGGATACCTGGATTGTCGATGGGGGGGAGGAATAAGCCATGCTGTCAAAAGTTGCCGAACGTCTTTACTGGGCCGCCCGCTATCTGGAGCGTGTTGAAAACACGGCCCGCCTGGTCAGTGTCTATGACAAGCTGCTGTTCGATTTGCCACGAGAGGTCGATATCAGCTGGTATTCCTTGGTCGAGCTCAACAGTGCCAGTGATCTCTTCAGTGAGCGCTACCGCATTCGTGACGAGCACAACGTGGTCAAGTTCATTCTGGCCGACGATACCAACCCCAGCTCAATGCTGTCGGCGCTGCGCATGTTGCGTGAGAACATCCGCACCAGCCGCGATGTACTGCCGGTGGAAAGCTGGGAACAGATCAACGAGCTCTACCTGTATGCCCAGAACAACATCCGTCTGGGAATCAATCGCAGCAAACGCTACGAATTTCTCGACCAAGTCGTCAGTCGCTGTCAGATGCTGTTCGGCATGCTGTCCGGCACCATGAGCCACGACGCACCTTGGCAGTTCGTCAAGCTGGGGCGTGATCTGGAGCGATCCGATATGACCACGCGCATTCTGGATGCCGGTGCCGCGGCCCTGATCGCGGCCAACGGCGATGCCAGCGTCAACCTGCGTCAGGTGGTCTGGGGTAACGTACTGCGCTCCGCCAGCGCCTATATGAGCTACCGCCGCAGCGTTCGCATGTCGGTCACCGGCCCGGACGTGGCCTGCTACCTGCTGGAAGATGCGCACTTTCCGCGTAGTGTCGAGGCCTGTCTGACCCAACTGGAGATTTCCGCCGGCAAACTGCCGCAGGGACATCACGTGGTGGAATTGATTCGTGAGATCAATCCCAGTGTCTATCCGATCACAACCGAGGCAGATCTGGGCCCGGCGTTTCGCAGCTTTCTTAACGATCTGCAGATACAGCTCTGCCAGCTCAGCAACCGGATTTCCCAGACCTGGTTTCCTGCCTGAGTCTGCACAGAGGCCCTTATCGTGACCATACGCATAGCGATCAACCACGTTACCGAATACCGCTTTGATCGTCCGGTGAGTCTGTCACCGCATCAACTGAGGCTGCGCCCGGCCCCGCATAGCCGTACCCATATTCACGGCTATACGCTGCGCATCAAGCCGGAAACGCACTTCATCAACTGGCAACAGGACCCGTTCGGAAACCATATTGCTCGTCTGGTCTTCCCGGAGAAAACGACGTCACTGAAGGTTGAGGTCGAGGTGATTGCGGACATGACCGTGATCAACCCATTCGATTTCTTTGTTGAAGAGTATGCCGAACACTATCCGTTCAGTTACGACAAGGCACTGGAAAAAGAGCTTCAGCCCTATCTGGAAGTGACAGAAAACGGACCTCTGTTGAGTAAATGGGTTAAATCGGTATCACGCGAAAAGACGTCCATCATCAATTTCCTGGTCAGCCTGAACCAGCGGCTGGAGCAGGAGATCGACTACGGCATCCGCCTTGAGCCTGGCGTACAGACACCGGAAGAAACTCTGACGCTCAAGAAGGGCTCCTGCCGCGATACCAGCTGGCTGATGGTACAGATACTGCGCCAGCTGGGACTGGCCGCCCGCTTTGCCTCGGGTTATCTGGTGCAGCTGAAGCAGGATCAGGAGGCACTGGATGGCCCCTCGGGCACCGCACAGGACTTTACCGACCTGCACGCCTGGTGCGAGGTCTTTATCCCCGGTGCGGGCTGGGTTGGTCTCGATCCAACTTCAGGGCTGTTCGCGGGTGAAGGGCACATACCACTGGCCTGTACCCCATCTCCCGAGTCAGCCGCACCGATGACCGGCGCGTCTGACACCTGTGAAGTGGAGTTCAGCTACAGCAACAGGGTCACCCGTATTCACGAAGATCCCCGTGTCACCAAACCCTACAGCGATGACCAGTGGGCGGCCATTGACGCGTTGGGCCAGATGATCGACCGGGAGCTGGAGGCCGGTGATGTTCGCCTGACCATGGGGGGCGAGCCGACCTTCGTATCCATTGACGACATGGATTCGGCACAGTGGAACATTGAAGCGCTGGGTGATGACAAGCTCAGCCTGGCCAAGGATCTGCTGCTGCGGCTGCGCCGCCGTTTCGCGCCCAACGGTCTGTTGCACTACGGACAGGGCAAGTGGTACCCCGGTGAGGAGGTCCCGCGCTGGGCGCTGGGCTGTTTCTGGCGCACGGATGGGGAGCCTCTGTGGCACGACACCGAGTTGCTGGCACGCGTTGACCGGGATTATGGCCACGGGCTGGATGAGGCACGCCGCTTCATGCACACCCTGTGTCGCAATCTGGGGCTGCCCTCGCGCTATCTGGTCGAGGCGTTCGAAGACAGCCTCTACTATCTGTGGCAAGAGCAACAACTGCCCGCTAACGTGGATCCGAAAACGTTCGACCTCAAGGACGACATGGAACGTAAGCGTCTGGCACGCCTGCTAAGTCGTGGTCTGGACACGCCCACTGGTATGGTGCTGCCGCTGGGCTGGAACTACAGCACTCAACGCTGGCGCTCAACACCCTGGCCGCTGCGCAGCGAACAGCTGACCCTGATTCCGGGAGACTCTCCGCTGGGGTTCCGTCTACCGCTGGGCAGCCTGCCAACGGCGGCAGAAGACGAACTTTACTTTGAGCCCGATGCAGACCCCTTTGCCGAAAAGGCTCCGCTGCCCGGCTATCGTCCTTTTGCCGACATGACGTCGGCGGCACAGCCCAACCCGGCTGACAGCCGCCAGATGATGGATATCCCGGCCGATCAGGAAAGCGACAGCGAGACACCGAGGGTCTGGACCGATGTTCTACGCACGGCACTGTGCATTGAAGCCCGTGAGGGACGTCTGCACCTGTTCCTGCCACCGATCAGTCATCTGGAACATTACGTAGACCTGATCAACCATATCGAACACACCGCGGCCGAACTCAAGCTGCCTGTGGTCATCGAGGGCTATGAGCCGCCGCGTGATCCCCGCCTGCAAAAACTGCTGGTCACGCCTGACCCCGGCGTTATCGAGGTGAATATTCACCCGGCCAGCAGCTGGCAGGAGCTGGTGGACAACACGACCGCTCTGTACGAAGAGGCACGCCTGGCCCGACTGGGCACCGAAAAGTTCATGCTGGATGGTCGCCACGGCGGTACCGGTGGCGGCAACCACGTCACACTGGGCGGGGTGACACCCGCCGATAGCCCATTGCTGCGCCGGCCTGACCTGCTGCGCTCGCTGGTAACCTACTGGCAGCATCATCCCAGCCTGTCGTATCTGTTCTCGGGCATGTTCATCGGCCCGACCAGTCAGGCGCCCCGTGTGGATGAAGGCCGTGACGAAGCCCTTTACGAGTTGGAGATCGCATTCCAGCAGATGCCGGATGGTCTGGTGGAGCAGCCCTGGCTGGTAGACCGGCTGATGCGGAATCTGCTGGTGGACATCACCGGTAACACGCACCGCTCCGAGTTCTGCATCGACAAGCTGTATGCAGCCGGCTCGGCATCGGGTCGTCAGGGCATTCTGGAGTTCCGCGGTTTTGAAATGCCGCCGCATCCACAGATGTCGCTGGTCCAGACTCTGCTACTGCGCGCGCTGGTCGCTCGCTTCTGGAAACAGCCCTACCACAAGCCACTGGTACGCTGGGGAACTGAACTGCACGATCGTTTCATGCTGCCGCACTATGTGTGGTCAGACCTGAAGGACGTGGTCAGGGACCTGCAGTATCACGGTCTGCCGTTCCAGCTGGAATGGCTGGCGCCGTTCGAGGAGTTCCGCTTCCCTCACTACGGCCGGGTTCAGATCGATGACATGGAGCTAGAGCTGCGCTGGGCGATCGAGCCCTGGCATGTACTGGGCGAGGAAGTGTCCAGCTTTGGCACCGCTCGCTACGTGGACTCGTCAGTGGAACGACTGCAGGTACGCTTGAGCGGCCTGACCGAGGGACGTTATTTGCTGGCCTGCAACGGTCGCCGCGTTCCCCTCAGGGCAACCGGGGTACAGGGCGAATACGTGGCCGGCATCCGCTATCGTGCCTGGAGCCCGCCCTCGGCCCTGCACCCGACCATCGGCGTGCATGCCCCACTGGTGTTTGATGTGATTGATAGCTGGAACGGTCACTCCATCGGTGGCTGCACCTATCACGTCAGCCATCCGGGGGGACGCAGCTACGATACCCAGCCGGTCAACGCCTTCGAGGCCGAGGCACGTCGGGTCAATCGCTTCCACAATTACGGCTATACGCCGGGCCCGGTTACGCCACCGCCATTTTACGGCGCGCTGCGTGAATTTTTCCCGCATGATGTAGCGCCACGTCCGATGGCACCACCGCTGGAGGAACTGCTTGCCGAGTACCCGCATACTCTCGACCTGAGGCGAAGTTCTTGAACTGTGCAAAAAAACACCTATGATGCCCGCTGACTCCAAGCCAGAGGCCCCTGTACAGTGGCAACCGACAATTTGACTCCGCCGCCTGAAGCCCTGCTGCAGTATGCACCGCGGGACGGACGCTTTGATGAGGCGTTTGCCGCCGACAGCCGTATCCGGCCTCACTGGCAATATGTACTGGATGCCCTGAGCCGGCTTGGCATCGCGGGGCTGCAGAACCGTCAGCACAAAGCACAACGCATCCTGCGTGACGATGGTGCCAACTACAACATGGTGGGCCAGCCCCAGAAAACCCGTGTCTGGGGGCTGGACCCGGTACCCCTGCTGATCGGCAGCGAAGAGTGGAGCCGTATTGAGGCGGGGCTGAGCGAGCGGGCCGAGCTGTTCGATCTGATTCTGCGCGATCTGTATGGTCCGCGTGAACTGATCCGCAACCGCATACTGCCGGCGGAGCTGATTCTGTCTCACAGCGGTTTTTTGCGTGCCTGCCAGGGACTCAACATGCCGGGCGAGCAGCAGCTGATCCTGCATGCGGTGGACATGGTACGAGGCCCTGACGGCCAGATGCAGGTCGTTGCCGATCGCACTCAGGCCCCAAGTGGTGCCGGCTATGCGCTGGAAAACCGCACCGTGATGTCACGCATCTTGCCAAGCCTGATCCGCGACAGTCAGGTGCATCGCCTTGCCTTGTTCTTTCAGGCGCTTCGACGCAAGCTGAACAGCCTGGCGCCCAATGGCGGCACTCCCAGAGTCGTCATTCTGACCCCCGGGGCCTACAGCGAAACCTATTTCGAGCACACTTACCTGGCCAACTATCTGGGGTATTCGCTGGTACAGGGAGGCGACCTGACCGTACGTGATGGCTTCGTGTGGATGAAGTCCCTGGATGGTCTGCACCGCGTAGACGTCATCCTGCGTCGCGTGGATGATATTTGGTGCGATCCGGTCGAGCTGCGCGGCGACTCCCATCTCGGCGTGCCCGGGCTGCTGGAGGCTGTTCGTGCCGGCAATGTGGTGGTTGCAAATCCGCTGGGTTCGGGCATTCTGGAAAATCCGGCCCTGCTCAAGTACATGCCACGCATCAGTGAATTTTTCCTCGGTCATCCACTCACCCTGCCCAGTGCCCGCACCTGGTGGCTGGGTGATCCAGCCGACCGTGAGTATGTTCTGACCCACCTGCCGGAATTGATCATCAAACCCACCAGCCGCCGCCCCGGACAGCAAAGCGTGTATGGAGCACAGCTGGATGAAAAGGGACTGGCACACTGGCATCGTGAACTGACCCGCAACCCCGCTCAATGGGTCGCACAGGAAGCCAATCTTCCATCGACATCACCCACTCTTCAAAGAGGTGGGCTGCGCCCCAGCCCAACGGTTCTGCGCGGCTTTGCCGTAGCCGACGAAGGTTCCTACACCGTGATGTCCGGTGGTCTGACGCGAGTGGCCAGCTCTGGCCGGCAGATGGTGGTCAGCAATCAGCTCGGTGCCACCAGCAAGGACACCTGGGTACTGGCTTCTGAGCCTCAGCGCCTGACCACGCTGCGAGAGCAACAAACCTCTCTGCTCAGCGGCGAACAGAGCAGCGATCTGCCCAGCCGTGTGGTTGAAAACCTGTTCTGGATGGGACGCTACTCAGAACGCGCCGAGTCAGCCACGCGGCTGCTGCGTACCACCTTCATGCAACTGAACAGCGCAAGCACTCTGCCGGACAGCGTGCGACACCAGCTGTTGCAAAGCGTGACCGAAGTCACGGGCACACAGCCTGGTTTCAGCCCACAGGACCCACAGACCTTCGATAACCCTGAAACCGAGCTGCTCAACGTCATTCTCGACAGCGGCCGCTTCGGCAGCGTCTGCAGCAACGTACAGGCCATGCTCAGCTGTACAGAAGAGGCCCGCGAGATGCTGTCCGGTGATACCCACCGGGTCCTGAGCGACTTGAGGGACACCCTCAATGATCTGCCAGCTCAGCTACAACCGGACAGTCTGGCAGCCCCTGAAGAAGCGTTGGACCCGCTGATTACCAGCCTGCTCGCTCTCTCAGGCCTGAGTCAGGAAAGCATGATTCGCGGCTTTGGCTGGCGCTTCCTCGAAATGGGCCGACGCCTGGAGCGCACCCTGCAAACCACCCTGCTGCTGCGCGCCCTGCTGGTGCCGGTACTGGACGACGATGCCGAAGAACAGCTGCTTGAAGCCGCCCTCATGTGCGGCGAAGTGCTGGTCACCTACCGTCGCCGCTACCGCAGTCAGCCCGAGCTGCGTAACGCCCTGGTGCTTCTCCTGCTTGATCGCAGCAACCCGCGCTCGCTGCAGTATCAGCTGGACCAGCTGACTCAGCATCTTTACGAATTGCAGGGTGGCGCCTCAACGTCTCTGCTGAGCGAAGAGCGCCGCACATTGCTGGAGGCCCGTACCCTGCTGCAGCTGTCCCGTGCCGAGCAACTCGCCGAGCTGGATGATCAGGGACAGCGCCAGGCACTGGATACACTGCTCAGCCAGCTGTTTGAGCGCCTGACGGCAACCGCCACCCTGATTGCCGGCCATTACTTTGAGCATCAGCGCAACCCGCAGCAGCTGGTGAATACCCGATGGGGTGACGAGGAATGATCTACCGTATCCGCCACATCACGCGCTATACCTATGAGCAGCCGGTCAGCCAATGTTTCAACAAGGCGCACCTGCTGCCGCGCAATACGCCTTCCCAGCGCTGTCTGGACAGCCGTATTGAAGTGACGCCCAAGACAGGCTGGCTGCGCGAGCACCTGGACTATTTTGGCAATCGCTACTGCTATTTCATGCTGCAGGAACCGCACAAGCTGCTCGAAATCGACATCACCAGCCGCATCGACGTAAATCCGGGACAGCCCGAAAGCGCTCTGGATCTGGGTTGCAGCATCAGCGAGGCCCGCGCACGCATCGATCTGGCCACTGACGAAGAGACCCTGCTGGCGCGAGAATTCCTGCTGGATTCGCCCATGATCCGCGCCAGCAAACAACTGCGTGAGTATGCAGCACCGAGCTTTCCCACCGAACGCACCCTGCTCTCGGCCGTTCGCGAGCTGACCCAGCGCATCTACGAGGACTTCACCTACGACCCGGAGTTTTCCACAATCGCCACGCCACTGCATGATGTGCTGAGACACAAACGTGGCGTCTGCCAGGACTTCGCACATCTGGCGATCGGTTGCCTGCGCGCGCTGGGCTTCCCGGCCCGCTATGTCAGCGGCTATCTGGAAACACTGCCGCCGCCCGGTCAGGAAAAGCTGGTGGGGGCCGATGCCTCTCATGCATGGTTTGCCGTGTATTCACCGGGTGATGGCTGGTTCGAGTTTGACCCCACCAATAACAACATGCCCGCCGGCCAGCATATCGTGACCGCCTGGGGTCGCGACTATGCGGACGTTACGCCGCTGCGCGGCATCATATTTGACGGTGGCGGTGAACAGACACTGGAGGTTTCAGTGGATGTTGCTCGGCTGCAGGGCTGATCACCCGTCAACCCTTTACCGAGGCAGGGTGGGCTTCTCATAAGCCTGATCCTGCCGTTGATCCTGCTGAAATCCGACCCAGCCAGCCGCTACTGGCACAACCCCGGCCCAGACCGGCCAGTCCATATCCGCCTCATCGTCAGCAACGCCTGCGGCACGAACCTTCATTGACGCCTCATCCAGCCTGATCCGGAGCACCCCGGTTGCCTGCACTTCGCTGTCTGTTACCGGCCGAAGCTGCGGCCAGCGCCCTGGGCTGATCTTGTTGATGAAACGCTCAAAGTGATGCCGCTTCTCAGCCGGGTCCGTCACCGCTTCCGGCACACCATATACCATCACCGAACGATAGTTCACTGAGTGGTGAAACGCTGAACGCGCCAACACCAGCCCATCCAGAGTTGCCAGCGTAACGCAAACTTTCTGTGCCTCGGTTTCACAGCCATGGATATTGGCTGCTCGGCTGTGGCCATGCCAATACAGGTAGTCACCCTCACGCCAGTGACAGGTCGGAATGACACGCACCTGTCCGTCAAGCTGAAACCCTACGAAGCACAACAGCGACTGATCAATGAAATCCAACATGTTTTGCTGGTCACTGACCGCCCGTTTGGCTCCGCGTTTGATACGTGCCAGCTCTGTCGCCGAAAGCGTTCCCGTTGAAGTGTGTGACATCGCATGACTCCTGTGTCCAAGGCAGATCCGAAGACCTGCCAAAAATGGTTTGAAGACACACTCTAGCGGCATCAGGTATTCTTAAAAATATCCAGTTCTTGATTATTTATACATACCAGATGAGTACTTCGGGCAATACTCGCAGCGGCCATATCCCATTCTCGCTGGAGCCAGGCGAGGGACCGTTCTACCGGCAGTTGATGGAGCAAATTCAACAGGCCATCAACCAGGGTCTTCTGCAGCCAGGTGACCGGTTGCCTGGCAGTCGTGCCATGGCACACATGTTGGGTGTTTCCCGCAGCACCCTGGTCAGCACCTACGAACGGTTGATTGCCGAGGGCATACTGATCAGTCGCCCCAAAAGTGGTGTGTTCGTGGCAGACCAGCCACAAACCGCCATTGCGTTACCGCGATCTGTAGTAACTCAGCCGTCAGAACTGTTGCTGGCATTCGATTCCGGTGCTGACCCAAGTGTGTTTCCCCACAAAAGTTGGCAAAAAAGCCTGCGTGCCAGTTGGCGCAAGCCCGACCCTCGTATACTCGAGGATGCTTACCCCTTTGGATATCCCGGGCTGCAACAGGCGATTGCCGATTACCTGTATCAGCTACGCGGGCTGCAATGCAGCCCCGAGCAGGTTCTGATAACAGCCGGCAACCGTGATTCACTGACATTACTGCGTCATGCCTTCAGATTGATCAGCCCTGCCAGCCAATGGCTGACCGAAAACCCATCCTATCCCCCCATCCGCCGCCTGCTGGCAAACTGGGCGACCAACGATCAGGCTCGTTTCTTGTTACCGCAGGACGCTGAAGGCTGCATGCTGCCATCGCTTGATGCTCAGGCGGCACCACCCATAGTGGTACTGACCCCCAACCGTCAGTACCCTTCGGGCATTGCTCTTGGATCGCAGCGGCGCCAGCAGTGGCTGCAACGTTTACAAGAGCAGTCTATCTGGGTGGTCGAAGATGACTATGACAATGATTTTTGCTTTCAAGGCCGCACCGGCGTACCGCTTATGCAGGCTGACCGCTCGGAACGTGTGTTCTTTGTCGGCAGCCTGTCCAAAGTGCTGTTTCGAGGACTCAGGCTAGGATTCATAGTTGCCCCTCGTACTCATGTGCCTGCATTAAGGCAGAGCCGCATACAACTTGGCGGGGCTGCTGCATTGCCGACACAGCCGGTTGTGGCCGAGTTCATGAACAGCGGTGAGTTTGGCCGTCATATCAATCGCATGCGTCGTCATTATCGACACAAACGAGATCACCTGCTGACTCTGTTGGAACAGTACCTCTCTTGCTGGTTTGAATGGCAGGTACCGCAGGGTGGCATGCATTTGATTATTCGCTTCACCTCAGAGACGACAACCCGATTACATGCACTGCTGGGCGATGGCCCCCTCGATCAGCAGTTGGCCACACAACTCCGACAGGATGGCATCAAACTGGAGCCCCTTTCCACATACTATGCAGCCTGGAAAGAACAGCTGCTTCAGCAACCGGATGACGCATTGATACCAACGGCAGGCTTTATTCTAGGCTACACCCGCCCTGATGAAGACAACATGCGAACTCTGTTGCACACTCTGGCTACCCGACTGAGCGCAGTACTGGATTAATACGCCCAAACTGGCTAAGGTGGGTGGAAAGTAACCATGGCTGCAAGGCATGCTCAACGGTTCAATGCATAAACATCAATGGCGACTCTCGATCGGCCAACACTGGTCGCGCAGTATCCGTGGTATCGCCATCCCCCCTCCCCGCGTCAATGGACAGATCTGATCTGGCCACGCTTGCTCACATCTCCACTTTTTTCGGCTAAGACATTGGCTCGGCATCATATGCCGGCTGCTCTTGGCCCCTGTGTGGCTGGCCAGATCACTCACCCAAGGTTTCATTTTTCACCTGACATGAGTTGTCTGCCTTATGAACGCTGCAATCAAGAACACCCGGCGAACCATGACCGCCGGCGAAGCCATGATCGAATCCGCCATGGCCAATGGCGTCGACACCCTATTCGGTATACCCGGTGCCCAGATCTACCCGCTGTTTGACGGTATCCACAAACAGGGGCTGAATTTGATCGTGCCACGCCACGAACAGAGCGCCGCCTACATGGCCATGGGCTATGCCAAATCCACCGGCAAAACCGGCACCTTCACCGTGGTGCCCGGCCCCGGTATTCTCAACACCACTGCCGCTCTGTGTACCGCCATGGGCAACTGCAGCCCGGTGGTGGGTTTGACCGGTCAGGTGCCATCGTCTTTCCTGGGTCGGGGCCGAGGCCACTTGCATGAACTCAAGGATCAGGCCGGCACGCTGAAATCGATCATCAAAGACGCCTTCAGCATCCAACAAGCGAAAGACACGGCTGCGGTAATGAATCAGGCCTACCAGACCGCTCGCAGCGGTCGGCCGGGACCGGTTACCGTTGAGATGTGTTGGGATACCATGGCCACCGAGTCCGAATTTGAATCGCTGACACTGTCCCCAGTCGACGACGCGCTGCCCGAGATCAATCCGGATGCCCTCAAATCCGCCACCGAGATGATTGCCGGTGCCCGCAGGCCGATGATCATGTGTGGCGCCGGTGCGCTGCATGCCTCCGAGGAAGTAACTGCCTTGGCCGAACTGCTCAATGCACCGGTCACGGCTTTTCGCAGTGGTCGCGGCGTAGTCGCTGAAGACCATCCTCTGGGCCTGTCAGCAGTGGCCGCACGCCAGCTCTGGGATGACTGCGACCTGCTGATCGGCATCGGCTCCCGTCTGGAGATGCCCTACCTGCGCTGGGGTAACTACATGACGTACGAGCGCAAGCCGAGCAGTGGCCCCAAGCTGATCCGTATCGATATCGATCCTGAGCAAATGAGTATCTTCGAGCCAGACGTCGGCATTGTGGGAGACTCGGCACAGGCGTGCCGAATTCTGCATGATCTGTTGCTGGATAAGATGTCACCCGATGAAAGTCGCCTGGACGAGATTGCCCGGGCCAAGGCACTGGCCCGGGCTGCACTGCAAGGCGTACAGCCGCAGATGGCTTATCTCGATGTGATCCGGCAGGTGCTGCCACGCGACGGTTTTTACGTGCCTGAACTGTCACAGATGGGCTTCACCAGCTGGGTCGGCGGCTTGCCGGTACTCAAGCCACGCACCTACGTTGAAGGCGGCTATCAAGGGACCTTGGGCTACGGCTTCCCTACCGCGCTGGGGGTGAAAGTGGCCAACCCGGACAAGGCCGTGGTCTCCGTCAGCGGTGATGGCGGTTTCATGTTCGGCGTGCAGGAACTGATGACCGCCGCCGAGTTCAATATCGGACTGGTCAGCATCGTGGTTAACAATCGCTCCTACGGCAATGTGCGCCGCGATCAGCAAATGGGGTTTGGCAGCCGCTTCAGCGGCTCCGAGTTAAAGACACCAGATTTCGTCAAGTTGGCGGAAAGCTTTGGCGTCCGTAGCCACCGTGTCAAAAGCCCTCAAACACTGAAACCCGTGCTGGAAAAGTGCATCGAACTGAACCAGCCCTGCCTGATCGAGATTCAGTCCGAACGCGGCCTTGAGAGTTCACCCTGGCCGTTTATTCATCCGCAGGGACGCCTGGCTGTGGAGTGATACGCGGGCGCCCTGTCCCGTACCGGCAGGGCGTGCCATACCTCGATCACACTGCAACAGGTAAACTGAGACCTGCGCTATTCGTCGTCATAGCCCTTAAGCAATCGGCGCAAATACCAGAACAGTCCCACTGCCAACAACGGCACCAGCAGGCTCAGCCCCAGCGACAGCTGGCGTTCCAGTTCGGTATCGCCCAGGATGTTTCTCAGCGTACGGTCGATCAGGTCGAAGGCGTAGTAGGTCACCACGATGACGGTGAAGCTTTCCAGTTTGGCCTGCATGCGGATCTGACGACGGGCACGCTTGTTCAGCCCTTCCAGCAGGTCCTTGTTCTGCCCCTCGATGGAGAGATCCACCTGAGAGCGGACCAGGTCGGTGGAACGGGCGATTCGCTTCGACAGCCGTTCAATACGTTCACCGGTCGCCTTGCAGGTACGCCGGGCCGGGTCCAGCCGCCGATCCATGAACTGCTCGATGGTCTGAATCCCCTCCAGCCGTTCCTCGCGCAGCTCTTCGATGCGACTGTACATCAGGGCAAAATAGGCTTCTGAAGCCGCCAGACGGTTGGCACTGCGGGCGGACAGATCCTCCACCCGCGCCGCCTGCTGCATCAGCTGGTGTATCAGCTCTGCCGGTTCACGGCGTGCTTCGGCAATCGAGGCCACGGTTTCCGCCAGTGCCTGATCCAGCGCGGTCACCTCGGGCATCACCTCATTACTCAAGGGCAGTCCCAGCAATGCCATATGCCGGTAGGTGTCGATTTCACAAATACGCTGCAACAGCCGCCCACAGCGGTAGTCGATCATCTTCGGCTGCTGCAGCACCAGCACACGACTCATGCGACTGTCAGAACGTTCACGGAAGTCAGTGAACACCTGTCCCGCCGCCCCCATCACAGAGGAACCGGACACCTGGTGATCGTTGAAGTGCTGCTCCAGCAACGGCTCCGGATCAGTTCCCACATCGGGTTGGCAGATCACCTCCACACCACAGAGATAGGCTCCCGGCAGCTGTTCGCGTTCCTCATCGGTGAAGGCAGGAGGTTCTGTGGTTGCCAGCGCATAGAGGGTCAGACTGTAAAATTCGCCATGCGGTTCAAAGCGCAACGCCCAGCGGTCATTCCGCGTGAAGAAAAAGCCTTCGCTGTTCTGCGGCAGCGGCAGGCCTTTCAGGCTGGCCAGCTGTCGCACACTGCGGTTCACCGCTTCCTCTGCCACACCCTCGTACAGAATTGCCTGGTGACACAGCGCCAGTGGGCCGCTGAGTTTATGAAACGGGCGCGCATGGACTTCAGCAACGATTTGGTCACGCAGTGAATGGTCGTGCATACTGGCGAAGCTCCCGGACAGCAGGGTGAAAGTGTTAACAGGCAGCATACCAGACACGGATTAAGGAGTTATGCACGGATGTCTTTGGATGAAACGCACACCCTGCAAGACTGAGCACCAGGTTATACACAGGTCCCTCCAGCCAAAACTAGACACCTGGTCTAATTATTCCGATAATTCGTGCATCCGTTACAGAACGAGCCCACATGAATTTGACAACACCCGAACGCCCGGCACGCCGCCGCGGCCGGCCACCCAAGAACAGCGCCCGCCCCTACTCCGAAGTGCGCCAGGCACTGGTTCAGTCGGGGCTTGCCATGCTGACCGAGAAGGGCTACAGCTCCGTCGGTATCGACGAGATCCTGCGTTCTGTCGATGTCCCCAAGGGGTCCTTCTACCACTACTTCAAGAGCAAGGAAGAGTTCGGCCAGGAGCTAATCGGCGCCTACGGTCAATATTTTGCCCGCAAGCTGGACCGCTTTCTGCTGGATGACGCCTTTGCACCGCTGCAACGTATCCGCAACTTCGTGCAGGATGCCAGCGAGGGCATGACACGCCACCAGTTCCGACGCGGCTGCCTGATCGGCAACCTGGGCCAGGAAATGAGCCTGCTGCCGGAGTCCTTCCGGGGACAACTGAAAGCGGTGTTCGAGGACTGGCAACAGAGAACAGCGGACTGCCTGAGAGCGGCTCAGGCATGTGGCGAGCTATCGACCGCTCAGGATTGCGACCAGCTGGCCGAGTGGTTCTGGATCGGTTGGGAAGGCGCAGTACTCAGAGCCAAGCTGGAGGCGTCACCCGAACCCTTGCAGCGCTTTGCCAGCGGCTTTTTCCAGCTGCTGCAGCCCGGTGCCGATTAAGCCGTCACTGACTCAGTTCCACTTTGAAGGGCCGCTGACAGAATTTTGCGAGAGACTGGCCATGCTCTTCCATTTCGCTGAGCGCTCTTTTGCGCATCAGGATGACCCGTTGTCCATCGTCCATGATCACAACCAGACTGAAACCATGTCGCTCGAGAAAGGTTTTAGTCACGCAAAACCCCGCAATCCGATCCAGCGGCAACTCTGACCGCGCAATGGGATACAGGCTACTGAGATGATGCGTCAGCGTCCCCTTGTTCTTGTCGATCAACAGGTAATGACGCACACATAATCCATGCAAGGCCAAAGTCGCTACCAGGGCCCAGCTCAGAATAACCGGAAACTCACTGGAGAGGCCCAGGTACACCATCAGCAGTGCCGCCAGCATGAATGGAATCGCGACAATCCGGAGTTTGCGCGTCAGAACAAGCTTACCGATATTAGGTGACGACGACGTCCAGGCACTCATCCTAGACCCCTCCCTTGTTCGCAAGCAGGCTCAATATCACACCCAACACAAGAAAGACCGGGAAAGGCAGTGCCAGCTTGAGAAATATCCGCTGATCCCAAACAGAAGCGTATTTCGTCTGGGCGTCCGTGATGGAGGCACTGGATTCGTACTCAGCTCTGCTGTCAGCCAAGGGAGATTTGGAGCCGTGAGCGACCTTTTCAGGGTCTGCATCGTTAAGTGAGCCTGTTTCCCGTTGGCTTTGAAGTTCAATTTCTTCTGGCCACTGGGACACGCGATCAAACGCGGGCACAGCGAAATACTGATGAATAAATCTTGCCAGCTGACGCGTCTCGTCGAGGCTGCCGATGGTGTATTTTTGACCGGCAATCTCAAGCAGGCAGCCTTCCGAGAGTTCCGCGATGGGCGCGACCACCGCACGCTGGTTTGCCAGCGCCCCTTGCGGTTGCACGGATCTGCCAAGCCCCCACCAGGACTTTTCAAGTTGAATCGCACGACCGGCAGCGTCCAGCACCAGGTGTCGTCGTACACCCAACGCAAAAGCCGTAAAGAAGATGAGAAAAACAGAAGTGCCAATGTAGAAAAACTGCTCGATACCATCAAGCACGACCGACATCAGCAAGGATCCCAGCAAACAGACCAGCGCAATAACACCCCAGATAATCCATTTCACTTGGCCTGAGGTTCTGAAATAGAACTGGTTGTCAGACGTTCGCTTCAGGTGCATTCGAGCACCCTTGCTTAACGCGAGATAGTCCGCCTGTTGCGACATAGCCCTTCCCTGAGTCATTGATGGTCACATTCTGGCCGAGCATCTTAACACGGGATCGCCCTGTCAATTCACAGGCCTGATTGATCTCCTCAATGTCAGCAGGCGATGACTGAAGCGACTGGCTTTATAGATCGCGATCTGTCCCCGGACTCATCCAGCAATGCTCGCAGCGACTGACATATCCACCAAAAATGAAGATCACCAGGCGCATCCTGCCCCTGGTGAATCAACTCAGCGCGGCTGGCGACCGAGGTTGTAGAACTCGGCATTCGGGCGCATGCTGGTCACGTTGGCCATACGGTTCGACAGGCCGAAGAAGGATGATATCGCCGCGATATCCCAGATATCGTCCTCGTCAAAACCCTGCGCCTTGAGAGCCGCAAAGTCCTCTTCACCCACCGCGTAAGCCTGCATCGACACCTTGACGGCGAAATCCAGCATCGCCTTCTGACGTTCGGTGATATCAGCCTTGCGATAGTTGACCGCCACCTGATCGGCAATCAGTGGGTCCTTGGCCCGGATGCGCAGGATGGCCCCGTGGGCCACCACGCAGTACTGGCACTGGTTCAGGTTGCTGGTCGCCACCACGATCATTTCACGCTCGGCAATCGTCAAATTGCCCGGCTTTTCCATCAAGGCATCATGGTAGGCAAAGAAGGCACGAAATTCCTCCGGCCGATGTGCCAACACCAGAAACACGTTAGGAACAAAACCGGCCTTTTCCTGCACCGCCAGAATCCGTTCACGGATATCTTCCGGCATATCAGACAGCTCCGGCACCGGGAAACGGCTGATGGCCTGTTGTTTCACTTCACTCATTACGACTCTCCTGATTGTCGGGACTCTCATCCCTGATCATTACTCGCCGGCAACCGGCACCACGATGCGGCCGCGGATCTGGCCTTTCATCATCAGCGCGGCCTGATCAATCACCTGCTCGAAAGGCACATCGGTGATCAGGTTTTCCAGCTTGTTGATATCCAGGTCCTGTGCCAAACGCTGCCAGGCTTCCAGACGTTCGGCCTTGGGAGCCATCACGCTGTCAACACCGACCAGCGTCACGCCACGCAGAATGAACGGCGCCACTGTGGCCGGGAAGCCCATACCGGCCGCCAGTCCACAGGCCGCCACCACACCACGGTATTTCATCGCAGCACAGACGTTGGCCAGCACCTGGCCACCGGCCACGTCGATGGCACCGGCCCACTGCTCTTTCGCCAGAGGACGGCCTTTCTCGCTGTACTCGGCACGGTCTACGATGCTGGATGCTCCCAGCATTTTGAGGAAGTCAGTTTCTTCCGGGCGACCGGTCATGGCCGCCACGTCGTAACCCAACTTGGCCAGAACCGCCACGGCCACACTGCCGACGCCGCCAGCGGCACCGGTGACCAGGATCGGGCCATCTTCAGGTTTCACGCCCTGTTTCTCCAGCGCCAGCACACAGAGCATCGCCGTGTAGCCGGCAGTCCCCAGCCCCATCGCCTGACGCTCAGTAAACGGCGCCTGCAGCGGGATCAGCCAGTCGCCCGGCACACGGACTTTCTCGGCCAAACCGCCCCAGTGCTTCTCGCCCACGCCCCAGCCGTTCAGGACCACATGATCACCTGGCTTGAAATCCGGGTTGTCAGACGATTCGACCACGCCGGCAAAGTCAATGCCCGGCACCATCGGGTAGGACTTGGCGATCGGCGCACTGCCGGTCAGCGCCAGCGCGTCCTTGTAGTTCATGGTGGAATACGCCACCCGCACGGTCACGTCACCCTCGGGCAACTGGGCATCATCCAGTTCCTTGAAGGCAACGGTCTGCTGGTCTTCTGCCTTGTCGAGTACGATCGCTTTGAACATAGATCCTCCTGCGGATTGAGCATTTCGGCCGGGCGGCCATAATTAGACGACTGTCTAATTAATGCCAGTAATCAGTCTTGCTGTCCACCTATTTTGGACACTTTCATGCGATTGTGCATAACCGATGTTGACGATTTTGGATGTTTGCACTAATTTCTGTAATGACAGAAATAAATGAAAGGCACCATCATGCAGCTCAGTCCGACCATGCAAACCTTTATTCTTCACTGGGGAGAGATGGGCTCTCGCTGGGGGGTGAACCGTACCGTGGCACAGATTCATGCGCTGCTCTATTTGGCTGGCGAACCCCTGACAGCTGAAACCATTACCGAAACGCTGGGCGTGGCACGCTCGAATGTGAGTACCAGCCTGCGAGAGCTGCAGTCCTGGGGACTGGTTCATACCTCCCAGAAGCTGGGCGACCGACGCGACTATTTCGCCTCTCAGCAGGATGTGTGGGATATCTTCATGACCATCATGGAAGGCCGCAAGCAACGGGAGCTGGACCCAACGCTGACCACCCTGCGCAGCTGCTCGGTTGAAGGCAAGGAAGACAGCGAAACACCCGCCGAGGTACAGGCTCGTATCGATGACACCCTTGAGTTTCTGGAGCAGCTGATCAAGTGGTATGGCCAGATGAAATCGGTCGACCGCAATACGCTAATCAAGCTGATGAAACTGGGTGCCCGTGTGCAGAGCCTGATGAGCAAGTAAAAAATTTACCCGTTTATTTCTGTTTTGACAGAAATAACAAAAACCACTACGCAACGGATCTGTACTGGAGGTACCTCATGCGTGTACTGCTGACCGGCGCCACCGGCTTTATTGGCCAACACCTGCACCGCGCATTGTTGGCAGAGGGACATGAAGTGGTCGCCTGCTCCCGTAAGCGTCCTGACCTGCCGTGCCTGGACTTTTTCCCCTGTGATTTTTCACACGACCTGAGTCCCGAGGACTGGCTTTCCCGTCTGAGCGGCCTGGATGCTGTCATTAATGCGGTGGGCATTATTCGGGAGCGCTCGGGACAACGTTTTAACGCCCTGCATACGCAGGCCCCCCAAGCCTTGTTCGACGCCTGTACTCAAAAAGGCATCACCCGTGTCATCCAGATTTCGGCACTGGGCGCTGATGAGCAGGCTGAAACCGCCTACCACCTGAGCAAGCGGGAAGCCGATGATTATCTCGCCCAGCAGCCGCTGGACTGGCTGATCCTTCGCCCTTCTCTGGTGTACGGACCCGGCTCTGCCAGCAGTGAACTGTTTGCCGGCCTTGCCGCACTGCCGCTCACGCCTCTAATCGGTGACGGGCAACAACCAGTGCAGCCAATTCATATCGATGATCTGGTCAAAGCGGTGCTGACCGCCCTTACTAACCAGGCGCCTTCTCGGCAACGGATCGATTGTGTCGGCCCCACAGCCCTGAGTTTCAAAGACTGGCTCAACGGCTGGCGCCAGTGGCTAGGTAAAGTCACCGCTCCATCGATACGAGTACCCTTCATCCTCGCCCAGTCAGGTGCCCGTGTGTGTGCGCCCTTCAGCCGCCTGCCGGTGGATACAGAGAGCTTGCAGATGCTGCAACGGGGTAATACGGCCCCGGTCGAACCCTTTAAGCAGGCATTTGGATTTACGCCTCAGCCATTCGAGCACAGCATCGAACAGACGCCAGCCAGCCGTGCCGAGCGCCAGCAGGCCGGGCTATTCTTCCTCTGGCCATTACTGCGCTTAAGCCTGGCCTTCATGTGGATCTGGACAGGGCTGACCTCGGCCCTTTGGTACCCAGTGGATGAGAGCTATCAGATGCTCGCTGCAGTAGGCTTGTCAGGTGTCGCCTTGCCCATCGCTCTCTACGCTGCTGCGCTACTGGATACGCTGCTGGGATTGGCGCTGCTGCTGAATTATCGGCTTCGGCTCATTCTGCTGACCCAGGTCGCCATGATGCTGGGGTATAGCCTGATTCTCACCTTTTGCCTGCCCGAATTCTGGCTCCACCCTTTCGGTCCAATCAGTAAAAACCTGCCACTGATTGCCGCCAGCTTGATGCTGTACGTTCGCAAAGGAGACGCACAATGAGTATCTATTTAATCCTGAAATCCGCCCATATCCTCAGCGCTTTTCTGCTGTTCGGCACCGGTCTGGGCAGCGCTTTTTACAAGTACATGAGCTACCGCAGCGGACAGGTTCCCGCCATTGCCGAAACCGACCGGTTGGTGGTGCTGGCCGACTGGTTGTTCACCACCCCGACCATTCTGATTCAGCCACTTACCGGTGTGGCGATGTTGTGGGTTATAGGCCTGCCGATCACCACCCCCTGGGTGATGCTTACCTTCGCCCTCTACCTGCTGGCGGGCCTGTGCTGGTTGCCTGTGGTGTGGTTACAGCTGAGGATGAAAGCGCTGTCCCGGCAGGCGGCTGCGGATAATGCGCCGCTGCCGGACAGCTACCATCGCTATAGCCGCTACTGGTTCTGGCTGGGGGTGCCCGCCTTTTTAGCCATGGTCATCGTAGTCGGATTAATGGTGTTCAAGCCGTACTTCTGACGACAGATACCCGCGATCAGGCACACTCGATCGCAAGCGTTTCACTGGACTCACGATGACCCAGCTCTCTGACTGTCGCAGCCCAGCTCTCGCGCTCTGCTTCGCTGGAGAGAATAAGCGAGCCGAAAAGACTGTGTTCAACGGGCGCTACGCCACAGAACTGCAGGGTGTAGCGTCCCAATTGTTCGAGCACAGGAGCGGCCTGCTCTTGCAGAAAGTCGGGCAGGTTATCCATGGTCAGGATGATGCGGGCACTCTTGCCACCTAACAGAGGCACAGGCATGCCCTCTTCATAGCTAAAAGTAACGCCCGGCAGGAAGGTACGATCCAGCAGACCTTTGCATGCAGCGGGTAGGCCACCCCACCAAATCGGCGCCAGTACGACAATGTGATCCGCGTTCAGGAGTGCTGATTGCAGCTCTTTCAGTCCAGGCTCAAGAGGCTGCTCCTGGTCATAACCAGAGGTCAGGTTGGCATCAAAGTGCAGTTCTGACAGGTTGAAGCGTGTGACCTCGGCATGCGACCTGGCGCCTGCTTCATACTGGTCGGCCAGATGGTTACAAAAGCTTGCGTATTTGGGGTTACCGTTTATAAGCAGGATGGATTTCATATTTGTCAGCCCTGAAGATTGAACAGCTGACAAGCCTAAACCCTGCCCCAAGGGGAAGGGTCAAGCCCTGAAACAAGCTGCATGACCAGCAGGCTCGGGGCTATTCAGTTCCTCGATGCACGCATCCAACTGATTCAAATTGGACTTCAGGCGCTCGACTTCCTGCAGCAAGGTTTGCCGGTAGTCTGTCAGATACGCATTTACATGCGCCCAGTCGATCTCACCCTGATCGTAACGGATGGCCGTTTTAATCTGTGACACACGCATTCCCATCTGCCGCGCTTCAATAATCAGCTTCAGCAGCCCCACATCCGCCTCACGGTACAGACGGTAGTTTGCATCACTGCGTGTTGGTCTGATCAGACCCGCCTCTTCATACAACCGTATCGCCTTTAGCGTCAGCCCTGTGCGCTTTGCCACTTCACCAATAAACATCCCTGTCGTCTCCGGCCCGACTTTGCTTTGATCGCTGCACCCGATATCAGCCCCCGAATAGGTGACTCACCCACCGCCATCATACCCTGAGCGTTGCAGATCTGATCACTCCAGCAGGAAATTGCGCTGGCCTTCCCCTTCCAGTGCCTCGGCGTCACCGGATTCGTCTTTCAGCTCGACACCAGAGAGTTTGCGCCGCAGGGACTCCCTGACCAGCCAAAGCAGGCGTTCGGCCGCATCCTGCGGCGAGATACCGGCCGGACGGATATTGGAAATGCAGTTGCGTGCGGCATCGGTCAAACCGACGCGCGGGTTGTAGGTGTAGTAGATGCCCAGACTGTCCGGCGAGCTGAGCCCCGGTCGCTCACCCACCAGCAGAATCACTACTCGACTGTCCAGCAACTCACCGACTTCGTCCCCCACCGCGACTCTGCCCTGCTGCACGATGCAGACCGGTGATCGGGTCAGTCCTTCAGCCGCCAGGCGCTGATCCACTTCGGCCGCGACCCGTGCCGCATGACGCTGTACCGCCGTGGACGAAAGACCATCGGCGATCACGATGGTCGCGTCGCTGGCGGGTTGCTGTTCGCTCAGCTGTTTCAGCAAGGCCGCCGAGTCGGCATCCAGCCGTCGTCCCTTGTCCGGCCGTTGCAGGTAGGTTGCGCGATCCTCCGCCTGACTGTGCAGCAACAGGCTCTGCAGCCCGGCCTCCGCCAAGTCAGACTGAAGCCGCCTCACATCCAGCGGGATATGCACGGCATCCCGGGCGCGGGCATGGGCCTGCTGGAACGCCAGCTGGGGCGCCGTCGGCTGGCTGATGCCGCTGCGACCCAGCCCGATGCGGGCATCGGTATGGCGGCGCAGGCTGGCCCAGCTGTTGGACGTTACGATCTGATGTTTATCCACAGGATTCTTTTCCACAATCAGGCCTCCTTACAACCGGTCCTGAAGATGGGCAAAGGGCGGCGGCAGCGTTGAACCGCTGGCCAGCCGATTGTCCTTACCGAAAATGCCCATCTTCTCCAGCCAGGCGGCAAACTCAGGTGCCGGCGGCTTGTTCAGTACCTCACGCACGTAGAGGGCGTCGTGAAACGAGGTGGTCTGGTAGTTGAGCATGATGTCGTCAGAGCCGGGTATGCCCATGATGAAGTTGATACCGGCCACGCCCAGCTGGGTCAGCAGCATGTCCATGTCATCCTGATCCGCTTCGGCGTGGTTGGTGTAGCAGATATCACAGCCCATCGGCAGGCCCAGCAGCTTGCCGCAGAAGTGGTCCTCCAGACCGGCGCGGATGATCTGTTTGCCGTCGTACAGGTATTCGGGGCCGATAAAGCCGACCACGGTGTTGACCAGCAGCGGATCGAAACGGCGCGCCACCGCATAGGCGCGGGTTTCACAGGTCTGCTGGTCGACGCCGTGATGGGCGTTGGCCGACAGTGCACTGCCCTGCCCGGTCTCGAAATACATGACATTCTGGCCCACCGTGCCGCGTCCCAGCTCCAGCGCCGCCTTGTGCGCCTCGTCCAGAATCGACAGGTTGATGCCGAAACTGTCGTTGGCCGCCTGAGTACCGGCGATCGACTGGAACACCAGATCCACCGGCGCGCCCCGATTGATCGCCTCCAGATGGGTGGTGACATGGGTCAGTACGCAGGACTGGGTCGGAATTTCGTAGCGCTGGATCACGTCGTCGAGCAAGTGCATCAGCCGGGTCACTGCATGGTAGTTGTCGGTGGCCGGGTTGATGCCGATCACCGCATCGCCATTAGCATAGAGCAGGCCATCCAGCACGCTGGCGGCAACGCCGGCCGGGTCATCGGTGGGGTGGTTGGGCTGCAGCCGCGTGGACATTCTGCCGCTCAGACCGATGGTGTTGCGAAAGCGGGTGACCACTTCGGTTTTCTGCGCTACCAGAATCAGGTCCTGTATTCGCATGATCTTGGACACGGCGGCCACCATCTCCGGCGTCAGCCCCGGCGCAAGTGCGCTCAGGCTCTCGCGGCTGGCATGATCGGACAACAGCCAGTCACGGAAGTCGCCCACCGTCAGATGCGCCACCGGCGTGAAGGCATCGGCATCATGCGTATCGAGGATCAGCCGGGTGACTTCATCCTGTTCATAGGGGATCAGCGCCTCGTTCAGGAACTGTTTCAGCGGCACCTCGGCCAGGCAGCGCTGCGCCGCCACCCGCTCGGTGGCGTTCTCCGCCGCGATGCCCGCCAGGCAATCGCCGGAGCGCAGCGGCGTCGCCTTTGCCATCAGGGTTTTCAGGTCCGGGAAACAGTATCGAGTCTGGCCAATATCGACGTGATAGTTCATGCTATTTACCCAGCCGTTGCCCTGATCGACTGTTCAAGCCGATCCAGAAACAGGTCCGCTTCAGCCCGTGCAATACAGAGCGGCGGACGGATTTTCAGCGTGCTGCCGGTCTTGCCTGCGGCACCGATCAACACACCGTTACGCTTGAGGGCATTGATGACCGCCGTGGTCCGGGCCGCATCCGGCGCACCATCCCGGGCCGGGTTGCACAGGTCAAGGCCGATGAACAGACCCGCACCCCGCACCGCAGCCACCTCCTCAAAGGTAGACTGCAGCACCTCAAGCTGCTGCTTCAGGTAATCACCCTGCTGACGGGCATTGGCGATCAGTGCTTCCTCTGCCAGTACATCCAGCACCGCCATACCGGCAGCCACCGCAACGGTCGAGCCGCCGAAAGTATTGAAGTAGCCCACATCCTCATTGAGGGCAGCCAACAGCTCTTCCCGCGCTGCCAGCCCAGCCATGGGGAAACCGTTACCCATCGGCTTGCCCATGGTGACCACGTCAGGTGTCACCTGGTGACGGGCAAAGCCCCACATGCCTGCGCCGGTGCGGCCGAAGCCGGGCTGTACTTCGTCCGCAATCAACAGCGCGCCCTGAGCCTGCAGCCATTCAACTGCCGGCTTGAGGAAACCCGCCGGGTCGGCGTAGACACCATCACTGGAGAAAATCGAATCTACCAGCAGCGCTGCACAACCGTATCCCAGCACATCCAGACGCGCCACACCGGCGCGCACCTGATCGGCAAACCAGGCGGAAGGGTCGGCCTGCTCAGGCATCTGCGAAATCGGGATGACATGTACATGCTCAGGCAGCGAGCCTTTTTTGAAGGATGAGGGCGACACCTCGGTCACGGCTGAGGTGTTGCCGTGGTAGGCCGCCTCGGTAACGATGATGCCCTGATGCCCGGTCCACTGACGTGCCAGACGCAGGGCCATATCGTTGCTTTCACTGCCGGTACACATCATCACCAGACGGTTCAAAGGCGGTGGCAGCGTGGCCAGCAGGCGCTCTGAATACCGGTGTATGCCTTCATGCAGATATCGGGTGTGTACATTCAGCGTGCCCATCTGCTCGGCCACTGCCTGCACCACTCTTGGGTGACAATGCCCGACAGAGGGTACATTGTTGTACACATCCAGATAGCGCTGCCCCTGATCGTCAAACAGCCAGACCCCTTCGCCCCGAACAATGTGCAAGGGTTCCTCGTAGAACAGCATTGAGGTGGGGCCAACGGTTTCCAGACGCTTGCGCACCAACGCCCCGATTCGCTCATCGGCCTGCTGAAGACGGTCGAAACTGAACGCATTCTGATCCAGAATTCCACGGATATCGCTCACGGTAATGTCTCCTCGCTTCAGCCATTATTCTGTAGATACTGTCGGGCCAGCTGGGCCGTCCCTTCAATGTAACCATCAATCAAGCCCTGTGCCGCCTCGCTATCGGCATGCGAGGCCAGCCAGGCACTGAGCATGATGCGCCGGATCATGACGAAGGTGTCCAGCATCGCTTCATCCGCCGCGGTAAATTCGGCGACCGAGCGATAACCCTGTACCCAGGCCTTGCGCAGCCGCGGGATGATCGGATCCAGCTCGTAGAAGCTGATCGCGGCTGCAAAGTCATAGGCATACCAGCAGAAGCCGCTGTCATCGAAGTCAATGATCGACAGTCGGTCTCCGTCCACCAGCAGGTTGGCCAGACGCAGATCCGCATGCACCAGCCCATAGCGATCAGCGCTCTGCCCATAGTCCATAATCGCCTGCTCAATATGCCCGATCGCTTGATTAATCAGGGCTTCATCACCCGACGTCAGCCCCGGTGCATCACGCCAGTCACCCCACAGGCCGTCAGGGGCAATCATGGTGTCCAGATTCCAGCGCTTGCGCACGAACCAATCCGGCGGCTGCCAGTCTCGGCTGTGCTGATGTAGCCTGGCCGTCATCGCCCCCAGCTTCTCGAACCAGTGGGGCAGGCTCTGCCCAACATCGGGCTCGGCCCCCTTCACATGCTCAAAGCCCACGGCAAAAAAGTCGCGCCCTTCGGCATTCAGGCTGATAACCGGACTGCCGTTCTGGGTCTCCAGCGGCGATGGTGTATGGATCCGCCCCGAGGCACGCAGGTCATTAATCCATGCCAGTTCAGATTCAATTTCCTCACGTACATGATAATCAGGCCGATGCACGCGGATGATTATTTTTCGATCCGTGTGACGATCACGGGAAATAAAAGTGGCATTTTCAGACGTCGTCAGTAAATCGATATGAGCGTCAGCCGGCATCTGCCAATATTCAAGACACTGCCCCAGTTCTAACCTGAGAGTATTCACCAGAGTATCGGTATACATCTGATTATCTCCATCCTGTAAAAACATTTACTGCCAGAAAACCCGCACTCAAAGGTGCGGGCCAGATATTCAGGCGCGAGAAGTATCAGCCTGCAGCGGCAACTCAGCTTCAGGCAGGTGAAAACCGTCCATTTCATCAAGATCGTGTTCCGCATCGAGAATCAGTGCCAGCTCCTCATCGGCGGATTTAGCGACCAAATGACGTCGACCGTAGGCGAAGAAGTAGACGGCACCGATGACGAACAGCACCAGGGTGTAGTTGAAAGCGCGCGGATCAAAGGCGTAGACACCGGTCATCGCCACCAGCGACAGCACCAGCGCAATGGATGAGGTGAAGATGCCACCCGGGGTCCTGTAGGGGCGCTTCAGCTCGGGACGGCGCAGACGCAGCAGGATATGGCTCAGGGCCATCAGTGCGTAGGAAATGGTCGCCCCCACCACTGCCATGCCCAGAATCAGGTCACCCTCGCCGGTCAGTGAGACCAGAAAACCGAAGATGCCCGGCACAACCAGCGCCCAGGTCGGCGCCTTGCGCTTGCTGGTCAGGGAAAGCGCCTTGGGCAGGTAGCCGGCACGAGAGAGGGCGAACACCAGACGGCTGTAGCCGTAGATCACTGAGAAGAAGGAGGCGATCAGACCGGCCAGGCCCAAAACGTTGATCGCAGTCGCCAGGCCACTGCTGCCGGTTGCCTTGAGCGCATCCACCAGCGGTACACTGCTGCTGCCGATCACATCAGCGCCGGCGGCACCCGCCAGCAGGAACATGACCAACGCCGCGGTGAACAGCAATACAATCATCGCGCCGATGATGCCCTTGGGCATGTCACTAGCAGGGTCGCGCGCTTCTTCCGCTGCCAGAGGCACCCCTTCCACAGCAAGGAACAGCCACATGGCAAACGGCAGTGCGGCCCAAACGCCATACCAGCCGAACGGAAGTATTTCACTGGCACCGGCCGCATCGGTTGGCGCGATATTGAACAGGTTGGCCGTTTCAAAATCACCGATCAAGGCAATCGCCGTGGCCAGAATAGCCACCACCGCCAATCCGCTGATTACCATCATGGTTTTCAGCGCCTCACCTACACCGGCCAGATGGATGCCGATGAAAATGGCGTAAAACAGCGCGTAAACCCAGGGACCGTTGATCCCCAGCAACTCCTCAACGGCAGCGCCGATGAAGATCACGATCGCCGCCGGTGCCAGTGCGTACTCAATCAATACCGCCAGCCCCGTGAGGTAACCCCCGGTAGTGCCCATGGTCTGGCGGGCAAAACTGTAGCCGCCGCCAGCCGCCGGAATCGCCGCCGACATCTCGGCCAGCGAGAGCACCAGCGCAAAGTACATGGTCGCCATCAGTGCGGCCGCGATGGCAAATCCACCCCAGCCCGCTTCAGCAAGGCCAAAGTTCCAACCGGCAAAGTCGCCGGATATAACGTAGGACACCCCAAGACCGGCCAGCAGGACCCAGCCCGCAGTCCCCTTCTTAAGCTGGCGCTTGGCCAGATAGTCCTGATCGATTGTATTAGCCATGAGCATTCCCCTGATCAATAACTATTTAAATTGTCGATGCCCATTCCCTTTCGCTGCCTCCCAACGAAAGGGAATGGATATTGCTAGCACTTTCAGCGTAACGAGAGCGTGCAAGCGCCAGTTATCAAAAATTGGCAAATGTGCATGGGCAGGAGTGAATACGATGGTGCGGACTTGGCAGAATCAAAATACGGCGTCCATACTGGATCGAAAAAATAATAAAGAGGCCAAGGTGCACCAAAATAAACAAAAAGCACCACAGAGGTGCATATCTGTTTCAGATGACATTAATGAGCAGGCCTTTCATCTGACCGACTGGAGTCAGGAATATAACCAGTACAGCAGCGGGCGTTTTCAGGGCCGTGTCGAAGAGTGTCAGTTTGACGGTATCCAGCTGATCAACGAGTACACCAATCAGGCATTACATCAGCACTGCATGGTCTGGCCTGATGCCTTCTGGCTCGGCATTCCGACCAATCGTGAACACTTTCGCATCAACGGCCAGTCCGTCGAGCAGGAAGATCTGCTCTGGCGTCACGGCAGTACCCCCTTCGAACTGGTGACTCCGGCAGACTGCAACATCTTCAGTATTGTGGTTCAGCAAGAAGAACTGTTCGGCCTGGCCGCGCGCCAGGGCATCGCTACCCAGTCCAGTGTCTCCGGTGGCAACCCGCGTCTGCGCGGCAGCCGACATCAGGTCGAGGAGCTGTCGCTGCTGGTCACACGGATACTGGCAGCAGCCGACGAGGGCATGGATACCGAAATCCACAAGGACCTGCTGATACAGCAACTGCTGAACCTGCTGGACACGGCAGAAGTTAACGAGCGGGTCATCCCCAGTTACCGGCATCGCAAGGCGGTCGTGGATCGAGTACGGGAATATGTGGATGCAAAGGGTGATTTGCCGGTCACCATGACGGCTCTGTGTGACCTGGCCTGTGTCAGTCGGCGTACCTTGCAGTACAGTTTTGAAAGCATTCTGGGTATCAGCCCGGTGCAGTTCCTGCGTGCGACCCGCCTCAACCGGGTACGTCGCAAATTGTTGTCTGCCGAAGGCACCTCAATCTCCGATGCAGCCGCCAGTCAGGGCTTTTACCATCTGAGCCAGTTCGCTACCGACTACAGACGCCTTTTCGGCGAGCGCCCCTCAGAAACCCTCAGACGTATCGCCCACTGAAAGCCAAGGGAGGCCGAAGCCTCCCTCTTAACGGTTTACAGGTGTTTGTCGAACGCCTCTTTCTCGTGCTTCATGATGCTGGCGTTCAGAAACAGATAGAGCCCTACGGCAGCAGCCAGACTGATGGCAATGCCGGTTGGGCTGTCAGCGAACGTGAAGTAGGCGGATACGTTTTCCCAGCTGGTGATTGGACTTGAAAACATGATGTGCTCCTCGGTGCCATTCGCACCCTTGTTGACTCATCTTTCGTTCATGGGGCGCTGCCAAGACAGCGCCATTTCAGTGAAAGCTCAGACCAGTTTTTCCTGACCCGGCTCCAGCGTGTTCTCGATGATCGCCTGTGCCGGCAGTGACTCTGGGTAGGGCTTGGCCGGGATTTCGACCAGGTCCAGACCGAGCACTTCGACCTGAGGCGGTACACGCAGGGCATTCAGTTTCTTCAGCACGTAGGAGATGCCCCAGCCCGGAATGAAGCCGGTCAGTGCCATCACGATGCCACCAATCAGCTGCCCGGTTAGAGTAATATCAGGCAGGTCACCCACATTCGGGTAAGAAGAGGCAAACACACCAACCATCACGACACCGTAAAGGCCACAGAAACCGTGTACTGCCACCGCACCCACAGCATCATCTACGCCCATTTTTTCTACCATGCGACCCACCAGCGGCATCAACGCACCGCCACTGGCAGCGATGACAAAGGCCAGACCCGGGTAATACAGATCCAGACCCGCGGCAACGGTGATGATCCCTGCCAAGCCACCGGACATGGTCCAGAACGGCTCACGCGATGTCAGGTAGGCACCAATGACACCACCGGCAAAGCCCATCAAGGTGTTGAAGCCGAACGCGGACAGGTTGGTCGGGTTGCCATAGATCGTGGTCCAGCCGGTATCACCACTATTAAAGATGATGCAGCCACCCAGGAAGCCAAAGAAACCGACGATGATCATCATCAGGCCGATCAGTGACATCGGCAGGCTGTGTGGCGGGATATACATCGCGACACCGTTCTGGAACTTGCCAACGCGCGCACCCAGGTTCATCAGCACACCCAGCGCGAAGAAGCCGGCAACCCCATGTACCACACCAGACGCACCCACATCGTGGTAGCCCAGCTTGGTCAGCAGCCAGCCATCCGGGTGCCAACCCCAGGCACCAGCCAGAATCCAGACAGCGGAACCAAGAATGGCCGCCAGGATCAGGAAGGCGCTCAGACGGATACGTTCGATCACGGCACCGGACAGGATCGAGCCGGTGGTAGCACCAAACAGGGCGAAGGCGGCGAAGAAGATGCCGGTACCCATATCCTTAACGTCAGGCCCCATGCTCAAACTCCAGGGCAGCGCCGCAGAAGCATCGATCGGAATCAGGCCGTTCGGGAAGGCGTTGTAGATCCACCAACCGAAGAAGTAGAAGGTTGGAATGATGACCGAAAGGGTCAGAATGTTTTTCATCCCTGAAGTCAGGGCATTCTTGACGCGGGAAGCGCCAATTTCATAGGCGAGGAATCCGGCATGGATCATGAACATGATGGCAGTACACCACCAGTAGAACACTTCCACATTCATCGCTTGGTGCATTTCGAAAGTCGCCTTGAGCGACTCCACGGTTTCCACAGTCATAGGCTTGTCCTCGTTTATGCGGAAAGGGTCCGCTTTTTGTTTGCTGCACCGCAGCATATAAGCCGGAGCATCCTTACTCTTCAGTGATATTTGTTTCCTGATAAGAAAAAGCAATCCATGTGCCAAAAGTATCCACAACCCATAAAATATAGAAACAATATTTATAAGATATTGTTTTATAACGTTTTAAAAACAATTAACTCTTGAGTAAAAAATTATTTTCTCGGATAAAACACCCTGTGGATAATTACCGTGCTTTATACGAGGGCTTTTTCGCACTTGCGTGCACCCGTATTATTCATTTAGTAGCCAAGCACAAAAAAAGCGCCCACAAAGGGCGCTTTCATGAAAGGTATTTTCAGGGGTATCAGCTTCTCACTTTGATCCGCTCCGGATCATGGAAAGGCAGTGCCTGAACCTGAGCCGGCAACCGCTTCTGCAGTCCATCCAGCTGCCCCACTTCCAGTCGGGTACCCGGTTCTGACCAAGCGGGCTGAACACGACAGAGTGCAATCATTTTGCCCAGCAAGGGCGAGGCCGTTGCGCTGGTTATCTGACCAACCGGCATGCGCCCGTCGTACACCAGATCACCGTGGTGAACAGGCTCATTGCCATCCAGCACCAGCCCCACCAGCTTCTGTCTGCTCTCAGGCGACTGCCGCTGCAGCGCCGCTCGCCCGCTGAAATCTTCTTCCTTGGTTTTCATCGGCACGGTGAAGCCGATGCCGGCCTCGTAGGGGTTGGTCTGGTTGCAGAATTCGTGCTCCGCAAAGATCAAACCCGCCTCGATTCGCAGCATGTCCAACGCGGCAAACCCCAGTGGCGCCAGACCATGGGGCTGGCCAGCCTGCCAAATCGCATCCCATACCGCTGCGCCGTCATCAGGATGACACCACACTTCAAACCCTAACTCACCGGTGTAGCCGGTTCGCGAAACCATCAGCGGTATGCCTTCCGGCCCGCCCAAACGGCCAATGGTGAAGTGGAACCACTTCAATTCGCTCACCGGTGTCCGGTTTTCCGGCTGCCAAACCAGCTCCGACAGCAGCGCTCGGCTGTTGGGACCCTGCACAGCCAGGTTGTGCAGCTGGTCAGTCGACTCACGAATACTGACCCGATCACCGCGCTGTGCTGCCAACTCTCGCAGCCAGGTGCCAGACCAGGGATCGCCACATACCCAGCGGAAGGTCTGCTCCCCCATGCGGAACAATGTGCCATCATCGACCATGCCACCGGTCTCGAAACAGGCGGCCGAGTAGACAATTTCACCCACCGCAAGCCGGCGCACATTACGGGTCAGGGCATACTGCAACAGCGCTTCGGCATCGGGGCCAACCACTTCGAACTTGCGCAGCGGCGACAGATCCATGACAGCGACGGACTCACGACAGGCCAGATATTCGGCACGCGCGCCCCAACCTTCAAATTCGGTCGGCACCCAATAGCCGCGGTATTCATCAAAGTGCTTGGTCAGTTTCGAAGTACGGCTGTGAAACGCGGTCTGTTTGGTCATGCGCGGCAACTCCTCAGGCACCACGCGATGGGCAATGGCGCGCTCGAACTGGTTTTCCGCGCCATAGACGCGGACATGGATATCGGTGGGTATCCAGCCATTGGCCGGATCGATGTCATCAGGGCAGGCTGAAGACGCGCATATCAAGTCCCGATTCGCGCGCAGCAGGACGTAGTCACCGGGACGCGACCAGGGCTCATCCATACCTACCGTGCCGCAGGGCTCGATCAGCGTGTTGAAGAAAAAATTGATGGCGGGCCAGCCAGCGCGGGGTGCCACGCCATACTCCCTCAATGCACGGTTGAAATTGTCCGTACAGCTGACATGACCGAAGTAGCCACTGTCCTCGTAATATTTGGGCGTGCAGGCCAGCAGGAAGCTGTCGTGACGACCGACCGTGTCCTGTACTAGCTCCAGCATCGGCTGCAGGCGGTTGTCGGCAAATCGTGAGTACAGCCCCGGCTGGGGCAAGGCGTGTCCCGCCAGGGTCCGTGTCGCCACCGCATCCAGCGTAATCTCTTCGCCTCTTTCCAGCGCCTCGGCATCGAAGGCGATGAAGTCGGAGCATTGCTTGCCCGCCACATCAATAATCTGAATCCACTCACCCGCCTTGACGCGGTATACACGCGCGCTGCTGTGTGGGACATGCACCTCCTGCACCGGCTCACTCAGCGGATCGGGCAGCTCAGTCATTTCGCCCGGCAAACGCCAGAAGGCAACATTCAACTCTGTCGCTGTCGTTTGCTCCTGCGGCATCATGTCAGCCCCCGGCGCAGCCAGCACCAGATGGATGGCCCCTGTACGCTCCGTGGCTTCAATCATGCACGGCAACTGCTCGGCATCCAGATGAAGCCCGCGTTGCAGATGGGATTCCTTAACGCCCCATGCCAGCAATCTTTGCCGCAGCCTGTCACCCGAAGGGCGCGACTGTTGCAGCTGCGCCTGCACCTCAGGCATACCGGAAGTGGCCTGTCCCAACTCCAGACGCTCACGCGCCGAGCCGGGGCCGTCATCAAGCATGAACAGCTCACAGCACTGCCCTTCGTCCGGGCAGTCAATCTGCAACCGCTCGCCCGGCAACAGTTTCACTCGCATTGCCTGTTGCGCCACAATGCGTTTGCGGCTCGTAGCCGGCGGCTCACCCGTGATCAAATGATCATGAAATTGCGTGTTCATACCTTCACCCCTGGCCACTCACATTCACATGGCCTGCGCCACCATTCGGTGCACAGGCCGGCGCCATGCCCTGTTGTGTGGCTCTTTTCCCACCGGAACAACAGCGCCGGCCACATCAACCATGGGTAAAAATTCTTTACCTGTAGTGATTTTCGGGCAATTCATCAAAGGAGCTACCTCTGTAGGGGTAGACCTGAATATGCTGGCATGATCCGTGCATTTTCACTCACGTTTAGACCCAATTCGAACAGGAGGATGGCGTGACGGTCAGTTTTTCACGCTGGTTCGGACGCGTTCAGGCAGGCGGAAAGGCTGAACAGCCGCGGTATTATCCACAACGCGAACTGTTGCACCGGGTAAGCCTGACCCTTGTTCGCTGTCCGAACCTGGAAGACACCTTGCCCGACCTGCTGAGTCAGGTGCTGCTGGACGCCGGCTGCTCAAGCCCCGTGTGGCTTGCGTGGCGCGTCACTGCCGATGTGCACTGGTCCCTCAATGGAACCGGGCCTCAACCTTCCCCGCTTGAAACCGCCCGACTGAAATATCAGCTGGACCTCGCCACTCGTGGCAATCGATTCCAGCTGCAGCCCGAAGACACCCTTGCCCGGCACGAAATCACGGGGCTGCGCATCCCCGACAGCGAAGGCGGCCTGCAGCTTTGGCTGTTGGCTCCCCTCTCTCTTGCCACATCAGGCGAAGACCGACGACAGTTGCTGCGTGATCTTGGTCAGGCGGTGCATGCCGGGCTCGACATCAGACTGGAACACGAACGGCAACTGACCGCCCTGCGCCAGGAAGTACAACAGAACCTGGCCGCCAGTTTGCACGACTCCGTCGCCCAGCAGCTGTGCTATCTATGCCTTCAAACCGGCCGTCTTGAACAGCAGGCCACTCAGCTGTCAGCGGATCAGCTGCAGGAGCGCCTGTCCGACATCCGGTGTCAGACCCGTCAGGCGTACCGACAAACACGCGAATTGATCAGCAGCGCCCGCATCCGCCTGCAGCACAGCCTTCATCAGGAGCTTCTGTGTGCCGTTACCGATTTCGAGCGCAACTCCAGTCTGCTGTTTGAGCTTGATAACCGCCTCACCGGATACCCTTTGCCCGAACCGGTTGCCGTGGAATTGCTGCTGATCATCCGTGAGGCGTTGAGCAATGTGGTCCGGCACGCTCACGCCCAAAAGGTCAGGATTCAACTGCTGCCGCATGGCAAGAACGGATTCCATGTTCATATTCAGGACGATGGTCAGGGACTGCCGGCACAACGCAACGCCGACAGTTTCGGTCTGGGCATCATGGAGGAACGCGCGCGTCGCATTGGCGCCCGGTTCCGGCTTGAGTCCACCCCCGGTAACGGGACCTGCATCGAACTGATCGCCGAGGAACTATGCCCATGACAGACGTCAACGTAATGCTGGTGGATGATCACCCGCTGTTTCGACGAGGGGTTGCCGAGCTGCTGCAGGACAGCGGCCACTTCCGTGTGACGGCCCAATTCAGCCACCCCGATCAAGTGCTGGAGGCGGTGAACGACTCCGTACCGGATCTGGTGCTGCTGGATCTTCACATGCCTGGCCAGAGCGGCCTTGAATTGCTGCAGGCAATCAAGGAGCGCCACAGCGGCGTCAAGGTTGTGATGCTGACGGCGTCCGATGACCCGACACATTTGATGGATGCCCTGCGTCTGGGGGCCGAAGGCTACCTGCTCAAGGATACGGAGCCTGGCCTGATACTGGAGCGGCTGGAATCGATCCTTAACGGGCAGCTGGGGCTCGATGACGAGATGATGCTGTTATTGCGCGAGGGTTTGCGTCGACAGGACAGTCTGCAGGATACCGGACGTTCGCTCCCAACCAGCGCCTCCCCAGCGGACGAGCACTGGTATGCAACCCTGACCGAACGAGAGCGTGAAACACTGGTCTGGATATCACGCGGCCTCAGCAACAAGTTGATCGCCCGCGAGATGGGCATCAGTGACAGCACCGTCAAGGTGTATGTCAAAAGTCTGCTGCGCAAGCTGCACCTGCATTCCCGACTCGAACTTGCCGCATGGGTGCACACCAATCCACTGCCGGATAACATCCTATGCTGAGCCAAATGCTGGATCTTATTCGCCCCTCGGGCCGATCTGCACAGGCGAGCGGATACGAGCCTGAGTACGTATTGAACAACCTTGAAACAGCCATTTTGGTCATCGATGCCAATGGCCGCATTCTGCAGGCCAATCGATGCTGGAAGGAACTGAGCCGTGGCAACCTCAGCATGCTCTTTCACGAGTACCTGCACCCGGGCGACCGTGCTCAGTGGCAACAAGCATTGATCCGGCTGGAGCGTTCGGTCTGCCTGCGACTGCTGACCACCGAACAGCGCACAAGCCGCTGGTTTGAGTTGAAACTCTCGGCCCTGAACCCGGAAACGGGCTGGCCGCTCACCATCACCTTGCTGGACATCAGCGAGCGCATGGACGAGTCACGCCAGAGGGAGGCGCACTGGCGCAGCCTACATCAATTGCTGCAGCACCTGCCCGCGATGCTCTACCGAGGACGCAACAATCGTCACTGGACCATGGAGTATGTCAGCGCAGGCTGTCGTGAACTTACGGGATACAGCCCGGAGGTACTCACCAACCAGTCCTGCCTCAACTACGGCGACCTGATCCATCCGGATGACTCCGGCCCTGTCTGGGAGCAGGTTCAGGAAGCCCTCAGCCGATGCAGCGAGTTTGAGCTGCACTATCGGTTGCAGCATGCGGATGGGCATTTTGTGCCGGTCAGCGAGAAAGGCTGTGGGCTGTATGCCGACAACGGCTCAATACTGGGGGTTGAGGGTATTGTCGTAGCCTTTGCCACCCCACCGGACTACCCCCGAATTTAACCCGACGGGGGTACCTTCAACGGGGAATTTTTCCCAACGGTTCACGCGGGTAATTTGGTTATCAAGGGTCACGCTGATGTGGCCGCTCTGATCCCGACAACAGGATTCTGTGGAGATAACCATGAAGAAACGCGTAGCCATTATTGGCGCAGGCCCGAGCGGTCTGGCCCAACTGCGAGCCTTCCAGTCAGCCGAAGCCAAGGGTGCCGACATACCCGAACTGGTCTGTTTCGAGAAGCAGTCCGACTGGGGCGGCATGTGGAACTACACCTGGCGTACCGGCCTGGACGAAAACGGCGAGCCGGTCCACGGCAGCATGTACCGTTACCTCTGGTCCAACGGTCCCAAGGAATGCCTGGAATTTGCCGACTACACCTTCGAGGAGCATTTCGGACGTCAGATCGCCTCCTATCCGCCGCGCGAAGTGCTCTGGGATTACATCAAGGGCCGCGTCGACAAGGCCGGCGTGCGCAAGTACATTCGCTTTAACACCCCGGTTCGTCACATCAGCTTCGATGCCGACAGCAAGATGTTCACCGTGGAAGTTCAGGACCACAGCACCGGCAACACGTACAGCGAAGAATTTGACCATGTAGTATGCGCCAGCGGTCACTTCTCCACCCCGAAAGTGCCTGAGTTTGACGGGTTCAAAACCTTCGGCGGCCGCATCCTGCACGCCCATGACTTCCGCGATGCGCTGGAATTCAAGGACAAGGACATTCTGCTCGTCGGCGCCAGCTACTCTGCTGAAGATATCGGCTCTCAGTGCTACAAGTACGGTGCCCGCTCCATCACCAGCTGCTACCGCACTGCACCCATGGGCTTCAAGTGGCCGGACAACTGGGAGGAGAAACCAAACCTGACCCACGTTGACGTGGACACGGCGTACTTCCAGGACGGCAGCAGCAAGAAGATCGACGCCATCATCCTGTGCACCGGTTACCTGCACCACTTCCCCTTCCTCGATGACGAACTGGCCCTGAAAACCGACAACCGCCTCTGGCCGCTGAACCTGTACAAAGGTGTGGTCTGGGAAGATAACCCGCAGTTCTTCTATATCGGCATGCAGGACCAGTGGTACTCGTTCAACATGTTCGACGCCCAGGCTTGGTACGTGCGCGACGTTATTCTCGGTCGCCTCGCCTTGCCCGCCAAAGAGGACATGACTGCCGACAGTCTGGCGTGGCGCGAGCGGGAACTGGCACTGGAAACCGCTCAGGAGATGTACGAGTACCAGGGTGCCTACATCCTCCACCTGATCGAACAGACCGACTACCCCACGTTCGACATTGATGGCGTCAACCGCACCTTCCTCGAATGGAAGCAGCACAAGAAGGACAACATCATGACCTTCCGTGACCATTCCTATCGCTCACTGATGACCGGCACCATGGCGCCCCCACACCATACCCCGTGGCTGGATGCACTGGACGACTCGATGGAAGCCTACCTGGCCGACGCTCCGTTGCAGGAAACCTCGCGCAAGGCCAGCTGATTATCCACCCGGTGCTGGCCTCGCCGGCACCGTAGAGAGGACTCTGACATGAGCAACACCCCCGTTACCCGTTTGCCCAACCGCCAGGCCAAGTCGATCACCGACCCCTTGCCGGGCTGGACCGCCGTGGCCGGCGACCCCAGCATGACCACCTGGATCGAATACACCGCCGATGACGGCAGCATGATCAGCGGCTGGTGGGAAGCCACCCCCGGCACCTGGCATGCCAAATATGAAAGCTGGGAATTCATTCACCTGATGGAAGGCTCGGCGATCATCACGCCAGAAGGCGGCGAGCCCGTGGAAGTAGGCCCCGGCGACGCCTTCGTCATCGAAAAGGATTTTGTTGGCACCTGGGAAATTACCGCCCCGATCGTCAAGCACTTTGCGATCAAGCTGAAATAAGCGCTCACCTGTTAAAGCCCGACCGCCCGGCTGCAGGACCACACACCTCTGCCGGGCACCCTTACACTTTGTTGTTCCTCTTTTATGTGCCGCTTGGCTGAAAGCACTGTGCCTTAACTCTGATCCAATACGGCCACACATCGGTTATTGGCAAAACCCCCTTTGCACTGAGGGTTCAACGGGTCATTGCAACACTCAGCACCTTGCGGACGGTAGCGGGAATTGGCCAGTCATTCCGAATACCACGGTACCTGTGGACAAGCTGCCTTAAGTTTCTGTGGTTACATACAGTGTATTGAAGGCCTTGAGCCGATGGTGCTTGTTTTGTCACGTGACTGTGCTCATTTGTGACTGGCAACAGGCGGGAAAATCGTTCAGTATCAGGAAACTATGGATCGGCCGTTGCAGGATACTGCGCACGGCAACGCTGCAAAACGCGCATGCTCGTTTTCACCGGAAGAGAATGACTGTGGTATCTCGACTTATCCTTTCTCTTCAGATAGTTACAACAGCTCTACAGTCTTCGACTGAGAGCAAATATGCGCATGCGCAGTACTATAATGTTAGAACAAGAGAGGTCGCATGGCATTAGTAGGGTTCTTTGACATATTAGGAACGAAGGCAGCCATAACCTCTGGACGGTTTTCAGATTTAATTTCTTTAGATTTTGCGGGTCCCGCGAGTATTGCGGCTAAGCTTTTCCCCGCTATTCGAGTCTCAATTTTTTCAGACTCAGTAATCGTTTCTGCTGAATCTGGTAGTTATCCTGATTTTGTAAAAGCAGTCTCCCTAATGTATGGCCAATGGTGGGCTGACTTTATATTGGTTCGAGGTGGAATTGCAGAAGGCGAAATTCGCTGGGTTGACCACGAGCCCGTTGATGCTGAATTTCGTTCATGCAGAAATCTTTCTTGTTCTCGTGTATATGGTGATGGGCTTGTCTCAGCATACGAGACTGAGCAAAGATCTGGTCCAGGGGCAATTCCATACTTGACAGAGATGGCTGCTGGCTCACTTTCGGAAGTCGAAGAGAATAGCGTACTTCAAGGGGTAACTCCCATGTTTTGCTGGGCATCCCAAAAACGAGCAGAGCTGATGCTAAAGTATGCTAGTTTGAACTCGGATCATGAGGCGCAGAAAGGTAATGGCAGGCGACATGCGCTAGCAACTAGATCGTACTGGGAGCAAGTAATTGAGAAAAAGAAGTTTCTACCAAATGAATTCGACATCATGCCAATGGCATAGCGTGTTCTAACAATGCCAAGCACGGCGACGGCTTTTTCGTTGCGGCTTCGCCTTCACCACAAAGCCGCGCGTGTTGGCGGCGTTATGCAATAAGGAGAAAACGGTGCTAAAGCCCGTAATACAGGAAGAAGCCACAGGCTGCGGAATTGCATCGGTGGCCAATGTTCTGGGTAAAACCTACTCGGAAATGAAGGCCGTAGCGAATGCTATGGGTATCTATGCCGAAGATAAATCTCTTTGGTCCGATACTCAGTATGTCAGGAAGATGTTGTCCAGTGCCGGAGTCGAGACGTCTCCCGATGAAATTCCTTTTGAATCATGGAGTGGTCTGCCTGATCTGGCACTACTGTCCATCAAGCATCATCAGGAAGGTGGCAAAAATTTCTGGCATTGGGTTGTTTTTAAACGTCTGAAAGGCAAAGAATTTGTCTTGGATTCAGCAAGTTACCTGCCTTCCAACATTCGGACGGACTTCGATGAGATGCAGCCCAAGTGGTTCATTGAGGTCATGAATGCATAACAAACCACAGCGGTCGCTCCCGCTGGTCGCTGGGAGCGCCAAAACGCTGCGCTTTTTTGTCGTCCCCTGTGTGGGGAGTTAGGCATCTATGACTCTGAGCAAAGGTACAAAAGCAAGTATGTGGATCGGAGCTCTTACATTTTCATTGTTTGCGTTCATGCTTTACTTTCGGGCTTATGTTTATGCGGGCATGTATATAGAGCCAGATGCACCGTATGGAATCTCAGACATTATCGAGTTTTTACTAGGCTGCATCTTTCTTTTATTAATGGCGGTTTCAGTTATTCTTGCCATCGTGCTGTTTATCAAAGGTTCGGTGCAAAGCAAAAAATCAGGGGTGCTTCTTTTGGTTTTTTGTGTGGTGCTTTTCTTCGCATATTCGCCATTGCACAATATGGCAGCAAGGCTTGGAGGGTAAATGCCTAAAAAACCGCTCAAATGCGTTCCGGCCCCAAAAAAGCGTGACCTCCATCGGACTCGCTAACGCTCGCTGTTTAGCGGGGCCTTAAAATGCAAAGGAGAATTTGTGTCAATTAAGAAGATAATCGGAATTATATTATTGGCACATGCGGCATTTATGGCCTTTAGTCTT
Source organism: Marinobacterium iners DSM 11526 (assembly GCF_900107855.1). Lineage (GTDB taxonomy): Bacteria > Pseudomonadota > Gammaproteobacteria > Pseudomonadales > Balneatricaceae > Marinobacterium > Marinobacterium iners. The sequence goes on along the minus strand of NZ_FNRJ01000012.1, from coordinate 1,052 downwards.
TTCAATAACCTTGATGCACTTAGGCAATCAACAGAAGCATTCGCATCGCCTGGAGACCCTTTCTGGTTTTATTGGGGCTTTCTAGGCCCGAATTGCCTCATGGTGGTCGCTGCAGGTGTGCTGGGTGCCTATTTCTTACAAGCCAAATGCAGTTTAAAAAAAACGTCAAATTCGTTCCCTACGGTCGCTCGAACCGTTTATGTGGGCGTTCGCCAAATATGGAGGGAATCATGAAAAAATTTGCCATTCTGTTAATCTTCTTTCTTTCGGCTGAAGCCTCAGCTGAAAAAGATGACATATTGAAAATATATGAGCATTTCACGTTGTCTAGTGCCGCTGCTGGAAAATGTATAAACCCAAAAAAAGAAGAGCTAACATCTTTTTTAGCAAACTATCAGATGGTATCTGTTTCTGCGTTAACCGAGCTTAGAAAGCGAAAGCCTGATATTTCAAACGAAAAAGCCCAAGAAATACTAAAATTCGGTGGAGAAAAGCTTACAAAGGCAGTATATGAAGTTATTGAAACAGAAGGTTGTGAAAGCTCAAAAATCCAAGATTTAATAACCCGCTTTCATATGCAAGCTGAATGGAAGCCGTAATTATAGCTAGCAATGGTAGATCAATGAAATATTTAATAACCGCATTACTCCTATTTTTATCGCCTCTATGTGTGGCGGAAAACGAAATAGCCTATCTTAAGGGGCTAGATGTGGGTGCTAAGGAGGTTGTTCACGCCGGTTAAGTTCGAGATGCTGGTTATCGCCAAACAAACAGCACAGAACAACCGACATGAACAACCCCCATAAGAATGCACGAACCACGCCCCATATTCGAGCCCTGATCGTTGATCGCGCCATACGTCAGCAACAATCCATCAAAGATATCGCCCACACGTTCGGCATCAGTAGGCGCACGGTGTATAAGTGGCTTGCTCGCTATCGAGAGGCTGGTGACGCTGGTCTTGAGTCAGCATCCAGCCGCCCCCACGCCTCACCGAGGCAGATGCCGAAACAGTGGGTTGAGCTGATTCAGAAGATGCGCCTGACACTCAA
>NZ_FNRJ01000027.1 GCF_900107855.1 Marinobacterium iners DSM 11526 | reverse complement strand
CATCCCTAGAAACTCGGTCACGACTCCACGCCCAATCGAACGCTCACCCAGTTCGAAAATGCGCCAGGCCAGAAAATACAGTGAAGAGGACATCACCAACGCGGCAAACAGCGCCAGCACCTTTACAATCACCGATCCCAGAAAGCGATCCAGCAGATCGACCACAATGTGGCCCCCGCGCCAGGTCACTACCGGCATTGCAGCGAACACCATCACCGCCAGACCGATCTCGGTCAGCTCGGTACCGCCGTGCAGCGGGCTGTTGAATACATAACGACCAACCACGTCGACACAGGTCAACGCCATCAGAATAAACAGCACAACAGACGCTACGACCTCAAGAAAAAAGGCCAGCCACAAGGCCTGCCCCTTCTCGTCGTAGTGCTTTTTTAACCATGCACTGAATGACATCCATCAATCCTTGTATTCAGACTCAAGCTTCATCGCGATGTCACGAAACTCCGATAGCGCTGACTCAGCATCAACTCCGGAGTCCTTAACCGATGCTAACCAAGCCTCATCAAGCCCTTCAGCGACACGCACAAACTCTTCGGCCATTGGGTCACCCTTTTTGACCACATTGACCTGTACTCCCTTAGCGATACTCTCCTGCAGCGCTTCATCACCACAGCGTTCCCATTCAGCCCCTGCCAGGCGTGACAGCCGTTCACCCGAAACGGAAAGAAGCGCTGTACGATTTTCCTCAGACAGCGAATCCAGGAAATCAGGGTTGATGAAGAATGCAAAGCTGGTCTGGTACATACCTCCAGGGAGGAGTGTCAGGTTACGTGCGACTTCATTCAAACGTATAGTTCGCTGCTCACATACAGGCAGAAACGTGCCATCAATAACACCCTGTTGCATCATCTCATATACTTTGGGTGCGGGTGCGCCAACCCCAACAACCTTCATTCGCTCACCCAGTGCATTCATGACACCACCACCAAGGCGCATCTTTTTCCCTTCCAGGTCTGCCAATGAGGTAATTGGTTCAATTGTATGAATCTGCCCCGGTGCATGAGTAAAGAGGCCTACAACTTCTACGCCATCAAACTCTCTTGCCTTACTCAGATACTTTTCATGTACACGCCAATAGGCTGTCGAAGCCGCCTCGGCGTTAGCGCTGTACAATGGCAGCTCTGCCAGTTGTGTCAGTTCAAACCGGCCTGGTACATACCCTGTTGAAGACCAAGCCGCATCCACAACGCCATCTTCAACCTGTGTAAACAAATCTTTAGGGTGGCCGAGGTTATATTCAATTTTAATTTTGACTTCACCTTTCGTAGCCTCTTCGATCCATTTACCCCAAGTGGGGATAACTACTGCATTTTGCGGATGTGAAGGCGGCAGCCAACTAGCCACATGTAATGTTGTCTCACCATAGGCCATACCACTCAAAGCAAAAGTGGTGGCAATCACAGAGTAAATCTTATTTATTTTTTTCATTGTTTTACCTCTATTATTGATTTAATTCAAATAATGAACTTTTCTATTTCTGACTCTTTCCATTCAAAACCTGCACCTGGCTCATCAGACAATACAGCCCTGCCATCACAGAATTTGAGTGACGAGTCCACAACCGATTTTGCAATATCCAGCCTTTCCAACCAGTGTGCGGTTTCTGTTACCGTTAGCAGATGTGCACTAAACTCCTGAAATAAATGACTGGACATAGGTTTTGCATAAGCCTCAGCCAAAGCAGCGGCCTTGATCCAACCCGTAACACCACCTATTTTCATAATATCTGGCATGGCAAAATCATTTGCCCCTAGACGCAGAGTCTTAATCATATCTTCGGTGCCAAGCCAGTTCTCACCAACCTGAACAGGTATATTGACCCTTTCCTTAACCTGTCGACAGGCCTCATCATCAAAATAAGAAACAGGCTCCTCAACCCAGTAGACTCCTTCCGACTCCAAAGCGCTTATACGATTAATTGCTTCGGGAACAGAAAGCCCCTGATTATAGTCAACCATAATTTTTATATTTTCACCGGCGGCTTCTCGAATCCGCCGAATAACGGCAATATCCTCGTTTACATGCGAATAGCCGATCTTGGTTTTTACGCCTTTGAAACCTTGTGAGGCAGCATTCTCAGCACGCATTGCGGCAAGTTCTATTCCATCCATACTGTGGCTGTCATAGCTCTTTATTTCTTTTTTACTGCCACCAAGTAGCTTATAAAGAGGCAAGTTGGCTGACTTTGAAAAGGCATCCCAAAGAGCCATATCAATGCCAGAGCCAGCCATTCGCATTAAACCTGTGTAGCCAAGCAGCTTGAATTTGTTTTCAAGCATCTGGTTGATGGCCACAGGCTCCAGACGACTCTCAAGGATGAGTCCACTCAGTGACTCAGTAAGCGTCTTTAATGCACTGAGCACTACAGGCGAGTATGCAAATATATATGACCTTCCAACAACATTTGCATCTGTATGAATATCAATCAGAACCAACGGTGATGTATCAACAACACCTATAGCAGTATATACCGGATACTCAAGAGGAACATTAACAGCCCTCACGTCCACTTTTTTTATAAAAATATCTGACATAATCTTATACCTCAGCTATAAATAAAGCTTTTATCTAACTGGTTAATATCCGCGCAGCCAATATGTGCCAGCGTGCGATCCACATCATCCTTGAGCATTTGAATCATCTCGCCAACGCCCTCTTCTCCACGGGCCGCCAAGGCCCAAAGCAATGGTCGCCCAATCAGCGTCGCCTCAGCCCCCAGAGCGACCGCCTTTACAATGTCTGATCCACGTCTAATGCCACTATCGATCATCACTGAAATATCGACCGAAGATGCAGCACGCTCCAGGATCTGAATGGGAGCAATACAACTATCCAGCTGTCTCCCACCATGGTTTGACAGGACAACACCATCGATGCCCATTTCTGCACATCGTTTAACATCTTCCACTGAATTAATCCCTTTAACGACAAGCCGATGTGGCCACTGATCCCTAAGCCATCTCAAGTCTTCCCAGTTAAAACTTGCATCCATCTTTCTGCTCATTAAGGCTGCCTGAACCTCAATGTCATTCAGTTCGGCCGTTTCGAAATTAGCCAGTTTTGGCATTCCATTCTTGAGCAGGTTCAACGACCAGGCCGGATGCAAAGCACCATCCAATATCGTTCTGGGTGTGTATTTAGCCGGTAGTGAAAATCCGTTACGGAGATCTCGTTCACGGTAGCCATTGACACCGACATCAACCGTCAGAATCAGAACCTGGTAGCCGCTATTTTTTGCCCTTTCCACAAACTGCTTCGCCAGCTCACGATGAATGACGTACAGCTGAAACCAAAGCTCTCCATCACAGGCTTTTGCCACCTCTTCGATGGAAGCGTTTGAAGCCGTAGACAGTGAAAATGGAATACCAGCCTTGGCAGCTGCTCGGGCAATTTTTACATCGCCATTTGAACTGAACATTCCATTCAACCCTGTTGGGGCCACAGCAAAAGGCGCTTGCTGGCTTTTACCCAGAATGGTTCGGCTAATGTTTCTACTACCAACATCCAGCAGCCTTTTAGGAGCAAATTTTATTTTTTCTATTTCACTCAGGTTATGCTGTAGACCTACTTCATCATCAGCACCACCTTCGAGATAATCAAAAACCATCTTTGGTAATTTAGACTTTGCTGCCCGACGATAGTCATTGTGGCTAATCATTTTCATTTTCAAAACCTGAATTCATCTTTAATTCGGTACTTGTAGAATCGAAACAATATTCGGAAAGGTCAACACGACAATCAGGACAGTAATTTGAAGTCCAACAAAGGGAAGTGCTGCAGCATATACCTGTGTCAGTTTCGTTGATCCGGGCGCTACTCCTTGCATAACCAGTAGCAGTAACCCAAAAGGTGGAGTTAGAAGGCTAATTTCCATCGCAATCAAGACCAAAACGCCAAACCAGACAAGGTCAATTCCTGTCGTATGAACCAAGGGAATGAAGAAAGGAAGTGTCAACATGATCATACTTATTTGATCAACAAAACATCCCAGCACCAGCAAGGTCAACAGCATAAGAATTACCAGGTGGATGCTTGTCAGCTGAAGATTGGAAACTGCTTCAAGAAGGCCAGTTGTAGCACCTGAGAACGATAGTATTTGTGAAAAAGTCGTCGATGCTACCAGGATAAAAAGAATAGAAGCTGATAACTTGGCGGTTTCAGTGAGCGCAACAAATATTTTATTAATATTAATGGACTTATATAAAAATGCAGCCACAAGCGCAGCAACCACACCAAATGCAGCCGACTCAGTTGGAGATGCCAAGCCAAATACAAGAGAGCCGACTACCGCGAAGAAGATGATAAAAAGAGGTACAACATCCTTCAGGAAAGGCGTCCATTTACTCCCTTTTGGGTTCTTCAAGTCATGGTCACAGGGTGCCAATGACGGATTCATTGCACAACGTACAATGACGTACAAGAGAGTGACTACACCAATCATGATGCCTGGAACAACACCCGCTATTAAAAGCTTACTGATCGAAATACCGCCTAAACTGGCCAAAGTTACTGCCAATGCGGAAGGGGGAATTAATATAGCAATGCCTCCTACCGCCAAGATCGGCCCCATCGCCATCGTTGGGTGGTATCCCTTGCGCGTCATTTCAGGCAAGAGCGAACTCCCCATCATGGCAGTATTGGCAATACTGGAACCTGACAAGGTCGCAAAGGCGGTGCCTCCCAGCACCGAGACAATACTCAGGCGTCCAGGTACCGCCGAAATAAGCCGTTCAATTGCAGAAATTGTACGCTGTGCCAGCCCTGTATGGAAAAGCAGCTCCCCCATTAGAATAAATAGCGGCACTGGTACAAGAGAAAATGAGTTAATGGCTTCAGCTGAGTTTCTCGCCATCTGAATGAGGCCAAATTCCCCTCCCAAAAAAACAAATGCACCCAGTACATTCACACAGAAGAATGCGAAAACAACGGGAAGGCCTGAAAGCATTAATATAAAAAGAGTCGAAAAAAGAAACCCTATTGCGATATACCATTCCATGATCTATGCCTCCGCCCCAAATGATCGAATCGAAAACTCAACACAGATGAAAAACAAGCTCACAACTGGAAACACCAGTATTAAATATTCTGGTATCACTATTGTTTTTATTAGTAAGCTTTCTTCATGAATAGAATGATAAAGGATATATGAGAATAGCCCAAGCAATATAAAAGATATTCCAAGGCCAACTAGGCTTATCAACCTACCAAGTATTGCTTTCTTTAGTCCGGTCATGTTTTTCACTAATACATCAACGGAAACATGACAACCTTCTTTAAGCACCCAAGGTGCAGCCAAAAAAGTAGAGACTGTCAGACCATACTCTGACAGCTCTACAACCCATGAGAAAGAGGCGATATCCAAATTACGAAGGATGACATTTAAAAACACCATCACTGACATCAATAGAATCGTCAAGCCGGAGGCTACAACCATAGTTATCAAGGTGCGTTCATAAAGAATACGCATGATAATAAACCTTTATTTTTATTATAGATAATTATTAATCAATTATTTCTTTTATTCTCTTAGTCGTTTCCTCATCGTTATCTAGAAGCTCTCTCCATGCCGCGTCGTAAGCTACTTTCAAATATCGTTCTTTTTCGTTTCCTTCCAAAGTGAGCGTTTGAATACCGGCGTCTTGCTGTAGCTTCCGCTCGTTCTGACTGATTGCTGCATTATTATCATTCAGTGATTCAAGCCACAGTGCTTTTTGGGTCAAATAGTCACGCTGCTCTTTTGTCAGCTTGCTACTCCATGTTCTCTCATTGACCATGACGGTTACATCGGCCTGGTAGAAACCGGGATCAACCCGATACTTAGTTTGCTCTTGCCAACCGAGATCAAAGACTCCCTGCATTGTCCATCCATAGCCATCGACGACGCCTCGCTCAAGTGCTGTATAGACTTCACCGGGGGTTGTTTGCATTACAGAAGCTCCAAGCTCTTCGAAAAAAGCACGGTATATCGGCGTAATCCGTAACCGCTGTCCTTCCAAATTGGCTGAAGTCAAAGGCTTATTGGTATAAAGATGGAATTCGTTGCCATAATTGGTATAAGCCAGAAGATGAACATTCATCTCCTCTTTCCAGATCTGTTGGAGCTGAGACCACTTGCCTGCTGCACGAAGTTCCTGTGGCGAATATCGGGTCAATTTCAATGAGTCGGCCGCAGGCATGACATTACTGTAAAAAGCACCGGTGGATAGAATCATGTCTACAACGCCATTCTTGATTGCATTACCTATCTGAAAAGGAGGCATCGCTTCAGGACCACCGACATAGCGAATTCTAACCGGTGCGTTCTTGTCCTCGTTGATACTAGCAACAAATTGATCAAAACCTTTTGATATCGCAGTTCCCTTATTGAAGGCTGAAATAGCTGATATCTCAACTTGATCACCTGCAATTGAAACCGATGTGTAGCCTGAAAACATAATAGCTAGTGAAAGAGGAAGATATTTATTGATTTTATTTTTATTCATCATATAAACCATCTTATCTTATTATTAGAATGGATAAATAATCGGTTTTTCAGTAAAGCTTACCCACTGAACCTCGGTAAACTCTTCAATATTCGCCAAGCCACCAAAGCGACTGCCATTTCCTGAGTCCCCCATCCCTCCGAAAGGCACGTGAAATTCGTTATTTACGGTTTGGTCATTAATATGAACCATACCCGCCTTCAGCCGGTCAGCCAGTGAGAATGCAACTCCGTAATTTTGTGTATGAATAGCGGCTGCCAGACCATAATCAGAACGTAATACCTGCTCTACCAGGTGGTCTTCATCCTTGAACGTTACAACCGGGACGACTGGGCCAAACAGCTCTTCTGCACAAGCTCTGTTACTGACGTCAACATTTGCCAAGATTGTAGGTTCATAGAAGAGCCTTTCTCCTTTTCCGCCCGTAATCAGGCACGCACCCTGTTGGAGGCTCTCCTGCACGATGCCTTCAACTCGACGGTACTGGGCCTCATTAATCAGCGGGCCTATCTCGACTTCCTGACGATAGGGGTCACCAATGCGCAGTTTTCTGGCACGTTCAGCGAGTTTCTGGATATATTCATCAGCAACACTTTCATGGACGAAATGACGACCTGCCTGCATACAGATCTGCCCCTGATGCAGGAAACTGCCCCAGGCGCCATTGGAAGCAGCAGCATCCAGATCGGCATCGGCTAGCACGATAAAGGCATTATTGCCCCCTAGCTCAAGGGCCGCTTTTTTCAGCCGTCCGCCACATTTACTGCCGATTTTCTTGCCAACAGGTGTGGAACCTGTAAACGAAATCATTGCAACCGATTCATTCTCGACCAGTGCCTCACCGGCGATCACATCGCCGGGAACTACCGAAAAAACACCGGGGGGAAGACCAGCCTCTTCAAATGCACGCGCCATGAGCAAGCCACCAGTGACTGCACTTTGATGATCTGGTTTCAAAACAACCGCATTACCCAATGCAATGGCAGGTGCCACCGAGCGCATTGCCAACAACAGAGGGAAGTTCCAGGGCGCTATGACACCAATGACCCCCAAAGCTACATGGCGCACGATATTACGGCGCCCGGGGACCGATGATGGATAAGTAGCGCCATCCGGATACATGGTCAGTGCCGCCGACGCGTTCAACTGCTCGATGGCCGCCTGCAATTCCCACTCAGCCTTGGGACGAATGGATCCACATTCACGGATATTCCATTCGATAAATAATTCAGCATTCTCTCGCATAACCTCAGCAACTTTGCGGAGACAGTCCGCGCGCTGATTAAAGGGTGTTGCCGCCCATTTACCCTGGGCAGCTTTAGAGCTGGAAACGGCCTTATCAACGTCAATAGCTGTGGTGAGAACAATTTTTCCCAAGGCATTTCCTGTTGCAGGCTCCAGGATATCCGCCACCTCGCCAGTGCTATCACACCAGCGGCCATCAAAAAATTTATTACTGTAGTCTGAAATATTAAAATTCATGATCAACCCCATCTTGTTTTTATAATTTAACTTCAATCAACGAAGGCCCATTACTTTCCAATGCCGCTGCAAGTGAAAGCTTAAAGGATTTCAATGAATCAACATGTTCAGACTTGACGCCATATCCCTCAGCAATTTTCACGAAATCGACACCTTCAATTTCCAACCCAGGCGCACTATCGACATCGAAGAGTTCAGCAAACCATCTCAATGCCATATAGCCATTATTATTTAAAACAATGAATATGGCGGGTATTTGATATCGCACAGCTGTCCAGAGTGCGGAAATGCTGTAGTGCATGGAGCCATCACCAATAAAGGCAATGACTTGCCTGCCCGGACAAGCCATCTGGACGCCAAGAGCGGCAGGCAATGCAAATCCCAAGCCACCGGCGGCAGCAAAATAGTAGCTGCCTGATGTTGCCATCGTCAGACGTGACCAGAGGGTTGCAAGTGTCGATGTGGCTTCATTCAGATAGATACTGTTTGCAGGTGCAATTTCTTCAACGCAGTCAAACAGGTTTTCGACCGTCAGCGCAGCACCATCATCTGTATTTCTGACAACGTCCTGTTTGAAAACCGGGCAATCAGCTTCTTTCTCAGGCAGTGCCGCATACAACTGCTCTACGAAAGGCTGGATACCGGTGATCAGCGCATCACCCATGGGGGCACGTGCGGCCTCGTCAGCATCACTGGTGACATGTACGAGCTGAGCTCCTTGAGGCAGTAGTGCCCCCGGATCCTTCTGGTGATAACGGAACACTGGGCCGCCAATAACCAGAATGAAATCATGCGACTTGATCTTGTCACACAGAGAAGCCTCTCCTGCCGGCAAGATGCCCGCGAAGCAACGATGACTTGTCGGGAAAGGGCAGCGTGGAGCAGAAGGCGCAACCCAGGCCGGGGCGTTCATGCGTTCCGCCAGTCTTGCGACCAGCTCATTACAACCCGCGCTGTCGACTTCAGGCCCCAAGACCAGAACCGGGGACTGGGCCTGTGCTATCCTTTCCCGCAAATCCTGGATCGTGGACGGATCAACGCAAGCGACCTGAACGACCTTCCGGTCCAGTAGAAGATCAAGATTTTCACGCACAGGTTCTTCCCAGTCATCATACGGGATAGAGACATATACGGGCCCGGGAGCATCAGAGACCGCCAGGTTGATTGCACGGTTGATACTGTAAGGTACTTCCTGAGGACTAAGCGGCTCGTAACTGTCCTTGACCAATGGCTTGGGCAACGTGGTCGCATCCGTATTTTTCAGCAAGGGATCGCTGAATACCATGCTTCGTGCCTGCTGACCCGAGGTGACCACGATGGGTGAATGCGAGTTACGTGAATTGGTCAGAGCCCCCATCGCATTGCCGGTTCCAGCCGCTGAGTGCAGATTTACAAAGGATGGCTGACCACTTGCCTGAGCATAACCATCAGCCATTCCAACAACTACGCCTTCATCGAGGCAGAGTACGTACTGAAAATCGGCAGGAAAATCTTTAAGGAAGTGAAGCTCATTCGAGCCAGGGTTCCCAAAGACAGTATCAATTTTGTGGTTACGTAATATCTGATACACAGCATCTTTGACTGTCGGCACTTGCTTGGTCATGTTTGAGCCTTCATGTTTCTTTTTTTCATACACTATCAACGCCAAACATATCGATCCAATCAATATTTTTTGCTATAAGATATAGATTGAATTTATATCTATAGGGTAACTATGTTGCGCAAATCAGACCTCAGCCTGGTGAAGGTTTTCCTCGCAATTTATGAAAACGGAAGCCTCAGCCGAGCCGCCGAAGAGCTTAATATCACCCAGCCTTCCGTCAGTTACTCCCTGTCGCGTTTGAGAGAGCTGCTCAACGACCCTCTGTTCACACGCACACGTGATGGTATGATCCCGACCTTCGCAGCTGACCAGTTCTATCAGGTGTTTCATGAGTCCATCTGCAAAATCGAACAAGCCATTGCAGATGCTCGTCAGTTTGAGCCCAAGACCTCGACACGAACCTTCCGTATAGCTCTATCTGATCTTGGCGAATTTTATTTATTGCCAAAACTACTAAGGGATATTCATATCAAGGCGCCCAACTGCAAGGTAGAAGTTGTAACTACTGAGATAGAAAAAGTCGAAGATTGGCTCTCACAAGAACGAATTGATTTGGCTGTAGGGAATCTTAGTTTTCTGAAAGGACGAACACTTCATAAGAAACTATTCGATGAACATTATCAATGTATCCTCTCCACAAAACACACTCGGATTCGGGGAGAGCCGACCCTAGACGAATTTCTTAACGAAAATCATATCTTCATTTCAAAAGCAAGCGGGCACTTTTACATCAATGACTATTTGGGTGAACGAGGCAAACAGATAAACATCGCTCTACATATACCTCATTTTTCTGCGCTGCCTGGTATCATCCCTGATAGCGATCTGATAGCTTGCCTACCCAGCCGGGTTGCAAAAGAATTTATCTCACCCGGAAACCTGGTATCTTTTCCTTTACCTTTCCCTACCCCAGAATTTGAAGTATCTCTATACTGGACTGAATCAACTGATGATCCTTCAGCTTTACGCTGGCTCTGCGAAGTCGCCTACCACGCGCTTAAAGATATTTGACTTAAAAAGTCTCCGGCTTCAACTTTATCAATCGCATGCACAACATAGAATAAAAAGGCCAGTCACAAGGCCGGCCCCTTATCGTCGTAGTGCTTTTTAACCAGGCACTAACAGACATGAATCATTCCTGCTTCTGAGCTTCGTACTCACGAGCGATTTTACGCAGTTCTGCCAAGGCCGCAGCGGCATTTATGTCGAGGTCCGCAACACTGTCGATCCACGCCTGATCCATGCCCTCGGACAACCTCAGGAAATCCTGAGTGAACGGGGCATTCCGGTCATGCTCAATAATGGTTACACCCTGCTCTCGCGCGAATTCCAGACCTTCATAGTCGGTTTCTTCCCAGGCCTTGCCAGCCAGTGCAGACAGCTTTTCACCGGACACGCTCATGATCGCTTCACGGTCTTTCGGGTCCAGATCAGCCAGGAAGTCCGGGTTGATGAAGATTGAAAATGTACCCATGTACATCCCGCCGGGGATTGTGGTCAGATACTTTGTCACTTCCGCCAGACGCTGTGCTTTCTGCTGTCCCACCGGCAGCAGAGTGCCATCCACCACGCCCTGCTGCATCATCTCGTACAGCTTTGTGGCGGGCGCCGATACCGGCGCAACCTGCAGCCGCTCGGCAATATCGGCCTGTACACCACCACCGATACGGATCTTCTTGCCCTTGATATCGTCAATACGCTCAATGGGAATGGTCGTCATCAGCTGGCCCGGCCCGTGGGTGAACATCCCCACCACCTCAAGCCCCGAGAACTCATCTGCAGACTGAAAGTATTTTTGCTGTACACGCCAAAGCGCAACGGAGGCCGCCTCGGCACCCACCCCCATACCCGGCTGCTCTGCCACCATGGGCAGCCTGAAACGTCCGGGAACATAACCGTGATAGCTGAAACCGGCATCAATCACACCGTCTTCAACCAACTGGAAATAGGACTTCGGATGCCCCACATCGTATTCAATCTTTACCTTTACCCGCCCTTCTGTGGCCTCTTCAACCCACTTCGCCCAAGTCGGCCAAACAACCGAATTCTGCACAGACGTCGGGGGCAACCAGGTACCGACGACCATGGTCGTTTCCGCACTCACCACGCCAGCGCATCCAAGGCCTGCAATCAAGGAAAGGCCCACACCATATTTTTTTATTGTCTTAAGCATTGTGTTTCCTTTTTATTTTGGTTTTTTGGTGAAAGAACCACTTTCAAAAAGCTCAATAAGTTGAGCCAATTCTTCCCGCATACTCTTTTCTGAATTATGCGAAAAATTATTCTTTATCAGCTGCTTGGTTCTAATAGCGGATTCGGTTGGTAACAGAGCAAGCTCCTCTGCACTTTTCATTGCAGTATTGAAGGCTTCGCCATCCTCACACACCTCGTTTATGAAACCCTTTTCACAGAACCGATTCGCTTTCCAGGTTCGGCCAAGGACAAGCAACTCCGTTGCAATACAGTGAGTTGAAAAGTTTGGAATAATGAATGTTGCCGCAAACTCAGGACACAGGCCAAGGCTCGTAAACGGCATTTTGAAGAAGCTGCTTCGTCCTGCATAAACCAGATCGCAATGCAAAAGCAGCGTCACACCAATACCGACGGCAAAACCTTCAACAGCCGCGATTACAGGTTTTTTGCATTGACTCATCCTGAGCATGAACTTAAATACCGGATGTGTTTCATCCTGTATTGGATTATTAATAAAATCCTCAACATCATGACCGCTGCAAAAATACTCATCATGCCCCGTGATCACAATGGATTTTATTTCGGCATTTTGTTCTGCCTGGGTTAAAAACTCCGAGAGTAATGTATATGCATTAATATCAAGTGCATTCTTTCTGGCAGGATTGACGATTCTGATCACCATCACAGAGCCGTGAACATCCCTGCGGACACAAGGTTCGGGTCGCATAGCAATTTCCTTGGAATTCAGCATCTGGAACCTGACCGGTTCCAGATGCGATTACGTCAGGCTAGAAGTCCGAGAACTGTTTGCGCAGTGCTCGTTTCAGAAGCTTTCCGGACGTGTTTTTGGGCAACTGCTGCACGAAATGCACGTGCTTGGGTACCTTGAAGGGCGCCAGATTTTCTCTGGCATGACGGATCAAGCTTTCCGCATTCTGATCGGCCTCGGGGCGCAGTACGACAACCGCTGCAATGGCTTCAATCCATTTTTCATCCGGCACGCCAATCACCGCCACTTCATCGACATCAGGGTGCGTGTACAGCGCCTCCTCGACGTCTCGACTGGCAACCAGCACCCCACCGGTATTCACGATGTCCTTGATGCGATCCACAATCCAGATGTAGCCCTCTTCATCGCGATAACCGAGATCACCCGAGTGAAACCAGCCACCGGCAAAGGCCTCTTCGGTTTGCTCGGGCTTGTCCCAATAGCCCACCATCAACTGTGGCGACCGATGCACCAGCTCACCCTGCTGCCCTGGCGCACACTCTTCGCCGGTCGCAGGGTCAACAATCCGTGTTTCAACATTGAAAATGGGACGACCGCAGGATGCGGGCCGCTCAGCATGCTCTTCCGGCGCCAGTACCGTGGCCAGGGGGGCTATTTCACTTTGCCCATAGCAGTTATAAAGCCCGGAGTCGGGCAGACGCTCACCCAACTCTTTCACGATGGGCTCCGGCATGATGGATGCGCCGTAATACAGCTTCTGCAAATGCTGCAGCTCTGATTCGACAAACTGCGGATGACGCAGCAACGCGATCCAAACGGTGGGCGGTGCAAAGAAGCTGTTCAACCGCTTCTGTTTCAGCTGCTGCAGTATCAGCTCGGGGGTCGGTGTATCCTGCAGGCACGTGTAGGCACCCGATAACAGGGCCGGCATGGTAAACACATGCATCTGCGCGGAATGATACAGCGGCAGTGCCGCCAGACAGCGGTCGGTCTGCTTGATATCCAGATGCAACAGGCAGCTTACATATTCAGCCATCAGGGAGCGGTGCGTGTGCATCGCGCCCTTGGGATCTGACGTTGTACCGGAGGTGTACAAAATCTGGACCACGTCATTCTCATCCAGTGCAAGCTTCGGCGAATGCTCACTTCCGGCACCCTGTGCAACCATCAGCACATCGGTTTTACCTTCCACCCTGGCGTTACTGTGCAAACTGCCTTGCATGCTCAGGTTCAGCTGATCGCATACAGCATCGATGTGCCCCTTAAGGCTGTCATCTGCAAACAGGGCACGTGCACCCGATTGCGTCAGGACATACACCAGCTCACGTTCGGTCAGTGAAAAATTCACGGGCACATGGATCAGACCCGCACGGGTGCAAGCAAGCCAGAGAATCAGGTAGGCATCAGAGTTTTTGCCATACGCCGCAACACGGTCCCCCTTGTTAAGCCCCTGCGCCAGCATGTGGTTTGCGACTTTATTGACGGCCGCGTTCAGCTCACGATAGGACCAGCAACGGTCGGCATACTCCAGGGCTATCTGCTGAGGATGCTGCACGGCAGCCCTGTGCAGAGCATCCCCGATGGTATTGCGATTGGCTCGATCAATCTGCTTTTGGGTTTGAGCTTCCGAATTCATATTCACCTCTCGTTATTATTTTTTTACCCAGGCATTTAAACCCGCTCAGTTACGCAACGGGCGACCTGTTTCCAGCAAGGCCTGCATACGCTGAACGGACTCGGGGTACTGCAGCAACGCCAGATTGCAGCGCCGCTCATGGTCAGCAAAGCGATCAAACCAGCCGGGCTCGCTTGCCAGGTTCAACAGGTCAAGCAGGCGCTGTTCAAGTACCGCTTGATAGCCCTCAACAGCAAGTGGTTTGGCTGGTACGTAGTGCTGCAGCGCCGACAGCGTTGGCTGCCTGTATTCGGGCGCATCACGCAGCTGCCTGCACAGCGCCAGCGCATCCGACAACAGGCGATCCCGATTCATGCTGATGCCATCACTGTCGCGCAGAAGGCCCCGTTGACGAGCCTGCAGCGCCGAAGCGGTGACAGATGCCTCACTGATCAATGTAAATGTATGCTGGATTGCCTCTGAACCACCGAACCGCTCTGCACTGCGGGCCAACAATTCACGACATCCGCCCCACCCCGGAACAATGCCGACGCTGTTTTCCACCAATCCCAGCTGTGACTCGGCATGCACCTGAAGGGCGTGACAGTGAAACATCAATTCAAGTCCCCCGCCGAGCGCTTTGCCCGCCACGGCGGCAACAACCGGGACAGGCGCCTGGCGAATGGCCATGAACAGCTGCTGCCCACGCCGAATATAGCGATCAATGGCACCGTCCTGAGTTGTCATGGCGACAAATTCCTTCAGGTCAGCACCCGCAGCAAAAATGCCACTGGCACTGTACAGCACCAGCCCTTTATCAGCGGCGATGGCCTCGGCCAGAGCTGTTTCGATCTCATCCAGCAGCACGCTGCTGAGAGCATTCACCTTATGGCTGAACTCAAGACACCAGATATCCTGGTCCAACTCCCGCAACACACTGCGTTCGAACGCATGAATGGCTGGGCGGGCCACAATGCTCTGCCAGTCAATGATCCCTGCATCTCGGGAGATCGGACGGTATTGACCCTGCCAGTCCAGCTGTTCGGCATTTTTGTAGCAAGGTTGTCCAGACGCATTACGGACAAACGTCGAAAGGGAGCGACCTTCATCCTGCACACGTGCAGCAAACGCACTGACCCCGATTCGATCCAACAACTCAAACGGGCCGAATCGCCAGTTGTAGCCCAGCCGCATGGCGGCGTCGATCGCATCAATTGCATCGGCCACGTCCGGCATCAGCCGCGTGGCGTAGTCCAGCACCCGTGACAGCACTCGCCAGGCATAAAGGCCCCCCTGATCATCGCTGGCCAGTAATTCGCTGATTTGCCCAGACTTCAACCCAGCGGATTGAAGCGTTACAGGTCCCGGTGCCCGGTGTTCCAGTGCGACCAGATCAAGCACTTCACGCTGTTTGCGGCCATCAGAATCCGTGAACTGCCGATAGAACCCCTGCAGAACCCTGCCCTTGCGACCGTACCACCCCCTGGCCAGCATATGTTCAATCACAGGCACAGCACCGACGTATGCCTGGAACGGATCATCCTCTTCCAGCAGGCGTGCCAGACTCGCTGTCACTTCAGGCATGAGATCGATTCCGACCAGGTCCCAAAGCCCGAAAATGCCGGTTTTCGGGAATCCGCACACCTGCATCACTGCATCGGCGTCCTCAACACTCAACCCCATCGCGATGGCTTCCTGCAACGCAACCTGCATCCAGTAGACACCCAATCGGTTGGCGATAAATCCCGGACGGTCATTGCAGTGAATCACCGTTTTACCCATACCATGATCGATGAATGATCGCACCCGTTCCGCCACCTCCGGGCGCGCATCCTCAGAGCTGACAAGCTCCAGCAGACGCATGTAGCGTGGCGGGTTGAAAAAATGGGTTACCACAAAGTGCTCACGCAGGCTCTGAGGCATCCCCTCCATCAGGGTTGCCAAGGGGATCGTGGATGTGTTGGACGAAACAATCGCATCGGGTGCACGCACCGCTTCGATCCGTCGATACAGGTCCTGTTTGACATCAAGGCGCTCAACCACCACCTCAACAATCCAGTCAGCCTCTTTCAGCCTGTAGAGATCATCCTCCGTGTTGCCGACCTGCACGCGCTCTGCGACCGTAGTGTCCATAAAAGCGCCTGCAGCACCGGCCTTGAGCATTCTTTCAACGGCACCCGCCGCAATTGCATTGCGCTCGGCGGCAGGCGCGTCTGGAGCGACATCTCTTGGCGGAATATCAAGCAACAGTACGTCAGCACCTGCATTGGCAGCCTGAGCGGCAATGCCAGCGCCCATAACACCGGCACCGATCACGGCAACCCTGCGGACAGGTTTTGATGTGTGCTGGTTACCCATTTTCACCCCTCCAGTCGCTCGATAATCAACGCAATACCCTGACCACCGCCGATGCACATGGTAATCAGCGCTCGGCGTTTACCCTGACGCTCCAGTTCATACAGTGCCTTGAGCGTAATGATGGAGCCGGTGGCTCCCACCGGGTGTCCATGTGCAATCGCACCACCATTGACGTTCACACGTGACGGATCGAACTCAAGACTTTGCGCAACCGCCATCGCCTGCGCTGCAAATGCCTCGTTGGATTCGATCAGATCAATGTCAGACATGGAGAGCCCGGCCTGTTGCAGGGCCTTCTTGACTGCCGGAATCGGCCCCAGTCCCATCAAGTGAGGCTCCACTCCAGCAAAGGCATAACTGACAAAACGCGCCCTGGCCTTAAGCCCACGCTGCTCCGCTGCCTGAGCTGATGTCATAACCAGTGCAGCCGCGCCATCGTTAATGCCCGATGCGTTACCCGCCGTGACAATACCATCCTTTTTAAAGGCCGGACGCAGCTGCTGCAGACCAGCAAAGTCCACATCAGGGCGTACATGCTCATCAATGAAAAACGGCAGGGTTTCGCGGCCCTTTCGCACGGGTACCGGGACGATTTGATCAGTGAGGTAACCGGCATCAATGGCCGCCGCAGCCTTGTGGTGGCTGTCACAGGCATATTGATCCAGCTGCTCTCGGGTAAACCCATACTGCTGCGCGATATTTTCTGCCGTGATCCCCATATGGCCACTGTCGAAGGGATCACTCAGAATGCCGACTGTCATATCCAGCGCAGGAGCATCCCCCATACGCTGCCCAAAGCGCATTTTCGGCAACAGATAGGCACCCTGGCTCATGCTCTCTGCCCCACCGGCCAGGGCAATACGGCTGGCACCGGACTGGATCATTTGCGCCGCCGAAATCAGGGACTGAACGGACGAGCCACACAGGCGATTAACGTTCAATGCAGTCGAGCTGTCAGGCAAACCACAGTTGCGCGCAATATGACGTGACAGGTAGGCATCCTGCGGGCTCGTTGTGATGATATGCCCAAACACGGCGTGATCGATTTCGCCGGCGTCAACTCCGGCACGTTCAATGGCTGCGCGGCCTGCAAAAGTACCCAGTTCGGCCGGTGTATAGGCGGCAAGGCTGCCACCAAAGCCGCCAATTGCCGTGCGGGCCCCGGCGACGATCACTACATCCTGCAACATGAGAGTCTCGCTCATCGTAAAATCCTCTTATTGTTCTGTCAGGCCACACGGCCAAGCATGTCGCGGGCAATCACTTCCTTCATGATTTCGGAAGTACCGGCATAAATAGTCTGGATGCGCGCATCCACATAGAAGCGGGAAATGGGGTATTCCAGTGTGTAGCCATAACCGCCGAACAGCTGCAGGCAACGATCGATGCTGCTGCACTGCATCTCGCTGAGCATCAGTTTCAGCGTTGCGGCATCGACAGGACTCATCTGCCCTGCTCTGTAGCGCTGCAGGCACTGATTGAAATAGGCACGCCCCATTTCCAGCTCGGCACGCACCTGTGCCAGCGTGAAGCGTGAGTTCTGGAAATCAGCGATGCGCTGACCAAACGCATGACGTTCCTGCACGTATTCCAGCGTCAGCTGCATGGCCCCTTCGATGGCACCCAGCGCCTGGGCTGCAACGCCCAAACGCTCACGCGGCAGTTCCTGCATCAGGTAGGCAAACCCCTGCCCAGCCTCTCCCAGCAGGGCCTCATCCGGCACGATCAGATCATCGAAGAAGAGTTCCGCGGTATCGCTGGCGTGCTGACCGATCTTGCGGATTGACTTGCCGCGTGAGAATCCCGGCAGGCGCGTATCAACCAGAAACAGCGATACACCACGGGCACCGGCGGTCGGGTCAGTCTTGGCACAGACAATCACCATATCCGCCAGCTGACCGTTGGTGATGAACACCTTGGTGCCATTCAACTTCCAGCCTGACTCAACCTTTTCAGCCGTGGTGCGCATCGCAGCCAGATCACTGCCGGCACCGGGCTCGGTCATGGCAATGGCACCCAGAACCTCACCACTGGCCATGCGCGGCAGCCAATGCTGTTGCTGTGCGTCAGAGCCAAGATGCAACAGATAGGGGATCACAATGTTGGCATGGATGTTGTAGCCGCTGGCCAGTCCACCAAACCCCTGACGGGAGATCTCTTCACAGATCATCAGGCAGATTTCAACACCGGCTCCCGAGCCGCCCAGTGCCTCGGGCAGATCAACACCCAGCAACCCGGCCTCACCCAGCTTGCACCAGACTTCTCGCGGCAGCTGGTGTGCCGCTTCCCATTCTTCATAGTCAGGTGCCACTTCCTGCTGCAGAATGCGTCTGACCATTTCCTGAAACAGCGCGCGATCCTCGTCCTCTGCCGCTTCATGATTCAGGTTGTGCATCTGTGTATTCATACTAAGCCCTTTATTGTTGTTTTTACCCGGGGCCACCGGCCGGTTGACCATTAGGGCCATTTAATGCCTTTAAAAAGGCGCTTTGAATGACAATACCGGTCGTTTTAATTGATCGAAATGGCCAAGTGCTGACGCAGCTTTGCAGAATGCTTGGCATGACCTGAACCGTTCTGCACAATGGCGAGATGTCAGCACATGAGCTTCCACGCCCTTCCCACAAGGCGCACATCGCCAACCATTTCATCAATGCTTGCCTCAGCGGTGCACTGCGGCGTGGCGCGTGTCGTGATACCTTGCTTCACGAGGCCAGTATTCCAGTGGACTGGGTAAATCGCCCTGAGATGCTGCTCACCGAGCAACAATTGAGTGATCTCATCCGTGCCGTTTGGCGCTTTACCCATTGCGAGTTCATGGGGCTATCGCCAAGTATTTGCAGAAGAGGTGTATTTGCACTGATGGCAGAATTGGCCTGCGGGGCCAAAACACTGGGCGGCATGTTGCGTCAGAGTGCCCGCTTTTACCGCGCGGTTTCGGACGACCTCGATATTGGCCTTGATCCGGAGGGAGATACCCCGCTGGTGTTCTACAGTTTGCACCTGAAACATGACGGAGAAGATCCGGACCACCTGCTTCAGGAGTTCATGCTGTTGATGTGGCAGCGTTTCGCGAGTTGGCTGGTCGGTCAGCAGATTCCCGTGGCAAGTACCAGTTTCGCCTATTCAACACCCGGCCATGCGAAAGCGTACCGTGCCATGTTTCTGGGCGAATTGTTGTATAAGCAGGACCGTTGTGGCTTCAGCATGCACCCGCGTTTTCTACAACTGCCGATCGTCCGAAATGCAAGTGAGCTGGACTCTTTCCTGCAGGACTGCCCCGCGGTGATACTGCGTCGACCGGTGCGTGACAGCAGTTTGCAAACCCGCGTAAAGGTCCTGCTGCAGCGGCACGATCTGGACAGCATGCCCGATCTTGAGGATATCAGCCGACATCTGCTGATAACCCCCCGAACCTTGCGTCGCCGTCTTCAAGATGAAGGTACATCGATCAGGATGATCAAGGAATCCTTGCGACAGGACTTTGCCATGAAGCTGCTCAACAACGAGCACTTGAGTATTCAGGAAGTGGCCGAGCAAACCGGCTTCGCCGAGCCAGCCGCCTTTTGCCGCGCATTCAAGCGTTGGACCGGGCAATCACCCATGCGATGGCGCAGGACATCAGCAGTCCAGTAACGGCTACTGGGCTGCCAGAGGAAGACCGAATACGCGATCAAACCCCCAGTTGTAGATAAAGGTAAAAAACACGAAAAACAGCGTCAGGCCGGCATCAAGGAGGAACGCGTCAAACAGACTCAGCTGCAGCCACCAGGCAAACAGAGGCAGCGTTAACAGCAATAAACTGACCTCAAAACCAGCCGCATGACCGACACGGCGCGCGAGGCTGCGACCCCGCGTGGTCTGACGGGCTTCCCAGCATTCGAACAGCAGGTTATAGATGAAATTCCAGCTGACCGCGATCAACACGGTCAGTGCACCCAATACACCCGCGTGCGCCAGCCCTTCATCCGACAGCACATTGAAGGTAATACTCAGCAATACCAGCGCAAGTCCTTCATACAGTACAACGTACGTCAGCCTGCGTTTCAGCCCCTGCATGATCTGCCTCAAACCAAAAAGGCGCATTCTATCCCGCCCGTTTCGCAAGCTCCAGCGGATTGACTCCAGCGCCCGTGGCAGCTACGTTTGCTGCCTGTGCCACGGAGCTGTCCTGGCCCGTTGTCATGGCCCTTGTTAATACAGGTTGCCCATGTCCACACCCATTCGTCTT
This sequence comes from Marinobacterium iners DSM 11526, assembly GCF_900107855.1. Classification (GTDB taxonomy): domain Bacteria; phylum Pseudomonadota; class Gammaproteobacteria; order Pseudomonadales; family Balneatricaceae; genus Marinobacterium; species Marinobacterium iners. The sequence continues at coordinate 8,374 of NZ_FNRJ01000027.1, read as the reverse complement.
ACCCAGTACAGTCACGGCGCCAGTTGTGGCTGCAAGATCTCCCCTGCCGTGCTCGACACCATTCTCTCAGGCAGCGGCAGCCAGACACTGGACCCCAACCTTTGGGTCGGCAACGCATCGCGCGATGATGCTGCCGTGTACGCCATTGATGATCACACCGGCATCGTCTCCACTACCGATTTTTTCATGCCGATCGTGGATGACCCGTTCGATTTTGGCCGCATCGCCGCCACCAACGCGATCAGCGATATCTTATGCCATGGGCGGATCACCGCTGATGGCGATTGCGATTCTGGGCTGGCCGATCAACCTGATACCCGCCGAAATCGCGGGTGATGTGATACGCGGCGCCCGCGCAGTCTGTGATCTGGCGGGTATTCCGTTCGCGGGCGGACACTCGATTGATGCAGCACAAAGCCGAACCAGAACCCGATCAGGGGCGACAGCGCCAGCTCCTGCACACCCCAGACCACCTGATCCGGCCCGGCCGACACCATCACCACTCCGCAGAGGCCACCGACCAGCGCATGGGATGAGGAAGACAGCAGAGGCCGCGCCACCAGGTGATTAAGTTCCAGGCCGTGGCCGCAAACAGACCGCACAGCACTACCGTCAGTGACAGCATGGTCGGCAGGTCGTCCAGCATCACGAAATTGCCGATGGTATTGGCCACCGCCGTACCGCCCAGCACCAGCCCAAGAAAGGTAAAGGTGCCCACCATCAGCACCGATTACACTGGCGACATGGCACGCGATGCGATGACCGACGCCACCATGTTGGAGGCGTCATGAAACCCGTTGGTGAAGTCGAACAGCACCACCATGGCGCTGGCCAGCAGGATAAACAGCCAGACTGTATCCATACGTAATCAAAATCCTTGCGGAATGTTCTGCAAGCATAACAAAGCCACAGACGATGCAGGCATTTAATAGGTGCGCAGGTGCGTTAGTTACTGCTGAGTGCCAGCTTCAGGCCATAGCCGATGAATCCGGCCCCAACACCGGTCTTGGCAATTGCGCCAATGCCCCGGCGCGCCTGAAAACGCCCTTTCAGGAACACCATGCCCAGAATCAGGCTCGCCAGATAGGTCTGGCTGATGATCTGCACCATCACACCCAGCAGGGTGAAGGTCAGCAAGGGGGTATGGTAGTTCGGGTCAACGAACTGGATGAAAAACGACATAAAGAACAGGATCGCCTTGGGGTTCAGTAGACTGATGGTCAACGCCACTTTAAAAGGGCTGCGGCCACTGCCGGACGGAATATCGGCCAGCACCTGCTGATCACGGTCACGCTTGAGCGCCGAGCGCAGCAAACCCAGCCCCAGCCAGACCAGATACAGGGCACCGGCATACTTGAGCAGATTGAACAGCCAGGGCGTTGTCTGCACCAGCGAGGCCACCCCGGCCACCGACAGCGTCATCAGCACCAGATCGCCGCAGAACACACCTGCGGCACCCTTGAAACCGGCCCCTACCCCGTTGCGGGCAGCGGTGGTCATCACATACATGGAGTTGGGCCCCGGCAGCAGCACGATCACGATTGTGCCGATGATAAATGTCGCAAGGTCTGTGATACCGAACATGTCAGGGGCTCCATGCAGAAAAGTGCATATTACGCCTAACCCTCCAGCCTGCCTACTGCCGCGTGGCTCTGCGTTGATACCTAGATACGAATTGAATCCTTCGGCGAAATTAATTAACATATTAAGTTAATCAAGGAGATCCCGATGAGCATCAAACTGTCTGTTGTCGACCAGTCACCGGTACACGGTTCACACCCGAAAATTGACGCCCCGCGCCTCACCATCGAGCTGGCCCAGCTGTGTGACACGCTGGGATACCACCGCTACTGGGTGGCTGAACACCACGACAGCATTCACTTTGCCAACCCCTGCCCCGAGATTCTGGTGGCTACCATCGCCAGCCTGACCCAGAACATCCGTGTGGGCAGCGGTGGCGTCATGCTGTCGCACTACAGTCCGCTGAAAGTGGCTGAAACCTTCGGCATGATGGCGACCCTCAACAACGGTCGCATCGACCTGGGCATTGGCCGCGCTCCCGGCGGCACCGGCCTCACCTCGCAGGCGTTGGCCTACCCCCATCAGCCGCATCACGGCGACCTGTATGCCCAGCAGGCCCAGATGCTAGCAGGCTTCGTGAACGCCAACCTGCCAGCTGAACACCCCTACAGCCGTATCAACGTGCTGCCTGACAGCATCAAGCCCGAGCTTTGGATGCTGGGCTCAAGCGGCGGCAGCGCAGGCCTGGCTGGCCACCTGGGCTACAACATTGCCCTGGCCCGCTTCATCGACCCGGACAACTGCCACCCCTCCATTTTTGATACCTACAGCGAAGAGTGGAAGCAGGCCGGTCATGAAGGCACACCCAACAAGATGCTCGCTATTGCCTGCATCTGCGCCGACACCGAAGAAGAAGCCAAGCTGCGCACCGGTACCGCCGTGTACCGCAAACTGGCGGCACAGATGGGCCAGCGCGAAGACTTCCTGACTCCGTCACAGGTACAGGACCGCTACCGCGAACTGCCCGCTTCATATCAGGCCGAATACGACCACATCCTGAACGGCTACACCGTCGGTACGCCTGACCAGTGCTGGCAGGAGATGGAACAGCTTGCAAGTCAGTTCGGCTGTGATGAAATCGCCACCGTGTGCGTGACATACAGCCATCATGACCGCATGGATAGCTATCGCCTGTTGGCCAAACACCTGTAACACCGACAGGGCTGAGACCGGGCACACAATTGGCCGGATCTCAGCCCCGTATTGGGGACATAATCTCTGAAGTAGCTGTAAACTTATCGCGCATATAGCGTGTTGACCTTGAGCTTTTCCGGGGAAACGGGCCAGAACCCTAATCCCGAAAGTGGGGAGTAGGTCATGCACACCTAAACCAAAAAAGTGTGCGCGTCGTGCTGGGCTAACTCCTCCTCTTAGACCTGATCACGAACTCACTCGGAACAGACTTCCTTTACAGGTAAACCATCTTTCAATGAATAGTATTCTCGACAACCTTTTGCACTCTTTCTTAAACCGATATCCACTGCATCCATAACCTCAAAAACGCTGACCATTCCACTGTTATCCCAGTCCATATCAGACCATTTATAATCTTTAGAAAGGCCTAATCCAATAAATATAATAAAATATAAAGCCGTTAATAAAAAAAGAGAAAAAACCATCTTTTTCATATTTACTCAACCATTTTCCTAGCCCAAGGAGGATTCTCAAACTTTTGTGGGGAGGTGATCGTGGAATGACATATTCATCACCTATAAGCCCTTCCTCTTTCAAACCATCGTATAGTCCCTGAGGAGTAACACTTACCCCCATATCGAAACCTAACTGTTCCACACCACTTTCAAGCGGATCGCCGCAGTTATGTCCCAGCGCTCTATAGCTACCTTTTCCCTGTTGCCATGCCAGCCTCTTTTCTAGCTATTCTTCTTGAGCGAACGTTAGGTTCAATTTCAAGGCTTTCGTATCTCTGAAATCATTCCGTTCCAAATATTGATCTGTTGGGAGCACAGTCATATCATCCGACACATAGGTATAGGTCGTACCATTGATATCTGTTGCGACATGATCCATTGATGACCCTCCCGACCCAGCACCAGCATGCATAAAGACATTGGTTTCAAGACCTAATGGATCAACATAAGCTGTTGGATTCCCACCAACATAAGCATATGTATTCAGCCCACCTTCAAGCCCAATCGGATCACTCTGAATGTACCGCCCCGTACTGGGATCATAATCCCGGAAGTAGTTGTAGTGTAACCCGGTTTCCTCACCGTAGTACTGCCCTGGGTAGCCCAGAGAGAAGGTGAATAGCTGACTGTCACCGTCCGGGTCTTCATTGGCTGTGTGGCGACCAAAGGGGTCGTTATCCCAACGCCAGAAATTTGGTTGTCGCTGGCTCGGCTAATGCGTCGTGGAGTGTTGAGGTGATCCGTATGGATGTAATACTTCTCAACGCCGATATACGTGGAGCCAGTGCCGCACCGTTTGGAGAGCCTGTCACTGTCACCGGCTCGCACACTTGTAGGCGCTGGCCCAAAATGCAAACCCCGCTGGTCAACCGTGACAACTGAAACCGGAAAAGTGTGCAAACGCTGCTGGTGAAGATGACAATTTTTAGCAAAGAAAAAGGCGGGGATAAGCCGCCTTATAAGTTAAAACTATGGCCTACATCCTATTTATTTGGATGCTTTAGGACACGATTAGTCTGTAATTATTTTGGCGTTTTTTTTTACGCCGTTCTTTTTTTTTAAACCATACAGCTACGCGCGGGAGAATATAAAACCACTGTATCAACCCGCCAAGCATGCAAGAAAAGGCTATAAGAGATATGGTGGCCACTGAACCATAGACCTCCATTAATCCCATTCCAAAGAATGTGACCAAAAAGTTAGCGATGATTAAAATAAAAATCCCGGAAGGAAAACTTATTAATCCAAAACATATCAGTGATAGAAACTCTATTTCATATCGCATTGAGTCCGTTATATCCTGGGACACAACCCTTGATATAAAATAAAGAGTCATTATCAGGTTGGCAATGACCCAAAGAACTACCCCTCCAAGCCTCATGCTTTTCCTCATAGCTATTTTCTCTGACACAGCCTCATACACTTATTCACCACATTACTCGTGTATTCTTGGCAATCTGTTCCATTAGGACCAACACCATACCACGGCCTTGGACTCGACCACTCTGTCTTAATACAACTCTCGACACAGCTATCATCTCCTAACTCTTTTTCACATGAACTCGGTTCATAATAATCGTCATTAGGAGAGGTTGGCATCTCGGGGCTTCCATCACCGAATGGCCATGTGTTATCCAATGTCCCGCCAGAACTAGCTGTTGTGCAATTACAGGTTTCCTGATCCACCAACACATGCATACTGATGGTTTGCTAGAGGTGGCGCATAACTGCCCGGCTTACCACAGTCATGTGTGCACCCCGAAACCAGAAAGGTGTGAACGCCGCGCTGTCCATCAGGGGTAACATTATTTATATGTTTACTTACAAAAACTTCCTGATTCGGCAGCATCTATGAGATCTTCAACCCTTAACTCCTTAATATTTTCTTGATCAATTCTTTTAAAAAACGATAAAAATAATTCAATCATTGATATGGAATTTTCCGGGCCAAAGCATTGATTAAAATTAAATCCATCTAATGATACGTTAAATTCGTTAGCATAATTATCCATTAGCTCTTTTGCATCATCTCCATCCACACCTAGATCATGAAAGATCCGTGACCCCAAGTTAATATCCTCCTCTTTTACACTTAGGCTCTTCGACAAAAATAAAATTATTCTTTTTCCCATGCTTTCTTTATTGCTGCTTACATTCATCGCCTTCACACTTATCTATACAGCTTACATATTAAATGTAATCTTTTGCAAGCAGTTCCCAACCCACAATTGGGGCCCACCGCCCAAGTCGTTTGGAATGCCATGCTCTCCCGTTAAACTATAGGCGAGCCCCCAAGGATCGACAAAACTGAACGTATTAGCGTTCGCGTGAAAATAAGTATTTATGCCACCTTCAAGCCTAATCGGGTCTGACTGAATGTACCGCCCCGTATTGGGGTCATAGTCCCTGAAGTAGTTGTAAACTAATCGCGCTCAGACAGTACCGGGCCTTGAGCTTTGGCAGCGATTTTAAAGAAAAGATTTATGCGATAGCAGATCCTTCTGCATTAGATGATATGGAGCTATGTTCTTCGGTCATTCACCAAAGAACATAGCAGGTTTCAGTTCAAAGCGCTCTGACAGTTTCTCGATGGCCTGGCGGCTCAGAATGCGTTTCCCGTTCAGAACTTTGGAGACCATTGTCTTATCGCCGATCTCCGGCAGATCGCTGCCGGTCAGATGGTGCTGGCTCATCAGGGTACGAAGCAGCGCGATATCGGCTGGTAGTGTTTCAGCTTCTCCAATGAATGCCATCAGTTCCTCATCCTGAGACTCATACCGCTCAATTGCATGGCTGAGCATGTCGATGAGGGGGTTCATCGGATCGTCCAGGGTATCGCTGGCCGATTCCAGTACCTGCTCCAGCGTTTCCAGCGTCGCTTCGTACTGTTCGTCGGTCTCTATGTTAATGAGCGGCTGTGCAGTCGCCATAAATGCCTGATATGCATCGACAATTGCTAGCTGTCCCATGTTATCACCTCTAATCTTGATCTTTCATGTATCGCTTCGTCAGCTTGTCGTAGTCCGCATGATTAACGATGTGTTTGATATACATGCGCTTATTCACAAACTGAATGAATGCAAGCACACGAAGATTGTTGCCACCCACATCCAGCACCCACCACTTGTCCTTGTACTTGAAGTTATCCAGCGTTGGAAAAACCGCCCTTAACTCATCCGGGGTACTGAAATCCGTCTTGTGTAGTACCTTGTACATATCCAACAGCGCAGCCTCATCGTTCGGGTATTTCTTGGCTGCGTCGTTGAACGGCTTCTTCGAGATTACATTCATCGGCTACCCTTGGTTGACCACACGTCAACTATAGTTTCATGTTGACTACTCGTCAACTTTTCGTTGATTTCTTCGCTGCCGGATGAGTCCGCCTGTAAACAGCGTTGAGATCGCTGATCGTGACATGGGTATAGATCTGCGTGCTCTTGATATCCTGGTGTCCCAACAGCTCCTGGACATAGCGGATGTCGGCACCGTGCTTGAGCATGTGGGTTGCGCTGGCATGCCGCATGAGGTAGCAGGCTCCCTCCTTTCCGACGCCGGACCGGCGTACATATTCACCCACCAGGTCGGTCAGGGCGCTACGCTGGATACGTCGCCCCGCCCTCCCCAGGAACACGGCGATACCACTCTCCAGCGTGAGCTGCTCAGGACGAAGATCTTCGATGTATCGTTGTAACCAGTCCAAGGCCCTTGGCGCGATCGGTACCTTGCGATCCAGTGAGCCTTTGCCTTTTCGGATGGTGATCACCTGCTCCGCCGGTATCACCGGGGGCAGCTTTCGAGGCACACGGGGTAGCGGAAACTTGCTGAAAAAATTGGACTGGATGATGTCGTAGTAACGCATGCATTTGAGGAAACCAGTCACCTCCATCAGGCGCATACGCTGTGTCGATAGATCGAGTGGCGTATGATCACGCGGTTTCCGATAGCGGTACAGGTAACGCCGATAGGCTTCCAGCAGCTCCAGATCGATACTGGTGATGGTCGTAACACCCTGATCTCCTGTGCGAGCAACTCGGCAAAGTCGGCCTGAGGGCGTTCGGTGGTTAACGAAATGACTGTCATCCTGCCCGTCCGGGAACAGCACCATATTGGCGGCCTCCATCATCACGGCAATGGTACGCATGGCATCCAGTTCGGCGGCTGTGCCACACAATGCCAGGTAGACGCGCTCTATCCGGTGCTCCCTCAGTAGATCGAGATGTATTTGCTTGAAGGCATGACAGCTCATAAGCGCAATCACCCGCTGAAAGCCTTGCTGCCACCAGATCAGCGCCTCCAGCGGGTTCTTGCACAGGATTATCTCTTTGGCGTCCAGCAAGACCCGTTCGTTAAACAACCGGGTACGCTCAGTGATCCAGTACACCTGGTAGACCGAGCCTGCTTTCAACTTCGGAGTAATACGTTTGCCATAGGCTCCGGTAATACTCCCGTCCGCATCGAGGAAGGGAAACACGACACAACCCCGGAAGAAACTCATGCCCGGACAGCTTCAGCAATCCTAAGCGTTGAAGTGCCCCACGGGTATAGGCCTCCTGCTCGCGCTCCAAACGCTGTAATCGCAACCCCAGGGTACGGTCGCAGCACCCCAGTCGAAAGTCGGACAGGAGGCGGTTCCCGAAGATGCCGTAGGCCAGTAAGAACCGCCGTGCCTGCTTATGATGAGCGAGAGCACGACGGTAGTGGTCGATAATCTGCTCGCACAGCAGATCATCGCTTGCTTGCGGATGTGTGATGCAGTGCTTTCCCCGGCCACCACTCATTGGCGGAATATAGGAGGGTGTCGCACTTCGGAGTTGAATTCACGTTCCTGGAATACAATTTCGGGCTGCCTGAACCCGAGGCATTTGCGAGGCCTCAGGTTTAACTGTTTTTCTGCCTTGCGGACATCCTCGCCGGTGATCATCCGCAGATCCGTACCTTTCGGGATGTATTGGCGTAGCAGGCCGTTAAAGTTCTCGTTCAGCCCTCGCTCCCATGACGAGTACGGGTGGGCAAAATAGAACTCCGCGCCCAGCGCTTTGGCTATAGCCTTGTGCTCTACGAATTCGCTCCCGTTATCCGCCGTAATCGTGTGCACATACGCTGCATAGGGCTTGAGCATATCGATGATGGCATCCCGCACATCA
>NZ_FNRJ01000025.1 GCF_900107855.1 Marinobacterium iners DSM 11526 | reverse complement strand
GCCATCTGGGAAGGCAGGGGCAAGCGCTACGCTGCTACTTTTGGCCGCCGTGAAGGACGTGAAGCGATCAGGGACATGTTCGTGAAATACACCCTGCCGCCGGCGCACTTTGCTCTGAACGTACATTTTCTGACCTCTGAAAAGGTGAATGTGCAGAGCGAAACCGAAGCGGAAGGCACCTGGGTGCTGCTGCAGACCGCTACCTTTACCGATGGTCGCTCACAGCTCAGCAGTGCACTGTTGAACGTGCGTTTTCGCCGGGAAGACGGGCGCTGGAAGATCGCTCATTTCTGTACCACCAGTCGATTCAATCGGCCCGTGCAGACCCCCTGGGACAACCCCCAGCCACTGCCGGTCCCTGAAGAATAAGTGCTCGGCGGCAGCGCCAGCAAGGCAACGAATAAAGAGAGCAAGACCATGAGTGAACTGATCGATATGCAAAACATCAGCCTGAAAGCGGCTGAAATGGTAGAAGAGGGCCGGGTACACAAGGATCTTTACTCTGATCCGGCCATCTTCGAAGAAGAGCTGGACAAGGTGTTCAACAACACCTGGGTCTTTGTTGGCCACGCGAGCGAAGTACCTGAGGCGGGCAGTTTCAAGACCTCATACATCGGTCGTCAGCCGGTTATCCTGAGCCGCGACCGCAAGATGAATTTGCATGTACTGCAGAACCGCTGCCGCCACCGTGGCGCCACCGTGTGCGAAGCACGCAAGGGCAAAACCAAGGCGTTCACCTGCCCCTATCACGGCTGGGGCTATGGTCTTGACGGTAGCCTGCGCGCGTTGCCCAAGCCGGAAGAGTACGACGGCGTGTTCGACAAGAATGAGCTGCCGCTGGAAAGCCTGCGGGTGGAAACCTATCAGGGCATGGTATTTGCTACTTTTAGAGATGACATCGAGCCACTGGAAGACTTCCTCGGTGGTGCGAAAAAGTGGATCGACCTGTTCATGAAGCAGGGCGGTGGGTATCCGGTCAAGGTACTGGGCGAGCATCGTTTCAATTTCCCGGGCAACTGGAAAATCCAGCTGGAAAACACGACCGATGCCTACCATTTCCCGATCATTCACAAGTCGTTCCTGACCTCGCTGGATGATGCGACGGCTGACATTTTCGACTTCCTCGATGGCGATGGGTTTGTCGAAGACCTGGGTAACGGCCACAGCGTAATGGTGATGATTCCGCAGTTGGTGGATCTGGAAGAGGATCTGGATCAGCCGATTCCGGCCCGCTTCGAAAAGCTGGCGCAGGAGTTGCGCAATGAAGGCAAAACGGAAGACGAAGTGAAGAAACTGGTCCGTGCTGCCCACGGCACTGGTTTCAACCTCAACCTGTTCCCGAATGTCTCCTGCTCCATGGCGTTTTTCCGAGTGTTGCGGCCGGTCAGCGTAGGTGAGACCGAGATTCAGCACGTAGCGTTGGGCGGTGAAGGCGCCCCGGCTCCATTTAACCGCAAGCGCATGCGTCTGCACGAGCACTTCCAGGGGCCGATGGGCTTCGGCACGCCGGATGATGGTGAAGCCTGGGAACGGGTCCAGAAAGGCTCCATGGCAGGCAATGATGGCTGGATTCTGGTCAACCGCGGCATGAACAACCTGCACCAGTCCAAAGACGGTAATGTGGCTGGATCGGTCTGTTCCGAAACCGGCATGCGCGGTGCCTATCGCCAGTATAAGAAAATGATGGCTGCTGGAGAGGAGAAATAAGTGATGAAATCCAATACCCAACTGCTGGCGCAGGTGATCGAATTCATTGGTTATGAAGCGGATCTGCTGGACCACAAGGGCTATCAGGAATGGCTTTCACTGTGGACCGAATCAGGCCTCTATATCGTGCCGGCTGATCTGAATGAAACGGATTATCTGAACACGCTGAACCTGGCGATGGACGATGCTGACATGCGGCGCATGCGCGTGGCGCGTCTGGAAAACGGTGAGTCTGTTTCTGCCATCTCGGTTGGCGATACCGTGCGCATGATGTCCCGTGTACGTGTGCTTGAAGCAGGTGATGATCTGGTCATTGCACGCTGCGCCATGACACTGAACGAGCTGCGCCATGGCAAGCTGGTGACCTACCCGGCCAACGTGGAGTACAGCCTGAAACCGAGCGCGGACGGTTTCAAACTGGAGCAAAAGGTCGTGAAACTGCTGCATGCGGACGGCTTCTTGCGCACTGTTAGCTTCATCTTCTAAGGAGTGGCCGCATGAGTAACCCAACACAGTCTCATATTGCGCTGGTCACCGGTGCAGCACAGGGCCTTGGCAACAACATTGCAGCCCGTCTGCTGGCCGCCGGCTACCGAGTCGCCCTGTCAGACCGTTCACTGGAAGCGGCCAAAGCTGCCGCAACGGCCATGGACAGTAGTGGTGAGCGGGTCATGCCGCTGGCGCTGGATGTGGCCAGCAAGGCGGATTTTGAAGCTGCACTGGCGGCTGTACTGGAGCGCTGGGGTGATCTGCATGTTCTGGTAAACAACGCAGCCGTCACCCGTGCGACACCGGTGATGGAGATCAGCCCAGAAGAGTTTGCCGATGTGGTGAACATCAATCTCGGTGGCACTTTCTCCGGCTGTCAGGTGATGGGTCGGCATATGGCTGACAAGGGTTATGGCCGCATCATCAACATGGCCTCGCTGGCTGGACAGAATGGGGGCACCTCGACCGGTGCCCACTATGCTGCCTCCAAGGGCGCCATCATTACGTTGACCAAGGTGTTTGCCAAAGAACTGGCCAGCCAAGGCGTGACGGTAAATGCCATCGCGCCGGGACCGATCGAGTCACCGATGGTCAAGGCACTTGTACCTGAAGAGCGCCTGCCAACGTTGTTGGGCGCCATTCCGGTGGGGCAATTGGGCGATGCCGACTTTATCGGCGAAATGGTGGTGCAGTTGGCACGGCCGGAAGCCTACTTCACTACCGGTACGACCCTGGACATCAACGGCGGCCTGTTCATGCGCTGAGGCGAGACTATGACGAGCAATATTGATAACACTCTCATTCATGTGACCGTCACGCGGCGTGAAGACCAGACCGACGAGATCGCCGTGTTTGATCTGAGCGCAGCTGATGGCAACGTACTGCCGGCGTTTGAGGCCGGCGCCCATATCGATGTGGTATTGGGTCCGGAACTGATTCGACAGTACTCCCTGAGCAACGCGCCGGGCAGCAGCAGCTACCGGTTGGGGATTCTGAATGACCCCAATTCACGTGGTGGTTCCAGGCAGATTCATGCCGAGTTGAAAGCCGGTGCCGAGGTACAGATCAGTGCCCCGCGCAACCATTTCCCACTGGAAATGGATGCAGAGCACAGCCTGTTGATCGGTGGTGGTATCGGTATTACGCCGATGATCGCCATGGCATACGCTTTGAAGGCGGCAAACAAGTCTTTCGAACTGCACTACTGCAGTCGCAGTGAAGCCAAGGCGGCGTTTCTTGAAGAACTCAAGCGCGAGTTTGGTGAACAACTTGTGCTGCACTTTGACGACGCCGGTGACACCGGTCGGATCAATCCAAAACTGCTTTGTGCAGAAGCCCAGCCCGGTACCCATCTGTATGTCTGTGGCCCCGGCGGGTTCATGGACTGGGTGATCGAGCAGGCCAAAGCGGCAGGGTTGCCAGACAAGCAGATTCACTTCGAATATTTCAATGCCGAGGTGGATATCAGTGGTGAGGCGTTTGAAGTTTATGCTGAAGCCAGTGATGTGACCGTACAGGTCGGTCCCAACGAAAGTATCGCCACTGCCCTGAAGGCAGCCGGGGTAAAGGTACAGATGTCCTGCGAAGAGGGTGTATGCGGGACCTGTATCTGTGATGTGATCGAGGGCATTCCTGATCACCGAGACCACTTCCTCACAGACGAGGAAAAGGAAGACAACGACCAGATCGCGCTCTGTTGCTCACGAGCCAAAAGCGCGCGCCTGGTGGTCGATATCTGAAACAGTTCGCTGTATAGGCCGACCGGCGCACTATGCTCCGGTTGGACGCCGGTTCGGACCGGACTAAAACCAGAAACGGAGAATAACGATGAAGAAGATGATGTTTCGAGTCGCTGCAACTGCAACAATCGCACTTCTGGCTTCAGGTGCGCAGGCGGAAACGCGCCTGACCATGTCGTCCTGGCTGCCGTCAGGTCATCCTCTGGTACGTGATGTGATGGTGCCCTGGGCCAATAGCGTGGAAGAAGCAACTGAAGGTCGTGTCAAGGTAGTTATGCTGCCATCTGCGCTGGGTCACCCACGGGTGCATTATGATCTGGCTGCAGAAGGCCAGGCGGATATCACCTATAGTGCACACGGTTACACCCCGGGCCGTTTCAGTCTTTATAAAATGGTCGAGTTCCCCTTCGGTGGTGACAGTGCGGAAGCCACGTCTGCTGCCTACTGGCAGGTATACAACAAGTATCTGAGCAAGGCTGACGAGCATAAGGATGTTAAATTGCTGGGTCTGTTCACGCATGGTCCGGGTCATATCCACAACAGCCGTCGCAGTGTGAAAAGTGCAGCCGACATGCAGGGCCTCAAGCTTCGCGTGGGTGGTGGCATCATGAATGAACTGTCCACTGCTCTTGGTGCTGTGTCATTGCAGCAGCCCTCTTCCAGCACCTACGAGATGGTGTCCAGCGGCGTAGCTGATGGCACTCTGTTTCCGCTGGAGTCCGTACCGGCGTTCAATATTCAGGACAAAACCACCTACACCACGCTGGTGCCGGGTGGGCTGTATAACTTCAGCTTCTTTGTCGTGATGAATAAAGATCGCTTCGAAAGCCTGCCGGAGGAAGATCAGGCGGCTATCGAGAAGGTGTCCGGTGAAACGCTGGCACGCTTGGCTGGTCGCATGTGGGATACCCAGGATGCCAAGGGGCTGGAAGCGATCGAGGCCAATGGCAATGAAGTGTTGACCGCAGACGAAGCGTTCATGAACGAAATTCGTACAGCCAGCGAGCCGATGGTGCAGGAGTGGTTGAAGCAGGCTGAAGCTGCCGGCGTTGACGGTGCTGCAGCGCTGGCGGAATTCCGCGAACTGAGCCGTGAACTGGCCAAAGACTAACAGGTGAGCCGATGAAAGCTTCTCTCAGAGCTTCAGCCGGCAGCCGAGAGGTGGTGGTACTGTTGTACCGCCACCTGCTCAGCGGTACGGCCGCCATCGTCATGTTCATGATGATGCTGGTGACACTGATCGATGTACTGGGACGCTATCTGTTCTCGTCTCCTTTGAATGGAGCCTATGAGCTGACCGAGTTGATGCTGGCGGCGGTGATCTTTTTGGGACTGCCACTGATTACGGCAGAAGGTGGGCACATTGCGGTGGACCTGCTGGACTCTTTCTTCGGCGGCTGGGGGCAGCGTATTCAGAATGGGTTGATTGAGGTAATCAACGTATTCGCCTTTGGTACCTTTACCTGGGTGCTGTGGGAGCATGCTCTCAAGGTGCAGCGTTACGCTGATACTACAGCCGTACTGCAGATTCCGCTGTCCTGGCTTGCTTTCATGATGGCAATTACCACAGGTCTTGCCACTCTGGCTTTGGTCCTTCGATTGATATTTGGCAGCAGTCGTCTCTTTGCACAAGGAGAGCAGTAAATGGAAGCAAGTCTGATCGGCTTTGCGGCCTTAATGGTACTGATTCTGGCCCGTGTGCCGTTGGGCATCGCCATGGCGATTGTCGGCGTGGTGGGTTTTGCACTTGTGCAGCAGGTTACCTATGGTAACCCACGTGGCTGGAGCATCTCACTCAATATGGTGGCATCGACCGCCTTTGATACCGGTCTGGCATACGGCCTGTCGGTGGTGCCGCTGTTTTTGCTGATGGGCAATCTGATTACCGAGTCGGGAATGTCAAAACAGCTTTACCGTGCGGCCAACGCTTTTCTGGGGCATTTCAAGGGTGGCCTGGCACTGGCGACCGTTGTCTCCTGCGGTGCCTTTTCTGCCGTGTGTGGCAGTTCCATGGCGACATCCGCCACCATGGCTAAAGTGGCGATGCCTTCCATGCGTGAATATAAGTATTCAGATGGGCTTGCTACCGGTGCCATTGCTGCCGGCGGAAGTCTTGGCATTCTGATCCCCCCCAGTGTAATTCTGGTGGTATACGGCCTGATGACCGAAACGGATATTGGCAAGCTGTTCATTGCCGGCCTTATTCCGGGCATCATCGGTATTCTGCTCTATATGGTTGCAGTGATTGTCACTGTCAGGCTTAAGCCTGACAGTGGCCCTGCCGGTGCTCGCTCCAGCTGGAAAGAGAGGCTGATCTCTCTGAAGGGGGTATGGGGCATCAACCTTATTTTCATCATTGTGATGGGCGGCATTTATGCCGGTATTTTTACCCCGACTGAAGCGGCCGGAATCGGCGCCTCAGGGGCCTTCCTGATTGCCATGTTCAGCGGCAAACTCAGTGCAAAGATGATGTACCGTTCACTCAGTAATGCGGCACGGACAACCGCGATGCTGTTTTTCCTTGTGATTGGTGCGCTGATTTTCTCCAATTTCATCAACATGACTGGCATGCCGATGATGCTGCGAGATTGGGTGGTGGAGCAGGGGTTCAGCCTGTTTATGGTGCTGGTAATACTGATTGCAATTTACCTGTTGTTGGGCTGTGCGCTGGAAAGCATGTCGATGATCCTGTTAACCGTACCGGTGTTCTATCCGATGGTACAGGCCATGGGCATGGATCTGATCTGGTTTGGCATTCTTGTCGTGGTCGTGACCGAAATCAGTCTGATCACGCCACCGGTGGGTATGAATGTGTTCGTACTGCGAGGTGTGGTTCCGGACGTCAAACTCTCAACCATTTTCCGTGGAGTCGTTCCTTTCTGGTTGGCAGACATCCTGCGACTGGTACTGATCGCATCGATACCATCACTGTCACTGTTACTGCCCAACACGCTGGGTTAAATGACACACTGAAACTGACATAACAATAAAAGCTGAGGTAACCCAATGAAAAAAGGTGTAATGCGTCCCGGGCACGTGCAGATTCGCGTGCTGGATATGGATGAAGCCGTCAAGCACTACGTAGACCTGCTCGGTCTGATCGAAATGGACCGTGACGATCAGGGCCGTGTCTATCTCAAGGGCTGGACCGAAGTGGACAAGTTCTCGGTGGTGCTGCGTGAAGCGGACGAAGCCGGTATGGATTTCATGGGCTTCAAGTGCTTGAGCGAAGAGGTTGTGGACAGCCTGCGTGCTGAGCTGGTTGCGTTCGGCTGTGAAGTGGAAGACATTCCTGCCGGTGACCTTAAAGACTGTGGACGCCGCGTCCGTTTTGTTGCCCCCACCGGGCACGCGTTCGAGCTTTTTGCCACCAAGGAGCAGACCGGCAAGTGGGGCGTGGGCAATCACAACCCGGAAGCCTGGCCGCGTGGCCTGAAAGGCATGCAGGCGACCCGTTTCGACCACTGCCTGCTGTACGGCCCCAACCTGGACCGCACTTTAGAGCTGTTCCGTGATGTGCTCGGCTTCGATCTGGCTGAGCAGGTGATGACACCGGACGGCAAGCGTGTCGGCCAGTTCCTGACTGTCAGCATGAAGGCGCATGATGTGGCGTTTATCGATCATCCGGAGCCAGGCAAGTTTCACCATGCCTCCTTCTTCCTTGAGACCTGGAACGATGTGCTCAAGGCGGCGGACTTGATCTCCATGACCGATACCTCAATCGATATTGGCCCGACACGTCATGGGCTGACTCATGGTCAGACCATCTATTTCTTTGACCCTTCCGGCAATCGTAACGAGGTTTTCTGCGGTGGCGACTACCACTACCCGGACCACGAGCCGGTGACCTGGGATGCGGGCGAGCTGGGTAAAGCAATTTTCTATCACGACCGTCAGTTAAACGAGCGTTTCCTGAGCGTGCTGACCTGAATCGGAGACAATCATGTCATTTGATCCGAAAGATTTTCGCCGGGCGCTGGGCAAGTTCCCCACCGGCGTAACCGTAATTACCACGCGAGATGCTGAGGGTAATCCCATCGGCATGACCGCCAGCAGCTTTAACACCCTGTCGATCGAGCCTGCGCTGGTGCTCTGGAGCATCGACAAGGGGGCTTGGAGTCTGGAGGCATTCACCCGTGGGAAATCCTTTGCCATCAATGTGCTGCGTAATGACCAGATTGAAATTTCCAATCGGTTCGCGCGCCGGGGCGAGGACAAGTTTGCCGATATCCACACCCGCGACGACCAGCACGGCTCGCCACTGCTGCACGGCACGGCAGCCTGGTTCGGTTGCAAGACCTGGAACGTCTACGAGGGGGGAGACCACTTTATTATTGTGGGCGAGGTGACCGATTACTCTTATGAGGAAAACGTCAGCTCACTGGTGTTCCACAACGGTCGTTATGCGGTGCCCGAAACCCACCCAGCGGTTCAGGCTCCGACCGGACCGCTGGAAGCCAGGGGATTTCTGGGTGATTACCTGTTGTTCCAGTTGCGTCAGACACTCAATGCCTATGCCTCTGACTTCTATCCGAGGTTGAGCCATTTTGGGGTGACCGCCGAAGAATGGCGTGTATTGACGCTGCTGGCCGATGGCGAAGCGATGGAACAAGAGCAGATTTGCCGCTATGTTTCCCAGCCACTCAAAGAGCTGATGTTTACCGGCGAATGGCTGCAGGACAAGGGGCTATTGCAGGTGGAGGGTAGCTGCTTCCGGTTGACCGAGAAAGGGCAGCAGCTGGCAACCCAGCTGCTGGACAAGGCGATTGAGCACGAGCGGCAGGTGATGTCCTGCCTCAGTGAGGAGCAGCAGCAAACGCTTAAAGAAAGTCTGCGCTTGTTGCAAAAGGGACTGAGCTAAGGCTTTACAGCCCTAGGACTGATCCTGGCGGCTGCGGGCCAACCTGTTGGTCGGGTCGCCTTCGGCCAGCATCTGCCGCAACCGCTGACGCTCTGGGTCACCGGGTACAATCCCGGTGACCTCTGCCTCCAGGACGATCACCCCGTCCGGATTGGTCATTTCGACCCTGGCGCTGGCGCGCCCACGCGGATCTATTTCTCTGATGGTCCAGCGACAGGTAATAGCCTCGCCTACGTAAACAGGTCGTCTGAAACGGAAATTCATGCCCGCTGCCAGCCAGCCAATCTGACCGCCAATCTCGGTCAACAGGCTACCGGTCAGCAGCCCATGTGCCACTGGGGCTCTGAACCCCTTCAACTCGGCAAACGCCTGATCAAAATGTACCGGATTGTAGTCGCCGGACAGGCGCGCGAAGGTGTCAACTTCCTCTTGTGTAAAGCTGCGAGTCACACTGAAGCTGTCACCCGGCTGCAGCCCTTCCGCTGCACGTTCTCGCATTGAATTCATGGGACCCCTCCATTAAGCGCATAATGATTATATTGAACGGTGTTCAATAATCTTGTCACTGTTTACAACACTGAGGTCTTGATTCAAAGCTGGCTCATTATCACCTAACATGCCGTTACTGTTTCAAAATCAAGGCCTATCCATGTCAGGACGACTTTCAATTCGATCATATAGCCGCCAGAGGCAGGGGCATTCGCACACGTACCATCAAATGGTACTGCCGCTACGCGGTGCTATTGAGATCGAGCTCGACGGTTTTGCCGGTCGGGTCGCGTCAGGAGAATGTGTCGTTATTCGATCTGGACAGCAACATCATTTCACTGCTGATGAAGAAGCCCGGTTTGTCGTAGCAGACATGCACTTGTTACCGGAAAATCTGCGCGCAACTGATTCATGTGTATTCAGAATCAGTGGGCCTCTGCTCCAATACCTCAGTTTCGTAGAAACGCAGTTGGGGCATCAAGTCAACGATGCTCTGGAACAATCCATGTTTGCCACCTTCGCATTGTTGCTTGCCGAGCAGCGCTTGCTGCCTCAGGTCGATCGGCGTATCCGGCAGGTTTTGCAAGTGATAGACATGCGGCTGTCTGAGAGGCTTACTTTGGATGAGTTGGCACAGACTGCCTGCCTTAGCGAGACCCAGCTTAAAAAGCTGTTTCGCCAGCAAATCGGTCTCAGTGTGATGCAGTACCTGACCCGTGTGCGGATGGAGAAGGCCAAAGCTCTCTTGCAGCATACCGACTACTCTGTCCAGCGTATCGCTGAACAGGTTGGTTACAGTGACCTGTCGGCTTTCAGTCGCCGCTTTTCTGCCAGCTTTGGGCTGTCCCCGACCCGCTTCAGCCGTTGAAGAGCGGCTGTTTGGCATATAGAAGCGGCTGATGAGCAAAAACTCTGCAGCTCCTCTCAAATAGACTGGCGTTACATTCACGAGTCAAAAGGTAGAGCATGGGGAATCAGCAGGATGACATGCAGGGTATTGCGGCTATTGTTTTGGCCAGCGTGCTTTGGGGGACAACCGGAACGGCGGCGAGTTTTGCCCCGGCCGTCAGTCCACTGGCGACAGGGGCTTTTGCCATGGGAGGCGGTGGCGTGCTGTTGGTTCTGCATGCGTTGCGCTTCCTGCTCAAGGATCGGGCGCGGCTGAAAGCCTGTTATGCGGT
This sequence comes from Marinobacterium iners DSM 11526, assembly GCF_900107855.1. Taxonomy (GTDB): domain Bacteria; phylum Pseudomonadota; class Gammaproteobacteria; order Pseudomonadales; family Balneatricaceae; genus Marinobacterium; species Marinobacterium iners. The sequence goes on along the minus strand of NZ_FNRJ01000025.1, from coordinate 23,963 downwards.
GCTACTGACAGGTGGGGCAGCAGTTGCGCTTTATCCGCTGGCGTTTTACAGCGCCATGCGCCTTTCGGGGGTGGCCATGGGAACGGTTATATCCATTGCCAGTGCACCACTGTTTGCCGTTGTACTGGAGCGCCTGATAGGAAAGAAACAGGTCTCCTCCCGGTGGATTCTTGGCTTTATTACGGGAGGGTTGGGAATCCTGCTGTTGACGTGGGGTAAGGAGCCACAGTCCGTGGAAGGTGGCAATGAGTGGCAATACATCGGGGCTGCACTGGGGCTGTTGGCCGGTCTGACGTATGCTGTCTACTCGTGGTCAGCTCGACGATTGATTGAGCAAGGGATACACGCCAGAGCGGCCATGGCGGCAATGTTTGGGCTGGCGGCGCTGGTATTGCTGCCATCACTGGCTATCACGGGTGACAATCTGTTGACGACTCCGATTCATGCCAGTGTTGCGCTCTATATGGCAGTGGTGCCCATGTTCATCGGTTACCTCTGCTTCAGTCGTGGGCTTAGGCAGGTGGAGGCCAGCACAGCAACACTGATTACACTGCTGGAGCCTGTAGTTGCTGTGATGTTGGCAGTGCTGATCGTCGGCGAACGCTTCATGCCTGTCGGTTGGCTGGGGGTTATGCTGATTATGTTGAGCCTATTGCTGCAGACAGTAAGACGCCGCCCCGGTGGCATAAAATCGCGGTAGTAAACCGGAAGCTCAGTTCTCTTTCTTTGCATCTGTTGCGGCAACGCCCCGCCAGTCTTCAAGCTCCAGCTGTGGCTGCTCCGCTCTGAAGCGCGCATACAGCTCGATACCGTTCAGGTCTTCCAGAATGTCGACCTGAATGCCTTTGCTGCGCAGCAAAGCTTCATTGCCACTGGCGCTGGTGATGTCACCGACGACGACGCGGCTGAAACCACGCATGTACAGCAGCGTGGCACAGACATCGCAAGGGCTGAGCGAGGTGAACAGCGTGGTATGGCTGAAGTCGATCCTGCCGGCATCTCGGATGGCTGAGGTTTCGCCGTGATTGTAGGGGTGGCTTTCCTGTACCAGCGTATTGTGCCCCTTGCCCAGAATGCAGCGTGTGCTGTTATCGATGATGACGGCCCCGATAGGGCAGCCACCCTCGTTATAACCTTTATGGGCAAGCAGTACCGCGATCCGCATAAAATCTCGGTCCGACAGCCTGTGTGCAAAGTCGTCAGCCATCAATACAGGCAGGCTTGTAGTAGGCATGTGCGCGATTGTGTTCAGAACCGACTCGGTGATGGCAGTATCCTTGTCAAACAGCGTGGTGTTCATATGAGCTCCTTTTGCGGCACAGAATGCATTGTAGCCCTACAGCTGTCTTTTTTCGTGTTATCAATAGCAGAAGGATTTGCTGCCAAGCTGGTGCCATTAAGGTGCGGCGGGCTGACAATGCGACATTGTCGAACAATGTCATCAAATGACAATGGCGGACAAACTGCCTGTTTTTATCTCAAATTATTGAAATATAACATTTTTAAATAAGTGGCACGCTACATGCTGTTACTGGTTAGACACCCTCTGACCGGAGCATCACCATGGGCGCCACGATTTCGCTGGACTACATCACACATCGCTTTTCGCCGTCTTCGGCACCCACCCTGAAAGAGATCGAAAACCGCATCGAGCCCGGCGAGATGGTCGCATTGATTGGCCGCAGTGGCTGTGGCAAATCCACGCTGCTGCACATGCTGGCGGGACTTCTGATTCCCTCCGAAGGCTGTGTGCGCATCAACGGGCATCAGGTTTCAAGGCCCAGTGCCAAATGGAACATGATGTTTCAGAAAGCATCCCTCTATCCGTGGATGAGTGTGAAAGAAAATGCGGCACTGGGTCTGCTGTTTGCAGGTGTCAGCAAGATAGAGGCCTATCAGCGTGTTGATGAACTGCTCGACATGGTGGGCTTGCACGATAAAAAAGATGTCAATGTACAGAGTCTTTCGGGTGGCCAGCAGCAGCGGGTCGCACTGGCGCGATCGCTGGCGACCGATCCTGAGGTGCTGTTGCTGGATGAACCGTTCTCGGCGCTGGACGCGTTTACGCGTACTGCCCTGCAGGAGGAGGTACCTGCCATTTGTCGTGCGCGCGGTATCACCATGGTGATTGTCACCCACGACATTGATGAAGCGATCACCATGGCCGACCGTGTGCTGATCATGTCACAGAACCCCGGTCGCGTTGTTGATGAGCTGAACGTAGAGCTGCCTTGGCCGCGCCGTCACATGGACGCCGGTTTTCAATCCTTGCGCGACCAGCTGATGGATCTGTTCAAAGGAACAGATAACGGTCTAGCTGGCCGCCAGTCTGACACCGAGCCGAGTAAAAATGGCGCCGAGCATGCGGCGTAATACTCAGCCTGCCTGATCTATTGAGGACCCAACCATGAAAAAACACAACAGTGAACTTGGCCCGATCTCCACGTCGGAACTGGAATATCTGCAGGAACATGAGATGAGCCGCCGTGACTTCATGCTCGATAGCCTTGCCGTTGGTGGCCTGGCAGCCACCTTTGGCCTTGCAGCCAGCGGCGCGGCCTGGGGCAGCATCCAGCCACCGGCGGATGAGGTGGTTCGCATCGGCTATCTGCCCATTACCGACGCGACAGTCCTGCTGGTGGCGCATGCCATGGGGTATTTTGAGGATGAGGGCCTGAAAACCGAGCCCCCTGTGTTGATGCGCGGCTGGTCGCCACTGGTGGAGGGCTTTGCCGCTGCCAAATTCAATCTGGTGCATTTGCTCAAGCCCATTCCCATCTGGATGCGTTACAACAACGGTTTTCCGGTCAAGATCATGTCCTGGGCTCACCTGAATGGCTCCGGACTGGTGGTGGGGCGCCACACCGGTGTTGAAAGTTTTGCCGATCTCGGCGGCAAGCAGGTTGCCGTTCCGTACTGGTACTCCATGCACAATATCGTGCTGCAGATGGGGTTGCGTCATGCCGGGCTGACACCTGTTATCAAGTCTCAGGGTGAGCCGCTGGCCGCAAATGAGGTCAACCTGCAGATTATGCCACCCCCGGACATGCCGCCGGCACTGGCTGCACGCAAGATCGACGCGTTCATTGTGGCCGAGCCCTTCAATGCAGTAGGCGAAATGCTGGCCGGTGGCAAGATGTTGCGCTTCACCGGTGACATGTGGAAAAACCATCCCTGCTGTGTGGTCTGCATGAACGAAAATCAGATCAATGCCAATCCGGAGTGGAGCCAGAAGGTGATGAACGCCATCGTCCGCGCCCAGATTTATGCACAACAGAACAAGAAAGAGGTTGCTCACATGCTGTCCAAGGATGGCAGGGGCTACCTGCCGATGAAAGCGGACATCATTGAACGAGCCATGACGCTGTATGACGAAGACAGCTATGCAACGCCTGATGCGATTCAGAATCCGGGCTGGGGCAGCGGCCGCATCGACTTCCAGCCCTGGCCCTATCCTTCAGCGACCAAACTGATCGTGAATGAATTGAAAAATACTCTTGTAGGCGGCGATACCACCTTCCTGCAGAAGCTGGACGCGGATTTCGTGGCAGAAGACTTGGTCGATTATCGCTTCGTAAAGGCAGCCATGGAAAAACATACCGGCTGGCAGCAGGGACCGGGCTTCAACGCCGACAACCCGTTTGAGCGTGAAGAGGTGATCAAGCTATGAGTAGTACCCAGAGTTCCCATGCCCTGCAGAGCATGAGCAGTTCCAGCAATGGCTTTATGCCATTGCTGTGCTGGCTGGCTCGACTGCGTTACCCCGCCATTGGCATCACAACGTTGCTGGCCGTGTGGTGGGCCGGTGGCTATATCGTTGCCAATGATCCAGACATGTGGGCGTTTGCAAACTTCGCTCCGGCCCCCACTTTCCATGCGCTTTATGATCTGGTCGCCAGTGGGTCCATCTGGCCAACGATTCTATCGAGCCTGTACCGCGTGCTGGTGGGCCTGTTCTGGGGTGTCATCATTGGCGTGCCGGTGGGTGTTCTGATTGGTTACATCGGTACGGCCATGAAGATTGCCAACGTGCCGTTCCAGTTCCTGCGCATGATCAGCCCGCTGGCGTGGATGCCAATCGCGGTACTGGCATTTGCCAGCTGGGATGCGGCGATCATCTTCCTGATCGTGATGGCCACCGTCTGGCCAATCATGTTCTCCACTGCTCATGGTGTGCGACGCATCGATCCGAACTGGTTCAAGGTGGCCAAGAATCTGGGAGCATCAGGCCCGCAGATGCTGCGTCGGATCATCCTGCCCGCGATCATGACCGATGTCATGGCCGGTATTCGTCTGGCGGTAGGTGTTGCCTGGGTTGTGCTGGTCCCGGCCGAGTATCTGGGGGTCACCAGTGGTTTGGGGTACGCCATCAATGATGCCCGTGACACGCTGGCCTATGACACCCTGGCTGCAATCGTGATCGTGATTGGGGTGATCGGTTACGGACTGGACACGATCTGCAGCGTGTTGATCAAGCGCTTCAACTGGCATGTCGAGTAGACACTGTCTCATCTTCGCCCGCAATGGCCTGCTTTCTGAGCGGGCTTTTGTCGTTGTATCGCGTTTCCATACAGGAGCATGACTGACATGGACAAGGAACTGACTTCCCCCATGAATGCAGCCAGTGCCAATGATCGTGGTGCGGCCGACCTCACGGTACTGCATGAGGCAGCCAAGCTGATCGGCCATTCGGGCACCCCGGAGATTGCCATAACCGGAACCCTTAGGTTGATGTCCCAGATGTTGGGGCTTAACCGGGGGCGAGTATTGCTGCCATCCACCGCGGACGGACTGTTGCGCATCCGTTACAGCTATGGCCTGACCGAGGCGGAACGAAAGCGAGGTCTGTACAGCTTTGAAGAAGGTATTACCGGCAAGGTGATGCAAAGTGGTCAACAGGTGGTGGTACAGGATGTGGACCAGGAACCGGGTTTTCTGTTCCGCGCCGTTGACCGAGCCACCTTGCCTGAAGGCGTGGTGTCCTATCTCGCCGTCCCGATCATGGATGGCAATCTAACCGTTGGCGTTCTGGCCGCTCACCGGCTCCGCATGAGGCCCCGTGCGATAAACGCTGACTTGGTTATTTTGCGCATTCTGGCGACGTTCATCGCTCAAATCATCAAGATCAATGGCCTGATCGATGAGCGTACCAGTCACCTGCGTGAAGAAAACCAGGAGCTGAAGGAGGCGCTGGAGCAACAACAGAACAACTACGGCATTCTGGGGGAGAGTGCCGCCGTACGGGATGCATTGCTGCAGATTACCCGTGTGGCGGACACACCGGTTACCGTTCTGCTGACAGGGGAGTCGGGCACGGGGAAGGAGCGCTTCTCGCAGATTCTTCATCTGAACAGCAAACGGCGAGATCTGCCCTTTCTGGCCATCAACTGTGCCGCGATTCCCGAGCAACTGCTTGAGTCGGAGCTTTTCGGTCATGAAAAGGGTGCCTTTACCGGTGCAACGTCCAGCAAGCAGGGCAAGATCGAACTGGCCAATGGGGGAACCCTGTTTCTGGATGAGATCGGTGATCTCAATATGGAGCTGCAGTCCAAGCTGCTGCGTGTGCTTGAAAGTCAGTTGATTCAACGTGTCGGTGGCATCCGCGATATTCCTGTGGATGTTCGCATTGTCACGGCAACACACAAGAACCTGCAGGAAGCCGTGAATCGAGGTACCTTCCGGCTGGACCTGTTCTACCGTCTCAACGTGTTTCCCATACATTTGCCGCCCTTGCGCGAGCGTACCGGTGACGTACGCATTTTGGCGCGTCATTTCCTGCTTAACGCCAACCGCGAGTACGGGCGCTACACGTTGTTTGGCAAGGGGGTAATGGAACGGCTGGAGAGCTACAACTGGCCGGGTAATATTCGGCAGCTGGAGAACGTGATCAAGCGAGCGGTACTGATTGCACTGGACGGTAATATCACCATTGGTGACATCGAAAGCATTCTGCGCCAGGAGTCGGTGATCAACAGTCATCTTGAAGCCGGCCAGTCGGCCCTTGCTCAGCCATCCCCGTTACCACCGCCTGAATCCGCCGCAACGATCGTCCCGGTCAGCTCCGCAGGCTCCATTCAGTCCAGCGCTCGTCCCTACAGCTGGGTACGGGAGGATGAGGAACAGACATTGCTGGAAGCCCTGCAGCAAACCGGTGGCAACAAAACGCGCGCGGCCGCCCTGCTGGGAATGACGGCACGCCAGTTTCGCTATCGCCTGGAAAAGCTGTCCCTTACGGACAGTCTCTGATCAGGGTCAGACATTGTCAGACAATGTAATGCTGACAATGTCTGACACTTCGTAGCGCTATTTTCTAAAGTTACATCGTTATTTGTTTAAGTTGTTGTTGCATAAGTAAAAATAATTATTTTTCAATATTGGCACGGCTCCTGCTTTGTATATGACAAGCCACTGGAAACGTCCGATCCGGACTGAACAGTGTCATCAAAACGACTGGAGATATGCCAATGACAACTGCAACAGCAACCAAGGCTGAAACCGTTACTACCTACCTGCGCCCGATTGATCGAGATGGCCTGATAGCGTTTGCGGAAAAGGGACGCAACAACCCCGGTACGCGCGGTACCAACAAGGTCCATACCGTTACCGATGGGCAGTATCGCACCATCAGCCATGTCAATCAGCACGAAGTGGTTGTGGACGAGCCGCTGCACCTGTTCGGGGAAGATACCGCGCCGGCACCGGGTGAAATCGTACTGTCGGGTCTCGGGGGCTGCCTCGCGGTGGGGATCACGGCCGTGGCTACCTGGAAGCAGGTCAAGCTCAGCAAGCTGGAAATATTCATGGAAGGGGATATCGGCAACCCTGCCGCCTGGGGGGCGGGTGGTGCAGAAATGAAGCCTGAGCAGATGGGCTTCCAGGAAATTCGCGTCAAGGTTCTGGTCGAGGGCGACGCCACACGTGAGCAGCTGGATGAGATTGTGCAGCATGCGAACTACTTCTCTCCGGTCGCCAACACCATGCGCACCCCGATCCCGTTCAGCATCAGCTTGATGGACTGAGCCCAATACCTGACAGGAGAGGAATGCCATGAATAACGTCGCCGTATCCACCCCGCTTTTCACCCCTTGGGCCGATGATGCCCAGGTGCTGGCTGATGTAGCCAAAGTCGCTCGGGAACAGCTGGCTCCCGCCGCCTACCGTATCGACCATGAGGGTTATTACCCGACCGACATCATGGCAGACCTCGGTCAGGCAGGAGCCTTTGCCGCGCATCTGAATCAGCATGGCGGTCGCTTTGGTCTTGCGCTTGCCACCATGCAGGAAGTCAGTCGCCACTGTGGTTCCACCGGCTTCATGACCTGGTGCCATGATGTCTGCGGCCTGTACATGGAGCAGTCCGGCAATCCGGCACTGCTGGCGCGTCTGGACGATCATGTTGCAGGCCGCACATTCGGCGGTACCGGGCTCTCCAACCCGATGAAAGCGCTGACCGGCATCGAAAAAATGGCGCTTAAGGCGAAAAAGGTGCCGGGTGGCTACAGCGTGAGTGGCACGTTGCCTTGGGTCAGTCATATCGGCCAGGGACAGTATTGTGGTGCCATTGCTGCTGTTGATCGTGCCGATGGCAGTCGTTCACATGAAGTGATGTTCCTGCTGGATATTGATGAGCGGGTGCCGTTAAGGCCCTGCCCGGAGTTTTCCGGCATGGAGGGCACCAGCACCTGGGCCGTACCTCTGGATAACTACTTTGTCAGCGAAGACCAAATCATCGCTGATCCGGCAAGGCCGTTTATCCAGCGTATCCGAGCGGCATTTGTTCTGCTGCAGGTTGGTATTGCCGCCGGTGTGATTCAAGGGTCCATCGACTCCATTCGAGATGTGGAAAATCAACTGGGTCACGTCAATCAGTACCTGCACAACCGTCCGGATGAGCTGCAGGCCGAGTTCGATGAAGTGGCCGCTCGCGCCGGCGTACTGGCTCAAACCCCCTTCGATGGCAGCAAGGATTATCTGCTTGATGTGTTGGAACTGCGAGCACACGGCGCAGAGCTGTCACTGAAGGCGTCACAGTCAGCTCTTCTGCATCAGGGGGCCCGTGGCTATCTGATGAACTCTGCGCCGCAGCGACGCATCCGGGAAGCGCATTTTGTGGCCATCGTCACTCCGGCTATCAAGCATCTGCGCTGGGAGATGGCCAAGTTGATGCAGGAGGAGGTGCCGGCATGAGCACAGATGTATTCAACCCCGAAGAGCGCCTCTGGCAGCAGTATATCTGCCTGGCCTGTGGCCTGATTTACGATGAAGAGCTGGGTGATCCGGACAGTGGGCTGGCACCGGGTACCCGCTTTGAAGATATACCCGATGACTGGGAATGCCCGCTGTGCGGCGTGACCAAAACCGATTTCGAGCTGCTGGAGGCTCAGGTGGTAACGGCTGCTGCGCCGGTTGGTGCAGTTAGTAACAATCGCCCCGGGATTGTTGTTGTGGGTGGCGGTATTGCAGGCTGGTCCGTTGTTGAAGCGATTCGCAGTTTGGATGGGGAGACGCCGATCACTATGGTCAGTGCCTGCAGCGCCAATCGCTATCACAAGCCGGAGCTTTCAGTGGCGCTCAGCCGTGGCCTGCAAACCGAAGCGCTGATCAAGGAAACCGCAGTGGATGCTGCCTGTCGTTTGGGCGTGCGCTTGCTCAGCGAGACTTTTGTCGTTGGCATCAGTGCGACGCGGCGGGAGCTGCGTACCACACGTGGCACTCTGACCTATAGCCATCTGGTACTGGCTCAGGGTGCCAGGCCCGCCTTGCCTGATGAACTGCCGGCCTCTCTCTGCTGGCGTGTCAACGACCTGGCAGGATGGAGTGGACTGCAGCAGCAGCTGGCCATCGGACCGCAGCAGGTTGCCATCGTCGGAGCCGGCATGGTGGGCTGTGAACTGGCAGAAGACCTCACCCGAGCCGGGCATCGGGTCACGTTGCTGGACCGTCAGCCTCTGCCGCTGACCGGACTGATTCCGCCCGAAGCGGGTGAAGCATTGCAAGACAGTCTTGCGGCACAGGGCGTGATCTATCGGCCCTCGAGTCAGATTGCCGATGTCTGTGCTGAAAACGGCCGCAAACAGATCCGACTTGAGAGTGGAGAAACGCTGGAAGTCGATCAGGTGATTGCCGCGACGGGATTGAAAACCGACAGCCGCCTTGCGCGTCAGGCTGGATTGGCGTTCAACGCAGGGATTGTGGTGGATGAAAACATGCGCAGCAGTGATGCGTTCATCTATGGATTGGGCGACTGCATCAGCCTGGATGGTCAACCCTGCCGCTTCATTGAGCCGATTCAGCACCAGGCGCGCGCAGTGGCAGCCGCGGTACTTGGGCGGGAGCCCTCGTCCTATCAGCACAAGATGCCCGTAATTCGGCTCAAGACCCGAGCCTTGCCTCTGGTATTGCACGGCGTACCGCAGCCCGATGGGCACTGGGAGATCAGCCACAAAAGTGACGACAGCATGATCATGCAGCAGCGCATGGGAGAGGAAGTCGTCGCCACACTGAATATTGGTCAGCCTCGGCACAGTCGAGCGGCCTGAACACAACGTTATCGTCCATACGAAGGTGAACATCATGATCAGTACCCGTGAAGAAGTAACTCAGATGATCCTCGCCGCCAAGGTGAGTAAGGGCATTCAGTGGAAACAGGTGGCTGATGCCATCGGACTGTCGAAGGAGTGGACGACTGCAGGCTGTCTGGGCCAGATGACGTTCAACAAGCAGCAGGCTGAAACGGTTGGCGAAATATTTGGTTTGTCGGATGAGGCCATTGCCTGGCTGCAAGTTGTGCCCTACAAGGGATCACTGCCCAGTGCCGTGCCCACCGATCCGCTGATCTATCGTTGGTATGAAGTGGTCAGTGTCTACGGCAGCACCATCAAGGAGCTGATCCATGAGGAGTTCGGTGACGGCATCATGAGCGCCATCGATTTCTCCATGGATATCCAGCGTGAAGAAAACCCCAACGGAGACCGCGTCAACGTGGTGCTGTCCGGCAAGTTCCTGCCGTACAAGTCATATTGACCAACCGTTAATACGAAGGGGCGTCACACTACGTGACGCCCCTTCGTTATACGCGCTCGGGGTCGGTCAAAGGTTCAGAGTAGAGCCCCGGCCAGCCGCTCGTAACTGCTCAGACGATCACTGTAATCATGAGTGACCGTCACAACGCCCACTTCATCGGAGCGGTATTGATCCGCAACGCGGCTGATCTGATCGGCACACTCTTCAGCGGTTCCCAGTATCATTGAGTTCAGAACCGCATCAAAGAAAGCCTGATCAGCCGGGCTCAGACTCTGCTTCAGGCGCAGGGCCTCGTCGGGATGCTTGACCACCTCACGGATGCCCTGACGGAACGCCTTGACCTTCCAGTACACGGCGGGGGCTGCCAAATATTCGGCTTCTTCACGGCTGTCGGCACAGAGTGCCGCCACCGCAATGCTGGCTTCAGGTTGGCCAGAGTGTCCCGCCTCACGCCAGGCCTGCTTGTATTCGCTGATGACGCTGGGCGGGGCCGGTTCGGGGCTGATGAACAGGGCCAGACACATCTTCATGCCGACCTGACCAGCCAGCCCGGCACTGCCACCGCTTGATCCCAACATCCAGGTTTGTGGTATGGCCGGCTGTCCCGGCATGACCTGCAGTCCCTTGTAGGCATGGCCTTCAGGCAGGCTGTGGTGCAGCAGGTTCTGCAGTAGCCAGGATTGCTCAGCATAGTCTTCCAGCCCCGGCTGGGCGGGGTAGGCCAGCGCATGTGATGCCAGCGCGTCACCCCCTGGTGCCCGTCCGATGCCCAGATCGATACGACCGGGATAGAGCGTTTCCAGCATGCTGAACTGTTCAGCGACCTTGTAAGGGCTGTAGTGGGTCAACATGACCCCCCCGCTGCCGACACGAATCCGTTCGGTCACACTGGCGATGTGGCTGATCAGTATCTCCGGGCAGGGGCCGGCAAAGTTGATGCTGTTGTGGTGCTCGGCCAGCCAGTAACGGTGATAGCCCAACCGATCGCAGGCCTGAGCCAGCTCAACCGTCAGGGCAACGGGTGAAACGTTTGCAGGCAGACCCTGCACGGGAGATTGGTCAACAACGGTCAGTTTTAGGGTCATGGGAGTTCCTGAATTCTTGGTCCGGACGTACAACCGAGCTTAGCGCTCGTTCTGTTCTCGCTTGGGGAACAGCCAAAAGGCGAACCATCGAGTGAAACGCGGCATCAGCAGATAGGACATGGCCACCATCACCACGGCTGTAATCAGCATGGTGCGCAACAGCAGTGGTACTTGTGCCAACAGGTCGCCAAACAGCAGAAAGATGATGGTGACGGTGGGGTAAAGCGCCAACCAGCTGACAAAGGTCATTTTGTATTTGGGTGGCGGCTTCACCGGGTTGTGGCCGGGCAGGGTGAACCAGTTGATGATGCCGGAGGTGGTTTCCACCTGACTCGGGGCTACCAGCAAAGGCTCGATCTGCTCCAGAATCTCGGCGCGCTCGGACGACTGCTGCCAGGCTGACAGAGTCGTTTCATCGTTGAACTTGAAAATGATGCGGTACTCGGGATCGTCGGAACTCGCAGGACGAAACATGCTGGCGCCGAGGTAACCGGGGTAACGCGCCGCACGTTCGGTCATCTGACTGCTGAGGCGTTCGAATTCGGCTTCCTGGCCCTTGACGACGCGACGGGAGATTACCACTGTAACGGGGTTGATACTGTTGTCCGCTGAAGTCTGGTCTGACATGTTGATGTCCTGAATCCCGAAAATGAGTGGGGAAAGCCGAAGCCGAGTGGTGTAGCATCAGACGATTCGGATTGCACGATCCGCCCAATGATGCTCAATATAGGCGTTCAGGGATATTTATCCACACGCTGCGCGGGACGGCGTGATTTCATTTTTGAGAATTACACTATGAACTATCAGGATCTGTACTACTTCATCAAGGTGGTTGAGAAGGGAAGTCTGGTGGCGGCGGCGCGCTATCTGGATATTCCGACTTCAACCCTGTCGCGTCGGTTGCAGGCGTTCGAGCAGGATCTTGGCTACAAGCTGGTACATCGTAGTTCCAAAAAATTCGGCCTGACGGAGTCCGGTCAGCGTTTTTACAACAGCCTATCCAGCGTTGTGACCGAGCTGGAGATGCGCACCGAGGATGTGAACACTGAACTGTCCTCCATGTCGGGTGACATCAAAATTACCGCACCATTGACCCTTGGGCATCATTACGTCAAGAACTGGGTGTTTGAGTTTATGGAGATGAACCCGCGCATCAGTGTCGAGATGTTTCTCAGCAACGAGAACGTGGATCTGGTGAAAAACAGCATTGATATCGCCTTTCGACTGGGCAAAGTCACCCTCAATGACTGGGTGATGCGTCCTCTGCTCAGTACCGAGATGGTCGTGGTGGCCACGCCTGAACTGGTTGCACGCCATGGTGCTCCACAGCGACCGGAAGAGTTGAGCAAGCTGCCGCTGGTGGTGCTCAAGCGTTCGGCGTTCTGGCGTTTCATGGACCCGGATGGACACGCGATTACCTTCACCCCACACGCCCATTTGCGAACCGATGAGATCCGCTTTGCCGTGGATGCGGTAAAGAAAAATCTGGGTGTCTGTTGCATGCCACGCTACGTTGTCGCGGCAGAACTGGAGCGGGGCGAGTTGGTCCAGTTGCTGCCCCAGTGGTCGATGGAGGGTCGGACCATGCATATGCTCTATCCACACCGGGAAAGCCTGCCGGTCAAAACCCGGGCCTTTATCGAGTTCGTCATGGGCAAGGTGGCGCACATGGAGGCAGGTATGGCCGAGTGACGTTGATTAAAAAACAGGCATTGCATCGAGGAGGCTTTTACCTATAATTAAGCCGTTAACAATAATTACAAAATACGGTGCAAGCCATGTTCTCCAACGTGCTCAGTAATGCAGTGATTTTTGATCAGGCACACCCGCTGGAAGTGTCCGAATACGTCAATCGCCATGTAGGACACCACAAGCTTGAGTTTGCCGATCGCGAGTGTAGTCGTTCACCGGCCTCGCGACTGAACCACCGGGACTTTGCCGGGCTAGGATTGTCCTCCATCAGCTATGGTGGCTGTGTGAATGTGCGCTGCCCTGAGCTACAGGGTATCTATCATTTCCAGGTGGTGACCCGAGGCGAGTGCCGCTGGCGCTTCCGAGACGAGAACCTGCGTCTGTTTCGGGGCCAGGCACTGATGATGAACCCCGGAGAGCAGATGGATCTGACCTACTCCGAGGATTGCGAAAAGGTGATCGTCAAGGTTCCTGAGGAGCTGGTCAAGGAAGTCTGCCTTGATCAGACGGGGTTGGTGCCACGCAGCGGCGTTCGTTTCGAACGCCGTGTCATCGAGCTGGAGCAGTCTCTTGGGTTCATGCGGTTGCTTGATGCGCTGCTGCTGGAGGCCAATGACACCGAACTCGATCTGAGCCATCTGCAGTTACCCTACCGCGATATCCTGATTCGCAAGCTGCTGCAGCAATTTGACAGCAATGCGGCTTCGGGACGCGATCTGCATGCCAATGATCGCAGCTTTTCCCACCTGCTGGCCTATGTCGAGGCCAATATCCGTGATGATCTGAGTGTTGAAGAGCTGGCGCAAGTCGGTAATGTCAGCGTGCGCACCGTATATAATCTGTTCGCCAAATACTTCAATGTGACGCCTAAACTATTTATCAAACAGTCGAAGCTGAAAAGCCTGCGAGAAGAGCTGGTCAGTGGCAAGGCGGTACGCAATGTAACCGAGGTGGCGCTGGACTATGGTTTCACCCACCTGGGCCGTTTCTCGTCCGACTATCGCAAGATGTTTGGTGAGTTGCCGTCCGAGACATTGCGCCGCAAGCGTTGACCGCGCTGCCCCTCGTGGCTGAATGACCACAGGCGACACACCCTCTATCCGGTGTGCCGCTTGGGGTGCTGCTGGCCGCAGATGGCTTGCGTCACCCGCTCGGCGCATCCCGTCAATTGCTGTTGCAGTGTCGAGCCGGGACGGATGTCCGTATCACCTGCCATCCCCATCAAACTGATGACCGACGATATATTGCCGTTGATATCGAAGATGGCACTGGCAGCTACATTCAGATCGGGCAGATAATCGCCGTAGAAACAGCACAGGTTGTCCTGTCTGACCTGATCCAAATGCTCCCGGAATGCATCACGCTGCAGCAACTTGCCGCCATGGCGAGGCAGGGCCAGCGGTTGCTGGAAAAACGCGCCCAGCATGGCTTCGCGTCGCTCCTCTGGCAGGTTGGCCAGGAAGATGCGGCCAGACACCGAGAAAAAGGGGGACAGCTCCAGCCCGAGCCGAATGTTGACGGCGACCGGCTGGCTGGCATCCAGCCATTTGATGACCAGAGGCGCCTGGCCGTTCCAGACCGTCACCGACACGGTCTTGTCCGTCGTTTCATTGAGTTCTTCAACAGCCGTGAACGCCATCCTGATCGGATCGATGCGACGGATGGCCGCTACGCCAAGGGTCAGGCAGGATCTGCCCAGCGTGTAACTGCTGCCGTTGTCATGCATGATGTAGCCCATGCGCAGCAGACTGACGATGTATTTGTGCAGCCGGCTGGGTGATAGCTGAAGTTGGTCGGACAGGTTCTTCAGCGTCAGGGGTCTGGGCGACTCTGCAATGGTATTCAGAATGCGTAGCCCGATTTCAAGAGAACCAATTCCCTGGCGGAGCGTTTCAGGGGGTTTTTCAGTGTCTGCTGTCATAGTGTGGGGGCCCTGTGGCGCTGCACAAATAGGGGATTGTACCAAGTAATCGCTCCGAGCCGGAATCAGCCCGAAGCGCAGTGTAGCGAAGGGCTCAGACACCGAGATAGGACTCAACCTCGTCCAGCCGTGACAGCAGCTGTTCAGAGTCGTCGTTGAACACGACCTTGCCCTTGACCAGCACCACATGCCGGTCACACAGCTCCTTGAGTACCTGGATGTTCTTGTCTACGATCAGGGTGGAAATACCACTCTCCTTGATTGTGCGAATCACGTCCCAGATCTCCTTGCGGATCAGTGGCGCCAGACCTTCGGTGGCCTCGTCCAGAATCAGCAGATCCGGATTGGTGACCAACGCTCGGCCAATGGCCAGCATCTGCTGCTCACCGCCGGACAGCTGGGTGCCCAGATTGCTCAATCGTTCCTGCAGGCGCGGAAAGGTTTCCAGTACCCGTTCGTAATTCCAGTGCTGCTCGCCTCGATTGTTGGGGCGTGCGGCCATTTCAAGATGCTCTTTTACCGTCAGGTTGTGAAACATGCCTCGGCCTTCGGGAACATAGGCGATGTCCTTGCGCATCCGCTGCCAAGTGGGCAGGGCAGAAATTTCCTCGCCCTTAAAGAACACATGACCGCTGCGTGGCTGAACCAGCCCAAGGATCGATTTCAGCGTGGTGGTCTTGCCCATGCCGTTGCGTCCCATGAGACTCACCGCCTGACCGGCTTCAATCTCAAAGCTGACACCGTGCAGAATGTGGCTTTCATCGTAGAAGCTGTGCAGCCCCTTTACTTCCAGCAATTTCGTCATGTTCAGAATACCTCGTCGCCCTGGCCCAAATAGGCTTCCTTCACGCGGGGATCATCGCGCACCTCATCAACGGTGCCGGTGATCAGATGCTGACCGTCCACCATCACCGTGAGCTGGTCCGACAATTCGAACACTGCATCCATGTCGTGTTCGACCAGCACGATGCAGTATTCCCGTTTCAGTTTTTTCAACAGCTCGATGATCAGCAATGACTCTTCGTGTCCCATGCCTGCCATCGGTTCGTCAAGCAGCAGAACCTCGGGAGCTGTTGCCAGCACCATGGCGATCTCCAGTTGTCGCTGTTCGCCGTAACTGATGTGAGATGCGATTTCGTCACGCCGCGCACCCAGTCCAACCTTTTCCAGTGCCTCGGTGGCGATCTCGTCCAGTACTTTCTGGGTGTAGCGTGAGCGCAGAAAATTGAAGTTGCCGCCCATGCGCCGCTGTACCGCCACACAACAATTCTCCAGACAGGTGGCACCCGGATAGATGTTGGTTTTCTGGAAGCTGCGACCAATCCCCCGGCGGGCAAAAGCGTGTGGCTTGATCGCCTCAATCGGCTCGCCCTTGTGCAGAATCCGCCCGCTGGTGGGTTTGTAGTGGCCGCACAACAGGTTCAGCAGGGTGCTTTTACCCGCACCATTGGGTCCGACAATGCCGTGCAGTTGGTTATCGTGGAACTGGAGAGAGATATCATCCAGTGCTTTCAGCCCGCCCCAGTATTTGCACAGGCCCTCGGTTTCAAGCATCAGCTCTGTGGTCATGAGCGTTTCTCCAGCAGTTTCTCCAGATAACCGGCAATGCCGTTCTTGAAGACCATTACCATTGCGATGATCAGAATGCCCATAAACAGCATCCAGTGTTCGGTCAGATGCTCCAGGGAGTAGTGAAGGCCCTCGTACACGAAGGTGCCGAGGATGGCGCCATAGATGGAGCCCATGCCGCCCAGAATCGACATCACCAGTGCCGAGCCGGAGGTAGTCCAGGCCAGCATGGACGGGTTGACGAAACCATACTGCAGGGTGAACAGGTAGCCGGCGTAAGCCCCCAGTGCTGATGCGATCACATAGCTCATCAGGCGGAACATGAAGATGTTGTAGCCAAGGGCCGTGGTGCGACCCGGATTCTGGTGGATGGCATCCACTACGCGACCGAAGCGAGAGCGGATCAGCAGTTTGAAAAACACCAATGTGTTGAACAGTGACAGCAGGCAGAGGTAGTAGAAGTGGATAGGGTTATCCAGATCAAACAGGCTCAGGCCGAAGATACTGGTTTCAGGCTTCATGTAGATGAACAGCCCGTCATTGCCACCAAACTTGATGGAGTCCGAGAAGAAATAGAAGGCCATCTGGGCAAAGGCCAGCGTGATCATGATCATATAGATGCCGTTGGTACGCAGTACCAGAAAGCCGATCACCAGTGCGATGGCGGCCGCACTCATGCATACGTAGAAGGTATACACCCAGAAGTTGACCTCGGTGTACTCCGGCGCAAGCATCCAGAACAGATAGCCGCCCAGGCCATAGAACATGGCATGGCCCAGGGTGATCAAGCCGCAGCGGCCCACCAGGTAGTCCAGTGACATCACGAACAGGGCGAAAATCATGATGCTGGTCAGCTTGCTGACGTAGAAGGTGTTCTGTTCCAGAAACAGCGGCAACAGCAGTGCCAGGGGGAAGAACACCCAGATGAAGATGCGTTCGGTACGTTTATTGAACAACATGACACAGACTCCGGATCAGGAAGAGAACAAGCCTTGCGGCTTGATCAGCAGGATGAACGCCATCAGGATGTAGATCATCATGCTCGAGATTTGGGGTACCAGAACGGACGAGAAGGTATCCACAAGCCCCACCAGAAGGGCCGCAACGAAGGCGCCCTTGATCGATCCCATGCCGCCGATCACGACCACTACAAAACAGGTGATCAATACGTGTTCGCCCATGCCGGGCATGATGGAGGACATTGGGGCAGATGCGACCCCGGCGACAGCCGCCAGCATTACGCCAATTGCAAACACGATGGTGTAGAGGCGACGAATATCAATGCCCAGACACTCCACCATTTCGCGATTGGATTCACCGGCCCGAATCAGCATGCCCAGCCGGGTCTTGTTGATCATGTAATACATCACGAAGGCGATGGCTATGCAGAGCAGGGCGACAAAGATGCGATAGACCGGGTACTCCAGTACGTCATTCAGCGGTACGGCACCGGACAGAGCCTGGGGTACCGGCACGCCCAGCGGGTCGTTGCCCCAAAGCAGGCTTTGCAGTGCGTTGAAGACAAAGATCATGCCGATGGTGAGCAACACCTGGTCCAGATGGTTGCGCCGGTAGAGATGGCGTATCAGCCCCCGTTCGATGGCAATACCGATCAGCAGGGCGATCGCGGCGGAGATCAGTGCGCTGATGCCGAAGCTGCCGGTATGCTCGAAGAAATACCAGGCCAGATAGGCGCCGACCATGAACATGGAGCCGTGCGCCAGGTTGAGAATGCCCATCACGCCGAACACCAGCGTCAGGCCGGAAGCGATCAGAAACAGCAGCAGCCCATACTGCAGGCCGTTGATCAGCTGCACAAAAAACAAAGAGGTGGTCATAGCAGAACCCGGGATGATCAGTCAGGTTAATACGACCGGGCAGGGTAAAGCCCCGCCCGGTATTGCAGGCTTAGAGCTTGCAGCCGCGAGCCGGGTCTTCCAGCATCGGGGATGCGATCTCGATCACCTTGTTCTCGCCGTTTTCAACCGTACGCAGGTAGATGTTCTGTACTGGGTTGTGGGCCTTGGAGAAGGTGAAGTCGCCACGCGGGCTGTTGATCGTGGTGTTGGCCATGGTGTTGATCAGGGCATCGCGATCGGAAATGTCGCCCTTGAGCTGGTTCAGCGCATTGGCAATCAGCAGACCGGTGTCATAGCCCTGTACCGCGTAAAGGTCAGACGGCTTGTCGAACTGCTCCTTGTAGGAGGCTCTGAAGCGGTTGTTGAGATCATTATCCAGCGTGTCAGCATAATGCAGCGTCGTCATCACGCCTTCGGCGGCAGCACCCTGGGCTTCAATAGTGCCCTCGGTCAGGAAGCCGGAGCCCAGCAGTGGGATTTTGCCTTTCAGGCCCAGTGCATCGTAATCCTTGACGAATTTGACCGCGCCGCCGCCGGCGAAGAATACGAACACGGCATCAGGCTTGAGCGATGCGATTTCCGACAGGTAGGACTGGAATTCGGTCTGCGGGAAGGGGACCAGCATCTGTTTGACGATCGTGCCGCCACCGGCAGTAAAGGATTCTTCAAACGCATCCAGGCTCTCGCGTCCCATGCCGTAGTTCCAGCTCATGGTCACGACATTCTTGTAGCCCTTGTCGAGTGCCACCTTGCCCATTGGGTACGACGGCTGCCAGGAAGAGAAGGAAGTGCGGAATACGTTGGGTGCACACAGAGGTCCGGTCACGGGGCCGGCACCGGCGTTCGGCACAATCATCACGGTATCCTTGCCGCGCAGCACCTTCAGCATGCCCATGGCCACACCTGAGTGGACAGGGCCGATGATGAAGTCGGCCTTGCTGCGATCCAGCAGCGAGGATGCGATTTCAGGTGCACGTTCGGGGCGTGCCTCGGTGTCGATCTCGATGTATTCAATCTTGCGACCGTGCAGTTCGGAAGCCTTTTCCTGCAATGCCATTTTCAGACCGTTACGGGTAGCATCGCCCAGCGCGGCATACACACCGCTGAAGGGCAGCATGATGCCCACCTTGACCGGCTCATCCGAAGCCAGCACTGGTGTGCTCAGGGTCAGGGTTGCCAGGCCGGCAGCGACAGCAGTACGCAGAGTGTTGGTCTTGAACATATAAACCTCTCAGGGAGTGCGTTATTTTTATGGTCTGCTGATTAGAAAGAACCCTGACCTGCATCAATAGCCGATTGATGCAGACCTGTGTCCAAAAACTGCAACGATGCTGCAGATGCATGCGGTATGCAGTGTGCGGATAAAGCTTGCACCCACCGGATTTAACACGCCGCCAAGGCCTGTAATAGTCAATCTGAGTTGTAATCGGGCCGGTAGCGGCCAAGGGTTGTCATAACAAGAGGTGGCTATGAAAAAAGGTGTAATGCGTCCTGGGCACGTGCAGATTCGCGTGCTGGATATGGATGAAGCCGTCAAGCACTACGTAGACTTGCTCGGTCTGATCGAAATGGACCGCGACGATCAGGGCCGTGTCTATCTCAAGGGCTGGACCGAAGTGGACAAGTTCTCGGTGGTGCTGCGTGAAGCGGACGAAGCCGGTATGGATTTCATGGGCTTCAAGTGCTTGAGCGAAGAGGTTGTGGACAGCTTGCGTGCTGAGCTGGTTGCGTTCGGCTGCGAAGTGGAAGACATTCCCGCCGGTGATCTTAAAGACTGTGGACGCCGCGTCCGTTTTGTTGCCCCCACCGGGCACGCGTTCGAGCTTTTTGCCACCAAGGAGCAGACCGGCAAGTGGGGCGTGGGCAATCACAACCCGGAAGCCTGGCCGCGTGGCCTGAAAGGCATGCAGGCGACCCGTTTCGACCACTGCCTGCTGTACGGCCCCAACCTGGACCGCACTTTAGAGCTGTTCCGTGATGTGCTCGGCTTCGATCTGGCTGAGCAGGTGATGACACCGGACGGCAAGCGTGTCGGCCAGTTCCTGACTGCCAGCATGAAGGCACATGATGTGGCCTTCATTGATCATCCGGAGCCAGGCAAGTTTCACCATGCTTCCTTCTTCCTGGAGACCTGGAACGATGTGCTCAAGGCGGCGGACTTGATCTCCATGACCGATACCTCAATCGATATTGGCCCGACACGTCATGGGCTGACTCACGGTCAAACCATCTATTTCTTTGACCCGTCCGGCAATCGTAATGAGGTTTTCTGCGGTGGCGACTACCACTACCCGGACCACGAGCCGGTGACCTGGGATGCGGGCGAGCTGGGCAAGGCAATTTTCTATCATGACCGTCAGTTGAACGAGCGTTTCCTGAGTGTGCTGACCTGACTTTGTTGTTGTGCTGCACCGGTCACGGCTCTTCTGTGACCAAACCTTTTGCGCCGTCTCTTGACGGCGTTTTTTGTTTGTTCGGCAAAGCCGGCCACTGAAAAGTCGATGAGTCCCATGCTCGGGTCATTAATGTGATGAGGCCTGCATGCAGCGGTACATGCCTGGATCGGCTATGCACCGCTACAATCAAGGGCGATTAATCGGTTGTCTGGCGTTGGTACTCCAGGGCTGCTCGGTTCAAGTCATCCAGAGCGGCCTGTGCATCGATGGGGCGGTCGGACACACTGTCAATCCAGGTTTCATGCATTCCTTGGACCTTCTCTGCAAATTGCTGTGTCATAGGGTCTTCAGGGGTCAGTTCTTTTATCCGCACGTTCATCTCACGAGCAGCCTCAAGCCCCTTAGTGTCCGAGTTGCCCCAAGCGCGACCAGCGAGAGCGGATAGCTTTTCGCCAGATACCGACATGATCGCATTACGGTCCTTTTCACTCAGGTCCTCAAACACATCCGGATTCATGAAAATTGTAAAAGCAGTTGTATACATGCCCGAAGGGAATAGGGTCACATCGCTCACAACCTCGTTCAGGCGAGAGTACTTCAGTTCCTGAGCGGGAAGGAAAACACCGTCTATGACACCCTGTTGCATCATTTCATACACTTTTGTAACGGGAGCAAATACAGGCACGACACCCAGGCGTGTTGCAAGGTCGTTCACGACTCCACCGCCCGTGCGAATTTTCTTATTGTGCAGATCCGAGAGGTCGTTGACTTCGAAAGTGGTGAACAGCTGACCAGGGCCGTGTACAAACATGCCCAAAACTTTCAGCCCATCGAACTCGTGAGCCGCCTCAAAGTGTTGCTTGTACACGCGCCATAGAGCGACCGACAAGGCTTCAGGGTCAGCGGTTACCCCCGGGATTTCAACGACGGCCGGTAGTTTGAATCGGCCAGGCAGATAGCCATTTACACCGAAACTGACGTCTGCCACACCATCTTCAACCAGGCTGAACATGGATTTGGGGTGTCCTGAACCATACTCCAGTTCAATTTTGACACGTCCTTCCGTTGCTTCCTCAACCCATTTCCCCCAGGTAGGCCAAACGACATCATTTTGTCCACTGGTCGGAGGCAGCCAAGTGGCCACACGCAGTGTGGTTTGTGAGTAGGTAGCGGTGGAAAACATGAATGCACAAATGTATGCGATCGTTTTTATTATATTCATTGTTGGGCCTTTCTTATGGATTAATACTTGTAGGATGGATCTTTTTTATCCATCAAACGTTCAAAAGCGGCAACTGCATCTCGACCAGAACCATATTTTGGATTGAAAAGAGGCGTATCGCGTGCGCAACGCTCAAGAATGTTATCAGGAATTTTCAGTGTTTTACCCATGGACATTGAAGCCAACTGAACTTCACATGCTCGGTTCAGAAGCCACATCAGTGAAAATGCCTGTGGTAGATCAGCCCCGATGATAACAGGGCCATGATTTCTCAACATCAGGATTTTTTTGCCCTCACTGCTGGCTACAATTCGATCGCCTTCATCCATGCGGACCGTAATGCCTTCAAAGTCATGATACGCGACTTGGTTATGCAGCTGTGCTGAGTAGAAATTTGTGAATGAAAGACCTTCTTCCAGGCAGCATACAGCCAGGGTCGGTGTTGTATGTACATGCATGATGCAATGCCCATCGGGCACATGTTTATGTATGGCACTGTGGAAGGTAAAGCCGGCAGGATTGATTGGCCAGTCAGAATCACCCACGATGTTACCATCGATATCAATCTTGACGAGGTTGGATGCTTTTACTTCACTGTAATGCAAACCAAATGGATTGATCAGAAAGTGTTCAGGTTCACCGGGTACACGTAATGAGATATGATTATAGATTGACTCATCCCAGTTGAAATGATCAAAAATCCGGTACATACAAGCCAGATCCTGCCTCGCCTTCCACTCCTCGGCACTGTATTTAAGAGGTCGGTCGAAATAATAACTCTGTTTTTTCATGTGGTTTTTCCTGTAGCGTTGATACCTTTGCCAGCATAGAAAAACTGATTCGATGACAAAACAAATAATCCGGTATAGCAGGTATAGGCAACTCCTATAGGTATAAAGCTTATGAATACCAAGCAATTGATATATTTCGTGAAATCAGCTGAGCTTGGCAGCATTGCAGCTGCAGCTCGGGAGCTTGAGATCTCGCAGCCCAGTATTAGCCAGCAGATCTCGGTACTGGAGCATGAACTCAAGGCGACCTTGTTCAGTCGTGATGTGCGTGGGGTTTATCTAACCGAGAGTGGAGAGATTTTCTTGGCTCATGCGCGCTCAGTCATTCGCCAGTTGGAGCAAGCACAGGCTGAGTTACATCAATCGATATCCTCACCTTCCGGCAAGGTTTCGATCGGTTTTACCCAGCCCATTTGCAATATTCTAGCTGTGCCATTAATGACATGCCTTGAAAGAGAATTTCCGAATATTGAATTAAGCATTTATACAGGGTATTCATCCGATTTGATTAAAATGATGAAGTGCGGTGATATTGATCTTGCTGTTTCTTCTTATGATGAAAGTGATTGTAAAAATATTAACTATGAGCTTTTCTTTCGAGAAAAAATATATTTGTTGATTGGGAAGCACCGATTTTTTGAATTTGATGATTTATTTGTTAGAAAAGGCGCTATACGGTTTTCAGACTTGAGACACTACGAGGTCATGGTTACAAATCGTACAGACTCGCTTGGCTATCTCATTGGCCAATACGAAAAAGAGACTGGTTTTTACTTAAACAAGCGCCAGCCGCATGGTCAATTGATGACCACATTAAGGCATGTTACAGAAGGACACGGCATGTTGATTACCCCGTCATCGTCCTTTTTTCACCTCGAAAAAAATGATGAGGTGAATGCCATTGATATTGTCGAGCCTCGACTCTATCGGGATGTTTTCCTTGTATCGTGCAGAGACAAGCCTGTGACCAATGCGATGAGCAAGGTGATCGAAAAAATTCGTACGATCACGCGGCAGGAAAATGAAAATGGCCACTGGCGTGGCAGCGTTGTCTAGCTGTGAATACTAAACACGTTGTTCACGCAGCTTCGGTATTCGAGACACCGGCGGTAGATTTCCGATACTGCCATGAGGGCGCTGTTTATTGTAGTGGTTGATCCAATCTGTCAGCGCCCATGTCCTTGATATGTCGTTTGCATAGGGCATCGCATACGCCCATTCCCGGATCATTGTCTGTATAAAACGCTCCGCCTTGCCGTTCGTTCTGGGCGTGTATGGGCGCGTGTACACATGCTTGATCCCTTCCCGTTGTAAAACTGCATTGAACCGACGGGAACGATAAGCAGGGCCGTTATCGGTCATCAGGCGTTTTACCTCCACACCTATTCCGCGGTAGGCCGCCAGA
>NZ_FNRJ01000021.1 GCF_900107855.1 Marinobacterium iners DSM 11526 | reverse complement strand
GTGGCGGTGACGATTAAAGGCGAACCCTATCCGGAGCCCTATTACTTGCTGTGCCCCAGAGATATGTTGCCGGTATTTGATGAGGAAAACTCTCTGTTTACGATTGAGACAGACACTAGTGGAAAGTTGCAAATAGGATCAGTCGAACACTATGTACTATTGAATAATGAAATACCGGAAAATCAAAAGATGTTTTATGTGCATCTAAACGGAGGATTCAGACCTTTAATGCTGCGCTCAGATATTGTAGAAAAAATGAAAATTTCAGGAATGACAGGGATAAAGTATACCCCCGTTGATGAAATGAGAAGTATATAGCCGCATTGAATCAGCCGGGCTCTACGTCAAGGAAAACCAATGAGACCTAATCGATTTTTTACTGATCTGTACACCTCTGCCAGTATTCAATGGCTGACTGAAGTGTCGCAGAGTAGATGTGGCGAAGACTACTTCATAAAAGATATTAGAAGAGTTTGAATAGTCATGTCATTAGATATTTTGATATATACAGAAAAAGAAAATAAGATCATCTCTATGTCTGAGACGCTTCATAAAAGTATTTTTTCATATGATGATTATAAAAATTATAAACAACTGAGAAAAATAAAGGATTACTACTTAGCTGATGAAACTTTCTATGGAGCTTCTCTTGCAAATTTAATAGCCGAGTTTGAAAAATTTAAAGAGCATGGAAGAATAGAATTTAAATATGAACTGATCATACTTATTGATTATTTAAAGAACAAAAATGTTGAAACTGTGCGTTTTTCTGGAGATTAACGAATCTCTATGCAATCCGTAATACAAAATTCTATGAGACTCATGAGCAGTCAGGCTCCACATCGAAGGTAAAATTAGACCGCACCGGCTCCGAATATCAGTTTTACCAAAAGGAGAGATAGATGAGG
This sequence comes from Marinobacterium iners DSM 11526, assembly GCF_900107855.1. Lineage (GTDB taxonomy): Bacteria > Pseudomonadota > Gammaproteobacteria > Pseudomonadales > Balneatricaceae > Marinobacterium > Marinobacterium iners. The sequence continues at coordinate 47,926 of NZ_FNRJ01000021.1, read as the reverse complement.
CCCAACCGATTTTTTAGCGACCTTGATATCGATACGTCATATAGTGTTCAGTGGTTAATTGATAACTCAGAAGAAGAGTGCAGTGAAGCCTATATTTTGAAATATATCGAAGAGTGCAATGGTAACCAGCAGGTACGGGTTTACAGTTATCAATACTCATGTGGCCACTCCTTGGATCTTCTACGAGCACTCTACCTGCGTGGCGACAGCATCGATTCCATGCGTCCTGTCTATCTGCAAACCCGTGAGCGGTTGCGTCTTCTAGAGAAGAGTATCCATACCTGCGGGATGGAAAAGGCCAGAATGGACATTATCAATCCGATTGAGGTCGGCATCCTCCTCGCCTTTGGCCATGCTCTGGGTGAAAGCCGGGATGAGATCGGACGTAACACCCGCGCCATGTCAGCTGGCTATGATCTCTTTATCGACCGTCTCCTGAGCATATATGACCCCACACGCCCATTAGCTGATGATATAAATCACAAACCCGTCTACAAAAGCCTCTATGCGGTGTTCGATGCGCCACCGGACAAGCGCCCCGGCATGATCGCCCGCTACCTGGATCAGTGGGAAAAACTGCTGCTGAAAAATAAAATACCGAGACAACGCTACCCTGTAATAGAACGCCTTCAAGGCGAATGGAAAGGCTATTGGTGTTACCCCGCCGCCGCCGTGGTTGCCGCGCTGAATATCGATGACAGCAGCTTCATCGACCATGAGTTCTATCCCACCGATCTGATGCAGGCCTGCGCCCAATACCGGGGCGAGCCGGTCATCCTGCAGCCACTGCAAGAGCCGGCCTTGCCGGAGCCACCCAAGCGTTCGCCCAAGCGCAAGCCCGCGCCCGAGCTGCTTGCCCCCTGGCAGCCGCTGTTCGAACGGATGGCAGCCACTTTGCCCAAAAGCCTGCAGGCCACTCTGTGGAATGCTCTGGTTCAGTGGCTGAACGACGAGTGGGAAGAGGAGCAGTTCGATGTCGCCGATCTTCTCTGTGCCCTGTCGACGGCCCAGTGGGAGATGGAACTGCTGCAGACCTATCGTCGCCTGGTACTGCTGCATGTAGACTGGAAGGATGACGAAAGCGCATTGTCGTTCTGTGCCGATCTGGCCCGTACTCTGGCGATCGAAGAGGCGTTCGAGCCGGACCCGCTAAGCTTCAGCAGTTCCCACCGGGTCTGGGAGGTGCTGTACCGCTTCCACCTATGGCTCAACGAACGGGGCTTCCGGCTGATCTCTCCAGATACCGGCGACGACAGCTATTACGCGCTGGCAGTACGCCAAGAGCAGGCGGATGAGTGGGTCATCCAACTGGAACGGGCGGGACTGACGCTCCGAACCTTTGCCGATGATCAGCCGTTTTAATGCCGCTGTATGGCTTTTACTGGTAGACGACAACCTGCAACCGGTGAGCGACCGCTGCGAAGAGCGACACCAATAGGCCCATTCATCACGACAAGCTGATCAGAGGCATGGACTTGCCGGTACGCGTAATACGAGAGCAGATCGGGCAGTAAACCATTTTATAAGTACTTACAGAGCACTATATGGAATATTTCGAAATCAGCGAATTAATCTCAAGCCACTGTATTACCTACACCGCGAGCACCCGCAAATGGTTTCTAAAAACGGCACCCGGAAATGCCGCTAATGTCTGGACCGGGCTGGCAGGACGACGATTTTACAATCACCCTGAGTGTGAGCTTCAACCAATTCCTATAATTGAGCTGGAAGATTACAGAGGTGACGATGCCCGTTTTAACAGGGCTTACAGTCTGCCTGAAGGACGGCTTCTAGACTATTTTTCCCTGGGACTTAGAAATTTTGTGTCGTCTCGATTAAAGCAGTTACTGGAGGAGAACGAAGCAGAAGCCTTTTTCACAGAAGCGTCTGTCACCATTGAGGAAGAGCAGTATCTGGAGCCATTTTTCCTTGTCGCTCCGCGAGATATGTTGCCGGTATTTGATGAGGAGCAATCTGTATTTATGACGTGTTACGACACCTCTGGGGAATCATCTGTTGGAAGGATTGATACGTTTGTCCTGAAAACTGATGAAATCCCAGCAGAACAGAAGTTGTTTTATCTACATATTAATGGTGGATATCGTCCCCTCATGCTGCGCTCTGATATTGTGGAACAGATTCGGTCTGCAGGCATCACGGGGATGAAATTTACCCCAGTTAACGAGATGAAACGCCCGTTCTGAAGCCCGAGTTTATCGATGTGATTTATCCAGAAGGTAGCAAGAAAACTAGTTATTAATAATGAAAATAGTCCTGACTACTGGAACCTTTGCACCATCGAAGTCTCCCGCGACGGCACCCACAGTATCGACTTCGCCTACAAACCCGAGCTCGATGAAGAATATGAAAAAGAGACCATCGAATCCATCGGCCAGGAACTCTACGACAAGTACAAGCGCGAAGACGAAGAACGACGTCAACAAGCCAGGCTACACCCCTCGAACTGGAAGGAACTGATCGTCGTTGCCGAACTGTTCGAAGAGGACGGCAAGCGAGCCGTCAGCATGATCAGTCATTACATCACGGATGGCGCCCCACAGCGCTTCACCCCATCCAACAACATCGGTCCCATGAACGCGCTGATCAAGTTGCAACGCCTGATGGCCAAGAATGGACATACCTGGCGCAAGGCAAGGCTCACATTCAAATCACAGGGCGGAGTCAAGGTAGAGCCTCTGGAATAAGCCGACACGCCACGCGACAAGCGTCGCTCATCCATCGCGGCAGTTATTCTGACACCAGCGCTGGTTGTGAACCCCAAATATGGCAATAGGAGGAGTCAAAGTGGACTACTTACAAATTACGCAAATATCGTCACGGCATAACCTCACCTATACCGAATCGACAAGGGAATGGTTTTTAGGAGATGAAAGGTCGGTATGGGAGTGGGTAAGGCTTGCTTCTCTTCGCTTTTATCAGGACCCGAACCTGCTGCCGACATCAACCCTGCCTGTCATTCAGATTGAAAACTACCAAGGGGAGGGAGCCTGGTTTGATGAGCACTATACCCTGCCTGAGGGGCGTTTGCTCGATCTGTTTAAAGTGGGAATTTCTTTTTTTGTGTCTTTCCGCCTCAGGGCGTTGTTCGAAGAGGCCGCCGTTGAAGCCTACTTTACAGAGGCAGCGGTGACGATTAAAGGCGAACCCTATCCGGAGTCCTATTACTTGCTGTGCCCCAGAGATATGCTGCCAGTATTTGATGAGGAAAACTCTCTTTTTACGATTGAGACAGACACTAGTGGAAAGTTGCAAATAGGATCAATCGAGCACTATGTACTATTGAATGATGAGATACCGGAAAATCAAAAGATGTTTTATGTGCATCTAAACGGAGGATTCAGACCTTTAATGCTGCGCTCAGATATTGTAGAAAAAATGAAAAATTCAGGTATGACAGGGATAAAGTATACCCCCGTTAATGAAATGAGAAGTATATAAACACATTGAATCAGCCGGGCTCTACGTCAAGGAGACCCAATCGATTTTTCACTGACCTGGACACCTCTGCCAGTATTCAATGGCTGACCGAAAGCGCAGAAAACATTGCAGTTAAGCCTATAATCGAAGAGTACAATGGTAACCAGCAGGTACGGGTTTACAGTCACCCTAAGAATGAGCTTCAACCAACTCCAGTAATTGAATTGGAAGATTCATCTATTCATCAGTTGGCCTCCTATAAAAAAGACCATTATGAGGCATTTATTAAAATAAAGTGAGGTTTAATTGTTTGTATTAGAGGGTTCAAATATGCTTTCAGAATATGATTTATATATAGAAATAAAAGAAAAACTTGAGCTTCCAATCTATTATGGTGAGAATTTGGATGCTCTTTGGGACTGTCTCACAGGCTGGATTGATCTGCCTGTTGAAGTGGAGTGGAAGGATTTTGATTTAGTTGAAGACTCACTTGGAGATTATGCAAAAAAGGTATTTCAACTATTCCAAGAAGCTGATGGTGTTAGTATAAAAAGATCTTAACCCAACGGCGTTTTTTACTCACTCCCAAAATAACGACCAAGGTTAGAAGGTTAAATAATGAAACTTGACTGGAAAAGACTACTTCATGAGCCGATAGAAAAAAGCATAAGAAGAGGCTCTCTAATAAAGTTGAAAGATGATTCATGGTGTGATGAAGTAGTTATATTCATGATTTGTGAATGGATTGGAGATAACGATTTTCCAATTTCTATTGTAAGAATTTCTGGTAGTAAGGGTGGTATAAACCCTTTCCGTCTAATTCCAGCTACATCACTTCACCCTGAAAGGAGTATTACTGTAGGTTGGCTGATTGAAAACTGGAATGACTGGATCTGGATGGAGTCAGATGTATCAACAGCAATGATATGTCATGGACCCATCTCTTCCGATTTATTTTAAAATAACCTTGAAATACTAAGATATTTTTATAGCTAAAAATAATGCTGAGAAAGTTGAAGGCAGATAGACCCACCTGTAGTACCATCATTGGAACTTAACTGATGATTCGTAATATTGTTAAAGAGTGGGTTCTTTTTAGGGATACTAAAAAGAACTATGACATGAACCACTTCGATTATTTATTCGAAGTGGATTTAACAGAGCATGATTATGATTTAATACTTGAAAAAATGAATTTAAGTGATAGAACAAAATCAAGACTTATTGAGGTCAAATTATTTTCAGAAAAGATCCCTCTCCCAGATAAAATCATTAAAGAAGAAATATTTTTTGATATAAAAGAAAAAATAAAAATATTGAGAGAAAATAATTTTATTGAACTGGCCAATGAAATTAAAAATATAAAGGAAGTTGAATTTTGCAATCAAGATCAGCTCTTAAAGATAAAGAGGCAAGATTCGCTGCATAGCGAAATTAATGTATGTTTAAACGATATATTTATAGATAACTTAAAATATAAAGAAAAGATATACTACTCTATAAATGAAGCAGTTTATCATATTCACTATGATTACAATATAAACTGGTACGTACTGAATGATATCTGTAATATTGAATTTAATATGGAGCACTATATAAATATTTTCAGTCGAGGTTATGAGTATTCGTGTAGCGAAGATAAGATATTTTATTCATTGAGACAGGATTAAATGCCATTGTATGATATTTGAATTTTTAATAGACCACGGTTGGAAGCATTGAGCTAGATGAACAGTGACAGTATTTATCTGACACCCACATAAAAAATGGCGCAAGATAGAAACACTTGGGCAAAGTGTAACGCTAATTATCTCAACCAGTCATTGTTGAAATCAAATTACAGGGGTAACAATTAAGCTCGCCGCTGGACGACACAAAAAATTCCATTCAGAATTACTCTTTTAATCGATATGCTCAGGGCTGCGCAAGCCACCTGATGGACTTCTCAACTTCAAAAGGATGTGTACATGAAAATGCCTAAGTTACTCCTTTCTCTCGTTTGTGCACTTGCACTAAGCGGCTGCATTGATGTCAGCCTGGATTTCGATCTGAAATCGGAACAACTCGACATTCGTACTCTGCAGGGTGCTGATACAGGAAAGCCAGGCCCCAACCCAAATAAAAATTGTGAGCAACAGGGCGGTTCACTCACTTCTCATGCAGACGGAAGCACTGTTTGCCATCACGTCACTCAATTTTCAATTGACACATGGTTGCAAGAGGGCAAAGTCAGTTTTATCGATATCGGCAGTACAGAAAAATCCAAACCTATGCCGATTGATGTAGAAACCGAAGATAAAGGTGTTATCAAACTCACACTTGACGTCAACACTTTCATTTCCGAGTTCAATGAGGACATGTTCCCACCAGATATGCCTGCTGAAATGCAACAGGCCATGATCAAAAGTCTTAAAGAAGAAGTTGGTAGTGAGGGTTTTCATATCGCCTTCACTGGCGAACAGGTAAAGGATACCAACGGTTCTTTGTCCAATAACGGCAAAACTGTCACCTTTAATATTCCGATGCTCGATATAATAGACCCCGCCAACAAGCAGTCTCCAGACACCTATACTGCGGTTATCCGGGTTGATGAAATGCCTGAAAAATTATTGGCCCCTGTCACGTTTAGCGACTCGGAAGTTCGTAAGTTCATTTCTTCAGAACTAGACGGTAAACTTCCAGTGGGATGGCAAGCCGTTGTTGTTACGGCTGAAATAGCCGAAAACAAAGTATCAATGGTCAGTGACTATATTATTAATGATACTGCTCATAGATTTATGCTACCTGACAGCACCGCTTCAGAAAATGCACTGCTCAAGTTACATAATCAGATGTCTGAAGATGGGCTGGGTTGGCGCAAAGCGAAGCTGACATTAAAGCCGGAAGGCAGCTTGCGAATCGAACCTTTGGATTGAAAAATTAAAACGGTCATATTGACTTATTGACCCTACTGAGGCTACTCAGTAGGGTACTATCCGCTATTCAGGATGAACGCCTCCGTTTTATAACGACTGATAATCAGGAAGAATTAATCATGTCCAGAAACCGTCTGAACCTTTTAGCTTTAGTCACCTTATTCATACATTTTTTTATCGCGGTGCCATCACAGGCCGAAGAGCAGCGGGCCAAACGCCCCTTTGCCGTGACAGATGTACCCGAAGCAGGCCTTCAAATATTTGTACCCGCGCGACCACAATGGAACTGGGAAACTCAACGCCGCCGTGATACCCATGCGATAATACTCAGTACACCTGAGGACTATTATCCACCCACAAGTATTGATATTGTCAGTGTGCCTGATATCACGATCAAAAAGGAACTTTTACCTTTGATTGCACTGAAATCTTTGGCAACTGTACGCAAGAGCGCAAGTGCCATGAATCCTGAAGTCATGCGAAAAATGGAAAAAGTAACCTATGGCGACATCGTAGGTTATGAAGAGCTTCTGTCTTTGAGATCTGAAGGGGTGGATTACGAAGCGCTCAGTTTTGCCGGTATGATGCCTTCAGGACGCTCCGTAGCTTTTTTTGCTGTTACCGCTCAGGGAAAGTCAGAACACATCCATCCAATGCTGACTAAAATAATCAGTAACTTGAAACCTCTTCCCAATAATTAAAAGGAAATACACTAATGGACGCCTATGTTGTAGGGAATTTACTGGGCCGCTTGCTGATGAGTGCCGCTATTGTTTACCTTGTGCTATTTGTAGTCGGGAAGTTTGACTTCAAGTTCGCTAACAAAAAATTGAAAAGTATTGGCTCTATCTTGGCCATAATGATTCTTTTTTTGTTGGGTTTGGCTGCAAACCATACAGGGTAGAACAATCAAAAAAACTGATATATTTGCACCATTCAGACGGCTTAATTGATTCTCCTTTTAGTGTGACAATCATTGCACTGAATCAGGAGGAGAAGAATGCCAGCCCTGCGTAACACAATAGAGTCCTATGGATTGATCAGCATCCTGCTGCATTGGCTGGTTGCGTTGACAGTGTTCGGTCTTATTGCCTTGGGGCTGTGGATGGTCGAACTAAACTATTACAGCCCCTGGTACAAGCTTGCACCATTCTGGCACAAGAGTATCGGTTTAAGTCTGGCCGCTGTTCTTGTTGCACGCCTGCTGTGGCGATTGACAAACCCTCAACCCAAGACACTTCCCAGCCATCGCCACTGGGAGGTTCGTCTTGCCCATGCCGCTCATGCTCTACTCTACTTCATGCTGTTTGCCATTCTGATCAGTGGTTATCTGATCTCGACCGCCAAGGGCCAGGGTATCAGTGTATTTGGCTGGTTTGAACTGCCGGCACTGATCACCGGACTTCCTGGTCAGGCCGATCGCGCAGGGGCTGTGCATTACTGGTTGGCCATGGGCGTACTTGCGTTAGTAGCCCTGCACATTCTGGGTGCACTCAAGCATCATTTCATTGATCGTGACACCACCCTCATCCGCATGTTGAGGCCGGGGTCCACTAATACCAAGGAGAGTCATAATGAATAAACTGTTTGCCGGTATGGCATTGGGTTCAATGCTGACAATGTCTGCTGTGACAGCACAGGCAGCGGAATATGCCATTGATATCGAAGGCCAGCATGCTTTTGTCAATTTCAAGATCAGCCACCTGGGCTACAGCTGGCTGTACGGCCGCTTCAATGAGTTTGATGGTCGCTTCAACTGGGATTCCGAATCACCGGAAGACAGCAGTGTGAGCGTCAATATCAATACTGCCAGCGTGGATTCAAATCATGCCGAACGTGACAAACACCTGCGCAGCGCAGACTTTCTCAATGTGGACGCTCATCCCGTTGCACGCTTTGAGTCTACTTCTGTGACTGCGTCTGAGGATGGCGCGCTGGAGATCAAGGGTAACCTGACACTGAACGGCGCGACCCGCGAAGTGATTATTGATGCCCAACATCTGGGTGAGGGTGAAGACCCCTGGGGTGGATACCGCGCAGGTTTCGAAGGCAGCACCAGCATTCGCCTGAAGGACTACAATATCGATATGGATCTTGGCCCTGCTGCACAGGAAGTCGAACTGATTTTGAGTATTGAAGGCATCCGCCAGTAAGCTCTGCACAATCAAGGCCGGCACCGTCGGCCTTTCCACCTTCATTTCCCCCTGTTTTTATCGCTTTGCAGCGGCTTTAGCGTTTCTTGCTACTTACCCACAGGCAAAGCCGAATTTTTTTTTCGGTATCTTACCCACATGTGTCACTGATTCCGGGCCTAACCCTGCTGGACATTTATTGACCGGCATTGTGATAGCCTGTGCAAAACAAGGGTTGGCTTTATGATAAATCCTCGTTATACACAATCAAAGAATTCGTAAATTACTGTTTTTAAATAGATTAATGCTTTTACTCTGTTATCATGGCATAACTTACCAATCCCATCCTGCAATAAAACCTGCTCATGTTATACATACCACACACAGACTTATCAACAGATCTATCTTCACGATATTCAGCACTTGTTTGTGTTTTCGAAATCAATTCACAGCCAACGTACAGCTTGCTCTGCTCTTAACCACATGAATATACAATTCACACCAGCCTGTCCGGAAACTGTGTTCCTGTCCCGGAACCATCTGTGCACAAACGGTGGAACAATTCAGGCTGTGGATATGGTGCTGTTTTACACACACCTCATCCCAAGGGCGTCACCAGTCACACGGGCAAGGGTATACAGGGTTTGACGATGTCTAACCATATGAAATACATGCAAAAAACCGCACTATCAACGGAAATGTGGCTGACCATACATAACAAACAATAATCATCTTTATATATAAACCTTACTTATCCTTACATATATATAAGAAGAAAAAGAGCTGTTCAATATTTGACCATTTCCTGCAGCACTTCAGAACGCTATACTTGTCAGCCTTTTCACCCGACCCATGCGGTCAGTTCGACAACACAATCTGTGAGGCCTGTGCAGTGGATTACCCTGACCACTTTGATGTAATCGTGATCGGCGGCGGACATGCCGGAACAGAAGCCGCTTTGGCATCCGCACGCATCGGTGCCAAAACTCTGCTTCTGACACACAACATCGAAACGCTGGGTCAGATGTCCTGCAACCCAGCCATCGGCGGGATCGGCAAGAGTCATCTGGTGAAAGAGATCGATGCGCTTGATGGCGCGATGGCACGGGCAACTGATCGAGGGGGTATCCAGTTTCGGGTACTTAATGCCCGCAAGGGGCCTGCTGTACGTGCAACACGCGCCCAGGCTGATCGTATCCTCTACAAGGCTGCCGTTCGTTCGATACTGGAGAATCAGCCTAACCTGCATATTTTCCAGCAGGCGGCTGATGACTTGATCGTGGAAGGTGAACAGGTCAAGGGGGTAGTGACTCAAACCGGCATTCGTTTTCACGCACGTTCCGTGGTTCTGACTGCAGGTACCTTCCTCGGAGGTGTTATCCATATCGGACTGGATCATCATGCCGGTGGCCGCGCCGGTGATCCGCCTTCAATCCGTTTGGCACAGCGATTACGAGAATTGCCGTTACGGGTCGATAGGCTCAAGACTGGCACACCTCCGCGCATCGATGCCCGCAGTGTCGATTTTTCCGTCATGCAGCCTCAGCCGGGTGATACTCCAACACCGGTCATGTCTTTCATGGGCAGCCGGGATGAGCACCCACAGCAGGTCAGTTGTTTCATCACCCATACCAACGCCCGTACCCATGACATTATTCGTGGCGGATTGGACCGGTCGCCCATGTATACCGGCGTGATCGAAGGGATTGGACCTCGTTACTGCCCCTCTATCGAAGATAAGATCAATCGCTTCGCGGACAAGGATCAACACCAGGTTTTTGTTGAACCTGAAGGCCTTACTACCCATGAGCTATATCCCAACGGCATCTCCACCAGTCTGCCGTTTGATGTACAGATGGAGCTGGTTCGTTCGATTCGCGGTTTTGAACATGCACATATCACCCGACCGGGCTATGCCATCGAATATGACTTTTTCAACCCGCAGGATCTGCGTCATACGTTGGAAACAAAACATATCAGTGGTCTTTATTTTGCCGGTCAGATCAACGGAACGACCGGTTACGAAGAAGCCGGCGCTCAGGGCCTGCTGGCGGGTTACAACGCAGCAGCACGCGCACTTGAGCGCGAGCAGTGGTATCCTCGCCGCGATGAAGCCTATATCGGTGTTCTGGTCGATGATCTGATCACGCTGGGTACCTCCGAGCCCTATCGCATGTTTACCAGTCGGGCGGAATACCGTTTGATTCTGCGTGAAGACAACGCCGATCTGCGCTTGACCGAAAAGGGGCGTGAACTGGGGCTGGTCGGCGATGAACGCTGGATGCGGTTCGAGGCCAAGCGCGAAGCGATGGAGCTGGAGCTGCAACGCCTGAAAAATACTTGGGTACATCCCGCTACGGTCGAAGCAGAGCAACTCAGCAGCCGTCTGAAAAGTGAGCTGACCCGAGAATACAATCTGGCCGACCTGATCAAGCGCCCCGAGTTGGGCTACAACGATGTGGCCTGGCTCAAGGGCGAGCCGATCAATGACGCTCAGGCCGCAGAACAGGTTGAGATCCAGCTCAAATATTCCGGCTATATCGAGCGGCAAAAGACTGAAATCGAGCAGATGCGCCGCCAGGAAAACACTCGCTTGCCGGATGATTTCGATTACAGTCAGGTCAGTGGTCTGTCCAATGAGTTGAAACTCAAGCTGGATCAACAGCGCCCGGAAACCCTGGCACAGGCTTCACGCATTCAGGGTATGACACCTGCAGCGATTTCGTTGCTGCTGGTATATCTGAAAAAACGCCAACTCAGCCATAACAGGACACAGGTGCAACATTGATGGATCGGTATCGCCACACGCTGGAGCAGGCGCTGAAACAACTGAAACTCGACCTCAACGAAACACAAGTCGAGCGCCTGCTGGCCTATCATCAATTGCTGGTGAAGTGGAACAAGGCATACAACCTGACCGCTGTACGTGATCCGCAGGAGATGATCAGCCGTCACCTGGTGGACAGCTTGAGCATTCTGCCCTGGATTGGCTCGGGACGTCTGCTCGATGTGGGCAGTGGCCCCGGTCTGCCCGGTATTCCGCTGGCGATCTGCCGTCCCGATCTTGATGTCACCACACTGGACAGTAACGGCAAGAAGACTCGGTTTCAGCAGCAGGTGCGAATCGAGTTGGGGCTGGATAATCTGACCGTTATCAACGGTCGAGTGGAACAGGTAGAGGCAGCCCCTTTCGACATGATAGTTTCACGCGCCTTTGCTTCCATTTCTGACATGCTGACACTCAGCGGTCATTTGGCCGCGCCAAGTGGAGTGTTTCTGGCGATGAAAGGACTGTATCCTGAAGCCGAACTCGAACAGATACCGGCAGGGTTTTCATTGCAGGACGTACACCGGCTTAACCTGCCGGATACCGATGGCGAGCGACACCTGCTGATCCTTGGGAGAATCTGAACGTGGCCAAGATCATCACAATCACCAATCAGAAGGGTGGTGTGGGTAAAACCACCACCTGCGTCAACCTGGCGGCATCTCTTGCCGCGACCCGCAAACGGGTACTGATGATCGATCTGGACCCCCAGGGGAATGCCACCATGGGCAGCGGCATCGACAAGCATCAACTGGAACATTCGGTGTATGAGCTCCTGACAGATCAGACCGATGCCGCCAATGCGATCATCAAGGATACCCTGTGCGGCTATCATCTGATCGGTGCCAATGGCGACCTGACGGCTGCCGAGGTTGAGCTGCTGCAGCTCCCGCGGCGTGAATTCCGGCTCAAGATGGCACTGATGCCGGTGATGGATGACTATGACTTCATCCTGATCGACAACCCGCCGTCACTCAATCTGCTGACGGTCAACGCACTGGCGGCATCATCCGGTGTGATCATTCCTATGCAGTGTGAGTACTATGCACTGGAGGGGATCAGTGCACTGGTCGGGACCATCAACAAGATCAATCAGCGCCTTAATCCGGAGCTGAAGATCGAGGGCATACTGCGCACCATGTACGATCCGCGCATGAGCCTGACGAAGGATGTATCCACTCACTTGGTGGAGTATTTCGGGGATAAGGTCTATCGCACGGTGATCCCCCGTAATGTGCGTCTGGCTGAAGCGCCAAGCCATGGTCTGCCGGCGCTGCAGTATGACAAGAGCTCCCGCGGGGCTCTGGCCTATCTGGCTCTGGCTGGTGAATTGATTCGCCGTACGGATCGGGAACGCACCGCAGAGGCGGTGGTGACAACGGAACAGGAAGCTGAATGATGGTAGCGAAAAAACGGGGACTGGGGCGCGGGCTGGATGCGTTGCTGTCTGATGTGGCGGCAGAAGACTCACCTTACGCGGAACAGACCGAGGCACGTCAGGCCGCAGACAAGCAGGGTGACTTGCGACAGATGCCACTGGATGAAATCCAGCGTGGTCGTTATCAGCCGCGGCGTGATCTAGAACCTCAGGCATTGGAAGAGCTGGCAAACTCGATTCGTGCCCAGGGCGTCATGCAGCCGATTGTGGTCCGGCCGGTAGCGGAGGGACGTTACGAAATCATCGCAGGTGAGAGGCGCTGGCGAGCGGCACAGATGGCGGGATTGAGCACAATCCCGGTGATTATCCGCGATGTGCCCGATGAAGCGGCCATCGCCATGGCCCTGATTGAAAACATTCAGCGTGAAAATCTCAACCCAATCGAGGAAGCGATCGCGCTGCATCGTCTGCAGACCGAGTTTGAGCTGACCCAGCAGCAGGTCGCTGATGCCGTTGGCAAGTCCCGCTCCACGATTACCAACCTGCTCCGGTTGATGAATTTGACTGATGAGGTCAAAAAAATGCTGGAGTATGGCGATATCGAAATGGGCCATGCGAGGGCATTGCTGGCCCTGGAAGGGCTGGTTCAGATCAAGGCGGCAGATGAGGTCGTCACCAGAGGGCTTTCGGTACGCGAAACCGAGTTGTTGGTGAAGCGTTTTCAGCAACCCGCTGATGCCGAAGAAAAGCCGTCAAAGCAGCCAGACGAACAGCTGCAGCAGCTTGCAGGAGAGCTGTCTCAGCGTTTTTCTGTACCCGTCAAGATCAATGCGACGGCAAGCGGCAAGGGTAAGATTTCAATCAATTTCAAGTCTCGTGATGAACTCGATGCAATCCTGCAGCTGATTGGCTGACCCGCATCAGGTAATATCCAGTCGTACTGGCTTAGGGTAAGACCTTAGTGCAAATCTTCCGGGTTTCAGTTGAGAAACAGGGGGGGAATGCCTATAATCTGCCCGCTATTTGGGCACTGTTTCGGACGATACAGGATCAGGATTGAGGAAGAGTACAGCGGAGCAAGTCCCAAAAGCGGCTGTCAGTGTACGTGACAGGCGCAGCATCAAGGGATTCAAGCGAATCTTCCTGCAACAGGCCGTGTTGATACTCAGTGTATCTATGGCCTGTTTGTTGCTCGGGGTGACACAAGCATATTCGGCCCTGCTGGGTGGTCTGCTTTACCTGATTCCGAATCTGTATTTTGCCTGGCGGGCATTTTCCAGCCAGGACGCCGATAACGCCCATCGCATCGTGATTCGTATGTATGCGAGCGAAATAGGGAAAATGATGCTGGCGGTTGCGCTGTTCAGTGCAACCTTCATGCTGGTTCAGCCTTTGAGCCCATTTCCCCTATTTGGCACCTTCATACTGCTGCAGCTATCCGGATGGATACTGCAGCTGAAGCAGTGCAGACACAGTTCCTGAAACTTTGAATGAGAGATACTGAGAATGGCAAGTGGAACAGTTACATCCTCAGAATACATTTCCCATCACTTGACCAACTTGACGTTCGGGAATCATCCCGAAAACGGTTGGAGCTTCGCGCACGGTGCGCAGGAAGCGGCAGAGATGGGTTTCTGGGCGATCAACGTCGATACAATGCTGTGGTCCGTGGGGCTGGGCCTGCTGTTTATATGGTTCTTCCGCAAGGTGGCCAAAAGTATGACAGCCGGTGTTCCTGGGGGGGCGCAGAACTTCGTTGAAACTCTGATCGAGTTCATCGATGAGAACGTTAAAAGCATCTTTCACCACAAGAATGCCGTAATTGCCCCACTGGCACTGACCATCTTCGTCTGGATTTTCCTGATGAACCTGATGGACCTGGTGCCGGTTGACTGGGTGCCTTACATCTTTGCGCAGATGGGTGTTGAGTACATGAAAATTGTACCGACCACTGACGTGAACGCTACCGGCGGCATGGCATTGAGCGTGTTTGCCCTGATTGTTTACTACAGCATCAAGCAGAAAGGTGTGAGCGGGTTCCTGGCTGAGCTTTCATTCCAGCCGCTGCCGAAAATATTTGCTCCGTTCAACCTGTTCCTTGAGCTGGTTGGTCTGCTTGCCAAACCGGTGTCACTGGCACTGCGACTGTTCGGCAACATGTACGCGGGCGAAATGATCTTCATCCTGATCGCGCTGCTGCCGTTTTGGGCGCAGTGGGTGCTGTCTGTACCCTGGGCGATCTTCCATATCTTGGTTATTACTCTGCAGGCGTTCATCTTCATGGTGCTGACAATTGTGTACCTCGCCATGGCGCATGATGATCACTGAGTTGTAACGGATAGAGTTTACTGAACAACCGATTTACCTTTGCAAAACTAACTAACTTAACCTTGAAAATAGTTGGAGAGAAAAAATGGAAGCAATGCTGTATATCGCTGCTGCGCTGATGCTGGGTCTGGGTGCTATTGGTGCTGCTATCGGCATCGGTATCCTGGGTGGCAAGTTCCTGGAAGGTGCTGCTCGTCAGCCTGAACTGGTTCCTCTGCTGCGTACTCAGTTCTTCATCGTAATGGGCCTGGTTGACGCGATCCCGATGATCGGTGTTGGTCTGGGTCTGTACGTCCTGTTCGCTGTTGCTTAATTAAGTAGTTCGAATGGCACTGCGCCCCTGCGGGGGTAACTACTTGAACAGACAACCGCGAGAGGTAATGGCGTGAATATCAATCTCACCATCATTGGTCAGGCCATTGCATTCTTCCTCTTCGTCGTATTTTGTATGAAATACGTCTGGCCACCGATTACCGGTGCCCTGGCTGAGCGTAAGAAGAAGATTGCCGAAGGGCTTGATGCGGCCGACCGTGCTAAACGTGATCTCCAGCTGGCACAGGAAAAAGCAGCTGACGGAATGCGTGCAAGCAAGGAAGAGGCAGCCGCCATCATTGAACAGGCCAACAAGCGGGCTAACCAGATCATCGAAGAAGCCAAGGAGCAGGCACGTGTCGAAGCCGACCGTGTGAAAGCATCTGCTCAGGCTGAACTCGAACAGGAAGTCAACCGTGCACGCGAAACACTGCGCGCTCAGGTGGCTACACTGGCAATTGCCGGTGCTGAAAAGATTCTGGAAGCCTCTGTTGACGAAAAAGCGCACGCTAAGCTGGTTGAGAAACTGGCAGCTGAGCTTTAAGCGAGGTTTACGATGGCTGAACTCAATACAGTCGCCCGGCCCTACACCAAAGCCGCATTCGAATATGCGCGTGAGAAGGGCAACCTCGATCAATGGTCTCAGACACTGTCACTTGTCGCCATGGCGGCCAGTGACAGCCTGATGACCCGAGTGCTGAGCAATCCGTCCCTGAGCGGCGAGCAAAAAGCTGACGTTGTACTGTCAGTGCTCGATGCCAAGGCGGATGAAGCAGGCAAGAACTTTGTTCGTCTGTTGGCCGAAAACGGCCGGCTGAGCCTGCTGCCAGAGATCTCCGTGCAGTTCGAGCGCCTGAAAGCCAATCTGGAGAAAAAGGTCGATGTTGACCTGACCACGGCTTTCCCGCTTGAAGATGCACAGCAGGAGAAACTGGCCAAGGCCCTCAGCACCAAGTTGGGTCGTGAAGTGAAGCTTACATCCCAGGTGGATAAGTCCATCATCGGGGGTGTGGTTGTTCGCTCTGATGACCTTGTGATCGACGGTTCCGTTCGCGCACGACTGGCGAAACTGGCCGAAGCGATGAATTCCTGAGTGTGAGGAATAACAATGCAGCAACTGAATCCATCTGAGATCAGCGAGATTCTCAAGAAGCGCATCGAGAAACTTGATGTGTCTTCTGAAGCCCGTAACGAGGGCACCATCGTCAGCGTATCCGATGGTATTATCCTGATCCACGGTCTTGCCGACGTTATGTACGGCGAGATGATCGAATTCCCGGGCGGTGTCTACGGTATGGCACTGAACCTGGAGCGCGACTCTGTCGGCGCCGTAGTACTGGGCGACTATCAGGGTCTGGTCGAAGGCATGACCGCACGTTGTACCGGTCGTATTCTTGAAGTGCCGGTTGGTCCGGAACTGCTTGGTCGCGTTGTTGACGCGCTGGGTAACCCGATCGATGGCAAGGGACCGATCAATACCAAGCTCACCGACGCGGTTGAGAAGGTAGCGCCGGGTGTAATTGCACGTCAGTCCGTAGATCAGCCGGTTCAGACCGGTCTGAAAGCGATTGACGCGATGGTACCGGTTGGCCGTGGCCAGCGTGAGCTGATCATCGGTGACCGTCAGATCGGTAAGACCGCAATTGCGATCGATGCGATCATCAACCAGAAAGGTACCGGCATCAAGTGTATCTACGTTGCGATCGGACAGAAGCAGTCCACCATCGCCAACGTGGTGCGCAAGCTGGAAGAGCACGGTGCGATGGATCACACCATCGTTGTCGCTGCAGGCGCTGCTGATCCGGCTGCCATGCAGTACCTGGCACCGTACGCCGGTGCGACCATGGGTGAATACTTCCGTGACCGCGGTGAAGACGCGCTGATCGTATTTGACGACCTGACCAAGCAGGCTTGGGCATACCGTCAGATCTCTCTGCTGCTGCGTCGTCCGCCGGGCCGTGAAGCATACCCGGGTGACGTATTCTACTTGCACTCCCGTCTGCTGGAGCGTGCGTCCCGTGTAAATGCTGACTACGTTGAACAGTTCACCAAGGGTGAAGTGAAAGGCCAGACCGGTTCTCTGACCGCGCTGCCGATCATCGAAACCCAGGGTGGTGACGTATCTGCGTTTGTACCGACTAACGTAATCTCCATCACCGATGGCCAGATCTTCCTGGAAGCCAGCCTGTTCAACTCTGGCGTACGTCCTGCGATCAACGCAGGTCTGTCCGTATCCCGAGTGGGTGGTTCTGCCCAGACCAAGATCATCAAGAAGCTGGGTGGCGGTGTGCGTCTGGCACTGGCTCAGTACCGTGAGCTGGCAGCGTTCGCGCAGTTCGCTTCCGACCTGGATGATGCTACTCGTAACCAGCTGGAACACGGCCAGGCCGTAACCGAGCTGATGAAGCAGAAACAGTACTCTCCGATGTCCGTCGCCGAGATGGGTCTGAGCCTGTACGCTGCCAACGAAGGCTTCCTGAAAGGTGTCGAGCTGGACAAGATCGGTGCATTCGAAGCAGCCCTGGTCGCCTACTTCAACAGCGAACACGCTGATCTGATGGCGAAAGTGAACGAGAAAGGCGGTTACGACGACGAAATCGCGGCTCAGTTCAAGGCTGGCATCGAGAAGTTCAAGTCTACCCAAACTTGGTAATTGCTCGTCAGAGCTGGTGACCGGCCAGATACACCGGCCGGTCCAATACTGATTCAAGTTTAATAGGCGGAACTATGGCAGTCGGAAAAGAGATTAAGACGCAGATTGCGAGCATTGGCAGCACGCGCAAAATCACCAGCGCCATGGAAATGGTTGCTGCATCGAAGATGCGTAAAGCCCAGGATCGCATGCAGTCTTCCCGTCCGTACGCCCAGAGCATCCGTGGTGTTATTCAGCATCTGGCGAAAGCCAACCCTGAATACAAGCACCTCTACATGCAGGAGCGTGAGGTCAAACGTGTCGGCTTCATTATTGTGGCATCCGACCGTGGCCTCTGTGGCGGTTTGAACGTGAATGCGTTCAAGGCAGCTGTAAGCAAAATGAAAGAGTTCCACGACAGGAATATCGAAGTCGATATCTGTGCACTGGGCTCTAAGGCAATCACCTTCTTCCGTAACTACGGCGGTAACGTCGTTGCTGCGAAGGGCGGTCTCGGCGATGCGCCGGAACTGGAACAGCTGATCGGTTCGGTCAAGGTGATGCTGGATAACTTCGACGAAGGCAAGCTGGATCAATTGTTCATCGTATCCAACGATTTCGTGAACACCATGACCCAGAAGCCTGGCGTTGAGCAGCTGCTGCCGCTGAAGGCGGAAGACGATGACAAGACGCTCAACCATCACTGGGACTATCTGTACGAACCGGACGCGAAGGAGCTGTTGAACGGCCTGCTGACGCGTTACATCGAGTCCTTGGTCTATCAGGCCGTGGTTGAGAACAACGCCTGTGAACAGGCAGCCCGAATGCTGGCGATGAAGAATGCAACCGACAACGCCGGCAACCTGATCGACGAGCTTCAACTGGTATACAACAAGGCTCGTCAGGCGGCGATTACTCAGGAAATTTCCGAGATCGTCGGTGGTGCTGCTGCTGTTTGATGCAGTGAACAGGTTTAAAAGTTAAGAGGATCCGAACATGAGTAGCGGACGTATTGTTCAGATTATCGGTGCGGTTGTAGACGTGGAATTCCCGCGTGACAACGTGCCGAAGGTTTACGACGCATTGACCGTCGAAAAAACCGGCCTGACACTGGAAGTTCAGCAGCAGCTGGGCGACGGTGTCGTACGTGCAATTGCCATGGGTCAGACTGAAGGTCTGAGCCGTGGTTTGGAAACGACCAACACTGGCGCTCCGGTATCTGTACCGGTCGGTACTGCCACCCTGGGTCGTATCATGAACGTTCTGGGTGAGCCGATCGACGAATGTGGTCCGATCGGTGAAGAAGAGCGTTACGCCATCCACCGTAAGGCGCCGTCTTACGCGGACCAGGCAGCTACTAACGAGCTGCTGGAAACCGGCATCAAGGTTATCGACCTGGTTTGCCCGTTCGCCAAGGGTGGTAAGGTCGGTCTGTTCGGTGGTGCCGGTGTAGGCAAGACCGTAAACATGATGGAGCTGATCAACAACATCGCGACTCAGCACTCTGGTCTGTCCGTATTTGCGGGCGTTGGTGAGCGTACTCGTGAGGGTAACGACTTCTACCATGAGATGCAGGAAGCTGGCGTTGTAAACGTTGAGCAGTTCGACAAGTCCAAGGTAGCGATGGTCTACGGCCAGATGAACGAGCCGCCGGGTAACCGTCTGCGTGTAGCTCTGACCGGTCTGACCATGGCGGAAAAATTCCGTGATGAAGGCCGTGACGTACTGCTGTTCGTCGACAACATCTACCGTTACACCCTGGCGGGTACCGAAGTATCGGCACTGCTGGGTCGTATGCCTTCTGCGGTAGGTTACCAGCCGACTCTGGCGGAAGAGATGGGCGTTCTGCAGGAACGTATCACCTCTACCAAGACCGGTTCCATCACGTCTATCCAGGCGGTATACGTACCGGCGGATGACTTGACTGACCCGTCTCCGGCAACCACCTTCTCCCACCTTGATGCGACTGTAGTACTGTCTCGTCAAATCGCGGAGCTGGGTATCTACCCGGCGATCGACCCGCTGGACTCCACCTCTCGTCAGCTGGATCCGCTGGTTATCGGTCAGGAACACTACGAAATCGCTCGTGGCGTTCAGCAGACCCTGCAGCGCTACAAGGAGCTGAAGGATATCATCGCGATTCTGGGTATGGACGAGCTGTCTGAAGAAGACAAGCAGACTGTATCCCGTGCGCGTAAGATTCAGCGCTTCCTGTCTCAGCCGTTCTTCGTGGCCGAAGTATTCACCGGTTCTCCGGGTAAATACGTGTCTCTGAAGGAAACCATCCGTGGCTTCGACGGCATTCTGAAAGGTGAATATGATCATCTGCCGGAACAGGCGTTCTACATGGTTGGCACCATCGACGAAGCTGTTGAGAAAGCGAAGGGCCTGTAAGTTCCGCGCGGAACCTTTTAAGAGGTAATCAAGATGGCTATGACTGTTCATTGTGACATCGTAAGTGCCGAAGAGCAGATCTTCTCCGGCCTGATCGAGTTCGTCTCCGTGACAGGTAGCCTGGGTGACCTGGGTATCTATCCGGGTCACGCTCCGCTTCTGACGGAACTGAAACCAGGCCCTGTCGAGCTGCGCAAGCAGGGCGGTGAGGAAGATGTATTCTACGTCTCCGGTGGCTTTATCGAAGTACAGCCGCATAAAGTGACAGTGCTTGCTGATACTGCACTGCGTGCGGGTGACCTGAGTGAAGCTGCCGCGCTTGAAGCCCAGAAGCATGCTGAGCATGCCATGGCTGACAAGACCGGCGAGTTCGAATACTCACGTGCTGCGGCTCAGCTGGCTGAAGCAGCGGCTCAGCTTCGCACTCTGCAGCAGATTCGTCGCAAGATTGGTAAATAACCAACCTTTCGACTGCATGCAAAAAGCAGCCTCAGGGCTGCTTTTTTTGTATCTGGATATTACGTGACGGCTATGAAGCGTTGCAGAAATCATGTTGCGTGCTTTCGCTAGAGTAAGCCCCACAGCGTGTTGAATATGATCTGCTGGGCAGCGGCAACTTCACGTGAGTCGATCACCACTGCGGTAGGGTAATTGTCAGAAGCCAACGAAATAATGGCGCAGCGTGGTGGGTAAATTGCAATGTATGCCGCATCAACTGAACCCTCTGTTCGTATCCATTTACGTTCCGAGTACTCGGCGCTCTCACCTCCATCACCGATCGCAATCACCCGCACGCGAATTTTGCGGGCGACCCGCTGAGCCGTGAAGTTGGGAAATGGACGGTACAACAGGGGTCGAATCGGCTTGGAGGAAAACACCGAGTAGACACGTTCATCCTGATCACCAACACGGTTGAGAATATCGCGCAGGACCTGCTCAATCCCGGCATCCCCTTCATAAAACTCCACATTGGCGACGCTGAATTCAGGTTTAAGGTGGTGCAGTTCGGGTATCACACTGCCTTTCAGCTGATTGATCGCCTGATCAAGTTGCTGGCGTCGCTCTTGTGCCAACTGGAGTAATACTTCTGGCTCTCGCGCTGAAAAATAGCGGCGTTTGCCCTTGGGCAGGTAGGTGACGACTCCACGCTGTTGCAGGCTTTTAAGACACTCATAGGTTGTCCCGCGATTGACACCTGCGCGTTCAGCAACGGTTCGTATTGCACTGGGTCCCAATGCAAGCAAGGCCTTGTAAATGCTGACATCACGTTCACTCAGACCGAGCTGTTCAAAAATCTGCTGGTTCATATTGTCAATTTTTGAGTGACAAAAAGGATTGATCGATTTCGAGTATACGCTAAAGTGCCTGACAACTCTTGAATCAATGGGCCCTGACAGGTGTCAGGGCCGCAAACAGACAAGTTGTGGATGATGAAAACGGATGTAGTGATTCTGGCTGCCGGACAGGGCAGTCGCATGAAATCGGCGTTGCCGAAAGTGATGCACCGACTGGCAGGAAAGCCGATGTTGCAGCATGTTATTGATCGTGCCCGGGCACTTCAGGCTGAAGCGCTGCATGTGGTGATTGGACACGGCGGTGAGCAGGTTGAACAGGCAATGAAGGGTCAGGCAGTGAATCTTGTCTGGCAGCATGAGCAGTTGGGGACAGGCCATGCCGTGGCTCAGGCGATGCCGCAGATCGGCAACGACTCGATTGTACTGATTCTGTACGGCGATGTACCACTGACGCGTCCTGAAACGCTGCAGCAGCTGACAGGTATTGCTTCACAGGGCGACCTTGGGCTGCTGACAGTGAATCTTGAAGACCCAGCCGGATATGGTCGAATCATTCGCAATGCAGTTGGCGATGTGGTGGCCATTGTTGAGCACAAGGAGGCCAGCGAACAGCAAAAGCTGATCCGTGAGGTGAACACCGGTATTCTGGCGCTGCCGTCTGCGGCGCTGCATGAGTGGCTGCCACGTCTGTCTGCGAATAACGCTCAGGGCGAATACTACCTCACCGATGTGATCGCCATGGCGGCAGAAGAAGGCATGCGAGTGCGCGCCATCCAGCCGAAAGCCGAGCAGGAGGTACAGGGCGTCAATAATCGTCTGCAACTGGCTCAGCTGGAACGCTGGTTCCAGCAGCAGCAGGCCGAAATGCTGATGGCTGAAGGCGTGACCTTAGCCGACCCTGCCCGTATTGATGTCCGTGGTGTGCTGAAAACCGGTTGTGACGTGCTGATCGATATCAACGCGGTGTTCGAAGGCGAGGTACTGCTGGGTGATGGTGTTGAAATTGGCCCCAACTGCCTGATCCGTAATGCGGTGATTGGGGCAGGTTGTCGTATAGAAGCCAATTCGATGATTGATGGCGCTACTGTGGGTGACAATGCGCAGATCGGCCCCTTTGCTCGGCTTCGTCCAGGTACCGAATTGGCCAAAGGCGGCAAGATAGGCAATTTTGTAGAAACCAAGAAGGCTCGTATTGGAGAGGGCTCCAAGATCAACCACCTGACCTATATCGGCGATGCCGAGATCGGTCGAGAGGTTAATGTCGGAGCCGGTACCATCACCTGCAACTATGATGGTGTTAACAAGTCCCTTACCCGTATCGGCGATGGTGCCTTTATTGGTTCCAACAGCTCGCTGGTGGCACCGGTCAATATTGGTGCTGGTGCAACCATCGGCGCTGGCTCTACCGTAACCAAAACCGTGACTGACAACCAGCTGGCGGTGGCCCGTGGCAAGCAGATCAATCTTGATAACTGGGTGCGCCCGCAGAAGAAAGGATCCTGAGCATGTGTGGAATTGTAGGCGCCATTGCGGCGCGCTCCGTGGCCGGAATTCTGCTGGAAGGTCTGCGTCGCCTTGAGTACCGTGGTTATGACTCAGCCGGTATGGCGGTGCTGGACCATGGTCAGATCAGCCGCCTGCGCCGTATTGGTAAAGTACAGGCGCTTGCTGAGGCTTGTGAGAAGCAGCCGCTGGCCGGGCATCTGGGTATCGCCCACACCCGTTGGGCGACCCACGGCAAACCATCGGAACAGAATGCTCACCCGCACATGTCCGGCGAGCGCCTGGCGGTGGTACACAACGGCATTATCGAAAACTTCGAGCCGCTCAAACGTGAGCTGCAGCAGCAGGGCTATGTCTTCACCTCGGAAACCGATACCGAAGTGGTTGCCCACCTTCTGGATCGCGAGCTCAAACAAGGTCTGACCTTAGTGGATGGATTGCGCCAGACGTTGAGTTATCTGGAAGGCGCTTTTGCACTGGGCGTGATTCATGCCGATAGCCCGGAGCAACTGCTGACCGCGCGCAAGGGCAGCCCGCTGGTGATTGGGGTTGGCATTGGCGAAAATTTCATCGCCTCCGACCAGCTTGCACTGCTGCCGGTCACCGACCGCTTCATGTTCCTTGAAGATGGTGATATCGCGGTGCTGGAGGTTGAGCGCATTCAGGTATTTGATGCCAGTGGAGACGTGGTCGAACGTGCTGTGACCACCTTCGAGCATGGACTGGGCAATGCCGATAAGGGCGAGTTTCGCCATTTCATGCTCAAGGAAATTTACGAGCAACCGCGGGTTATGCAGGCGGTACTGGAAGGGCGCACCGCCTCGGGCCTCTTGCTGGAGCAAGCGTTTGGCAGTGGCGCAAGTGCAGTGTTTGATCAGGTGAAACAGGTGCAGATCGTGGCCTGCGGTACCAGCTACCATGCCGGGATGGTAGCCAAATACTGGATTGAAGATCTGGTGGGCATCCCCTGTATGGTTGAGGTGGCCAGTGAATTCCGTTACCGCCCGGTAGTGTTGCCTGAGGGGACTCTGCTGTTGACCCTGTCCCAGTCTGGTGAAACGGCCGATACCCTGGCGGCACTGCGTGAAGTAAAACAGCGCGTGCTGGCCACACTGGCAATCTGCAATGTGCCGGGCAGTTCACTGGTGCGGGAGTCTGATCTTAGCCTGATGACCAATGCCGGCCCTGAAATCGGGGTGGCGTCTACCAAGGCATTTACCTCCCAGCTGGTTGCCCTGATGTTGACCACCATTGCGTTGGGGCGTCGTCACAGCCTGACCGCTGAGCGTGAAACCGAGCTGATCGCAGCCCTGCAGCAATTGCCTGAACTGCTGCAACAGCTGCTGCAGCTGGATGGTGCGATTGAGCAGATGTCGACGCACTTTGCCGAAAAGCACCATGCATTGTTTCTTGGTCGTAACAGTCTGTATCCGGTGGCAATGGAGGGAGCTCTCAAGCTGAAAGAGATCTCTTACATTCATGCCGAGGCCTACCCGGCTGGTGAACTCAAGCATGGCCCGCTGGCGCTGGTGGATAAGGAGATGCCGGTCATCGCGGTGGCGCCTCGCAATGGCATGCTGGACAAGCTCAAGGCCAATCTACAGGAAGTACGTGCCCGAGGCGGTGAACTGTTTGTGTTTGCCGGTTGCGAGCAAAGCATCCAGCCAGAGGATGGTGTACATGTGATCCATCTTCCCGAGATGCCAGCCATACTGGATCCGATAGCCTTTACATTGCCATTGCAATTGCTGTCATACCACGTAGCCGTTCTCAAGGGCACGGATGTGGATCAGCCACGCAATCTGGCCAAATCGGTTACGGTGGAATAAAAGATACCTGTGTCACAATGAAAAATGCCCTGCAGTGCAGGGCATTTTTGTATCCGCGAAGTGTGGGCCTCTCATGTTGAGTCGCGGTGGTCATTCCGCTTTAACTCGTCCATGACCGGCTCGGGTCGTGACCAGACAACGACTGCGCCGATGGTGATGAAAACCAGAATGCTCAGGAGCAATACAGGGTGGCGGATA
Source organism: Marinobacterium iners DSM 11526 (assembly GCF_900107855.1). Classification (GTDB taxonomy): domain Bacteria; phylum Pseudomonadota; class Gammaproteobacteria; order Pseudomonadales; family Balneatricaceae; genus Marinobacterium; species Marinobacterium iners. The sequence goes on along the minus strand of NZ_FNRJ01000021.1, from coordinate 22,745 downwards.
CTGATTAGTACGATACAAAGAGCCACAAACATGCCGATACTGGCGGTCCATTTGGTGCGTCGATCGATAAAGCCACCCTGTTCCCAGTTGTGCAGACATGGGCCAAGCAGTCGATGTTGTTCCAACCAGCCGCGCAGGCGGGGTGAGCAGCGCGAAGCACTCCAGGCGGCGACCAGTACGAAGATGGTGGTGGGCAATCCCGGCAACAGGGCGCCGATCAAGGCCAGGGCAATACAGACCCAAGTCAGCAGTAACCAGCCCCAACGAAATGGGGGGCTGATTATTTCAGATTGTGTCTGTCGCCTGACTGAAGGCATGAGTGAGGCTCCGTATTCTTGACCATACAGTATGGATAATGGGCCAATACTCACCGAAAGGACAATTTAAAAGCCCGCTGCTTGCCATAGCTCAACTCAATCATCAGCCACAGTCGAGGTTGGTCGTTGCAGTGTTTCAACGATGTAATTCAGTACCCGACGTGAGTAAATCAGGCTGGTGTGAGTGAGGGGAAAGACCTTGTGTTCGGTCATGCCGGTGACACGGGTTTCATCAATCAGGACGGTCCCGTCGGATATCGAATCCCTGCTCAGCAAAGGCATCAGTCCCACAGGAAGGTCGCCTGCGATGCTGTATAGCCGGGCTTTAAAGGGCCAGTGATGATTGTCGGCCAACAAATATTCGATGCTGTTTTTAAGCATCCCCTTGAACCTGGAATCATGAATCTCACGAGCCAGATGACTGCCCTTGTGAGGGGTGCCCAGCGTAATGACCGAGTCGACCCAGTGGCTCTGTTTGCTGTTGCGTTCAAGGTAGCGCCGTGCAATCAAACCTCCCATGGAATGGCAGACGAAAGCGGTGGGCTCGTTGTCGATAAACTGATCGATTCGAGTGCAGATCGTATCCAGATCGGGCGACAGTGTGTTGTAGGTCAGGTTGAGTGTCTGATAACCCTGTTTATGCAGGCGCCTGCATAAAGGGCGCATCACCAGTCCTGACATGTAGAGACCGTGCAACACCACAACTTTTTGTACGTGCATAACGGCAGTGGCTCCATCCATCTGTTCGTGTCAGCTTAACCCTTCAGTGAAATGGAGGAAAGACCGCCTTTTGCGCTACCGGACCATGGCTGTTCCTCTGGCTGAGCGGTAGGATAGGGGGCACCAACCAGGCTGACAGGGACTGAAATGAACGAAACCATCTTCATGCTGGCGATCGACTTTATTGCGCTTATTGGTGTTGTCGTGCTGTTGCTGATTGTTGTCCTGCTTATTGTTGGCGTGATTATGTATCAGATAGACAAGCGCCAGACGGCACATACCATACGGCGCAACTATCCCTTGTTGGGGCGATTCCGCTACCTGTTCGAAACACTGGGCGAATTTTTGCGTCAGTATTTTTTTGCCATGGACCGTGAAGAGATGCCGTTCAATCGTGCCCAGCGTTCCTGGGTCTATCGGGCGGCGAAAAATATTGATAATACGGTGGCCTTTGGTTCGACACGGGATCTGCGCAAGCCGGGGACTTATTACTTCCTGAACTGCCCGTTTCCGACACTGAGTGAAGATGCGGCCAGTACACAACCGATGCGGATTGGGCCCTACTGCCGGCAGCCCTACGATGCGCCATCCTTTCTCAATATTTCGGGCATGAGTTTTGGTGCTCTGTCGGCACCTGCGGTACAGGCATTGTCGATGGGAGCAGCAAAAGCGGGTTGCTGGATGAATACCGGTGAAGGCGCCCTGTCGAAGCATCACCTGACCGGTGGCTGCGATATCGTATTTCAGATTGGCACTGCCAAGTACGGCGTCAGGAATGAACAGGGACGGCTTGACGATGCGCGCCTGGCGAAAATGGCCGCGATTGAACAGGTCAAAATGTTCGAAATCAAGCTGAGCCAAGGTGCCAAGCCGGGCAAGGGCGGCATATTGCCGGGTGACAAGGTGACAGCCGAGATTGCCGAGGCGCGTGGCATTCCGGAAGGGCAGGCCTCGATCAGCCCCAATCGCCACCCGGAAATATCCAGTATTGATGACCTGCTGGATTTTATTGCACATGTGCGTGAAGTGACCGGAAAACCGGTCGGCTTCAAGCTGGTGCTGGGCAGTACGGATTGGCTGGATGCATTCTGTGAAGCTGTGTCAAATCGAGGCAGTGAGTCGGCACCGGATTTCATTACCCTGGACAGTGCTGACGGCGGCACCGGGGCAGCCCCCATGCCGCTGATGGACAGCGTTGGCCTACCACTGCGCGAGAGTCTTCCGCTGCTGGTCAATAAACTTATCCAGCATAACCTGCGCAACCGGGTGCGGGTGATCGCATCGGGCAAGTTGATCAACCCGACCGATGTGGCGGCAGCGATCTGTCTGGGGGCTGACTTTGTAGTGACCGCACGTGGTTTCATGTTTGCGCTGGGCTGTATTCAGGCATTGCAGTGCAACAAAAACAGCTGCCCCACCGGCATTACCACTCACAACCCCAAACTGCACAAAGGGCTGGTACCGGACGTAAAGGCAGAGCGGGTAGCCAACTTTCACCACAACCTGGTGCATGAAGTTGAAATGATTGCCCATGCCTGCGGTGTATCAGAACCTCGTCAGCTGACACGTGAGCATGCCGCCGTCGTGGTCGATGGTGGTGGGTCGGTACCGCTGAATATCCTCTACCCCCGCTCCTGAGAGCGGAAAGAGTGAAGCCAGCAATCAAGCTGGCTTCACTATTGGTTCAGCGTTCGTCGTCGAACCAGGATTCGCGGTCAAGCCAGGTCATCAGCTCCTTTTCCTCCTGATGACGCTCAATGGCTCTTCGGGCCTCAAGCAGGCGTTTGGTCGCGTGTTGCTTGCGCCGGATTTTCTGTTCAACATCGTATCCAACCATGATGTCGAAAACCTCAGTCTGAATCGGGTCCAGATCCTGTTCTTTCCGTATCAGCATAGCCTCTCTCCGATCTCAGGGTTGCCGCTATCGGGAGACAGAAGGTGTCTGTCCGATGACAGCAAACACTCCAGGAGTTTTTTATTTACCCTAACCGGCGCCGAATTTCAAATCACCGGTATGCATCAGGGTAGAGGCTTCGTGTTGCAGCGAGATGAATGACGGCTCTATTCGCCGTCATCCTCGCTGTCTGATCCGCGGCGCAGGGTGGGAATTCGCTTGTCGTTCTGGCGCAGGCTGCGCAGGCTGCGTTTGATGGTCTTGAGGTGATCCAACAGTACCGGTCCCAGTTTCATGGCCACGCCAACGGCCAGGACATCAATGATGACCAAGTGTACGACGCGCGAGGACATCAGCGTGCTCAGATCCTTGTCCTCTTCCACATCGACATGAATGGGAATGGTTGCCAGATCGGCAAGGGGGGTGTTGCCCGGACAGAGGGTAATCACGGTTGCGCCCTTGTCCTTCACCAGTTTGACGGTATGCAGCAGATCCTTGGTACGGCCCGTTTGGGAAATGGCTACAACGGCATCACCTTCACCAAGCGTCAGGGCCGAAATGGTCTGCATGTGAGGGTCGGAATAGGCAGCTGCCGATACCATCAGCCGATAAAACTTGTGCTGGGCATCGGCACAGACCGGTGCCGATGCCCCGAAACCGTAAAACTCGACCCGGTTTGCCTTTGCCAGACAGTCGATCGCCTCTTCCAGGGTGCCGGGATCAAGCTGATCGCGGATATTGATCAAGTTGCCGATCATGGAGTCGAAGATCTTCTGCTTAAACTCGATCACTGTGTCTTTGGAATCGAGTGAGAACTGTTCATAGCTGGCGTTGCTGGCGAGACCCTGAGCCAGTGTCAGCTTGAAGTCCTGAAAGCCATCGTAATCCAGCGCACGACAGAAGCGTACTACGGTCGGTTCACTGACTTGTGCTTCGGATGCCAGATCCACAATACGCATGTGAATTACGTCATTGGGGTTGGCCAGCACATAGTCAGCCACTTTCTGCTCAGACTTGCGCAGGTCAGAGCGGGCTTCAGCAATTGATTTGAGCAGGTTGAAGGAGTTCATCTCCGTCACATCCGATTATCAGCAGAAGGTCAGGAGTATAACAACGAAAACGGTATCGGCCCAATGCTGCTCAAGTGCTGTTCTGGCCTGCATTCAGGTAATTGCAGCCTGTATGAGAGCATGCTAATTTCAAAAACGTTATCCACGCTTAACAACAAATTATAAAGCATAAGGAACAAGAGCCGTGAAACGCAGACAATTCATTCAGGGTGCTGGAGCCGCTACAGTCGCAGCAGGTACCCTGGTATCCGGTAAGGCGATGGCCGCGCCGGAATACAAATGGAAGATGGTCACCACTTGGCCGAAAAACTTCCCGGGCCTGGGCACGGGTGCCAACCATCTGGCCGATATGATCAAGCAGATGACCAATGGCCGCATCGAAGTGAAGGTGTATGGTGCCGGTGAGCTGGTCGGGGCATTGGAGATCTTTGATGCCGTCTCCCGCGGTACGGCGGAAATGGGTCATGGTGCCGCCTATTACTGGAAGGGCAAGAGTACGGCCGCTCAGTTTTTCTCTGCCGTACCCTTTGGTCTGACGGCTCAGGAGATGAACGGCTGGCTCTACCACGGTGGTGGCATGGAGCTGTGGCAGGAAGTGTATGACCAGTTTGGCCTGGTTGCCGGAGCTGCCGGTAACACCGGTGTGCAGATGGGCGGCTGGTTCAACAAGGAGATCAACAGCGTTGAGGACCTCAAGGGTCTGAAAATGCGTATCCCGGGCCTGGGTGGCGAGGTGCTCAAGCGTGCCGGTGGTACTCCGGTACTGCTGCCCGGTGGTGAGATATTCCCGTCACTGCAGTCCGGTGCCATTGATGCCACCGAGTGGGTTGGTCCGTACAACGATTTGGCGTTCGGTCTGCACAAGGCAGCTAAATACTATTACTACCCGGGCTGGCATGAGCCGGGCACCACGCTGGAATGTTTCATCAACAAGGAAGCGTTTGAGGCTCTGCCCGATGATCTGCAGGCAATTGTGCGTGCGGCACTGCGGGTAGCCAACCAGGATATGCTGGCCGAGTCCATGGTGAAGAACAACCGTGCGCTGGAACAGCTCGTGAGCGAGCACGGCGTCGAGCTGCGCAACTTCCCGGAAGACGTGATGCGCAAGCTGCGTGAAATCTCTGATGAAGTGGTGGCGGAAGAGGCGCAGAAGGATGCCATCACCAAGAAAGTGTATGACTCCTTCGTGGCCTATCGGGCTCAGGTTGAAAAATGGACGGCTGTGGCTGAGCAGGCCTATATCAATGGCCGTTCGCTGAGTTGATCTGCAGGCTGCTGCACTGAAGAGGATTCAAGGCCGGGCACTGTCCGGCCTTGTTTTTTGGGAGATATCAATGTCGGATCAACTTCAAACCCTCAGGGACTATTTGACCCGTCACCACGGTGGTGATGGTTCTGTGGCGGCTCAGCGAACCCTAGAGGGACATGCGCGCAACCATGATGACCTGTTCCGCCGCTTCTGGGCAGAGCATGCAGAGCCTGTTTTGTCCCGTGGCAGCCGGGTGGTAGACCTGGGCTGTGGCCCGGGGCTGTTTCTGCGAGATTTGTCCTTGAGCGGCCCCGAGCTGGATCTGGTTGGGGTTGAAGCAGCCCCTTACATGCTGGAGCAGGCTTGCGAGGACGACTACGACTTCAGCATTCGTGTGGCTGATTTGAATGACCCACCGGCAGATCTGTTTGAAGCCGAATCCATAGATGCGGTGCTGGCGAACCGTTTATTGCACGAACTGCATCAGCCGTTGGTGCTGTTGCAGCAACTGCATGACTGGCTTAAGCCGGGTGGTGTACTGATTCTGGTTGATATGGTGCGCCAGCCGTTGGGCAGTTTTCTGACCCATAAATTTGGTCAGGATCGACTGGATGAAAAACAGGACGCCAAGGCGATGGCTGCCCTGTTTGAGGATTACTTCGAACACAACCGCTATCACGACTATGACTTGCTGGCGCTACTGAGCCTGACCGGTTACGAAGTGCTGGCGGATGAATCGATCCGCAGCGGCCGAGCGGTCCAGATCGCGGCGCGCAGGCCTTTGTAAGCCTGGCGCACCGCTGCCGGCAGCCGTCACACCTTGTGATAGATCTCGGCGCCGCTGTCCTTGAACTCTTCCGACTTCTGTTTCATGCCCTGTTCCGCCTGGGCATTGATCGCCGCGACCTGCGCATCATCCAGCTCACGGACCTCCTGGGAGATCTTCATGGAGCAGAACTTGGGTCCGCACATGGAGCAGAAGTGCGCCACTTTGGCTGATTCCTTCGGCAATGTTTCATCGTGGTAGGCACGGGCAGTGTCCGGGTCCAGACCGATGTTGAACTGGTCTTCCCAGCGGAATTCGAAGCGCGCCTTGGACATGGCATTGTCGCGGATTTGCGCGCCGGGATGACCTTTCGCCAGATCGGCCGCATGCGCCGCGATCTTGTAGGTGATGATACCGGTCTTGACGTCATCCTTGTTGGGCAGACCCAGGTGCTCCTTCGGCGTCACGTAGCAGAGCATGGCACAGCCGTACCAGCCGATCATCGCCGCGCCGATACCGGAGGTGATGTGGTCGTAGCCCGGCGCGATGTCGGTGGTCAATGGGCCCAGGGTGTAGAAGGGCGCTTCGTGGCACTCCTTCAGCTGCTTGTCCATGTTCTCCTTGATCATGTGCATCGGCACATGGCCCGGACCTTCGATCATCACCTGCACATCGTGCTGCCAGGCAATCTTGGTCAGTTCGCCCAGGGTTTCCAGCTCAGCGAACTGGGCGGCGTCGTTGGCGTCGTAGACCGAGCCCGGACGCAGGCCGTCGCCCAGGGAAAAGGCTACGTCATACGCTTTGCAGATCTCGCAGATCTCTTCAAAATGGGTGTAGAGGAAGTTTTCCTCGTGGTGAGCCAGGCACCATTTCGCCATGATGGAGCCGCCACGGGAGACGATGCCGGTCATGCGCTTGGCGGTCAGCGGCACGTAGCGCAGCAGCACGCCCGCATGGATGGTGAAGTAATCCACGCCCTGTTCCGCCTGCTCGATCAGGGTGTCGCGGAATACCTCCCAGTTCAGGTCTTCGGCGATGCCGTTAACCTTCTCCAGCGCCTGGTAGATCGGCACGGTACCGATGGGAACCGGCGAGTTGCGCAGGATCCATTCACGGGTTTCGTGAATGTTCTTGCCGGTGGACAGATCCATGATGGTGTCTGAGCCCCAACGGGTGCCCCAGGTCATTTTGGCGACTTCCTCCTCAATGGAGGAGGTGACTGCGGAGTTGCCTATGTTGCCGTTGATCTTCACCAGGAAGTTGCGGCCGATGATCATCGGTTCCAGTTCCGGGTGGTTGATGTTGCACGGGATGATGGCACGGCCTTCAGCCACTTCCTGGCGTACGAACTCCGGCGTGATCTCCTCCGGCAGGTAGGCGCCGAAGTTATGGCCTGGATGCTGCTCGGCGACGATGTTGCCCTCAGCCTTGGTCTTGGCCAGCTTCATGTTCTCGCGGATGGCGATGTATTCCATCTCCGGCGTGATAATGCCCTGACGTGCGTAGTGCAGCTGGGTCACGTTTCTTCCGGGTTTGGCACGACGGGGTTTGCGAGTGAGCTCGAAGCGCAGTTCGTCCAGACGCAAGTCGGCGGCACGGGCGCGGCCGTATTCGGAGGTCAGTCCGTCCAACTGCTCGGTGTCGTCACGTTCCAGAATCCAGTTTTCACGCAGCGGTGCCAGGCCCTTGCGCACGTCGATGCAGGCGTCCGGATCGGTGTAGGGGCCTGAAGTGTCGTAGACATACAGCGGATCGTTCTTTTCGCCGCCCATGTCGGTCGGTGTATCGTCCAGGGTGATTTCGCGCATCGGCACGCGGATATCGGGGCGGCTGCCTTCAACATAGACCTTGCGGGACTTCGGGAAGGGCTGCACGGAGTCCCTGTCGACCTGTGCACTCTGGTTAAGGGGCATGGAACTCGGCTGTTGGGTACTCATCTCACTCTCCGGTTTTATCGTTTTTTGTGCGTGTCAGGGGGCTTAATCGGCCAGATCCAGGCCCATCTGCCAGAAACTGACTTCCATGCGGGTGGCGGTGCTAAAGCGCTGTTCCAGTGCGGCCAGACGGCTGGCGGGAAGATCCTGCCCCAGCCTGTCCAGCAGCTCACGTTCGGTGGCGGCCGCCTGCTGATATTCCTCGCTCAGGTACATCTCGATCCAGGCGTTGTACGGGTTGCCTTCGCGGAGGGTATCCGGCTGTTCGGTCAGCCAGTTGGCGATTTCGGCATAGCCGATGATGCAGGGCGCCAGCGCCACGTGCAGGTCGAGCAGATCGCCGGCGAATCCTGCATCCAGTACATAGCGGGTGTAGGCTACTGTGGCCGAGGCTTCCGGCAACGCCTGTAACTGTTTTTCGCTGATGCCCCAGTCGCGGCAGTAGTCGACATGCAACCCGATTTCGGTATCCAGCATGGCGTTGAGACCGGCCTGGGCGTAGCGCATGCTGTCCAGGTCTTCGCTTTTGAATACGGCCAGACCCCAGGCACGGCTGAACTGGATCAAAAACAGGTAATCCTGCTTCAGATAGTGCTGGAAACATTCCTTGGGCAAGGTTCCCTGTCCCAGCTGGCGCACGAAGTCGTGCTGGATATAGGCGTTCCAGTCATCGGCACACCGGGTTTTTAGATGGTCGTACAGTGACTTATTCGCAGATACGTTTGCAGACACGGGGTACCTCCTGTTCGGTTACGGCTGCGGGGTCGAGGCTGGCGCTGAAGAACTGGTGTTCCAGCACGCACATCTGGTGGAACAGCCTGGCCAGTTCCTCCAGCGTGGCGTCATTGCGGTCGGTAAAGCTGTCCACCTGGCCGCGCAGCCAGGCGACGAACTGCTCGAACTCGGGCAGCACATGGATGTCGATCCATTCCTGCAGATAGAAACGGCTGCCGCGCGGCTTTTTCGCCTGTTGCTGCGACCAGCTCAAATAGGACCATTCGGCGACGCAGAGGCAGATGATGGCGCGTTCGTAACTGACTTCGGACGCCTTCATGGTGTCGATGATCGCCCGGCTGACCGGGTGCAATGCCGGGTTCAGGTAATCGGCCTCGCTCAGCCCCAGTGCTTCGAAGGAACGCAGGAAATAGGTGTTCTCGTCGCTGGTCAGCGCCGCCAGGAAGCCGGCCAGCACGGCTTTTGGCGGCATCGCCGGAGCGTTGGCGAGGGTGCGGGCGACCAGGTTGACTAGGGTGTCGATGAAGGCGTAGTCCTGCACCAGGTAGCGGGCATAGACCTCGTCGGCCAGGCGGTCATCGCCCAGCGCGTCGGTGAACGCATGGTTCACCGCCCGGTTCCAGTCGGTTTCGGCGTAGCCGCGCAGCTGTTCGCTCAGCGGCTGCTGTGGGTGCTGTTGGCGGTAATCGGCAAAGGTCATCGGGCTTTCCATTTTGTTTGGCTCAAAGCTATCCATGTGGGTGTTCAGGGCACGATGGCGTAGTCGGCCACCGGCGGATTGCTTTTGGTCAAGCCCTGTTCCTGCATGAAGGCGCCGACGCGCTGGTAGCGGGCCTTATCCAGTGCTGCCGGACGCAGCGCGAAACGACTCAGGGTGTCGGCCCAGGCGCGACGGTTGAGTTCGGTGTTGAGCTCGTCTGGCTTGTAGCTGACGAAGGCTTTCCAGGCGTCATCCGGGTGGTTGACGATGTACTGGGTCGCCTGTTCCAGTGCGGCCATCATACGGGCGAAGCGTTTGTCACCCCGATCCTGGTTGTTGATCACCAGTACCAGCTCGTCATAGGCGGGGACGCCTTCCTCTTCTACGTAGAAGGCGCGGCCCGGATGGCCCTCGATATCCATCTGGTTCAGTTCGAAGTTGCGGTAGGCGCCGATCACCGCATCGACCTTGCCGGTGATCAGGGACGGCGACAGCGACCAGTTGACGTTGACCATCTCGATATCGTTCAGGGTCAGGCCGTGCGGCTTGAGCATGGCGCGCATCAGCGCTTCCTCGTAGCCGCCCACCGAGTAACCCACCTTCTTGCCCTTGAGGTCGGCCAGGGTCTTGATCGGGCCCTGATCCAGAACCACCAGCGAGTTCAGCGGTGTGGCGATCAGGGTGCCGATGCGGGTCAGTGGCAGTGCTTCACCAACCATCACGTGCAGCTGCGGCTGGTAGGTCAGCGCCATGTCGGCCTTGCCGGCGGCAACCAGCTTGGGTGGCATCGACGGGTCGGCAGGCTCCACCAGATTCACCTCCAGCCCCTGCTCGGCGAAGTAGCCCTTCTGTTGAGCGACGATCAGCGGGCCGTGATCGGGGTTGATGAACCAGTCGAGCAGCAGCTCGACCTTGTCGGCTGCCAGTACCTGTGTTGAGAGCAGGCAGCCACAGAGCAATGCAGTCAATCGTTTCATTATGAAGTACCTCGGGGTGCGGACGACGTGGACTCATCCAGCCAGGGGGTGAGTCGTCGTGCGATCAGGTTGACGGAGAAATAGAGGGCCAGTGCCATGAAGGCCAGCACCAGCAGGGCGGCAAACATCAAATCCACCTGCATGCGGGCGTTGGCGTGCAGCATCAGATAGCCCAGTCCGGTGGAGGAACCGACCCATTCGCCGATCACGGCACCTATGGGTGCCACTGACGCGGCGACGCGCAGGCCGGAGCCAAGGGCAGGCAGGGCAGCGGGCAGGCGGATCTGCAACAGCTGGGCGCGGCGGCTGGCGCCGAGGGTGCGCGCCAGCTGCAGATAGCCGCTGGGCGTCTGGCGCAGGCCGTCGAAGCAGGCAGCGGTCACCGGGAAATAGATGATCAGCGTGGCCATGGCGATTTTGGAGGTCATGCCGTAGCCAAGCCAGAGCATCAAAACCGGCGCCAGTGCAAATACCGGGATCGCTTGGCTGACCACCAAAACCGGCAGCAGCCAACGGCGCAGGCTGCCCCAGGTTACCAGTGAGAGAGCGCTCGCCAGCCCCAGCAGCACGCCGAGCATCAGGCCCAGCAAAATCTCGATCAGGGTGACACCGGCGTGCTTCATCAGTAGTGGAAACTGACTGAACAGAGTTTCCAGCACGCGCAGGGGGCCGGGCAAAATGAATGTGGGGGCATCGGTCAGCCAGACAATCAGTTGCCAGATCAGCAGCAATCCGGTGGTGATGATCAGTGGGCGCAGAACCTGCATCATGCGGCACCTTCCATCAGCAGCTGAAGCAGCTGTGCCTGCAGCTCAAGCAGGGCAGGGTCGGTGACCGGTCTGGGTGTGCTTCCAATCGGCACTATCGGGTCCGACAAGCGTGCTGGGGAGCCTTGCAGCACCAGTACACGATCCGACAGGCGCAGGGCTTCCAGTGGGTCATGGGTTATCATCAGCACGGTTCGATCGGCCAGCAGCCCGGCGGCCAAGTCCTGCAGTTTGAGCCGGTTGATCGCATCCAGCGCAGAGAAGGGCTCATCCATGCAGACCAGTGGCTGATCCTGAAACAGAGTGCGGGCCAGTGCCACACGCTGGCGCTGACCGCCGGACAGCTGCCCCGGCAGGGCAGTGGCTCGATCGTTCAGACCCACCTGCTGCAGCAAATATCCGGCCAGTTCACGCTGTTCGCCTGAGGGTTTGCGGCCCTGTTGCAGCCTGGCGCCAAGCAACACGTTGTCTTGTAAATTCAGCCAGGGCAACAGCAGATCCTGCTGGGACATCCAGGCTACGCGGCCAGCCAGTGGCAGGCCATCACTGCAGTGAATCTCGCCACTGATGCTGGCCTCGTCGGCAATGCCGCAGAGCAGCTGCAGCAAGGAACTTTTGCCGACACCGGACTGGCCCAGAATGCAGGTCCACTGCCCACTTGGCAGTGTCAGATTCAGGTCGCTGAATACGCAGTGCTGCTGCCAGTTCAGGCTGGCTTGACGAAGTTCAATATCCAAGGCTCACCACCAGGCGTGGAAGTGATGAGTTGGGCCGTGCCCTGAACCCACCTGTAGCCGATCGGCTGCCGTGATGGCTGCCGTGATATAAGTCTTGGCTTCGGCCACGGCAGTGTGCATATCCCGCCCCCTGGCCAATCCGGCGGCAATCGCGGAGGAAAGAGTGCAGCCGGTACCGTGGGTGTTGGCGGTGGGGATGCGTTTGGCCGGCAGCCAGTGGGTCTGCCCGTCCATCAGCAGCAGATCGGCGCTGTCGTCACTTGCCGAGTCGGTCAGGTGGCCGCCCTTGACCAGTACCGCCTGAGGGCCCAGTGCCAGCAGCTCTCTGGCCTGTGTCAGCATTGCATCCGTATCGGTCGCTTCCGGCGCGCCCAATAATACGGCTGACTCCGGAAGGTTGGGGGTGATCAGGGTCGCCAGCGGTAGCAACTCGCTGCGCAGCGCCTCAACCGACTCGTCTGCCAGCAGCTTGTCGCCGCTCTTGGCGACCATGACTGGGTCAAGCACGATATTGCGAAGGCCACGGTCACGCAGAATAGTCGCGATGGTTGTAATGGTTTCCGGACGGCTGAGCATGCCGATCTTGAGCGCATCGATGTGGATATCGTCCAGCACGGTATTAAGCTGATCGGCGATAAAGGCGGGTGGAACGTCGTGGATGGCACGAACTTCACGGGTGTTTTGTGCCGTCAGGGCGGTGATCACCGAGGTGCCAAATACGCCGAGTGCTGAAAAAGTCTTCAGATCCGCTTGAATACCGGCACCGCCGCCGCTGTCGGAGCCGGCGATAGTGAGAGCGATGGGTGTGTGTGCGTGTGTCATGCGGATGCTCCAGTACGGGAGAAAACCGCACCAGCCATGGGCATGCATGGAGTGATAGTAACGGTCATCTCGATTTCCTACGCCGGTACAAGCCGGATCAGGTTCAGCGGGTCTCATCTCAGCCCATCCAGTGTGGGCACCCCGACCAAGAATCTGTGGCTAGTTTAGGCACAAGCGCTACCACTGTCTATGCTGTAACCAGATGCCGGCTGCTTTCAGGTCAGGCCGGCACCTTTTGAGCAGGAGTAGATGCCATGAATCCGCTGGAAAATGTCGATCTGTTGTGCCCCTGGTGCAGTGAGCCGATCAGTCTGATGATCGAAGTGACAGAGCCTGAGCAGGAATACACAGAGGATTGTCCAGTCTGTTGCAGCCCGATTCAGGTTCAGGTCAGCGTAGGTGATCAAGAGCGCCCCGAGGTTAGCGTTGAGCGTGAAGGTGGCTAGTAACAGGGAGTCGTTATGCAACCAGAAATTGAAAAAAGCCGGCAGAGACTGCTGGAGTCGAGTCAGCCGCTGGACGTTGAAATACGCTGCATTGCTCTGCAATTGCTAACCAATATGCGTGACCGACTTGCGCTGCGGGCTGATGCCGATACCGAATCACTGAACGAGATCGTGCACCAGACACGTGTGGACAGTAAGCGCCTGCGTGCGCTCTGGCGTCTGCTGAAGCCTGGGCTGAAAACCACGGACTACAGCAGGCTCGAGCGTTTGAGCAAGGGACTGGCCAAGCCGCTTGCCTCCAGTCGCGATGCGCAGGTCATGAAGGAAACGCTGGATTGGGTGAGTGCAGACCTCCCGCCGGATGTTCGCCAACGATTGTTGTCGGGGTTGGTGCAGGTACTTGGACATGTGACAGTGAATGAACCGGCATTGTTGCAGGTTGTGCAGACACTGCTGAGGCTGGAGCAGGCTATTGTGGCCATTGATCTGAGTTCAATGAGTAAACGACATCTGCACAAAGGGCTGAAGCAAACCTGCCGCAAGGGCAGTAGCCTTGCCCACGAAGCACTGCAAAAGCATGCCATGGAGCCGATGCACCGCTGGAGGAAGTGGGTCAAGTTACTATTGTTCCAAAGTGGTTGGTTGCTGGATGAAACCGCTCCCAAATGGATTAGCCAGGTTAAAGCGCTCGGAAGTGCTCTGGGACGACTGCATGACCTGGATGTACTGACTGTGCAGATGGAAGAGGCTCGTGCCTGTTTTCGGCAAGAGGATCTGGATCAGGTGAGCACAGGCATTAAGGCAGCCCGTCTAAACGCGCTTGGCGAAATTGACGTCCTTACCGACGAGATCTACGCAAAGCGGGCTCGCAAGCGGGCAAAACAGTTGTATCGGTGCTGGAAGCATTAGGTGTTTAAAGATTAGGCAGTGTTCATATAAGCATTTGATTTAAAGGATCTTTACCTCGATAGACACTATGTTAATCTGTGTGCATTAGGCGACGAAAGTTGCGCAAATTATGAATTAAGCAGGTAGGCCCCCATGTTTTTCAAAAACCTCAGAGTTCGTGCCAAATTATGGCTGTTGATCGGTATTGCCGGTTTTATGTTGCTGTTTCTAACTTCGACAGCACTGCTGGATATGCGCCACTCACTTCAGCAGGAGCGTGAAGCCCAGCTGAATTCATTACTGGACACTACCCTGAGCCTGACAGCTTCCTTGCAGGCACGTGTAGCTGCAGGTGAGCTGAGTAGCGATGAGGCGCGGCAGCAGGCACGTACCCTGTTGGAAAACATGCGCTATGCCGGCAATGAGTATTTCTTTGTTCTCAATGCCAACGCCGACATTTTGGTACATGGGGGCGATACGTCTCAGGCAGGTCGTAATCTGAAATCAGCAAGAACCCCGGATGGGGTACCTGTATTTGCGCAGATGGCAGCGATGATCGGCGGTGGAAAAAAGGTAGAGGCATTTAGTTATCTTTGGCCCAAAGCCGGCAGTACCGAGCCTCAGCCAAAGCTGACGCTGGCCAAATCCTTTGAGCCCTGGGGTTGGGTGATTGGCACAGGGGTATATATGGATGACTTGAATGCGGCGTTCATGGAAGACCTCATACACCTTAGTCTTCAGCTGCTCGTTGCCTTGGCCCTTCTGATACTGTGTGCGATTCCTATCGGACGCACGATAATAATGCCTCTTGATATTATCAGTGACGTGATGAAGCGTGCTGCCAATGGTGATCTTCGGGTGCGTACCGAGCTGACCAGCCGGGATGAGCTGGGCAAGGTGGGTCGGCGTATCGATGAAACTCTGGGCGTGTTCCAGGATCTGGTTCATCAGATTGCCGGCTCGGCGACCCAGGTATCAGCCAGTGCTGAAGAGTTGGCCCGCAGTGCCGAGGAAACCAGCGCGGCGCTGGATGCACAGGCGCAGGAAGCTGAGCTGCTCTCCACCGCCATGAACGAGATGGCCGCCAGTGTGCATGAGGTTGCCCGTAGTGCCGGTGAGACGGCGGCGGCGATTGAAAGTGCCGATCATGAGGCTGATGAAGGCAACCATGACGTTGAAGATACCGTTGAACGTATTCAGGCGCTTGCTCGCGAAGTTGATGCAGCGGCTGAGGTGATTCAGGCTCTGGAAGGTGATACGGTTCAGATCGGCCAGGTGCTGGGTCAGATCCAGGCCATTTCCGAACAGACCAACCTGCTGGCGCTGAATGCGGCGATTGAGGCGGCTCGAGCCGGTGAGTCCGGCAGAGGCTTTGCGGTGGTGGCTGATGAAGTCCGCCAGCTGGCGCAGCGGACCCAGGGCTCTACCGAAGAGATTCGCAGCATGAACGATCGTTTGCGTTCGGCTGCTCAGCGGGCTGTTGAAGTGATGGAGCGTTCCAAGGAACGTGCGGATGCCAGTGTCACAACAGCCCAGCATGCGGGCAAGGAGCTGAGCCGTATCGTGGAACAGATGGCGCTCATCCGTGACATGGGCGTACAGGTGGCAGCGGCGGCCGAAGAGCAAAGTCAGGTATCGGAAGAGATGAACTCCAATCTGCTGCGTATCACCCAAGCTTCTGAAAGCACTGTTGCGGCTGCGAATACCGTGGCGGCCAGTGGTGAACAGCTGCAGCAGCTGTCACGCAGTCTGCAGCAACAGATCAATCGCTTCAGTACCTGATCTGGGCCTGTTGGCAACAGGGGGATATACTGGGGCGAAATGTCTGAACATGCGCGGAGAATTATGAAATATCGCATCATCCCGGTAACCCCGTTCCAGCAGAACTGTACTCTGCTCTGGTGTGAGCAGACCGGCAAGGCAGCCGTGGTCGACCCCGGCGGAGACCTGCCCCTTATCAAGGCTGCCATTGCCGAAGAAGGGGTAACGCTGGAAAAGATTCTGCTGACTCACGCTCATATAGACCATGCTGGTGGAACCGCTGCGCTGTCTCATGAGTTGGGCCTGACCATTGAAGGACCGGGTCACGAGGATGAGTTCTGGATTGAGGGATTGCCCAAGCAGAGTCAGATGTTCGGTTTTCCGAATGTGGATGTGTTCACGCCGGACCGTTGGCTGGAAGAGGGTGATCGTGTCAACTTCGGTGAGGTTGAACTGCAGGTGATACACTGCCCGGGACATACGCCTGGTCACGTCGTGTTTTACCACGCAGACTCGTCACTGGCACTGGTGGGTGATGTTCTGTTTCAGGGCTCCATTGGTCGCACGGACTTCCCGCGGGGGGATCATGCCACCCTTATCCGCTCGATCAAGGAAAAGCTTTTGCCATTGGGCGATGAAATACGTTTCATACCCGGGCACGGTCCCATGTCGACCTTCGGTCAGGAGCGGCTGACCAATCCGTTCATTGCCAGTCGGTTTGGCTAATGTTCCCGACTCTTTGAGGAAACACCACCACTGACGATAAAGGTGGTAACGTCCCCGGCCGGCTGGTCCAGAGCTGTAACCCGGTTGGCAGGGACGATAATCAGGTTTCCGGCAAAGTTGTATGATTGTGGCAGGTAAACAGCTACCTCTTCATTCAACCCCCAGTGTGATAAATCCTCAGCTGTGATGAATCCGGCAACACGCACACCTGCTTCTTCGCTCAAGCAAACCAGTACTGGCTTGTTGAAGCGCTTGTCCTCACCCAACAGTGCGTTGAACAGATCTCCTACAGCGTTATAGAGCAGCTTCACCAGCGGTATCCGCTTCATCAGTTGCTCAAATCGCCTGACCAGATAACGGCCAAGGTAGTTATTGGCCAGTATGCCCACTACCGTGATCAGTGTCAGTGTCGAGGCGATAGCCAGAAGAGTGGTGGGCCAGCCAGGCTCGAGCTGGGGCAGCAACTGATGAAACAGTCGGCCAAGCGCCGAGAACAGGGTGTTGTTCAGGGCCATGAAAATGGCATATACCAGATAAAAGGTGATAACGGCCGGCAGCAGTACCAGCAATCCCTTGAAAAATAGCCGAATCAGAGTGTTCATGGATATCCCTTCTATTTGTGCAGCAGCAGCGCCAGTTCGAACAGTTGCGGGTCAAGTCCCTTGCGATAACGGATTACGCTATCGAGAGGAATATCCAGTATGGCACCTTCGGACACGCCTACCATAATGTCGTTATAACCCGCCAGCAGATAGCTTACGGCCATGGCACCCAGTCCAGAGGCCAGTACCCGATCATGCCCACTCGGATGCCCTCCGCGCTGAATATGGCCGAGAATGCAGACCCTTGGATCTTCGCCCTGCTGCTGCAGCTGCTGAGCCAGCCTGTAGGTAAGGCCGGGCTCACGTCCCTCTGCTACAACAATAATGCCGCTGGAACCCTTGCCTGTTCGGCGATTTTCACATAGCTGGCGCCCCAGTTCTTCGATATTTACCTGGTACTCCGGCACAATCACCATCTCGGCACCGGCGGCAATACCTACATGAGTGGCCAGGAAGCCGGAGTTTCGGCCCATGACCTCTACCAGAAAGTAACGCTCATGCGACGAGGCGGTATCACGGATCTTATCAATGGCATCCAGGGCGGTATTGACGGCGGTATCAAAGCCAATGGTGTCTTCCGTACCGAAGATATCGTTGTCGATGGTGCCAGGAAGTCCGATAACGGCAATGTCACTCTCTTCAGCCAGTAGATGAGCCCCCGTCAGCGAGCCATCCCCACCAATTACGATCAGCGCACCTATTCCGGCATTTTTCAGGTTGGCTGCGGCCTGCTGCCGTATCTCTGGGTCCTTGAACGCCTCACAGCGGTCACTTTTCAAAATGGTGCCACCGCGCTGTACGATGTTACGGACAGAGGACGATGTCATCACGCGCAGGTCTCCGGCTACCAGGCCACTGTATCCTTTTTGAATACCGTATACCTGCACGCCGCTGTTCAGGGCCGCTCGCACGACGCCTCGAACGGCCGGGTTCATGCCGGGCGAATCTCCACCGCTGGTCAGAACCGCTATGGCGTCGAAATCACGGATGGGTTCAAGATCAGGCAGACTGTACATAAACGACTCCCTGGTGAGTGGGCATGCTGACACTATAACTGAATTATTGCGTTATCGTGATAGAAGTGGAAACGATCCATGTTACGGTTTTTGCAGTAAAAAAATTCTGTTGCAGGTTGATGCCGGCGCAATGCTGGCCAATACTGAAAGCTCTGAGTCCGACCCGGCACGGGTGCGTGACCGCAGATTTCCGATCAAACAGGAGAGTTGAACATGGCGTTGAAAAAAACACTGATCTCAGCCGCGATGGCGGCAGGTGTAATGGCTGCAGGTCTGACCGCACCAACAACGGCGAGTGCGGAAAGCTTTATTACCATCGGTACCGGCGGGGTGACGGGAGTTTACTATCCCACAGGTGGTGCCATCTGCCGTCTGGTTAACAAGGACCGTTCTGAGCATGGCATCCGCTGCTCGGTCGAAAGTACGGGTGGCTCCATTTATAACCTGAATACAATCCGTGCCGGGGAGCTGGACATGGGTGTAGCTCAGTCCGACTGGCAATTCCATGCCTACAATGGCACCGATGCCTTTGCCGAACAGGGGGCAAACAAGGATCTGCGCTCCGTTTTTTCACTTCACCCCGAGCCGTTCACTGTGGTTGCGCGAGCCGACGCTGGTATCAAGAACTTCAATGACCTCAAGGGCAAGCGGGTCAATATCGGCAACCCGGGTTCAGGTCAGCGCGGTACCATCGAAGTCATCATGAAGGCGAAGGGCTGGACCAACAGCGATTTTGCGTTGGCATCTGAGCTGAAGGCTTCAGAGCAGGCCAGTGCACTGTGTGACAACAAAATTGATGCAATGGTTTACGTTGTTGGCCACCCAAGCGGCGCAATCAAGGAGGCAACCACCTCCTGTGAAAGCAATCTGGTAGAAGTGAATGACGCGGCCATCGACATGTTGGTGAATGAGAACAGCTACTACCGCAAGGCTGTGATCCCGGGTGGCATGTATCAGGGCAATCCTGATGATGTTGTAACCTTCGGTGTGGGTGCCACGATTGTAAGCTCTGCCAGTGTGCCTGATGATGTGGTTTATAATGTGGTCAAGGCGGTTTTCGAGAACTTCGACACCTTCCGCAAATTGCATCCTGCTTTTGAAAACCTGAGCAAGGAAGAGATGGTACGAGATGCCTTGACGGCACCCCTGCACCCGGGTGCAGAGAAGTACTACAAGGAAGCCGGCCTGCTTTAAGCACCGGCAGCAGGGGGGCGACTCCCCCTGCTCACCCCCTCCTTTCTGTCTGAAACAAGGGTGTAGATCGTGACTCAGGAAGACAAGCAGCAAACCTCCAATGACGATATTCAGGCACTGGTCGCACAGTCCGACAGCGGTGCTCGCTCTCCCAAGGGCCTGCCTGGGCGCCTTCTCTGGGGGGTTGCACTGGCCTGGGCTCTGTTTCAGCTTTGGTATGCCTCGCCACTTCCTTTTATGCTGGACTTCGGGGCCATCAATGATTCCAAGGCTCGTGCCATCCATCTGGCATTTGCCATATTTTTATCTTATACCGCTTACCCGGCGCTGAAACGTTCACCACGTTTCCACATCCCGATCCAGGACTGGATATTTGGACTCCTGGGTGCTTTCTCTGCTGCCTATCTGGTCATTTTTGAAGCGGAACTGGCCGGACGCTCGGGTGCACCGATCACCGCGGATGTGGTGGTAGCTGTTATGGGAATGCTGCTGTTGCTTGAGGCAACTCGACGCGCTCTGGGGCCACCGTTGATGGTCGTTGCGGCAGTATTTTTGACGTATACATTCGCAGGGCCTTACATGCCGGATGTGATTGCCCATAAGGGTGCAAGCCTTAACAAGGCGATGTCGCACCAGTGGTTGACTACTGAAGGGGTGTTCGGGGTTGCATTGGGCGTATCCACCAGCTTTGTGTTTCTGTTCGTGCTGTTTGGCGCTTTGCTTGAAAAGGCAGGCGCCGGCAACTACTTCACCAAGGTCTCGTTTTCTCTGTTGGGGCACATGCGCGGAGGGCCGGCAAAGGCTGCGGTGGTGTCTTCAGGGTTATCAGGCCTTATATCCGGTTCTTCCATCGCCAATGTTGTAACTACGGGTACCTTTACCATTCCATTGATGAAGCGCGTGGGGTTTCCCGCTTACAAGGCCGGGGCTGTTGAGGTTGCAGCATCTACTAACGGTCAGCTTACGCCGCCGATCATGGGGGCAGCAGCCTTCCTTATGGTTGAGTATGTGGGCATTTCCTATATTGAAGTAATTCAGCATGCCATTCTGCCGGCGTTGATCTCCTATATTGCACTGATTTATATCGTGCACCTGGAGGCGTTGAAGGCGGGCATGCAAGGTCTGCCGAAGCGTAATGATGGCGGTACCCTTGCTCAGAGGCTGGCGACCTGGGTTGGTATTATAGTGGGCGTATGTGTTGTCTCACTTGGACTCTATTATGGTTTTGGTTGGACCAAGAGTTACATAGGTAGTGCCAGTTACTGGATTATGGCCGCAATCGTATTTGTGGCTTATCTCTGGCTGGTTCGCCACTCCGCAGCTTACCCAGATCTGAAACTGGATGATCCTGACTCAGATATAGTCGAACTCCCTGAAACAGCACCGACCGTCAAGTCGGGTCTTTATTTTCTGCTGCCGGTTTTTGTACTCGTGTGGTGCCTGACAGTGGAGCGCTTTTCTCCGGGGCTGTCCGCGTTCTGGGCAACTGTGTTCATGGTAGTGATTGTGCTTACACACAAGCCGATAAAAGCCATGTTCCGGGCCCAGGGTGCGTTTGGACAGGGGGTAAAGGAAGGCTTCTGCGATCTGCTTGATGGGCTGGTGACAGGCTCTCGAAACATGATAGGCATCGGCGTGGCAACTGCAGCGGCGGGTATTGTCGTGGGAACTGTTACGTTGACCGGAATCGGTTTGGTTATGACCGAGTTCGTTGAGTTCATTTCGGCGGGCAATATCATGCTGATGCTGCTGTTCACTGCTGTCATTAGCTTGCTGTTGGGTATGGGGCTGCCAACAACAGCAAACTATATTGTCGTATCCACATTGATGGCTCCGGTCATCGTGACCCTGGGGGCTCAGCAGGGGCTGATTGTGCCACTGATCGCCGTACACCTGTTTGTGTTCTATTTCGGAATATTGGCCGATGACACACCGCCCGTAGGGCTTGCTGCGTTTGCTGCTGCAGCGATAGCACGCTCAGACCCAATCAGAACCGGTGTTCAGGGTTTCACCTATGACATCCGCACAGCGGTTTTGCCCTTTATGTTTATTTTCAACACTGAGTTGTTGCTGATGGGTATAGAGAGCATTCCGCATCTGCTGGTCACCATTGCG
Source organism: Marinobacterium iners DSM 11526 (assembly GCF_900107855.1). Lineage (GTDB taxonomy): Bacteria > Pseudomonadota > Gammaproteobacteria > Pseudomonadales > Balneatricaceae > Marinobacterium > Marinobacterium iners. The sequence continues at coordinate 1,309 of NZ_FNRJ01000021.1, read as the reverse complement.
ACTGCGGTGATTGCCATGCTGATTTTTGCAGCTGCGACTCAAGGCTACTGGCTGGTGAAAAGCCGTTGGTATGAAACCCTGTTGCTGTTACTGATCGCATTTACACTGTTCCGTCCTGGCTTCTGGTGGGATGAAGTTTATCCACCTGTAATCAACGAACCGGCTCAGAAGATTGAATGGCTGGCAGAACAGGTTCCTGCCAATGGCCACCTGATGATTCAAGCGAGGGGAATGACAATAGATGGCGATGAAGTTACTCGACTGATTCGTCTGCCGTTAGAAGAGGGCAGTAGTGGAGCCGAGCGGCTTGAGAATGCTGGCCTGGTGCTCAATATAAATGATGACAGCGTGATTGTTGATCTGGTTGCATTTGGCAGTGCAGCGCAGGACGCAGGCTTCGACTTTGACTGGGAAATTTTGTCCATTCAGGTTGAGGCAGATCGACCGGATAAACAATGGATGTATTTACCAGCTCTCTTGCTGCTGGCTGCATTGGCATGGTTGCAGATACGTCGGAGACGGGCATCTGCACCAGAGACACAGGAGGCATGATGTTTAATAAAATACTGCTGCCGATTGATATGCAGGACCGAAATACAGCGCAGGAAGCGTTGCGTGAGGCAGCACGCTATTTGGCAGGGCCTGAGGCCGAGCTGCATGTGATGTCGGTAATGCCCGGGCTCAATATGCCAATGGTCGCCGCCTACTTTCCGGAAGATACAGTTGAGAAGGCGTTGAAGGAGCTTGAATGTGAGCTTGCGCAATTGATCAAGGAAACCGTTCCGGAGTTGGCTCATTGCTATGAACATATCTGTGAAGGCAATGCGGCCAAGCAGATAATCAAGCAGGCAAATAAGCTGGACGTCGACCTCATCGTTATGCCCAGTCACAACTATTCGCGTATGGAAAACATACTGATCGGCTCGGTTACCTCGCGGGTGGTTGAGCGTGCGCACTGCTCGGTAATGGTGCTGCGATTAGCAAAGCAAAAAAAGTGATATCGAGGCGTTGACAGCGATCCGAATCGCTGTAGAATACGCCACCTCATCAGCGCTGACCGCGCGTTGTTTTCTCCGCCAAGGCAGTGAAAACAAACGAAAAAAACGGTTGACACTGAAACGGGTTGCGGTAGAATACGCGCCTCGCTTGAGACAACAGGTTGCACCGAACGGTGCGGTTGGCCAAGCCCGCTCTTTAACAAATTGATCAGGTAATATGTGTGGGCGCTTGTCAGGATTGAGCACACAAAGCTTAATCAAGGCAAGCAACCTAACTGAATATTCATTTAGCGTTGTGTAATACCTTGAGC
>NZ_FNRJ01000014.1 GCF_900107855.1 Marinobacterium iners DSM 11526 | reverse complement strand
AGTTGAGCATCGCGAGCAGTTCGGTGTGCGCCGCTTGTGCAGGTTTCTGAAAGTATCAGCCAGTGGCTTCTATGCCTGGTTGAAACGCAAAGTGAGCCGGCGTCAGCAAAGCGATACTTTGCTGACCGAACGCATCATTCGGATTTTTGAGGCAAGTCGAGAAACTTACGGCAGTCCAAGGGTACATCAGGCCCTAAAGCGACAAGGAGTCCATGTGGGTAAAAAACGAGTCGAACGGTTGATGAGGGAAGCGGGTTTGAAGGCCCGTGTTAGCCGTGTTTACCGCAAACTTGCCGGGTTACACCGTTTCTACCAACGTGCGCCGAACTTGCGTAAAGACCTGCCTAAACCGACAGCAACCAATCAGCATTGGGCTGCCGATTTGACCTATATTCGCGTTGGAAAACGCTGGCTGTACCTGGCTGCTGTCATTGATTTGTACTCCCGTCGCATTGTGGGCTGGTCTTTGGGAAAGCAGAAAACGGTATCATTGACCAAGGCTTCGCTACAGATGGCATTACGCAACCGGCGACCTGTGCCGGGTCTGATTTTTCATACAGATCGTGGAGTTGAATATCGTGTTTAACCGTATCACCCAAACCACCATAGCTATTGTCCTCGTCCTCATTGTCGAGCTAATTGTTTATTCCTTACTTGTTAAACCCTATATTCGCCACTGGGGAGCAACCAGCTTTGAATACAACATGGATCTCGCTGGTGATGGTGATAACATGTTTATTGCATCGACCCGAGCCATTGAAATCGACGCTTCTAAGCCAGAAGTTTGGCGTTGGCTGATGCAGCTTGGCGCAGATCGCGCTGGCTTTTTTAGCTATGACTTTATTGAAGAAGCGTTGGGCTACAATACTAGATACGCTGATATGATCACGCCCCAGTTCAAAGATATAACGACCAATGATGTCGTTAGGGGCACAATAAACGAGGACAAAGCTGTTATTCCGTATAACTTCAAAGTGCTTCTCGTCGAGCCTGAAGAAACGTTTGTACTTGAAAATTGGGGAAGCTTCTTACTCCGCTCTGTGGATGACGGCACCACACGAGTGGTCGTGAGAACACAAGAGTTAGCAAGCGATGAGCTGTTCACTAAGTTAAAACATCAATTAGCTATTGCATTTCACTACTTAATGGAACGCAGAATGCTATTGGGTTTAAAATTTAAAGTTGAAGACACACTAGATTCAACTTACAGACGTGATCAAGATATTATGTGGATTGCATCGATTATACTGTCGGGTAGCCTCATATTTTCTCTTGTGTTTGCTCTAAAATCTTTTGTTGCTCAGTTAGTGCTTCCTTCTTTTCTTGGCGCGGCTTGGTTGGGAACGTTATTCGTTCTTAGCCCTGTTGCGGCAAACGGAATTACTCTACTGGCCGTCGTTACATTAGTTTGGATCGTGATAACCCTTAGTGGAAAAAGAAAGTTGCACGAGCCGCAAGCTGACGCGGCTTCTGCTTAGTTAAGACAATAGCATGCACTCGCAAAACAGATTGCATGCTAAGAGCGTCAATGCTTAAATTGGGTGTTCATAGGGTAAAATAGAGGGGTAGTTTTCATGAGTAACGAAGATTATCTGCTTTCAGTTTGCTTATCGAAACGATGCTCAATTTATTCGCAATATAGGGAAATTATAAGCCCTACCCACCAAAATCTATCATAGGCGTCCAGTTTTCCGCCCACGTATAGGTAGAACCTTCGCCCGTATCAGCCAAGGATCGAGTAAGAAAATCCACAAACACTCTCACTTTAACAGGCAAATATGCACGTTTCGGGTAAATAGCGAACACGCCACTGTCTGGATGCGGTGGTCTGAAATAGGGATACAGGGAAACCAGTTCACCACGTTCCAAGCCCTTCTTGGCAAGGAAGTGCGGAAGTTGGGCAAAGCCCAGTCCGTCAGCGCACATATACGCCATCGCTTCGCCATCATCAGTGATATGGCTGCGCTCTAATTCGTAAGGCATATATTCACCTGTTTTATCAGGTAAAAAAATCGGCTGAAGCTGTTGGGTTTCTTTGATTCGAAAACCAACCCAGCGGTGTTTATGGAAGTCTTCTGGGCAGCTTGGCGTGCCATGCGTTTTCAAATAGTCCGGCGAAGCACATATCAGGAAGTCCATCGGGCTCAAGCACCGCGCCACAAGCCGACTGTCTTTGAGATACCCAGTGCGTAAAGCAATATCAATCTCGTTTTCGATGATGTCCACATGGAAGTCGTTTATATCGAGTTCCAGCTTTATATCTGGGTATGTTTCACAAAACGCTTTCAATAGCGGGCGAAGATATAGATGCCCATAACAAACCGCCGAACTGATTTTCAACGTGCCACAAGGGGAGTCATTCAGCTGTTTCAACTCTTCCTCACAGGTGGTGAGATCTTGGATCATTTTACGCACCGTATCGGCATAACGTTCACCCGCAGAGGTAATCCGCAACTGTCGGGTCGAGCGCTGAAATAATGTCAATCCTAGCTGCGCTTCCAAGCGACCAATGGACTTACTGACGGTGGAAGGATCACTGTTACATAGCCTTGCTGCTGCCGCAAAACTGCCACCATCACAGGTGGCTAAGAAGATTTCTAATGATCTAAGTTTATCCATGAATTGATATTATCCGTAAGCTAAGTATTTCCATCATATACACACGAAAATTAGCGTATTTGGTGATTGACTATACCAAGAATGATTCATGAATAGTATTCATGACTAATTGGGATGTCGGCCTATTTTCCAAAAATATTCCCGTTCATAAAATTCTCACCTATAGACGTTCATAGATTTATTAGGTTGAGAATTTATGTTGAAGTACTTCATTTCAAACAAACTACCCGCAGGTCACCCTCTGACCTATTTATTCCTAGCGTTTATTACTATGGTAGGGCTTTCCTACATTAACTTCATGCCGGGATTCGTCAATGCACTGGCTGGCAACATCGGATTCAACGAAGCAGAAGCCGGACAAATCGTTGCACTCAACGGCTATGGTGGCTTGATTGGCAGCACCATCGCCATCTTTTTGGTGCGACGCATTCAATGGCAACCGGCTATGTTCTTGTTCTTAGTGTTATTGTCAGCGATTGACCTCTCAACAATATGGCTAAGTGAGCTATCGGTAAGTACAACAGGGAGTAGTAATTACACACTGATGCTGGGCTGGCGTTTCTTAGCAGGCACATTCGGTGGTCTGAGTCTTGGTATTGGCTTTGCTGTTCTTGCCAGATTGAATAACCCGGATCGCGCCTTTGGCACCTTGCTTTTCATACAGTTCAGCATCGGCTCCATCGTCATGTATTTCTTACCCGAACTTGAAGCACAACTGAGTGCATATGCGGTGTTTTATGTGATGGCTGCATTTGTGCTCATGAGCCTTGCGATTTTGCCTTTTTTACCGGCGCTCTCTCTCAAATACTCAACGTCAAATCAACCAATAAGTGACCACACCGCATCGTTCTCTGGTACATCACACAATGCCTTATTGCTGATGCTCGCGATCATCACCTACCAAATCGCGGCCAGTGCCATTTGGGCTTACGTCGGGTTGATTGGCCTTGGCGCAAACATCAGCAATGACGATGTCAGTATGTACATTGCGACGACTGGGTTGTTAGGGGTGCTCGGTGCCATGTTACCTGTGATCAGTGGAAATCGTTATGGGCGCTTGTATTGGATCATGGCTGGCATAGGCATGTCGATGGTATCCGCAATCATGCTCAGCGCATCCCAACTAACACCGTTGCTTTATGTCATCGCGATGTCTCTGCTGTTTTTCTCCTGGCCCGCCATTCAGTCCTATTTATTGGCGGTCACGGCTGAACAAGACACAAGTGGCAAGCTCTCTACCATTGCTGCCGTCGTCTCATCAATCGGCTTAGCGAGCGGCCCGTTGATCGCCTCTGGTTTCCTGAATTCAGAGAACTTTTCACTGATGCTCTACGTCTGCATCGCCATCTTTGTATTGAGCTTCATCCTCTTACTCAAGCCCGTTCAGGCTCAAGAGCAAGAACGGAGCATAAAGCTACCAGCTCAGTACCCGTCATGATCTTAAAAGCACCACCTACAAGGTTTTAATTCAGAATTAAGTCAACATAAGAGATACAACCATGATCAAATACATCTTCAAAAAAATGCTTTTGTCGATGAAAACCCGTTACGACTACGACGTTCGATACATGCAGGACATCCTTAAAACCAGCTTGGGCGCCTTTCTAAAACTTATGGGGTTTCAGACCATGTCCTCCCATTCAGGGAACTTACCGCCTGAACCACTCTATGCCGCCAGACTTCGCGCCATCATTTGGGACGACTGTGGGCCGTGTACCCAACTGGTCGTCAATATGGCGTTAGAGGAAAAAGTCGACCCAGAGATAGTACGCGCCATCATTGATAGAAATATGGACGAACTGCCGGAAGAGATCGCACTGGTCGTGCGCTTCACCGAGTTTGTGCTAGCGCACAACCCGGAAGCCGATGATCTACGAGAACAAATCTTGGAATTATGGGGTCAAGAAGGACTGATTACACTTGCCTATTGCATCAGCTCTTATCGCGTCTATCCGGCCCTTAAATATGCATTGGGTTACGGTAAAGCCTGTAGCCGAATCAAAGTCAATGAGGATTCTCTTGCCCCGACACGATCCGACACATTAGCGATGGGCGCAGAGCATGATTAGTAAAGTCATCATCACGATTGCTAGCCTAATAGGGCTGGCAGCCTTTGCCAATGGCTTCTTCATGTTGATCGACCCTGAACAATGGTATTGGCTTGTTCCTGGCGTCCCGGAGCGCGGCCCGTTCAACCAGCACTTTTTGCGAGACATAGGCATGATCTACATGCTGATTGGTGTGGCACTGTTTTATGGCGTCTTCTATAAGAGCGTACTTTACAAAAAACACCGATTTCTACTTTGGTTAATGCCGATTTCATGGCTGGTATTCCATTCCATATTTCATGCTTGGGAAGTGGTGGTTGGCATCTCAGGGCCTGAAGCCCTGCACGTGGATTTTGCCGGTGTCACGCTGCCAGCCATTGTTGGGATAGGCTTGCTCTACGCAAGCTATAAATTACAGGGGAAAGAGTAGGTGTCTCGGTTGTTGAGCCGTTAAAAATGGATTTAAATTAGTGTTTCAATAAACAGATAAGTTGAGGCAACACACAGTTTATCTGTTCATTGAAACTCTTGCCGCAGACGTAAATTTGTCAAGCTAACACGTGCAATCACACGGATAAAATTTCCGCCGCGCTCCAATTTTCCCGGTGTTGCAAGCGTTAACTGTCAGTGTACATTTATTAGAACTCCTTAAAGGTCCGCAAAGGGCCAGCTCATGCCGGCCCTTTTAGTCCTTAAACATCAGTTTGTTCTGCCAAAACGAGCGCGTCTTCCAACTCCACTCCTAGGTATCGGACAGTGCTATCCAACTTCGAATGACCGAGTAGTAGCTGGACTGCCCTCAGATCATGCGTACGTCTGTATATCAGAGTCGGCTTGGTCCTTCTCATCGTGTGTGTCCCGTAGTCACAGACATCCAAACCAACACTTGTAACCCACTGATCAACGATGCGGGCATGTTGCCGTGTAGTCAGAGGGCGGTTGGGAACGACCCTGCTGGGGAACAGAAAGTCATTGCTTGTTAACCTTTTATTGCCGATCCAATCGCGCAGGGATTTTCGGGTCTCTTCAGTAATCTCGAACTGTACTGGCTTGCCTGTTTTCTTCTGGACGATGATGGCTCTACTCTGGATCGTTGTACCGTGGCTGATGTCTTTGACTTTTAGGTTCATCAAGTTACAGCCGCGTAGTTTGATATCGATCGCGAGATTACACATCGCCAGGTCACGAGCCTTTCCTACAAGCTCAAGACGGATTCGAATACCCCAAATCTATTTAAGTTTCAGTGGGCGTTTTTGTCCCAGCAACTTCCCTTTGTTCCAGGGTGACTTCAGGTGTTCTACAGTAACACGGGGCTCGCTCATCGCTCTATCCTCCTCAGTTGGGGGATAAGTATTGATCAGTCTGTAGGCCTGCGCTGAAGCGCAGAAGTTGATCTCCATAGCATCCATACCCACCCAGCCAGAATGCCCAGTGTCACAGCTATCCAACCGTTAATTACTGCACTGACGCCAGGTGCCAGATTAGGAAATTGGTGTGCTCCCTCCACCACGAGTCCGTAGTAGTCTCTGACTTCAATGAAGCCAAAGGAAGATGAGGCCGCCAGTACCAAAACAGAAACCACCATTGCGGCACTGGTTCCCGGCCAGCGATGGCGTTCTTTGGCTTCACCGGCTAAGCGCCTAGCATGCAGGTAGGTACCGCTCAATATGAGTCCCGACAGCAGCAGGCCAAACAGGAACCAGATCGATTTGCTCCACAGGCCGCCAAAGTCACCGAAATGCAGCGGATCGGCGGTATCGGTCCAGCGCCAATAGAGTGAATAATCGTGTGGCGTTTGGTTGTAGAGGACCTCACCAGTGTAGCGGTCCAGGCGTACCCGGTTGGCGCGATCCCTGACCAACAGGTGGTCGGACTGGCCTTGAATCACGATGGTGGGGCCGTCAATGTAAACACTGCGGATTTCGAGGTCGGGGCGCTCTGTCCGGGCTTTCTCAATCAGTTGTGTAAGTGGTTGAGCGGGGAGACCATTGGGGTGGTTCGGTACCGGCAGTTGGTGGATCGCATAATGAGCAGTGCCGGCATAGCTGATTTTGCCATCAATGAAATCGTACCGTGCCGCTTCGACAAGATACCACAGGCCCGTAATGCCAATAACAACAAGAAACCACAATGACCAAAGGCCGCCGGTTTTGTGCAATTCGCTCCAGAAGCTTCGGCTATGTAACTTTGGCCAGCGAAAGAACCGGCGCCACCAGCGCTTGTAGAACATCAGCGCGGCAACCAGTGAGACCAGCATGCTGACGGCGAAGGCGGAAACCACATATATGCCGATGCCGGGTAGAAAGAGGTTCCTGTGAAAACTGCGAAAAAACCTTTGTACGTTAAAGTAGCTGTAGTCCCCGAGCAGTTCGGCTGATGCAGGGTCGGCATATACACGCACAGACTTTTTTTCGGGCAAGTCGATTATGACCTCGGCGGATGAAAGGGGGTGTAGGGGAGCGCTGAGCCAACGCAGCGTGGCGTCGGGATAGGCATCCTCTACATTTCTGACCATTGCTTCCCAATCCAGTGGGGCTTTGGGTACGTCTATCCGCGTTTCGGGGGTTACAAGCCAGTCCAGCTCGTGTGCGATGACAGCGAATGTTCCGCTCCAGCAGATAATGAATAGCAGCAGGCCGGTAATCACACCGGTAAAGCTGTGAATGCGGAACCAGGTTCGAACTTTCATAAACGATGCCCAATACAGAGAGCACCGGTCTGAGCCGGTGTCTTTTGTCAAAATAGAGTAGAGTGAATTAGCAGGCTGACTGCCCCGTGCGGCGGCAGTCAGCCATTCTTCAGGGTCTGTAATCAGGTCACTTAGAAAGAGTAGCTGGCAGACAATATTACCTGAAGCGGATTCCCCGGATAGACTCGGCCAGGGTAGTAGCCACCGGTCCAGTGGTCTTCATCGGTCAGGTTCTTACCCATCAGAGACAAATTCCAGCTGTTGGTGCGGTAGAATAGTCCGGCGTTGTATAGAGTGTATGACGGCAGGTCGAAGCCTTCTTGGAAGGTCTTGCGCTCGCCCACGTATTCGGCACCGACACCCATTGAGAGTGCCTGGTTCAGCTGGTACTTGGTCCAGATTGACGCCGCGTGCTTGGGAGCACCCTCTTTGGTTTTGCCTTCATTCTCTTTTACTTCGTCCTTGGTGACCTCGGCCTCGTTGTAGGCATAATTGGCAATAATGGATAGTCGGTCCGTAAGCTTGCCAATCATCTCCAGCTCAAGTCCTGTGGACTGCTCCTGTCCACGTTGACGCATCAGGTCGGAATTTCCGGTGACGTTGGCCCAAGTAACAATGTCGTCATTGACGATGTGGTAGAGTGCCGCTGTGAACAAAAGGTCGCCATCAAATGCCTGATGCTTGGCACCCACTTCATAGAGTCGGCTGGTAGTTGGAGCGAAGGGACCGCCTTCTTGCGCTGTGTAACCGAAATTCGGCTCGAATCCTTCGGCGTAAGTGCCATAGAAGCTCAAGTTGTCGGTATGGCGGTATACAGTACCCAGGCGCAATGCCAGATCACTGTCCGAGTTTTCCTCTCCTCCGACCGGGGTGGTTGTGAAGTGCGAGTAGCGTACGCCAGCCAGCAAATCCCAGTCGCCTAACGTCATTTGATCCTGAATGAACAGGCCAACACGTTTGTTCTCAGCTCCCCAAGGGCTCAATGAGGGGGTGGTGAACGTGTAACTTTCCACGGGTCGGCTGATATTTTCAGGGTTGAGAACATCAAACACGAAGACGTTGTTGGCACCCATGTCACGTGATTCATTCTCTTGCGTTAATGCATCACCCCCGACAACCAGTTTGTGGGAGATGTGCCCGGTATCGAAATGGCCGGTCGCATATATGGTTCCGCTGAGGGTTTCTGCTTCAGTTGTACGATCTCCGTATCGTACGTTGTATTCACTGCCGGAAGGCAGACTGCTGCCTACTCGGTGTTCGGTCAGGTGCTCGTCATAACTGTGGTACTGGAACGCGGCTGCGAGGCGCCACTGATCCGACAAGGCCTGGTCCAGGGACAGTGAAGCGGTCAGGTCCTCGTAGTCGAGGCCATCACCAGGCTGAGTGACCGAAACGTCGATCGGTATTGTGCCCAGCGAGTCTGCATCGGCCAGATTCGGCTGTCCGCGGTCCAGTACGGTGTTGCGGTTGGTGTAGCTGAACTCCAGGTTGAGGCGGGTATCATCGCTGGGAACCCACGACAAGGATGGCGAAAGACTGTAGCCTTTGTCGAAGATCTCGGTTCGGAACGAGTCATGGTCCCATTTTGAAGCGTTGAAGCGATACAGGAATGTACCACTTTCATTGACAGGGCCCGTTGTGTCGAGGGCGACCAGGCCCTGCTTTTTGCCTGAACCAAAGCTGCTCAGATCACCGCGTATCTCATGTCGACTTTCGTTAAGCGGTTTTTTCGTAACTATATTGATCACGCCGCCCGGACTGGCTTGCCCGTACAGCATGGCGGACGGCCCCTTGATGACCTCGACGCGTTCAACGTTGGCGATATAGGGCTGGGACCAGAAGTTATTGTAAACACGCATGCCATTGACGCGTCGGTCATCCGAGTTGCGAAAGCCGCGAATCGTCAGATCATCGTATACCGAGAACTCGTTTACCCCGGCCACGAAAGGGGCCACATCATTGAGTAGCAACAGGCTCTGCTCCTCAATCACCTCTTTGGTCACAGTGTTGACCGTCTGAGGAACATCCAGAATGTGGGTTTCGGTCTTGGTGGCTGAGAAGGTGGTTTCGGCAAAGTCAGTCTGAGAGGCACGGCCGGTCACCTCAATGGCCTGAAGCGTTACTACCTCATCGCCTCTCAGTTTGGCTTTGACACGGTAACCGCCGTTTTCAGGAATGGCGATCAGACTGGTCCCATTCAGCAGTTGCTGCAATGCCTCCTGAGTTGCATAGCTGCCTTTCAGGCCTTTCGTCGTCTTGCTGTTCAGCTCACTTGTTTCATAGCTCAGATTAACCCCGGCCATACGAGCAAACTGCTCCAGGGCAGAGTCCAGAGGGCCTGCAGGAACGGTGAACTGGTGCACCTCGGTGGATTTTGTCGCCGCGAATACCTGTGCCCCGGCTGTAAGGCCAAGCGCGATACTCAGAGTGGCGGCCTGGAGGGCGATGGCAAGGGGGGAGCGGCGCAATACACACGACTGTACGCGAAGGGGGGGATGGTTCATTCTCAATCCTCATTAACAAATTAGGGTTGTCGAGTGCGGGGGCTGAATAAAAGCCGAATGAGAATTAAAATCCCCTCAATTTGCATTTAATTTTTTGATGGTTGAGTCTCTGGCAGAGAAAGTGCCAGGGAATTGACATAAGTAATCAAAGGCCCAAAGGGGCTTGTCGCTGTCAGGCAAGGTCGACGACCACCCAGAATGGAGTCCTGAATTCAACTTTGATAGGTTGGGTATTCGCTAGGAATTTCAGAGTGTCATCGGTGTTGTGTAACTGAAAAACGCCTGAAACGGGAAAGTCTGCCAGCCTGGGCGTATAGTCGATAACACCGGTGCGATAGCGACTTAGTTCATCGAGCAGCTCTCCCAGTGGAATGCGTTTGCCCGCTATAACGCCACTCGTCCATGCATCGGCTGGAATTGTGCCTGTAGCGGCCTGTGATATGCCGTTTGCCGACAGCCATATGCTTTCACCGCTCTGACCCCGCTGATGGGTGCCTTTGCGGTTGAGCAGTTCGACGTGTCCCTCAAGAATGCTGACTCTGGCGCGTTGGTCTTCGAGCCGTACGGTAAAACGCGAATTCAGAGTCTGTATGCGACCTGCTGATGTTTCGACTCGAAACGGGCGGGGCTGCTCATGTCCAGAGTCCCGGCCCGTTGCAAGCAGCATTTCCCCACGTCGCAGGGTCAACGTGCGAAGCTGTCCACCCAAGTCCGTGCTGACGGCACTGTCTGTATTCAGCATCAAGTGACTACCGTCAGGCAAATCCAGGGTGGCTTGCTCTCCGGTTACGGTCGTGAAGTCCGATAACAAGCGCTGCCATGGGGTGTATTCCTTTGTCAGCCAGCCGCTACCCAACATCATTCCAGCCAGTGACAGTGTCTTGAGGGCCCTGCGACGGCCTTGTCGAGAGATTTGGCGTTGTTTATCCAGCGTTCTGAGAGCATGTGCGATGGGCTGGGATTGGAGCGTGGTGAAGCCCCCATGTAGGTCCTTGACGCGTGACCAGGCCAACCGGTGCAGGGGGTTGCGCTGCAGCCACTGTTCCAGCTCTGTATGCTGATCTTCAGTTGCCTCGTTCATTTCAAGCCGGATGAGCCATCTAATCGCTTCATCAATGATAGGGGCCGGGACGGTGTCCTTGTGTGATTTCATGGTTCATACTGCAGGTGATAGCAGTGTCGAAGTGCCTTGGCGAGATAGCGCTCTGCGGTAGCACGGGAAACGCCAAGTTGCTCAGCTACTTGGCGGCAGGTGCACCCTTCAAGCTGAGCCAGCAGAAAGGCCTGGCGCACTTTGGGTTTGAGGGTGTCCAGCATTTGATCGATTTCTGTCAGTGTTTCGAATAGTACCAGCCCCAGTTCTGGAGATGGTATGGACTCCTCAGGTAGCTGTGCAAGTGTTTCCTGCCAGGCCAGCTCCAGTTCACGGCGTCTCCAGTGGTCTGTCAGCAGACCTCGCGCTATTGTGGCCAGAAACGCTCTGGGTTCACGCAAAGGCTGGTCTTGAAGCTGCCCACGACGCCGAATAACCCGTAAAAAAGTATCTTGGGCCAGATCCTCTGCCTGGCAGGCACACTGAGTACGTGAACGAAACCAGCAGCGTAACCACGTGTTGTGCTCGATGTAGAGTGCTTCTGTTGGGCAGATACTTTTCGACGGCATGACGCAATTCAACCACAGCCTGTAATTTTTTATAAATGATAATCATTGTTAATATGGTACGCAACAGCGGGTTGAATCAGGGAGGCAGGCTTTGGCTGGCGGCTTGAGCGGCTGGCAAATAGCTGTCAGTTAATTGGTCCATATCAGCTTGCCTCATTCTCAGCCGTTGAGGACGGTCAGCCTAACGTCAGCTTCGGGCCAAATACTGCTGATTGGTTGTCCGTCAAAGCAGCCCACCACGAACTCAATAGCATATGGTCTCATAGGCCAGGGTTTTAAATTTGAGCTTCATTGGGCTATTGCCTCCAACAGTTTGTAGAGCCTGCAGACTTTACTACTGAACTTGAGGAGTATGTATCTGACTTCGCGCTCCACAAGGTCTTTTGTTGCCATTGCGACTTCCACAAACGGTTCACCATCCCGGTTGTGCTCCAGGTATTCGATAGGTAGTCAATCGGCCTTTTCCGGCAAAGGCGCTCCTGTCAGTCGGGCAAAAACCTCTACCACTCTGGGCAGCAAGTCGTCATTGAACTGGTAGTGTGGGCTGTGGCAGGGTGCCTGGAAGTTGTCCTCCCGTGCCATGCCAATCAGCGCGAACGCCCCCGGCACTTCGTTCAGGTAATAGCTGAAGTCTTCCGATGCCATGATTGGTAGCGGCAGGTTCTGCATCTGCCACTCTTCCCCAAGAGAGGACTCAAGTGCACGGCGGTATTCTGCGGCCGCTTCAGGGTGATTGATGGTGGCTTCATAGCGCTTCACGGTTTCAACCTGCGCCGTGACACCGTAGGTGCGCGCGGTGTCTTGGGTGATCTGCTCGATGAGTTCGTTCACCAGTGGACGCAGCTCGGGCTGTGCCAGACGGATGCTGCCCTCAATGCGAGCGGTCTCGGGTGTCACGGTCGGTGCACTGGGCGCTTCAATGGAGGCAACGCTTATCACGGTCGCGGACTGTGGTGGCAGGCGTCGGCTGACGATTTGCTGCAGGTTAAGGGTCACGGCTGCGGCGGCCAGCACCGGGTCGCGACAGATTTCGGGCTGGCTGGCGTGGCCCCCTTTGCCGGTCAGGGTGATGTGAAAGGTACCGTTACCGGACATGACCGGCCCATCGGGACAGGCCGCTTGTCCCCAGGGTATGGCGGGCCAGTTATGCCAGCCGTAAATACGGTCAATACCGTTCAGCGCCCCCTCTTCAATCATTTTGCGGGCGCCATGACCGCCTTCTTCAGCCGGCTGAAACAGCAGTGTAACGGGGCCAGGAAGGTCTGTTTCGTGAGCCTTCAGCCAGGCTGCCGCAGCCCAAAGAGCTGCGGTATGGCCGTCGTGGCCGCAGGCATGCATACAGCCGGGCGATTCAGATCGGTAGGGCAGGTCGGTAAGCTCTTCGATAGGCAGGGCGTCTATGTCGCCGCGCAGGGCGATATGAGGTCCGCTTGCATCAGCAGCCAGAGTGGCAAGCGTGCCGTATTCTGCACAGCTGCGCCAGGCAATCCCCAGTTTGTCCAACTGTTCTCGGATCATTCGGCTGGTGTTTTGCTCCTGCCAGGTCAGCTCCGGCTGGCGATGCAGCTGGTGTCTGAACTGAACAGCCTCTTGCATGATGGCCTGCCATGAATGAGACATGCCCCCTCCTTGTCAGTGGGTTGTACATCTTGTCATGTCACACAGTCTGGCAGAGAGTCGCGCCAACCCCCAAATCGATCGTCAGTCTGCCCAGCCCGAACCGATGGCTCTGAACGGCAGTTCCAGTTGCAGATCAGGCACTTTTTGAGCGACCCAGGCCGGAAAGGTATTGCTGTTGGGGCCGGGGAATACCCGGTATTCATGTTTCCAGGGGTAGTTTTGTGCCGTGCTCTCGATCTGGGTGATCAGCTCATCCACGCCTTCGCCGCGACGGTCCAGAATCAGCTCAGGCCTGGCGCCAAACCAGTGGCGGTCAGGCGTGTCCTGCTCGATGCGCAGCACCGGCAAGCCGCGCCGCTCGCGCCAGCCAACGACCTCGTATACGGTGTACTGATCCGCGTTGCGCGGTTTGAGCGCGATCCATGTGTGCACAGCGAAGATCCCTCGCCAGCCCCAGGCGTCTGCGGCATAGACCTGTATCACGGGCTCGGGTGTTGTGCTTGGGTCGGGAGCGATGCCGGCGCTGGCACGGCTGGCGGTACGCCAGTCGTTGTTGGCACAGGCCGTCAGCAACGGTAACAACAGCAGAATCAGCAGGTGTTTGGGTTGTATCATCTAGGGGCCTCCTGATTCAGCTTACGTAGCGTGCTTGCATACGGATTATTCGGTACCCATGTCACCCACGGCCATAGCGATCATCCAGCCGTTCAATATCGGCTTCATCCAGTACATCACCTGACTGGACTTCAAGAATCAACAGGGGTTCCATGCCATTGTTGGAGAGCCGGTGCAGCTGTCCCTGCGCAATGGCGATGGATTGGTTGGCACCCAGCTCAATATGTTCAGCATCCCGCGAGATGCTGGCATGGCCGCTGAGAACGACCCAGTGCTCGGCACGATACCGGTGGCGTTGCAGAGACAGGGCAGCACCGGGGTTGACGCTGATCAGCTTGACGCGAAAGCCGGGACCGTCAAGAAGATGCTCGTAAAAGCCCCAGGGGCGGTGGACCCGGGGATGGTTGATCAGCTCGGATCGGCCCTGTTGCTGCAGTTCGGCTACCAGTTGCCTCATCTCGTTGGCGTAGTTCTTGTCGGCCAACAGCAAGGCATCCGGGGTATCCACCACCAACAGGTTGCTCAGCCCCAGGGCTGCAATCAATCGCTCCCCACCCATGAACAGCGTGTTGTGGCAGTGTAAACGTGTCACCTTGCCCTGAGCGCGGCAACCATCGGGTGTCTCAGGCAGCTGCTGTTCGAGGGCTGCCCAGCTGCCCAGATCCTGCCAGTGGGCCTGCAGTGCGGTAACGTGGCAGCTGGAAGCATGCTCCAGCAGCGCATGATCGATAGAGATCTCCGGGCAGGTTAGAAAGGGCTCGACACCCACCCGGATGAAGTCCAGATCGGTCGTGCGCTGTTGCCAGGCATGCTTGCAGGCTGTAATAAGATCCGGCTGCAGAGGCGTCAGAGTTGCCAGTAATGTGTCCGCCCGAGTGAGTAACACCCCGGCATTCCAGAAGGCTCCGCGCTCAATGAGATCAGCCGCCTGTGCCGCATCCGGCTTCTCGATAAAGCGCTCAACCTGCACCGGGTCTTCAGGGTCTGGCAGAATATATCCATATCCGGTTGCGGGATGATCTGGCACTACGCCAAAAAGGCAAAGCTGGCCGGATTCGGCGGCGAGTCTGGCGCTTTCAGTCGCCTGCACCAGAGAATCAATTGGTTCGATCAGTTGGTCAGCCGGCAGGGCCAGCAACAGCTGGCAGGGTGTGCCCCGCTCAATGGCATCCAGTGCGGCCAGTACAAGACTGGCCGCCGTGTTGCGGCCTTTGGGTTCCAGCACAATGCGGCCTTGCAACCCCGTTTCCTGCAGCTGTTGGGCCAACAGAAAACGATGCTCTTCGCGTCCTATCAGCAGTGCGGGGACTTGACTGATCTGAGCGGCGCGCTGCAGGCACTGCTGCAGAAGGCTTTGCTGGCCGGCCAGGCTTAAAAACTGCTTGGGATGATGCTGGCGGGACAGGGGCCAGAGGCGGCTGCCACTGCCACCGGCCAGAATAACGGGCTGCATCTTGGGTCTCGGGCTGACGAAAAGCTGCAGTGTACCGCAAAGCGTTGCGAGATGGAGTGAAGAGAATCCGTCTCGGCTTTGCTAACATGTTGAAAACCCGTACGGATGAGACCGTTATGCCTGTTGAAAATCTGCTTCCTGCCATTGTTTCTTCGCTGATCATCGCGCTGCTGGTTTGGGCGCTGGTCAGCTGGCGCAGCGGGTTGAAGCTTGAACGCGAGCGACAGGTTGCTGCCCAGCTTCAACTCCAGCTTGAGCAGCTGCAGGATGAAAGTGACATGCTGCGTGACCAGACTCAGCAACAGCAACAGGAGCAACTCAGGCTGAAGGTCGAGCTGAGCCGGCTGCAGGTGCAGCATGACGAACGTCAGCAGGCCGAACGGCAATATGCAAGCTGGTGGCAGGAAGAGAAATCACGCCTCCAGTCACTGCAGCAAGAGTTGCAGCAGCTGCAATCTGAACACAGTGCCCTTAAGACACGGCGTGAAGAGCAGGAACGCCATTTCCAGCAGCAGATGGAACAGCTCGAAGCCAGTCGTGAGCAGCTGAAAAAGGAGTTTGAGCAGCTGGCCAGCGAAATTCTGGAGCGCAAGGGCAAGGCGTTTACCGAAATGAGTCAGCAGAGCCTTAACCATCTGCTGAATCCAATCCAAAGCGAAATGAAGGGTTTTCGGGAAAAGGTAGAGCATATTCACCTGCGGGAAACGGAGCAGCGTGTCCAGTTGCGTACCGAATTGCAGAATCTGCAGCAGCTGAATCGTGCGATTACCGAACAGGCCGAAAAACTCACCACTGCTTTGCAGGGACAGAAAAAGGTTCAGGGCAACTGGGGCGAGTTGATGCTTGAGAACGTACTGGATAACGCGGGCCTCAGGGCCGGTGTCGATTACCGGCGTGAGGTGAGCTTCAACGGTGAAGATGGACGCCAGCGTCCCGATGCGATCGTCTATCTGCCCGGTGACAAGCACCTGATCATTGATGCCAAGACCTCGCTGGCGGCCTACACTCGTTATGTCAATGCTGAACAGGACAGTGAACGTCAGCAGGCTTTGCGCGAGCATGCCCGTGCGGTTGCCGATCGCATCAAGGAGCTGGCCGAGCGCCGTTATGATCGTCTGCCGGGATTGAATTCACCTGAAATCGTGATCATGTTCATCCCGGTGGAGTCGGCCTATGTAGAGGCGCTGAAGGCTGATGAAACCCTGTATCAGCGGGCACTGGAGCAGAATGTACTGGTGGCGACACCAACCACGCTGCTGACCAGTCTCAACATCGTGCGGCAGCTGTGGCGCTTTGAGGATCAGAGCAAGCATACCGCCGAGCTGGCTGACCGGGCCGAGCGGTTCTACAACAAGCTGAACAGTTTTCTCACCAGCATGCAGGATGTGGGCAAGAAGCTGGATGGCGCTCGCATCAGCTATGAGCGCGCGTTTGCACAGCTGTACTCGGGTCGAGGCAATTTGATCAAGCAGGCGGCCGAGTTCAAGGAACTCGGCGTTTCGGTGCAGAAAGAACTGCCGACAGAACTGGTCGACAAGGCCAAACTGGAGCTGGATACCGGCAGTTGACGTGAACTGTGCGCGATAGGTCTGACGCGTGACTCAAGGCGTCACCCACGGATCATGTCGTCTTGGCCGGTACTTCGGCTGAAAACGACCAGTTTGGACGTCATGATCTGGACAATATGCCCATCCTGATTGGATGTTTCCGAACGGACAGTGACAATGCCCCGGTCTGGCCGTGATCGGGAGGGTGTAACCCGGGTTATCTCACTTGTCACCTGTAAGGTGTCACCAGGGCGTGTAGGTTTTGGCCAGCTGACTTCGACGCCGGCACCGATCAGGCCGCCTGCAACCGGCATTCCGCCCTCCACCAGCAGACGCATGGTTGTCGATGCGGTATGCCAACCGCTGGCGGCAAGCCCTTCGAACAGGGTGTCTTTTGCCGCTGACGCGTCTAGATGAAAAGGTTGCGGATCGTAGCTGCGGGCAAATTCCACAATGGCCTTTTCATCAAGTTGTGCCGTACCGCTGGTGAATATCTGTCCAACGCTCAAATCTTCTAAATAAAACTTTGCTGGGGTAGGCAAGGCATCACTCCTGTGCAGCGGGATTTTTAATGGTGACCATTATCAATCGGATCGAAGGATAGGTGATATTTATCATCAAAAAAAGCGGTTCTTTTATCCGAGGAGACACTGCACATTCTTGATGAGCGAGCGTCTTGTCCCCATTTTCAGGTGACAGGCTCGCAGCGCCAATCCTCTAGTCTTCATGCAACCAACAAACGCAAAGACAGGCTAAAGTCATACTGGCCCTGCGAATAAGCATAAGAGGATCGCGTGATGCAATATCATCTAAACGGTTTCAAACCCGGCAACTACCAAATTCCTGATGCTGCGCGTGAGCCGGTTGCCCCGCTGCCCATTGTGGATCTGCCCAAGGAAGTGGATGTCCTGATTGTCGGTTGTGGCCCCGCAGGGCTGGCACTGGCGCGTCAGTTGTCCGAGTTTGCCGATATCAAAACCTGCATCGTTGAGCAGAAGTCCGGCCCCATGCTGTTTGGCCAGGCCGATGGCATCTCCTGCCGCACCATGGAAATCATGGAAGCCTTCAACAGCAGCGAGATGCTGGTAAAAGAGTGCTACCAGCTGCGTCAGAATGCGTTTTGGGAGCCAGACACCGATCATCCCGAAAACATCAAGCGCACCCACAAGGTGCCGGATGCGCGCCTCGGTCTGTCTGAGTTCGTTCACGGTGTTGTGAACCAGGCACGGTTGCATGAACTGCTGCTGGAAGGCATGGCGCAATCGGTTACACATCTGGTGCCGCACTACAGTCGTCGATTGCTTGAGCTGGAAGTGGATGAAAGTCTTACCCAGCACCTGAATGCACACCCGATCACGGCGACCTTTGAGCGTGTTGATGCCGAGCAGTCGGCCAAAGTTGAAACGGTCAAGGCGCGTTATGTGGTCGGTACTGACGGTGCGCGCAGTGCGGTGCGCAAGAGTCTGGGTATTGAGTTGCAGGGTGACTCTGCCAACAAGGCATGGGGCGTCATGGACGTTCTGCCGGTAACCGACTTCCCCGATATCCGCGTCAAAACCTTTATCCAGTCCAAGGAAAACGGCGCCGTGATGATCGTGCCCCGAGAGGGTGGCTATCTGGTCCGACTGTATGTGGAGCTGGGGCTGTTGGAGAATAATCAAAGGGCATCTCAGCTCGAGTTAACGGCTGATGACCTCATCGCCAGGGCTCAGTTGATTCTGCAGCCATATTCGTTTGATGTGAAGGAAGTAGGCTGGTGGTCAATCTATGAAGTGGGGCAGCGTGTTGCCGAACGATTCGACAACAACCCGGTGGGCAACCCGGATGGTCTCATCCCGCGTGCCTTTGTGGCCGGTGATGCCTGTCATACGCACAGCCCCAAGGGTGGCTGGGGCCTGAATACCTCGCTGCCTGATACGTTCAATCTGGGCTGGAAACTGGCCGCAGTGCTGCAGGGCAAGTCTGATCCCAAGCTGTTGCAGACCTATGTTACGGAGCGCCGCAAGGTGGCGCAGATGCTGATCAATGCCGATCGTGAAATGTCCGCCCTGGTGGCCACGCGCCCAAGTGCAGATAAGGCAGATGGACAGGCCAGGAAGACCAGCACGGCGGATATCGAGAAGTTCATCGCCAGACAGAACGGCTTTATCGCAGGGACATCCATTGGTTACGATGAATCCTATCTGTCTACCGGTCATGAGCATCAGGGGCTGGCAACGGGCTTCCCGATTGGTCAGCGTTTCCATTCAGCCGAAGCGGTTCGTGTCGCCGATGGTTGTCCTGTCCACCTTGGCCATCTGAACAAGGCGGACGGTCGTTGGCGCGTATTCGTGTTCGGCAACAGGCAGGATCCGCGAGATACCGCTTCTGAGACTGGCAAGCTGGTACAGTTTCTCGAAAACGCTGAATCATCACCGGTCAAAAAATATACGCCTGCCGATGCGGATATTGACTCGGTGATCGATGTCTACGCTGTGTTTCAACAGCAGGATCTGGCTATAGAAACGCTGCCGAACTATCTTTGGCCTGCCAAGGGCAAATATGGGCTGAGGGACTATGAGAAGGTGTTTCAGACCAATGCCAGCCACGATGTTTTCGAGCAGCGTGGTATCGATCGCGACAGCGGCTGTATGGTTGTGGTTCGGCCGGACCAGCATATTGCCACTATCCTGCCGCTTGATGCGCATGCAGAACTGAGTGCATTCTTTGATGAGTTCATGATTGCATAAGGCGTCGCCGCAGCGGCAAGCACTGACCTGCCTGCAGGCGGCACTTTGCCACTTGTGGCGCTCAAGTTGTTGATAGGATTGAGTTAAAGATCATGGCCTGAATCTTGCTTGAGTCTGGTGTCACCTAATAAAGGAGCCCCGGATGATCAGGATCGACTCACACTCAACTCCTATGATCACGCAGACCCGATCCGCGAGTGAAAAAGGAGAGGTGGATTTTGCCGTGCTGCTGCAGGAAGAGGCCGCCAGAACGGCTGCTCAAAGCCGAGAACAGCTTGAGCGAGATCAGGCTGCAGAAAACAACATGCGCATGGAGCAAACGGCAGAGCAGGATGCGCACGATGAGCTGATGCGCCTGCTGCAGATGTCACCTGCTGAACGCATTCGCTACCAGGTGCTCAAGGAGCTGGGCCTGACTGAAGAGTCTCTGGCCCAACTGCCATTTGATGTGCGGATGAAGATCGAAGCAATGATCAGGGAAGAGATAGAGCGCCAACTGTCCGGTGGACAGCAGGGGCCG
Source organism: Marinobacterium iners DSM 11526 (assembly GCF_900107855.1). Classification (GTDB taxonomy): domain Bacteria; phylum Pseudomonadota; class Gammaproteobacteria; order Pseudomonadales; family Balneatricaceae; genus Marinobacterium; species Marinobacterium iners. The sequence continues at coordinate 89,498 of NZ_FNRJ01000014.1, read as the reverse complement.
AACGGCAGTGATCAGAACGTTCAGCAAGCCATAAGTCTTTGATCACGGCCCCCGCCGCTGTAGGCTCATGAGTCAAGGGCTTCTCTTACCAGGCGTGCCTTGCGTCGGTTGAGCAGGTCCTTGGCACTGACCAGAAATATGCCGGTGAGCACCAGCAGGCCGCCGCTGATGAACTGTACACTCAGGGTCTCGCCCAGAATGAGGACCCCGAACAGCACACCGATCAGTGGCGTAATGAAAGTGAATGTGGCCATGCGTGATGCGAGATAGCGGCGCAACAGCCAGAACCAGGTCAGATAACTGGCAAACGCGATCACCACGGCTTGAAAGGCCATGTTGATACTGGTTTCGGTGGTCCAGTTCATCTCGCCGCGGCCCAACGCAAACGCCATGCCGATCAGCAGGATCGAGGCGGCAGCCATCTGGTAAAACAGCGTCTTGACGGCAGGTGCCTCCGACAGTTTTGAACGGCGAATGGCAACGGTGGTGAAGCCCCAGACGGCACCAGCCAGCAGGGCATAGAAGTCCCCCAACAGGGTGGTTTGCTGTCCGGTGTTGCCCGGCCCCAGAAATGCGATGCAGACGCCCAAAAAAGCGAGACCAATACCGCTCCACTGAATGCGGCTCAGGCGTTCGTCAGCATGGACGAAGTGCATCCCCAGCGCGGTAAAAATGGGGGAGGTATAGAGGAATACAACCATATGAGAGGCGCTGGTGTACTCCAGCCCCAGCCCGACAAACAGGAACTCGACGGCAAACATGGTTCCTACCAGTATGCCCGCCTTGACGGTACCATCTGCAAACACGCCACGACCTTCACTGCGCAGCATCAACAGAAACAGCACACTGGCCGCAAAGGCCGAGCGCAGTCCGATCTGCAGCGTCGGTACGATGTCATCTGCCGCCAGCTTGAGCGCCACCTGCTGAAAGCCCCAGATGGTGCACAGCATCAGCATGATGCTGATGGCAAAAAAGTCGAGATGATTGCGCTGGGCCGACATGTTAATGACTCCTGGAGACGAACAGAATGTAACACAGCTTACACTCTCTGCCGGGTGAATTCACCCTGCCGCCGGGCCGATAAAACAGCACCGTATTTCTGTTCAAAAATGCAGCAAAAATTGCTTTACGCCGCCGCAGAAGCGGATTATTATCCGCGACTTTCAACTCACCGGTTCAACACAAATGAAATGCGTGTCCTTTGATGCGTTCCGAACCCTTCACCTTCCCGATGTTCACTACATCAAGCCGGAGCATTTGTTCCGTGAGCGCGAACGAATTGAGTCGGCGGACTGGGTTCTTTTCCCTGAATACTGGCAGGTCAACGCACTGGTATTTGGCCTCAACAAGAAGATATTTCCGAGCCTCTCCTCTTACCTGATCGGTCATGACAAGGTTGAGATGACCCGTGCCTTTCAGATGGTGGCAGCGGGCAATATTCCCTGGACGCTGATTGAGCCCAATGATCCGCAACATGCGGAGCGTGTCTGGGATCAGATGCCATTGCCTTTCGTTGCCAAGATTCCGAAAAGCAGCATGGGGCAGGGCGTCTTTCTGATCGAGAACCGGGCGGACTGGAATGCCTATCTGGCGAAGACGCCGGTGATCTACGTGCAGGAACAGCTGCCGATTGATCGTGACCTGCGCATCATAGTGGTAGGTGGCAAGCTGGTGGCCGGTTTCTGGCGCTGCCAGGGTCATGATGGCTTTCATAACAACCTGTCTCAGGGGGGGCACCGTGGATATCGAGACGCCACTGCCACAGGCCGCCGTGGATCTGGTGCTGCGCGTGGCCCAGCAACTGGAGATCGACCATGCCGGCTTTGACGTGGCGATGGTGGATGGCTACCCCTACCTGCTGGAGTTCAACCGCCTGTTCGGCAATACCGGACTGCAGGGGTTGAGTCAGCAGGTCTCGCAGGCGATTGAGCACTACTTGCGCGAGCAGTCGGAGCGGGATGACGATCCGATCGATCCGACCCCGCCGCTGCCGGTTGCGGTATAGCGCGCATCTGAATCAGCGGCAATCTGCTCTGCCAGCCAGGTCGAAAGCTGTTCTGCCCCTGTCATGACGCTGGAGGACAGGGTGTCGTGTTCAGGCTGGCTTGAGCGGGGGGCGATGCAGATCCCAAACAGCCGGAGCCGATGCGGCAGGCCCCCCAGGGCCTGTGCCAGCTTCAGCGTGGGTGCCAAACCAAAGCCATGACTGGACAGGTCTTCAGAACTGTCCAGCTGGTCGATATCAAGCGGCATCCAGTGCCCCGCGGGAAATACCGTTGTCTGTGCGGCATCGATCAGAATCGTTTTTATGTCCCGCTCAAGCCAATTGATCAGATCCAGGCCTGGCCGATCCAGCGTTATCAGCTCCACATTCTCTGGCAGTGAGTGCTGTGCCAGCTGTTCCAGGACCACCCAGCCTGCACGGTCGTCCCCGAACGGAGAGCCGATGCCGATCACCCGCCAGCCACTCATGATCGACGCATATCCAGCCTGAGAAAATGGGTGGCGCAGGAGATACAGGGGTCATAGTTGCGAATGACCTGCTCGGCCCTCAGCCTGAGAGACTCCTCATCCCGGTTCAACCCGAATGCGGTCAACGAGCGATACAGGTCCGCTTCAATGCGCGCCTGATTCTGGCTGGTGGGCGGCACGATGCGCGCTGCCTTGATCCGCTGATCAGGTCCTACCTCATAGCGGTGCCAAAGCAGACCGCGCGGCGCTTCACTCATGCCAAAGCAGACCCCTGCGCTCAGTTCGGGCTGCGGGCAGGGAGCGCTTGGGTATTCATAGTCCTGCAGTATGTTGATCGCCTCGTGAATCACAAGCTCGATTTCCAGCGCACGGGCAATCAGGCTGTGGAACATGTTGTTGCTGGGTAGTTGCATCCGGGTTGCCTTCAGACTTTGCTGGATGGCGGGCGGCAGGTGTTGGTGATTGAGATTCAACCGAGCCAATGGACCGGTGAGATAGGGTTCGCCGTTCAGATCCGACCAGAGGGCGGTGGAATCCGGCTTGTGGTGTTCGTGGAAGTGCTGCTCAAACTCTTCAACCCCCAGTTTCAGCCCGGTGCTGGTAATCAGCCGACCGGACTCGATGGCATAGCGATCCGGATGAGTCAGTGCGATGCTGATAAAGTCCTGCGGGTCATCCGGCAGGTCCAGTCCTGCGCAAAAAGTGGTCAGGTCACGGGCCAGTGGCTGAGCCTGGCGCAGCCTGTCCAGCAGGGGCGATATCTGCTTGGGTTCAGGGGCGCGGTGGAAGCCACCAATGCGGGCGCCAACGGGGTGTACCGAGCGCCCCCCCAGCAACCGGATCAGCTCATTGCCCAGCGCCTGGAGTTGCATGCCACGCCGGACTGTCTCCGGGTGTTGCTCGGCCATGGCGATGGCGGAGTCGAAACCCAGAAAATCGGGCAGGGCGAGCAGATGGATATGCAAGGCGTGACTTTGCAGCCATTCGCCACAGTAGAACAGCCGGCGCAGTTTTTGTACCCAGTGTGGCAAGGGGTCTTTGGCCAGTGACTCGAGGGCATTAAGGGCGCTGACCTGATAGGCGATGGGGCAGATGCCACAGATGCGGGCCACAATGTCCACGACTTCATGGGCATCGCGCCCTTCCAGAAACTTCTCGAAATAGCGTGGTGGCTCAAAGATCGACAGGCCCAGTTCAACCAGTTGGCCATTAACGACCTCCAGTCGCAGCGAGCCCTCACCCTCTACCCGCGTCAGGGCGGGTACATCGATGCGGATACGGCGCTCAGTCATCTTCAGCCTCCTGTCCCGAGTGCCAGAATACCCGACCGGTTTGCAAAAACGCGGGGGCCTGAGAGTTGATCAGCAGAAAACGTCGGGCAATGGCGTCCGGCATCAGGCCCAAGCCTGCGAAACGGCGTGCCAGGGTGTCGCTTTGGGCCGTTTCGGCAGGACCATAACAGCCATAACAGTCGCGGCCAAAGCGTGGGCAGAGCGCTCCGCAGCCGGTGCGTGTGACCGGGCCCATACAGGGTTTGCCCTCGGTAACCATCACGCATACGGCCTGCTGGCGCTTGCACTCCAGGCAGACCCGGTCACGATCATCCACTGGTGCGACGCCGAACAGCAGCGAGCGCACGGCTGCCACTACCTGAGCACTGCTGACAGGGCAACCCCACAACTCCAGATCCACGTCCACCACGGAGGCGATAGGCCTTACCTCCTGCAGGGTCTCAATGAACTCGGGGCGGGCGTAAATGGCATCACGCCATTCATCATGTTGGCCGTCCAGATTGCGCAGTGCCTGAAGGCCGCCGCTGGTGGCACAGGCGCCGATGCTGACCAGAAAGCGGCTGTTTTTACGTACCTGTTGGATGCGCTCCAGCTCATCCGGCGTAGACAGGCTGCCCTCAACGAAGGCGATATCCACTTGAGCATCGGCTTCGCTCATGCCTGCTTCCAGAAAGTGCAGAATTTCCACCTGTTCACTCAGCTGCAGCAGCGACTCGCCCAGATTCAGAAACGCGAGCTGGCAGCCATCGCAGGAGCTGAACTTGTGCACGGCAACTCTGGGTCTACTCACCTCTATACCCCCTTGAGGCCCAACCGGTCACGAATGTGCGGATAGTTGAACACCGGGCCGTCGCGGCAGATGAAGTCGGCGCCGAACTGGCAGTGGCCACAGTGGCCGGTGGCACACTGCATGTTGCGCTCAAGGCTGAGCCAGATTGCATCCTCGGCCACACCCTGAGCGATCAGCTGTTCGGCACTGGCGCGCATCATCGGTTCGGGGCCACAGCAGTAGACGCGGGTTTGCGCCGGTCGCAATGACAGACGTGTGATCAGTTCGGTGACTTTGCCGCTGAACCAGGGCCAGTCGGGCGCGGCGCTGTCTGCAGCCAGCTGTACCTCGGTATCGGGCTGGCGCGCCCAGGCCTCGTACTGGGTACGCCAGATGAGATCGTCCGAGTGGCGTACCCCCTGAATGATATGAATCCGGCCGAATGCCGAGCGGTTTACAAACAGGTGCTCAACCACCGAAACCGCCGGGGCGCAGCCCAGTCCGCCGGTGATCACACACACATCCTTTGCCTGAGCCTCGGCCAGAGGCCAGCCGTGACCGAAGGGGCCGCGAACGCCGATTCGGTCGCCGGGCTTGAGTGCCGACAGTGCCCGTGTGACACGGCCCACCGCGCGAATGGTGTGTTCAAGCAGGGGCGTGCCATCATGGTCGTTTGTCAGGGCCTTGAACGAGATCGGGACTTCACCGACACCGAACACGTCCAGCATGTTGAATTGGCCGGGCTGAATAGTCAGCAGCGAGGGGTCTGACGGATCGTCCAGTCGCAGCTGCAGGGTAAAAATATCGGCGGTTTCCTGCACTCGGCGGACGACTTCGGCACTGGCGGGGAGCTGCTGATGACGCATTATTTCACCTCTTCGCCCAGCTCGCGGAGCACCTGCAACGGGTCGATCCCTACCGGGCACCAGCCGATGCAGCGACCGCATCCGGTGCAGCCGCTGCGGCCATACTGCTCCACCCAGCTGCCGAACTTGTGCGTCAACCACTGTTTATAGCGGCTGCGGGTATCCGGTCGGACATGCAGGCCGTGAATGTAGCTGTGGCCTTCACTGAAACAGGAGTCCCACTCACGCTGGTGCTCCGATTGCTGGCCATCAAGCGTCGGGGCTTCAGCCTCGCTGTGACAGAAACAACTGGGGCAGACGGAGGTACAGTTGCCGCAACTGAGGCAGGCATCAGCGACCCTGTCCCAGGCTGGGTGTTCACTCTGATGAATCAAACCGGCTGGATCGAAGGCTGGCAGGGACCGTTGCTGGCAGCGTGCCTGTGTGGCCTGCTCGATGGCTTCCTGTCGCAGGGTGGCATCGGACGCAACCAGTGGCAGGGCCCGCATGATACTTTCCCCGCGCACACTCCCGGCTCTGACACGGTAACCTTCGGCCAGCTCGGTCAGGGCCAGATCAAATCCGGTTTGCGCTTCGGGTCCGTCGCCAGTGCTGGCACAAAAGCAGGTGTCAGCCGGGTGCGAGCAGTCCACCGCAATCAGCAGCAGGCTGTCGCGGCGTTGACGATAGAGAGGGTCTTCAATTCGCTCAAGAAAGTGGCGGTCCTGCAGTGCCAGCGCGGCCAAATCACAGCCACGTATCCCGATCACCGCAGTAGCACGGGTCACGACGGGGGCTTCATGAAAGCGCAGGCTGCCATCGGCCTGCAGCTCCGAGCGCCAGAGTGTTTCTTGCGGGGTAAACGTCAGAGGTTTTATTGCCTGCGGGCCGTTGGCCCAGCTGAAGCAGCGTGGGGAATCACCCTGCTGCAGTCGATAATGCCCGGGTGCCTGCTGCTGGGTAACCCCTCTCGGCAGTTGATCAACGTGCTGTGTTGGTCTGAACAGAATAGCGCCATCGCGCACCTGTGGCGCAAGGATTTCAAAACCCTGCTGTAACAGGTGATCCAACAGGGATTGAAGTCGATGACGGGGGAGAAAGTCTGCCGGTTCCATTCTGTCGCCGCTGTCGGGGATACCCATTCAACGTTAGGCACAAAGGGCGATGAATACAAGCAGCAGAGGCTGCCGGATTGATTTCCGGCAGCGCTTTGTGTCACACCAGCTGAGACTTGGAAGGTGCGACCGGCGGTGCCTGATCGAAGAAGCCTTCGGTGTGGATCATCTCGGCCTGAGCACCCTGCGCCTTGACCGCTTCGATGCAGGCATCTACAAACTCCGGGCTGCCGGCGATGTAGATTGCATGCTTCGACAGGTCCGCATAAAGATCCTTGATGATGTCGGGAATACGACCGTGTTGCATTCCTTCTTTCTGTTCCCGGGTCAAAGTCGGGATGAACTTGAAGCGACGATGACGCGCATTCCACAGTTCCATCAGGCCACGGCAATAGATCTCATCTTCGGTGCGAGCCGAAAACATCAGGTGCACCGGCTGCTTGAAGCCACGGCGCAGGGCGGCATCTGCCAGACTCAGAATCGGAGCAAGGCCAGTACCGGCGGCCAGACACAGTACGGGACCATCAGTACTGGGGTCGCCAATGAAGGTGCCATAGGGGCCTGACACGTTGACCATGCTGCCGGGCTTTACTTCATCGTGAACCCAGTTGCTGGTCTTGCCATCCGGCACGCGTGTGATCTGCAGCACGATCTCGCCATCAGGGCGCGGGGCGTTGGCGATGGAATAGGAACGTGGGGTGACCGTTTTCTGGGTATCGGTCAGGCTCACATACTGACCCGGCCAGAAGCGAATCGGCTCACCAATGGGGCGCAGGCGAATTTCGGCGATACGCGGCGTCCGCTCGATGCGGTCCACGACCACGCAGCGAATATTTTCGCGCGGCGGAAACAGTTTGGGTTTGGCATCATCCGTGCCCCAGTCGATCTCAAGGGTATCGCTGAGTGGCTTGCACATGCACATCAGGCCATAGCCCTCGGCACGCTCGTCCTGAGACAGTGCCATATCCAGCACCATGCCCTGGTCGAATTCACCGCTGAGCACTTTGACCTTGCACTCGCCACAGGCTCCGGCGCGGCAATTGTTGGGCAGGGCATAGCCGGCATTTTCCAGGGTTTCCAGCACGGTCTCGCCGGTTTTGGCCTCAACCTCTTTGCCGGACGGGGACAAACGGATTGTAGTCATACGCACCTCCGGGCTCTGAATGGCTCAGTCAGCCCTGTAACAGCAGAAATTGGTAACGGAAAACAGCCGACCCGATTGGGTCGGGGCGGCTGTAAAAGCAAGCATCGGACAGGTGGGATCAGAAAATCGGAATGATATCCGCAGAATCCAGATCCGCCTGAGTCACTTCCTCACCGGTGATGTCCACTTCGGGGATCGCCGGGAACGGGGTGTCATACTTGTCCAGAACCGCTTTCAGGTTAAGCATGGCGTTGCGCCAGTTTTCGCGCTTGTCTTCGTAGGTCGGGATACCGAAGCCGGCTTCACGTGCAATGGCTTCCGCTTCACGCTGGGTAGCGATGAAGTCTTCAGGCAGATCCCAGAACTCGGCCGGCGGCTCGAACAGCACGGCAGACAGGAACAGGTAGCCTGCGCGGATCTGCTTGGTGATGATCGACTTCTCTTCCCGGGAGAGCTTCGGATAGTCGCGCTCCATCAGCGACAGGCAGATCGCCATGTGGCGGCCTTCGTCACGACCGATGTTCTTGAACGCTTCAGTGAATACCAGCTCTTCGCAGCTCTGAGACATCTGCTTGAAGATGGTGGCTGCCGCGATTTCACCCATCAGGAATGAGCTGAACAGTACGGCCAGGCTGTATTTGGGAACGGCTTTCTTGTAGCCATTCCAGTAACGACCACCGTTGTAGTACAGCCAGCGTGCATTTTTCTGCAGACGACGACCCAGTTCAGTCTTGGGTTCATATTCCAATGGGCTGGCGGACTCGAGCATTTTGGTGATCACCAGACCACACATCTGTTCGTGGTTCTGCTCGTCACGGGTGACGGAGAAGAAGCAGCGACGGATGGCATCTTCTTCGTGATCTTCGTAGGTTTTGATGAATGCTTCTGCGAAAACCGGCGGTGCAGAGGCATCAAATACAGAGAGCAGGGTCCACCAGTAGGCGATTGCTTCACGCTCTTCCCATGAGTAGCTGGAAGCGTCAAAGGTGTCCCAGGGCAGGTCTTTCGGGTTCCAGGCTTCACGCAGAGATGCATCCCAGATCTCTTCTACTTTGGAAGACTTGGTTTCCCAGCGCAGCGGGTAGATGTTCGGCTGCGGTGTTTCCGGCGGAAATTCCATGGTGTTAGCGAGTTTATCATGCATGGAGCTTACCTCTGTATCGGGGTTCTTGTTGTTTGAAAGCCCTCGCAATTTAGCACTCGTGATACATAAATCAATATTTTAAAAATACGTTATGTATCATATTGGAAAATACCTGTTTTATTGTTTATAAAAATTTAACCTATTGAAAATAAATAATATTTTATTTTTAATAAGAAGCATTATTGATTATTTTTTATGTTTTTGATCCTTTAATTGGATACTTAATAAGCTAAAAAATGTTTTTGTTTTGACTCATATCAATATTTGCAGATGTCAAAGATTCGAAGGGCGGGAGAAAAAGAGGGGTGTGCCCTGCCTTGGCAGGGCGTGGGGGGGCTTGTCAGATTAGCGGGCCAGCGTGCGATGGCCACAGATCACTGGAAGGTTTCAGGCACAAAAAAGCCGCACGTACAGGTGCGGCTTCGGTGCAACAAAATCAGAGCCTAGAACAGCCAGCCGGTGACGTTGGCAGGTGCCTGTTTCATGTCCAGCGCTTTCATGCCTTTGACACAACGAATGATTAGCCATACAACCCAGAAAAGGATGACAAACCAGCCAATGATTACCAGCGACAGGATGCTGCCGATTACCAGATAGAGAAAACCGATCCAGAATGTGCGGATCTGGAACTGGTAGTGGCGCTGCAGCCATTCCGGTGCATCACTTTTATTGATGTAGGCCATAATGACACCGATAACACCGGTTATACCAAACACAAGCCCTGCCAGATATAGAATGTATACCAGCTTGCAGCTGCCTTCGGTGGTGGGCTTTTCCGCAGTTACTACCTGCTCAGTCATATCAAAACTCCATTTCAAATTGAATATTTAAAACGCGCCATAATAACCGGGGATGCGTTTATCTCGCAATCGGTGATATGACGCTATTGCCTGTAGTTGCACAAAAGGCCACACCTTGCGGTGTGGCCTTTGTTTAATTGTTCAGATGCTGAAGTGAATCAACAAAATTGACGGCGAATGCGCGGTGACAGCATCGCTATCAGGCCCAGCAGCAATGCAGTCAACAGCAAACCGAACGGACCCATCACCGGAATGGCGGTGGGGGTCAGGTCTGAAGACCTGCGTTCACCGAAGTTCCATTCCTCACCATGCTCGTCATCTCCAACATTCACGACAAACACATCGTTGCTGTTGGCTGAGTCGGTGAAGACACTGCCTGCTGTCTCACGGCCATCGACCCAACCTGAAGGCTGTTCCTCCGTAACGGTGTACTCCACGCCCGGTTCAAGACCGCTAAATGCGTAATAGCCGCTGGTATTGGTGGTAGTGGTCCGAACGTCCCCATTACCATTACCTTCCAGACGTACGGTTACGCCGGCAATAGGAGCTTCGTCCGTATCAAACACGCCATTGTTGTTGCGGTCATGATAGACATGGCCCGAAATGCTGGCCGTGACGGTGCCGGTTCCCAGATCTCTGAGTTCACCGAAATTGTATTCGGTTGCGTCAGTGTTTGCGGGCAATGTGATGTCGCTGATCACATCATTGGTGGCAATATTGCCGCCTTCAGAGCCGGCCGTTTCTTCAGCATCAATCCAGCTGGCCGGATGCTGCTCAGTAACAGTGTAGTTACCGGGTGCCAGGTTGGTGAACAGGTATTCACCATTACCATCAGTGGTCGTTGAACGACTGACCGGGTTTTTGAAAGCATCAGTACCCGTCAGGTTAACCGTAACCCCCGCAATGGCCGGGTTCGTACCGCTGGTGTAGTTGCCGCTATCATCATTGTCGTGATAGACGCGGCCTGCAAGGCTGGATTTGACGACATCTACAGGTCCTTCGGCTTCGTTATTATCCGAATCAGTATCGATCGTATTCCCGGTCACTACCACTTCAGCGGTATTGGTGATTGTGCCACTGCCCGCAGTTAGCCGTACGGGAACAACCACTGTAGCTTCAAAATCAGAACTGACATCACCGAAATCACATTCGAAGGTGGTTTCACCTGTCACGCCGGTGCAGGTCTGGTTGCTTGCTGTACCAGAAGTGATGGCTGTAATGCTAACTGCCCCAACCAGCTCCATATTTGCCGGCAGCGAGTCTGTCAGCTTGACACCCAAACCCTCGGCCGGTCCATTGTTGCCAACACGAATCAGATAGTTGAATGGCTCAAAAACCGATACCTGTGTAGCGCTTGCAGTTTTTTCCAATACTGTCAAGTCGGCCTCGGTTTTGACCGTAGTGTTCTCCGGCTCAAAGTCATTGGCAGGTACGATGTCTGCGATGCCTGCACGGTGTTCGAGTGAGCGTGCAATAGTGTAAGGCTCAAAGGTTCCGGCTTCTTCACCTTTGAGTACCATGCGGAATTCAACCGAATCATTTACGGCCAGCAGATCTGCGACGTCGCATACGATGTCTGCATTTTCAAGATCGCTGTGATACCGGCCATACAGGGCACCGGGCAATGTCGGTAGTGGATCAGGTATCGGATCAGGCGAAGCTGTGAAGAACAGCTCGTTGACACGATCAGTGGTTTTGCCGAAGTCCCCCGGATTGGGTTGACTGGTGCACGATACACCCGCCGGCAGCCCAGGCGTGATTGCATTGCCGTTGTTGGCGTCTTCATATTCGAAACGGACAAACGACAGGCCAGAGGTTGGCAGCACGGTGTAGAGTTTGACATCTTCGGCGACGGATGGACCACGGTTTACCGTGCGCAGGGTGTAGACAACCTCATCTCCGATGGCGACCTCTCCAAGCGTACTTTCGTTGTCACGCTGGGTGCTGACCAGATCGACACGTGCCACGGCAACGTCCGTGGTGGCGAAAGAGGTATTGTTGGTGCTGTCCCACTCAGGAGTGTCGGTGGACACTGCAACATCATTTTGTAGCGTGTTGCCCTGTGTTCCATGGTTGGGGCGCACGACAACTTCTACCGTTTGTGATGCATTCCGTGCCAACGTACCCAGGTCACAGCTAAATGTATTGTTACCGGAATTAATCACGGTCTCAGAGGTGGGAGCGGAGCAGCTACCTACAGTTGGGGTTGCGGAAACAAAAGTCACGTCTTCAGGAAGAGTTTCTTCCAGCTCAACGTTGGCTGCACCAGAAGCCGACGAGGCTGCAGGGTTGCGAACCGTGATGGTATACGTCAGGTTTGTACCTGCCGCGATGGGCTCAGGGTCCTCAAGCCAAGCGGCTGTTTTGACGACAGAAATGTCGGCTTTTGCAGTAATTTCGCTAGACGCCGAGCCACAGTTGTTGCTGAAGTCTGAGTCAGCGGTGCTCGCAGAGTACGCGCAGGCCTCGTTGTTGACTCTGGTTAACGGGTCGGCGTTGCTGGTATTGCCAAGGGGGCGTACTTGAATCTCAATGCGTGCACAATCACTACCCTGAGTACACACCGGAACTGTCGGAAATGTGCAGTTCAGTGTATGGCTACCGGCATTGCCGCTCTGATGACTGGTTCCACAAATATCGTCGAGACTAGCGACAGTTGTATTTCCAGAGGAAAGCAATGTGGCGCCAAGATAGCTCTGTCCAGATGTGTGCCCGGTAAACAGGTCGGGAAAGGCATCGCTCAGGGTTACATTTGTGGCATTAGCAGTACCTGCATTTACCAACTCCAGCGTATAGGTCAATACCTCACCCGCTGCAACCGAGGCCGGCGATGCTGTTTTCGCAACAGATAGATCGGCACTATCTACAGCCTGGTAGCCGCTTACTCCGGTATGCGTTTGGCAGTTATCGCCGCTGGTGGCATCGCCATTTGATTCAGTGGGATAAACGACGCCTGCCGGCACGTTGTGGTAGCTCACGCACATCTGGTTTTGATACGGGCCGCCTTCGGTCACCACTCTCGCAGTCAGGGTCACGTCAGGTGCATTAGTACCACTCGCCAAAGGTGTGCCAGAGTAATCCCGGTTACAAACAATTGAAGCCGAGCCTGTAACTGGAGTGGTGGAGGGCGTACACGCCCAGCCGTTCGCATTGATAGCTGTAACCTCTATGCCCGCTGGCAGTGTATCGGTCATGCGCAGCTCACCGCGGAACGGAATATTGCTGTCGTTGCGTGCGCGTAATCTGTAGGTGAACGTTTCGCCGTTTACCACACGCAGTGACTCGTTCACAGACGGGCCGGTTTTGAAGCCTTGAAGGTTGAAACTTGGCGCTGCGACGGTAAGAGCTAGCGTCGCGGTGTCGTTGCTTGGGATGGCGTCTGGACTCAAACCACCAGAAGAAACAACGGTATTGCTTTGCAAGTTTGCTCCCGAGCTGAGCGCCTCCAAGTCGATCAGCACATCGCCGATCTGATAGTTAGCAACGTTGTCACCGCCACCTCCGGAGGTTCTGCTGCAGGTGATCTGTTGTCCTGCTACTGCGCAATTCCAGCCGTTTTGGGTAAAGTTCGGAGCCTGTTGGATCCCAAAGCTAGAATCAATGGTTGCAACCATTGATAGGTTGCTCGGGTCCTGGCCTGAATAAATTGGCCGCAAACGGACTTGTACCGTATCAAACTGGACAATTGTGCCTGATCCAACACGGGTCATCTCGACACGAAGGTCGCTCCCCGGTGTCGCTTCGGTGAGCACTGTCTTGGTATTGTTGCTGGAAATACCGTCAAACCCTGTACCGTTGTTGAAGCTGGCTGAACCCGTGGTTGAAACGTTACCACTGGAGGGTGTGACGATGGCGGTGATGTTTCCAATCGACCAGGTGTTTCCGTTGGACAATGCCGTACCGCTGGTGCACGTGATGACCTGGTTGCTCTGTGTACAACCCGCAGGAAGGCCACCAGTGCGTGTTACATCGGGTGATAGTGTAATCACCGCGCGTGGAGAGGGGGCGGTGTCTGGGCCGTGGTTTTCTATGGATGCGACGTAGGTCACTACGCCGCCCGACATCACCGATGCGTCACCTGTTAGCAGCATTTCCAAATCCGTACCGCTTGCAACACTCACGTTGCGTGAGCCCTGGTCATTGGTGCCCGCAGTTTCGGTGCTGGCTGCAACATTAGATGAGTAGGTTACGCTGTTGGGGGTTGAGGCTGTGATGCGTGTCTGTACATTAACAGTCGTGTCAACCGCGACGGAATAAGGGATATCATCAAGGTTACAAGTCAGGACGCCACTGTTATGACTACAACTATCAGTTGAGCCTGCCACCGAATGCCCAATGTATTCAGCAGTTCCCGGCAGGTTGATCGTGAGGACGACATTCTCGGCTGTTGTTGCGTTCAAGCTGTTTCGCAGGCTGACCTCATAGTTTACCTCTTCGCTTGCCCTAACTTGTGAGGGGTTGCCAACAATAACCGAGTCCAAAACCAGGTCAGAGGCAGTCGCAACACCAGCGGTAGCGGTAAGAGGAATTAATAGGGCGGCTTGCCGCAATAGTTTAGGCAACCGTTTGGTAATCCCTTCGGATCTTTTTGCAGAGCTTGATCGCATGTCATGTGGACAAGCAGTTGATTTTTCCAAGATCGAATGGAGGCATTTCGTCATGGCGTGTAGTCCTACTGAGTTCGAATTATCAACTCAAGAATCTACCATCGAGCAATGAAATGCCTGTTTTATTGAGGGCGAAAACGTTTGCTTGAACGACTCATTTTGGATTCTGTCCGGGGCAAGGACCGTGCCACTCAAATTAATCCATCCGCATAGTGTTAAGAGCATGTGTAAGCGTTTGAAGTAAGCAGAACTTGGTTGAAAATTTACACAAGCAAAAGTCGCCTTGAGCAAACCTGTTGGCTTTGCCTCCAAAGTTCCGATCAGGGACTTCCTTTATGATTAAGGCTGGTTTACGTCTAACATTCGTTCAGGCATCAGCTTATGTCGTCCAGTCAACACTATTGCATAGCTCTGCAGCCTATTTGTGATGCGCGCATGAGGCATGTGGCAGATGAGTTGCTCTATCGGGCCAGTGCAAATGCAAATACTGCGATTATAGATGATCAGATGATGGCCACAGCGAGGGCTTGTAATGCGGCCTTCTACGAAACCGGTATTGAATCACTGTGTGGCAGTCGCAAACTGTTTTTCAATGCACCACGTGACTGGCTGTTACAGCCGGAGTTGCTGCCACCGAATCCAGAACAGGTTGTAATCGAGGTGCTGGAAAGTGTTGAAGGCGACTCCGAGGTGCTTGCGGCGTTGCAAGGGCTTAAGGCGCGGGGGTATGCGCTGGCGCTTGATGATTTTGAACTGACACCGGCCACACGACCGTTGCTGGAGTTGGCGGATATTATCAAGCTGGATATGCTCAATCAGACCTTCAAAGAGCGCGACCTGGATGAATACCGGGCGCGGGGCATCACCTTGCTGGCGGAAAAGGTGGAAGATCTGGCAACGTTTGAGTCCTGCAAATTGCAGGGGTTTACCCTGTTTCAGGGGTACTTCTATGCACGGCCTGAAGTCAAACGGAAAACGGCAGTCAAGCGGGAGGGGCATCGAGAGGCGCAGTTGCAGATACTAAGCGAGCTGCAACACCCGGAAGTGGATTATGACAGGATCGAGCAACTGCTGGCACATGAACCACAGTTGTGTGTACGCCTGCTGCGAATGATCAATTCAGCGCATTGCAAGCGCGCCAATACTATCAGCAGTTTGCGCCAGGCAATACTTCTGTTGGGTATCGATCGGCTGCGCACACTGGTCACCACGCTGGTGCTCGCAAACGATGATCCGTGCAATATGCTGTTGTTACCACAGGCTTTGACGCGGGCTGCCATGTGTCTGCGACTGGCGGCCGGTGAATTCAATGATGACCCTGATGCCGCATTTATGGTGGGATTGCTGTCGATGGCAGACTTGATGTTGAGCGAAAGTCTGGAGTCCGTGTGTGAACAGTTGCCCTTGAGTGACGCGATCAAGCGTGCACTGATGCTGCGCACAGGAAACCTTGGCAAAGTTTTAAAGCTGGTGATTGCCTTTGAAGGTGCTGCATTGGGAGCGACGACCGATAGAGCGGTGATCCGCTTGAATCGTTACTATCTGGAGAGTTGCAGCTGGACAAGCGCCGCGTTGGCAGGGCTTTATGGTACCTGAGCTGTCAGGCGTTCATGAAAAGCAGGTGTTGCCGTGCTGATTGTAGTCGTCATGCCCATTAGCAGCATTGGTTTTGTTATAGAATAGGTTCGGTTTTTGCCCGATGGGTAAGTCTTTTGCCAGAGGGAAAAAATATAGGTTGATTACATGAAACGCTCGTTTGTGTGCGATGATTGCCGACAACACAAGCATGAACGTAATTCGGTTGGGCGTATGGAATGGATGTGCTGAAGGGAAAAAGGATACTGGTGATCGATGACGCTGAAGCGGAGCGGATGCTTATCTCAACCTATCTGCAACAATATGGTTGTCGCCTCTATCATGCGCATGATGGTGTCGATGGTGTCCATAAAGCCAAACTGCTGTCGCCAGACCTGATTTTGATGGATGTGGATATGCCGCGTTGCGATGGTTTTGCGGCATGTAAAGCGTTAAATGGTGATCCAGCTACAGCCCAGGTTCCGGTTATTTTTCTGTCTGCTTTCTCCGGTACCGAACAGCGGGTGCAGGGATTGCTGGCTGGAGCTGTGGATTTTATTGGAAAACCTTTCAGTTTTGACGAGGTACGGTTGCGACTGTCGGTCCACCTGCGGAATCGTCTGATCCAAAGCCCTCAGCATTTTACGGATGTGATGGGTGTACCTGGAACGGTGAGCGAAGTCAGCAATAATGATGGCAATCTGTATTCTGTCCTCTTTCACAGTGCCCGGGTGTATCTGTTGCGCAGCCTTGATGATGCGCCCGGTATTCAGGAGTTGGCGCGCCTGACAGGCACCAACACTAAGCGTTTGAATGCCGCTTTCAAACATTGTTCCGGAATGACTGTTTTTGAGTATCTTCGAGAGGAACGTATGAAAGAGGCATGTCAATTGCTGCGCAACACGGCATTATCCGTTGGCGAGATTGCCTGCCGGGTCGGCTTCAGTGGAAGTGCGAACTTCTCCACTGCCTTTAAAGAGCGTTTCGGCACAACCCCTTCGGCTTTTCGTCAGGCTTGTCCAGTGCAGTGAGAGTGTCATGCTTTTGGTACGCGTGATAGGACTGTTTTGTATCCTGCTGCTGGCACCGCTGCTTGCTAGGGCAGAGTCGGTTCTGGATTTAAGTGTTCAGGATTCAAAAACCAATCTGGCTAGCATGATGCAAGTGTTGGATGTGGCCTATGGCGAGCGCCATGAGCCTTACCAGATTCTTGATGAAGCGTCTTGGGTGCCGGTTGAGGATACTCCTGCGATACTGGCTGCCCCACGTGAACAATCGTCAATTTGGCTGCGGGTGGTGTTGAGTAATGACAGTGATATGCCGTTATATCGCTGGCTGGAAATTTCCCCTTGGGCTTTGGATGAAATCGATGCATGGCTGTTGGTACCGGACACCAGGCAAACTGTCGGGCATTGGCGCATAGGCGCTGATGTTCCTGTTGAAAGTCGAGAAATCAAGACGACTCGGGCGGTTGTACCTGTCAGCCTGAACGCCAAAGAGCAAGTATTGTTGTTGCTGCATGTACGCTCAAATCATCGCCCTGCTTTGGTGATTACAAGCTGGAACCCCGTTGACTTTGTTATTGCTGAGCGTGACAGGTATCAAAAGCACTCCGTTCTGTTTGCCATTGTACTGACGCTTTTTGTTGTGCTGCTGTTGCAACATAACCTGCACTACTTATTGCTTGCCTGTTGGATGTTGGCTCTATTTGTTCTTGAAGCTGAAAAAGAGGGCTATATCAGTTACCTGTTGTTCTCGGAGCAGTCGGATATCGGCCTAAATATTCGTTTTATGAGTTCTTTGCTCGAGAAGTCTCTTTTTATAGCAGTCAGTGTCTTTTTTCTGGGACTTAACAAACATCCATACTGGCGCTGGGTGCCAATAGGTGTTTTGGGTGTAACGTTTTTGGCTTCGGTAACAGGTTTCTTTCTTGATGGCGTTGCCGTACGCAGGCTTGCATCAGGAGTACACATTTTTTTTGCATTATTATGGCTGTGTATTGTGCCTGCAGCGATAAAAATTTCAGCGAGGTGGCAACCCTTTCTAATCGGGTTATTGTCACTGAACTGGCTGGTCACAACACTCCTTATTATGAGCTTTGCCCTCAATATTCACTATAGCTTAAGTTTTTCTCTGGCCAGAATCGGCATTGAGATTATGGTGATTGTGGGGCTGCTGTTGATCTACGTGCTTAAGCAGCGTGAGTATGGGCGCATGCTGGAGTTGCAGCTGCGTGAGAGTGAAAAGGCCGAGCGTGATCGCCTCGAGCGGGCGGTGGCTCAGCGGACACAGGAATTGAATCAGGCGCTTGACGCTGCGCACAAGGCGGATGCATCAAAAACAAAATTTCTAAGCCGTGTGACACATGATCTGAAGTCACCACTGACTTCCATTATGGGATATTCACAGCTGTTGAGTACGGAGCAAGGTAAAAATGGTCAAATGAGCCGTATCATTTATGACAGCGCCAGCCATATGCTTAACCTGATTAACCGTCTGATTGATTATGCACGTGATGTTACCTCGATAGAAATGAACGAGGTTGATCTATATCTGCATGCTTTTATAAATAATGTTTCGCATGAAGGCCGTATTTTGGCCGGTAAAAATAATAATGACTTCAAGCTCGAAGTTGATGAATTACTTCCGTCGGTAATTCGCTGTGATGAGACGCTTTTACGTGAGGTATTGCTTAATTTGCTGGATAACGCAGCGAAATATACGGTTAATGGTGATATTGCGCTTCGTATTTACGATAGGAATACACACGAGAGTGAGAAAGGGTCCGTGCTTCAGTTGGTGTGTGAGGTTGAAGATACAGGGTGTGGTATAGATGCCGAAGAGCATGATCAGCTGTTTGACCCGCTTTTTCGAGTGTCTGATAAGGGGGAGGGAACCGGCCTTGGGCTGGCTATTGTCAAAGAGTTGGTCGAGCGAATGGGGGGGGATATTTTCTTGAGCAGTGTGCCAAATAAAGGTACCTGCGTGCGTTTCACTGTGCCGGTCAAACCGGGTAGAGAAGATGCAGGCATTGCTGTGCTTAAAAGCCCGACTCGAATGTTGCCTTTGTATAATGCCGATGGCCTTGAGGCTTGGGTGGTTGAAGATTCTGAACAGATTCGTCATTTACTGTACATGGAGCTGTCAGAGCTAGGCTTTACAGTTGTAACGTTCGCCGACGCGGAGTCAGCGATCAATGCTTTGCAGGCTAAGAACACAATGCCGGACATCATTCTGACTGATTATCGTTTGCCAAAGGCGTCAGGTGGTGCCGTCCTCGAGGCGGCGCGAGCAATAGACCCTCTGGTGCCGGTACTGCTGTTATCAGCTACCTGGTACTTGCAACCGGAACGCCAAGAAACGGGAGAGTGTTACACCGCCTTGCTGGGCAAGCCGGTGGACCTGGCTCTGCTGCGTCATGAGGTTGCTCGTGCGTGTGGATTGGCTGACATACAAGCGTCGAACTCTTCGGAAGCGCATTCTTCAGGTAGTGTGACGGCCTCAAGTATTGTTATAAATGAGGATTCCATTCAACAGCTGGAAGTGTGGCTGGAGTTGGGTGCTGTTACTGATATAACCGAATGGTGTGAACAACTGGGCAAGCAACATCCAGAAAGTGCTTGTTTCGCCGAAGAGTTGAGCGCGTTGGCGCAAAGGGGAGATTTCAAAGCCATTCACAGGCGACTTTTGGAGTTGAGTTGATCTTTAGTTCCTCCTGCAAAAATAAGCAGCAAAAGCTGGCGCGGGCCCTGAATCAAAAGTGCGCGCAGTTCTGTGGTCGCTGTATGCGTGTTCTAATGCTGGAAACCCTTTTGATATTCAGGCAGGCTTTCCGGCGTCTTAAGGTCTTGTGCAAGTAATGTGATGGCAGCACCTCGTAATTCCAGTCGTACTTTCTACCGCCGTGGTCCAGAGCATCGCTTTGGTGAAATCATCAATTTCGCCGACATCCGCAAACGTTATGACTTTCGTTCCATTGAAATCGGTCGCTGGGTAACACGAGACGAAAACGAACAGGCCGCAGCCCATTTCTACGATGCGTTGGGTGACCTGATGACAATCTTGAATGGACCTGAGGCACTTATCTCGCTGCGTGGTACGCTGGCTTTTCAGTATGGTATCGGTGGGCGCCCGGGCGTGGCTGCCCATTACACACCGTCCACACGCTGTTTCTCGCTGGCGAAGAATGCGGTCCCTGGTAGCATTGCACATGAGTGGTTCCATGCCCTCGATCACTATCTGGCTGACAAATGCTTCGGTGATGCACCCAAAGGCATGTTTGCCTCGAAAGCCTGGTTGCATGACGCTACGCCCGTGCCGCATCCTTTGAATGATTGCCTGTTTGCTTGCTTCAAGGCGATCATGCTGGACCAGTCGGGTGAAGGCCCCAGCGAGCTCTGTCGCGCCTCCATGGCGATGGACCGGCAGCTGAACGGCCTCTACTACAGCCTCCCGGAAGAGATGTGCGCGCGAGCCTTTGAGGCATTTGTGCAGGATCAGCCGATCCGTAATCACTTCCTGGTCAAGGGTAGCCGTTCTTCAAAAGAGGCTCGCCTTGGGCTGTTTCCGCAAGGCGAGCAGCGGCAGAGAGTTCATCAAGCCTTTCGGGACTATTTCGATCTGTTGGGCACGGGGCTCAAGCGCATTTGTCATCATGTGTAAAACACGGCCAGCCAAACGGTGACCTGCATGGGGTCAGTCCAGCTCACTTTGTGGTGGGTGTGAGCAGGGATATTCAGATAGTCGCCCGGTTTCAGGTTGATGACATCACTGTTGGCAAAGGTTAGTTCTCCAGCCCCCTGCAGAACAATAACCCACTCATGTTCATGTTGATCATACCAACCGGTTTCGGGTGAAGTCTGTCCAGTGGACAGAATGCGCTCAATACGAATGCTGCCCGAGCTTAGTAGATTGGAAAAGACCTCTTCAGGCAGCTGGCTGAGGATGTTGTTGTATATATTCGGCACGTTAGAGTCCTGGCTCAGAAACATAAGGTGGGTGGCAAGAAGCCTACAACATGACAATACGGCTTCCGCATGACCGAGTGAACCAAATCCGGCAGCTGTCGTATCGGTATAAACGCCAACACACTGATAACATGCTCATGAACAAAACAGCCTATCTACTTGGTTTGTCCGGTTTGATTCCCTTTGTCGGGTTAACAGTACTGATGCATCAGTCTTGGGCAGTTACTTACTTCCTGTCATACAGCGCGGTAATTCTGTCGTTTCTGGGCGGGATTCATTGGGGCGTGGCACTGCAAGACGACAAGTGGAGCAATAGCTGGCGGCTTTGTCTGTGCATGCTCCCCAGTTTGCTGGGGTGGGTGGCCTTGCTGTTGCCAGTTGCGCTGGCGTTTGCGCTGCTTTTTGTAGCCTACGCGCTTTGGTGGGGGTACGACTACAGTCAGGTGAAAAACGGCGATTATCGGCAGTTAAGACGCTGTCTTAGTATTGTGGTTTTGGTGTGCCATGGTAGCTGGATGTTTTTCGTGATTTTTTGATCACTGATCCCGCTCTATCCAGCTCAAGCAGCAGTTCGCACCAGTCAGTTGGCAGCGGCGCGACTCAGACGGTCCCATATATCAGCCCAGGCGGGATCTTTGGGTGGTGCTTCGACCCATAGCTGGGTTACACCGTCACAATCGGCTTCGTACAGGGCGGCATACAGTGCCTGACGATAGCCTTGATGATCAGCCGGCATCACCTTCAGGTGCTTGCAAGGCAGTGATCTCAGTGCTGTTGAATACACCAGCGCACCTGAGTGCGGGGCTGCTGATGCAGCCAGGGCCGTTATCTCGTCAGTCTTACAGAGCGTGATGCGGGCATTGGGTTGATAGTGAATTTTCTTGTTGCCGGAGACAGCGTGCTCATGGCTGCTCGGAGTGCGCACCGGTACCTGCAGATAGGGCTGGAGCATCTCTGCTGAGATGGGGCCGCTTCGCAGAATTTCTGCACTGTGTTCATCCACACGCAAAATGGTCGATTCCGTGCCGACACCGCAGGGACCGCCGTCAAGCACGGCTGCAATCATCCCGTCCATGCTGGCCAGTACCTGTTCCGCACTGGTGGGACTGAGTTTCTGGTACGGGTTGGCCGACGGAGCGGCGACAGCAATATCGAAGCGTTGCAGTAATGACAGCAGCACCGGGTGATCGGGCATACGCACTCCGATCGTTGGCAGGCCGCCGGTAATGACATCTGAGACATCCGGATGGCGATCAAAAATCAGTGTCAGTGGGCCAGGCCAAAACGCTGCTGCCAGAGGGGCGACCCAGTCAGGCACGGTTTTGACCCAGCGTGGCAGCTGATCAAGTGAGGCGATGTGCGTAATAAGCGGATGGTTGGTCGGGCGCCGTTTCGCGGCAAAAATCTTTGCTACCGCCTCGGGGTTTGAGGCATCGGCAGCCAGCCCGTATACCGTCTCTGTCGGCACGGCGACCAGCTCGCCAGCCAGCAACAGTTCGCCGGCACGTTGCAGGTGGTCGGGGTTTTGAGCGCTGAGTCTTTCTGTCTTCATGGATCACACCAGTAACGGACTGGTAATTATTGTAACATTGGACGCGTCGCGAGCATCCATTTCATACTGCTCCTGGTGTTAAAAAGTCGCTGCTCAAAAGGCGTTACTGTAGTCGGGGTATGGGGTTGAGGAGTGTTTCAAGTGTTTCGAACAGATAAATGGCGTAATCACAGGGCTGTGTGCGCTCCTGTCGCGATTTTGGCGAACGCTCCGCAAATTGAATGAATCGTGTCCACAACGGTTTAATGTTGCTGCTGCAGCCGTTGTCGCAATTTGATGTCATGATATTTATGCGGTCAAATAGGGTGTTCCGGTTTCCGGTTGTGTATCGTTTTGCGAGTATCTGAATTGAACCGTTCTGCCTCAGATAAAATGGAGATTTTACGATGACAGACAAGGTTGACTGGCGTGGTAAATACAGAGCGCTGGCACTTGAGGTGGAGCAGCATGAGCAGCAGCGCTCACAGGCGGCTGACTGTCTTCGCAGCCTGGCCGTTCAACTTGACTTGGCGGCGCATGGCGAATCGGCTGAGCTTGACCAGTTGTTGGCATCGCTGGTGACTGAGTTGCAGACTGGCAAGCTGGATAAAGTGCCAGAGTTGCTGCGCAAAACCGAAAAACATGTCCGTCTGCTGGATGAAACACGGGCGCAGCAGGCCAGGCAGCTGATCAAACGCATCGATGAGTGGGGGCTGTTGTTGCAGGGTACGGCTGAAAGCGAGGAAGGGGGGGTGGTTGAAGTCAGGCAAAAGCTTGCCGGTGTGGCTAACAACATGCGGCAGTTGCCGGGGCTGATTGATACGCTTTTGACCTTCCAGCGACAGATTAGTCGTTCTGACGTTGGTGCTGTAAGCACTGATGATTTGGCGCAACTAAACGATGTGATCAGCAAGCGTATGGCTCAGCGATTGCTTGAGCTGATTCAGCTGTTCAATGTACCTGTCCAGCATCGAGCACGTACCCACGAATTGATCAGTCGCCTGGAGGCGGGCCCTGGTCCGGAAGAGCTGGAACGCTGTCTTGAGGAAGTTTCCGCCTTGGCGCGGACCTGCGGAGGTAGTACAGGGGAGGATATTCAGGCCTATCTTGTGGGGTTGAATGAACAGCTTGCCTATCTGCGCAGCTTTCTGGACAGGGCAGAAACGGCTGATGTGGTACAGCTTAAGCGCAATAATCTGCTGGACCAGACGGTGCGCCATGATGTTCATAAAATCAGTCAAGCGGTCAAACAGACCAGTGACATCAATGAGTTGAAAACGGCTGTCAGTACTCAGCTGGCAAGCTTGATCAAAGCGGTTGATACACACAAGAAAGCGGAAAATCAGCATGTCGCCGAACTGCAGCGGGAGCGGAAGATCCTGTTGAGTCGCCTTGAGGAGATGGAGTCGAAGGCTGCCGGGTTCCGCAGAAGTGCGGAAGAAGCGCATATGAAGTCGCGTACCGATCCGCTCACGGGATTGGCGAATCGGTTTGCCTATGACCAGCAACTTGCGAATGAAATTGCGCGCTATCAGCGCTACGGCACACCTTTCGCTCTTTGTGTTGCTGATATCGACTTTTTCAAACGCATTAACGACCAGTATGGTCACCTGGCGGGCGACAAGGTGCTGCGGCTGATGGCCAAAGTGCTGCGCAGCAGTTTGCGCGGGGTTGATTTTATTGCTCGCTTTGGCGGCGAAGAGTTTGTCATTTTGATGCCGTCGACCGGTGGGGAGTCCGCCCGTCAAGCGGCCGAGAAGGTGCGCAAGGCTGTTGAGCAAAGCCCGTTCAATTTCCAGAGTCGCCCGGTACACATCACGATCTCAATCGGTGTGGCAGAGGTCGTGTCTGACGATACAGCCGAATCCCTGTTTGGTCGTGCAGACAGCAACCTGTACGCGGCCAAAAGCAATGGCAGAAACAAGGTTGTGATGCACTGAACCTTGCTCTTGGGCCGCGAATCTCTCGTGGCTTGAGATCAATAGCTGTCGTCTCTCCCACCAACGCTTTGACGCCCGTCCCACTTTTACACCTGCAACCTCATGTTTCCTATCAGCTTCCTGTGCAGGTCGCATGCTGCATGGGCTGTAGCTATTTTCGGTCAGGCAGGACGTGGCCTCGATCTCATCTGATAACCACACCCTTTTCACTTGTTTTCGACCTTGCATCTACTGTGCTTACTACCTATAGTGTCGCGTAGTGGGAAAAAGTGGTTAAAAGTGGGCTATTTGGGGAAAGACAGTGGGCGTCATGTTCCGCGGAGTCAATCCGATCAATCTCGATGCCAAGGGCCGAATGGCGCTTCCGGCACGCTATCGCGAGTCGGTACACAGCCATTGTGACGGCCGTATGGTGGTGACGATTGATACCGAAGACAAATGCCTGCTGCTTTATCCTCAGCCCGAGTGGGACGAAATTCAGGCCCGCATTGATGCGCTGCCGAGTTTTAACAAGGCGGTGCGTCGCATTCAGCGTCTGTTGACCGGTCATGCGACCGATCTGGAGTTGGATGCTAATGGGCGCATGTTGCTGCCGGCACCGCTGCGAGAGTATGCGCAGCTGGACAAGAAGATTGTGCTGTTGGGGCAGGGCAACAAGTTTGAGATCTGGAGTGAAGAGCTCTGGAACAGTACGCGTGACGAATATTTGCAGGCTGATGAGGATGAAGAGATCCCCCAGGAACTGCAGTCACTGTCACTTTAACGCACTCCCAGGTAACGGGGCAGCATGAGTCAGACATTCAGCCATACCACAGTTCTGTTGGAAGAGGCGGTCAAGGAGCTGGTAACAGATCCGGAAGGCTTCTACATCGACGGCACCTTCGGCCGTGGCGGTCACAGTGCGCGTATCCTTGCAGAGCTTTCTGCAGGCGGTCGTCTCATGGCCATCGACAAGGACCCCGAAGCAATCAGCTTTGCCGCTGAGCGCTTTGCCGGTGAGCCTCGATTCAGTATCGAACATGGTTCTTTTGCACAGCTCCAGTCCTTTGTTGAGCAGCGTGGCTTGATGGGGCAGGTCACTGGCGTGCTGCTGGATTTGGGGGTCAGTTCGCCTCAGCTGGATGATCCTGAGCGAGGTTTTAGCTTCGTCAACGACGGTCCGCTTGATATGCGCATGGATATCAGTAGCGGTGAGAGTGCCGCAGACTGGATCAATCGTGCTGATGAGCAGGAAATCGCGGATGTGATGTATCGCTACGGCGAAGAGCGTTTTTCAAGGCGTATGGCGCGCGCAATCGTGGCTGAACGAGAGCAGGCTCCCATTACCACAACGGCACGGCTGTCAAAAATCATTGCAGAAGCCAACCCTCGCTGGGAAAAAGGCAAAAATCCTGCGACGCGTGCCTTTCAGGGCATTCGCATCCACATTAACCGTGAACTGGATGATGTGGAACAGTGCCTGGATCAGGCGCTTGAGGTGTTGGCTCCAGGGGGCAAGCTGGTCGTGATCAGCTTTCACTCGCTGGAAGACCGGATTGTGAAGCGCTTCATTCGTCGTCACGTTAAAGGGGATGAGCACTTGCCGCCAGGTGTGCCGGTGACCGATGCGATGATGAAACGACGCCTTAAATCGGCAGGGAAGGCTGTAAAGGCAGGTAAGGATGAGTTGAACCAGAACCCCAGGGCACGCAGTGCTGTAATGCGTGCCGCCATCAAACTGGCATGAAGCTTGGTTTTGGCACACCCGTCTGGTTGACGGCCGAGTTCTGGCAGGAGTGGCTTGGGTCTGCGCGGCGCAGGCTGTTGCCGCAGCGCGCAAAAGGGGAACCTGAGCAGCGAATGGTAAGCGGAGGTGAGTTGCTGGTGCCGGCGTTGCTGGTGACGGGGCTGACCTTGGCGGTGATGATCAGTGCGATGGCGGTCATTTTTTCGGCCTATGAATACCGCCGTCTGTTTAACCAGCACCAGATTCTGGTGCAGCAATGGGACGAGTTACAGGTGGAGTGGGGGCAGTACCTGCTGGAGCAGAGTGTATGGTCCTCGCACCATCGGATAGAGTCGCTGGCGGCCAGTGAAATGGATATGGTCGTGCCGGAAACAGAAGCAATCGAGATCATACGTCATGAGCAAAAGTGAAGACCCGATCATACAGACCCATGCAGCCAGAAGCTGGCGGATCTGGCTGGTTGTGTTTTTGCTGGCACTGATCGTGGCGGGTATTACTTCAAAACTGTTGTCACTCTACGGTGATGATCAAGCCTTTCTGCGCAGTCAGGGCGATGCTCGAACGCTGCGAACCATGTTGATTCCGGCTCATCGTGGGCTGATTACGGATCGCAACGGTGAACCGTTGGCGGTGAGTGCACCGGTTGCAACCATCTGGGCAGACCCGTTGCGAACCGACCTGCAGCACGGCGGACTGACCCGTTTGGCCCAGTTGCTTGATATGAAGCCGCACGAACTCAAGTCGGTGCTGACAGCAAACCCCGAGCGCCGCTTTCTCTATCTGAAACGACAGGTAACGCCCGAGCTGGCAGAGGCCGTTGAGGCACTGGGTATTCCGGGTGTGCATGCAGACCGTGAATACAAGCGCTACTACCCGGCAGGAGAGGTGGCAACCCACCTGATCGGTTTTACCAACGTGGATGGTGAAGGTCAGGAGGGGCTTGAGCTGGCTTATAACCACAGCCTGAGGGGCGAGCCTGGGCGCAAGCTGGTGCTCAAAGACCGTGTGGGGCGTACCATCAAGCATATCCGCTCACTGCAGGATGCCGATGCTGGAAGCGATCTGCAGTTGAGTATTGATCTGCGCCTGCAGTACATGGCCTACCGCGAGCTTAAGGCAGCGGTGGAGTCGCATCGTGCTGATGCCGGCTCTGCCGTGGTACTGGATGTTAAGACCGGAGAAGTTCTGGCGCTTGTGAATCAGCCATCCTACAACCCCAATGACCGTTCGGAACTCAAGACGGATGCGTTGCGTAACCGGGCACTGACGGACCTGTTTGAACCGGGCTCCACCATGAAGCCCTTGACTGTGGCAGCAGCCATGATGAGTGGCCAGTATACGCGTGATTCCATCATCGATACTTCACCCGGATACATTCGAGTGGGTGGCGCCAGCATCAAGGATCATCGCAACTACGGCAAGCTGGATCTTACCGGGATCATCACCAAATCGAGCAACGTGGGAGTGACCAGACTCGCACTCGAAATGCCGCATGATACCGTTCGCAACCTGCTGCACAATGTGGGCCTTGGCCGAGATACCGGCACAGGCTTTCCCGGTGAACGTACCGGAGTGTTGCCGTTCCTGGCGGAGCGTCAGCGTGTTGAACGTGCAACCATGTCCTATGGCTATGGTCTTTCCACCACGCTTTTGCAGCTGGCACAGGCGTATGTTCCATTAGCGGCCGACGGCATCATGCGACCGGCAACGCTGCTGAAACAGACTCAGACACCCGCTGGCACCCGGGTTTTGCCGCCGGGTGTGGGGCCTCAGGTGCTGGATATGCTTGAAACCGTCATAAGTGCAAAAGGTACGGGCCGACGGGCAGCGGTTGAAGGCTATCGTGTCGGTGGCAAGACCGGAACGGTTCACAAGGCGAGCGGCGGCGGTTATGCCGAAGACAAGTATGTGTCGGTGTTTGCAGGGGTTGCACCTCTGACCAACCCGCGTCTGGTTATCGCGGTGATGGTCGACAACCCAAAAGGGCAGGAATATTACGGCGGGTTAGTAGCGGCACCAATATTTTCGCGTATCGCAGCCGGCTCTCTGCGGCTTTTGAATGTGCCGCCAGATAAATGGCCTGAACCTCCATCAACTCATGTGGCGATGCAATGAATCAGTATTCTCAATCATTGCTCACATTACTGCCGCAGGCGTGTGCAACGCTTGCGGCTTTGCCGTCTGATCGCAGTGTGAATGTCAGTGGTCTGGCGCTGGACAGTCGTCGGGTTAAACCTGGCGACCTGTTCTTTGCGCGTGCAGGTATCAATCATCGCGGTGCTGACTTTATCGCGGATGCGGTCAAGCAGGGTGCTGTTGCGGTGATGGTACAGCATGGCGTACTGGACAGCGCCGAACGAGCCGAGGTTTCCGTTCCGTTGCTGGAGGTTGATAACCTGGACCAGGTGATAGGTCAGGTGGCGAGCCGCTTTCATGACCGGCCCAGCCGGCATCTGAAGGTGGTCGGCATAACCGGTACCAACGGCAAGACTTCCTGCAGCAGCTATCTGGCACAGGCACTCGAGTCGTTGGGGCATCGCTGTGCCGTAATCGGCACCCTTGGCAACGGTTTTGTCGATGATTTGCAGCCGGCAACCCATACCACGCCCGATCCCATCGCGCTGCAGGCATTGCTGGCCCAATTTCGGCTTCAGGGTGCCGAGTACGTGGTGATGGAGGTGTCCAGCCATGCACTGGACCAGAAGCGTGTGTCTGGGGTGCATTTTACGGCGGCAGCGTTTACCAACCTAACCCGGGACCATCTTGATTATCATGGTGACATGGCTCGCTATGGCGATGCCAAGGCGCGTCTGTTTGCAGACTATGCGCCGCCGCTGCAGGCAATCAATCTGGATGATGTGTTTGGTCGCACCTTGTTTGATCGTCAAGCCAGCGAATCGTCTTGTGTTCTCGGTTTCGGCAGTGTCGAGCCTGGAGTTGATGTGGCTGCCGGTCAGCTGGAGTTTGATGCCAGCGGCTGCCGGTTTGAGCTTACAACCCCTCAGGGTCATCAGCGAGTGCATTCGGCCCTGCTGGGCAGCTTTAACGTCAGTAATCTGCTGCTGAGTGCAACCCTTCTGCAGCTGATGGGTTTCAATCTTGAGCAGATCGCGTCAGCCCTTGGTGCAGTCAGGCCGGTGGCCGGACGTATGGAGTGTTTACCTCAGGCCGAAGGGCAACCGCTGGTCGTTGTTGATTATGCCCATACCCCGGATGCGCTCGCGCAGGCATTGCAGGCGTTGCGCCTGCACCAGCCTGGCAGTGGGCATCTCTGGTGTGTATTTGGCTGTGGCGGTGATCGTGACCGGGGCAAGCGGCCTGAAATGGGCGCTGTTGCAGCAAAGCTTGCCGATCGGCTGGTGCTGACCAGTGATAATCCACGCAGTGAACCACCCGAGCAGATCATTCGTGAGGTTATGGCAGGGGTGCCTGCGACTGCGCGCCTGCATGTGGAGCAGGATCGTGCAGCTGCCATTCGCTGGGCTGTGAGTCATGCCGGTCCCGGTGATCTCGTACTGATTGCCGGAAAAGGGCATGAAAACTATCAGGAAATAGATGGAACACGCCACCCATTCAGTGATCATGAACACGCCTTGCGTGTATTGAAACAGGGAGCTGATGTATGATGCGCGCCTTCGAACTGGATGAGCTCAAGCAGGTGCTCGGAGCGCATCTCCAGGGAGAGAACAGGACCGTCGCAAGGGTTGTCACGGATAGCCGGCAGTTGCAGTCGGGTGATCTGTTTGTGGCATTGAAGGGCCCTAATTTTGATGGTCACGATTTTGTCGGTGCTGCCGAGTTGAAGGGGGCTGAGGCCGTGGTTGTGAGTCAGTTGATGAACACAACCCTGCCTCAGTTGGTTGTCACCGACACCCTAAAGGCATTGGGGCAGCTGGGCGGATACAACCGCTCGCTGTTCCGTGCACCCGTGTTTGCCGTCACAGGAAGTGGCGGCAAAACCACGGTGAAAGAGATGCTGGCACGGCTATTGGCCACCAGCGGCAAGGTATTGGCAACCAGGGGTAACCTGAATAACGAAATCGGCGCCCCGCTGACGCTGCTGGAGCTGTCACCCGAGCATGAGGCCGCCGTGATCGAACTGGGAGCCAGTGCACAGGGCGAAATTGCTCGCACCACAGCCATGACCCGCCCTGATGTGGCGATACTCAATAATGCGATGGGGGCCCATCTGGAAGGCTTTGGCGGCCTTGAGGGTGTGGTGCGTGCCAAGGGCGAAATTTTTGAAGGGCTGCCCGAAGGTGGCGTGGGGGTTGTCAATCTGGACTCGCCCCATGCCTCGGCCTGGATTGAGCGCCTGCAGCGTCTGAAACGTCGCATGATCAGCTTTGGCGTCGAAAATGGCGCTGCCGATGTCAGTGCCTCAAAGCTGGAGATGAATGCGGATGGCAGTTGGCGTTTTGTGCTGGATGACGGTACAGAACAGCTGCCGGTATCGTTGAAGTTGCTGGGGCGCCACAACGTGGCCAATGCAACGGCGGCGGCGGCGGCGTGGGTGGCGGCAGGGAGACCGTTGTCAAAAATTGCCGGTGTACTGGATCAGTGCCGGTCGGTGGCGGGGCGTCTCAGTCCACATCGCCTTGACAGCGGCGCGTTGGTGATTGATGACAGCTACAACGCCAATGCCGATGCGGTAAAGGCAGCCATCGATCTGCTGGCCCAGCTGCCAGGGCATCGTGTGCTGGTACTGGGTGACATGGCAGAGCTGGGCGAGCAATCGAAACAGCTGCATGCCGAAGTGGGTCGCTATGCAGCCGAGCGTGATATTGATCAGCTGCTGGTAACCGGCCCTGCCATGCGTGCAGCGGCCAATGCCTATGCGGCGATCCGGCAGGGAGCCGAGCATTTTGCGACACAAACACAACTGATAACACATATTCAGGCACTGCCGCAGGAACAGCTGACCCTTCTGGTCAAGGGCTCGCGCAGTGCCGCAATGGACAGGGTAGTTGCGGCCTTGTTGAAAGGGGATAACTGAAACCATGCTTTTGTTGCTCGCTGAATACCTGTCACAGTTTTATACCGGCTTCGGGGTGTTCCGCTACATCACCCTGCGCGGCATCATGGGAATCCTGACCGCTCTGGGCCTGTCGCTCTTTCTGGGTCCCTGGTTGATTACGCGCCTTAAGGAAAAACAGATCGGTCAGGCGATCCGTTCTGACGGCCCCCAATCACATCTGAGCAAAGCGGGAACGCCTACCATGGGGGGGGCTCTGATTCTGCTCTCCATCGCCATCAGTACGTTGCTGTGGAGCGATCTGACCAGCCGCTATGTCTGGGTGACGTTGATTGTAACGCTGATCTTCGGTGCCGTCGGCTGGGTGGATGACTGGCGCAAGGTGATCGAGAAGAACCCACGCGGTTTGCCTGCACGCTGGAAGTATTTTTGGCAGTCGATTGGCGGGCTGGGTGCCGCCGTAGTGCTGTACATGACGGCGCAGTCACCAGTGGAAACCCAGCTGATTTTGCCGTTTTTCAAGGATGTCGCCATTGATATGGGGATTTTCTTCATTGTCTTCACCTACTTCGTCATTGTGGGCAGTTCCAATGCGGTCAACCTGACCGATGGCCTTGATGGCCTGGCGATCATGCCGACGGTGATGGTGGCGGCGGCGCTGGCCGTATTTGCCTATCTGAGTGGTCACGTTCAGTTTGCCAACTATCTGCACATTCCATACGTGGCTGGCTCCGGTGAGTTGATCATCTTTTGTGGTGCCATTGTTGGGGCCGGTCTGGGCTTTCTTTGGTTCAACACCTACCCGGCTCAGGTGTTCATGGGTGACGTAGGCGCCCTGTCACTGGGTGCGGCTCTGGGGGTGATTGCCGTCATCGTGCGGCAGGAGCTGGTACTGGTGATCATGGGCGGGGTGTTCGTGATGGAAACCATCTCCGTGATTCTGCAGGTAGCTTCATTCAAGCTGACCGGGCGGCGTATTTTTCGCATGGCGCCGATCCATCACCATTTTGAATTAAAGGGCTGGCCGGAACCGCGGGTCATCGTGCGTTTCTGGATCATCACTGTGGTGCTGGTGTTGATTGGTCTGGCGACATTGAAGATTCGTTAACGATAGTTTCGAGCAGGAGAGCAGGGTGAGTCTGATTACGACTGACAAGCAGCGCATCATCATCGGTCTGGGCCAGACCGGGCTGTCCTGTGCGCGCTACCTGCAACGGCGAGGGCTTCGTTTTGCGGTCTGCGACACCCGCGAGGCTCCGGCTGGGGTTGATGCCTTTCGTGCTGAGTTTCCGTCTGTAGAGCTTCGTCTTGGTGAGCTTGATGCCGACTGGCTTGGTCGGGCTGGCGAGCTGATCATCAGCCCGGGCGTGGACAAACGGCATCCGGTTATCGCTTCTGTCGTGGCGGCTGGTGTGCCGCTGCTGGGTGATATCGACCTGTTCTGCCGTGAAGCCAAGGCTCCCATCGTGGCCATTACCGGCTCCAATGCCAAAAGTACCGTGACCACACTGGTAGGTGAGATGGCTGCAGCAGCCGGTATCAAGGTGGGTGTGGGGGGGAATATCGGTACTCCGGCACTGGATTTGCTGCAGGACCCCGCTGAGCTGTATGTGCTTGAGCTGTCCAGTTTTCAGCTGGAAACCACGCATGAACTGCGCGCAGCCGCAGCGACCGTTCTGAATGTCAGCCCTGATCATCTCGATCGTTACAACGGCATGCAAGACTATACCCTGACCAAGCAGCGAATCTACCGTGGCGCCGCTGTCGTGGTTGCCAATCGTGAGGACCCGCTGACTCAGCCCCTGTTGGCCCAGGGGATGCAGTTGCGCAGCTTTGGTCTTAATCGACCGGATCTCAAGGATTATGGCTTGCTGGATCATGAGGGTGAAACCTGGCTCGCCTGTGGGCTTGAACCACTGTTGCCAGCTTCGGCATTGAAAATTCGCGGCAGCCACAATCTGGCCAATGGTCTGGCGGCGTTGGCCTTGGCGGATGCGGTCAATATTCCACGTGACGCGTCGCTCAGGGCACTGCAGGAGTTTGCGGGCCTTGCTCATCGTTGCCAGTGGGTCGCGGACGTTGCGGGTGTAAGCTATTACAACGACTCCAAGGGTACCAATGTCGGCGCTACGCTGGCGGCACTGGAGGGGTTGGGGGCTACGCTGGAAGGTGATGCTCGTCTGATTCTGATTGCAGGTGGTGTTGGCAAGGACCAGTCTTTTGTGTCACTGGCCGCACCGCTGCGTCGCTACAGTCGTGATCTGGTACTGATCGGTCGAGATGCCAGTCAGATCGCGGCAGAGGTTGAAGGGCCTCGGCATCATTTTGCCGGCAGCATGGCGGAAGCGGTGCAGTGTGCAGCGGAGCTTGCCCGTCCGGGTGATGTGGTACTGCTGTCGCCAGCCTGTGCCAGCTTCGACATGTTTTCGGGTTACAGCGAGCGTGGGCAGATGTTCATTCAGGCGGTGGAGGGGCTGTCATGAGACTGGCGCTGCCATCCATTCAGATCCCCGCCAGGCTGCAAGTGCCAGCAGGAGTGGCGCCGTTGGACCCCTTGCTGTTGGTAAGCACACTTGCCTTGATGCTGACCGGGCTGGTGATGATTACGTCCGCGTCCATGGATGTGGCGGCGCGCGATTTTGGTTCACCGGGTCATTTCATCCTGCGCCATGGCGGGTTTCTGCTGGTTGCATTGGTGAGTGGCACCCTGGCGCTGATGGTGCCGGTCAGAGCCTGGGAAAAATACAGTGGTGTGCTGCTGCTGATCGGTCTCGCGTTTCTAATACTGGTGTTGATTCCCGGTATTGGCCGTGAAGTGAATGGTTCGCGGCGCTGGATCGGCGTGGGGCCTATCAATATTCAGGCCTCCGAAATCGCCAAGGCGTGCATGGTGATTTTCATCAGCGGTTACCTTGTCAGGCGTTTGGCGGAAGTCCGCAGCGGCTGGTGGGGCGTGGTTAAGCCGGCCATTCCGATGGGTTTTTACGGTGTGGCCCTGCTTATGGAGCCAGACTACGGTGCACTGGTTGTACTCGTCGGCACCGTAGCCGGCATGGTGTTTCTGGGCGGCATGCGGTTCATGCAGCTGCTGGTGGTTGTAGTGTCAGCCGGCCTGCTGGTTGGATTGCTGGCCTTTGCTCAGCCCTACCGGCTTGAGCGCCTGAAAAGTTTTACCGACCCCTGGGCTGACCCTTATGGCAGCGGCTATCAGCTGTCGCAGGCGCAGATCGCCTTTGGACGGGGCGACTGGTTTGGTACCGGGTTGGGCAACAGTGTGCAGAAGCTGTTTTACCTGCCCGAGGCGCATACTGACTTTGTCTACTCGGTACTGGCGGAAGAGTTGGGGTTGCTGGGGGCACTGATTGTAGTGGCGCTTTATGTGTTGCTGGTGGCCAGGATTTTTATCATTGGTCGTCGTGCTGAAAAAATGCAGCAGTTCTTCAGGGCTTATATGGTGTATGGCTTCGGTTTCATCATTGCCGGTCAGGCGCTGATCAATATCGGCGTTAACGTGGGAGCCCTGCCCACCAAGGGGCTGACGCTTCCATTGCTCAGTTACGGTGGGTCCAGTTTGCTGGTTTGTGCCGGGATGATCGCGATCGTGCTGCGCGTTGATTACGAACTCAAGTGTCAGCAGCTGAAGAAGGTACCACGCGAATTGCCACTGGTACGGCGAATACTGAAACTGGAGGAGCGACCAGCATGAGTGACACCTCACGCAAGGTATTGATCATGGCAGGTGGTACCGGAGGTCACGTATTTCCGGCGCTGGCAACGGCCGATATTCTGCGTCAGCGAGGTGTTGTGGTCGAATGGCTGGGCAGTCAGGTTGGTATCGAGAACGAAATTGTGCCCAAGTCCGGCATCCCGCTGTACAGAATTTCAGTAACGGGGCTGCGTGGCAAGGGGCGGTTAAGCCTGCTTCTGGCACCCTTCCGTCTTGCCCGTGCGCTTGGGCAGGCGCTGGGCGTGTTACACCGCGCCAAGCCGGATGTCGTGCTGGGTATGGGCGGTTTTGCTTCAGGCCCGGGTGGTCTGGCGGCATGGCTGTTACGCGTTCCGGTTGTGGTGCATGAGCAGAATGCGATTCCGGGCATGACCAACCGCACACTGGCACGTTTGGCGAGCAAAGTATTGCAGGCCTTTCCGCAGGCCTTTGCCGGGCGCGGGGATGCTATCACCACCGGCAATCCGGTACGCGGACCAATTCTTGAGCTGGCGCCGCCGGTCGAACGCTTTGCCGGCCGTGAAGGTCCGTTGCGTCTGCTGGTAGTGGGAGGCAGTCTGGGCGCGCTGGCGATCAATGAGATGTTGCCCAGGGCATTGGCGCTGCTGCCACAGGAACAGCGCCCGGAAGTCTGGCATCAAACCGGCAAGCGTCACCTGGACTCAACCACGGCGGCTTATGCCGAAGCGGGCGTCACGGCCAGTGTCGTGCCGTTTATTGATCGTATGGACAAGGCTTACGGTTGGGCAGATCTAGTGCTGTGTCGCTCCGGCGCGCTCACGGTGAGTGAAATCGAAATTGCCGGTCTGGGTGCCATTTTTGTGCCTTTTCCCCATGCGGTGGATGACCACCAGACCGCCAATGCTCGGCATCTGGAACAGGCCGGTGCTGCGCGAGTGGTGCAGCAATCCGAGTTGAACCCGGAGCGGTTGGCCGCTCTGCTGAGCGAACTTGGCAGTCGAGAACAATTATTGCAGATGGCCGAGCGTGCGCGTGAGCAGGCCCGTCCCGAGGCGAGCACGACAGTGGCAGAAATCTGTCTGGAGGTTATGAAGTGACAGCGGTGAACCGCAGCGTAAAAGTCTACGAGGTGCCCGAGATGCGCCGTATTCGCCGCATCCATTTTGTCGGTATCGGTGGCGTTGGCATGTGTGGCATCGCCGAAGTCCTGCTGAACCAGGGTTACGAGATATCCGGCTCTGATATCCGCCCGTCCGCCACCACGGATCGGCTGAAATCGCTCGGTGCTCAGGTCTTTATCGGTCACGCCGAAGGTAATGTAGTGGGATCTCATGTCATCGTGACCTCAACTGCGGTGAACGAAACCAACCCGGAAGTGGCCGCTGCGCGCGAGCTGCGCATTCCGGTGGTGCGTCGAGCCGAAATGCTGGCCGAGCTGATGCGCTACCGCCACGGCATTGCGGTGGCAGGCACCCACGGCAAAACCACCACCACCAGCCTGATGGCTTCCATCATGGCGGAAGGCGGGCTTGATCCCACCTTTGTGATTGGTGGTCGACTCACCAGTGCCGGTACCAATGCGCAGCTTGGCGGCAGCCGATATCTGGTCGCCGAAGCGGATGAAAGTGATGCTTCCTTTCTTCACCTGCAGCCGATGGTCGCCATCGTAACCAACATTGATGCTGACCATATGGACACCTATGGCGGCGACTTCGGCAAGCTGAAGCAGACCTTTGTCAGCTTTTTGCACAACCTGCCGTTCTACGGTCTGGCCGTACTCTGTACCGACGATCCAGTGGTGCGTGAGATTCTGCCCGAGGTCAGCCGACCAACCCTGACCTATGGCTTCCATGAAAGCGCCGACTACCGTGCGCTGAATCTGCGACAGAACGGCATGCAAACCCGTTTCAGGGTTGAGCGTCCGGCGGGACAGAAGCCCCTTGAGGTGTGCCTGAACATGCCTGGGCGGCACAACGTACTGAATGCGCTGGCGTGCATTGCAGTTGCTTCTGACGAGCAGATCGATGATGCCGCCATCGTGCGGGCACTGGAAAAATTCGAAGGTGTTGGGCGCCGCTTTCAGGTATTGGGCGAGCTGCCACTGGCTAACGGCAGTGCCACGCTGGTGGACGACTATGGGCACCACCCGCGTGAAGTGCAGGCGGTTATTCGTGCGGTACGCGAAGGCTGGCCCGATCGGCGTCTGGTAATGATCTATCAGCCACACCGCTTTACCCGTACACGAGATCTGTACGAAGACTTTGTACAGGTGCTGTCGGAAGTGGACCTGCTGTTGCTGATGGAGGTCTACCCGGCCGGTGAAGAACCGATACCCGGTGCAGACTCGCGCAGTCTGTGCCGCAGTATTCGCCAGCGGGGCGTTGAACCGGTGTTTGTTGAGGGGCCCGATGATGTGGCAGAAGTGTTGCGCAATGTGCTGCAGCCCGGTGATCTGGTGTTGACGCAGGGGGCCGGTAACATCACCAGTCTGGCGCATCAGTTGAAACAGGAAAGTCTTACAGCGGTCGATGCGGAGAATAAAGCATGAATGAGTGGCGACTGGATGCATCGGAAGCGGCTGCCTTTGGCCGTGTGGCCGTCATCATGGGAGGGCGCTCCGCTGAGCGTGAAATCTCGCTGCGCAGCGGTGCCGAAGTACTGCGCGGGTTGCAGGCTGCAGGTGTGGATGCCTTTGCTGTCGACCTTGCGGCAGATGGGCGTGACCCCGTTGCACAGCTGCTGCAGGCCGATTTTGACCGTGCCTTCCTGATTCTGCATGGCCGTGGTGGCGAGGACGGCACCATTCAGGGACTGCTGGAAATGATGCACAAGCCCTACACCGGCAGCGGTGTCTGCGCATCGGCGTTGGGTATGGACAAATTGCGCTGCAAGCTGCTGTGGCAGGGCGCAGGGTTGCCGACACCGGCATTTGCCGTGCTGGACGAAGGTGCCGACCTTGGTGCTGTTGAAGCCCGTCTGGGGTATCCGATCATGGTCAAGCCTGCACATGAAGGCTCCAGCATCGGCATGAGCAAGGTGCGCACCCGTGCCGAACTGGAGGCCGCCTTTGCTCAGGCAACCGCCTATGACAGCAGTGTGATTGCCGAGCAGTGGGTGGATGGGCCGGAATTTACAGTGGCGGTGCTGGGGCATGAAACCTTGCCGGTGATTCGGCTGGAAACACCGCATGATTTCTATGACTTCACGGCCAAGTATGAAGCGGCAGATACCGCTTACCACTTCAGAACCGCACTTTCGCCGGAGCAGACCGAGTCTTTGCAGCAGTTGGTGCAGCAGGCATTCAAGATTGCCGGTTGCCATGGTTGGGGCCGTGTGGATGTGATGATGGACGCCAATGGGCAGTTCCAGTTGCTGGAGGTGAATACAGCTCCTGGCATGACAGACCACAGTCTGGTGCCCATGGCCGCCCGTGAGGCGGGTATCAGCTTCAGTCAGCTGGTGGTTGAAATCCTGCGTACGACAGGGGAGCGGGAGTAAGCTCATGAGCAGGAGCAGTGTCGAACAACACACACAACAGGGGCTGGATCGCTACTGGCGCAGTGTTGTGTTGCTGACGCTGCTGGTGGTGTTTGTCGGCATTGGCAGCTCGGCGCTGCGTGAGCTCTGGGGCTGGCTGAATCAGCCGGTAGCTGAGATCCGTATGGCGGGGGCGACACGCCATCTGGACAAAACCGCGCTTGCACAGACACTGGCCGGAGGCCTCACCAGTCCGCTGCTGCAGCTGGATCTGAAGCAGATTCAGGAGCAGTTGATCGGTGATCCCTGGGTGCACAGCGCCAGTGTCAGACGGCAGTGGCCGCCTTCGCTGGAGGTACAACTGGAAGAGGAGGTGCCGGTTGCCCGCTGGGGTGACAAGGGGCTTCTGAACCACCAGGGCGATATTTTCTGGCCCGAGCTGAAACCGGAATACCGTGCGCTGCCACGTTTGAGTGGGCCAGCCCATGAAACGGTCAGGATCATGCAGCAATTTCATGACCTGAACCGGATGTTTTCCAGTGAAGGGCTGCGACTTACGGGCCTGACACTGGAAACGCGTGGTGCCTGGACACTGGAGCTGGATAACGGTATTCGCGTTATTGCCGGCCGTGAGCAACTGCTACCGCGGCTGAAACGTTTTTTAAGCATCTATCGCCAGAATCTGGCCGAAAAGGCGGGGCAGATAGAGCAGATCGATATTCGATATACCAATGGCGTGGCCGTTAGCTGGCGCGCAGGAGCAGGACAGGATAATGCAGGTTAAGGGCGATATGGCAGGTAACATGATCGTCGCACTCGATATCGGCACCTCGAAGGTGGTGTGTCTGGTGGGCGAAATGACCCCACAGGGCACAATCGAGATCGTTGGCGTCGGTTCCCAGCCTTCACGCGGGTTGAAGCGTGGTGTAGTGGTCAATATTGAATCAACTGTCAGCTCGATCCAGCGTGCCGTGGAAGAGGCTGAACTGATGGCCGGCTGCAAGGTCCACGGGGTCACGGTGGGAATCGCCGGCAGTCACATCAGCAGCCTGAACTCCCATGGCATCGTGGCCGTGCGTGATCGCGAAGTGTCAGACTATGATCTTGAACGCGTGATTGATGCAGCGCGTGCCGTGGCCATCCCAGCGGATCAGAAAATCATCCATATCCTGCCGCAGGAGTATCTGATCGATAATCAGGAAGGGATCAAAGAGCCACTGGGAATGTCGGGCGTGCGGCTGGAGGCCAAGGTGCACCTCGTTACGGGGGCGATCAACGCGATTCAGAATATTGAAAAATGCATCCGCCGCTGCGGCCTTGAGGTGGACGCCGTCGTGCTGGAGCAGCTGGCATCCAGCTATGCGGTCTTGACCGATGACGAGAAGGATCTGGGCGTCTGTATCGTCGATATCGGTGGTGGCACTACCGACATCGCTGTCTTTACTGGCGGCTCGATTCGCCATACGGCGGTTATTCCGATTGCCGGTGATCAGGTAACCAACGATATCGCCATGGCGCTGCGCACGCCGACTCAGCATGCGGAGCAGATCAAGATCAAATACGCCTGTGCACTGGCTCAGCTTGCCCATGCGGACGAAATGATCAAGGTGCCCAGTGTGGGTGACCGCCCCGCACGGGATCTGTCCCGCCAGGCGCTGGCTGAAGTGGTTGAGCCGCGGTACGAAGAGTTGTTCACATTGATTCAGGCCGAACTGCGTCGCAGTGGCTTTGAGGATCTGGTGGCAGCCGGCATCGTGCTGACCGGTGGCACCGCCAAGATGGAAGGTGCCGTGGAGCTGGCGGAAGAAATTTTCCACATGCCGGTACGGTTGGCCAGACCGCAAGGCATTCGGGGGCTGGAGGCTCAGCTTAGCAACCCGATCTATGCCACCAGCATTGGCTTGCTGCACTACGCCAAACAGGATCATGAGGTGCCGATGGCACCCATCGCCGCAGAGACTGGCACTGAGCTGGTTGCGGTACCGCAGGAACGTCCGCGCATGCCCAGACCTAATCCGGGTGTGTATCTGAAACGGTTCAAGGAATGGTTGCAGGGCAACTTCTAAGAGCGAAATTCATTAATGCAGTTGCCGGTAGTGCCGGAAGGTAGTGGCAGGCGCCCGGTAAGGAGGAAAACATGTTTGAACTGGTTGAAAGTGTTACGCAGAGTGCGCTGATTAAGGTTATCGGTGTCGGTGGCGGTGGTGGCAACGCCGTACAGTATATGGTCAACAAAGAGGTTGAAGGTGTCGAGTTCATCTGTGCCAATACCGATGCTCAGGCACTGAGCCGTAATGCTGCCCGTACGGCGCTGCATATCGGCGGTGAGCTGACCAAAGGGCTGGGTGCAGGCGCCAACCCGGATATTGGCCGCCAGGCGGCGATCGAGGATCGCGAGAGGATCGCTGAAACACTGGCCGGGGCTGATATGGTATTCATTACTGCCGGCATGGGCGGAGGGACCGGAACCGGTGCCGCACCCATTGTGGCCGAGGTCGCCCGCGAACTGGGTATTCTGACCGTGGCAGTGGTCACCCGACCGTTCCCGTTCGAGGGCCGCAAGCGGATGAAAATTGCGGAAGAGGGCATCAGTGAGCTGCGTGATGCGGTCGACTCCCTGATTATTATTCCGAATGAGAAGCTGATGCAGGTGCTGGGTAAAAACTGCAGTCTGGTCAATGCGTTCAGTGCAGCCAACGATGTGCTTAAGGGCGCCGTACAGGGGATTGCCGACCTGATTACCCGTCCGGGCATGATTAACGTCGACTTTGCCGACGTGCGAACCGTTATGTCTGAAATGGGCATGGCGATGATGGGCAGTGCGGTTGCGCGTGGTGACAATCGTGCCGAAGAGGCCGCCGAAGCCGCCATTCGCAGCCCGCTGCTGGAAGATATCGACCTGCGTGGTGCCAGTGGTATTCTGGTCAACATCGCGGCAGGCGAAGATCTGAGTCTGGGTGAATTTACCGAGGTGGGTAACATCGTCGAGCAGTACGCCGATGAAGATGCCACCATTGTGGTCGGTACCGTTATTGATCCGTCTCTGGGCGATGAAATCAAGGTAACTGTCGTTGCCACAGGACTTGATCGTGCGCGCAATCAGTCGATGAAAGTGGTTCAGGGCAATGCGCCGACCAGTCGCAAACAGGATGGATCGCTCAATCTGGATGAAATCGAGCTGCCGACCATCCTGCGTCGTCAGCGCGAGGAAGCGCTGCTGGACAAGCCTCAGCAGGATTCCGGCGTTGACCAGAGCGGGCGTCGGGATGACTACGGAAGTCTGGATATCCCGACATTTCTGCGGCGTCAGGCTGATTAGAAAACAGGCAGGTGAGAACCTTTAGATTGATGAAGGTGTCACTTGTTTGTTAGAATTTCCTGATATTTTTGTAACATTTTAGGTTGGCGAAGCGGATGATCAAACAGCGCACTCTCAAGAACAGCATCAAGGCCACCGGCATCGGTCTGCATACCGGCCAGAAGGTGTACCTGACGCTGAAGCCGGCGCCGGTCAATACTGGCATCGTGTTTCGACGAGTTGACCTGGATCCTGTTTTCGAGATCGAGGCTCGTGCTGATAACGTAGCCGATACGACGCTTTCGACCAACCTGGCGCGTGATGGCATCCGTGTTGCGACGGTCGAGCATCTTCTGTCGGCATTGGCAGGGCTTGGTA
This sequence comes from Marinobacterium iners DSM 11526, assembly GCF_900107855.1. Classification (GTDB taxonomy): domain Bacteria; phylum Pseudomonadota; class Gammaproteobacteria; order Pseudomonadales; family Balneatricaceae; genus Marinobacterium; species Marinobacterium iners. The sequence continues at coordinate 47,755 of NZ_FNRJ01000014.1, read as the reverse complement.
TTGACAACGCCCTTGTAGAACTGAGTGCTGAAGAAGTTCCCATCATGGATGGCAGTGCAGCTCCCTTCGTATTCCTGGTTCAGTCTGCCGGCATCGAAGAGCAAAATGCCCCGAAGCAGTTCATTCGCATCAAGAAGGAAGTAACCGTCAGCAACGAAGGCAAAACCGCAACCTTCCGTCCTTTTGATGGCTTCAAGGTGGGCTTCTGCATTGAATTCGATCACCCGGCTTTTGCCAACCGAAACATGGAAGCAGTACTGGACTTCTCCAGCACCTCCTTCGTGAAGGAAGTCAGCCGGGCGCGCACCTTTGGTTTTATGCGCGATATCGAATATCTGCGCTCGCAGAACCTGGTACTCGGTGGAAGCTTCGAGAATGCCATCGTGGTTGATGACTTCAAAATCCTGAATGAAGACGGTCTGCGCTACGAAGACGAGTTCGTCAAACACAAGGTGCTGGATGCAATCGGTGATCTCTACCTGTTGGGCAAAAGCCTGATTGGCGAGTTCTACGGGTACAAGTCCGGTCATTACCTGAACAACATGTTGCTGCGTGAACTGCTGGCAACCGAAGATGCCTGGGAGCTGGTTACTTTTGAAGGCCAGGAACAGGCTGCCCCTATTTCCTATCATCGTCCGGTTGCAGCGGGTTGATCGCTCGCTACCGCTGACCAGCAAAGCCGGCCCAGTGCCGGTTTTGTCGTTTTCAGGGCCGGTTTTTGTTGTTCCGGCACCAAGTCAAATTTGTATCGCATTGACATTCAACTATCTGCCCCAATACAGGTACAATGTCGTATCCATTTTTTCAGGCAAAGGATCTCCGGGCTTACTCCCGCCTCTTTGCATTCAACCGGTTAAAAGTCGAATTATGCTGACCTCACTGTTCAAGAAGATTCTGGGAAGTAAAAACGAGCGCGAACTGAAGCGCCTTGGCAAGATCGTCAAGCAGATCAACACGCTGGAGGAGGCCTTTGAGGCGCTCTCCGATGACGAGTTGAAAGGCAAGACAGTTGAGTTCAGGAAGCGTCTGGAACAGGCGGAGCCGCTGGACAAGGTCCTGCCCGAAGCCTTTGCCGCTGTGCGGGAAGCCTCCAAGCGTGTGATGGGCATGAGGCACTTTGATGTCCAGCTGATCGGTGGTCTGGCACTGCATGAAGGCAAAGTGGCCGAGATGAAGACCGGTGAGGGCAAGACGCTGGTCGCCACCCTGGCCGTTTACCTTAACGCCTTACCTCAGCGTGGCGTGCATGTTGTCACCGTGAACGACTACCTGGCCCAGCGTGATGCCGACTGGATGCGCCCGCTGTACGAATCCCTTGGTCTGAGCGTTGGTGTCGTGCGCTCCGGGCAAGACCCGGAATCCAAGCGTGCAGCCTATGCCTGTGACATCACTTACGGTACCAACAACGAATTCGGCTTTGACTACCTGCGCGACAATATGGCGTTCAGTCTTGCTGACAAGGTGCAGCGTGACTTCTGCTTCGCGGTTGTCGATGAAGTTGACTCCATCCTGATCGATGAGGCGCGTACCCCTCTGATCATTTCAGGGCCGGCGGAAGACAGCTCAGCCACCTATCAGAAGATCAATCAGCTGATCCCCAATCTGCAGCAGTTCCATGGTGAGCTGGATCCGAAAGATACTGAACAGGTTGTCGATGAGCATTTTGCGGTTGATGAGAAAAACCGCACGGTCGAGCTGACCGAAGCCGGCCATCAGCTGGTGGAAGATCTTCTGATCGAACACGGCATGCTTAACGAAGGTGAAAGCCTGTATGCGCCGCAAAACCTGAACCTGTTGCACCATGTGCTGGCCGCACTGCGAGCCCACTATCTGTTTCAGCGTGACAAGGACTACATTATTCAGAACGGCCAGATCGTCATCGTTGACGAGCATACCGGCCGTATCATGCCTGGGCGTCGCTGGTCTGAAGGGTTGCATCAGGCTGTTGAAGCGAAAGAAGGCGTTCAGATCCAGATGGAAAGCCAGACACTGGCTTCAACCACCTTCCAGAACTACTTCCGTCTGTATGAAAAGCTGTCTGGCATGACCGGTACGGCCGATACTGAAGCGTTCGAACTGCGTCAGATCTACGGCCTTGATGTGGTGGTTATTCCCACCAACCGTCCGGTGCAGCGTAAGGACTACAATGACATCGTGTTCCTCACCATCGAGGAGAAATATCAGGCGATCGTCAAGGAAATTCGCCATTGCCGCGAACATAACCGGCCTGTATTGGTGGGCACGGCTTCGGTTGAGTCATCGGAACTGCTGTCGGCACTGCTGAAGAAAGAAGACATTCCGCATAACGTTCTCAACGCCAAGAATCATGGGCGTGAGGCTGAAATCATTGCTGAAGCAGGCCGTCCTGGCGCAATCACCATCGCTACCAACATGGCGGGTCGTGGTACGGATATCAAGCTTGGCGGCAAACTGGAAGCTGAGCTGGAAGCAATGTCGGCTGACAGTAGTCAGGCTGAAGTTGATGAAGCCATGCGCGAATGGCGTGAACGCCACGATATTGTGATCGAAGCGGGTGGTTTGCACATTATTGGTACCGAGCGCCATGAATCCCGTCGTATCGACAACCAGTTGCGCGGTCGTGCCGGCCGTCAGGGCGACCCTGGGTCATCCCGCTTCTTCCTGTCGATGGAAGATGACCTGATGCGTATCTTCGCCTCCGAGCGTGTGCGCCAGTTCATGCAGGCACTGGGCATGGAAAAGGGTGAAGCGATTGAGCACAAGATGGTGACCAACGCCATCGAAAAGGCACAGCGCAAGGTAGAAGGTCGCAACTTTGATATCCGCAAGTCGCTGCTTGAATATGACGATGTCGCCAACGATCAGCGCAGCGTGATCTATGACCAGCGTAACGAAGTGATGGCATCGGATGATATTTCCGAAACCATCGCCTCAGTGCGTGATGAAGTGATTGAAAACACCATCAGCGAACATGTCCCGCCGCAGAGTCTTGAAGAGATGTGGGATGTACCGGCGCTGGAAAAAGCGCTGGAAACTGAATTTGCTCTTCAGATGCCGATACAGCAGTGGCTGGATGAAGATGATTCGCTGCATGAGGAAACCCTGCGCGAGAAAATCAATCACGAAATCGTATCGGCCTATAAGGCGAAGGAAGAGGTTGTTGGCGCCCCAACACTGCGCATGTTCGAGAAACAGGTGATGCTGCAGGTCCTCGACACGCTTTGGAAAGAGCATTTGCAGACTATGGACCTGTTGCGTCAGGGTATCCATCTGCGTGGTTATGCGCAGAAAAACCCCAAGCAGGAATACAAGCGCGAAGCCTTTGCTCTGTTCCAGGACCTGCTGGATAACATCAAACGCGATGTGATCCGCATTCTGAGTCATGTGAAGGTGCGTGAGCAGGAAGAAGTGGAACGTATGGAAGCCGAGCGCCGCGCCCAGGCCGAACGTCAGCAGATGAACTTTGAACACGCTCAGGGCAGTGCCATGGCGGAAGAAGAGACCCAAGAGCAACCTGAGGCTGATCCGGCCGATAACGCCGAGCCCTATGTGCGTCAGGCACCCAAGGTAGGTCGTAACGATCCCTGTCCGTGCGGATCAGGCAAAAAATACAAACAGTGTCACGGTAAAATCAGTTAATTACTAAGGAAAACAGCATCATGGCAGTTGGTCCGGCTACTTTGCCACCGTTACATCCGGTTAAGGGATTTCGTCTGGGTATCGCATCCGCAGGGATCAAGAAACCGGGCCGACGCGATATTGTACTGATGGAGCTGGCCGAAGGCAGCTCGCTGGCGGGCGTGTTTACACTGAATGCCTTTTGCGCTGCGCCGGTGCGCATCTGCAAGCAGCACCTGGGCCAGGCAGGTTCACGCTATATGCTGATTAATACCGGTAACGCTAACGCGGGCACTGGGGAGCAGGGCATGCGTGATGCGATGAGCTGTTGTGAAGCCGTTGCAGGCTTGTGTGATGTGCCGGTAGAAGCAGTTCTGCCGTTTTCCACCGGTGTGATTGGTGAACCGCTGCCGGTAGCGAAGATTCTGTCGGCGCTGGACGCGGCCAAAGCCGACCTGTCGGAAAACAACTGGGAGCAGGCCGCTTCGGGTATCATGACCACCGATACCCGCCCCAAGGCAGCCAGCGAACAGTTTGAATACAAGGGTAAGACGGTAACCCTGACCGGCATCTCCAAAGGCGCCGGCATGATCATGCCCAATATGGCCACCATGCTGGGCTATGTCGCTACCGATGCCGAGATCCCGCAGCCGCTGCTGCAGCAGTGGTTGAGCAGTGTGGCGGACCGCTCTTTCAACCGCATCACTATTGATGGTGACACTTCAACCAATGACTCTTGCATGCTGGCGGCTACAGGTGCCAGCGGCGTGCTGATTGACGGCTCGGACTACGAGCTGGCCAGCCTGTTTACCGAAGCACTGGAACGCGTCATGTTGTCACTGTCACACGCCATTGTGCGAGATGGTGAGGGCGCGACCAAGTTTGTTGAGGTGCGTGTTGAGTCAGCGGGTACCAGCAAGGAAGCGCTGGATGTTGCCTATACCATTGCTCACTCACCTTTGGTCAAGACGGCGCTCTTTGCCAGCGACCCGAACTGGGGCCGTATTTTGGCCTGTGTGGGCCGTGCCGGGATCGACAATCTGGATCTGGACGCTTTGCAGATCTACCTCAACGATGTCTGCATTGTTGAGAAGGGCGGCCGTGCGGCCAGCTACACCGAAGAAGCCGGTCAGGCGGTCATGAACGGAGAAGAAATTTTGATCCATGTGGTCCTCAACCGCGGCCAAGTCACCGAACGGGTCTGGACCACAGACCTGTCCCATGACTACGTCAGCATCAATGCGGATTACCGCAGCTGATCTGTATCCGATATGCCTAAACTGATCCACGTTGCTGCGGCGGTCATTCGTGACCGCCGCGGTCACATCCTCATCGCCCGTCGACCCGATGACAAGCATCAGGGCGGTCTGTGGGAGTTTCCCGGTGGCAAGGTAGAGCCTGGCGAACCCGTTGCTCAGGCGCTCTCCCGTGAACTGCTTGAAGAGTTGGGAATTCAGGTTTTACAGGCACACCCTCTGATTCGTATTCCGCATCACTATCCTGATAAGTCGGTGCTGCTGGATGTATGGGAGGTGACTGTGTTTGAGGGTGAAGCGCATGGGGCCGAAGGTCAGCCGGTTTGTTGGGTTGCGCCCGAAGCACTGGATGACTATGCCTTTCCCGCGGCCAACACGCCCATCATTACAGCCGCACGCCTGTCGCCACGGCTGCTGATCACCGGTGACGTTGACGACATCGATGCCTGTACAGGGAAACTTCAACACGCGCTGGAGCAGGGTATTACTCAGGTCATGCTGCGTGCCAAGTCGCTCAGCGAGACCGCTTTTGCGGACCGGTATCAACAGCTGCAACCGTTGTGTGACGAATTCAATGCTCTGATGGGGGTGAATACCTCCGTTGAACAGGCCAATGCATTGTGTGCTGAGCACCTGCATCTAACGTCGGCGCGTTTGCAGGCGCTGGGCAATCGGGCTCAGTTCAAGGGGCGCTGGCTCAGTGCCTCCTGTCACAACGCGGAGCAGATCCGCATGGCGCAGGAGAAGGGTATCGACTTCATCACCCTGTCACCGGTCAAACCCACCCGCTCACACCCGGGTTCACCGGTGTTGGGTTGGGAAGGTTTTGCCGAACTGGTCGCCGAATGCAGGCTGCCGGTCTATGCGCTGGGCGGGCTTGGTGAAGATGATCTAATTCAGGTCAGAGAGCAGGGTGCTCAGGGTATCGCGGCGATCTCGGCTTGGTGGTAAAGCCGTATCGTTTAATGTGTTACTGAGCGTTCTTGAAACGAATCCAGATCAATAAAATGCTTAATTTTCACTGCTGTGTGTAGATGTTTTTTGTGCACAATCGCGGCTAGGTAGCCCTCCAGTTCAAACTCAGACAGCTGCCATTCCAACTGTCCGCTTTTTAATTGTAAATACGATAGCTTTTTTAAGATTGCTTCTGATTGCTCAAATTTCGGCAAGGCCTTGTATAAAGCTTCCTTGGCACACCAAACGCGATAGAAATATAACTGCCGTTGGTGCTCAGAGGTGGGCAATCGCTTTAGTTCGCTGCTGTTCATGAACAGCTCTGCCATCGCTTGCAGGTTTTGCCTTGGCTGTACTCTTTCTATATCAACACCAACTTTAAGTGGGCTTAGAGTAAAACAAACCAGATCATGGCTGTGGCTCAGGCTAATATAAGCAGGGGATGGCAGATTATGAATAATGGGAGCTGCATTGGTAACCTCTTCAATTATCCAGCTCTCGGCTGGACGTTGGTAATATCGAGATAAAGCCAGGCATATCAAGAGCCTGCTGTAGAGGTATTCCCGCTGTCGTTTATTCGAGTTAATGCGCAGGTAATGCTGTTGTTGCATCGGCGGGAGCAGATGTAACATCTCCTCAGATGTCAGTGGAGAGTGCATCCGGACTCTGGTGTACCAGAGCCGGATACATGTGTTTGGCTGCTCAGCGGGCAAGCTTGACCACTTCACCGGTCAGTGCAACACCGGCCATGATCGCCCCAGCATGACACTCGTACTCTTTATTACTGCTGACCTTGTTTTTCTTGTAATAGCTGGCAATGTTTATGACAGCATTACCGCCTTCTTTTATTGCGCGCTCCTGCAGGGTAAGGAGGGCAGACAGCATTACCCAGCGACAGGCTTCTTCATCGCTTTTGTTGAAAGCGTTGGTTTTTTTGTTGGTCGAGAAATTCCCAAAAGATCGTGATACTTTAGGATGACTCTGGTTACCAAAATAGAAACGGATATTCGGATCCAGCTTCTCTTTGAAATCCGGTGACTGAAATGCTTCCTCAATGGACAGCATATGCTTGGTGTCACGACTAAAGGCTTGAGGTGATGCCAGAATAAGAAAGACCGAGAGGCACGCAGCAATTTTTTTCACGCTTAACTCCTTGTGTTATCAGAATCCCGAGTGCCGCGGATTATAGGCATAGTAACCTCATTGTTCAAACGACTTGCTCTTTGCATCGACCTGTTGTGCAGGTAGAATCCGCTTGTCCCTCAACAGGGACAATGTTTCAAGACTGGGATGGCTGGCCTGCTTGGTTTTGAGTGTACTGCAGGCAGGAGTAGGACATTGCTGAGTTTCAAGTTGCAAGCATGGAATGCATTGGCACCCGGACTGGAAGATTCCTCTGACTGGAGTCGCTGGCTGGAGCAGCCAGTTTCTCTCCCTGCCGAGCTGCATAAGGTAGCTCTGAAACAGATTCCTCCCATGTTGAGGAGACGCTTTACCGAGCTGGGTCGTTGTGCTGCTGGTGCGGCCTTGCCCCTGCTCGAAGATGTTGATGGTGTTCCTGGCGTCTTTGCATCAAGACATGGTGATACACCGCTGACTTTATCCCTGCTGGAAGGCATTGCCGGTGATGAACCAATGTCGCCAACAGGGTTTAGCTTGGCGGTTCACAATGCCGTGAGTGGGCTGCTCTCAATCGCCCGTAAGGACGTCAGTGAAGTGACGGCGATAGCATCGGTCGAAAATTTGATCCCTCATGCATTGTTGGAGGCTGTGACTCAGCTGCAGAATAGTGAGAGCGTACTGTGCCTCATTTACGATGTTCCCCTGCCTGAGCTTTACCAGCCCTATGCTTCATGCGAGCCTTTCCCCTTTGCCCTTGCGATGCTGCTCAGTCGCAGTAAGGGTGTCAAAATGTCGCTTGAGCAACACTCGCCTCAGGCTATTGAGGCCGACTCCAGTGATTTGCTGCGCACGATGCGGTGCATAGCCGGGCTTGATCGCGACGTGCACTTTCCAGTGTGCGCAGAAATGGGCTGGAAGCTGAGCCGTGATGAATAACATGCAGGCGCGTATTAATCATGTCTGGCGTTGGTGTGGCACCGCATTCAGTTTTCTGGTGTTTGGTGTGGGGGGCATATTGCTGCCGCTTATTATCATGCCGGTACTTTATGTGCTTCCCGGTAGTGCCGAGCAGCGTGAGCAAAGAGGGCAACAGGTAATCCATCATGCCTTCCGCTTTTATATTGGCCTGATGAAGTTTTTGGGTGTGCTCAGCTATGAAGTGGACGGTCTCGACAAGCTGCGCAACGCTCGACTGATTCTTGCCAATCATCCGTCATTGATTGACGTAATCTTCCTTATCGCCCTGGTGCCCAATGCTAGCTGTGTGGTGAAAGGTAAATTGACCCGCAATCCATTCACCCGCGGGCCGGTTAAAACTGCCGGTTACATTATCAATGAAGAAAGTGACAAGGTTATAGCGGCTGCCAGTGCTGCCTTTGCCAAAGGACGTGCCCTGATTATTTTTCCGGAGGGTACACGTACCACGCCGGGAAAACCTCTGCAGCTTAAACGGGGTGCCGCCAATGTGGCCGTTCGTACCGCTGTGGATATTACACCGGTTTTGATTTCCTGCTGCCCGACCACTTTGACTAAGGAAGACCGCTGGTATCAGGTACCTGCGTCGAAAGTGCATATGCGTATACAGGTTAATGAGGCTATTCCAATAGAGCCATACCTGCAGGATAGTGTCCCTTCTGTAGCGGCAAGACAACTGACGGCGGATCTTGCCGATTATTTTGATAAGGAGTTAAGAGTCCATGAGCAGTCTGCACCTGGAAGTAAAGCAGATGATTATCGATGCGCTTGATCTTGAAGATCTTGATGTAACAGAGATCGACGATAGTGAGCCCCTGTTTGTTGATGGGTTGGGTCTGGACTCGATCGATGCATTGGAAATCGGACTGGCATTGCAAAAACGGTATGGCATTAAGCTGAAAGCAGACTCTGAAGAGACTCGCCAGCATTTTGCCAGTGTGAATGCGCTGGTTGCCTTGATTCAATCTCAAGCTGAACGTAAGTGAGTGCTATGTCAGGTCAGGACAAAACCTATCAAAAAATCGCACAGGTTCTTGAAGAACTGTTTGAAATCGACCCGGATTCGATTCATCCCGATGCAAACCTCTATCAGGACCTCGACATTGACAGCATTGATGCAGTCGACCTGGTTGTTGAGCTGAAGAAAATGACCGGTAAGAAAATCAAGCCGGAAGATTTCAAATCAGTGCGCACCGTGCAAGATGTCGTCACCGAAGTTGAAAAACTGCTCGATTGATCCTGATGCTGATTCGCGCCCTGGTTACATTACTGACCCTGAGCTACCCGTTTTTGGTGTACTGGGGACTGCAGCGTTTTGATGCGCTTGCCTTACTGCCTGTTCTGATGGCGGTATTGATTCTCCGTTGGCTCGGAGGAGAGCATGCGCGTGATCGTTTTGTGATTGCTGCCAGTGCGCTGGGTGTGTTGGCCGTCACGCTGCTGTGGGATCCCCACCAGGGGCTCAAGCTTTATCCGGTACTGGTTAACTTGGGCCTGTTGGTCGTGTTTGGCAGTAGCCTCTTTGCGTCTCAGACAGTTATTGAGCGGCTTGCCCGTATAAAAGAGCCAACCCTTCCGCCAGAGGGAGTGCGCTACACACGCAAGGTGACGCAGGCTTGGTGTCTGTTTTTTATGTTCAACGCAGCGGTATCGACCGCTACCATGTTATGGGCTTCAGAAGAGGTTTGGGTGCTATACAACGGCCTGATAGCCTATCTCCTGATTGGGGTTATGCTGGCAGTGGAATGGCTTGTCAGACAGCGTGTCAGGAGGCGAGCATGAGCAGCCTGGTACCCCTGTCGGACTGGTTGAACCAGGCTCCCAATGCAGCTGTGGCTCATGACGAAACAGGGCTCGTTTCACGATCGGACATCAGCAAAAGAGTTGCCTACTGGTGCCAACGATTGCCGGCCGAATCTGGACAGCGTTGGGCTGTTTATCATCAGGATACGGTTGAGTTTTTGGCTCTGTCGCTGGCACTGTGGCAGCTGGGCTGTACCGTATGCATTCCCGGTGACAATCTGCCTGCTACCAATGAACGTTTACAGCGCAGAGTATCGGGTTTTGCAGGCCAGTACCCCGCGTCCTTGCTGTCTTACAATGACTCTCCCTCGCAAGCATCAAGCACACAGATCTGGCGCCCGTTGCCAGCCGTTTTTCCGGCACTGGAGATATTTACCTCCGGCTCGACGGGAGAGCCCAAGCCCATTCTTAAAACCTTTGCTCAGATTGAAAGTGAGTTGGGGGCATTGGAGCGGTTATGGCCGGAAGAGAAGCAGGCCGTGATCGTGACCACGGTGACGCACCAGCATCTGTATGGACTGACCTTCCGCCTGTTTTGGCCGCTCTGCAGAGGGCAGATTTTTGAACGCAACAGTTGTCAGTTCGTTGAAGACATTGTCAGCAGAGCACAACAGCATGCACAGTTTGTTCTGGTGTCTACACCCTCTCACTTAAGCCGACTGAATCCGGGGCTTGATTGGGTGAGTCTGCGTTCACGCTGTGAATGTGTTTTGTCATCGGCGGCACCCTTACAGCGTGCAGATAGCCTGCAGGTATCAGCGTTGCTGCAGGCCCCGGTACGTGAAATCTATGGCAGCTCGGAAACAGGCGCGGTGGCCTGGCGTGTTCAGAGCCCCCAGGTTGAGGCCCGTTGGCAGTCGTTGCCTGGGGTGCGTTGTACGCTGACGGCTGACTCGACCCTGCAGGTGGACGCTCCCCAAGTGCAGCATGGCCGTCAGGTCCTGTATGACCGGGTTGAGCTTGCACCGGATGGCAGTTTTGTTCTGTTGGGTCGCACCGATCGCATTGCCAAAATAGAAGGCAAACGAATCTCTCTACTGGAAGTGGAGCAGGTGGCGGAGCAACAGGGGATGATTAAAACCGCCAAGGCACTTGTTTTGAGTGGTCGCCGCACAGAAGTGGCTCTGGTTGCGGAGTTGACTCCTGAGGGGGAGCAGTGTCTTCAGGCAAGCAGTAAAAAAGCGCTGGTGCGCCAGTTGCGTCAGGCATTCAGCCAGCATTTTGAGCCGGTAGCACTGCCACGGAGGTGGCGGTTTGTTAAACAGATGCCGTACAACCCGCAGGGGAAAATTACAGTGGATTCCTTGAAGGCGATGTTCCAGCAGGATGAGGTCAAGTGGCCGCACTTGGTGAATCAGACCGTTACGGCTCACACGGCTGAGCTCGAATTGAAAATTCCGTCTCAGCTAATCTATTTCGACGGTCATTTTGCGGGAACCCCTATTCTCCCGGGTATTGCCCAAGTGCACTGGGCTGCGCATTATGGCCGTGAGTTGCTGGGGGTTAAGGGTGTTTTCTGTGGCCTTGAGGCTGCGAAGTTTCAGCAGGTTATTTTCCCCGAAGCGGAGATAACATTGTTGCTTGAGTACTCGAAAGAGAAGCAAAAGCTCACATTCAAGTATGTTTCGGGGAAAGGAGGTCATTCCAGTGGACGGATCTGTTTCAACTGAGCCTCTGTTCAGGGCGGCCATCGTCATTCCGGTCTATAACCATGAAGAAGCTATAGGGCCTACACTGGCCAGTGTGCTTGAATATGGCTATCCAGTACTGTTGGTCGATGATGGCAGTGGCCCGGCCTGCCGTGATGTGCTTATCAATCTGGACCGGCAATATGATGAGCGGGTGCAGTTGATCAGGTTGGCACAAAACGGCGGCAAGGGTGCGGCCGTAAAAGCAGGCCTGCGGCATCTGTTTGCGCTGGGCTATACCCATGCCGTTCAGATCGATGCAGATGGCCAGCATGATCTAACCGATCTGCCCACTTTCATGGCCACCGGTAAGCGTCAACCTGAAGCGCTGGTTACCGGCTATCCCCGTTATGACGCGTCTGTACCTGCGCTGCGATATTATGCCCGTTACCTGACTCACGTTTGGGTTTGGATCAATACACTGTCGCTGCGTATCAAAGACACCATGTGTGGCTTCAGAGTGTATCCCCTGGCAAAAGTGGTTGAGCTGCTGGATCAGGAATCCTGCGGCAATCGCATGGATTTTGATCCAGAAGTCATCGTACGCTGGGCGTGGCGTGGCTGGCCGGTGGAAAATCTGCCTACACAGGTGCATTACCCGATTGATGGGGTATCGCATTTCAATGCGGTCAAAGACAACGTTTTGATCTCGTTAATGCATGCTCGGCTGTTCTTCGGCATGCTGGTGCGCTTGCCGAAAATCCTGAGTAATCGTCGTCATGTCTGAGCCTCGCAAACACTGGGCCGGTGTTGGCGAAGCCGGTACCTTGCTGGGCATGAAGAGCCTGTTGCTGGCCTATCGGTTGTTTGGCCGTACCGGGTTCAGGATCTTCCTGCTGCCGGTGATGGCCTATTTCTATTTGACACGCACTGAGTCACGTCGTGCTTCCAAGGCCTATCTGCGCCGAATGCTCGGTCAACTGCCGCCCGAACAGCATACCGGGCTGACCCCGTTTCGCCACTTCTGGTGTTTCGGTGAAATTCTGCTCGATAAGCTGTTGGTCTGGATGGGGCATATTCGTCACGAAGATGTGGTGTTTGCAACCCCAGACGCATTTGCTGAGATCGACAGGAGCCGCAGCGGCGGCATTATCATTGTCTCTCATCTGGGCAATACGGAGGTGTGCAGCGCCCTGGCACATCAACTGCCGGATATCGCCGTGACCATGCTGGTTCATACCCGGCATGCAGAGAAATTCAATCGGCTCATGAAGCAGGCGAATGCTACTGCTGCCATAAACCTGATGCAGGTAACCGACATGTCTCCGGCGACGGCGATGTTACTGTCGGAAAGAGTCGCTGCGGGGGAGTACATTGTGATAGCGGGCGACCGTACTCCGGTGCATGGAGGCGGGCGAACATCAAAGGTCAACTTTCTTGGTGATGAAGCCGAGTTTCCGCAGGGGGCCTTTATCCTGGCCAGCCTGCTGCGCTGCCCGGTATATCTGATGTTTTGCCTGAAGGAGTCGAGCCGTTACCACCTCTACCTCGAGCGGTTCAGTGACCAGTTGTCGTGGCCGCGCAAAAAACGCAATGAAGGCCTGCAACAGGCCGCTCAGGATTATGCAGACCGGCTGGCTGAATATTGCCGTCGGACACCCCTGCAATGGTTTAATTTTTTTCCCTTCTGGTTGGCGGATCAGGACGAGAACCCCTCACCAGAGTCTGAGTGCTCTCGGTCAAACAAGCACTCATGAAGAGGAATGCACATGGTTAGTACAGCAGTTGAGCTTGAAATTCCCTTTCACGATGTCGATGTCATGCGCATTGCCTGGCATGGACACTATGCGAAATACCTGGAAATAGCGCGCTGTGCGTTACTTGAGCAGATCGACTACAACGTGCCGCAGATGGAAGCATCGGGATACGCCTGGCCTGTCATTGACATGCGTATTCGCTATGCCCAGCCGTTGCGTTTTCAGCAAAAAATCCGGGTGGAAGCGAGGCTGACCGAGTGGGAAAACCGGCTGAAGATTGATTATCTGATCAAGGATGCCGCGAGCGGAAAACGGCTGACAAAGGCCTACACAGTGCAGGTGGCCGTGGCGATTGAGTCTGGTGAAATGCTTTATGCTTCACCGACCGTGCTGCTGCAAAAACTGGGGCTCGAATCGTGAGATATGGTTTCGCATTGTGGTTGATGGTTCTGCTGGCACCCTCTGCACTGGCTGAATCGGGCTACCAGGCAGTGGAAGCGCTGATGGAGTCGCCAGCGTCTCTTCAGGGGCGTTTTGAGCAGGTCAAACACCTGGCATCGCTTGATACTGAAATACAATCGTCCGGACGCTTTGCTTACGAACAGGATGTCGAAATCAGCTGGCATACGCAGGTTCCCATCGAAAGTTTGCTGCGGTTGACGCCCAACCAGATCACCAGTGAGCAGGACGGTACATTACTGTCGCAGCTGGAAACACGCAGTAACCCTGTTGTTGAGCTGTTCAGCGAAATTTTTTTCGGTGTAATGACCGCACGCTGGGACAAGCTGGATAAGCATTTCAGTGCCGAGACCCATGTCAGTGGTTCCGATTGGCGTGCAACGCTGATACCCCGAGAAGCACGTGTGAAAAGGGTTATATCCAGAGTTGAATTACAGGGTGACCGCAACCTCAGACAGGTGCTGCTGTACGAAGAGGGAGGGGACTGGACCCGTATCCAGTTCCACGATTTGCAGCAATGATAACGTCTCGTGCTGGCAGCAAAGTGGCTGCCTGGGGGTGGCTGTTGGTTGTGCTGGCACTCGGCTTTGGTGCCTTGCGCCAGGGGACTGTCATCGATACCAGTTTGATGGCACTGCTTCCAGCCAGTGAGCAGCAACCGTTCATTCAAAAAGCGACCGAAAAACAGGCAGCGGCTTATGCCGACAAGTTGCTGCTGGTGATTTCGGCGGAGGATGAAGCCTTGGCGCGGGCGGGTGTTCGATTGGCGGTAGAGCGCCTGAAGGCTCTGGATACCCAAACTCGTCTAACCTGGCAGGCCCCTGAGTCAGACGCTGAACTGGCTGAACTTCATCCCTACCGTTTTACCCTGCTGAGAGATGAAACCCGGAAGAGACTGTCAACCGACAACGGTAGCGTGCAGTTTCAGTTGGCTCTTCAGCGGTTGTTGAATCCCATATCCGGGTTTGCCAATGAGCCTTTGCAGGATCCCTTTGGTCTCTATACCGACCTGATGGTTTCATTACAGTCGGATCTGCCAATTCGTTTCGACTCCGGCTTGTTACGTCTTTCTGCTTCAGATAAGCCGGCTTACCTGCTTAGCCTGCAATTGCTTGAAGATCCGTTTAGCCTTTCGGTACAACATGCGGTCACTTCCGTGCTTGATCCGCTGATACTGGAACTGGAACGGCAGGGGATAAGTCTGCAGCGCTCGGGGCTCCTGCTGCATGCCGCTGCCGGTGCCGACCAGGCCCGTTCCGAGATGTCCACCATCGGGCTGGGTTCGGTGCTGGGTATCATCCTGTTGATCACCTTCGTGTTCAGAAGTGCTCTGCCGCTGGCACTGGTGCTGCTGCCTGTCGCAACGGGTGCTTTGGTGGCCATGGCAGCTACTCAACTCTTGTTTGGCCGTATCCATATGATCACGGTGGCCTTTGGCGCAGGCCTGGTGGGGGTGGCCGTTGATTACGCGTTGCATTTTCTCTGCGAGGCCCGCGTGTTGCCGTCTCACGAGATCGCCCGAAAGCTGTTCGCCGGACTTCTTTTGGGGCTGATTTCCAGTGTACTGGCCTATGCTGGGCTGGCACTGGCTCCTTTCCCGGGACTTCGTCAGATGGCCCTGTTCTGTGCAGTAGGCCTCATCGCTGCATGGCTGACCGTACTGCTCTGGCTGCCGGTGCTGAACCGCCAAAAAGCAACAGGCCCGCTATCTGCAGCGGTTTGGCTGGACCGTTGGCGCAAGGCTTGTCCGCAGATCAGCCAGTCGCCCTGGTTGGCTGGGTTACTGCTGATACTGGGCTTGGGCAGTACTGTTGTTATCTGGCAGGGGAGTGCCAGTG
The DNA here is from genome assembly GCF_900107855.1 of Marinobacterium iners DSM 11526. Lineage (GTDB taxonomy): Bacteria > Pseudomonadota > Gammaproteobacteria > Pseudomonadales > Balneatricaceae > Marinobacterium > Marinobacterium iners. Next base: position 32,366 of record NZ_FNRJ01000014.1, on the reverse strand, counting down.
ACGATGTGACGCTGCTGCAAACCTCTCCGCCGGCACTGTTGCAGGAAGACCGAAGCGTACAGTCCCTGCTGGGGAATGGCAGCAGCGCTGCTTTCCTGTTGGTGACGGGGAGCGACCTTGAGCAGGTGCTGCAGACCGAAGAACGCATTCACCCAGCGCTGATAAGCCTTCAGAATAAGTCATCTTTGCAGGGGTTTAAGGCTCTGTCTCAGGTGCTGCCCTCGCAGCAGCGCCAGATGCAAAACGCCCGGCAGGTACGAGCGCTGTATGCTGCCCAGTGGCCGCGGCTGGCAGACCTGCTGAAACTGTCTCCACAGCAACGCGTCACAGCCCTTGAAAATATGCAGCGTGCCACCGCTGCAGTGCTGACGCCTGAAGAGTGGCGGCAACAGCGACTAAGTGGGGCATGGTCACAACATATCATCAGTGATGATACTGATGTTGCGACCGTCATCCAGCTACAGGGCGATGTCAGCAGTTCTTTGAAGCAGGCGCTGACGGCTCTGACGGAGCAGGAGCCCGGTGTGTATTTTGTCGACAGGATGAGTGATATGACTGATCTGTTGGCGGGGTATCGCACCGAAATAACATACTGGCTATTGCTGGCCTACGGTTGCGTGATCTTGATGCTGGTGCTTCGTTATCGGCAGCATTGCTGGCGTATTCTATTGCCGCCGCTGCTGGCTTCCCTGATTACCTTTGCCGGTTTCCTGCTGTTAAACGGCGGCTACAACCTGTTTAACCTGATCGCATTGATGCTGGTTCTGGGCATTGGTCTGGATATGGGTATTTTCCTTAACGAAACCGGTGACAGCGATCATACCTGGCTGGCGGTCAGTCTGTCGGCGCTGAGCAGCCTGCTGGCGTTCGGGCTGCTGACCTTGAGCCAGACGCCGGTGCTTTATCATTTTGGTGTCATTATCCTGCCCGGCCTGCTGCTGACCTGGCTGCTGGCACCCCTTATGCGCAACCCCTCTACAGGAGAGATAGTGAATGGCAGAGTTACAGGGACGTTATGATGTAATTGTGATTGGCGCCGGTCCCTCCGGCTCTGTCGCAGCCACATCATTAGCGAATTATGGCTACCGGGTGCTGGTCCTGGAACAACAGCATTTTCCCCGTTTCTCCATAGGCGAGAGCCTTTTACCGCAGAGCATGGAGTTTCTTGAGCAGGCCGGCATGCTGCAGGCCGTGGTCGAGGTCGGCTTCCAGTACAAGAATGGCGCCGCGTTCTGTCGAGGTCATGAGTATGACTATTTTGACTTCCGGCAGAAGTTCTCTGAAGGCTGGGGTACCACCTTCCAGGTGCAGCGCGGTCGCTTTGACAAGACCCTGGCCGATGTGGCGGAGCAGCGTGGGGTAGAAATTCGTTACGGCCAAGTGGTGACGGCGGTTGATCAGTGCGCAAGTGACATTGCTGTAGAGGTGCAGCCTGAGCAGGGCGATGCTTACCGCGTGAGCGCTGATTTTCTGCTCGATGGCAGTGGGTTTGGGCGTGTCCTGCCGCGGCTGCTGAATCTTGAAAAAGCGTCCCAACTTGGCACACGCATTGCGCTGTTCACCCACATTGAAGACAACATTAGTGACAAACGTTTTGATCGCAATAAAATCCTGATCACGGTACACCCTGAAAACCCGGAAATATGGTACTGGCTGATCCCCTTCAGTGATGGACGTGCATCGGTGGGTGTCGTGCTGCCGCGATCGCTGTATGACGATGTCAGTATGGGGCAGCAGGCAACTCTGCAGCGTTATATTGGTGAAGGCGGGATGTTGAGCGAGATTCTGGCCAATGCGGTATTTGATACTCCAGTCAGGACACTGGGTGGGTACTCCTGTGATGTAAACAGCCTTTATGGTGAGCGTTTTGCCCTGCTGGGCAATGCCGGCGAGTTTCTGGACCCGGTTTTTTCATCCGGTGTGACCATCGCTCTCAAATCAGCCACTCTGGCAGCAGCCACCGTACATCGACAGTTACAGGGACTGGAGCCCGACTGGCAGAACGAGTATGCAGCCCCCCTGAAAACCGGGATCGACACGTTCAGGGTATTCGTGGAAGGCTGGTATGACGGTCGGTTGCAGGATGTCATTTTTGCCGACAATAAAGGCGATGCGATCAAGGCAATGATCAGTTCCATTCTGGCGGGCTATGCATGGGATACGCGCAACCCCTATGTTCGCGAGCCTAATCGACTGACTACGCTGGCCGAACTATGTCGTGCTTGATGCGTTATCTGTTGCCGGCGATGCTTTGCCTGTTATCTGGCTGTTCGCTTTTCAGTCCTGCGCCTGATCTGCCTCCGGCTCTGGCACTATTGCCTCCGTCTGAAGGTCCGGCACCAGTACTGTTGAAACAGACCGTTGCCATGGAAGCGCAGGGCGAACGTTTTCAGTTTCTTGTTGTGAGCCGTTTTGATGCCAAACAGGCTCGGCTGGTGGCATTAATGCCGACCGGCCAACAACTGACGGCACTGGAGTATGACGGCACATATCTGCAGCAAAGTGTTGCTGTTCCGCTGGAGCTGCCGGGAAGGGCGATCCTGGCCACCATACAGTTCGCTCTCTGGCCGCAAGCGTCGGTACGCAAGCATTACCCGGCAGTACAGGGCTGGACCCTTCGTCTAGAGGCGAATCGGCGTCAGTTGTGGCATCATGGCGCACGTTTTCTGGATATCGTCCAGGAGGTGGATACCACGCGAGTACGCAACTATCCGGGTGAGTATCAGGTAATCATCAAGACACTTGAGCAAAAGGACCTGGAACAGTGACCCGGTGCTATCTAAATGCCTTGTCAATGGTCAGTGCCCTGGGAGCCGATTGCAGTGCTGCATCGGTCAGTTTGACAGCGGGCGAGCCGCGATTGACCGTGACGGACCAGTTCAGCCCCGGGACAGCGATGCCACTGGGCCTTTATACCGGGGCCTTGCCGGAAATATCGTTGTCAGAGCCATATTGGCACAGCCGCAACAATCGCATGGCCCTGCTGGCCTTGAACCAGATTCGTGAAGCGGCTGCCGAAGCCCGACACCGCTTTGGCTCTCACCGCGTTGGCGTTGTCATCGGTACCTCAACTTCGGGCATCAGTGACAGTGAAGTCTGCCTGAAACATCGAGCTGCAACCGGGGGCTTGCCGCAAGAGTATCACTACCGATTGCAGGAGATGGGCGCTACAGCCGCTTTCATAGCCGCCGAACTCAAATTGACCGGGCCTGTATATGGTATTTCTACTGCGTGCTCATCCGGTGCCAAAGCGCTTGCTTCGGCACGCAGGTTGCTGAGAGCAGGTGTCTGCGATGCGGTGATTGCGGGCGGTGTTGATACGCTGTGTCATTTGACCGTACAGGGCTTTTCTTCATTGGAGGCAGTCAGTCATAAGCGTTGTAATCCATTCAGCGCGAACCGTGACGGCATTAACATAGGCGAGGGTGCCGGCTTGTGTCTGCTCAGTCGCGAAGAGGGGCCACTGGAGCTGGCCGGAATTGGTGAAAGTTCGGATGCACACCACATCTCTGCACCTGACCCAACCGGGGCCGGGGCGATGCGCTGCATGCAGGCAGCTCTTGATGATGCGGACATTTCCCCTGAAGCCGTTGGCTATATCAACCTGCACGGCACGGCGACAGAGCTGAATGATCAGATGGAGGCGCACGCTGTGGCCGAAGTATTTGGCAGCACGGTGCCCTGCAGTTCGACCAAACCGTTTACTGGCCACACACTGGGGGCTGCGGGCGCAATTGAAGCCGTGATTTGTGGCCTTGCACTGTTGGATAGGTTTATTCCCGGTCATGTCTGGGATGGGCAACCGGACCCGAATTTACCCCCCCTGAATCTTGCCGCCCTGCAAAGTGAAGTCACTGATTTTGACTACGCCTTAAGCAATTCCTTTGCTTTCGGCGGCAACAACATCTCCGTGATTTTGAGACGAACCACATGAGAGCTGAATTCAGTGTTGATCAACTGGTGCCCCATTCAGGGCAGATGAGCCTGCTGTCGGAAATTACAGGCTATGGTGAAGACTGGTTATCTGCGGCGGTTGATATCACCCCAACGTCCATGTTCCTTGAAGAACAGGGAGTTCCCGCCTGGGTCGGGCTGGAATATATGGCGCAGGCGATAGGAGCCTACGCGGGTCTGCAGGAAAGGCTCAAGGGGCATGAGCCCAGGGTGGGATTCCTGCTGGGAACACGCCGGTACAGTATCCCCGTGCCTTATTTCGCACCGGGGGAGCGTATTCAGCTAAAGGTTATCAAGAATATGCAGGCAGAAAACGGCCTTTGTGCCTTTGATTGCGAGCTGACGGGGAATGGCTACACAGCGACGGCCAGCCTCAATATTTATCAGCCGGATGATGCCGAAACGTTTTTACGGGATGCCATGTCATGACAGCTACTATTTTAGTGACCGGTTCCAGCCGTGGGATTGGTAAGGGGATTGCACTGCGCCTGGCACAGGATGGTTACGATATCGTCCTGCACTGCCGCTCGGGCCTGGACTCTGTGCAGGCGGTCGCTGAAGAGATTGAGTCACATGGTCGCAGTGTCCGCATTCTGCAATTCGACATTGCGGACCGAGAAGAGTGCCGTCAGGTATTGGAACAGGATATTGACACATATGGTGCCTATTACGGTGTGGTATGCAATGCTGGGATTGCGCGTGATAACGCCTTTCCGGCCATGCCGGAAGAGGATTGGGATCTGGTGCTCAGGACCAACCTTGACGGGTTTTACAATGTACTGCATCCGCTGATCATGCCCATGATTCGACGTCGAAAGCCAGGACGCATTGTTACCCTGTCTTCCGTGTCCGGTGAAATGGGCAATCGTGGACAGGTCAATTACAGTGCCGCAAAAGCCGGCATCATCGGAGCGACCAAAGCGCTGGCTGTCGAGCTGGCCAAGCGCAAGATAACGGTGAACTGTGTCGCACCGGGGCTGATTGAAACCGAAATGACCGAAGACCTGCCCCTGGAAGAAGCACTGAAGATGATTCCCATGCAACGAGTCGGCAGAGTCAATGAAGTGGCCGGTACGATCAGCTTCCTGATGTCCGAGGAAGCCGGATATATCACGCGTCAGGTGATTTCAGTAAACGGTGGAATGTATTAATGAAACGGGTTGTTGTAACCGGAATGGCCGGCTTTTCACCGATAGGAAACGACTGGCCAGCCATTAAGAAAAATCTGGTTGCTGGCCACAGTGGTGTAGTCAGGATGGATGGCTGGGATTGCTATGATGGGTTGAACACCCGGCTGGCAGCCCCGGTGCCGGATTTTAAAATGCCCTCGCACTACAACCGCAAGGCATTGCGCAGCATGGGGCGGGTAGCTCAGTTCGGTGTATATGCGACAGAGCGTGCGCTTGAAGATGCAAACCTGCTGGGCTGGGAACAGCTTGGCAGCGGCCGTGTCGGCATTTCATTTGGTTCATCGGTCGGAGATACCAAAGCCTTCGTGGATTTCGGCAATATGCTGATGAACTGCTCCTCGGATGGACTCAATGCCAATTCCTACATCAAGATGATGGCACACACCGGCCCTGTGAACATTGGTGTTCATTTCGGCATTCGTGGGCGCGTGATCACCACGTCAAGCGCCTGCACTTCGGGTAGCCAGGGCATTGGCTATGCTTATGAAGCGATCAAGTTCGGCACTCAAGATGTGATGGTGGCGGGCGGCAGTGAAGGGCTATGCGCCACCGAAGCGGCCGTGTTTGACACTCTTTATGCCACCAGTGTCGTTAATGACACCCCGCATCTGTCGCCTCGTCCCTTTGACCGTGATCGAGATGGACTTGTGATAGGCGAGGGGGGCTGTGTCCTGATACTGGAGGAGCTGGAACATGCCCGAGCCCGCGGAGCCAAAATTCATGCTGAAATTATCGGCTTCGGCACCAACTCTGACGGGCGTCATGTGACTCAGCCCAATGCCGCAACCATGGAAATTGCTATCCGCCAGGCGCTGGATAGCGCACAGTTGCCCCCCAGTGAAATCGGCTATGTCAGTGCCCACGGAACAGCCACTGATCGTGGTGATATTGCTGAAAGTCAGGCCACTCACGCCGTATTCGGTGCTTCCACGCCTGTCAGCTCACTTAAAAGCTATACGGGCCATACGTTGGGCGCCTGTGGTGCATTGGAAGCCTGGACAGCGATTGAAATGATGAATGAAGGCTGGTTCTCGCCAACCATCAATCTGGAAAACGTAGACCCTGAGTGTGCCGAGCTGGATTACCTTATGCACGAAGGGCGACATATCGACACCGAGTATGTCATGAGCAACAACTTTGCGTTTGGTGGTATCAATACTTCATTGATTTTCAAACGCTGGAACTGAGTTTTCAGCATACAGGGAGCGGGGGCTCCCTGTATGCTTGCTATTGAAGTTCCTACCCTGCAGCAATGATCGGTGGCAAGGCAAGCACCCACAGGTACTTATGCGTGTGGCAGTGTTACCCTTCCACAATCCGCATCGACAGATCCACCGCCTGGCAGTGCTTGGTCAGGGCGCCAATCGAGATGTAATCGACTCCGGTGTTGGCGTAGTCGAGCAGGGTTTCATCCGTAATATTGCCCGACGCTTCCAGCTTGGCACGCCCGTTGGTCTGCTTGACCGCTGCAATCATCCGCTCGGGGCTGAAGTTGTCCAGCATGACAATATCGGCGCCGGCGACCAGCGCCCGTTCCAGTTGCTCTTCTGTCTCGACCTCGATTTCCACCGGCTTGCCCGGGTGGTTGTGGCGGGCGGTTTCGATCGCCTTCTCAATGCCGCCACAGGCCATGATGTGGTTTTCCTTGATCAGGAAGGCATCGTACAGGCCGATGCGGTGGTTGAAACAGCCGCCGCAGCTGACGGCGTATTTCTGTGCCAGCCTCAGGCCCGGGATGGTCTTGCGTGTATCCAGCAGGCGCACCGGGGTGCCGGCGACGCGCTGAGCGTATTCGTGGCTGAGGGTGGCGGTGCCGGAGAGTGTCTGCAGGAAGTTCAGTGCCGCGCGCTCGCCGGTGAGCAGTGAGCGGGCAGACCCTTGCAGCCGAAACAGCACCTGATCACGTTCGACCTTGTCTCCATCCTCAACCAGCCATTCAACCTGTACCTCAGGGTCAACCTGACGAAACACCTCATCCACCCAGGCACGGCCACAAACGACCGCTTCCTGACGTGAAATCACCCGTGCCTGTGCCCGGTCACTGGCTGGAATCAGCTCGGCGGTGATATCACCGTTGCCGACATCCTCATTCAGGGCTGTACGGACGTTTTCTTCGATGGTGGGCTTGAGCTCGGTCAGCGTCAGCAGCATGGTGGCGGGCCTGTCGTATGATGTACTATGGAGCGCGCATTTTAGCGGAAATCGCACGGCGATAGTACGTCAAACGGGAGTGGTATTCAGTCAGATGACAGTCGAAATTGAACAGCACCGCATCAAGGGTGCCCGTTTTCTGCCTTCACCCAACTGCAACGCCCGGCCCGAAGACGAAATCTCGCTGTTGGTGATTCACAATATCAGCCTGCCGCCCGGGCAGTTTGGTGGTGGTCATATTGCCGAGCTGTTTACCAATCGACTGGACCCAAACGGACACCCCTTCTTTGCCGAAATCGAGGGGCTGGAGGTTTCCGCCCATCTGCTGATCGAGCGGGATGGCCGCATGACCCAGTTCGTACCCTTCGATCGCCGCGCCTGGCATGCGGGCAGATCCTGCTTTCAAGGGCGTGAGGCCTGCAATGATTTTTCCATCGGCATCGAGCTGGAAGGGACTGATGATTGCCCTTATACCGATGCCCAGTACGAATGTCTGATCGCGGTGACTCAGACGCTTTTGACAACCTATCCGCAACTTGGCCCTGAAACCATTACCGGTCACAGTGATATTGCACCCGGTCGCAAGACTGATCCTGGCCTTGCATTTGACTGGGCGCGTTTTCTTGCTGCCCTCGGATGATCTGAGAATGGTTTTCATCTATCATATACGCCCCTGAAACTCTGCCTGCTGCGAGGATTGGATGTCAGCTCTGCTCCGTATTGAAGGTCTAAAGTGCGCGTACCAGTCGCAGACGGTGCTGGCGAGTGTCTGCTTTGATATCGAGCCTGGCGAGATCGCCTGTCTGCTGGGCCCCAGTGGCTGCGGCAAGACCACCGTGCTGCGTGCCATTGCCGGCTTTATTGCCCCTCAGGCGGGTGAGATTCGACTCGGTGAACAGCTGATCAGCAGTGCCGCCCATGTGGTACCGCCGGAGCAGCGCGGAATGGGAATGGTGTTTCAGGATTACGCCTTGTTCCCGCACCTGAATATTGCCGACAACATCGCCTTTGGTTTGCGCCGCATGCCCGCCGCCGAAAAGCAGCGTCGGGTAAAAGAGGTGCTGGAACTGGTTGAGCTGCCCGACCTGAGCAAACGTTATCCGCATGAACTCTCCGGTGGGCAGCAGCAGCGTGTGGCGCTGGCCCGTGCGTTGGCACCCGATCCCCGCCTGCTACTGATGGATGAACCGTTCTCCAATCTGGATACCGATCTGCGGCGTCAGTTGTCGCAAGAGGTGCGCCAAATCCTCAAGCGTCGTGGCATTGCTGCAATCATGGTGACGCATGATCAACAGGAAGCCTTCACCATCAGTGACAAGATCGGCATTCTGTCAGCCGGCCGCGTACAACAGTGGGGCACTCCCGAATCCCTGTATTATCAGCCTGTCAGCCCTGAAGTGGCTGCTTTTGTTGGCAAGGGGGAGTTGTTTCAGGGCAAGGTGACAGACTCCAGTGCCGTTGAAACTGACCTGGGGCTGTTGGAGTTTGCTGAGCCGTTGGGGGTTGATGCGGGCTGTGATGTGCAACTGTTTCTGCGCCCGGGTGATCTTTACCTGAGCCATGACGGAGGTGTGCCCGGTGAGGTGTGCTCGGCTGAATTCCAGGGCAGCCTGACGCTCTACTGCATTCGTCTGCATACGGGGCGCGAGATCGAAGTGCTGGAACAGGGGCTGCATCGCTATGGCGAGCGTGAAAAGGTTGGTGTGCATGTAACCGCTCACCGTCCGATCCTGTTTTCCTCCTGCCCGGTTCGTAACCCTTATTGACCTGATCTGGCACGAAGTCTGCTGTATCCGTAATACATGACCCCATAACGGGCAGATTGACACGGGCTTGCACCTGTATGGTGCTGAATAAGCCCTGTTTTTGCTCGTCTGCACTTTTATGGTGCTCGATAACGGGGCAGAACGGGATACCGCAACATGCGTGCTTCACAACGTATCTATAAGGTTCGGCGCCGCTACAACAAATGGGTGGCGGATCAAACGCTGGAAGACTTTGCGCTGCGCTTCACAGCCCGTCAGGGCCGCCGCATGAGCATTGAGCGTGTTGCCATGACGGCACTGGGCGCAACCGCCTTTCTGGCTCTTGAGGGTATCGCTGCAGCTGTTACGCTGACTTACGGTTTTACCAACACACTGGTTGCCATGCTGGTGGTGTGTGCTCTGTTTTTCATCACCGGATTTCCGATCGTCTATCATGCGGCCCGCAACGGTCTGGATATTGATCTGCTCACGCGTGGTGCCGGCTTCGGCTACCTTGGATCAACGATCACCTCGCTGATCTACGCCACCTTCACCTTCATTTTCTTTGCCATTGAGGCCGCGATTCTCGCCGCCGCACTGCGGGCACTGTTCGGCCTGCCGCTGGCGCTGGGGTATCTGCTCAGTGCCCTGGCGGTCATCCCGATAGTGACCCACGGCATTACCGCCATCAGCCGCTTTCAACTGGGTACCCAACCCCTGTGGCTGCTGCTGCAGGTCAGCGCGCTGGCAGTGGTGATCGTGCATGAGGCTGATCAGTATCAGGGCTGGACCGAATTTATGCCCGCAGGCGTTCAGGCCGACAATTCATTCAACCTGCTGCTGTTCGGTGCGGCGGCGTCCGTGTTTTTCGCCATGGTGGCGCAGATTGGTGAACAGGTGGACTACCTGCGCTTCATGCCCGAGAAAACAACCGAGAACCGCTGTCGCTGGTGGTTCTGGCTGATTCTGGCGGGGCCGGGCTGGGTGTTTATCGGCATGATCAAAATGCTGCTGGGCTCATTCCTGGCCTATATTGCGATCACCGAGGGCAGCAGCTTTGTGCAGGCCAGCGACCCAACCCTCATGTATCAGCGGGTTTTCAGCTATCTGACCCACTCGGAAGGCATGGCGTTACTGATGGCCGGACTGATGGTGATCATCTCGCAGATGAAGATCAATGTGACTAACGCCTATGCCGGTTCCATCGCCTGGTCCAACTTCTTCTCGCGTTTGACACACAGCCATCCAGGCAGGGTGGTGTGGCTGGTATTCAACGTCACCATCGCCCTGATCCTGATGGAACTTGGAATCTATGAAGCGCTGGAAGCGATACTGGGCGTGTTTGCCATTGTTGCCGTCAGCTGGCTGGGGTCTCTGTCAGCTGATCTGATGATCAACAAACCGCTGGGGCTGAGCCCCGCACGTGTCGAGTTCAAGCGCGCTCACCTCTATGACATTAACCCGGTGGGCGTTGGCTCAATGGGCACGGCAGTGCTGGTGGGCATGCTGGCCTATCTGGGCGTGTTCGGTGAGACAGCATCGACTTTGAGCCACTTCATCAGTCTGGGCTGCTGCTTCCTGATGGCACCTTTGCTGGCATGGCTCACCGGTGGCCGATTCTATCTGGCACGTGAGTCGAATGAGCTGAAGATGCTGCAGGCTGCCAGTCCGGCAGAGCAGCATCGATGCGGCGTGTGTGAAAACCATTTCGAAACGGAAGACCTGAGTTTCTGCCCGGCATACGACCTGCCAATCTGTTCACTGTGCTGCTCGCTGGATGCCCGCTGTCTTGACAGCTGCAAGCCACATGCCCGCTTCGGACAACAGATGGTCGACTTCTTTCGACTGTTTTTTCCGCAGGCCGTGGTCAACCGAATCAACTCTCGCCTTGGGCGTTTCATCGGCCTGCTGCTGACCATCAATCTGCTCAATGCCGCCTTGCTGGCGGTCATTCATCGACAGATGGACCCGGGTGACCCGGCCGGCAGTGCGCTGGTGGGGCAAACGCTCTGGGCGCTGTTTTTTGTGCTGCTGATCGTATCCGGCGTGGTGGCCTGGCTGTTCCTGCTGGCACATGAGAGCCGAGTTGTGGCCCAGCAGGAGTCCAATCGACAGACACGAAAGCTGCTTGAAGAGATCGAGGCCCACGAACAGACCGACCGTGAGCTTCAGGCGGCCAAGGAACTGGCAGAGCGAGCCAGTGATGCCAAGAGCCGGTATATGACCGGCATCAGTCATGAACTGCGCACACCGCTGCAGTCGATCATCGGCTATGCCCAGCTGCTGCAGGGGCGCAGTACCGTGCAGAAGCAGGATCGGGAAGGGCTGCGCATCATACACCGCAGTGGCCAGTATCTGGCCGATCTGATCGAGGGACTGTTGGACATCTCCCGTATTGAGGCAGGGCGACTGGAGCTGAACCGCAGCGCGGTGGCCTTGCCGGAGCTGGTGGCCCAGCTGGAGCAGATGTTCAGTTTTCAGGCAGCACAGAAACGGGTGGGGTTCAGCTGCGAGATACTGAATCCGTTACCGCCTGTGGTGATGACGGATGAAAAACGGCTGCGCCAGATCTTGATCAACCTGTTGTCCAATGCGGTGAAATACACTCTGGAGGGTGAGGTTCACTTTCGCATTCGCTATCGTAATCAGGTCGCGGAATTTTCCATTGAAGACACCGGTATCGGTATTGATGCAGCCCATCTGGAACGCATTTTTGACCCCTTCGAACGGGTGCGGGATGCGGATACGCCCAACCTGCCTGGCACCGGGCTGGGGCTGACCATCGTCAAGCTGCTGACCGAAATCATGGGAGGCGACCTGCAGGTCGAGAGTCACCCCGGTAGGGGCAGTTGCTTTCGGGTATCACTGATGTTGCCCTGGGCCGAGGCTGCCGAAACCCGTCCAGAAGTGCAGCAGCCGATCAGCGGCTATGTGGGCTCGCGCAGGCAGATTTGCGTGGTCGATGATGATCCGGTGCTGCGGGGGCTTCTGGCCGACCTGCTGATGCCTCTGGGGTTCAAGGTGCTGGAGGCCCGTGATGCGCACCACTGTCTGGAGCTGGTGCAGCGCACAACGCCTGACCTGTTTCTGCTGGACATCTCCATGCCGGGCATGGATGGTCTGACCCTGGCCGACCGGTTGCGGAAAACCGGTCACAAGGTACCGATCCTCATGTTGTCGGCCGACGTGCAGGAACAGCGCCGTCAGCCTGCGGGCGAGGCGGTATATGATGATTATCTGGTCAAACCGATCAGCAACCAGCTGCTGCTGGAAAGAGTAGGGCACTACCTGCAGCTGGAGTGGATTCGCACAGCCGCCACTGTGGTGCCGCCTGTCAGCGTGCCCGTTACCCCGGTGCCGCCCAATGACCAGACGGCCTCGTCACTGCCTGATCATCCTCTTATTCGGGAGCTCAGAGGCAGCGCCGAGATCGGCTTTCGCCGTGGGGTACGTGAAGCACTGGAGCAGATTGAACGGGAACAGTTGGTCAGTCGTACGGTTCTGACTGAACTGCAGACACTGGCAGACTCGATGCAATTCGCACAACTGGCCGAGTATTTGGAGCAGACCTCATGACAACTCAAACGACTCAACGTGATGTCGTGCTGGTGGTGGATGACTCGCCGGATGCGCTCAGTCTGATCAACGATGCGCTGGAAGAGGCCGGCATGGACGTACTGGTAGCGTTGGAGGGGCGTCAGGCGATGACCATCGCACGTCGCATTCGTCCCGACATCATCCTGTTGGATGCGATCATGCCGCACATGGATGGCTTCGAGACCTGTCAGGCGCTGAAGCAGGACCCCGCCCTGTGTGCGATCCCGGTCATTTTCATGACAGGGCTGACTGAAACCGAACATGTGGTGCGAGGACTGGATGTTGGCGGGGTGGACTACCTCACCAAACCGATCAATCCAGATGAGTTGCTGGCCCGCATGCGCGTCCATCTGGGCAATGCACGGCTGACCCAGTCCGCCCAGTCCGCTCTTGATACCACGGGCCAGCATTTACTGACTGTCGCGCCTGAGGGGCATGTGCAGTGGGCGACGCCGCAGACACACGCCTTGCTGTCACGGGCCAACGCCAGTGAACTCTGGCTTGAAATGTCGTTGCGTCCCCAGCTGGCGGACTGGCTGCGACGCAGCCCGGCCGTCAATGACCAGCTGGCCCTGCGTGGGCTGGACTATGCCCTGTCCGTGCGCCTGCTCAGCCATCAGAGCAACGGCGACTACCTGTTCAAGCTGGTCGATGAGCAGCGGGGGACGGGCCCCGCCCTGTTGCAGCATCAGTTGGGATTGACGACACGTGAAGCGGAAGTGCTGTACTGGATCGCCAACGGCAAAACGAACAAGGAGATCGGTGAAATCCTCGGCATGAGTCCACGTACGGTCAACAAGCACCTGGAACAGATCTATCCGACACTGGGCGTAGAAAATCGCACCTCAGCCGCCGGGGTCGCGCTGCGGATTATGGTCAGGGAATGAGCTGATCAGTTACGGTACAGCGTCTTGATCAAATGGTAGCCGAAGCGGGTCTTGATCGGCCCGTGTACCTTGAGCAAGGGGCGCTTGAATACCACGTCATCGAATGCTTTCACCATGTCGCCGCGATGAAACTCACCCAGATCGCCGCCGCGCTTGCCGGACGGGCAGATGGAATAGCGCTTGGCCAGTGCATCGAACTTCTTGCCCCGTTTCAACTGGTCAAGAATATCCAGCGCCTCTTTCTCGGTCTTTACCAGTATGTGCAGTGCGGCTGCAGTCGCCATATCGTGTCTCGCTACCTTGGTTTGTTAACTGATTTCTAGCCAGCAGGCTCTGGAGTCTTGGTGAGCCTGTTTAATCTTCTTAGGATAAAATGAGGTATCAAGTGTTGCGACTGCAATAGATATCCAGTCTGGAAACTTTTCACTACCGCTCCACTCTATGTTGGAACCACATACACTACAAAACTTGCGGACAATGTTCTCGGATGAATTGTATGACGAAAGGTGTGCTTCACCCGAGACATATCTTAAATCCGATTTCGGTAGACTTGCATAAGTTGCAAAAGCAGCACCATGTTGCTTTTGGCACATTTTGCAATGACAGTGAGTTGTAGCTTTTGGCTCCGAGAGAAGCTCAAAAACCACTGCTCCACATAAACAGCTACCTTTGTACATAATCTTTCCTGAAACAGCTCATGCTGAGCACAGCGGCGACCATCGGCCGTGTACTTCTGAGACTTGTTAATTTTAGTTTCGGGCTGCGCTATAGCTCAGACTGACAACTCGCCATGCAGTACCATCCCACGTCCAGGTCTCGGAAAATGCGATTATTGGCCCTTGGGATTGTCCAGAAGTGGTGTACCCCTGACCAGTGACAGTGGTGGTGCTACCAGAATCCTGAATGGTTAACTCAGTATCGTTTTTTTGCCCGCCTTGGGGAAACCAACTTCCATTACGCTTGGCTGAGGAGATTGCGTCGATCTGAGATTTCTTGGATTGGATACCACGCGCGGTAGTGACCGTAAAATTGTCTGCCTGGACTCGAGCAAGGTGCTCAACGTCACCTGCGAAAAAAGCGGAGTACCATTTTTCTCGTACTTGTTTCAGATCTTCATTATGCATGGACTGCCCCCTACCTTCTTTAGCAATTAACACCACTCCGATGGAGTCTGCCGGTGATTGATGATGTGTTTGTCAGGCATATTATTCAAATTGAAATACCAACGGTAAAACAAAAGAGACGATGAGCGACCATACTGCATATATGGGCATATATCTCGCGATGATAGACTCAAGATTTGAGAGCCCTTTTCCGTCTTTTATGTGACCAATATACCCAGATAACAATAAAACCAAATGAACAAAAATAAGGATGTTTGCGCCAGACACTACTATCCGGTTTAAAGTGACACCGTACTCTGCCCAACGAAACAAAATTGCAGATAGTGCGACTAAGTTTACTATCAATGTTGACCCAATCAAACAAATATTTATATAGTCTGAAGCCTCTACTGCAGCTGCTCTTCTTTTTCCAGATATTGAAAAAATAGTTAATGCCAATATTACAATCAAAAGCCCATTGAAAGTAATAAGAAAATCTCTGTCAGTATAAGGACTCTTACCCTGATAAACTGTCGCGATCAAGTAGGCCAAAATGGTAATAAGGAAAAGTGGTGAAAATACGTTAGATAATATTGGAGCAAATTTACTTTGACGATTTTGAACCGAATCGAATAAATAAGTTGCGACTACTGGTGAAGAAACAAGTCCAATTACAACAACGTACTCCATATACCACCTATCAATAGGCAGATCTATAAGGCTAAAAAGGCCTAGAGTAAGCGCTGTTAGAATAATGCCACCCAGCAGTATAAGTACAGAATATATACCCATTTCGCCAAGATACCGGATAAAATTTATCCTTGAGTCAACATTAAGCCATTGATCAGACATGAAGCTAACCGCTAAAAGGCTCAATGTAAATAATGGCAGATGAATCAATGCCATTGTTATAGAGGCTGATCGAGAGTTATCGGGGATAACCAATAGGTATGAAATGCAAGCAGCTAATGCCAAAACTATAAACCATGCAAATTTTTTCTTGCAAGTTGAGATTATAAAATAAGAAATTATTGCAGAAATGGTTATTATTGGAGCAAACCTAGAGTAGTACCAATCATCATGAACGTCGAATATCGATGGTATTTTTACAAAAAATCCTGCAATAGAGCATATTATGATTAGATGGAAGGTGGATATTTTGGGTGCTGCAATTTTGGGCAAGTAGCTTAACCGAGCATGCCAAACATTCAACGTTTCAGAGTTTTTTTCAACCAATAAAGCCTTTTTTAGGTCAGCCTCAAATAGCTCAGGTGAGTTTCTATAGGCTTCTTCTAAGGATTGGGGCTTATCTATATTGTCTAAAATAAAGTTATCTGACATATTTATTGCCTAACGCAGAGCGCACCGGCCTTCCTGGCGCAGCGAAGCGGAGACCAGGACGTTCGAGAGTGCGTTTGGTTAACGGGTGTGCTGGGTATTGGCACGACGCTTCCGCTCCTGCTCGGTCATTTGCTCCAAGCGCTCCTCCAGGGAATTAAGCCCAAGGCGAGCACGGCGCTCATTAACCGTAGCAGAATCCTCAATGGGAAACGGTGTTGGCCACCCATCTTCATCAATATCAAACTGGGTGCCATAATATTGGGGCTCGCCGGATAGCGTCCGTACTCGGTCCTGAAGGAACGCCAATTGCCAGCCTGCCACATCTTCTCTCACAATGGCATTTTCCAGCAGGGAAACACATTCCGCCATGAACTCGATATCTGAAACGGAATGCTGAGCGACAAGCCAAGCAGCCTTGGCAGCATCCTCACCAACCAACGAAATGCTGGGCCAACCATGAGCACCGATAATCTCCTTGAGGCGAGAAGCGTTGTGCTCATGTAGAGCTTTCATCCGGGGATGATAAGACTCAGATGGCAGTTCTCCGGAATCGAAAAGTTGCTGCAATAATCGCTGGTCTTCCGTCATCATCGTGACCAGTTCATCTGCAAGATTCTGATTCATGGGCTTCTTCCCTGTGAGCGAGGCGAACGATTTTGAACGCCTGGTTATGTATTTTCATTATCACTACCGCTCTCTTCTTTTAAGGCTATCAATGTTACCCATGAACTAATAGCCCCTACAATTATGTTTCCCGGGAGAACGATGAGTAGCCATAGAGGACCTAAACCAAAATCATCGGTTAGATCGGATCCGCATAGAGACGGAGGTCCCAGCCCACTTGTGTGCGAATGAAATTCTTTGTTAGCTTTCAGCCTGAATATATATAGACGTAAGAAACAAGTCCTAAAAGCCACGGCCCACACCAAATCGCCAGGAATCCAAGAAACGTAATAATGCCTTCCACACCTCGTGTTGCAATTAGATATGCTGGGAAAGAAATAGGCCATAGAATGTAAATAAGAAACCCAAAGTCAAATGGTCGGTGAATATTTCGGGCTTTTGAATCTTGAGCAGACCACATTGTGGATAGTATAAAGAACATAAATGCCCAAAGTGTCTGGGTTAAATCAGAGACCACTTCACCCTTTGCATTCATGATAATTTCGTCAGCCCCCATTCCTAGGGACATGAGAAGTAGCACAATGACATACATCTCTCTCTAATCCTTCTGAAAAGCTAACATTTAAAAACAGCCGGCGCGTTGTTCCATTGGCCTCAGAATAAATAGCAAATAACTTCTCTGGAAAATTATAAACTACTATCTGATTTAATTCTTACAGTGATTTTTTTACTAGTAGGTCCCAGTGAGTGAAACGAACGTTTTTCAACGTTTTCAATGTTTTTTTATGTTTTCCAGAAATATCCACATTTCTTACATCTTAAGCCATGTTTATAGAAGAATAATGGAAAGCCTAAAAATATGAAAACTAAAAATGCACTTCTTTTACCTTTTGTATAATTCTCGACATCCAAAGATTCACATTGAGGACATTTTTCAATAGGCATATCAAACTCAGAGTTGACGCTATCAGAAAAATCCTCTTTCAGAATATCGAGCGCACTCACTGAAAATTCACATGGTACTTGAAGCCTTACACCACCCATTGCATTAGAGTAAAGCCACTGCATATTGACGGTATGTTCATCCGCTACGAATGAAGGAATTCCCTCACTTTCTAATAGCCCTTTAGCTATATTGGCCTCATGCGGAAAAGAAAATCTTGCTACGGTTACTAAAGTACCCACGCCCCCTCCCTGAAGTCATAACGCTTGCAGCACGCGTGCCCACGAAATGGAGCCGGAGGCGCAATGCAGTGGGCGTCGCTGTGCCTGCATTTTTTATGCATGTGGACTTTCTAATTGTGCAATGATTAACGCAGCTATCTCTTCAAGCTTCCCAACCTCTTCAAACTGCACGCCATGGTCTTTTATCACCAACAAAGGACCTGGAAAAACATGAAAATGAAAATGCCCCACAGTTTGACCGGCAGAAGAGCCATTGTGCTGGAATATGGTTGACCCAGTCACCCCCATAGCGCGCTCGAGAGCTTTACCTATTTTCTGAACGGTTAGCATGCATGCTTGAGCAGCTTCTGCAGACAGATCGTAAATTGTGACCGCTTGTTCCTTGGGTACTACTAATACGTGACCATCCTTCTGCGGCATTATATCCATGAATGCGAGCGTTAAATCATCCTCATAGACCTTTACACAGGGGGCCTCTCCAGCAATGATCTTCGCGAAAATATTATTAGTGTCGTAGATTGGTTTCACTGATTTCTCCAGCTTACGGAAATGTATAACGCCGGCAACACGCGCGGTTACGGAATGGAGGCGCAGCCGCAATGCAGTAACCGTCGCCGTGATTGTATTGGTTAGGCATCGATGCCGCCCAGTCCCGCTTTGACTCTCCGTACTGAATTGGCATACGAATGAGCCATACCGGCTGAAATTACTTCTGACTCCGCATGAGCAACACGATTACGTAAAGCGGCCAAGTCTAAAATTGCTCTGATTGTTTCGTCGCTGACTCTTCCAGATTTGGCAAGAAGATCCACCAACGAGCGCACACTTGTCTCCTCGTATGCACTTATACCAACGAGATCACGGATAACGCTCTCAAGCTCGCTCCACGAGCACATAACTAAGTCCGTAGGCACAGTCGCTATGCGACTAAATCTCGGAGTGTCAGGACCGCGTTCTTCCACATTATCTGAGCGTTTAGGCTCTGGCAGATCACGTTCTACCTCAGCAAGAATCTTGCTCGCTTCCCGTTCGAACTCAAGCTCCAAATCTTTGTATTTAAGCCTCTTAAGCGTTGGCACCAGTTTTGACAAAGGTGCACGCAGCAAGCCAACCACCACGACTATCGTGAATGGCCAGACTACCAACTCAACTACTTGCACCCATGTTTCCATACTTATGATTGCCTAACATTATTAATACTGCACATGCGCATATTTGCTCTCAGTCGCAGACTGGAGAGCTGTTGTAAGCATATGAAGAGAAAGGATAAGTCGAGATACCACAGTCATTCTCCTCCGGTGAAAACGAGCTTGCGCATTTTGCAGCTTTGCCGTGCGCAGTATCCTGCAACGGCCAGTCCATAGTCCTCTGATAGTGAACGATTTTTCAGCCTGTTACCAGTCGCAAATGAGCACCGGTACGCGATAAAGTGAGCGCGGAGAGCATGTTGCCATCAATACACTGTATAAAATCACAAAAAGTCAGGTTGACTTTTCCACAGGTGCTCGGCGCTCGAAACGATTGGATGACTCTTGTGAAGTTCCTCTCTGTGCGCTGGACCGCCCCATAGCCGGGATTACAAGAGGTGGCCCGAAGCAAATGTTAGCTGGGTTGTTAACCTAACCTAGTATACAAGCCGTTCAGTATTATCATTAACGCTGAACACAGCGGTGACCTTGGAAGGGCTACGAAGGAACCATGGAAAGGACGTCCGGCGGCTATCGGCCGCGTACTGCTGCGACTTGTTAACATTCAGTCCCGAGGCGCTCAATTTCCCTCATCATCAAAATTTGGTGATTGGCGCATACCAAAAGCATTCCACATCAAATCGATCTTAGGCCTCCTAGTCAGCCTCACACAGAAGGTATTGAGCACTGATCAATATGATGAACATTATGCTTTTACTCAGTATGCAGGGGGCTTCTCAGGCTCAACAGCAGAGGCCATCACAACCAGCCGCTGAGTTCCTCCTGCGGTGAGCGCATCAAAAGGATAGCAGGTCACCAGTATCAGTCCATCTGGAAAGGCAGTGGGCGTCAGCCGGGTAACGGCCGAATCCACCACCTGAATCTGATCAACCTGGTATGTCACATTTCCGTTATGGTCGCTGAGCATCAGCGTCTGGCCTGGTTGTATATTCCTCAAGAAGCTGAAGTGGGTATCTCTGTGTCCGCTGATAATCCGTGCGGCATGGGTCATCGCATGTGCCTGCATATTTTCACCGGGACCAAAAGCCAGCGAGCTGCCACTGTCTCCGGCCAGTACAATCTGATCAATGTCCATATCAGGCACGCTCAGACGCGCAACCGGCCAGTGGTCGGCCCAGGGCCAGGGTTTTACTGCTGTACCGCTGTCCAGACTTTCGGCCCAGGCATCGGCCAGCAGCCATTGCGCCAACCGGGCTTTTACAGGAATCCACAGGGCTGTTGAGGTGAGGATCAGACCAGCAGCCACAAGGGCTGCCAGTATGAGGTTACGGATGCTGAGGGTCATGCACACCACCTTGAACCGGACTTTCTGCGCCGCTCCACAATCATGACGGAAAGTGCTGCCAGCAGGGCGGCAAGTCCTCCGGCGAGGGGCAGCTGATACCCGGTAGCGCCCTGGGCCATCCCCAGATCAAGGCCGTGGGGTTTGGCTGCAGGCACCACCAGCGTTTCGCTCCCTTCCTGTTCAGGACGGACAGGTGTTTTATCAACGGCAACCAGGCTGGTGTATGGCGTAACCAGGTGATATTGAAGACCCAGCGCAATGATTTCAGAACGGATCTGTTCTTCGCTGACACCTCTGAGATAGCCACGGCGCCAGTCCTGCACCGCACGCTGGGCCCAGTCTGTCATGATACCCCGGGTATTATCCGCCGGTGCCAGTGTCAGTGTTTCCTGCCAGGCGGCATCACCGGTACGACCACTGATACGGACTTCGCCTGTGCCGTTTGCCAGTTTCATCGACACCGCCAGCGGCTCACCGGAGTAAAGGTCAGGAATTACCGATGGCATCAGGTCTTTAATCCCATCGCCTTCGATCCTGATATCGGTCATGGCCGGTTTTTCCAGCTTGCTGAAGAGCGTTTGCATACTGCTTTCAGATTCAGACGGAGACGCAATATACGTAAAGGTACCTCGCCCGGCTACTGCAGCCTCTTCCATAAAGTAACTGTTGGGTGCGCTGCCAATACCCACGGTGAACAGGCGGGTGTTATCGAGACGGCTGCGGATCAGATCAAACAATTGCTGTTCGTTGGACACACTGCCATCGGTGATAAACACGATCTGGCGCAATCTGGGAGTGTCATCATTGCTGCGTATGCCTGACAGTGCAGCAGTCAGTGCAGGTGCCATTTCGGTACCACCGCCTGCCTGCAGTGAGTTGATATAGCTGGCGGCCTGCTGACGGCGCCGGATATCGGCTATAACCGGCTGGTTAAAGAGTGTATCGGTTGAAGAGTTAAACTGAATCACGTTAAACGTGTCATCAGATGCCAGCCCGTCTATACCGGCCTGCAGCGCTCTGCGCGCGGCTTCAATTGAGGTACCGGCCATGGAACCTGACGTATCAATCACAAAGACCACTTCTCGGCTGTAGCGTGCTGTGTGCAGATCCTGAGGCGGCATAAGCATCAGCAGACCATAGTGTTCATCCCCATGCTGCTCAGAGAAAAACGCCGCCGAAGGTTCGGCGCTTTCCACCGGTGTCCAGTTCAAAACAAAATCACGGTAGTCATCCGGCTCATCCGCCAGCAGGCTGATGAGGTAGCGGCCATCTTCTGTCTGTTGCTGACTGATCTGATGTGAAGGGCTGTCCAAAGAGCTGAGTCTGAATCCAGGTTGCAGACTAAGGCTGATCTCAACCGGTCCCGGAGTAGGGCTGACGGCGTTGTCGTCATCGCCGCTTGTGGCTATCACGGTTTTACGCTCACCCGGCAGTACCTGCCAGCCGCTGCTCAGGGTTGCCAGTCCCTCAACCACACGGCGCACTTCTCCGGGCTGTACCGGGTTATAACGTGGGGTGATTGCCAGCGGAAAACCGGCGCTGAACCGGCCATCTTTCCAGACCAGTGTCTGCTGGTACTCAATACTGATGGTGACCTCGCCACCCGGCGGAATATTGGCAACGGATGTGTGAAACAGGTTGGGGCGGTCCTGCTCGGTGAGCGCGGCGTTCTGTCCCTGAGATTTTGCCTGCTCGTAGGTTGCCCGGGCCTGCTCTTTTTCCTGAATATCACCCTCGATAATGCGGTCTCCTATCTGCATTTTCAGGTGATCAACGGCTGCCTCACCGGGCAGAGGGAACAGATACAGTGCCTCTGCCCAGTTATCTGTGGGGTTATGGAATACCTGGGTCACCTGAGCGCGCAGTACAGAACCTGTAATCTCCATGGCCACACGGGTGCTGACCAGCGGCATATCCTGTTTTTGCCCCTGCTCATCACGGGATACCAGGGTACCGTGGGTAACCGCATCAGCTACCGCATTCTGTGCACACCCCATCATCAGACAGGCCAGAATCAGTGGGCGAATGCCCTTGTGTGAAAATGTATGCATTGCTCTTCTCCTCATTAATATGAGGCGAGTATCTGCTTTCTGTTTGAGGAAAATGTGAAGTGAGTGTGGAGTCCTGTTTTTCTGTGAAATAAGAACGCCAGGTTACATTCAGGCACAGGTGGCACACACCCTGGTGGTAATGTAAGCGGCTTTACACTCGCTGATCTGCCAAAGATAATGTGGGCCTCTGCACCACTTATGGACCGGCGTTTTAACAGAGGGAACACCATGGCGGTACTGATTGTTGAGGATGAACCCTCTATTGCTGACACCATACGCTATGCTCTGGAAACCGAACGGATGGTTAATATCTGGGTCACCACCGGGCAGCAGGCTCTGGATGCACTCAGCGAGGGTAATATAGAGCTGGTTCTGCTGGATATCGGCCTTCCCGATATGAGCGGATTTGATGTCTGCCGGGTCATCAGGCAGGCATCCTCTGTGCCGGTGGTGTTTCTGACCTCCCGCCATGAAGAGATCGACCAGGTGTTGGGCCTTGAACTGGGCGCTGATGATTACATCACCAAACCCTTCAGCCCCCGGGTACTCACGGCCCGTATCCGTGCTCGCCTGCGTCAGCCTCAGGAAGCTGCGAATATCAGCTCTGCCGGCTTCAGTCACGATGCAGATGGCGCCAGAATCATGCTGAATGGTATCTTGCTGGATCTGAGCCGCTATGAATACCGCCTGCTACTGTTACTGATGAGCAATCCCGGTAGAATCTATTCCCGTGAACAGTTGATGCAACAGGTGTGGGAAGAGCCTGAACGCAGCTTTGACCGCACTGTCGATACACACATCAAAACCCTCCGGCGCAAAATCCGCGACATCAGCGCAAACTGCGACCCGCTCAAAACCCGCCGTGGCCTTGGCTACAGCTTTGAGGCGGATGCATGAGCCTGAGATCACGCCTGATTCTGGTGTTTCTGTTTTCAGTGCTGACAGGCCTTGGCAGTGTGGTTTACTGGGTACTCGATGAGCTGGAGCCCCGTTATAAAGAAGCTCAGGAAGAGATTCTGGTCGATATATCAGAAATGATGGCTACTTTGATCGCGAATGAAGGTGTCAGCTTCAGCGAAAGCGGTGGCACCGTGATCGACACACATCTGGCTGAACGGCTCTTTGCAGGGCTGGCCGGCAGGCCGCTAAACGCACAGATTTATGATCTGCTTAAAACCGAAGTTGATCTGAGAATGTATATCACCGATGCCAGAGGCACCGTGATTTTTGATTCCCATTACACCGATACCGGCCGCGATTATTCCCAGTGGCGCGATGTCTATCTGACTCTGCGCGGTCATTATGGTGCCCGCAGCAGCGACGATGTGCCCGGTAATAGTGATACCGAACGGCTCTATGCCGCAAGCCCGGTGCTGTATCGCGGTGATATTATCGGTGTGGTGTCCACCGGAAAGCCCACCCGCAACATTAACCGCTTTATCAGCCACCTGAGCACCAACCTGCTCTGGATTTCACTGGTCGCTGCACTGGCAACGCTGTTGACCGGTCTTGTGATCACCCTCTGGATTACACGGCCTTTGCACCGCCTTGAACAGTATGCCAGAGGGGTTTCCAGAGGCGAACGCCCCGTGCTGCCAGCGCTTGGTCATAATGAAGTTGGACGTGTGGGTAAAGCGCTTGAAAGCATGAAAGCCGCACTGGATGGCAAATCCTATGTGGCAGATTATGTGCAGAGCCTGACGCACGAACTGAAAGCCCCGATCGCCGGTATCCGTGGTGCCGCAGAGCTGTTGCAGGAACCAATGTCCGATGCTCGGCGCAATCAGTTTCTCAATAATATTATTGAGCAGGGTTCAAGGATGCAGGAGCTGATCGAGCGCTTGCTGAAACTGGCCGCCATTGAATATCAGAGCAGCCTGGAACGACACGACAGAGTTGTACTGAAAGAGCTGATCACAGCAGTCTGCCGGAGCCTTGAAGACTACGCCAGCCGGCACAGAGTCAGCCTTGAATACAGCTGTGCCCCTTCCTTGTCCATCACCGGCGACACTACCCTGCTGCAGGATGCACTGAGCAACCTGATCCGGAACGCCATAGAGTTCTCACCGCCGGAGTCAGCTGTACTGATCGGTGCCATACAAAACGATGCTTCTGTTTACATCAGCGTAAAAGATTCCGGGCCCGGTGTGCCGCCTTTTGCTGAAGAAAAACTGACCCAGCGCTTTTTCTGTCTGCCCCGGACAGATGGCAGCAAAGGCAGTGGGCTGGGGCTGAGTTTTGTTCATGAGATCATGCAACTGCATAACGGAAAGCTGAATTACCACCGCGAAACGGAACCACCAGCCACTGTGTTCTCACTGACACTGCCAGCTGAGTCTAGCCTGCCGAACGGAGTTTGATTTTATAGACTGAGTCATAATGGTATTCCTTCAATGGCATTTTCTCTCATTCAAAGTCACCATCGCATATCAGACAACTTTCAGCCTTCACGTTTAGCTTCCTCATTTTTCGCACGAAGACTGGTCTTCAGATACTCTGTGCGGATTCTGACCTTATTGATCCGAGGGCGCTTTTTCAGTGTCTTCAGCTTGAGATCGTGCTCGTTTGCGGCAGTTGTACTGAAACTGTGTGTGATGCCGGTGCGGGCATGCTCGTACGTTTTGTTCTTGGTGGAGCAGGGGGCTTCGATGATAGTGGCATCAACCAGTGAGCCCTTTTTCAGAAGGACACCGGCTTCAGACAGCTATTGGTTCATCTCCTCAAAAACCTGCCGAGCTAGCCCGTGGCGTTCCAAAAGATGGCGGAAGTTCAAGATGGTGGTGTAATCGGGAATTGCTTTATCCAATGACAACCGAGCAAACAGGCGCATGGA
The DNA here is from genome assembly GCF_900107855.1 of Marinobacterium iners DSM 11526. Taxonomy (GTDB): domain Bacteria; phylum Pseudomonadota; class Gammaproteobacteria; order Pseudomonadales; family Balneatricaceae; genus Marinobacterium; species Marinobacterium iners. The sequence continues at coordinate 7,212 of NZ_FNRJ01000014.1, read as the reverse complement.
AGCAATTTCATACAGTGCATCCTCCATGGCCGGATCACTGAGGTTGTACCATTGCTGCATACAATGAATCCGCAGTATGGTGGACAAGGAGAACGACCGGCGGCCATTGCCGGGCTTGGGGTAATGAGGTTCGATAACAGCTTCACCCCTTTGTTAAGTTTTCGCTCCGGCATACCCCCCTAAAATTCCACCCAAAATAATTGGAATATAATTCATGTGGATACTCATTATTTTGAGGGGGCCAGATGTGACAGATAAAGCTGTGAGCAACACTATGATGGCAGCTACAAAGTAGACTCTTGAATCGATTTTTCTAACACCCAGCCAGACTCCTAATATTGTGACTAGCAAGGTGTATGGCGTAGACCAATACATAGCGTTTTTCGACCTAATGACATCAATGATTTCATTGCTTTCATCGAAGCCTTGTGAAATGAGGTAGAAAACCACCGCAAGATAGCCAACAATTCCCAATCCTATGGTGATGACCAAGCCAAATATTGTTCCCTTGACGTACTGATTCATGCTTTTCCTTGAAACTTAACGCCGCCAGCAGGGGAACGAAAACAAGAGCGAAGCGACGGTTTTTGTGTCCCTCTGGCTGGCTTTATTAGATGCAATTTGCTTCATACTATATCGAGACGAGCTCGTCTCTAGCTGCTTTGGCTAGCGATTCTCTGTCAACCCCCAGAACTTTAAACGCCCTCGGTACCACACCATACTCTATGGAAGCAGCCACGATTATTACATGGGCTCCTTGTAGAGGACGAGTTTTATCCTCTTTTTTTAACGTATAAAGAGATTTTATTAGATCTTGGCCTGAAGGCTGCGAGTCGTGGAGGATTTTGTCTGATTTTATAGGCTCAGGTTCAATCTCAGTAACTTGCTCACTGATACCGACAGAGCTTAGCGCGTCATCATACTGCGCTTTAATGGCATTTTGGAATTTTTTGGAATCGATTCCTAATTTGTTAAATGCTCGCTTAGCCGTACCGTCTTCTAAACAGAGCGCAGAGAGGACAAAGTGCTCAGCACCGGGTTTTTCTTCACCCATGATATTTGCCTGTTCATCTGCTCCGGGTATTAATTTTCCAATGGTTTTCATATCTCGAAAACGTAATAGAAGACGTTTAAACATTACTTTTCCCTTTTCGACCCGTTGTGTTCTGAATGTATGCTGCGTGGCGTTTATGAGCTGCTTGCTTTGAAACGCCCAGTGCTTCAGCGACCTGTGACCAACTCCATCCTTGGGCAATAGCTTCTTTGACGGCTTTTCTTTCCAACTTATCTGCCATACGGCGAAGCGCAACTACAGCAACGAGCGCGTCTTCGGGGTTGTTCGGTGATGGAAGTGATTTTATCTCTGTCATTCGTCAACAATAGTTGACGAATAGGAGGCTGTCAACAAATGTTGACGAAACAGAAACGAAGGTAGGACCTCTACTGGCATCTAACGCCGAAGCACTGCTGCGCCTTGTTATGCGCGTTGAGCCACCTTGCGAGACGCCACGATGAATATGATTAGCGGCAGCCATACCAAAATAGCCAGAATGGTCGCTTTCAAGCTATAGGGCGCGAACATTAGCCCGTAGACCGCCCACGCTGGAAGGTTGAGCCAGACCGACACACTGTCGGATGCCCAAAACCCCTGACAGTGAAAACCAATCACCATTGCATCAGTAAGATAGCAACCAACAGATTCAGCGGTCAGCGCACTACGCCCGATGAACAATGCAACGAGGATATCTGCCAACACTGCCAAACCGATCAATGTCAGCGCTCCACCTGATAATTTTTTAGTGATTGACCAGTTCATCATTCTGCATAACGCCGCCAACAGGCGACCATTTGTAGTGGAGCCAAAGGCGGAACGGAAAATGGGTCGCTCTGCTTGGCCTTGATACTCATTGAGCCTTCTCCCCAGCCTAGGGAAGGTGTGATCAAGTTCGCCACATGGGATAATGCTGACTGCACATAATCGAGGACGCATCAGATGGATCAGCAACTTACATTCTCGGACAGCGAGTTCAGCAACAAGCGCTGTCAGACCCGCAAGGAGAAACTCCTGGGCCGAATGGACAAGCTGATTCCATGGGCGCGTCTCGAAGCCGTTATCGAGCCCCACTATCCCAAGGCTGGAAACGACCGTCGGCCGTACCCCTTGTCCACTATACTGCGGATTCATTGTATGCAGCAATGGTACAACCTCAGTGACCCAGCGATGGAAGATGCACTGTACGAGATTGCCTCAATGCGGCTGTTCGCAGGCTTGTCACTGGATAAAGCCATTCCCGATCACACCACCATTCTGAAGTTCCGGCACTTGCTCGAACGCCAAGGCTTGGCCCGACAGGTTTTTGAAGAAGTGAACCAATGGCTGTCTGAGGCCGGTGTCCTTCTTAAAGAAGGCTCGCTGGTTGATGCTACTATCATCGAAGCCCCAGCTCCACCAAGAACAAAACGGGCGAGCGATATCCGGAGATGTATCAGACCAAAAAAGGCAACCAGTGGCATTTCGGCTTGAAAGCTCACATAGGTGTGGATGCCCGCACCGGTATCACACACAGTTTCAGTACAACTGCCGTAAACGAGCACGATCTCAATCAGGCTGACCAGCTACTGCACGGTGAAGAAGCATTCATCTTTGCTGATGCGGGTTACCGGGGCGCCGAAAAGCGAGATGAGCTGAAAGATGTCAGTGCGGATTGGTACATCGCTGAACAGCCAGGGAAGCTGAAGACCCTGAAAAAACACCCTCGGATCAATAAGGTCAGAATCCGCACCGAGTATCTGAAAGCCAGCATCCGTGCGAAAGTTGAGCATCCGTTCCGGATCATCAAGTGCCAGTTCGGCTTCGTGAAAGCCCGTTACCGTGGCCTGAAGAAAAACGACAGCAAGCTGGCCATGCTGTTCGCGCTGGCCAATGTTGTGCGGGTGGACCAGATGTTGAGAGCACAGGGTTAATCCGTCTGTACTGCCTGAAAAGTCGGTTGCAGTTGGTTAAAAGAGGCGGACGTGCGCATTTTATGAGCCCCAGCACAGAGAAAATGCAGTTTTAATGGCGCTGGTGGGACTTGTTCATACGTTCCCTAACGTCGCCGTAACGGGCCGAAGCTGCGTAGTAGCGAAGGTCCAAGCCCAGCAAAGCTGGGCTGAACGTTGACGGCTTTGTTAGGTTTTAAATATTCCATGTTAACGCTATAAGTGCTACGAAAAAGTAAAGAATATATGGAATTGGTTTTCCGTATCTTTGTAAAAATATTTTCTTGCGTAAAAAAATTGAAAGAAATAAGAATAACAAGAACAGCATGGCGAATGTATAAATATAGATGTTGCTAAGGCTTGGTACTATTTGGGCTTTGAATAAGCGTAGATTCTCAACACCTGCTCCTGCCTTCAGAAGAATTTCTGTTTCTTCGTTCTTTGATATTTTGAAGTCGCCGTAGTTTAAGGTCTGATAGTACCTCCTACCCGCACCAGTAATTGCAGATTTTTGAATTATATTGGTTTTGGAGTATTCGTAAGTTTCTGAAGTGATATGTATCGACACCGGTACTTTGGTGGTAACAGTATCAATATCACCTCCGAAATTTACGATCAGCCTGAACTCAGAAGTAACCCCTGGGTTTACCAAGCATGCCCCTTCGTTCGTTGTTAGAAGATCAATGCTGCAAACTTTATCTCTGCCAAGGAGTTCATAGTTAAAGGCAGCCAAGTAGCAACAAAGAAAGAAGAGGGAAGCTCCGAATAGAGACTCTGTAAACGTAGGTAGCCGCATCGTAAACCTAACGCCTTGCACACGGGCCGACTGAGGCGCAGCGTAAGGAGGTCCGAGCCGCGCAGCGGCGCTTTGCGTGCTGAAATTTGTTATGTGTTTTACTCAACACGCCGACTCCAGTTTACGGATAAAAGGCTTTACCGTGGGGTGAGCTTTTACCCAATGTATACCGAGAAATTCCTCGACACTGCGACCATTTAATATTTTTTGCAATTCTTCAGCTGTATTCGCGTGAAGGAGGGCGTGGCAATTGTGCATTACAGTTTCACTTAGCACTGCGCCAGGATCACCTAGTTCATCGCCCCATTCTTTCTGAATCGCTGAAACTAGCTTTCCGGCCGCTTTCCTCACTTCTGTTTTCTTCGCAGGCATCATTTATTGTTCCGAGACTCGTAGCTCACTAGGACACATAACGCCGTGCTTAGGGGCCGTAGTGAAGCGCAGCGTAACGGAGGTCCCAGCGCAGCGACTACAGCACCTTGTATGGATAATTCTTTGCGTTTTCCGGGTAAATTGGGACCCACCTTCAACGGCCATTGAGGGCCTTCATGCAGCAGCTCGGTGTAGCGCCGGCTCCTCTTTCGAGAGACCGATAACAAGTGTGTAGCGCTGCATGACTCGTTAGCGATAACTCGAACAGTCATCGGCACCCAAAGGGCATCACAGGCCCCGAGCCCGCATAGCAAGGCAGAGTTAGCCTATGACCATACACACAGAAAGCCAAATTGAAATCAACGTCGGCGTTGATGTCGGCAAATCCAAACTCGATATCGTCCTGCATCCGCTGGACCTCCATTTCCAAATTCCGAACGACGAGGAAAACATTCTCAAGGTCATTAACGTACTGAAAAAGCGCAACATCAAACGCATTGTGGTCGAAGCCACAGGGCGCTATGAGCACGCCTTCGTGTTCGCCTGTGACCAGGCCAATCTTCCCATTGTTGTCGTCAACCCTATCAGTGTCAGACGCTACGCCCAGGTCATCGGTATACTTGCCAAAACGGATAAGGTCGATGCTAATCTCATCGCCCATTATGCAGCAACTATCCAGCCTAAAATCAAACCTATCGCGGACAAACAGTCTCGTTTGATCAAGGACTTACTTGTTCGGCGTACTCAGTTGCTCGAAATGCAGACCATGGAGAAAAACCGCCTCCAGATCTTACCCAAAGCCCTGCACCGTTCTATCAAAACATTGCTGCGCTCGCTGGAAACGCAGATCAAGACTATCACCAAACAGATCGACGAAGCCATTATGCAGGTCAAGCATTGGCGCACCCAAACCGAGATCCTGATCAGTGTGCCGGGCGTCGGTAAAGTGCTCGCCTACACTTTGCTCAGCGAACTGCCTGAACTCGGCAAGCTCAACCGCAAAGAGATAGCTGCACTCGTCGGTGTCGCACCCATGAACCGCGAAAGTGGCTCCTGGAATGGCAAACGGCGCATCCGCGGAGGCCGTCACCGTATCCGCACGGTCATGTTCATGGCGATGCTGTCATCGATCCAATGCAACCCTGTGTTCAAACGCTTCTACGAGCATCTGAAAGCCCAGGGCAAACTGCCTAAAGTGGCCATCATCGCCTGCATGCGCAAGCTGATCGTGGTGCTCAACACCATGCTCAAGAATGAGACACGATGGGGCGAAAATATGGCTTAAATATTTAACTAGACACCACAGCTACTTGTTATATCTTTTGCTCAATCTCTCGTAATTTCTCTTGTGCATAGCCAGTTGACCCATCGTATTTTTCGGACATGTACTCAAATAGGCAATTTAATGCAGACAACTGCTGCCGAGATAGCCAGGAAAAATTATATGCTGAATCAGGGCTATTTAAATCCAAGTGTTCAAAGTATGACGGCAGAAACCAATGAAGATTTTCAGACAGATCTCGTTCTTTTATTATAATTCTTAGCATTGACGGAAGCAGCCAAATGACGGCTTTCTGGCTTATAGTAGAAAATTCATCGTACAAAACCATTACGCCTTCATAAGGAAGTTCTGGCTCTCGAAATTTAGATATACCAGAACTTATGATTTTCCGCATTCTATCGGACTCGTCATATACATAAAGGTCATCTTCCGATGGCCTTTCCACGAACGGAAATGCATTTTCAATTCTCTCCAATACTTCTTCTTTTGTTAAATAGCCTTCGTATTCCATGGCACACACTTTCTTGAAGTATAACGCCCGCGTAATAGGCGCGAGCTTGCTAGCGTCCTAATTGACGCGTTTGTTATGAGTTTTTAACGCCGCTTCAGAGCTTCCAAATACAGTGCGATACGATTTATCAACTATTTTTTCGTTGAATATTTTTACATCTTCAAGTCCAATTGAGTAAGCTAAGTGATTATAATCTTCCGATTTATTAATCATATAGGCGTATTTAGGTGATAAAGGGATATAAAAATCAGCACTTTCCGGTGCCTGTCTTTCTTTAATCGAAGCCAAAGATGAATGCACATTAATGATAGGATTATCACTGGTTAAAAATGGGTGGCCAGTATCATTGGTAATGAATATATGATTATCCCTATCTTTTGACTCGTACAAACTACACCCAATACTTATGCCAAACATGAAGCTTAAAAACCACCAATTTTTTTCAAGGAGCTCTAAGAGCTCTTTGTATTCGACTCCAATATCTGGATTCGATTTAATGGCCCTCATCGACTTTTCTTTAAAAGATTTTGTTCTCGACATTTGATGACCGACATATGAACAAAACGCAATCATGTTATCTTTTGACATTAGACATTCGGAATTGCCTTGTGCCAAATTTGAGATTACTTCGACCGCGGTGTCTTCAATAAAAGAATGCAGATTCTCCAAGCTATTGTGTTCTATTGCCTTCTGAACAGACAAAATCTCCTCTGGAACATGTTTTACCCTAGAAATGAAACTCGATACATTTGATAGTTTTATAAAATCATCTAGGTGTGACATATGAATTTCTTGAAGAAACTGCGGCGAGCTCGCCGAAATTTTCTTTATAAACTCTATATCCATATGATTTAGCTTGCTTATCTTGTAGAAGTCAGTTTCTCTTGCAAGCCCTTTGACGCTATCACAAGCAATTTTACCTTTTTTTGATATATAGAATATATTGTTATCTGTCGCCCAACTCTTTAGATAAAAACTCCAAACATAATGATGATTTCGTTTAATTTGCTTATGCTTTTTCATAAAACTTGGCAATCCCTAAATCCTTGGGTGACTCATAAAATTATAATACTGTGCATGCGCATATTTAATCTCAGTCGAAGACTAGGAACGTTGTCGTAAGCACCTGAAGAGAAAGAAGAAATCGAGATACCACAGTCATTCTCTTCCGGTGAAAACGAGCATGCGCGTTTTGCAGCTTTGCCGTGCGTGTTATCCTGCAACGGCCAGACCATAGTTACCTGATACTGAACGATTTTCCCGCCTGTT
>NZ_FNRJ01000024.1 GCF_900107855.1 Marinobacterium iners DSM 11526 | reverse complement strand
CCACTGTTTCGGCATCTGCCTCGGTGAGGCGTGGGGGCGGCTGGATGCTGACTCAAGACCAGCGTCACCAGCCTCTCGATAGCGAGCAAGCCACTTATACACCGTGCGCCTACTGATGCCGAACGTGTGGGCGATATCTTTGATGGATTGTTGCTGACGTATGGCGCGATCAACGATCAGGGCTCGAATATGGGGCGTGGTTCGTGCATTCTTATGGGGGTTGTTCATGTCGGTTGTTCTGTGCTGTTTGTTTGGCGATAACCAGCATCTCGAACTTAACCGGCGTGAACAACCTCCTTAGCACCCACAGCTAGTGAGACCGCTCTCACCAAAATAAGCTTTATACAGCAATACGAATAATCTACTTTTTTGGCTCTCTGCACCCAGGGCATGTTTGTCGAATTAGATGGTCTTGGCTACGAGCCCTCGTTCAGAACGATGTCGGCTTCATTGAGACACGCGTGTATATTTTAAAATAACATCGGATCTGACGGTGCAAGGTTCGGAGTGAAGGTGCGGTATCGGATGGTTTTATACAACGAAAATTTACTAACAGTCTTATGAAACAACCTAGCAAGAGGATCTTATGGTCGGATAAATTTGGTTTAAATTTTTATATGTAGTTAAAGATATGGATGAGAGTTGTTGGTTATTTTTGGATAGTGATTTTCGATATGTTTCCAGGCGTTCCCATAGGATATAGGATCAACACACTAATTAAACCCAAGAGCTTTTTATTACGGATAGGACAATAACTGAATTGGCGGTGCTAGCGAGTGTGAGTTGCTGCTGCATCCATGCGGCTTTGATCGTATGCAAGGAATATAATCTTCATGTGGTACACTGGATCACATCTCCTTAGCTGGATAACTACTACAGCTGGATAACTACTACGTCAATTATATTTATCCCCTTTCAAGATTCGGCCATGATTGAATAGGTCTCCATTGCATAGTGCGTACATATTCCATCAAAGCGTGGAAATTTTTTATAGTCTTCACGCATTTCATCTCTTACAGAACTTTTTAATGCTGAGTCAAAATCCCGTTTCGTTTGGAATGATACTCTATTGCATAATAAACTTCTGAAAATATGAGTACCTTCAGGATAAATCCATGCTAAAGGAGTATGAACTACAATTTGTTTTATATTGGGTAGTTTCTTCATTAACTCGACATGATTTTTAATATAATGGTTACACCATGCGGTATCATTATTTGTTATGCCTGTATATTCAACAAAGTAACTAAATTTTTTTTCTTCATCTATCGGGTTGTTTTTATATTCATATTCTCTTGTCAGTAGTATTTGTATTATGGGTTCAGAATATGATCCCATTGAATAAAGTTTTGATCTTATGTGATGTATCCCTTTCTCAAGAGATGACAAATCATCAAGAAAAAACTCTATGATATGGTGTTCGCTAACTCCATCATTGGTGTGTTTGTCTTCTACTGTTGAGGGGATATGTAGGAATGCTTTTTGACAGTCTAAAATATTTAATACTTCCTCTCTAAGAATTTTAATTAGCTCTCTTTTTTTAAATTTTCCGAGTCCATTTTTTTTTATAATACAACAAAAAGCCATAGCATACCTTCCCCCGTGATTTTCATGTGCTATGGTAATGCTTTATGTGAAGTAATATAAATTATTTTTATTTATAGTTGAAATTATCAGGGTTGATTTTCTCTAAAGTGCTCAATGAAAATTTCTTTCATCCAATTAATTGAAGGGTCGTCTTTATAAAGCATGTGATAATATATGTTAATTTCGATTCTATTATTATCCAAGTCGATATCATGTAAGATAAATGTTTTTTCCATGTTGTATCTTTTTGCTACAGATTTAGGAATTATAACACCAAAGTCTGTCTTGCTGATTATTTCAGGAGCTACTGTGAAATTAGGAATGGTTAATGCAATATTTTTCTCATATTTACTATTTATTTCTTCTAGTAGACCTGTGTGGCCAGTTATACTGCTGTTTATATTTAATAGTTTGATTTTGCTGATATCTATTTTATCAAGAGAGCTTTTGATAGATGGGTGTCCGTCTCGTACCATGCATATGAATTTGTCGAAAAATAGAGTTTCTTTTAATACCCTTCCGTTTATATTGTTACCAGAAAGATAAGGTAGGTTACCAAGAGCAAAATCCAGCTCACCAGCCCTCATAATTGGTTCGATTTTATCTTGAGTGATCTGCACGATATCAAGCTTTATTTTGTCAAGTATATTCTCTAATGCCATGCATAACGATGGGATGAAGAATATTTGTGACATATCTGACATTGATATTTTGAAGGTTTTTTTTGATGAGCCCTCTGCACTCAATACCATTTTTGACTTTAGAGATATATTAATTAGCTCTAGTGATTTTTTAAGATTAGGTGCGATACTAGTTGAAAGTTTTGTTGGTATCATCTTTCCATCTGAACGCACGAATAATGGGTCGTCGTAATATGCACGCATTTTTTTTAACGCGTGGCTAATCGCTGGCTGTGTTATATTAAGTCTTTCTCCTGCTATGGTTAAGCTACCAGTATCGTAAACAGTGCAAAATATTCTGACTAGATTCAAATCAAACGCTTTATTATTCATGATTATTCACATTATTAGTATCTGTTATTTGTCAGTAAGGTCAATTGATATTATACATGTTACTGTAATTTTTAACACGCGGATGATTTATGAAAAATATTGTAGACCTATACAAAGATGTTTGGATTGACGAACCAGGCAAGGCTGCTATTGAAGAGCTGTTGATAGCGGTGAAAGCTGGAAGAGATCAGTTCTCAAATCAACGCTATGTGCCAAATGAAATAGTCGATTTGATGAAAAAATCCGGCTTTTTCCGTGCAGCTGTTCCAAAAATGTTCGGTGGCATAGCAGACAATCCAATACCATTCTTGCGTGCAATTGAGCGAGTGGCTTCTGTCGATGGATCTGCAGCATGGGTTGCAAGTTTTGGATCATCTAACTATTACCTTGCAGCCTTACCAATTGAGACGCAAGCGATGATCTATAAGAATGGCCCAGATCAAATGTTTGCTGGTGGTTTGTTTCCCGTACAGCCAGCGATTAGAGAAGGTAATGGATGGATTATTAATGGTCAATGGAAATTCTCAAGTGGTTGTAAAACAGCTGATTGGATTGGGGTCGGTATTTCCGGGAGTACTGTTAATGGTTTTAATGATATGCCGCGTACCGCGATAATGCCCGCCTCTCAGGTTGAGGTTGTTGATAACTGGGACGTTGTAGGCATGGAAGGTACTGGCAGTCATGATTTGAGAGTAAATAATAAGTTTGTGACTGAAGATTGGACATTTCTACGTGGAGAAACTGCCAAAGTTGATGAACCACTGTATCGTATTCCTACTGTACCTTTTGCTGGTCAGGTACATACAGCAGTGCTTCTTGGATTGGCAGCAGGGGCAATCCAAGAACTTGTTGATATGTGTCAGGGCCAAACTACAACAGGAGCACCTAAGTTAGCAGATCGAGCATATTTCAGAATGGGTTTAGCAAGATCAACAGCTTCATATCTCAGTTGCCGTGCTTATTTTTATGAAGTATGTGAAAGAGTGTTTGAGGAAGTCGTTGAAGGTAATGAAATTAGCCAAGAACTTACGAACGAAATGAAACTTTCATCTGCTCATGCCGCTGAAGTATGTGGAGATGTTGTCAAGCGTTGTTATAACCTTTCTGGTATTAGTTCAATATATATGAACCGTCGTTTGCAGAAAATACTTCGAGACACAATGGTTGGTGTACAACACGCCCACATCAATGAGTCAGTATTTGATGGTGCTGGAGCAGTTATCAGTAACGTTGAACCATTTAAAGGCTATCTATAAAGAAGGATAATATTATGTCATTCGATAATAAAAAATTTCGAAAAGCTCTGGGACGATTTCCGACTGGTGTAACTGTTATCACAACTAAAAATTCTAATGGTGAAAAAGTTGGAGTTACGGCCAGTAGCTTCAACTCTGTTTCTATAGATCCTGCACTTATTTTATGGAGCATTGATAAGTCTGCATATAGTGCTAATGATTTCACTAACTGTGAATACTTTACTGTACATGTTTTGCGAGATGATCAAATTGAATTATCGAACCGTTTTTCACGTAAAGGATATGATAAATTCAGTGATGTGAAGCTCTTGGATGAAGCGTATCGCGCCCCCAGGTTGCATGAAAGTGCTGCATGGTTTGAGTGTCAGTCATGGAATGTTTATGATGGAGGCGATCATTACATCATAGTTGGTGAAGTGAAAGATTATGGATTCGATGATGTTTCTAGCTCATTAGTATTCCATGATGGGCGCTATGCTATAGCAGACATTCATCCTACTTTACAGTGCCAATGAAAATATAATATATTCATGTGACTTTTGTATCGCACGGATAAAAATATAGTTTTAAAAATTAATCAGGCACTATCTTTTTGGTATTGAATTCTGGTGATGTTAGATCGACTATTATTAATCTGATATTAAAAAAATAATATAAAATATATTTTATTTTTTGTATGCTCTGTTAAATTTTCGATGTAAAACGTTATGGTTTTATGAGAATGGCCTACTTAAACAAAATTTAGCCAAAACCGCCCACAGCAAACCGATTTGCGGCTATATGCTGTGGGTTATCTTTCCTGAAGAAATGCTAATGAAGTCCATTCCATGATATCTTTATGGTCATCAACCCTATCAATAAAATACTTATGGGGCAGCTTCTCACAGTTGTTGGCAGAGGATTTGGGCGTCTTCCGGTACGGGTAGTGGCGTGATCTGTCAAAAATATTTGAGCAAACCGGTCTACTCTCGATTCAGCACCTCCAGCAGTTCAATTTCAAAGACCAGATTGGCATTGGGTGGAATTTTGTCGCCAAAGCCGCGCTCACCGTATCCGAGTTCGGCCGGTACTGTCAGCTTGCGTGTACCGCCTTCTTTCATGCCTTTTAGGCCTTCAACCCAGGCGGCGATCACCTTTTTTCGGCTCAGGACGGTTTGAAAGGGCTGCCTCCTGTGATACGAGGAGTCAAATTCGGTCCCGTCTTCCAGAAAACCGCGATAGTGCGCCGTGATCAATGCGCCGCCTTTCTTCACCTCGGTTCCGCTGCCTTCGACAATATCCTCGATCTGTAGGTGTTCACATTCAGTCATGGCGCTTCCTGTCGTGAGCAATGGAGTTCATGTTGTGGATAAATGAAAAGGCTCTGGCGCAGCGTTAGCCGGCCAGAGCCCATATGTCACGATTTTCAGTCTTCGCGACTGGTGACTTCAAGCAGGTGGTAGCCAAACTGGGTTTTCACGGGGCCCTGTACTTCATTGATCGGGGCGCTGAAGACCACTTCGTCAAAGGCCTTGACCATCTGGCCCGGGCCGAAGCTGCCAAGCTCTCCGCCCTGCTGGCCGGATGGGCACTGCGAGTGTGCCTTGGCGAGAGCAGCAAAATCGGCGCCATTGGCGATCTGATCTTTCAGGGACTGACATTCAGCTTCAGAGCTGACAAGGATGTGACGAGCGCTTGCACGTGCCATGGGTTTTCTCCGTAACAATTGAGTAATGAATTCAAACACGGTTTGGGCCTCTGTTCAGGCGGACGCGTTCGAGCAGACCATCAGTGATGATGACCACCGATGCCATGGGCATGGCCATGGGCAATCTCTTCGTCTGTCGCGGCGCGAACATCGACCACTTCTATATCGTAAGTCAGCGTTTTTCCAGCCAATGGGTGGTTGGTATCGACCAGCACCATTTTCAGCCCTGGCTTGATCACAGTTACCTGGCGCATGCCTTGGTCGGTCTGCACAACGGCGACCATGCCAGCCTTCCAGCTGCGCACGCCCTTGGGCAGTCCTTGCAGGTGCTTCAGGGGAACACGTTGCTCCTGACCTTCCTGGCGTTCACCGTATGCCTGGTCCGGCGCCAGTGTCAGGTGCAGAGTATCACCGGCAGACTTGCCTTCCAGTGCCGCTTCGATGGCTGGAATCATGCCGTCATGGCCGTGGAGATACGCAATGGGGTCCGCCCCGTGGTTGGTTTCGATCTGGGTGTCATCGGAGTCGGTCAGCGTGTAGAAAAACTGAACCACTGTATTGTCGGCAATCTGTGTCAACGCAAACACCTCGTACGGCATAGAGTAAAAAAACGAAGTATCCGATTATGAAACAGGCTTAGCAAGGATAAACACTACAACGGCCAAACCAGCAGAAGCAGCGGGATGCTGATTGCACAAACCAGCAGCGACACAGGCAGCCCAAGGCGCCAGTAGTCGCCAAATCGAAAACCACCCGGCCCGAGGATCAGAGTATTGTTCTGGTGGCCGATAGGTGTCAGGAACGCACAGGACGCTCCAATGGCTACTGCCATCAACAGGGCATCCGCGTTTACACCCAGCGACGCGGCGGTACCCAGTGCGATGGGACACATGGCCGCTGCAGTGGCCGCGTTGTTGACGACACTTGAAATGAGCATGGTGACGATCAGGATAAGCCCCAGGGCTGCAGGGCCGCTTCCTTGGGCTACGTGCTGAATCAGCACGTCGGCAATCAGCGTGGCAGTACCGGTACTTTCCATTACGGCAGCCACCGGCATCAACGCTCCGAGCAGAATAATGACGGGCCAGTCGATGGCGTCATACACGGACCGAAGGGGAAGGGTGCGCAGCGCCATGGATGCCAGTACGCCAGCGGCAAAGGCAACGGCTGTTGGCAGCAGTGAAAAGGCAGCGCAAGCGACAGCAATCAGCATGATCAGCGTTGCAGCCAGGGCCTTGTTGCGATCGGGTATGCGCAGCTCGCGCTCGGCCAGCGGAATACAGCCGTTATCGGCAGCGAATTCGGACAGTGCCTCTTCAGAGCCCTGCATCAAGAGTAAGTCGCCCGGTTTCAGCTTGAGCGTACGCAGGCGAGCCTTGGAGCGGGACCCTTCGCGGGATACGGCCAGCAGGTTTAGACCGTACCGGGTGCGCAGCAGAATGTCGCGGGCGGAGCGTCCTTGCAGCGGTGATTCCGTTCTGACCACCAGTTCCATCAGGATCATGCCATCGCCATTGCTGTCAGATTCCTTGTCCTTTTCCTTGTCTTTATCCGTCTCCTTATCTTCCTGCTCTGAGGCGCTTTCTGTCTGGAGGGATGTGTCATCATCGGCCGATGAGGCCTTGGCCTCTTCAAGCTGTAGTCCCAACGCGCTGATGACACCCGCAAGGGATTCTACATCCGCTTCAATCACCAGAATGTCATTCGCACGAATGCGACGACCGGAGGACGGAGCGTTGACACGAACCTCATTTCGGATCAGTCCAATGATCTGTGCATCCGCCTCGTCCAGTTTGGCTTCGGCCTCGCGCAGGTGCAGGCCAGCCAGTTTGCTGTCTTCCGGCACACGTGCCTCGGTGATATAGGCCCCCGTATCGAAGCCTTCAGTACCGGGCTGCTTGCGAGCGGGTACCAGGCGCCAGCCGGGCACGGCAATAAACAGAACGCAGAACAGGGCGACGGATAATCCAACGGCCGTGAAGTCAAACATGCCAAACCCGCTACCGATGCTTTCGCTGCGAAAGCCGGACACGATCAGGTTTGGCGGTGTGCCGATCAATGTGGTCATGCCGCCCAGAATGGTGCCGAACGCCAGTGGCATGAGGACCTGACCGGGCGTAAGGTCCAGTCGCACCGAAAGCTGCATGGCTACAGGCATCAACAGCGCCATGGCTCCGACATTGTTCATGAATCCGGACAGAAAGGCACCCAGCCCGGTCAGGGCGGCCAGACTGAGGGTGGTACCAGCCTGTTTGGGCAAGACATGACGGGTCAGAATATCCACCGCACCGGACACCTGAAGGGCCCGGCTGAGCACCAGCACACAGGCCACGGTCACGACGGCTGGGTGAGCAAAGCCCGTGAATGCATCCTGAGCTTCTATCAGGCCCGTGAGGACACAGGCCAGAAGTGCAGCGCCAGCCACCATGTCATGCCGCCAGCGTCCCCAGATGAACATTCCCATGGTTGCAATCAGGATACCGACGATCAGCAGCTGGTCCTGTGTCATCCACTGACCTCACGGTTATTGCCGGGAGCCTCAAGTCGCAGGCTTGCAGCGGGTGCTGAACCATCCTTTTCATGTCCGAAAAAGACTGTGGTATGCGGGAAGGGAATTTCAATGCCGGCGTTGTCGAAATGGATTTTGACCAGTCGATTATAGGCACGGCCAACGGAGAATTGGTCGCCCGGCGTGGTTTTGATCCGAACACGGATATTGACTGAACTGTCGGCCAGTGCGGTCACGCCGGAAATTTCGATCGGCTCCAGAATCTTGTTTTTGTTTTCTTCATCGGCCGCCAGTTCTTCAAACGCGTTTTGCAGATGGATGATGGCTTCATCAATGCTCTCGCGGTACGCGATGCCATAGATGCCAACGTGGTAACCAAAGTCGCGCATGTAGTTTGATACGGTATCAACGCTGGAGAAGGGTATCAGGTGGTAGGTGCCGTTAAGATCACGGATGCCTACCGAGCGAATGCTGAGGCGTTCGGCCACCCCGGTAATGCCCCCTACGGTCACGATATCACCGGTATTCATGGCATTTTCCAGCTGGATGAAAATGCCGGTGATAATGTCCTGAACCAGTTTTTGAGAGCCAAAACCGATGGCAAGACCCAGTACGCCGGCACCGGCAATCAACGGACCAATATTGATACCGACCTCCGACAGCACCACCATGCCTGTCATCGTGATCAGTGCAATTGCGGCCGCATTGCGGAACAGGGCCAGCAGTGTCTTGATGCGGGGCGAGGGCTCACCAGTGCCGGTTTCGGGGTTCAGCTTGTGCTCAATCACGCTGGCAAGGATAACCCAAGCTGCAAAGGCGACGGTGAGAATGACGGCAATCGCGATGATTTTGCCAACCAGCATGCGGCCGGTATCCGATACAAACCAGTCGCTGATATTGAATGCGCCCCACGCCCCCAGGATCAGCATAGCGACGAAAACAAACAGAACTGCCCTCAGGAAGTAGAGTGCATTGGGCAGATAGCTGTTGATGCGTGACTCAAGCATTGGCAGTTTGTGCTTCAGTTCGTCGGATAGGGTGAGTCGACGGCCCAGTGTCTGGCCGAGAAGAGTTGAAAGCAGCAGGCCCGCCACGATGGCAGCAATACTCTGAATGGTTGCCAGCAGTACAAAGGGTAGTGCATCTTCCGGTCGGGTGAATGTGAGTATCAGTACCAGTGAAAAGTAGGTAATTGCCAGCAAGTGCCAACTGCGCGACAGCATTTTCAACAATACCTGGGCAATACCACCTTCCGTACTGTTCGCTCGCAACTCAATTACCATGCGCAGGCGACTTCGGTGCTTTAATACCACGGTTGTTGCATAGGCATATGCCAGTAGCGTGATCAGGGTACCGACTGCTTCGCCCAGCGTTTTGGACAGGTACAGGTTGATCAACGGTACCAGTGTCATCAGGCCGTAGCCCACCAGGCTGATCAGCTTGCCGATCCAGCGGTTCCAGAAGCGCGCTTCGTTGGCGTCAATGGCGAGCAAGCGCAGTCCCTGATGTTCGGATTGAAGCAGCATGCGAATACCCGCTTTCAGGCCTTCGATGATCAGAAACGCGTTCAAAAACAGGGAGGCTCGAGTGGTCAGCTCACCGCTTTCACCAATCAGGAATGTACCGATAAGGCTGCCGCTGACATAGGCCAATACCACTAGCAGCAGATCCAGTACCGTTGCAAGGGCGACACAAAATACCAGTCGCAGAACGGGTGTGGGCCTTTCACCCGCTTCAGTCCAACGGCTGAATACTGTGAACAGAGGACGCGAAACCCGCTTGAGTAAAAAGAACACTATCAGAGTGGAGAGTACTACCATGCCCAGGTTAAGGGCTGCATCGGTAAAGGCGGTAGAGTCGAAACCGGGATCGGTCAGATCTCCAGACAGCAGGTTCCGAGCTGTTGAGGCCAGGTTTACGATCTGCTCTCCGACATCGTGCGCGATACTGCTGCTCAGCTGGGCCAGTCGACGTGGCAGGGACAGGGAGGCTTCTGCATCGGTTTCGGCTGTGAGATCGTTTATCTGCGCCGAGTCTGATACGGGGTCTCTATCGACGGGTTCGGCCAAGGCCAGGGAGGTAAATACAAGGCTAAGAAGAATTAGCAGGAGTCGCAGGGCTGGGGTCAATTAGGGCCTCCGTTCATAGCTTGACGCAGGCTCAGATTAGCACAACGCCGGCAGAGGGAGAATCTGACGGCGCTGTCTGATCAGGCTTAGCCGTCAGCGTTGATGCGAGTGACCAGTTCATTCAGGACCGATTCGGCGCGGTCATTCTCGACCTGACAGGTACCGGCTGCATGATGACCACCACCGCCATATTGCAGCATCAGCTCGCCCACATTGGTGTTTGAACTGCGATCAAAAATGGACTTGCCGGTGGCAAACACGGTGTTCTGCTGCTTGAGACCCCACAGCACATGGATGGAAATATTGCACTGCGGATACAAGGCGTAAATCATGAAACGGTTGCCCGCCCAGATCTGCTCTTCGTGTCGCAGATCAAGTACCACAAGATTGTCATGTACGGTAGCGCAGCGCTGAATCTGCTCCTTGAATTTCGCTTCTTGCTCAAAGTACAGCTCAACCCGTTCCTTCACGTCCGGCAGGTCAAGGATCTCCTCAATACTGTGGTTCTTGCAGTAGTCGATCAGATCCATCATCAGGGCATAGTTGGAGATGCGGAACTCGCGGAAGCGCCCAAGGCCGGTACGGGCGTCCATCAGGAAGTTGAGCAGCACCCATCCTTCTGCGTTAAGCACCTCATCCTGAGTGAACTGGGCCGAGTCGCCCTTGTCCACAGCGTCCATCATTTCGTCCCACTCAACGGGGAAGGCGTCATGACCACCGTAGTATTTCCATACCACGCGCGCAGCTGAAGGTGCGTCAGGGTCGATGATGTGATTGTCCACCTTCTCGTTGCGAATTGTTTCCGACAGATGGTGGTCAAAGGCCAGGTTGACGCCCTTCACATAGGGCAGGTTGGTGGTAATGTCACGATCTGTGATATCCACCTTGCCATCCTGCATATCCTTGGGGTGAACGAACTTGATATCGTCGATCAGGTCCAGGTGCTTAAGCAGCACGGCACAGACAAGACCGTCGAAATCACTGCGGGTAACGAGGCGAAATTTTTCAGCGGACATCAGCAACAGCTCCCAGAATTAATTGACCGTATCTGGAAAGTAACACAGCCGTACGGGTGGCTGAAGCCTGAACCGCTTTGTAGGGCAGGAAAAAGCGTGCTTGTTGACCTGTAGCGACTATGTCTGAAGTGAACGGACCCAGCTGCGCAGAGCCGGCCAGCGATTGACCAGCATCGCAGTAAAGATGAGGGCGCAGCCACTGAGCTGAAGAGCGGTCATGGATTCGCCGAGCCAAAGCATGGCCAGCAGAGCTGTCCAGACAGGTTCCAGCGTCATGATGATGGCCGTATGACTGGGAGGTGCCAGGCTTTGAGCATGGGTTTGCACCAGAAAACGCAGGCTGGTTGCAATGAGTGTGCTTGCGATCAGCCAGCCCCAAATGCTGACAGACTGTTCAAAGTGCCATTCTTCCAGAAACAGTGATGCCACCGCGCTGATCAGGCCGGTGACCAGCAGTTGTACTGCGGTCAGCGGAAGTACCGGCATGCGTGTGGCGGCGCGGCTGTTGAGAATAAACGTGAACGAAAAAAACAGGGCAGACAACAGAAACAGCACTTCTGCCAGACCAAGGTGAAACTCACTGTCCAGAGACAGGCAGGCAAGGCCCGCGATGACCAAAGGCAGTGACAGGAAAACATAGGGCCCGGAACGATCACCGAACAGCAGGCTGATCAAGGGCACCAGTACGACCCCAAGCCCGGTCAAAAAGGCACCGACCCCCACATGATTGGTCATCTCCAGAGCCACTATCCAGAAGCTCAGTGCCGTACCAAAAAAGACTCCCACCAGACAGGCACTTTTCCATTGCAGCCGGGTAAACAGGCGCATGGCCGACCAGCCAACAGCTGCCAGGATCAGACCTGCGCTGATAAATCGCAATGCCATGAACAGCAGCGGGGCAAGCCCCTGTACGGCCTCACGCGAGAAAATCCAGCCAGCCGCAGCAAGAATGGTGGTGAGCAGCAGTAACAGATCGGCTTTCTGATGGGTGGACAAAATATGCATCCCTTGCGTAGTCGGTGGGCAAAGCGTGTATGTTAGCAGAAAGTCTGAAACGGCACGTTTACAAGAAGAGAACTGACGCCGGCTGGCTCAGGTGCAGAGCGCAAACAGCTGGGCTCGGCTGGTAATACCCAGCTTTTCGTAGGCACGTTTGCGATAGGTGATTACGCTGCTGGCGGCAATATCCAGCTCGGCGGCAATTGCTTCGTTTTTCTTTCCGCGCAGGACCGCACGACACACCTGCTGTTCACGTTCTGACAGAAATGCCAGTGGTCCTTCAAGCCTCAAGCGTTCATTCAGCGCAAAGTGCTTGTAGATCAGTACGCTGATCAATGCGCCTACTCGACGAGTAAAGTCATGGTCATCAAAACGGCTGTCGAAACGAGAACTGCGGCGGTAAAGGTTGACATAATAGTTGCCGGCTTCAGTTCCCCGGATGATCGCCAACTTGTCCAGAAAACCCGGCGATTCAAAAAAGGCCTTGCGATAATGTAACCCCATATCACTGCTGACGGAGTCAAAGCGAACCACCTGTACCTCGCCCGGCGCGATGGTTTTCAAGATGCTGAAATTGGGATCCTGCAAGTAGTGACGTTCTTCCACATAGGCTTCGGCCAGCTGTCTGGCGGACGCTTCTCGCGCATAATCCTTGAACAGCAGAGTCGAGACCTGATGACCGTCTGCACAGTAGAACACCATACATTGTTCGGTACCGAACTCTTCATGCAGCCAGTCAAGAAAGACATCGTAAAAACTGTGAGTCCCCAGCTGTTCGAGTACCTGTAATACCTGGGAGGATGGGCTCCAGTCAGGTGTCATCTGCGATGGCATTCAGCTTTCCTGTGGCAAGTGCGAGTAGTTCTTATGCTTTGCTGAAGCTTAACCCAGAACGGGCACAGGCGGGAGAACATGATCAAAAGCCGGAGAACGATTCGGCCACTGACTGCCGTCTAATCAGTCAGTGGCCGGCCCTCCGGCACCCGGCGAGCTCGGGGGAACATGCCGGGGTGGAAACAGCGGGTTGTGCTTAGCGGCAGGCGAGACTGGTCAGAATCTTCTTGAAGGTTGCGATCTCGTCTTCGCTGAACTCACCGAACATTTTGTCCTGCTCTTGCTTGGACAGGGCCCAGAGGGCTTCGGCCTGCTCTTCACCGCTGGCCGTGATGTTGTAGCACTCGTCCGAGAAGCTCACCAGTCCCTTGCGCTGCAGGATTTCAGCCGCATTGTCGACCTCAACTTCAGGCATGTTGACCTCACGCAACAGTTCCTTGCGGCAGAGCTTTGGTGTTTCCTGAAGTACCATCAGCATGCGTGCTTCACTGGTACGCAGACCCGTGGACAACTGTAGTGGCGCATAGTCGGCCTGATAGGTACGAATGGCCTGCACCATCAAGTAGTACAGATTGTCCTTGAAACGGGACTTGAGACGCTCGATGGCAGCCGGCTCATCCTCTTTCTTGGCAGGGAAGCGGGAGTGTGGCATGACCACAGAGTAGCTGCCCTGATGGTAAACCAGCGGAGCCCGGCCGTTGTCCTCAAAGGCTACAACTTTGCCGATCAAGATCCAGTGATCACCACCATCAACGGTTTCGTAGGCTTCGCACTGGAAACAGGCAGCAGTATCCGGCAGCAATGGCGCACCACCGAGACCGGCGTTGAAATCAGTGCCGGCAAATTTGTCTTCGCCGGGACGAGCAAAGTGGTTGGACAGGTCGATCTGATCTGCAGCGAGGATGTTAACAGCGAAGTGCGTCGCTTTCTCGAATATCTCGCAACTGCCGGAGCGCTTGTCGATGCTCCACAGAATCAGGGCCGGGTCCAGAGAAACGGAGTTGAAGCTGTTGGCGGTTACACCCGTTTTGACGCCGTCCGGGGTCTGTGCGGTAACAACGGTAATACCGGTGGCGAAGTTGCCCAGAGCACGACGAAAGGCTTTGGGATCGAATTCAGTGACTTGATTGCTCATAACAGCACCTGGGGTCGGGTTAACAACATTCTTATAGTAGACGAGCAACAGACAGCCCACCTGAGAAAAGGTGAGGTGTCCCCGTCAAAAGGGAAAAGGCGCCCGCCCGCATGAACAGGAGGGCGCCTCTGGATAATGCAGAGATCAGAGCAGTGAAGGATCCGGCTCAAGACCCAGCAGTTCACGACCGATGATCTGGGCGCAGACATCGTAGTCGGTGTAGGCGTGGGCCGCGGTCATGTTGGATTCGTGCCACAGACGCTGGCTCTCGCGATCCTGATACCAGTTGGACGCTCCCATCACTGCCCACAGACGGTTGACGGCTTCAACACACATCTTGATGGCATAAGCCTGGTTGGTACGCCAGTGCGCCAGCGTGTAACGGTCCGGGTATTCGTGACGCTCGCCATATTCCTTGTGCTCGTTCCAGGTCTTTTCCAGATAGGCGCGTGCGGCACATACCTGCTGATAAGATTCGGCGATGCGCAGAATCGGCGGAATGGACTCTTTCACCTGAGCGCCGGTGTAGGCACGGACACGGTTCTGGGTCAGTTCCTTGTACACATCGATCATGCGCTCGGCGACACCCAGGCTCATGGCCGCGAAACCACAGGCAAAGTATGGGCGGTACGGGGTATGGAAAATTTTGCTGTCCGGGTACAGAGGACGACCAACGTGGCGGCCTTCCATCATGTCACGAGCGGCCTGGATGCGGTGTTCGGGAACGAATACACCCTTGATGCTGGCGGTTTTGGTGCCGCTGCCCTGCATGCCAACAGAATACCAGTCATCAATGATGGTGAACTCGCTCTTGGGGATGACCGCAAAGCTGTACACTTTTTCACCGGCTTCGTCGAAGCGGTTGAAGCCGACGATAATCCAATCTGCGTGGTCAACACCTGAACTCCACTTCATGTCACCGGTAAAGATGATGCCACCTTCGGTTTCTTCATGCTTACCGAACGGTGCGATGGAGCTGGACGCTACAGTGTCGGGGTTCTCGGCCCAGAACTCATCCTGTGCTTTTTTGGAGAACATCGCCATCTGATGGTTATGGGTGCACAGCAGGCTGTATGCCCATGCAGTAGAGCAGCAGGCGCCGGCCAGTGCTGCGATGCAATCAGTGAATTCAGGCAGAGACATTTCCAGGCCACCGTAGGCCTTGGGCAGGAACGCACGGTTCAGACCGATACCGTGCAGCATCTCAATGTTTTCCTGGGGTACCTGACGCAGCTCAATCGCTTTGGGAGCGTTGGCGCGAATGGCAGGGAGGATCTCCTTGAGTTTGTCGAGCATCGGATTCTGTTTGTTCATCTGGATCGTCTCTCTTCTAATAATGGAATCGGTTACATCGCAATTGGGTTTTCGAGTGGCTACCCGAACAACAACTTGATAATGATCCGTGAAGGATTGCAACGATTATGCGGAGTCAGGCCTGTGCAGGAAATGTAAAATTCTGGTTTATTATTGCACTTTTCTGTATTTAAGTTGGATTGCTGTTGTCTGCCTGGACCCGGGCTATCGATCAAAAAGTAACCGACAGCCCAAGTATAGTTCAGCCAGGCTCAGGCTGCAGAACGACGGGTCAGGGCAAGAGCTGCCAGTGAGCCGCAGCCGGTCAGACCAATGATCAGCGCCATAGGCAAGGCTGTACCATCGTGCAGAGTACTGGCGATGGAGCTTGCCAGAGCCCCAAGACCGAACTGGCAGGCAACCGCCAGTCCGGCTGCGGCACCGGCCTGTTCCGGATAGCGCGACAGCAGGCTTGCCATGCAGTTGGCACCGAGTACACCGGTAACGCTGACAAAGCCCAGCAGTGCCACCACAATCAGGGGCAGGCCGCCGATCTCGGTAATACCAGCGAAGGTCAGCAGAAGCCCTGAAAAGGCTGCAAGAGAAGCGCCTGCGAGAAGCAGTTTCTGGGTGCCGAATCGTCCCACATAACGGGCATTCAAGCTCACCAATACGATGACGCCGCCGATGTTCAGGCTGAACAGCCAGGCATAGCTCTGCGGGCTGACACCAAAGTACTCGATGTATACAAACGGCGATGCCGTGATGTAGGCGAACATGCCGGCAAAGGTCAGCGACATGCAGAGAATGTAGCCGATTGCCACCGGCTGCAGACCAATCCTGAGATAAGCCTGAAACACCGCCAGTACACTGGCGCGGCGTGAATCGCCGTGATGGGTTTCAGGAATTTTCCAGGCACTGGCCAGCAGTACAATTGCTGCGAAGATGAACAGCACGACAAACAGCGAGCGCCAGTCAGAGATCATGATCAGATAGCCACCGACCAGTGGTGCAACCAGGGTTGCGATCATGGTGACCAGGTGCATCAGCGAAAGCACCCGGGCGGCCTCGTTCAGCGGGAACAGGTCACGCACAATGGCGCGGGCCAACACCGAGGCGGCAGCTGCACCCAGTGCCTGTAGGAAGCGTGCAGCGATCAGCCACTCGGCACTGGTCGCCAGCATACAGCCGATACTGGCGACCAGATACAGTGTGATGCCGCCAAGGAGCAGGCGACGACGGCCGTACTTGTCCGACAGTGGGCCGTAAAACAGCATGCCGATGAACAAACCGATCAGAAAGGCACTGATGGTCAGCTGGATACTGGATTCTGGGGCCTGCAGATCCTGTGCGATCAAAGGCAAACTGGGCAGGTACATGTCGATCGACAATGGGCCGAAAGCGACCAGCGCGGCCAGCAGTACGATCAGGCGTTGGGGGTTGGCTACCGATGACATCCGTGAGTCTCCCGGTCAGATGTTGGGTTGTTATGAGAAGATATTACCACTGTGGATAATCTGTTTAATATATTAACAAAGAGTTGTGCGCTCAGTGCCCAAACGAAAACGGCCTGCAGGTGCAGGCCGTTGGAGTCGTTGTCATCGGGTATCAGATGCGGCTTGAACCCGGCGCAAAGGATTTGGTGACGGACGCCTGAGGCCCCGGAACCTTCTCACCAGTAACGGGAGACACCGGGAAAACTGCGTTGATCTGGCCGGTACCAGAGCTGCCGAAGTAGGGGGTCAGCACTTCCACTTTCTGGTCGTATTCAGACCAGCCCAGGGCACCAAGCAGCATGGCGGTGTCATGCATGAAACCTTCACCATGGCCTTTCACGGCATACTCGGGCAGCATTTCGCAGAAGTCTTCCCATTCGCCGTTCTGCCACATTTCCACCACCTGATGATCCAGCCGCTCAAGGAACGGTGACCAGGTTTTGGTGGCAAAATCCGGTGCCTGACCGTTCTGAGCGAAACGGTGCGACAGGGAGCCGGACGCCAGAATGGCAACGGTACCGTCGTACTTTTCTTCAATTGCCTTGCGCATGGCCCAGCCCAGACGCGCACTGTCATTCAGGTAGTGCACGGTGCACATGGCAGATACCGAGATCACCTTGAAATGGCGATCTTGGTTCATGTAGCGCATCGGTACCAGGGTGCCGTACTCCGGGTCGAGGCTGGTGGAATCATGGGCCAGGGTTTCGACACCCTGAGCGTTACATTCCTCTGCCAGCAGGCGGCCCAGCTCCGGGTTGCCATCGTATTCAAACTCCATGTTGGAGATGAAATGCGGCAGCTCGTTGCTGGTGTAGTTGCCGGCCCAATGCGCAGCACAGTTGATGTGGTAGTTTGCGTTTACCAGCCAGTGGGTATCGAACACGATGATGGTGTCAACGCCCAGCTCGCGGCAGCGGCGGCTGATTTCATGGTGTCCGTCGATGGCCGCCTGACGGAAGCCTTTCTGCGGACCGTCCAGTTCAGACAGATACATGGACGGTACATGGGTGATTTTTGCAGCTAATGCGAGTTTACCCATCGAATTTTCCTCTTTTGTTATCACCGGAACGGCGGGCCGTAATCCGGTCAGCATAGTCTTGGGTCATTGACCGATATAGTCTTGTGGGCGTCCCTGCGCATTATTGGGCAGCGTTGTCGTGTCGCCTGCGCCAGGCATTGTAATGTGCCAGCAATGCAACCACGGGTGCTGCCAGAATGCAGCAGAATACCAGTGTAGTGCCATAATCCAGCAGCATGGGGACAAGCTGGGCGATGACGGCACCTGTCAACAGCTGGATGAATCCCATCAGTCCTGATGCGGTTCCGGCCGAACTGTCACTGCTGCTGATGGCGGCCGACTGGGCATTCGGCTGGCTCAAGCCGCGGCCAAAAATAACCAGGGCCATGGGCAGGAACAGCCCTGCCAGGCTAAGCGCGTTTAGCAGTGAAAGGCCCAGCAGCAATGCCGCACCCAACAGCGACAGCAAGTTGCCGCACAGGACCATCTGGTCAACGCTGAACAGCTTAGCCAGCCGTGTTGACAGAAAACTGCCCGCCATGAAGGCCAGCGACACCGTCAAAAACCAGCTGCCAAACACGGCCGAGTTGCCGCCCAGCTGGTCTGTCACGATATAGGGGCTGCTGCCAACGAAGAGGTAGAATGCCGCTGCGATGGCCGTGGTGGATAACACGTAGCCCAGATACTGGCCTGATCCCAGTACCTCACCATACCGTTTCAGGATGCCTCCGAGGTGCAGGCTGTCACTGCGGGCGCGACTGGTTTCCGGCAACATGCGCAGTGCGACCAGCCATACCAGGGCGCCCATGAACACGGACATATAGAATATTGAGTTCCATCCCGTCCAAAGGTTCAGGAAGCCCCCGATGGTGGGCGCAATGGCCTGCGCAATGGCAATGGCCATGACCACGTAGCCCATGCGCCCGGCTGCCCCCTCACGGCCATGCACATCCAAAATGATGGTGCGTGCCAGCGCCATGCATGTACTGCCACCCAACGCCTGCAGGACACGCCCTGCTATCAGCATCTCGACTCCATCTGCTGAAGCAGCCAACAGGCTGCCCAGCGTGTGTAGACCCAGACCTGCCAGCAGTACCGGACGACGGCCGAAATAGTCCGCCAGCGGTCCGGTGATCAACTGGCCAATGGCCAGTGTCAACAGGTAACAGGTAAAGGTCAGCTGAATGGTGGCGATATCCGCATCCAGCGCAGCGGCTGCATCCGGCATTGCCGGCACGAATGCATTCAGGGCCAGTGGGCTGGCCATGGCGATCAGTGTCAGCAGGGCAACAGGTGGATTCGGTTTCACGATATCTCGGCCGGTCAGGCAGCCGGTGCAGTCTTGCAGGACTGCACCGGACAGCACTTACTTGGGATCGCGGATTACCAGCAGGCGCAGCTCGGTCATGTCCTCGATCGCATAGCGAACGCCTTCACGACCCAAGCCGCTGTCCTTCACGCCGCCGTACGGCATGTGATCCACACGCCAGGACGGTACGTCACCGATCACCACGCCGCCGACTTCCAGCTCGTCCCAGGCTTTCTGGATCTTGTAGATGTCGCGGGTGAAAATGCCAGCCTGCAGACCGAAGTCAGAGTTGTTGACCTCTTTCAGCGCGGCATCGAAGTCGGTGAATTTGGACAGGATTGCCACCGGGCCGAAGGCTTCTTGGGTGTTGACGTTCTGATCCGCATCCACGTTTTCAAGCAGGGTTGCCTGCAGCATGGCACCTTCGCGCTCACCGCCAGCCAGAATGGCGGCACCGGCTTCCTTCGCTTCCAGTACCCAGTTATGCAGACGGGTGGCTTCCTTCTCGGAGATCATCGGTCCGATGAAGGTGTTCTCGTCTTTCGGATCGCCGTGAACCAAGGCATTAACGGCCTTGGACAGCTTCTCGCGGACTTCATCGTAGTGTGCTTCGTGCACCATGATGCGCTGAACGCTGATGCAGCTCTGGCCAGACTGGTAGTAGGCGCCGAAAACGATACGGGCAACGGCATCGTCAAGATCAGTGCCTTCGTCAACGATGCAGGCCGCATTGCCGCCCAGCTCCAGTACTACCGGCTTTTTGCCGGCCTTGGCCTTCAGCTGCCAGCCCACGTCCGGAGAACCGGTAAAGCTGAGCAGTTTCAGGCGGTCGTCGGTGGTGAATAGGTCGGCACCGTCGCGGTGGCAGGGCAGAATGGAGAATGCGCCCTTGGGCAGATCGGTTTCGGCCAGTACTTCACCGATGATGATCGCGCCGATCGGCGTCAGGCTGGCCGGCTTCAGGATGAACGGACAGCCCGCTGCGATCGCCGGAGCTACCTTGTGAGCCGCCAGGTTCAGCGGGAAGTTGAACGGTGAAATGAAAGAGCAGGCACCGATAGGGACGCGCTTCCACATGCCGGTGTAACCTTCAGCACGGGGGCTGATATCCATCGGTACCACTTCACCGCCGATGCGAACGGCTTCTTCAGCGGCAATGCGGAAGGTATCGATCAGGCGGGTGACTTCACCGCGGGCGTCCTTGATCGGCTTGCCAGCTTCGATGCAGAGGGCTACGGCCAGCTCTTCGGCACGCTCTTCAAAACGCTTCACGCAGTGGTTCAGGATGGCCTGACGCTTGTAAGCCGGCAGCTTGCGCATCGGCTCGGTGGCAGCGTCAGCCGCTGCGATAGCCTTGTCGATGGCAGCCGCATCAGCCATGGCGACACGGGTGGCCGCTTCGCCGGAGAATTTGTCATAAACTACCAGGTCCTGGTTCGGAGCAAGGGCTTCGTTGGCCAGGTAGTAGGGGTAGGATGTCTGCAGCATGGATGTGTCTCCGCCTGCTTATAGTGTTGGGTTATGAGTGAGAACTGGCTGAATCGACCGCCGGGGAGGTGAAACCCCGGCGGATGTGTAACTTACTGTACCGGGAAAATAACGTTGGCCTGGCCGGTACCGGAGCTTGGGAAGTACTCGCCGATCAACTCGCCCTTGCCGGTGTACTTGTCCCAGCCGAGGGCACCGAACAGCATGGCAGTATCGTGCATGCCGCCTTCACCTGAGCAGTGCTGGGCATACTCGGGCAGCATTTTCAGGAAGGTATCGATTTCCCCGTTCTGCCACAGCTCCAGCACGCGCAGATCGACCTGACGGTTGAATTCGCGTGAAATGGTGAAGGTGCCATTGTTCGCTTCATAGAGCTCGTTTTCCCAGATCTTGTGTGACAGGGAGCCGGAAGCCAGCAGCAGGACCTTGCAGTCGCTTTCCTTGACCGCTTCGGCGATCGCCTCACCCAGCTTGCGAGAGTCCTGCAAGTTGTGAACGGTACAGAAGGCCGCAACAGATACGATCGGCATATCACCGGGCTCCATGAAGTGCATGGGCACCAGTGTGCCGTACTCAAGGTCCAGCGTTTCAACCTGGTGGGAGAGGGTGAAAACACCTTTTTCGGTGGCCTTGGCCGCAATCGCATCGCCCAGCGCCGGGTTACCCTTGTACTCATACTCCAGGTTCTGGATGAAGTGCGGGAACTCGTGGCTGGTGAACTTGCCCTTGAATACCGGGTTGCTGTTGATGTGATAACCGGCGTTGATCAGCCAGTGGGTATCCAGCACCACAACCGTGTCGGCACCCATTTCACGCGCACGGCGCATGATCTCACGGTGACCGTCGATTGCCTGCTGGCGACAGCCCTGAAGTTTGCCCGGCTGCTCTGACAGCAGCATGGTCGGTACGTGAGTCACTTTTGCAGCTAATACGATTTCGCCCATGGTTAACACCTTCTTTATTGTGGGACATGCCCGGCATGATCGAGGTTTTTTTGCGCCGCGATCAAGGTTTTTGCAGGTGCGAAAACCCGGGCTGTCTTTCGTTAACATGTTAAGTAATGCTAGTTAACATATTATCTAAAGTCAACGGCCGTCCAAAAGGGGCGGCGCGTTCAACCTTGAAGATTATTGACGGGTGTCAGGGTTTAATCTGGCAGAGCTGATTCAGCAGCTTGTCCAGCTGCTCCATGTTCTCTTTGGAGAACTGCTCGGTGATCTGCTTGTAGCAAGCTTCCAGTGAGGGACTGATGCTGTCGAACATCTGTTTGGCCTTGTCGGTCAGGCTGATCAGCACGCGGCGCTGATCTTCCGGCGAGCGGCGGCGCTGAATGTAATCCTGCTGCTCCAGCCGGCTGATGATGCCGGTAAGGCTGGGGCTGAGTATGCAGCACAGGTCCGCCAGTTGTTTGGACTCAAGTTCACCGTGTTCATCCAGGGCACGAATCACGCGCCACTGCTGTTCGGTAAGCGGAATCTCCTGCAGCACAGGGCGGAAGAAGCTCATGGTCACTTCACGCGCCTTCAGCAGTTTCAGGGGGACGGAGTCTTCGTATTTGCGCATCAGTATCTCATTACCTGTTGTTCGTATCGGCTGCAGGATGGTCACCTGACCCCCATATACTGCATTAAGTACATCAGCAGGCTGGCCGCGACCAGCATCATCACTGAATAGTTCAGGTTGTTTCTCAGCAAGCTGCGCGCCGGGCAGGCAAAGCGCGCCTGAAGAATAAAGTTTACCCCGCTGAAGGTGCTGCCGGACATGGAAACCGATGTGGCCACTATATAGGCGATCGCCATCAGTGTCGGGGCCGTGGTGACATCAGCCAGCAGACCGGCGCAGATCGCCACCAGCGCGAACTGGTGAATGCCCAGGTAGGCAAGCACCACGATCGAGATCATCACTATCGATGCCACCGTCGCATCGGTGTGGGTGAATGGCAGATCGATCAGCCCGACAGCAATGCATGCCTTGACCCCGGCCGCAAGAAAGCCTGCACTTAGAAAGAGTGATATTTCGGCGCGAGTGTCCGCCAGGCGTTGGGTGATATGCTTAATCACCCGGGATGTCGCCTGTAACGGGCCGCGGCGTAGCGTCAGCATCATCAGTGGTGTCAGTATCGCCAGCAATGACACAGCACCCACGGTTGGCAACTGTGGCCAAATCCATGCAGCGAGCAGAATTGTACTGATCAGGCACAGCGGGAGCAACAGGGTGCCCAGTGTCATGGGGAATCCTGAATAGTGGTGATATTCGTCGTTATGTCGATGGCGCACGTCCAGAAAAGTGAGCAACAGGCCGATCACTGCCAGTGCGGCCGAGAACGGATAGATACTGTAGAGTTCGGCACCGGGCACCTGCTCAAGCACCAGCGGAAGTATGCTCAAAAAGGGTGACCACATGATCGCAAGGCTGAAGCCGCGTGCCAGAATGATCTGTGATAACGGGCTAAGAGTTCCTTTGCGCTTGATCTGCTCGCCCACCAGCAGCATGGATGAAAAGTTGGCCACGGACGAAAACAGGTGCATCCCGCCGAGCGTGAGCAGAAAGCTTCGCGGACCGGGTGAGTCGGTGGCCGGTGCCAGTTGTGTACTGAGGCGGATGAAGTTCACGGCCGCCAGCAGCATCGCAAGTTTGAGGTGCTCGCCCAGCAAGTCAATCAATTGTGCATCAGAGCCCTGGCTCCACGCCCAGCCGGTAAAGGCCGCTCCAATGGCACAGAGTACGCTGATCTGAATGCGTTGCTTGCGGTTCAGGCGCAGGTATTCGAGCAGCACAAAGGCCCAGGCCGTGAGTGTTGCCGGCAGGGCTAGCACGGCCAGGTCGAAAGTGTCGATCAATGCCATGACCAAAGTGGCAAAGATCAGCAGGCCTGAAAGGGTGTCTATGGCGACTCCGGAGCGTTCACCGGCTGTTGGGTTCTGTTGCATGGCAGCATTTTATTAATGTATTAACTAACAGTCCAGCGGGTGTTACTGCTGTTCGCTCCGATAACGCTGAGCGGTGACGCCGGTATGGCGCTTGAAAAAGCGGGAAAAATAGGCAGGATCAGAAAATCCCAGTTGATAGCAGATGTCACTGCTGGATAGATTGCTGAAGGTAAGCAGCCGTTTGGTTTCCTGAATTATGCGGTCGTGGATCAGCTTTTTGGGGGAGCGGTTGGAGACACGTTGACAGATCTGGTGCAGCCGACTTTCTGAAATACCCAACCGGTCGGTGTACTCCGGCAGGTGCCAGTGCTCACGGTAGTGTCCTTCGATCAGGTCTGAGAAGCGTCGAAAGATCTGCAGATCATCGTTGTTGACGGTGGTGCTTTCCGCCTCCTTGGCTGACAGGCGACTGATTTGAATCAGCAAAAGCCTTACCAGAGTATGCAACGCCAGCCGTTTGGCCGGGTGCTCTCTGAACCATTCCACCTTGAGGTTGCGGAACGTCTGGGTAATCAATGGCCACTGGGTACGCTGCCTGGGTTCCAGCTCGGCACGCACAATACAGATACCATGGTTCAGCTCGGTATCCATCTCCTGCTGCAAACCATCCTTGAGCAGCTGCCAGACAATGGACTGATGGATCGTTAGTACGTGGCCGCAGGCTTCGGGTTCGGTCAGAAAGGAATGGGGGACGGAGGGGGGGGTCAAAATCAGACTGGGGCCCTGTGCATGGTAGATTTTGTCATCGATATGGAAGCTGATTTCGCCTCGGTCGATGTAGTGAATCTGCAGGTATTGGGCGTGACGATGTACCGGCATGTCGCGGCCGAAGAACACGGCCAGATTTTCCAGCACGTCATAATGGATCGGCGCGTCGATGTATCGACGGTCGTAATCCTGTCCCAGGATGATGTTGGGAATCCATTCGCTGTGGGAGTGTTCTCTCATACGCCCGATTATAACAGATGCCGGTCTTCGACTGGGGGGATGATGTCGCTCCAGAGTCATCTGTTCGGGTTGGTTAGAGTGACCACATCGTCTCCCTTTTTCTATAGCGAAAAAGAAGTGTAAAGCGTTCTTGACCTCAAGCTTACTTGAGGTTTTAAAGTTGGTTTTTTTCATGGGACGCTCAGGATAAACAGCTGATGACACAGCAGGTACACAGTGAATCCTCTCTCGGCAGGGGAGCAGGGTGGAAGGCCCTGATGGTTGTTATTTTACTATTGACTGTGATTATAGGTGGTCTCTGGTACTGGAAAACTCAAAACACATCACAGGATGGCTGGAGCGGTGGAGCTCCAGTGGATGTCAAAGTGATTCGGCTAAAGGGGCAGGAAAGTGCTGAGACACTGGAGCTTCCCGGTGAGTTGAAGGCAGAACAGCAAGTGATGCTGACGTCTGAGGTAGCAGGCAAAGTCGTTGCCATTGAATTCACGGCTGGCCAGAGAGTTTCATCGGGTGATGTGTTGGTCAAGCTTGACACCTCTGTGGAAGAAGCGGACTTGGCTGCCGCCAGGGCACGAGAAGCCTTTGCTCGCAAACAGCTTGAGCGAGCACGTCGACTTGCTCCATCTGGGGCGATGACAGAGGAGATGCGTCAGCAGCGTCTTGCCGATTATGATCAGGCCAGTGCCGAGCTGGCGCGACTTGAAGCACGTATCCAGCAAAAACAAATCAGGGCTCCCTTCGATGGGGAAATAGGTATCCGGCACGTGGATCTCGGTCAATACTTGAATCCGGGCGACACTGCCGCGTCCCTCACAAATCTGTCTGAGCTCTTTGTTAACTTTGATGTTTCTCAGCGGCAGGCTATGAATATTCATGTGGGACAGCCGATCCGGCTAGTTTCCGATTTGGATGTAGATACAGCGTTGAGTGCCGAGGTCAGTGCACTCGAACCTCAGGTAAACCCGGATACACGTAACCTAAGGGTGCAGGCTCGAATGGGTAATGAGGGCCAAAAACTGCGTCCTGGGATGTACGTCAGTGTGCGCCTGGATCTGCACACCGAGCCCGATGCGCTGCTCTTGCCAGCCTCCGCAATTCTGACCTCGGCATACGGAGATTCCGCTTTGGTGGTACGAGATCTGAACGCCGAGCAGATCGGTAAGCCAAAGTTTGTTCCGGTCACGATCAGTCGTCGTATCGGTGATCAGGTGGTGGTCGGCAGCGGCCTGCAGGTGGGTGATTTGGTGGTGACTGAAGGTCAGCTGCGTGTACAGCCGAACAGCCAGCTTAAGGTGGTTGGCGCAGACTCTCAAATCGGCGGGAATGATCAGAATATGGAGGAGGTAATGACAGCAGAAGGTGGACAGTCATGACGTTTACCGATCTCTTTATTCGGCGGCCGATCCTTTCCATAACACTAAGTACGCTGATTCTGCTGGTCGGATTGTCCTCGCTGTTTTCATTGCCGGTACGACAGTACCCACAGATGGAAAGCGCCACCATTGTGGTGACCACCCAGTATCCAGGGGCATCGCAAGAGGTCATGCAGGGGTTTGTCACTACGCCTATTTCCCAGGCAATCGCCAGCGCCAACGGTATTGAATACCTGACATCGACTTCAACGATGGGGCGCAGTGAGATCCGCGCCAAACTGGTTCTGAATGCCGACGCAGACCGGGCCATGACGGAGGTGCTGGCCAAGGTGCAACAGGTGAAATATCGCCTGCCGGAAGGTGTGTTCGATCCCCAGATCCAGAAGATTACGGATGGTGTTTCGGCGGTACAATATCTGACGTTCGCCAACGATAGACAGACCATTCCGGAGATCACCGATTACATCTCCCGAGTGGTGCAGCCGCTGATCACCTCGGTGCCGGGGGTGGCGGGTGCTGATGTGAATGGAGGCCAGACCTACGCCATGCGGCTCTGGGTTGATCCGGTCAAGCTGGCGGCATATCGGTTGACGGCCGGGGACTTGTACAACGCCTTGCGGAACAACAATGTGCAGGCGGCGCCGGGTGCCCTGCGGGGCAAGGACACCCTGATTCCTATTCAGGCCTCTACGGAAGTGCGCAGTATCGAAGACTTCCGCAACCTGGTGATCAAGCGTGCTGATAACAGCCTGGTGCGTCTTAGCGATGTGGCCACCGCCGAGTTGGGAGGGCAGAGCTATAACGCCAGCTTCTTCGGTGGCGGTAGCCGGATGGTATCCCTGGCAATCACGCCGACCCCCGATGGCAACCCGTTGGAAATTGTTGCCGGTATCGAAACGCTTTTGCCCGAGCTGCGCAAGGCTGCGCCGCCGGGGATGGAAATCGTTAACGTCTTCGATATTGCGCGCTTTGTTAATGCTTCAATTGACGAAGTGATCAAAACCCTGCTTGAGGCGGTGGTAATCGTTATCGTCGTGATCTTCCTGTTCCTTGGTTCCTTCCGCTCGGTGATTATCCCGATTGTCACCATTCCCTTGTCACTGGTCGGGACTGCGGCGTTGATGTTGATGTTCGGCTTCTCGCTGAACCTGCTGACGCTGCTGGCCATGGTGCTGGCCATAGGACTGGTGGTCGATGATGCCATCGTCGTGGTGGAAAACATCCACCGCCACATTGAAGAAGGGCTGACGCCGGTTAAGGCCGCGATATTGGGGGCTCGTGAGATTGTCTGGCCGGTCATCGGCATGACTATCACGCTGGCTGCGGTGTACGCGCCAATTGGCCTGATGGGGGGGCTGACGGGGGCTCTGTTCAAGGAATTTGCCTTTACCTTGGCTTGTGCGGTCATTGTATCGGGCGTTGTGGCGTTGACGCTGTCGCCGATGATGAGCAGTGCGCTATTGAACAATTCGATTTCAGAAGGACGCCTGGCACAATCGATTGATCGGGCCATGACCGGGTTGGCCAATGCCTATGGTCGCTTGCTGGATTCTGTTTTGCATGCTCGTGCGGCGGTACTGCTGGTCAGCATCGTCGTGCTGGCGGGGATAGTTTTTCTGTTCATGGGCGTTAAGCGTGAGCTGGCACCGGGTGAAGATCAGGGCTATGTATTCACCGCCGTGAAAGCCCCTCAATATGCCAATGTGGATTACACCGAGCGCGCATCCCGCGGGGTCGAAGGCCTGTTCCGTCAGTTACCGGATTACCAGAACAGTTTTTTCATAAACGGCAGCAATGGTCAAAATAATGCCTTCGGTGGTGTTGTACTCAAGCCCTGGGATGAGCGCCAGATGACTGCAGCCGAGGTGGAGGGCGCTTTGAATGCCCGAGGCTCATCGGTTACCGAAGCCTATGTGACTGCATTTCAGCCTGCACCTCTACCTGCCGGCAGTGGCGGTCTTCCTGTACAGATGGTCCTGCGTGCACCGGCTGAATTTTCGGAGCTTTATAGCACGCTGGAAAACATTAAGAGCGCGGCCTGGGGCAGCGGCCTCTTCGCTTATGTGGAGAGTGATCTGGCGTTCGACAGTCCCTTGGCCCACCTGACCGTCGATGCAGCCAAGGCTGGTGAACTGGGTGTATCCATGTCTGAGATTGCCGGTACGTTGGCAATGCTGGTCGGTGAAAACTACGTCAACCGTTTCAATTGGTTCAACCGTTCCTATGATGTTATTGCCCAGGTGCCCCAGGACAAGCGACGGGGTCCTCAGGACCTGACCGGCTACTATGTGCGTTCACAGTCCGGAGAGCTGCTGCCGCTGGCAAACCTGGTGAAGGTGGAGGTCCAGGCAGCACCGAACCTGCTGCCCCAGTTTGACCAGATGAACGCGGTAACCCTATCGGCAGTTCTGATGCCCGGTATCACCATGGGCCAAGCGGTGGGTTTCCTGAAAAGCCAGCCGCTGCCGGCCGGTGCGAGCATTGACTGGCTATCCGATAGCCGCCAGTTCGTTCAGGAGGGTAATCAGCTGGTGATATCCTTTGGCTTTGCGCTGATCGTAATCTTCTTGGTGCTGGCTGCCCAATACGAAAGCTTCCGTGATCCGTTGGTAATTCTGGTGACGGTGCCCTTGGCAATCTGCGGCGCATTGCTGCCGATCTGGCTCGGCTATACCACCATGAATATATACACCCAGATCGGGTTGGTTACGCTAATCGGCTTGATCTCCAAGCACGGGATCCTGATGGTCTCCTTCGCCAACGATATACAGCGAAACGAGAAACTGGGACCCATGGCAGCGATGCATAAGTCGGCGGTTATCCGAATGCGCCCGGTGCTGATGACAACAGCGGCCATGGTCTCGGGGTTGATCCCCTTGCTGTTTGCCGGTGGTGC
The DNA here is from genome assembly GCF_900107855.1 of Marinobacterium iners DSM 11526. GTDB lineage: Bacteria > Pseudomonadota > Gammaproteobacteria > Pseudomonadales > Balneatricaceae > Marinobacterium > Marinobacterium iners. The sequence continues at coordinate 8,011 of NZ_FNRJ01000024.1, read as the reverse complement.
GGGCTCCGCCAGCCGTTTTGCCATTGGTATTGTTGTCGTGACAGGAATGTTGATTGGCACCTTGTTTACGTTGTTTGTGCTGCCGACCATCTACAGTCTTATTGCACGTAATCATTCAGAGCCTTCACAACGGGACATTGAAGCAGGGCTTGCCATCGAAGAGGAGCGCTCTGCCTGAGCTATCTTGAGAGTTGAGGGATGTCGTTTTGCGGCTAACGGCACCCCCTCAGACATATACAGAGGGAGCTGTCTCTCTTGGCTGGCGGCTTATGACAATAAATGAGGAGCAGGGCTTTGGCTAAAGAATCGGGTCCACAGCGAGAGCTGAGTGTCGGCGAGGTAGCCAGGCGTAGCGGCGTGGCAGTATCGGCGATTCACTTCTACGAATCCAAGGGGCTGATTATCTCCCTGCGTAATAATGCCAATCAGCGCCGCTATACACCGACCGTGCTGCGTTATCTGGCCATCGTCAAGGTGGCGCAGCGGGCGGGTATCCCTCTGGATGAAATCAGGGAGACGCTTGGCAGCTATGAATATGGTGACAAGATCAGCCTTGAACAGTGGAAACAGGCATCTGCGCGTTGGCGTGAAACGCTGGATCAGCGTATTGAGACCTTGCGTCGGCTGCGGGATGAGCTCCAAGGCTGCATTGGTTGCGGCTGTCTGTCGCTGGATGATTGCCCGTTGAAAAATCCGGATGACAATCTGGGCGAAGATGGTACGGGTGGTGTGTTGTTGGAGCGGCCTTCAGACTGAGTGTATGGGGCTGGTCTGAAACTGGGGATTCTTAACAAGCGTTAAAAAGGACGGGGCCAGAGCGACGTGCTGGTGCACGTCCTCCGGCAGGTTCTGCCAGGGTAAGCAGATAAATTAGCCTTTGCCGAGCTGCGGTACCTTATGAGTACCGTGCGCGATGCAGACGTTCTTGGTTTCCATGTAGAAGTCGAAGCTCCAGTCGCCACCGTCGCGACCGATGCCGGACATCTTGATACCACCGAACGGAGACGGCAGGTTACGGTTGTTTTCGGAGTTCACCCACAGCATGCCGGCTTCAACGTGCTTGGCCATGCGCATGGCGCGGCCGGTGTTCTCGGTCCAGATGTAACCGGACAGACCGTACTGGGTGTCGTTGGCGATCGCGATTGCTTCCTCTTCGGTATCGAAGCTGATAGCGGTCAGAACCGGACCAAAGATCTCTTCCTGAGCGATGCGCATCTTGTTGTCGGCGCCGGTGAACAGAGTCGGCTCCAGGTAGTTACCGGCCGGGTCGATGTTGCCACGGGCTTCTTCGATACGCTTGCCGCCTACTGCAACATTGGCGCCGTCTTCTTTGGCGATGTCGAAGTAGCTCAGTACCTTGTTGTAGTGCTCGGTCGCAACCAGCGGACCCACTTCGGTGCTCGGGTCCAGAGAGTGACCAACCTTCAAGTTGCGTACACGCTGTTCCAAGGCTGCCATGAACTTGTCACGGATACCGCTCTGGATCAGCAGACGGCTGGAGGAGGTGCAACGCTGGCCATTCAGGCTGTAGATCATGAACACAACAGCGTCCAGGGCGCGTTCGAAGTCGGCATCGTCAAATACGATAACCGGGTTTTTGCCGCCCAGTTCGAAGTGCATACGCTTCAGAGTATCAGCACCCTGGCGCATGATGTGAGAACCGGTTGCAGATTCGCCAACCAGGGCAACGGCTTTGATGGCCGGGTGTTCGGTCATGCGTTTGCCAACGCCTTCACCGAAGCCGTTTACCATGTTCCAGACGCCCTTGGGCAGAACTTCATCGGCGATTTCAGCCAGGATGTAGGCGCTCAGCGGGGTCAGTTCAGCCGGCTTGTGTACCACGGTACAGCCTGCAGCCAGTGCAGGTGCGATTTTCCAGGTAGACAGCATAAACGGCGTGTTCCACGGCGTGATGATACCGACCGGACCGATCGCTTTACGGACGGTGTAGTTGGTGTGCTCGTCCTGATGCAGCGCCAGGCCGTTCTGCGCTTCCGGAGCCTTGTCAGCGAAGAAGCGGAAGTTGGCCGCGCCACGGATGGCAGCCTGCTTCATGAAGCGGATCGCCTGACCGCAGTCCATGGATTCAACCAGAGCGATCTCGTCAGCACGCTCAACCAGGCGGTCGGCAAACTTGTTCAGCAAACGCTTGCGTTCGGCACCAGGAGTGTTGGACCAGGCTTCGAATGCGTCTTCAGCGGCCTGACAGGCGGCATCCATGTCGGCGACGGAGCCGGCCATGATCTTGCCGATGGAGCTGTTGTCGGTCGGCGTGTAGTTGTCGTATTCCTTGCCGCCGTTACCCAAGGTGAATTCACCGTTGATGTAGTGGCCGGTGGTGTTGTTCTTGAAGCGCTCCAGGTATTTTTGGGCGCGTTCCAGATTGGTTGCCAGTGTATCGCTCATTCTAGTCTCCTGAAGCTCTTAGTATTTGTCGCCGTAGTATTTCTGCTCGCTGACCATGCGGGTCTCGAGGGAGCAGACATTTTCGATGCTGCAGACGATGGTGTCGCCCGGCTGGCAGTCAACGATACCGTGCGGTGTGCCGGTGCAGATCATGTCGCCCGGGTTCAGGGTCATGACCTTGCTCAGGTATTCGATCACGAAGGGCACATCAAAGATCATGTCCTTGGTGGAGCCGTCCTGAGTCAACTTGCCGTTGACCGTGGTGGTCAGTTTCAGCGCGTTGGCATCAGGGATATCAGCGGTGTCTACAATCCAGGGACCCATCGGCAACAGAGAATCGCGGCTCTTCACGCGCAGGTTCGGACGGTAGTAGTTTTCCAGATAGTCGCGGATCGCGAAGTCATTGCAGACAGTGTAGCCGGCAACGTAGTCCAGTGCGTCTTCACGCTTGATATTCTTGCCGCTCTTGCCGATCACCGCTACCAGCTCGCACTCGTAGTGCTGGTATTCGATGCCGTCGGGACGGTAGCTCACCTGCTTGTGGCCGGTCAGCGTGTTGGCATGCTTGATGAAAATCAGCGGCTCTTTCGGCGGCTCGAACGCCAGTTCAGTCGCGTGATCGGCATAGTTGATGCCCAGCGCGAAAATGGTACCCGGTTCTTTTACCGGCGGCAGCCAAGTGATCTGGTCAGAATCCAGCGCCACGTTCAGCACTTCACCTTCTGATGTGGTGATGCGATCGTTGGCGTCAATGTCGATGTCCAGCTCGCGGCCGTCAAATACGATACGTGCGTGTCTCATGGCTCAGGCACCTCCCAGCGTGTTGTTCAGGGTGCCGACACCCTCGATGCTTGCTTCTACCTTGTCACCCTTGGCAACGGCAACGCGATCACCGGCGAAGCCGACTGCGATGATTTCGCCTGCCTGCAGGGTCATGATGCGTGAAATGATGCTGATCAGCTCGGCAACACTGCGCTCCATGTTGGCCAGCTCGAAGCTGCTTTTCTGCTCGCCGTTAACGCTGACAGTTACCGTCAGGGCGTCCGGGTTGGCGATCTTGTCAGCGGCAACGATTTCAGGACCTACAGGTGCAGATGCGTCCAGGCACTTGCCCTTGATATCCGGGCGGTAGTAGCTCTGTTCCGGCAGTGAATAGTCCGCCACAACGGTATAGCCGCCAACGTACTGCAGCGCTTCTTCAGCGGAGACACGGCAGGTTTCCTTGCCGATCACCACGCCGAGGCTGGCGCCCACGGCCATTTCGGCTACGTCGTTGCCGTCGAAGTCCTTGGCCCACTCGACTTCAGCACCGTCAACACTCCAGGTATTGCGCGGCTTGTAATACAGAACCGGTTGAGTCGGCGGCTTTTTGTAGGGAGCGTCGTTGAATGTGGCGTCCAGAGCAGCCAGCTGCGCCTTGTCGTTCAGGGCGACACAGACCAGCTTGCTGTTGACCAGAGTGTTTGCAGTCATGATTAACCTTCTCGTGTTATGACCGGCAATTAATAGCCGGCCTGAGGTTTTTCGTCTTCAACCGGAGCGCCCTGTTTGAAGCGCTGTGCCAGCTTGCGGGTTTCGTTGGCCAGAATCATGGTGTCGACACCGACACCCACGAAGTTGGCACCCTGCTGGACATAGGTCTCTGCCAGGGACGGGTCCAGGCAGAGCAGACCGGCGTACTTGCCGGCATCGCGAATCTTGTTCAGGCCCTTGTTGATGGTCTCGACCACCACCGGGTTACCGGCATCACCGATATAGCCCATGGAGGCAGACAGGTCGGACGGGCCGATGAATACGCCGTCGACACCTTCTACTTCCAGAATGACGTCCAGGTTCTGCATGGCGCTTGCGGTCTCCACCTGAACGATCAGGCAGATTTCATCGTTGGCCTTTTTCAGGTAACCCGGCACCTGGTTCCAGCGTGCGGCGCGGGCCAGGGAAGTGCCCAGGCCACGAATGCCCTGTGGCGGGTATCGTACCGCTTGTACCAGCTGGGCCGCCTGCTCGGCGGTTTCAACCATCGGCACCAGCAGTGTCTGTACGCCGATGTCGAGCAGCTGCTTGATCAGAGCGGTATCGCCTTCAACGCAGCGCACGATCGGTGCGGTGTCATAAGGTGCGATCGCCTGCAGGTGGCTCATGATGGTGCGCAGATCGAAAGGTGCATGCTCACCATCGATCAGCAGCCAGTCGAAACCGGCAACGGCGGCGATTTCAGCCGCGCTGTTGTCCGGCAGACCCAGCCACAGGCCGTACTGGGTTTCGCCGGTGGCCAGACCCTGCTTGAAGCGGTTTTTCGGCAGTTCCATACTGCGATCTCCTGTCGGCACAAGCTTATTCGAAGTGCAGTGTCACACCGCCCAAAGAGCCGAAATCGGCGTGAACGGTATCGCCGGCCTTGACCGGTACCGGACGGGTAAAGGAACCGGACAGAATCACCTGACCAGGCTCCAGGCCAATACCGTGTGGTGCAAAACGCTTGCATACCCAGGTGATTCCTTTCAGCGGGTTGCCCAGTACGCCGCCGGCAAGGCCGGTTTCTTCGATCTGACCATTCAGGTACAGCATGCAACCGGCCCAGCGCAGATCGATGTCCATCGGCTTGATCGGGCGTCCACCCATGACGATGCCGGCGTTGGCTGCATTGTCGGAAATGGTGTCATACACCTTTCGAGTGTAGCCGGTTTCCGGGTCGGTACGCAGGCAGCGAGCGGCAATCAGTTCCAGTGATGGGATGACGTAGTCTGTTGCGTTGATAATATCAAAGATGGTGACGTTCTCGCCGAACAGCGGCTTGTTCAGAACAAAAGCGAGTTCCACTTCGATACGCGGGTCGAGGAAATCGGATGCCTTGATGGTGGCGCCGTCATCAAACAACATGTCGTCCAGCAACACGCCATAGTCTGGCTCGTCGATGTTGGAGGACATCTGCATGGCGCGAGAGGTCAGGCCGATTTTGTAACCGATCACCTTGCGTCCTTCACTGATCTTGCGATCAACCCAGGCTTTCTGCACGGCATAGGCGTCAGCCATGTTCATATCGGGGTGGTCCAGTGTGAGCGCCGGGATCTGCTTGCGGTTGACTTCGGCTTCATACAGACGATCGGCCGCGGCCTGGATCTGCTCTTTATTCAACATGCTCGGATGCACCTTTCTTGTTGTCCGGTTTGTTCGCGCTCTGTGCCATGTTTTCCTGCACAGGTTATCTGAAATTCATTTTAGTTAAGATGTTAAGTAAGTCAATACCTCGCGCTGATTCGTGCCATTGTGCGGTGCACAGAGTGAACCTCATGGCAACTTGTCCACACAGGTATAACGCTATCTGCGACAATGTCAGGCCGATTTTTGGCGGATCTATTCTTGTGCACGGCGCGCCCAAAAGCTGTGCAGGTGTCACTGTCATCGTATTGACAAAAGTTAATATGTTAATTAGATTCCGCCTGTTTGGCCGTAGTGCCGGGACTTCCATGTAGTCCGGTTCTGCAGGCGCATCCATCATCTGGAGGAGTGGAGCCATGCCCCATTTTATCGTTGAGTATTCTGGCAACCTGCACGATCGACTGGAGTTCCAGGAGCTGTTCAAGGCGTTGCATGAATATGTGGTGTCCACCGGACACTTTCCGCTGGGGGGCGTGCGCAGCCGTGCCATTCGCTGTAACGATTTTCGGGTGGCTGACGGTCGTGAGGACTTTGCGTTCCTGAACCTGAACCTGAAGATCGGACATGGCCGAGATATGGCACTGAAGCAGGAGGTTGCGGAAAACGTCTTTCGTATTTTGTGCGATTGGATGAAACCAATCACTGACAACAGTTACTGCCAGATTTCGTTTGAAATGACTGAGCTTGACCCTGTGCTCAAGTTCAATAAGAACAATATTCACGCCCTGTTTGCCGCCAAATCCTGAGCGGCAGCCGGCGAATACATAACAAGCGTGGCCAGAGCGGAGCACCGTATCAGGCCCGATATTGGCTGGATAAACGGCCTTTAAACCACTTCCGAGCAACAGACTTTAGATTCAGGAGACAGACCATGAAAACCTTTTTCAAGTCGCTGGTGGGCGCTGCTGCCCTGACACTGGGGATGGCTGCATCAGCGAGCGCATCCGCAGAAACGACACTGGTTGTCGGTACCTGGCAGCCGCCGGGCAACCCGATGAACACCATTGTGTGGCCGACTTGGGCCGAGTGGGTTGAGGAGGCGACCGAAGGGCGAGTCAAGGTCAAGATCGAGCAGGATGTCGGGCATCCCAAGACCTACTTCCAGCTGGTTGAAGATGGCGTCATCAACGCGGGCTGGAGTTATCACGGCTATGTGCCGGGTCGCTTCAAACTGCCGATCGCCGTTGAACAGCCGGGTCTGGGTGTCAGCGCCGAGGCGGCATCTGTTGCGCTGTGGCGTGTGCAGGAAAAATATTTCGCCGATGCAGGCGAATTTGAAGGCCTGACGCTGTTGGCCATGCTGACACATGGCCCTGGTCAGATTCACTCCATCGACCCGATCAACAGCCTGGCTGACCTGAAGGGCAAGAAAATCCGCATCGGTGGCGGTGTGCAGACCGAAATCGGTGAGCGCATCGGCATCACCCCTGTTGCAGCCCCTGGCTCCAAGGTCTATGAAATGATGCAGCAGGGTGTTATCGATGGTGTGTTCATGCCGGTAACCGAGCAGAAAGCGCTGCGTTTGACTGAAGTGGCACCGAACCTGACCGTGCTGCCGGGTGGCATGTATTTGGGCAGCTTCTCCATGTTCATCGACCCTTACTTCCTGGAAGAGTTGGACCCGAAAGATGCCGAAGCCATTATGAGCGTATCCGGTGAAAAACTGTCTGCTTTGGCCGGTCGTGCCTGGGATGAGGCAGATAAAGAGGGCTTTGAAGCGGCCCGTGCTGCCGGTGTAACGATCAATGATCTGACAGCCGACTCTGCATTGGTACAAGAGTTCAATGAGTTGATCAAGGGTATGGACGACGCCTGGATCGAGAGTGTTTCCGATCGTGGTGTTGATGCCCGTGCCGCTCTGGAAGAGTTGCGCAGTATCGCACGCGAGTACGAAGCTCAGAAGCAGGAGTGATCCATGTCCGTAAGTGCCTGGATTAAGGAGCACTACGACGAGAAGGGGCCAGCCTTGTGGTTGGCCTTTTTCCTCGAAGCAGTGGCTTCCCTCGTTCTGTTTATTCTAATGGCGTTGACCTGTGTCGATGTCATAGGCCGTTACCTGTTCAACAGCCCGCTGCATGGCGGAACCGAGCTGACCGAGATCGGTCTGGCGGTGATGGTGTTCGCTGCAATGCCGGTAGTGACCTGGCGCGGGGGCCACATTGTGGTCGATCTGCTGGATCGCTTTCTGGGATCGGTGATTGTAAAGGTGCTGGCGCTGTTTGCCGCGTTGGTGATGTCCTCTTCACTGTATTTTCTGGCCTGGCGCATTTTCGAACTGGGTGAGCGTTCGATTGGGCGTGGAGTCGTGACCGAGTTTCTAGGGATGCCCAGCGGTTACGTGGTGATGTACATCGCCGTGATGAGCTGGGCCACCGCGTTCGGCATGATCACCTATGGCGTGTATCGCATCCTGTTCCAGGATAAACACTAACCAGAACCGGTACGG
>NZ_FNRJ01000026.1 GCF_900107855.1 Marinobacterium iners DSM 11526 | reverse complement strand
ATCTGCCTCGGTGAGGCGTGGGGGCGGCTGGATGCTGACTCAAGACCAGCGTCACCAGCCTCTCGATAGCGAGCAAGCCACTTATACACCGTGCGCCTACTGATGCCGAACGTGTGGGCGATATCTTTGATGGATTGTTGCTGACGTATGGCGCGATCAACGATCAGGGCTCGAATATGGGGCGTGGTTCGTGCATTCTTATGGGGGTTGTTCATGTCGGTTGTTCTGTGCTGTTTGTTTGGCGATAACCAGCATCTCGAACTTAACCGGCGTGAACAACCTCCTTAGCACCCACACCTAGCACGAGACAAGTTCAGGAAAGGAATTCCGCAAGGTCAATTTGGTGAATTATTGCTATTCAATTTCTTGCAATATTTTTTCAAAGCACCTGCCTTACTAAGAAAAATGCCTTTGACTACTAGTAGAGGTCACGAGCGTTTCGGTGCTGATGCAATTCACTATAAAAAAAGCGGTAGAGAAAACGTTGTTTTCATAGGTGAATCCAAAGCATATAAATCGAATTATAAATTCAGGCAAGCATTTTCTGAGTCGCTCAGTAGCATAATTGATACATATAAATCTTTACAAGAAGAGTTGTTGTTATATACATATGATGATTTCATTGATCCACAGCTACAAGATATTGCTGAGAAACTTAAAGATGGTGAATTAGAGAATGTGAGATATGAACTTGTCTGTTTGATCTCATATAATGAATTAAAAAGCCCTCTTGGTGAATGTGAAAAGGAAATAAAACAAAAGATTGAAAATATAATTCTAGAAAGGTTTTCATCACTAGACTCAGACGTTACAAAAGATATAAGTAAGCCATTAGTTCAAAGGGTTCACTATATAGTATTTCCATTTTGGGATTTTGATGGAATGTTGGAAGGTTTTGATTCATGACTAATATATCCCGCTCGCAAAAAGAAATTGTAAACAATCTTTTAAAGGTTGAGCATAAAAATTATGCAGTCACTCTGGGGCTAGTAGATGCGCCTGCAACTCGTATTGAGAGAAAGGAGCTGGCAGAAGCCATATCGGTTGTTGATAGACTATCTAGAAATGATCAAGAGTTTGCAAAGCGGGTAGCTATATTAACAATTGCTTTATCGTGGGAGTACACAAATGAAGACTATAAAGACTCCTTGCGAGAAATATATATCACCGCATTGACTCGAATGGGTGTGGCTCCATCAACAGTATTAGTTGATGAAAACTTCAAGAATGAAGGTATCTACAGTCCATTTAGTAGTTACATCAACAAGCTTGCAGTCATTGCGAATCAATTAAAATATGAAGTTAATATTTATGATAAAACATATCTACTAACAGATTTTCAAAAGAGAGTTTGGGACTCTATAGACACCAATAAAGTTGTTTGTATATCAGCTCCAACCTCTGCTGGAAAATCATTTTCAATATACTTAAAAATCATTCAAAAGTTAACACAAGATTATAGAAAAGTAGTTTACGTTGTTCCTACAATAAGTCTTGTGAACCAAGTAACGAAAGATCTTTCTAGTTTGGTCAAAGAATTTAATCTTAGTGACACTGAAATATATACTCACATTCAAGAAGAACAGCCAGAAAAGTATATCTATGTATTAACGCAGGAGAGAGCTATATCAGGATTTAGTGAAGAAGCTCACTTTGAGAATTTAGATATGCTAGTTGTAGATGAAGTTCAAAATATTGAACGTGTTGCAAGTGATGGCGATCAGAGATCAAAAATATTATATGACTTTCTAAAAGAGATAAAACATCAGACCACTACGAAAAGAATTATTCTAAGTGGCCCTAGGCTAAAAAATGTAGGGAATCTCGGGTTTGATATATTTGATGAAGTCTCATATGAAGCAGAGACAAAAGTACCACCAGTAGTCAATATTACTTATTCAGTATCAAAATTCAGAGGGAAGTTTTATTTCAACCAATACACTGATATTTCCGATGAGCCAAATTCGATTATAATTCAGTACAATGAAAAAATTAAAGGCTTAGGAGGCACACAATACAATGATAATTTCCATAGTTATTTAGAATTTATAATAGGTCGTATAAGTAATAAAAGTAATTTAATATTTTCACCAACAGCGAACCAAGCACGAAAGACAGCCAATTACCTTTCAAAAAACGCACACGCTAAAAATATAGAACAAGTTGAGTCACTTGCTGAGTATATTGCAGAGTTCGTTCATGAAGACTATGACTTGGTAGGGCTAGTACAAAGTGGAGTAGCTTATCATACAGGTAAACTTCCACTTCATATTCGTTCTGCTATTGAAGACTCATTTTCGAATGGCATCATAAATAACATTGTTTGTACAACTACCTTGATGCAAGGTGTTAATTTTCCAGCTTCAAACATAATTGTAAGGAACCCATACCTCTTTACTCGGAGAGTGAAAAACAGAGAGAATGTTAAACTATCAAACTATGAGTTTTCAAACTTGCGGGGTCGAGCAGGAAGGCTTCTTAAGGAATTCATTGGTAGAACAATCGTGCTCGACGAATCTTCATTTGAGATAGAGCATGGGAACGAAACTCTTTTTGAACACACAGAAAAAGAGCTGAGTACGGGATATAGTGAGTACTATGAGAAATTTAAAGAAGATATTGATAATTCAATTGAAAATGAAACTTTTATAGAAGATGGGAAAGAGAAATATCTCATCACGTACATAAGACAGACTATATATAGGCATAGGGAAAACAGTTTTTATCGACTGCAAGAAGTGGGTATAAACATAAGCAAAGAAAAAATACAAAAAAATATAGAGACTCTAGACTCTTTAAGTGTCCCATCTGGTGTTATATACAAGAATAGGTATTGGGATCCATATGATCTTGAAATCATATATCAGGGTCTAAAAAATAATATAATTTGTAAGTTACCAGCCAATATATGGGATAGAAATACTCTTGACTCTTTAAAAAGCGCAACTATAACTTTTTCAAAAATTATGCCTTACTACTTTAACAGGTATATTTCTAATCCAACAAAAGATAGTGATCAGTTAGATAAATATATCTGGAGTATCTGTAAATATGCTACAGACTGGGGGAGAGAAATCCTGCTTCGGGATATATTAAAGGAGCGAAATTTTACTGATGATGTTAGTGATCAAATAGATAAAGCAGTAACAACTATTTCTTCAAAAGTCTGTTTTGGTTTGCCCATGCTACTTAAGCCATTGTCGGATATGTCAGAAGATGAAAACTCCATACTAAGCATTATTGAAAATGGAGCTTACAGTAAGATCACCAAATACTTGATTGCAAAAGGAATTCCAAGAGATACTGCTATCTATATTAAGCAAACTGCTCTAGCAGATATTGATCAAGAAGAACCTGATCATCGTCAAATACAGAAAAAAATATCAGAATTAAGAGCTCATGTTTCACCTTGGATATTCAGTCAAATTGAAAGTGCAGGCATGTAATAAGAAAATCCAGGTGATACCTAAGGTGCACCTGATTTAGGCGTTAAACATCCGAGTTACCCACGAACAGTAGACACCTTCTATAGTTAGGTTTATCCCTGACGCGGAGGTGCAGCGCATCGACTACAATGGCGACCCGGTAGCACTGATCCATCTAAGGAGGCAGTCATGACCGAACATCTCGGTTCCTGTTTGTGTGGCACCGTTCGCTTCAAGGTAGAAGGGGCGTTTGACAGTTTTTACCTGTGTCATTGTCAGCACTGCAAGAAAGATACGGGGGCGGCTCATGCGGCCAATCTGTTTTCACAATCGGCTAAGCTGACTTGGCAGTCGGGTGCCGATGCCGTGACTTCATTTACGCTGCCGGGTACTCGTCACGGCAGGAGTTTTTGTAAATTCTGTGGCTCGGCCTTGCCCAATACTCAGATGGCCGGTGTGCTTATCGTACCGGCAGGATCTTTGGACACAGACGTGTCCATACTGCCAACGGCCCACATCTTTTCGTCCAGCAAGGCCAATTGGGAAGAGGCGTCAGAAGAGATGCCAACGTTCGAGAAACTGCCGGATTGAGCGGCCATCTGTACTAGACTGTTACGTGCGATGGTGTTTCGGAAGAGCAGGGGAGCCACATGTTTAAGGATGTTATAGATTTTTGGTTCAACGAGCTTGAGCCAAAACAGTGGTGGCAAAAGGATGGCGACCTGGATTCCATGATCCAGCGCCGTTTTGGCGCGCTTCATGAGCAGGCCAGGGTCGGAGAGCTGTTTGCATGGCGCGAAACGGCTCTTGGCAGTCTCGCCGAGGTTATCGTTCTTGATCAGTTCTCACGCAATATTTACCGTGACACACCCGGCTCATTTGCCTGTGATCCCATGGCGCTTGCGCTGGCACAATGTGCAATCTCAAAAAATCTGGACAGGCAGCTGTCTGCTATTCAGTGTTCTTTTCTGTACATGCCGTTCATGCACAGTGAGTCAAAGCTGATCCACGCAGAAGCTGTCAAATTGTATGAAGCGTTGGGTATTCAAAATAGCCTTGATTTTGAATACAGGCATAAAGCCATTATCGACCGGTTTGGCCGCTATCCCCATCGAAATAAAATTCTGGGTCGTACGTCAACTGAAGACGAAAAAGAGTTTCTTGAACAGCCAAATTCAGGGTTCTGAATGTCAGGCATGACGCCCGGATCGAACCGATCATGAAGTCTATGGCTGGGGCTGATCTACCGTGCCATTCGTCTTGGGCGTGTAGGGGCGCATGTACACATGCTTAATCCCTTCTCGTTGCAACACCGCATTGAAGCGACGGGAACGATAGGCTTGGCCGTTATCGGTCATCAGGCAGTTTGCGATCTGCCTGGCGGCCCACTTGAGTGTCAGGCGCAACTTCTGTATCAGCTCACCACACTGCTAACGCATGGCGCGATCAATGATCAGGGCTCGAATATGGGGAGTGGTTCGTGCATTCTTATGGGGGGTGTTCATGTCGGTTGTACTGTGCTGTTTGTTTGGCGATAACCAGCATCTCGAACTTAACCGGCGTGAACAACCTCCTCAATACCCACAACTAGTCAAGGAGGTTTGCCCAATGACTATATTTCGAGGCGGGTGCCTATGCGGAGCAGTCCGTTATGAAACAACGGCTGATCCGTTGAATCAGAGAGTGTGTCACTGCCAAGAGTGCCAAAAAGCTATTGGTGCTGCTTTTAACGCACGTGTGCTAATGAGCCTTGATGATGTGTCTATCACGGGTCCAGTAAGTACATTTTATTCGTCTGAAACGCTTGAGAGGGGCTCTTGCTCGCGTTGTGGTTCCAGCATTTTTTCTCGGCGTACACCTGCTGGAGTCATTGGGTTAACGGCAGGTAGCCTTGATGACTCATCACTTTTCAATCCTGATATGCATTTTTGGGTATCATCCAAGCAGCCGTGGCTAGAAATAGCCGATGATCTACCTCAGTATCTGGAAGGTCCGCCATCTAAAGGTTATTAAACTCGTGAGTTATGCTGGAAATTGGCCTAACAAGTGCAACAGAAGTCAAATTCCAAGGATCGGCTTATGTACCTGCGAGAAGTAATAAACGACGACATCCCCGAGATTTGTAAGCTCCCGAAAACACGAGAGGAGCTTTTTTATTGCTTCCCAAGTGCAGTTTACCCACTGTCGGAAGACACGTTACGTCAGAGCATAGAAACGCGTTCTGATTCGACTGTGGTTGAAATTGAGGGAAGAGTGGTGGCGTTTGCGAATTTTTACCGCTGGAAAGACGGACTGTGCTCAATCGGCAATGTTGTTGTGGCATCTGATGTAAGAGGTGCCGGTGTGGGCCGCTGTCTGATCAACCATATGGTCAAGCTGGGCTTTGAGAAGCATCACGCAAAGGCGGTTTCAGTGTCGTGCTTTAATCAAAACACTGCCGGGTTGCTGTTTTATCCAACGCTCGGTTTTCGGCCTTACGACGTTGAGCAGCGCATCGACTACAACGGCAATCCGGTGGCACTGATCCATCTAAGGAGGCAGTTATGATCGAACGATCTCGTATCGTACCGGCGGGATCGTTGGACACTGACGTGTCCATACTGCCAACAGCCCACATCTTTTCGTCCAGCAAGGCCCACTGGGAAGAGGCGTCAGAAGAGGTGCGAACGTTCGAGAAGCTGCCGGATTGAGCGGCACTGTTACGTGCGATGGCGTTTCGGCAGAGCAGGAGAGCCACATGTTTAAGGATGTTATAGATTTTTGGTTCAACGAGCTTGAGCCCAAACAGTGGTGGCAAAAGGATGGCGACCTTGATTCCATGATCCAGCGCCGTTTTGGCGCGCTTCATGAGCAGGCCAGGGTCGGAGAGCTGTTTGCATGGCGCGAAACGACTCTTGGCAGTCTCGCCGAGGTTATTAAAATTCTGGGTCGTACGTCGACTGAAGACGAAAAAGAGTTTCTTGAACAGCCAAATTCAGGGTTCTGAATGTCCGGCATGACGCATGGATCGAACCGATCATGCAGTCTATGGCTGTGGCTGATCTACCTTGCCATTCGTCCTGGACGTGTAGGGGCACATGTACAAAAGCGTTAGCTTTCCGGAGATACTATATGGAAGACAACGAATGCCGGGTTTATTTTGGTTTATATGGAGACGATTTTGACCCAAAGGAGATAACGAGCATTCTAGGAATCGATTCTACCTCTACAAAACGGAGAGGTGAAAATCTACCCAATAGTGTTCCAAAATTTAGTTCTTGGATTCTCTCTACTGCTAATGCTGCTGGGGATTCTGCCGATGTATACGAACTGTCTTCAGAGATAGTCAATAAACTCCAGCCAAAGAAGGATCTAATAATTGAAGTAATGAGAAGATTCAGAGCTTTTTCAAAGCTACAAGTTGTCTTATCTATCTCTATAAAAGAAAATGTGTCGACACCAGCAATAGGATTCGATGTAGATACAATAAAATTTTTGGGGGAAATTGGTGCTTTCATCGATATCGATACCTACAAGGAGTGAAGCTAACAAAAGGGTGTTGTTCGCCGTTGTCGCGGCTGGGACCTCCGCTACGCTGGCGCTTCGTTCCGGCCCCAAACCACGGTGTTACGTTTACTAACAGAATGGAGAGTTTCACTTGGCCAATCCAGTATTTGAGTTTCAAGTCGATGGGGAAAAACTCTCCGTAGAGCTGTCGGCGTTTGGAAAAATGGCTATCTCTCTAAACGGTAAGGTAGTGAAAAGTGTGCGTGAGTTCGGTCTACGAAGCACCCATAAAATTGACGTAAAAGGTACCGTATATACGATCGAGGCACATGTCTCTAATTTATTTACTGGCAAGATTACTTGCAGTTTATTTAAAAATGAAGAGCTGCTTTTTTATCAATATACCAAGGCGGTTTTAGGAGAAAAAAACAAATATTTGAGCTTTATATTGCTTATTGGATTTTGTGGAGTACTTGGTTATTTTATCCCCAAAATGGGGGCTTGGGCGTGGTTAAGCCCAATATTATTTATAGTGTGCGTTGTAGTTGCCATGTCAGGTCGAGAGCGTATATACAATGTTCAAACTAAAAAAACGTAACAAAGCAAAGCAAACAGGGAAAAACTTTTCGCTCGCGCTACAAGTTTTTCCCTGTTTGCGGCGTTATGCGTAAGGATTAAGCAATGAGTTTGTACGGAACGTTAATATTCTTCTGTGGGAAGATGGGAACTGGCGTTCCCTGGCATTGCCAGGCCTGGCGTTTGTGACCTAATAGGAGCTTTGCATCGCACCCTAAATGTCCTGTCCTGCGCTCAGGGTTGGTAATGCGTCTCTCGTGAAGGAGGAACGTATGAGCACTCCCTCGAGCAAGCGCGAAGTTATTCTTGGCGTGGACACACATCTGGATATCCATATGGGAGTTCTAATCAGCAGCACAGGTAAACTGTTGGGAGAACTACCAATGGAAACAAATACGGCAGGTTACCAGAAGCTGTTGAAGTGGGCACAGTCGTTTGGGCAGCTCAACTGAGCAAGTGTTGAAGGCACCGGCACCTACGAAGCAGGCCTAACTCGGTTCCTGCGAGAGCATGGTGTAACAGTCTACGAAGTGAACAGACCGGACAGAAGCCGACGAAGGCTTCAAGGTAAATCAGATCTCTATTGATGCAGAGAACGCGGCTCGTACAGTATTGGCAGGTCGGGCCGTCGCCATCCCCAAAGAACAGTCCGGCGCAGCGGAGGCTATGCGTATCATTTGTGTGGCACGCCGCAGCGCCGTTAAAGCAAAGACACAAGCAATCAACCAATTTAGAGCGCTGCTGATCAGCGCGCCCGTTGATATTCGTGCCAAGCTATTGCGAAGTAAACCTGAGGACTGCGTAGCAGCCTGCGCACGGCTCCGTTCTCTTGGAGAAACGCCACGCCTACATGCACTGACTATCAGTTGACGTGTTTTGGCCAAGAGATGGCACATGCGCAGTGAGCCCCGAACGAGAGCGTATATGGCACGCAGGGAGTGTGAAGGTCTATCAACCAGGTAGATTCATCGGTGTCTGAAACGCTATATAGTTAGAGAACTCTATCCACTCATTCTTGCAGACTTGACTGAGTCTTCAGGTTGTTACTTGACATAGGAGCGTCAATGCCGTATTGGAATCATTTTTCAACCGACTAAAAGTTGAACTGATCTATGCTGAGCAGTACCGAAGCATAGATGAAGCAAAATCAGCGATCTTCGAGTACATCGAAGTATTTTATAATCACATACGTAGGCACTCGGCTTTGGGCTATGTGAGTCCAGCGGAGTATGAGCGCAAATTTGCATAACTAAAGCGTCTACTTATTGTGGGTAAGACCATAGGCTTCACTATGAGCGCAATCAGAAATATCGGAATTGGAGTCATTGCTTTGCTGATACCCTTGGTAGCAGAGCTCTATTCACCAGAAACCGGCTTAGGGTTCGATGTACTGTTGTACTGGCCATTTGATTTCGCGTACGTGTTATTAGTTGGCTTTGTCTTCTTAGGATCAAATCAGCTCTTACGGGAATCAAAAAGTGCGGTTAATGCGATGGTTATAGGAGGTGCATTTTGGCTTGGATGGTTTGCAGTTTCTTTCCTTGCTGTTGGGCAGTTACATCTATCGTTGGGGTACAAGCTCTGAACCGCCCAATTAACAACTTAAAGCAGCAAGGGCCCTTTGGGCCGGGACGGGCTGAAGCCCGCCTCTTAGATTAATCTTTAGACTAAGCCCATCACCAAACACATATATAAGACTGAGTTAAATGAAAAAGAGAGTCGCATTAGTTACAGGTTCAACATCAGGAATTGGCAAGGCTATTGCCAACCAACTTGCTTCGGAAGGTTTTTCCGTTGTTTTCCATTCGCGTTCATCCGTAGAAGTTGGCCAGCGCCTAGCATCACAGAACGAAGGCGCTTCTTATTTCCAAGCGGACCTATCAAATCAAGCTGAATCGAAAGGCCTAATTGAAGATATTGCCTTCAGGTATGGGCGTCTGGATGTGTTAGTAAATAATGCAGCATTGACTGAAGTTATAGATCATTCAAATCTAAAGGCTGCTACTCCTGAAATATGGCGAATGCTTCATGAAGTTAATGTTATTTCTCCATGGACACTGATCTCTGAAGCTGAGCACTTGTTGAAAAATTCATCTTCCGAAGATGCAACTAGCTGTATTCTTAACATCAGCTCTCATGCAGGTGTACGCCCCAAAGGAGCATCAATTCCATATTCAGTAACTAAGGCTGCGCTCAACCATATGACAAAACTCTTGGCTTTGAATCTAGGGCCTGAAATCAGGGTCAACGCTATAGCCCCAGGCTTAGTTCATACCCCCATGAGCGAAAACTGGTCAGCGGCTCGCGAACTTTGGGCAACTAAAGCACCTATGAAGCGTGGTGCAGAGCCAGAGGAGATTGCCTACGTTGCTGGCATGCTAATCAACAGCTCCTATTTAACTGGTGAAATTGTGCTTTCAGATGGTGGGTTAAATCTAACATGAAGAAAGCATCTAGCAAATTGCAGCAGTTCGTGCCTGCGCCGCTGGACGTTCGTACCTCGCGCCGCTATGCAAGGCGTTAGCAATTCTGGGGTTCGGAGGTTATATGAATTCATTTTTGGATTTGCTTTTGTATAGGCATCGTCGCTTTAAGGGAGAAACCTATTTTAGAAATCATTTTCCTTTGATGCTTTTTATTAGCTCAATTTTTTCAATATTTCTTTCAGATTCTATTGCTTCATTTATTGTCATGGTTGGGTTTTTTATTTTAATTGATCTGCTCCTCGCACTAGGCGCATGGCTTTACTACAAAAATGATCTATAGGGGAAAAATTTGAAATCTAATAAGCGTAACCAAATCGAAGTTTATTACGGCGCTCGTTTTTTTCAATAAGCTTGGCACAAAAAATCACCTCTATAAATTCGCCTGTACGGGAATTAAGCATAATTATGAATGCTGGCCAAGTTTTAACGATGCTGAAATATTGAGCATAAGATTCACTCGCGGTCTGTCAACTAATAAAAAGGCAGCTTCGATAATAGTTGATCTCAATTTATCGGCGAACCGGACGTTAGGCAACGATATCATTCTAGGTTTGATGTGAGATTAAATGGAAAATTATTTTGAAAGCCCGTTCAAGGGAAAACTTCTGATAGAACAAGTTAAGAATCCCAATATTAAGGTGGGCCGCTATAGCTATTATTCAGGCTATTATCATGGACACTCATTTGATGATTGTGCTCGCTTCCTAGTGCCTGATCGCGATGACGTTGATAAATTGATAATTGGAAGCTTTTGCTCCATAGGAACAGGGGTCTCTTTTATCATGGCTGGAAATCAAGGTCACCGATATGATTGGGTTACATCATTCCCTTTTTTCTATATGAATGAGGAGCCGGCATTTTCGGGATCAGTTGATGCTTTCCAGGAGGCAGGCGATACCGTAATAGGAAACGACGTGTGGATTGGCTCTGAGGCAATGATTATGCCTGGAGTAAAGGTTGGCCATGGAGCGGTAATTGGCAGTCGGG
Organism: Marinobacterium iners DSM 11526; assembly: GCF_900107855.1. Classification (GTDB taxonomy): domain Bacteria; phylum Pseudomonadota; class Gammaproteobacteria; order Pseudomonadales; family Balneatricaceae; genus Marinobacterium; species Marinobacterium iners. Next base: position 21,481 of record NZ_FNRJ01000026.1, on the reverse strand, counting down.
CTTTGGTTACCAAAGATGTAGATCCATATACAATTGTTGGTGGCAACCCCGCAAGGGCGATAAGGAAGCGCTTTTCAGAACAGGAAATTTCAATGTTGCTAGATATGAAGTGGTGGGATTGGCCATTGGAAAAAATTAAAGAAGCAATGCCTCTTTTGTGCTCGTCTGATATTGAAGGCTTGTACCATTTTTGGCAGTGTTCAAGTGCCTGAAGAACGGCTGTTGTCGCCACTTTGGGGCAGGGACCAAAGCCGGGCGTTGGGCTTTTTGCCCTAACTATTCTCAATCTTTAAGGAATTCATGCATTGGACATTCCACGGATTTTTAATATTACGGAAAGTGCTCATCGCATCCACAATCCATTCACGTCTAACAAGTTTGTCACTCTTGGTGCTGCGCTGCGCCTAGAGTCAGGAATGAGAGTCCTTGACCTGGGTAGTGGTTCGGGCGAGATGCTATGCACTTGGGCACGTGATCACGGCATTGTCGGCACCGGTATCGATATGAGTCCGTTATTCACCGCACAGGCAGAACAGCGTTCTGAAGAACTCGGCGTTGCTCATCAAGTTAAGTTCATTCACAACGACGCAGCAGGTTACGTCTCTGACGAAAAAGCTGATGTGGCAGCTTGTGTCGGTGCCACATGGATTGGTGGAGGTATCGCTGGAACCATCGAGCTTCTGGCGAAAAGCTTGCGTGCTGGCGGAATCATACTGATTGGTGAGCCCTACTGGCGACAGTTGCCGCCAACGGAAGATATAGCCAAAAAATGCCTTGCCAACTCAATCTCCGACTTTCTCAGTCTGCCAGAGCTTCTCGCATCCTTTGGCGCCCTCGGTTATGACGTTGTTGAGATGGTTCTAGCCAATCAAGACGGTTGGGACAGGTATGAAGCGGCCAAGTGGCTCACAATGCGCCGATGGCTTGAAGAAAACCCCGATGATGAGCTGGCTGAAGAGATCCGCTCGAAATTGAGCACAGAGCCTGAACGCCACGCAGCCTACACGCGAGAGTATTTGGGTTGGGGCGTGTTTGCACTCATGCCGCGGCTTAACCCCAGAAAGGCCTAACATGCGACTACCTGGCCAAGGGGGGATACATCTGGTTTGCGCGTTCCGGTGGCAACATCATCGGTTGCTGCGCGCTGGCCCAGCCCGGCCAATCCCTGGCTGCTGGCAGCGCTCGTACAGCGTCGACAAATACAGCCTTACTTTAAGTCATGAAAAAATAGCTCCGGTGGGAGTCGACCTGTTGGTTTTTAACAGAATAGATGCACTTCCTGAGAAAAAGCAGCTGCGTACTTTGCGAGCCTGCACGAGTAAAGTACGCTTTGATACAGGAGTTAGCAAAGGGTGTTCTTATGAAGGTCAACACAGAGTCAAATCACGTTTACACCATGCAACGAGCCCAGACATCCACGGATGCGAGTGCCAACGCCGGATCATTCTCTTCTGCACTAACCGCAGCCATAACCAAAACGGACGCCGCTAAACAGGTTGATTTCACAAGCATGACGCGAAAGGAAATGTTTGATTGGATGAACGACCAAATCCGTAGCGGTGAAATGTCGCTTGATGAGAGCTCACCCTTCATGGGAATGACCATGAAAATATCGGCGGTGACCGGTCAGCCGGTCGATATGGCTACAGACACCACGCGTATCAATTTCGTTGAGAAGGCACGTTCAGGCATTGAAGCTGCCCGAGCAAACAACGATCTGGACTTGGTAAAGGCGTTGCAGGCTTCGCTTGAAACCATGTTTAGGCAGCAAATGTAGGTGGCCGGACAAACACTACTCTGAAATGGGCTGAAATGAACCATCGATTCGTAATCACCGGCGGCCCCGGTGGTGGCAAAAGTACAATTCTTAGTGCCCTGGCGAAACGGGGCTATCACGGAGTGCCGGAATCGGCCCGCAGAATAATCAAGGAGCGGTTGGCAGCAGGGTTAACACCTCGGCCAGATCCGGAGGCTTTCGCCCACGAGATACTGCGTTCGGATATCAAGAAGTATCGAGAGCTAAGAGCTTACGACCATCCTGTGTTCTTTGATCGTGGCGTGCTCGATGCGCTGTATATGCTTGATGAGGCACAAGCCTTAACGAGCAATGAAATCTCGCAGTACGTAAGCCAATTTCCATATAACGGCATTGTATTTTTGCTTCCTCCATGGGAAGAAATCTACACTACAGACTCAGAGCGCGACCAGACTTTTGAAGAGTCCGTAGACGTTTTCGAAGGTATGAGAACGTGGTATTCGGAATGGGGTTACGAGACGCTGGAAGTCCCACGCGGTACGCCCGATGAGCGTGTGTCGTTCATGCTGCAGCGGGTAAATAGTCCCTGACAAACCGCCATCGGCTACCAGAGTGAACTTCACAATGGAAAGGTATCTAACCGCTGACCATCGACAATGGAGCCGATCATTAAAGTGTCGGTTGAATGGGGTGCAAGGTAGCAGATTATGAAAAAAGTTATTACGTTTTTGGCATTCGCGTCATGGGCGATTTCAAGTGTCGTTTTGGCTGATTGTGATGAAAGCATTGCCGAAAGCATCCCGTCTTCACGTTTCGTTATCAACGGCAGCGAAGCCTATGACCGGCAAACGAAATTGACGTGGAGCCGTTGCAGTGTGGGTACCACTTGGGTGAATGATGCCGGTTGCATCGGTGAAGTACAGCTGCTGGGATTAGATGCAGCAAAACAGTTCGCACAGACGCTCGGTGGCGGTTGGCGTGTTCCAACGATTCAAGAGCTTGATAGTATTGTCGAACAGAGATGTTTCAACCCAGCGATTAATTCCGAGGTGTTCCCAAGAGTGGTAAATTCTGAAGAGGGTTCGCCGTATTGGAGTGATACCCGCATTGAGGAAATGCCATTACTCATTTACTTCATTGATTTCTTCGACGGAACCGTTGATGGTCACACCAAAGGGTTTCCACTGGCAGTGCGTCTGGTTCGCAGTGGAGCATAGTCTTTTAGCCTATGGAAACGGCACCCGTTAGAATAAAAAAATTGGCATTGAAGAAATTTCGTTGCCGCCGATCATTATGGAATTTTATACACTCTGGTAGCAATAAATGTGGCTGTTTTTTCAGTGGTCAAGAAACTAAATATTATTGCTGAAGATTTGCAAGGATAGCGAAATGGTAAGGTTTTATTTGGTTCTTGTGTTATTGGGTTTTTTTCTGCCGTATGGGGCTTTTATTCCTTGGTTGGTTGATAATGGCTTAGATATTGGTCTTTTTTTTAATGAAGCTGTGGCTAACCCTATCAGTATGTTTGCTTGGCTTGATGTTTTAGTAGCAGGTGTTGCTTTGCTGGGCTTTATCGTTGTAGACGGTCATAAAAATAAAGTGAGATACCGATATTTTGCAGTGCTTGGAACGCTGTCTGTTGGCGTGTCGTTCGGGCTTCCATTGTATCTATACTTCAAGGAAAAACAGTCCCTTCAACCGCGGTCTTAACAATGCGGAAAACGCATCACCCGAATAAGGATATGAGCATGCCTGCATACGTGATTGGTCACATTACAGTGAAAGATGATGACAAATGGGCCGAATACCGACATCAAGTGCCGGCGACCTTGGCGCCCTGGGGCGCGGACTTGATGTTCAGGGGGAAAACGAAGACTGTACTGAGTGGGTCTCACGTCCATACTGATGTGGTTGTGATTCGCTTTCCAGATGCTCAAGCGTTAGATGACTGGTACAGCTCGGAAGCCTATCAGGCGCTTATTCCGCTGCGCACAGAGGCGGCTGACGTGGATTTGATCAACTATGAGGCAGCTTTGTAACTGTTGCTTCAACGGGGGAGAACCCGATGTCCGGTCTGGTCGACCGAGCAGCCAGGGTAAACCTCGCAGCGGTCAGCGTTCTCTACAGTTCCCCCTCAATTGTCCTGGTGTGGTGCCTAGCCTAAGCCGCATCACCCGGGTCAGATGGGCCTGGTCAGAAAAGCCGCACATGTAGGCGACCTCCTTTATTGCAAGGCGTCCCTCTGCCAGAAGGGTACGTGCTTTCTGCACGCGTTGTTCGGTGACGAACGCATGAGGTGAGGAGGCAAAGCTCTCCTTGAATTTGCGCGAGAAGGTCCATACCCCAAGTCCAACTTCTTGGGCCAGATCTTCCAACCGTATGCTGCTGTGCAGGTGGGACTCAATGTAATCGCCCAAGCGACGTTTCTGGCACGGTGTCAATCCGCCGACATCAGCGGGGTCGCTAAAGGTTACGCTGGCGTAGCGGCGTAACAGGTGTACCGCCATCTGCATGCCCAGTGCTTCGACATACAGTGCACCGCCCAAGCCGTTGGTGCGCACCTCAGTATTGATAGCATCTGTGATTGCATTGAGGACTGGGTCCTGTAACTGCAATACGTCGTGTAGACGTACATCCTCTACTGAGCGGTCGAGAACGTCGCAGGCAACTCGAGACATCAGGGCATTGGACAGGTAAACGTGGGCGACCTCAATATCCTGGGTCCAGTGCCAGTGCGAGTTCTGGGCGTTGGTCAACAGGGATATATCGCCCGGTACGCAGGTGGTGCGGGTGCCTTTGCTGTCTTCCAGTTGGCGGTACATGGGGGTATGACCGTTCCGGTAGCGTACGATCATGAAGTGATCGAGAGGGGGAATCGGCACCTCCTGTCCCTTGTACAGGTAGGAGCGCTGGGCAACGTCTTTCCAGCCCAGAGAGGCACTGCTGGTCAGTAGTTTTCCCGGAACCCACTTGAGAAGCTCGTCCGGAGTGATGACTTTCGGCATAGAACTATCCTCGCCGGGCTGGCGCGTACTCTGCGCAGCTATTCAGGCGGGAAGCGGCTGCCTCACTCTGAAGTTTTGCCCCGGTACAAGGGCCTGCTGCCACAGCTGCCTGCAGGTCAGGAGAGGGTTGGCTGCGGCATTGTTACCCTCATTGACCAGCGGCCCGGATGGTTTTTTATTTTAATCGATACCGTTAGTGGGAGATGGGTGTTGCCACCCATCCAAGCCCCACAGTGCCATTGAACGCTGCAGTATGCCATGACACTTTGGGGCTATTTGTTCCGGGTACCTGGAACAGTGTCGTCACGGGTGTTGGGTCAACATGATTGGATGATTGATCCAAACAGGCAAACCGTATGCCAGCCTCAGACGACCGGCGTAGCCAACAGCTCTCGGATGTTAGCGTCAAATTGTGCCACCATCTGCGCATCTGTGCCGAATAGACCCAGATGACCATCGACACTTTGAAGCGGGCGGAATTCACTGCCGGAGATCAACAGCTGTTCAGTCTGGCAGTCGCTGACGGGGAAGAACATGTCATGGCTAATCGGCATCACGTAGGTCTTGGCTTTTATGCGTCCCAGCGCAGCGGGCAGGTCGCCAGCGGTGTGGCGGCTGACATCGCCGCGCTGCCACTTCCACGCCATGCACAGCAGGTTGTTCGGATCCATCGAGGCGAAGTAGCCGGTCATGAAGGTGTCCACAAACTCTGCCATCGAAGCAAAGCCCAGTGCCTGATGGCGTCTGGTGCGGAAGAACTCGGTGCTCCAGCCCATAACAGTCCATAATTGGGCATGGCGCCTCAGGCCGGCAGCGACCTGTTCTGGTGAGTGGTATAGGCCCTTGTGAAAACCTGGATCGGTGGTGATGGCATCAATCAAAGTTTCAGTAAACAGAAAATCATGCTCGGTGTTCCTCGCCGTACCGGCCATGGGGGCGGCGCGTTTGACGAATTCCGGGTAGCGTACTGCCCACTCGTAGGTTTGTTGAGCACCCATCGAGCCGCCGACGACCAGGGCAAGGCTGGTCAGGCCGAAATGTTCAGTCAGCAGGCGGTATTGGGCGCGGACATCGTCACCGATGCGTATCTGGGGAAAGTCGGGACCGTTGCTATTGCTTGGCGAGGTGGAGAGTCCGCCGCCGATTTGATTCACGCAGATGATAAAATATTTATCCGGGTCCAGTGCCCGCCCAGTACCGATGTAGACCTGTTCCATGATTTTGCTGGTGCCTGAATACCAGGTTGGTACCAGAATCGCGTTGTCTTTAGCGGCGTTGAGTTGGCCATGTAGCGAGACGGCGAGTCTGCAGTCGGGCAATGTACCGCCCTCCTCAAGTTGCAGGTCGCCGATACCAATCAGCTCAAAGGGACCATGATTCTGTTGCGAATAGTAGTTGTTCACGATACATCTCCTTACAGACGGCACGTGTGGCTCGGGGGATGCGCCGACGGGGTACCGCCGGCGATTTCCGCGTAACGGTGAAAACACCTCAGGACATCGAAAAACCGGGGTAGCCCTCGGCCGCAATTGCGTCGCAACGCTTGTGATAATTGCCCACCCCGCCGATGTAGGAGAGCAGGCGGCGCGGTTTGCCATCCACATTGGAGCCCATGTACCAGGAGTCGGTTTTGACTACCAGAGTCTTCGATGCAACCTCGTCGTGGTGTTCGACCCAGGCATCCTCGAACTCTTTGGTCGCTTCAACCGTTTGCTTGTCGTTTTTCAGGGCGTGGTCGATGCAGCCGGTGATCCAGTCCACCTGTTGCTGTAAGCAAGTGGTCATGTTGCACAGTGCGGCGGACGGTGCCAGCGGAGCACCGGTGGTGAACAGGTTCGGGTAACCGTGGACCTGTAGCCCCATGGCTGTACGGATTTCCTGCTGCCACTGCTGTTTCAGCGCGCGGCCATCGCGACCGCGGATATCGATGCGGCTCAGCGCTCCTGAGCCGGCATCGAAGCCAACTGCCAGAACGATGACATCCACCTCATGGATTTTGCCGTCGGCAGTACGGATCCCCTCGGGGACTATCTCTTCGATCGGTGCCGTGCGACAGTCCACAGCCTCTACATTGTCTTGCAGATAGACTTCGAGGTACTTGTTCTCCAATGGTACGCGGTGGGTACCGAAACCGTAATCGGTGGGGATCAGCAAGTCGCAGAGTTTGGGGTCGTTATGCAGCCGCTCCCGCATTTTGGCGCGAACGAATTTGGACACTTCTTCGCTGACTGCTTCGTCGTAAAAAATCTCTGGGAAAGTCGCCAGCCACAGTGACAGTGAGCCCTCCTGCCAATGCTGTTCCAGGATATCGGTGCGTTCTTCTGGCGTAAGGTCGGCCCAGGGTGGTGCTTCAAAGTCGTAGTCGAAACCGGCGAAAGTCTGGCGTACGCGGGATTTCAGTTCATGGAAGCGTTCACCCCATTTGGCCCACTCTTCCTTGGAGTACTTGTAGTTTTTCATCGGCACAATGTACTGCGGTGTGCGCACGAAGACTTTCAATGACTCCACTTGGGGTGCGATGGATTGAATCACTTGGATACCGGTGGCACCGGTACCGATGACTGCCACCCGCTTGCCGGTGAAATCTACACCTTGCTTGGGCCACAGACCGGTGTGGTGTATCTCGCCGTTGAAGCTGGCCTGGCCCGGGAAACGGTCTTTCAGCGGTGCGGAGAGCATACCGCAACAAGCGATGAGAAACTGAGTGTCGATGGTTTCGCCGGCATCTGTGGTGACGGTCCAACGTCCGGTGTCTTCGCTGTAGTGGGCGGATACAATACGGGTGGAGAACTGAATATCCTTTTTCAGGTCGAGGCGATCCGCCACGAAATTGAGCCACTGCTCGGTTTCGGGCTGAGCAGGGAAGCGCTCGCTGGGCTGCCAGGATTTATACAGCTCCTCGGAAAACCAGTATTGATAGATCTCTGCCTGGGAGTCGAAACGGGCGCCAGGGTAGCGGTTCCAGTACCAGGTGCCGCCGACACCGGTACCCGCTTCATAACCGCGTACATTCAGTCCCATTTCACGTAGCTTATGTAGCTGGTACAGGCCTGCGACACCGGCACCGATCACCATAGCGTCTAGTTGGGTGACCAAGGGGGTTTTGCTGTGGGTTACTTGCATAGTCATGGTGTACTCTCTCTTTTATGTTTATAACGAGTCACTGGATGGCCACTGCAGAAGTGGCGATGGCGTCATCCACGTTGGACGGGATAAAGCCGGCATGAGTGGACGATACCCAGAGCACAGCCACAGCTCTTGAACGAACGGGTGGAAGTTTTGAAGAAAAACGGGCGCGTTAAGGTTGAGAAGATGGGGGGCTTATCGGCTCCTGCTGAGTTGTTTGTATATTTCACTCACAGGTTATAGGGGAAAGGTCATGGCAGAACATCTCGGTTCCTGTTTGTGTGGCACAGTGCACTTCAAGGTAGAAGGGGAGTTTGACAGCTTTTACCTGTGTCATTGTCAGCGCTGTAAAAAAGATACGGGGTCGGCTCATGCGGCCAATCTGTTTTCACAGTCGGCTAAACTGAGCTGGCTGTCGGGTGCTGATGCCGTGACCTCGTTTACGTTGCCAGGGACTCGTCACAGCAAGAGTTTTTGCAAATTCTGTGGCTCCGCATTGCCCAATACTCAGGCGGCCGGTGTGCTTATCGTGCCGGCAGGATCTTTGGACACTGAAGTGTCCATATTGCCAACGGCGCACATCTTTTCGTCCAGCAAGGCCAACTGGGAGAAGACGTCAGAAGAGGTGCCAACGTTCGAGGGGTTGCCAGAATAAACGATTTTCTGCAGCAATGGATACACGCCATAATGGCGTATAAATATTGAATGGAATGGATTTTATATGGGGTTTTCCAGCCTGGAGAAAGAAGCACTGTTGTCGGTAAAAGGCGTTGGCAACACCGTTGTGCAACGTTTTGAGGAGATCGGTATAGAGTCGCTTTCCGAGTTGGCGACCTATCAGGCGGATGATATAGCGGAAATGGTTGCTTCAATGCTGAGGACAACCTGCTGGAAAAACAGCCCACAAGCGAAGCGAGCCATTGAAGCTGCAATTCAGCGAGCAAAAGAAGGGCTGTAAAGAGGGTGACAAATGGGCCGAATACCGGGGCATGTCTAGTGGTCAATGGCGCGAGCGATACGCTTCAGTACAGACAGTGCAGTTTCCAGCTCGGTTGCGCTGATACCTTCTGAGCATTGGGCGGCCCACCCCGACTGTTTTTCACTCAGTTTCGAGAAAACCGTTTTCCCACGTTCCGAGAGGTTAATCCATTTGGCGCGCTTATGGCCCGGGTTTTCACTGAACAGTAACAGTGCATCGTCGTGCATGGCATCCACAAGTCGCTGTACCGCTTGTCGCGTCAGCCCCATGCTTCTCGCAATTTGAGGTACGGTTTGCGGTTCGTCCGATAGTGCAAGGGCCCCCAGTATCTTCCAACGGGCGCTTGTAATGCCGAACTCTGCGCCCATTTGATCGCCTTCGCTGACTAGCAGTCCTCCCAGTTTAAACACTTCCAGCACAATATCGGTGAAGATTGGGCCTTTATGAGACTCGTTCATTGGTGATCCCTGTGGAATTGACAACATGTTGACATTAAGAGGTGCTCTTTGCACAATGACAACATGTTACCAATCGTGTTTCTTGGAGGAAACCCTGATGCTCATCGTCCATCGTTTCGCAGCGGCTATTGCCATGGCCTGCATAGCGACGTTTTTCTCGGCAACAGTGTTGGTTGAGATCTTTGGTTCTGTTGAGTCCATATCAACAGTGAAACGCTTAATTGTATGGCCAGGTCTGTTGATTCTTGTGCCGTCAATTGCATTCACGGGGGCGAGTGGTTTCGCCTTGGCCAAGGGTAGAAACGGCGTGCTTGTTTCTCGGAAAAGAAAGAGAATGCCCTTTATAGGTATGAACGGAATCCTGGTACTGATCCCGTGTGCCGTATTACTCAACCTGTGGGCATCTGCAGGTGTTTTGGATACCCGCTTTTATGTGGTACAAGCCATTGAGTTGATTGCTGGCGCTGTGAATTTGACATTAATGGGGTTGAACATGAGAGATGGTTTCAGAATACGTGGCAGGTTTCACACATGTATCTAACGGCAACCAACAGGCTTGAAATCAGAAAGTTTGAATCTTCCGATGTTAAGACCCTCATGCCGATACTGTCTGACCCGGATGTCATGGAGTACTCCAGTAAAGGCCCATTGAGCGAAGCGCAAACAGCTGAGTTTATTGATTGGTGTACCCACTCATACGACGAGCTTGGTTATGGCCAGTGGGCTGTTATCGAGAAGCCGTCCGGCAGGCTGATTGGCTACTGTGGGTTGAGCCGAACGACGGTTGATGGATGTGATGAGGTTGAAATTGGCTACCGTCTTGCCAAAGACCGTTGGGGAATGGGGTTGGCGACCGATGCGGCCCGTGCGGCTCTCGACTATGGCTTTGAAGCCTGTAACCTTGAGTCCGTTGTTGCGATCGTCGCGCAGAATCACGCTGCTTCAATACACATACTGGAAAAACTTGGGTTCAGCAATTTCATTGAAACGCGTTATGCTGGGTGGGATGTCCGCCTGTATCGTCTGACCAGGTCGGATTGGAAACCAGATTAAACAACTCAATAGCACTATCGGAGTCCCAACATGCCATCACTGTTCTCCTACGGCACCCTGCAGCAGCCATCGGTTCAGGTCGCCAACTTTGGCCGCGAGCTGAGCGGTCAGCCCGATACCCTGCAGGGCTATATCATCGGTGAGGTCGAGATCACGGATGAGCGGGTGCTGCGTGAGAGTGGCAAGGCGTTTCATCCCATTCTGCGTTACACGGGCAATGCGGCGGATGAGGTGCAGGGCACGGTATTCGAGCTGACGGATGCGGAGCTGGCGCAGGCGGATGATTACGAGGTTGACGATTACGTGCGGGTTGCGGCCCAGCTGAAGTCAGGTGCGCAGTGCTGGATTTACGCCGCCGCTGATGAGGTGTGATTCGGGATCGTTTGCATTTATACTCAATCTATGAAAGATTGAATCTCGCCGACAGGCAAAGTGTGCAGGATGCACACTCTATACATTCAAGGAGGAAGCGCCATGATGTTGCGTCGCACATCTGCCAATATTTATCGTTCTGGCTATTGGAACAACGCTCCCGCGACGAAGCGGGTCACGTTGCCTTATCGAATAGGCCAAATCAGTGCTCTAACCCTGTCCATATGCCTCTCATCAACGACCTTCGCTGAAATTGAGTGGACCAATACGTATGCCCCAGGCGCTTGGCCAACGGCAACAGCTGCCTGTGTCAATGGCGAGGTAGAAGCCCGCATTCAGGCACTGCGTACTGCAAACCCATCAATTCAATACCGTTACAAATCGCTTTCAGTCAATGAGTACCTTTCGGGCCAAGAGGCACGGTGTCAGTTTGTTATCGAGCGAAAACTGGCCTTTTATTGGGTAACAACCGCCATGGGCCCCGTCACCCATATGGCTACCGGCTCTCCCGACGCCTGCCCCGAAGGCAGCGTTGATGACTCGGGGTACTGTCAACCCAAAAATGCCGGCGTCCCTGAGTGTCCTTCCAATGGCAGCAACCCCATTAATAGTGCGACCGGTAATAAATATCAGCAAGAGCAGGATTATGTTGGTACGGGTGCGCAGCCGCTGCAATTTATCCGACATTACAATGCACTCAGCCAAGAAAGTGGACCGCTGGGGGACAACTGGCGTCATCATTACCAACGTTCATTGGTGGTAACCGGCCTTGGCAGCGGTTCTCCTTCTCGTGTCAAACTGTATCGAGCAGACGGGAAACGCTATAACTTCAACTTGACGGGTGGAATCTGGCAACCTGATGCAGACCAAAATTACCGGTTGCAACGCCAAACTGACGGCAATGGCAATACCAGTGGGTGGACGCTCACAACCTCTGATGACACCATCGAGCGCTATGCGGCGCAAGGGCGACTGATATCCATCACATCTCGTGCCGGGCAGACGCATCACCTGTCCTATGACACCCAAAATCGCTTGCAGACTGTCACCGATACCGATGGCCGCACGCTTACGCTGGCCTACGATACCCATGGGCGTATTGCATCCGTAACAGATCCGGCTGGCGAGCCCATCACGTTTTCCTACGATGCCAACAACCGCCTGATCAGTACTACCTACGCTGACAACAGCAGCCGCCAGTATCGTTATAACGAGAGCAGCCTGACAGCCGGAGCCAACCTTCCACGAGCCTTAACGGGCATCATTGATGAAAACAACACTCGCTTTGCCGACTTTGAATACGACACACAAGGTCGAGCCGTTCGATCATCACACAGCGGTGGTGCAGGAGAAGTCAGTATCAGCTACGCCGCTAATGGCGAGCGAACTCTGACCGATGCCTTGGGTGCTTCACGCACATTCACCTATAGCAGCATTCTCGATACTCTGAAGAACACGGGTATTTCCCAGGCATGTAATACCTGCGGCGGTGCCGCGCAAACTCGTCAGTATGACGCTCAGGGCAATGTCAGCCAGCGGGTCGATTTCAATAACGTTCCGACCCAGTATACCTACGACCTGAGCCGCAACCTGCCTACAATCCGTACCGAAGCGAGCGGCACAGCGGTTGAACGTACCATCAGCACTATTTGGCACCCAACGTATCGCCTGCCTGTACAAGTGGATGAGGGAAATCGACGTACAGAGTACAGCTATGACAGTAACGGTCATTTACTCAGCCGTACTCTGACCGATATGGGTCAAACGCCACCACTATCACGTACCTGGAGCTGGACATATGACAATCAAGGGCGTGTCTTGACCGCGGATGGACCACGCACCGATATCAGCGATATCACCACCTACAGCTATTACGCGTGCACCACCGGGGCCGAGTGCGGTCGGGTGAAAACCATAACCAATGCCCTGAATCACACAACACAGATCAACAGCTATAACGCCCATGGCCAACCCCTGAGCATCACCGATGCCAACGGCCTGGTCACCACGTTCACCTATGATCTGCGCCTGCGTTTGATTGCCTATACCCAAGGGACAGAAACCACAACTCTGACCTATTGGCCAACCGGGCTGCTGCACACCCTGACACAACCCGACGGCAGCACACTGACCTATACCTATGATGCCGCCCAGCGTCTGACGCGATTGGAAGATAGCCAAGGCAACCACATCGAATATACTCTGGATGCACTGGGCAACCAAACACAGACGCGAAGCTACGATCCATCCAGCACGCTGGCCATGCGCCAATCACAAACATTCAACACCCTGAACCGCCTGGTACAGACGTTGGATGCTGCCGGTACGCCTGCCGTTACAACCCACTACACCTATGACAACAACGGCAACCTGACCGAGACACAAGCTCCGCTCAACCGCGACACTCAGTACGCCTATGACGCCCATAACCGGCTGACTCAGGTGACAGACCCCAATACCGAGGTGACTCAGTACAGCTATAACGCATTGGATCAGTTGATCGCCGTTATCGATCCATTAAACCATGCCACCTACTATCACCATAACGCGTTGGGCGACCTGAGCCTGCTACAAAGCCCCGACACCGGAGATACCACATACACCCACGACAGTGCTGGTAATCTGGCCAGCAGTACCGATGCACGTGGCGTTACCGCGACCTACAGTTATGACAGTCTTAACCGGTTAACCCAACTCAGTTACCCAGACCAAACCTATACCTATGTATACGACCAGGGGATTAATGGCACGGGGCGGCTGACTCATATCACAGATCACATCGGCACCCTCGATTGGATTTATACGGCGCAAGGGCAGGTGGCCAATCGTACCCATACCCTGGATGGGCACAGTTTTGCTCAGGATTACACCTATAATGCAGCGGGTCAGCGCCTGAGCCTGACGCTGCCTTCAGGCAATAGTCTGCATTACACCTACACCCCATCGGGACAGATCAGCAGCATTAGCCTCAATGGCATTACGCCTCTATTGAGCGCAATACAATATCGACCTTTTGGCCCAGTTCAGCACTGGAGCTGGGGAAATGGCACTACACACAACCGCGACTACAACACCGACGGCGACCTGACCGGTATCACCAGTGGTGGACAAACCCAGTACCTTTATGATGACGCACGCCGCATTACTCAACAGAACGAGGTCAACCCTCCCGGCATAAGCCACACCTACAGTTACGATCTGCTCGACCGTTTAACCACCGCCACCGGGACGGGGCTAAACCAGAGCTGGAGTTACGATGCCAACGGCAACCGCCTGACAGAAACAGGCAGTACACCAGCGACATTTACCCAAGCGCTGGACAGCAACCGTTTGACACACATAAACGGCAGCCTTACTCGTACTTACACCTACGACGCAGCCGGCAACATCCTGGGTGATGGCCATACGCTTTATACCTACAATGATGCTGGGCGACTGAGCAGCGCCACCCGCTATGGCCAGACTACCCAGTATGATTACAACGCACTGGGACAGAGAGTAAGAAAAAGCAACAACAACGGTGTACGCTACTTTGTCTATGATGATGCCGGTCAGTTGGCAGGCGAATATGATGCCAACGGCCAGCTCATTCAGGAAACCGTCTGGCTTGGCAATATCCCGGTCGCGACTCTGCGCCCCGCCGGCAGTGGTGTTGCGGTGTATTACATCCATACTGATCACCTCAACACCCCACGTCGCATTAGCCGAGCCAGCGACAACCAAATTGTCTGGCGTTGGGATAACGACCCCTTTGGTCGCCACACAGCCAATGAAGACCCGGACGGTGACAGTCAGCTATTCACCTTCTCTCTGCGCTACCCAGGGCAGTACTACGATGAGGAAACCGGGTTACACTACAACTACTATCGGGATTACGACCCCAGTACGGGGCGGTATATTCAGAGTGATCCTATTGGATTGGATGGTGGGTTGAATACATACAGATATGCTGGAGGTAACCCAATATCAAATTGGGATGCTTATGGTCTTTGGTGGGATAGTATCGGTGTAAACCTTACGTTCATTACAGACGGAAAGGGAACGAGTACCAGCTTTGCTTTGGCTTCTGATGGAAATGGTCTGTATTGTGTTGTCACTCATCAGGAGCTTGATGGTACTGGATATTTTTATGCAGGAGGCGGTGAGGCTGCATTGGGAACTGGTGAGTTGATGCCAGATGATACTGAGCTTTTTGAGTCATCCAGTTCTCGTGATGATGTTCAAGGTGTGGCAGGCGGTCTAGCTAACCCGATTAAAGTTAAAGGTACCTTTGGTTTTTCAGGTGGTATAACAGAATCTGATGGTGAAATATCAGGTGCTAAAGGTCGGAGGGGGCCAGGTGTCGGAGGATTTACAGGAGAAGTGACATCCCAGGAAACATATAAGGTGAAAATCCTGCCTGACTATAAATTATGGGATTAGATATGAATGTTTATGGTTTTATTGATACGGTTTTTATTGTGGCGGTAATAATTTCAGGTGTTTCTTTATGTTTATATTTGGCTTTTGGTGTTTTTCTTGCTAAAAAAATGAGACTTCATATGAATAAAGCTATGGATGAATTAGGTAACCCATGGGGAGTTTCAACTATATTGATGAGAAATACATCACTTTATGATGATTTCTTAAAAACTGGATGTCATAAGGAAAGTGAATTTCCGCAAATCAGAAAATTGGGCGAAATGACTATTCTTGCAAAGAATGTTTTCCATTATGCCTCTTTAATCTGCATGGTATGCCTAATATCTCTCCTGGCTCTGAAGTGAAAAACTTAGATAAATAAAGTCATGGTAGATTTAGAAATTACATTTTGGGCAGCACGGCCTGCACACCTTTCCGGTTTGGGTGTGCACGCCTAGCCAGCAGGGTGTGCATTTGGAGCCAGCGCCTACAAGTGTGGGGGCAGGTGAAAGTGACAGGGCTTGTTGATCTGGTATGGACAGTGAGGCACTGGCCTGAGGCACAAGGGACTGTAAACGACCAACTATTCACTTTCTCTCTGCGCTACCCAGGGCAGTACTACGATGAGGAAACCGGGCTACACTACAACTACTTCCGGAATTACGACCCCAGTACGGGGCGGTAGATTCAGAGTGATCCGATTGGGTTTGAAGGTGGGCTGAATACATATGCTTATGTTGGTGGGAATCCAACAGTTGATGTTGATCCATTAGGTCTTGAAACCAATGTCTTTATGCATGCTGGTGCTGGGTGGGGAGGGTCATCAATGGGTCATGTCGCAACAAATATCAATGGTACGACCATATACCTATGGGCCGGATGGTATGACTGTGCTCCCAACAGATCAATATTTGGAACGGAATGATTTCAGAGATACGAAAGCCTTGAAATTGAACCTAACGTTCGCTCAAGAAGAACAGCTAGAAAAGAGGCTGGCATGGCAACAGGGAAAAGGTAGTTAGGGAGTGCTGGGACATAACTGCGGCGATCCGCTTGAAAGTGGTTTGGAACAGTTAGGCTGCGATATGGGGGTAAGTGTTACTCCTCAGGGACTATACGATGATTTGAAAGAGGAAGGGCTTATAGGTGATGAATATGTCATTCCACAATCACCTCCCCAAAGGTTTTATAATCCTCCTTGGGCTAGGAAAATGGTTGAGTAAACATGAAAAAAATGGTTTTTGCTCTTTTTTTATTAACGGCTTTCTATTTTATTGTATTTATTGGATTAGGCCTTTCTAAAGATTATAAATGGTCTGATATGGACTGGGATAACAGTGGAATGGTCAGCGTTTTTGAGGTTATGGATGCAGTGGATATCGGTTTAAGAAAGAGTGCAAAAGGTTGTCGAGAATACTATTCATTGAAAGATGGTTTACCTGTAAAGGAAGTCTGTTCCGAGTGAGTTCGTGATCAGGTCTAAGAAGGATATTTAGCCCAGCACGGTGTGCACACCTATCCGGTTTCGGTGTGCACGCCTGACCAGCAGGCTGTGCATTCTGTGCCAGCGCCTACAGGTGTGGGGGCCTGTGAGGTCTTTGCCCTCACGCAGAGCTTGAAATGCGGCATCCATATCGAACGTAGGTTTGGTCATGAGTCATCTCTTTTCGGTTCAGTCTAAAGAAATGACACAGAATTCTGAACACTACCCATTAGCCGAGCCAACGACAACCAAATTGTCTGGCGTTGGGATAACGACCCCTTTGGTCGCCACACAGCCAATGAAGACCCGGACGGTGACAGTCAGCTATTCACCTTCTCTCTGCGCTACCCAGGGCAATACTACGATGAGGAAACCGGGTTACACTACAACTACTTCAGGGATTACGACCCCAGTACGGGGCGGTACATTGAGTCTGATCCGATTGGGCTTGAAGGCGGGCTGAACACCTATCTGTACGTTGGTGCCAATCCCTTGCAGTTGATAGATCCGTTTGGGCTGGAAGAATATAGTGATGACTTTGTAGGTCCCCTTCCTCCTAGCGGTTATTACACATCTGAGATGACTCCAACTCGCTGTGGAAATGTCCCACCATCTCCACCAGGGGCCTTTGTCGACATAAATATGTGGATAGCTGATCGTAGTTATAATCCTTTCTGGTTCAAAGCTCAGGTACGAGGAAAAGCGCCATGGGATTATAAACAGAAAGGGAGAAAGTACGAAGACTTCGGGAACTTCAATTATGGGGCAACAGGTTCTGCATTTGGATTCCCCGATCAAGTTTTGTATAGATTTGCTGGATGGGCAAATCAGGAAGCCGACCCTACAAGGACAGACTTGGGTAGTCCGTATGGAGGATATCCTTATGGTGATGATCCTGCTGATCAAGAACAGGTTAAAAAGGGTATTGAGTACTGTGAATGCATGGGGTATTAAAAGGCCATGGATAGTTATTATCATCGGCTTTGTTTTTTTATTATCAGGATGCGGACCTGATTTGTGTAGCAATGAATTGCTATTTGAGAATGCATCACCTGATAAGTCTTATATTCTAACGTCCTTTGAAAGGAACTGTGGCGCGACCATTCCTTACGTTAGAGTATTAAGCCTTCGAGTAGAGAAGGAAGGCTTTGATCCTGATAAATATGATGATTGGATATTTACGTTGCATGGGCCAAAAAATATAAAAATTGAATGGAATTCAAATAATAGTCTTATTGTTTATTATCCTCCGACTGAGGATATTCCAACTAAGGTTGAGAAATGGAGAAATGTAAATATATCATATGTTGTTGATGGCAACTTATAATGTGCCTTTACAAAAAATAAGGGGCGGAATACTTTAATTATTATGCATGCTGGCCAGCAGCACGTGCACACCTTTCCGGTTTCGGTGTGCACGCCCGGCCAGCAGGGTGTGCATTTTAGGCCAGCGCCTACAATTGTGGGGGCCGGTGAAAGTGACAGGCTCTCCAAACGGTGGGGTACTGACTCCACGTATATCGGCGTTGAGAAGTATTACATCCATACGGATCACCTCAACACTCCACGTCGCATTAGCCGAGCCAGTGACAACCAAATTGTCTGGCGTTGGGATAACGACCCCTTTGGTCGCCACGCAGCCAATGAAGACCCGGACGGTGACAGTCAGCTATTCACCTTCTCTCTGCGCTACCCAGGGCAGTACTACGATGAGGAAACCGGGTTACACTACAACTACTTCAGGGATTATGACCCCGCAACCGGCAGATACATCGAGAGTGATCCGATTGGATTAGCTGCCGGTTTGAATACCTATGGGTATGTTGGAGGGAATCCCGTGCGTTACGCTGATCCCTCGGGATTATTGTTACCGGCGCTGGCACTGCCGTTTGTTGCTGGCGGAAGCTCGGCTGGTTTCTGGACGACACTCGCAGGTATAACGGGCTTAGCGCTCCTAGCAGGACCTAGTGCAGAGCTAAATGAGGCGCCACCTGAAAGTAAGGAATGGATTGATGATCCCCAAGCACAGGTAGAGTATGACTATTACAAGGCTCAATGTAAGGGGCCATTGCCACCATCCGGTGATAAGTGCCAGGACTTGAGGAACCTCCAGCAACAGGCTCAAATGTGTGCTGAATTGCGCCAGCAGTGGGACGACCGATGGATGCCTGGGTGGCATGAGCTGGAAATTTTGAAAGAGCTTCAACGAGCGCAGAAGTATCGTAGACTGGCTGAGCAGTGTGAGCAGCAAAAAAACCAGTGTAACTAGATTAAGTAAACACATTTTACCATATAGGACTGTTTGATGGGTAATATACCTTCTGAAGAAGATTGGGGAGAGTATTGGAAAGATCTTGATCAAAAAAGTGCTTATGGATCTTTTTTTGGTAGATCTAATGAGCAACTACAAAGCCAGTTCCATAAAGATGGCATAGAACTGGTTTACGAAATAAGATTTATGCCAAAAAGAGTATTTGATTATTATGTTTTAGGATTGAGAGACTTTATTATTTCAGGTGATTTCCCTGATCATGAAGCTGCTGATTTTTCGAGTTACTTTTTAGATATGGTGATATATTTACTTGAGCATGATCCTCAAATGATATCGTCAAGAATTAAAGACTTAAATCCTGCTCTGAAATACGTTGCAGATAATCAGAAAATTTATAATGCTCCTGTGGATATATATGGAGATTTTTCAGAGAAGTTTATTAAAATAAAAAAATTATGCAAACTTAATAAGCTGGATTAAATGGCTGCTATATGGCCTATCCTAATAGGCTAAATGGGGCGGAGTTTATTTGGTGTGGTCATTTTGACCAGTCCGGCCTGCACACTTTTCCGGTTTTAGTGTGCAGGCCTGGCCAGCAGGGTGTGCATTTCGGGCCAGCGCCTATAACTGTGGGGGCCGGTGAAAGTGACAGGCTCTCCAAACGGTGGGGTACTGACTCCACGTATATCGGCGTTGAGAAGTATTACATCCATACGGGTCACCTCAACACTCCACGACGCATTAGCCGAGCCAGCGACAACCAAATTGTCTGGCGTTGGGATAACGACCCCTTTGGTCGCCACACAGCCAATGAAGACCCGGACGGTGACAGTCAGCTATTCACCTTCTCTCTGCGCTACCCAGGGCAGTACTACGATGAGGAAACCGGGTTACACTACAACTACTTCAGGGATTATGATCCCAGTCTTGGAAGGTATGTTCAGAGTGATCCCATTGGGCTTCAAGGTGGAATCAACACTTACGGGTACGCTTACCAAAACCCAGTAATGTATACCGACCCGAATGGGTTAAACCCTGCCGCAGGTTGTCTTGCCGGGGCATGGGGTGGACCAGTTGGTTGCGGTGTCGGTGCTGGAATTGGAACTACCATTGCCGGTGGTATAGCGTTGGCTGCAATCCTCAGTACTCCCGGTGACACGCCAACGGACAAAGCTGATAAAGCAAGGGAGAGAAAGGAATATAGTCGGATTTGTAAAACCCCGATTCCTCCAACTGGAGACCCATGTACAGACGCT
Source organism: Marinobacterium iners DSM 11526 (assembly GCF_900107855.1). Lineage (GTDB taxonomy): Bacteria > Pseudomonadota > Gammaproteobacteria > Pseudomonadales > Balneatricaceae > Marinobacterium > Marinobacterium iners. The sequence continues at coordinate 1,320 of NZ_FNRJ01000026.1, read as the reverse complement.
AAGAACAACTTGAATAGGCTAAAGCAATGCCTTCAATTACGTGAGAACTTCAGCCGCAAATGGTATAACGATGGTTATGCTGGTCATATGACTGAAATTCAGAATACACGTAATGCAATTCGGAATCTTGAAAATTGGATTCAAGATAATTGTGGTGATCAGTGTGAATAATCCAAGTGACAAAAGACTGGAAAGTATATTGCGCGACTATGCAGAATTGCCAGAATACAGTGAAATGCCTATACCAACAGTCAATACAAAAAGTTTATTTGGAGATTATCCAATCAACATTGCGGCAACGCGTGGACTAATTGAAGAGGTTTCGATTTTGCTTGGAAGTGGCGCAGATATTAATGCTAAAGGTGAGCATGGATACTCGCCGCTCCATGACGCAGTGGAGCAAGGACATATCGATGTGGTGAAATTGTTAGTTGATCGTGGTGCAAGTATCGCCATCAAAAATACTGATGGCGATACACCAAAGGAACTTGCAAAATTTTTGAACGAAACTGAAATTTATCGCTTCCTTAACAGTCTTACAGCATCGTTGTGACTTCCAAGTTCAGCGACTTTAAGTGGCGTTTGGTCAAATTCATTCTTCAATAATAAATCTGCCCCTGATTTAAGCAATACCTTTATTACATTACATCTGCCGTTCATTGCAGCTTGATGTAAAGGGGTATTGCCAAGATCACCAACGATATTTACATCTGCGCCATTTGCTATCAGTATTTCTACATCTTCAACTTCACCCATTCTTGCAGCAATATGGAGCAGAGTGTCATCAACTGCACCTCGCTGATTAACATCAATCAGTTCGACGCCCAAGAACTCCGGGTGGTCTTTATATTTCAACAAAATTTCAGTTACATTTTTTATGGACACTTATTGGTACACTCACGTTTATGTTTACGCGAATTCAACTCCGAAGTGCGACACCCGCCTATGCAGCCTGAAGGTATTCCGGGAGTTCAGATAATAAGTGCGACACTCATGGTTGAACGGCGAGCGGTGGCCAACTGCTGATTAGTGGTACGCTTTCGCTCGCCAAAGTAAAAGATGTATCACCATGAGTTATCAGCAGTTGACCGAGGGGAAACGATACCAGATATCGGTTCTTCTTGCGCAGGGAAGTCCAGCAACAGCGATTGCCCAAGCAGTCAAAGTCCATCGTTCGACGGTCTATCGGGAGTTGAAACGCAACAGTAGCCGAGAGGCATACAATCCCGGCAAAGCGCATCAACAGGCCATGCGGAGGCGTACAGGTGCCGCCAAATACCGCTTGCCGGAACGGGTCGTTCGCTATGTGGAATTGACTTT
>NZ_FNRJ01000047.1 GCF_900107855.1 Marinobacterium iners DSM 11526 | reverse complement strand
TCCGGCAATCGTAACGAGGTTTTCTGCGGTGGCGACTACCACTACCCGGACCACGAGCCGGTGACCTGGGATGCGGGCGAGTTGGGTAAAGCAATTTTCTATCATGATCGTCAACTTAATGAACGGTTTCTAACTGTATTGAGCTAGATCTGATAAAACCATGACAATATTTACTGTTTTTCATGCTCTGAATTAATTAATTCAGAGCATTTTTAATACTGATGATTACTATGAATTATGCTCTTAATGATGGATTAACTCAGCTGTTTAGAAGGCAATGGAGGGTTTTAGCGAACTTTTTATAATTTTAATAATATATTATTAAAACCAATTCAACTGTGCGGATTATTAATAATGGTTAATGAAACTAGTGCACGGGAAAATAATAGGGGCCGGTTGTTTTTGTTGGTTCTTGCATCTCTTACGGCGCTAGGTCCTCTTTCTACCGATGCATATTTGCCGGCCCTTCCTATAGTCGCAGATTCTTTCGATGTTACTATACACAAAGTTGAGCTATCAATTAGCCTTTTTTTAATCGGGTTTGCAGTTGGGCAGCTTTTCGGTGGCCCATTATCAGATCACTTCGGTCGTAGAATATGCATCATAAATGGTTTGTTTTTATATATAATAGCAACAATTTTTATTGCATTTTCAGAAGATATTGAGGGTTTATGGTTCTTCCGTGCATTTCAAGGGGTTGTTGCTGGAATTACTGCTGTAAACGTACCTGCTATTGTTCGTGATATATATAGTCTAAATAAAGGAGCTCAGATACTATCTAAAGTCTCTATGATAATGATGGTTACACCTATAATATCTCCATCTATTGGTTTAGTGATAACTGAGTTCTTTGGTTGGAGATCAATATTCATAGCGTTGTTTTGTTATGCATTATTGATTATTTTTTTTGTTGTTTTTTTCTTTAGCGAAACAAAAGATAATAACACTAATATAAATAAAATTGGCTTTGCGTATCGATACTTACTTATAATTCGTTCCCGAAAGGCGGTGGTAAATATCTTTTCCATAGGTTGTATGTATGGAAGTCTTTTCTCTTATATAACTGCCTCTCCATGGTTATACATAGAATATTTTAATTTAAACCAGAAACTATACCCTTTTTTCTTTGCGGCCAATGTTTTTTCTCTTATTGCATTTAATTGGATAAATATACATTTTCTAAATCGCCATGATCTTGGGAAAATATTAATATTATCAAAGTTTTCTCAGTTTTTTATGTCTTTATTATTACTTATTTTCACGATTTCACTAACGGAAATTAATGTATATTTTTTATCTTTTATGATAATGACAGTCTTATGCTGGCATGGGATGCTCGTAGCCAACTCTATGGCTAGAATCACAAATATTTTTCCTAAAAATAGTGCTTCAGCAACAGCGTTAGCAGGATTTTTCGGCTTCACATTTGGCGCAATTTGCAGTGCGTTAGTTGGTTTCTTCGCAAATGGATCATTGATACCAATGGTGACTATTATGTTCACATGTTCATTACTATGCATCAGCGTAAGTGTGGTGTTTGATAGGGAATCTATGAGAAACATCATCTAAGGCTATTTCAACAGGTTTTTCTTTGTACCAGATGTTATGAAGTTTGCAGGATCTCCCTACTTTAACCGGATGTGATTGGTCTCTTCAGGTGGTAAAGATGGACTAGCTGTTAGCTCTTAACATCTGACAGCTCGAACAGCAGGACCAGACTGGTTTAGGTTATGCTGTTTTGCAGCAGTTGTTCCTGTGTCGTGAATATTGCTAGTTGTGAATACTAAACACGTTGTTCACGCAGCTTCGGTATTCGAGACACCGGCGGTAGATTTCCGATACTGCCATGAGGGCGCTGTTTATTGTAGTG
>NZ_FNRJ01000023.1 GCF_900107855.1 Marinobacterium iners DSM 11526 | reverse complement strand
GCCCGGGAACACTTCTACACCCAGCTGTTCTGCCTGTTCACCCAGCCAGCGGGTGACATTGGCGAGGCTGACAACATAGTTGCCGTCGTTGTGCATGGTCTTGGGCACAAAGGCGTTGGGCAGTTTGATGGCACCGGTTTCATTCTTGAGCAGAAACACCTGATCTTCTATCACAGGCGTTTTCAGCGGGGCACCATTCTCTTTCCAGTCGGGGAAGAGCTCATCCAGTGCGCGGGTTTCCATCACGGCACCGGAAAGAATATGGGCGCCGACCTCAGATCCTTTTTCAACTACACAAACGGTCAGTTCCTGCTCGGCTGACTTGGCCTGTTGCATCAGACGGCACGCCGCCGAAAGCCCGGCAGGCCCGGCGCCTACGATTACTACATCAAATTCCATCGATTCACGCATGGTCTACCTCTGATTCATGCAGCCCGGCCGCCGCCGGGCAGGAGTGATATCGCCTTGGCTATCAGAGCCGGGATTCCAGCTCCGGCAGCGCCTGGAAGAGGTCGGCGACCAGGCCGTAATCCGCTACCTGAAAGATAGGGGCTTCTTCATCCTTGTTGATCGCCACAATCACTTTGGAATCCTTCATGCCGGCCAGATGCTGGATGGCACCGGAAATGCCCACGGCGATGTAAAGGTCGGGTGCCACAATCTTGCCGGTTTGACCTACCTGAAGGTCGTTGCTGACAAAGCCTGCATCCACGGCAGCACGTGAAGCCCCTACGGCCGCTCCCAGCTTGTCGGCCACCTGTTCCAGCAGGGCGAAATTTTCGCCACTGCCAAGACCACGGCCACCGGAAACGACGATGCGGGCAGAGGCCAGTTCGGGCCGGTCCGACTGCGCCAGTTCTTCGCTGATGAAGCGAGCAAGGCCGGCATCACAGACGTTGTTCACTACCTCAATGGCGGCGTTGCCACCTTCGGCGGCAACAGGATCGAACGCCGAAGTACGTACGGTGATCACCTTGATCGGGTCAACGGACTGTACGGTCGCGATGGCGTTGCCGGCATAGATCGGCCGTTTGAAGGTATCGGTAGATTCGACGGCCATGATGTCCGACAGCTGGCCAACATCCAGCAATGCGGCCACGCGAGGCATGACATCCTTGCCGGTGGTGCCTGCCGGTGTGATGAGGTGGCTGAAGTCGCCGGCCAGATCGGCGATCAGGCTGCCAAGGTTTTCCGCCAGTCCTTTCGCATAGGCGTCATGATCGGCCAGCAACACCCGACCAATACCGGCCGCTCGGGCGGCCTCTTCGGCAACGGCCCGACAGCCCTTGCCGGCCACCAGCACAGAGATGTCGCCACCGATCTGAAGGGCGGCATTCAGGGCACCGAGTGTCGCCGGGTTGAGCGTCCGATTATCGTGTTCGGCAATCAATAAAATACTCATCCAAATCCCCTTAAAGCACCTTGGCTTCGTGCTTGAGTTTGTCGATCAGCGCATCCACGCTGTCCACCCTGATACCGCCCTGACGGGCCGCCGGAGCCTCAATTTTGAGTTGACGGACGTGGGTTTTCAGGGTGATACCTAGATCGGCCGGGGTTTTGACATCCAGTGGCTTGCGTTTGGCTTTCATGATGTCAGGCAGCTTGGCATAGCGTGGTTCGTTCAGGCGCAGGTCAGTGGTCACTATGGCCGGGAGAGTTAGCTCAAGCGTGCGCAGGCCGCCATCGATCTCACGGGTGACAATTGCCCTGTCGGCCTCGAGCTTGATGGCAGAGGCAAAAGTGGCCTGGGGACGACTGGTGAGTGCCGCCAACATCTGCCCGGTCTGATTGTTGTCGCCGTCGATGGACTGCTTACCCAGCAGCACCAGGCCGGGTTGCTCGGCTTCGACCACTTTGGCCAGCAGCTTGGCGATGTTAAGCGGTTCGGGCATATCATCGGTTTCAACCTGTACGGCTCGGTCGACACCCAGAGCCAGAGCTGTGCGCAGTTGTTCCTGCACCGCTTTGGGGCCGATGGATACCGCCACCACTTCAGTCGCGATTCCCGCCTCCTTGAGTCGGATCGCTTCTTCCACGGCGATTTCACAGAAGGGGTTCATGGCCATTTTGGTGTTGGCCAGGTCGACATTGGAGTTATCGGCTTTGATGCGCACCTTGACGTTGTAATCGATGACGCGCTTGACGCTGACAAGTATTTTCATGGTTCGTGTTTCCGTAAATCGGTTGTTCACATCGGTTCCGGGGCAACTAGGACGGCGGGTGGTGCCGGTTCAGCGCTCGAGCCGGAACACCTCCTCGGAGGGCTGTTCGCTGTACATGTCCCTGACCAGCTCATCACGGCTTTTCAGCACTGCACGCTGGTTGATAGAACCCTTGTCGGTGACTTCATTCAGGTCGATGGAGGGGGGCTGATCGAGTAGTCGCATGCGGCGGATCAGGGTAGAGCTACCGGTGCTGGCTTCGGCCATCTGCTCCAACAAGCGCTGGAAGGTTTCACGCAGATGGGGCGCGCGCAGCAGTTCACAGTCGGACAGCTCATCGCTGTTCGGTACCAGAGCGCGGCAATGGCCCAGATCCGGGAAAATCATCGCCGACACATAAGCACGATCATGACCGGCAATCACCACATCCTGCACATAGGGAGCAAAGAAGTGGATAAGGTGTGCGCGCAGGTTACCGACACTGACCCAGGTACCTGTATCCAGTTTGAAATCTTCGGACACGCGGCCGTCGAAGCGGAAGCCGCGGTTGGGTCGCTCCGGGTCAATGTACTTCATGGCATCGCCGAGACAGTAAAAACCTTCTTCATCGAACGCCTGTGCCGTCAGTTCGGGAGCACGCCAGTATCCGGGAGTGACTGAAATGGCGCGAATGCGCGCTTCAAGCTTGTCACCGTTGGGTACCAGTTTCATCTCGATGCCCGGCAGCGGTGTGCCGATCACACCGGACGCACATTCCTCGATCGATGCGAACAGTGCTGAAGGTGCGGTCTCGGTAGCACCCAGTCCCGTGATCATGGGAATTTTTTTGCCCGTATGTTCAATGGCAAGTGCATCCAGGGCATCCCAGATGTGCTGGGAAAGTCCGGCTGCGGCAAAATGGGTCAGCTGCAGGCGAGAGAAGAATGTTTTGGCGATGTCTGGAGACTGACGCAGCTTTTTCACCAGCAGTTCATAGCCTTTGGGGACGTTGAAATAGACCGTGGGCGCCACATCCCGCAGATTGTTCAGGCTGATGTCGAATGCCTTTTCCGTTGGTTTGCCGTGGTCGATATACAGGCTGCCGCCGTTATACAGGGCAATGCCGATGTTGTGGTTGCCGCCAAACGTGTGGTTCCAGGGTAGCCAGTCCACCATGATCGGCGGTTCGTCCTTGAGAAATGCCATGATGCTTCGGATCATTTCCTGATTGGCGCAGAGCATGCGCTGGGTATTGATAACCGCCTTGGGCATGCCTGTGGAGCCGGAGGTAAACATGAACTTGGCGATGGTGTCGCCGTCGATCCGCGCCTTTGCCGCTTCGGCTAAGGGCGAAGTCGGGGTTTTGAGCAGCTCATTGAAATCGAACACGGGGTTGTTCAGCTCATCCATCGCATGGGCACTGGAAACCGCAATCAATGGGGTGGTGGCGGGTACGACAGCATCAATGGCATCGCGGAAGGGGCCCAGGTTGTCCACAAACACTATGCCCGGTGTCAGCAGGTCAAAAATATGACGCAGCTTGCCAAAATCGGTAGACACCAGTGAATAAGCGGTCGAAATCGGCGCAAAGGGGATGCCGATATACATGGCTGCAAGGCTGATCAGCAGGTGTTCATTGCTGTTGCCCGAAAGGCAGACGAGGGGGCGTTCCGGTCCTAGGTCTTGAGTCACCAGCCAGGCGGCCAGAGCACGGACATGTTTGAGGGTATCGGCATAGGTAATGGAGTCCCAGTCATCCTGAGCATCGCGCTGGGCAATGAGCACGCGCTCCGGAGCTTCCGCTGCCCAGAACTCAAGGCGCTCGATCATGTGTTCGGCGTATTCAGCTAGCGGTTGCGGGCAGCGAACGATCTGAACGCCGTCTTCGCGGATCTCTACATCCACACCATAGTTGTTTACGTTAACAGGGTGAAAGTCGGCAAGCATGTTTGGCATCTCCATCGCGGGCCGGTTTGTTGTCTTTGTCGCGGCCCGCGGTTGCGTTGTCTTGATTCTTGTTATGTGATGCTGAGCGTCAGTCGTCGAAGCGGTAATTCGCAATACCGGCTTCCGCCTGCTCGAAGCTCAGTAAGCGTGCCTGGATAGCGGGCAGGCTGTGAGCAAAGTAATACTCCGCCAGAGCGATCAGGTTCCCGTAGTAAACAGGGTCCTGATCGCGACGGCTCAAGGCCAGTGCAGCCAGATTGCCCAGCTGCCAGGCACAGCAGAGCGTTCCCAGTGCTTCCAGCAGAAGTACGGCTCCGGCATTGAGCCGCAGCAGATTGCCGCTGCTGACCATGGGGACAATCTGGTCACGAAGTGCGCCTGTTGCCTGACGCAGGGTGTCGGTCGCCTGCGGCAGGTCCTCAAGACGGTTGGCATCGGCATCTATTTCGTCCAGCAGGGCTTTGAGTGCAACCCCTTCATCGAGCTGAATCTTGCGGAACACCAGATCGCGAGCCTGGATTCCGGTGGTGCCTTCGTAGATGGTGGTTACGCGTGCATCGCGCATCAGCTGGGCAACGCCGGTTTCCTCCACAAAGCCCATGCCGCCGAAGACCTGGATACCGGTGCCCGCCATCAGGTTGGCTCTCTCCGTGGCGTAGGCCTTGAACACGGGAGTCAGCAGGGCGACCCGATCTTGCAGTCGCTTGCGCTCATCGGCGTCGGGCGTATGTTCGGCCTTGTCGATCTGGGCCGCAATCAGGTAGCTGAGTGATCTCAGCCCCATCACTTCCGAACGAATCGACAGCAGCATGCGTGCCACATCCGGGTGCTGAGCAATGGCTACCCGTTCACGGCCACCACGGTAATCAGTGCCCTGGGTGCGCTCAAGTGCATATTCCAGCGCCTGCTGATAGGCGGCCTCACCCAGAGCCACGCCTTGAATACCACAGCTTAGGCGGGCCTCATTCATCAATATGAACATGGCTGCAAGTCCGCGGTTCTCGTCACCGATCAGCTCGCCGTAGCAGGTATCCTTGTCGCCGTAGCTGATAGAACAGGTCGGACTGCCGTGCAGACCTGTCTTGTGTTCGATGCCGGTGCAGCGGACATCATTGGCTTCGCCGAGGGTGCCATCTTCACGGATGCGATACTTGGGCACCAAGAACAGCGAAATACCGCGGCTGCCGGCCGGCGCATCGGGTGTTCGGGCTAGAACCAGGTGAACAATGTTGTCCGCCAGATCGTGGTCGCCGTAGGTGATGTAGATTTTCTGCCCCTTGATCAGGTAACGCCCATCGTCCTGTTTCACTGCTCGGGTGGTGAGTGCGCCCAGGTCTGAACCTGCATTGGGTTCGGTTAGAGACATGGCCAGTGTCCAGCGACCGGAAATGAGCGGTTCCAGGTAGCGCGCCTTCTGTTCATCGCTGCCGAAGTGCATCAGGATCTCGCTGCCGCCCTGAGTCAGCGCGTGGAACATGATGAAGGCCAGGTTGGCCGACAGCCACATTTCATTCACCGGCTGGGCAATGAAGCGCGGCAGCGACTGGCCGCCAAATTCTGCTGGCAGCGCAAGTCCCATCCAGCCGGCATCACAGAACTGGCGGTAGGCGTTCTTCCAGCCATCCGGGGTCATCACCTTGCCATCCTCGAAACGACAGCCCTGGATATCTCCCATGCGGTTGAGTGGTGCCAGCTCACCGGCGGCAAACTTGCCCGCTTCTTCAAGTACGGCATTGACCAGCTCGGTATCGAAATCGGCCATGGTTGGCAGTTCGTCCAGTCCGGTTGTGGTCAGGGCGTTTTCGACCAGCAACTGAATATCCTTGAGCGGGGCCTGATAGAGACTCATCATCCACCTCTTGTGTTGTTTACTTGGCAGCCATGCGGATGGCGCCGTCCAGTCGAATCACTTCACCGTTGAGCATGCTGTTCTCGATGATCTGCTGTACCAGTGAAGCAAACTCTTCCGGCTTGCCCAGTCGCTGGGGGAAGGGCACGGATGCCCCCAGTGAGTCCTGCACCTCCGGCGGCAGCACATCCATCATCGGGGTCTGGAAGATACCGGGGGCGATGGTCATGACACGGATTCCGAAACGCGCAAGCTCTCGGGCGACCGGCAGGGTCATGGCGCATACGCCACCCTTGGAGGCGGAATAGGCGGCCTGACCAATCTGGCCATCAAAGGCAGCCACGGAGGCAGTATTGATGATGACGCCACGTTCGTTGTCTTCCCCGGGTGTGTTGTGCTGCATCCGGTCGGCACTGAGGCGAATCATGTTGAAGGTGCCGAGCAAATTGACGCGCAGGGCGCGTTCGAAGGTATCCAGACGGTGGGGGGCATCGCGGCCGATGACGCGTTCTGCACCCGGAATGCCGGCACAGTTGATCAGTCCATCAATCGAGCCAAAACGCTCTAAAGCCTGATCGATGCAATTTTGTACCGAGGCTTCATCGGCAATGTCGGTCTGAATAAAATTGGCACGCTCGGCCAGGTCGTTTGCGACTCGGTTGCCGCCTTCGGTATTGATGTCGGCCAGGGTAATACGGGCGCCGAGCTTATGCAGGCGGCGGGCAACGGCCTCACCAATGCCTGAGCTGGCGCCGGTAACGATGAAGTGGCGATCGTTGATATTCATGGGGCGACTCCTCTGTTCTTGTCGTTGGTGGACGTTCAGGCTTTTTTCTTGCGGTTGAGGAAGGCGTCGATGCGTTCCTTCACTTCACCGCTGCTCTGGGTGATGCCGGTAATCAGGGACTCGGTGTAGAGCCCGTCATCTGAAGCCATGTTTTCGATGCGGGAAATACCGGTGGCCATGGCCCAGTTGGAGAAGCGGGAGTTGGTGGCGATGGTGGCGGCCAGTTCCTTGGCCTTGGCCAGGGCTTCTCCCTTGGCTACCACGTAGTGTGCCAGGCCCAGACGTTCGCCCTGTTGCGCATCCAGGGTGCGGCCGGTCAGCATCATTTCGGTCATGCGGCTGGCGCCGATGACTCGGGCTACATTAACCGAGGCACCACCGCCGACAAAGATGCCGTGCCGACCTTCCGGCAGGCGGTAGAAGGTGCTCTCGTCGGAAACACGGATGTGGGCGCAGATCGCCAGCTCAAGGCCGCCACCGATGACAGCGCCGTGCAGGGCTGCGACTACAGGGATACCGGAGTTGCGGATATAACCGAAGACGCGGTGCCACATACGGGAATGTTCGACCACTTCAAACGGCTCGCGGGCGGTGTGCTCGGACAGGTCCAGACCGGAACAGAACTCGGGACCGTTACCTGACAGCAGAATGACATCCAGCCCGGTGGGCAGATTGCGGAATACATCTTCGATCTCAAGGCAGAGCTGATCGTTGATAGCATTCTTTTTCTCGGGGCGGTTCAGGGTCAGGTGACCAATGCCTTCTTCGACGGAGAAGGTTAGGTAACGATATGCATTCATGTGTTTGCCTCTTGTTGTTCCTCAACCGCCGGCGGTGACGGGAGCCGGCGCAGTATTTGATTGGATTAATAATAGTTGTATTGATAAACAAATATCAATACAAATAATTGTTGGTTTTGCTTTTCCATTATCGGCGGGCATAAAAAGAGCGGCCTCTAACCGCTCGGAGATTTACCCATCATCAGTCGTTAAGAGCGGTCAACGCTCGCTGACGCGCAGAACTACGGCCATACCCTGGTCGCCACCGGCACAGCCGGTAAACAGGCCATAGCCGCCGCCGAGCAGTACCAGTTCTTCGATCAGTTCGATAATGGCTCGCATGCCGGTCGGTCCCTGGGGATGGCCCCAGATCATCGAACATCCAAAGTTGTTCATCTGCATGACATCCACACCGGTGGCTCTGGCGAAGGCGATGTCGTTAACGGCAAAGGGGTTATGGGTCTTGATCGCCTTGATCTGGCTGTAATCCACCCCTGCAGCGGTCAATGCGCGGGCAGCCGCATCGATCGGTGCCGCCGGCATGTGGGCCAAATCGGTTCGGGCCTGGCCAAAACCGCAGATGTTGATGCGAATGCCGGGGTCATGACTCAATGCCTGTGCCTTGTCGGCTGTAGTGAGAATCATGGCGGCATTGCCGTCGGCGGGGTGGGTCATGTTGCCGAAGGTGACCACCCCTCCCTCATTAACCGGATTTAGCTTGGCCAATCCTTCTGCAGTGGTTGGAAAGACGCCTTCATCGCCGTTCAGGCTGCCGACTTCCTTGCGGAAGGACGAATTGGGGATAGTGAACGGCAAGGTCATGTAACGCTTCTGAAACGCCTGATTGTCTTTCAATGCGTCCTGATACTGTTCATAGCGGCGCAGAGCCACAGCGTCCAGTTCTTCACGGCTGATGCCAAATTGTCTGGCCACGTTTTCACCGGTCTGGATCATTGAGTGGCCAGCAATGGCATCGTGCTGCATGTTGTAGGTCACCTGGTCTTCCGATTGGCCGTAGCCGCCGGGGCCAGTGGGTGCCGGGTAATAGATGTGGGCACCGTTGGAGCAACGATCTGCCGTCATCAGCAGGGATGTGTCCGCCATGCCCAGGGCGATTTCCGAGGCGGTAGCGAACAGGCCGCGCACGCCGGTGGCGCATACCTGACTCAACAGATGGCCGGGCGTGTGTGTCGCACCCAGTTCGTACAGTGGCCAGGGGGCGCCGTAGAATGACTGGTACTGTGCATTGGTCATGCCCAACACTCCCGAGTCGAACAGGGTTGGATCGATATCGCGTTGTGCCAGCTCTTTTTTTGCCACCCAGGCGGAGAACTTCATCGCGTGCAGATGCTGCAGGGACCCTTGCCACTTGGCGAACGGAGTTGACCAGTAGGCGCCGTAGGGAATTTCCACATTTTCAATGGACATGGCATTTCGCTCCTGTTGTCTTTATTCGGTTAGCGGGCGTCATTCATGATGGATGCAAGACCGCTCCAGCGTTCGCCAAACAGCGCGATCGGCATCTCTTTCAGGTCATCGGCAATCAGCGGGCGGAAATCCATGGCGGCCAGAACATCGCGCTCAAGATCCAGCCCCGGCGCGATTTCGGTCAGGGTGACGCCCTCGGCACGCAGTTCAAACACGGCACGCTCGGTGATGTAGATGACCGGTTGTTTGTTCTGGCGAGCGATGTCACCACTGAAAGTAATCTGGTCCACGGCCTCGACGAATTTTTTCGCCTTGCCTTCCTGCACAATGCGGATGCCATTCTCGCTGAACTCATACTGGGCGCCGGCGGTAAGGGTGCCGCAGAAAACGACCTTTTTTGCGCTCTGAGTAATGTTGATAAAGCCACCTGGGCCGACGACTTTGGGACCGAACTTGCTGACGTTCAAATTGCCTTTGGTATCGGCCTGAGCCAAGCCAAGGAAGGCGATATCCAAACCGCCTCCGTCGTAGAAGTCGAATTGGGCGTGGTGCTCGATAATTGCGTCGGCGTTCCAGGCAGCACCGAAATCGCCACCTGACGCGGGGATGCCACCGTAGGTGCCCAGCTCCGTTGTCAGTGTGAACTGTTTTACGACACCCTCTTCAGCGGCAACTGATGCAACCCCGTCCGGTACACCTATACCCAGGTTAACCAGCGTATTGGGACGCAGCTCCATGGCGGCACGGCGGGCGATCAGCTTGCGCTCACTGAACGGCATAGGCGGGATGGCACCAAGAGGGACTCGGGTGTTACCGGCCAATCCCGGGTTGTAAACGGTGGTAATGGTCTGTTTGTGATTTTCCGGTTCAGCAACCACCACATAATCCACCAGGGCGCCGGGAATTTTCACGTCTTTGGGATGCAGCGAGTGTGCTTCGGCCAGGTATTTGACCTGAGCGATGACGATGCCACCGGTGTTGTGGGCTGCCTGCGCCATGGGCAGGGCTTCGCTGATCTGTGCTTCCTCTTCGACGGTCAGGTTGCCGTTTTCATCGGCAGTGGTGGCGCGTATGACGGCGACGTTGACCGGAAAGCTCTTGTAGAGCAGCCACTCCTCACCTTCGATCTCCAGCAGTTTGACCAGGTCTTCGGTAGTCTGCGGTGTGACTTTGCCACCGGAAATGCGAGGGTCGACGTAGGTGCCCATGCCCACCTTGGTGATAACGCCCGGTTTGTGGCCGGCAATTTGGCGCCAGAGCGTGGCCATCACCCCCTGCGGCAGCAGATAAGCCTCGATTTTATTGTCGGCCACCATTTGTGCCATTTTCGGAGCCTGGCCGGTATGGCCGGAGATCAAACGCTTGACCAGTCCTTCGTGGGCAAGGTGTGCCATGCCTGCGTCTTTGCCATCGCCGCAACCGCAATCATGCACCGGGGTGATGTTGCGTGGCGCACCGGTTTCCAGAAAACGCTTTTCCAGTGCCTGAGCGATCTGTTCGGCAAAATAGGACATGCCGATGGTTGTCCAGGCGACCGTATCGCCGTCCTTGATCAGCTCTGCAGCCTGATCGGCGCTAATCACTTTGCTCATCCGGGTGTTCCTCTTGATGTTCTGTCTTGTTGTTCTGGTGACGAGAATCGGAGCATTGGTTTCCATTTTCACAGTTTATATATTTAATTGTTTAAAAGCACAACAATATTTTTCAGGCCTTATTGTTCCTCGATAGTGCGTGGCGCATCTCAGGGTTCTTGTGGCAGGAAAAGGAGGAAAAATTGATAGAGAACTATGTTGTTTCGTATAACTGTTGAGGGTATGCAATAGTCGTGCTAAAAAGCGCCGACAGATTCAGACGGGACAAACATAGTGGCAGACAGTGACAACATCGATTTTGGTTCTCTTCACCAGTTGACCGGCTACTGGCTGCGCCGTGCGCAGCTGAATGCATTCAAAAGTGTCAATGATTTCTTTGCCGAATTCGAGATTACACCGGGTCTGTTCGGCACTCTGGAAATTGTCGATCGCAACCCCGGTCTGACCCAGACGGCGGTCGCTATGGCGATGGGCAACGACCGTTCTGCAATGGTGGCGATTGTGGACAAGCTGGAAAAGCGCAACCTGATTGAACGTCGTCCCTCGGCGCGGGATCGTCGTTCCAACGCGCTCTATCTGACCCCCGAAGGCAAGGCGTTCCAGACGCGAGTCCGTGAGCAGGCACTTGAACACAACGACAGTTTCTTTTCCGTTTTGACACCTGAAGAACACCGAACCCTGTTTAATTTGCTCAAGCGCATCGCCGTGAGCGGTATCCAATCGGACTGATCATCTATTTGAAGCCAGTGTAAAGCTGGTTTCTCTCTCAATCCTTCCTTCTCTTTTGCCTTCCCCGTTCTCTGGCGGCTGCAGGCGTTGTGTCGGCTGTGCTGCGTGTTGTTCGCGGCAAGGCGCGCGGCGCGCGCATATCCAAAAACAAATTGGCAACAACATATGTTGTTTGATTAAACAGTTTATGCGATAAATATATTGCGTGGTCCGAGGATAACCTAATCTCGCTCCGCCACATGCGTTGTGCAAATACATCAAAACAATAACAAGGTGCTGATATGCGTATAAAAACTCTTGCGACAGCGGTAACGTTTTCTTTGGTTGGACTGACCCTTTCCTCTCACAGCTATTCAGCTGATGCTGAATACACATTCAAGCTGCATCACATGCTGCCGCCGATGGCCATGCCGCATGCCGAGTTCCTCGAACCCTGGGCTGAAAAAATCGAACAGGAGTCCGGGGGGCGCATCGATATTGAAATCTATCCGGCCATGCAGCTTGGCGGCAAGCCGCCCCAGCTGTTCGATCAGGCTCGCAAGGGGATCGTCGACATGACCTGGACAGTGGGAGGCTATACACCAGGTCGTTTCCCCAAGGCGAAAGTATTTGAACTGCCCTTCATGCCTGCATCCGCGAAGGCAACCAGCATGGCATTGCAAGCATATGCCGAGAGTGAGATGAGTGATGAGCTGGCCGATGTGCATCTGCTTGCCATGCATACCCACGCACCCGGTTCACTGCATTCAAGAGAAAAGTCGATCCAAACATCGGCAGACCTTGAGCGCACCAATTTCCGTTCGCCCAACAAGGTGATGGCTGATGCCTTTTCACCCTACGGTACCAACAGTATCTTCATGCCGGTAACCCAGATGCCCAGCGCCGTTTCCAAGGGGGTGCTGGACATTGCCGTGTTGCCCTATGAAGTGGTGGCATCCATGAAAATCCATCAGTTGGTTAAACACCATACCGAGATTCCCGGGGAGCGCGGGCTGTATACCCAATTCTTTGTGTTTGCGATGAACAAGGATGCCTACGCAAGCTTGCCGCCAGACCTGCAAGAGGTCATCGACAACAACTCGGGTATAGAGCTGGCGGGCCATATCGGCAGCTTGTTTGACAAACATGAGCGTCTTGCCAAGCAGCAGGCGGTCGAGCAGGGTAATAGCTTCCATGTTTTATCCGAGCAGGAGCGTGACCACTGGGTAAACACCATGACACCGGTGCATGACGTCTGGATCAAGGACATGACAGAGCGGGGCTACCCGGGTGAGCATCTGTACAAGCGCGCCAAAGCGCTGATTCAGCAATACGCCGAGCAGGTCAATGGTGAGTCATGAGTAATACGGTCATAGATCAATCGGACTATCGCACACCCGTCGGCAGAGGGCTATCCTGGCTGTCACGACAGTTCGCGCTGGCGGGTGGGCTTATTATGCTGGCGCTGGCAACCATGACGGTTGTCAGCATTATTGGCCGCTCCACTATTGGTGTGGCGGTTGAGGGTGACTATGAGCTGGTTGAGCTGGGACTGGCCGCCGCCGTCTTCCTGTTTCTGCCCGAGTGTTACCTCAGGCAAGGGCACGTGGTGGTGGACCTGTTCACCGCCGCCTGTCGGCCATCAACTCTTCGTGTTCTGGAAATGATCAGCGATCTACTGTTCGCGCTTGTGTCCTTTGTGCTGGTGTGGCGCCTGTGGATCGCCGGTCTTGAATCCCGTGAATATTTCGAACAGACGATGATCCTCGGAATGCCGCTTTGGTGGGTATTCGTCGTGGGTGTCATCACCATGGCATTGACCGGGGTTTGCGCGATGAACAATCTGTATAGCTTCTTCTCCGGGAGAAAGACGCAATGAGTGACATTCAACTGGCCTTTGCAATAATGGCCCTGTTGCTGGTTCTGATGGGGTTCCGTATTCCGATTGCACTGTCGATGTTAGGCTGTGGCGCCTTCGGTTATACCCTGCTGGCGGGTTGGCCGGCGCTGCTGCAATATCTGGGTACAACGCCGGTATCCAAATTTTCCACCTATGATTTGTCGGTCGTTCCCCTGTTTTTGTTGATGGGCGAATTGGCAACCCGTGCGGGTATTACGGCCGAGCTATTCCGTACCTGCAACAAGTGGGTCGGTCATATGAAAGGTGGTTTGGCAATGGCGGCGGTGGCCGGCTGTGCCGCCTTTGGCGCCATCTGCGGCTCTTCCCTGGCAACCGCTTCAACCATGGGCAAGGTCGCGTTGCCCGAAATGAAACGTCTGAACTACGCGGGAGGCCTGTCAGCAGGCTCGCTGGCGGCCGGTGGAACCCTTGGCATACTGATTCCGCCGTCGATGGTTCTGATCATCTTTGCTGTCCTGACCGAACAGAACATCGCCGCAATGTTCATTGCGGCTTTTATTCCCGGCTTTATGGCCGCTTTTGGCTACCTGCTGGCGATCGCGATCTATGTG
This sequence comes from Marinobacterium iners DSM 11526, assembly GCF_900107855.1. Classification (GTDB taxonomy): domain Bacteria; phylum Pseudomonadota; class Gammaproteobacteria; order Pseudomonadales; family Balneatricaceae; genus Marinobacterium; species Marinobacterium iners. The sequence continues at coordinate 27,345 of NZ_FNRJ01000023.1, read as the reverse complement.
CGCCTGTTCCCCGACTCAGGACCGCGAGGCGAGAAAACCAGCTGGCGCGAAAAGATTCGATCCATGCGTGATGTCTGGCATATCTCGCTGATTTTTTTGATTGTGTTGGGCGGCATCTATCTGGGCTTCTTTACCCCTACGGAGGCGGCGGCTGTAGGGGTTTTCCTGACGGCTGTGCTGGCGTATACGCACGGCAAAATGGGGCTCGCCCAGTTTCGAGACAGCCTGATCAAGACCGCAGTATCTTCGGCGATGATCTTCTTTATCGTGCTGGGTGCCGATCTGTTCAGTGTATTCATAGCGCTGTCCCACCTGCCTGCAGCGGGAGTCGAGCTGATCCAAAACTCCAGTCTTTCACCCTATGTCATTCTGATTCTGATGCTGCTGACCTATCTGGTACTCGGCTGTTTCCTGGATAGCTTGGCCATGATTCTGCTGACGATTCCAATCTATTATCCGATCGTAATGGCGATGGACTTCGGTCTGTCGCCACAGGACGCAGGCATTTGGTTCGGTATCCTGGCGCTGGTGGTTGTCGAAGTGGGTCTAATTACACCGCCGGTCGGCATGAATGTCTTTATTATCAAGTCTTTTGATCGCACCCTCCCTCTTAGTACCTGCTTCAAGGGTGTTATTCCCTTTTTAATCTCTGACGTGGTGCGTGTCGGGTTGCTGGTTGCTTTTCCGCCAATCACTTTGGCGTTGGTTCATCTATTAGCCTGAACTGCGAATTTAGGAGTGCCTGCGCACTCCTAATATTACGAAGTGACAAAGTGTAGTGGTTTAATGATTCCTGACCACCCTGATAGGTGATCCCCTTGCCATCCAATAGTTGTTCAATGAAAAGACAACGTTGTTCCTTTACCCCTGAGTTCAAGCTTGAAGCTGTCAGCCTCGTCCTCGGCCAGGGGTATTCTATATCCGAAAAGCTTGTCGTGCGCTTGATGTGGGTGAAACACCCCAGCAAAGCCATGATGCCAGAGCAGAAACGCATCCGGAATTAGAAGCCCAGGTCAAACGACCGGAATAAGAAAAGGACAGATTAAAAAGGATTTTGTGGATTCAAGCCCATCAAGATGATCTGTCAGGTATTCTGCAAGTTACCACGATTATCGCCGCGGTAAATGCAGAATCAACCGACGGAGGCTGGAGCCGAAAATGCACGTGAATCGCGCTTTCAAGTTGAGTCGTAGTGGGCTGGGAAATTGTGGTGATATGCCTATATCTGGACAGGGGGCTGGCTACTCACACCCGCAACCATACATGCTTTCTCATGGGCAGAGTACCGGTGGCGCTGCACTCCGGTTATTCTGCCCTGGTACAGAGAAAATGCAGTTTTAATGGCAGCGCTGGCTGGGTTTGTTCATACGATCCTTAATCATCCTAACCTTCAATGGGTGTGCACTGCTCATTCAGAATCTGTACATGTTGGTAGACCTTTCGAGCAGGTAGGCCCTGTGATTCCAGTGCGTCCAGGTACTTCTCGGTTACCTTTTGCAGGGCTGGCTGCCAAGCGCTTCGTAGCTCATCTGTTAACTCCACGATTTTACTCCCTTTGGCTTGAGCCTCGCTGCGTGACTGCTTGTCGAGATCATCGAACACGGCTGCCATATGCTGTGACCACTTTTCACCGGAGTGGGTATCGACCACAGTCTTGAGATCTACGGGCAGTTGCGAGTAGACATCTTTGTTCATGGTGACCACAAACGACAGGGAATACAGATTCAGCTCGGTATGGTGGCGGGTCAGCTCATTGAGGCGGAACACTTTGGCACCATCCCAGGAAATGGCTACACCATCGATAACGTTACGCTGTAGAGACTGATAAATTTCCGGTGCAGGCATGCCTGCGGACTGGGCCCCCAGCTCTTCGAACAGTTCACCGATCAGCGTGGTGGGGCGGCGAATGCGCATGCCCGCAAGGTCTTCGGGCTTTTTGACCTCTTGCTTGCGTGTATGCAGGTGGCCGGGACCGTTGGTGTAAACAAAGAGTACATGGGTATCGGAGTACTCGTCAGCCAGTGCGCCCTGATCATACAGTTTTTGCAGTATACAGGATCCCTGGGCACTGGTTTCGACTATGCCCGGAAGCTCAATCACTTGGGTCAGCGGAAAACGATTGGCGGTATAGCCTTGTACCGTGGCCGTCACATCCGCGATACGCCCAATGACGGCGTCATAGGATTTAGCGGCTTTGGCCAATGTCTGTGAGGGGAAAAGCTGAACCTCGATGCGGCCATCGGAGGCCTGATTCAGCGACTGGCTCCATTCCTCCAGTCCGTTATGGATGGCCGATCCGGCTGGCCAGGGGTGGGCGAATCTCAATGTCACGTCGGCAGCCTGGGCGCTGAATGAAGCGATCATGGCGGTGGCGGAGGCGATGCCTGCCCAGTGTTTCAGTTTCATAGGTGGCTAGTCCTGTTATTGTTATCGTCGGGTTAAAAAAGCGACCGGTGCTCAGATATGAAATGTTCAGATATCCAGTACCAGTCGGTTGCTCTTTGCGCGCGAACAACAGAGCGCAAATTCGTCATTGGATGCATGCTCTTCCACTGTCATGTAGAGGTCCCGGTGTTCGGGTTCACCCTCCAGCAGACGGGTGGAGCAGGAGCCGCACACGCCTTCTTCACAGGCAAAAGGTACATCGATATCGCATTCCAGCAGTACCTGTAGGGCAGTGCGGTCAGCCGGTACCGTCAGCACTTCTCCACTGCTGGCAAGCTGAATTTCGAATGCGGTGTCAGCTTCGTGGCTGATTGGATCGGCAGCGAAATATTCACGATGGAGCCTGGCGTCCGGCCAGCCATTGGCGCGTGCGCGCTGCAGAATATGTTCCATAAACGGGTTTGGGCCGCACACGTACAGATGGGTTTCGCTGTCTGGATTGCTTAACAGAGTGTCGGCATCCAGCCGTCCGCCATCGTCTTCCCGGCTGAAATGGAAGTGAACGCGGTCGGCAAACCGGGACTGCAGGATGCGTTCCCGAAACGCGGTTTCCTCAGCCGTGCGGGAGCTGTAGTGCAGTTCAAAAGGGCTGTCCATATGCGCCAGGCGCTCCGCCATGCAAAGGATAGGCGTTATGCCAATGCCGCCGGCAATCAGCAGATGGCGACCTGCTTCATGCTCCAGTGGAAACAGGTTACGTGGCTCACTGATGCGAATGCTGTCACCCGTCTGGAGCTGGTTGTGAACGGCAATGGATCCGCCCCTGGATTCGGGGGCACGCAGCACGGCTATCTCATAGCGGTCGCTTTCTCCCGGATGGTTGCACAGGGAGTACTGGCGTACCAAACCGCCAGGCAGGTGCAGATCAATATGGGCCCCTGCACTGAAGGCCGGCAGCGGACGTTTGTCACTGCGGCCCAGTTCCAGCAGACAGATGTCGGCTGTTTCATTGGTTTTGCTTAGGATTTGCACATCGATCACGGCATGCTCTCCTGTGTTGTTGGGTGAGACGAAAGCCTGGCTTCATTGTTATTGTTGATCAGGCGCTGACACTGGCAATGCGGTTGCTGTTCTCCTCCTGCTCTTCAGCCAACACTCGATCGATGATGCGCCGTGCCTGAACTCCACCGGCATCGATATCAAGCTTCAACAGTTTGTAGTGAGGAAACTCGATCAGATTTCGCTGCTGGCGCTCCAGCATTTCCAGGTCTTCGGCAAAGATTGCACCTTGGCCTTCACGGATGGCATCGGTCAGCGCAGCGTCCTCGGGCTTGAAATTCCGTGCCATGCCCCAGAAATACCAGTGGCTGGTTTCGGTCTCGGGTGTGATGAAGTCAACGACGATGCTGTTGGCTCGTTTGTCCTCGGGCGCGTCAATACCGCCATTGCCGGCAAGCGCAACGCCAACATCGATCATAACGTGGCTTGGCGGGTTGAAGCGGCAGATCTGCCAGCGGTCCACCGGCTGATCGTCCGGCAGGCCCTTGGTGCGCAGGTTGGCCTGCCAAAAAGGTGGGGCGATGACATTGTCCATGAAACGGCTGGTCTGTACTTCGCCGTCGACAACTCGGGTCTTGACTGTCGCTTCGTCGATCTCTTTCTGGCCGATGCTGCTGGTATGCACATAGGTCTCATGGGTCAGATCCATGAGATTGTCTATCATCAGGCGGTAGTCACAGTTGATGTGGTAAAGGCCACCGCCATAGGCCCATTCATCGCTGACGGCCCATTCCAGATGCGGGATGTCATCGCTGTTCGCCTTGGTCGGATCGCCGGGCCATACCCAAATGAAGCCATAACGCTCTTCAACGGGATAGCTTTTTACGCAGGGGAAGCCCCCGACACGCTGTTTAGGCATGGAGCGGGTCTTGCCGTCGCGGCCCATTTTCAGGCCGTGATAGCCGCAGACCAAGTGACCATCCTCGACATAACCAAGAGACAGGGGGGCGCCACGGTGAGGGCAGTAGTCTTCGACGGCGGCAACCTTGCCTTCGGCATCACGATAAAAGGCCATACGCTCGCCGCAGATCATGCGGCCCAGGGGGTTTTCGGCAAACTCTTCGGGTGTGCAGGCAACATACCAGCAGTTTTTCGGGAACATGGTTGGGCTCCTGGCGTGGATTGTTTTATTTATGGATCCAATATATGGGAAATATTGCCCCAAAGTGGGTTTATAGATCAATATTGGATCCATTTGGATTAACAATCAATATTGGATTTTTAATATATTAATACTATAATTAATTTTATTTTTTGCTTAACCTTTTGATTGTTATGAGTTTTGTTTTTTGTGTTCTTTTATAAGACCTCCTGTTTGCGTGCTCCCCCTTCATTTAGCAATTGAATTGGATCCAGTTTGGTACACTAAGCCCAAGTATTGATGCGTTTCAGTTGTGAGGGCGGAGATGAGCAAAGCGGGACAGAAAGTTCTGAGTTCATTGCGACAAATGATCATTTCGGGTGAGCTCAAGGCCGGAGAACGAGTTGCCGAGATTCCCACCGCAGAGCGGTTGGGGGTATCGCGGACTCCGGTACGCATCGCTTTCCGGGCGCTGGAACAAGAAGGTCTGCTGATCAAGCTGGAACGACGAGGCTATCGAGTACGTAAAGTGTCGCCGGACGAGGTGAGTGGTGCGATAGAGGTGCGAGGAGTGTTGGAAGGGCTGGCAGCACGTCTGCTCGCTGAGCGGGGGCTCAGCCTCGCGCAGCGCGAGGCCCTGCTTGAATGTCTGGTGCAGGGTGACGAGCTATTCGATAAGGGCTATGTGACGGAGGAAGATCTTGAGCTCTATCATGACCTCAATCACCGTTTTCATCGCATCATTATTGATGCCAGCCACAATCCAGCTATAACGGTGGCGCTTCAGCGCAACGAGCATTTGCCGTTCGCTTCGGTCAGCTCACTGGCTATCGATCGTAATAACCTCAAGGGTGAATATAGACGCTTCAGTTTTGCTCATATGCAGCATCATGCTGTCTTCGATGCGATCGATCGGGGACAGGGTGCCAGGGCAGAGGCGATCATGCGAGAGCATGCCAATGCTACCCTGCGTTATGCTGACCTTTTTGCGTCACAGAATGAAGACGACCTCCAGCTTCGGTTAATCGGTTTGGTGGTCGAGTAACATGTGTATGCCACGGCAGGTTCAGGCACTCCCTCGTGCGGGGTATCAATAACCAGTTGATATCCGGTTTGGTATACTGCAGCTCTTCGGTAACCGATATGATTTTTGATAGCAGTTAAGGGCTGATGGAGACGTGATGATATGACTGATGACAAGGTGAGTGCAGCAGAAAACGAGCAGATCAACTTTGGCGTCTTGGACTGTTTGTTGGGTTACAAGTTGAGAAGGGCGCAGATGGTGTTCTTCGACAGCTTTTCAGCAGCCTGTAGCGACCTTGGCATAAGTCCAGGCCTGTTCGGAGTGTTAGTGGTCGTAAAGGAAAACCCCGGGTTGACTCAAACAGCGGTAGCCAAGGCTCTGGGCAACGATCGCTCCGCCATGGTGGCGGTAGTAGATAGGCTTGAGTCCATGGAACTCATTGAGCGTCGGCCTTCAAAAAAGGACCGCCGTTCCTACGCCCTGTATATGACACCACACGGTAAAACCTTCTTCAATGGACTGCTTGAACGAGTACGTGCGCATGAAGATGAGCTTTGCCAATACCTCGAGTCAGGTGAAAAAAAGCAATTACTCGACATGCTTGATCGCTTTCCTCGCTGATAGCATTTCACCGACGGGGTCGGTGTGCTGCAATCGTTAGCTGATCTTGACCACTACCCCACTCCTCCTTTCTAAAAAATTGATAACAATATCTATTGTTTAAATTTGAAACTATTTCTGCCTAAATTATTATCGAGGTGTTAGCTGGCATGTACTCACATGCATGCCAACGTATGATTCATCACCTTAAAAAGGATAATAATAATGAAACACCTTGGCAGAACCCTGTTGTACGGTACAGTGGGAGTGTTTTTCTCTGTATCTGCACTTGCCGCTGAAACCACGCTACGCGTTTCTACATGGCTACCACCTACCAACCCTCAGAATGAGACTGTCTGGCCTACTTGGGCTAAGTGGGTTGAAGAGGCCACTGAAGGGCGTGTAAACGTAATTATTGAAGACTATAACGGTCACCCGAGAACCTTGTTTACGGCTGTGGAAGATGGTGTCGTAGATGCCTCTTTTAGCGTCAATGCCTATTTGTCAGGACGTTTTATGCTGCCAGGCATCGCTGAGATTCCCGGTGAGGTTGCAGATGCTGAGTCAGGTTCTGTTGCTCTGTGGCGTGTTTACAAGGAGTATTTTGAGCCTGCTAATGAGTATGAAGGGCTGCATGTCCTTGGCATGTTCGTGCATGGACCGGGTCAACTGCATACGCGGTTTCCTGTGACGTCCATGAGTGATCTCAAAAGTAAAAAAATGCGTGTTGGCGGTGGGCTTGTCAACGCTCTTGCCGAACGTATGGAAGTCTCGCCAGTAAGTGCGCCGGCCCCTAAATCCTATGAAATGATGCAGCAAGGAGTAGTGGATGGCACTTTCTTGCCTCCATTGGATCAAAAGTTTCTGAGGATTCATGAGGTTAGTTCGCAGCTTACGCTTTTTCCCAAAGGTCTTTATACAACGGCGTTTACCATTTTCATGAATCCGGACGTCTTTGCTCAACTGAGCGCGGAAGATAGGAATGCAATCATGGAAGTATCCGGTGAAAAACTGTCCAGGCTGGCAGGTGCCGCTTGGGGAACCGCTGATGAAGATGGAATTGCTGAAGCCGCCAAAAACAAGGTGAATATAGTGAGGGTAGGTGAGAATGATCCGCTAGCACAGGAGCTGAACAAGCTTAGCCGTGGCCTTGACCAAAAGTGGATGGAATCTGTTGCTGAACGTAAGGTGAATGCAGCTGCTGCATTACAACGCTTTCGTGCAATTGTAGCCGAAGAGCAAAAGTAAATTGTTGTTTTTAATTCAACACAGCCATTACACCGGTTGTGTTGAATGCCCCTCTAGAGACTCAAAATATGATGCTTCCAAGCTTTGAACCTTTTGCATCCCTCAAAATAACAGTAGACGACCCTTTGGAGGTTGGGGTGACTCAGGCAGGCGTGCGGCGTGTCATTCCAATCACCGGGGGGGAAGTCGTCGGTAATGGCTGGAGAGGACAGGTATTGTCAGGTGGTGCGGATTTTCAGCTTATTGTCAGTCCTCGTATGGCTGAGCTTGATGCTCGATATGTATTGGAAACTGAAAGTGGCGACAGAATATATGTTGTTAACCGGGCTATCCGGGTGGCTGAGCCTGAAGTGACTCGCAAACTCATGCGAGGAGAGCCGGTTGATCCTGATCTCATCTATTTCCGCTGTACACCCAGATTTGAAACTGAGTCTGAGAGTTTCAAATGGATTACTGAGAGTCTGTTTATTGGTACAGGGGTACGTAATCCCGATTCGGTTGAGCTGCATTTTTACCGAGTATCGTAAGCTTTCTTCCCCCTCTCTACTCGCCTGCGCTTTTATGCGATAATTCACCCCTTTGGTAGTATCCCCTGCCGGCTGTATCGACGGTCGGCCCGCCATACCCATTCAAGATCAATCGAGTAGATTCCATTGCTGACCACTGCGAATATCACCATGCAGTTTGGCGCCAAGCCACTGTTTGAAAATGTTTCCGTTAAATTCGGTGACGGCAACCGTTACGGCCTGATCGGCGCCAACGGCTGCGGCAAATCCACCTTCATGAAAATTCTGGGGGGCGATCTGGAGCCCACCAGCGGCAACGTCTCCAAAGACTCGAACGAGCGCATCGGCAAGCTGCGACAGGATCAGTTCGCCTATGAGGCGTTCAGCGTGGTCGATACCGTGATCATGGGGCATGAAGAGTTGTGGAAGATCAAATCCGAACGTGATGCGATCTACGCCAAGTCGGAGATGACCGAAGAGGATGGTATTCGTGCCGGTGAGCTGGAAGGCGAGTTTGCCGAACTGGATGGCTATACCGCCGAGTCCCGTGCCGGCGAGTTGCTGCTGGGTGTCGGTATTCCGGTAGAGCAGCATTTCGGCCCGATGAGCGAAGTGGCGCCGGGTTGGAAGCTGCGTGTGCTGCTGGCGCAGGCGCTGTTCTCGGACCCGGACATTCTGCTGCTGGACGAGCCCACCAACAACCTGGACATCAACACAATCCGCTGGCTGGAAGGGGTGCTCAATCAGCGCACCTGCACCATGATCATCATCTCGCATGACCGTCACTTCCTGAACAGTGTCTGCACCCATATGGCTGATGTGGACTACGGCGAGGTGCGTCTGTATCACGGCAACTACGATGAATATATGACCGCGTCGACTCAGGCGCGCGAACGCATGCAGGCGGATAATGCCAAGAAAAAGGCACAGATCGCCGATCTGAAGGCGTTTGTGAGTCGCTTCTCCGCCAACGCCTCCAAATCCAAGCAGGCGACTTCGCGCGCCAAACAGATCGACAAGATCCAGCTTGAGGATATCAAGCCTTCCAGCCGCCAGAGCCCGTTCATTCGCTTTGAACAGGACAAAAAACTGCACCGTATCGCACTTGAGGTTGAGGGGCTGTCCAAGTCATTTGATGAGGAGCTGTTCAGTGGTCTGAATCTGACCGTGCCGGTGGCTGAGCGTATCGCCATCATCGGCCCCAACGGCATCGGTAAAACGACGCTGCTCAAGTGTCTGGTGGGGGATCTGGAGCCCAGCGCCGGTCAGGTCAAGTGGTCTGAAAACAGCAACATCGGTTACTACGCGCAGGACCATGCACACGAATTCACCGAACCGAAAAGCCTCTACGACTGGATGGCCTACTGCGGTAAAGAAGGTGATGACGAGCAGGTGATTCGCGGTACGCTGGGCCGACTGCTGTTCTCCCAGAAAGATATCGACAAGTCGGTCAAGGTGATCTCCGGGGGCGAGCAGGGCCGCATGATTTTCGGCAAGCTGATGCTGCAAAAGCCCAACATCCTGGTGATGGATGAGCCGACCAACCACCTGGATATGGAGTCGATCGAAGCACTCAACCTGGCGCTGGAAAACTACCCCGGTACGCTGATTTTCGTCAGTCACGACCGTGAGTTTGTTTCCTCACTGGCGACCCGTATCATTGAGCTGACGCCCACCGGCATCAATGACTTCCACGGCAGTTATGAAGATTACCTGCGCTCGCAGGAACAGTGAGCAGGAGTGAATACCATGTCCGCCTTTGCCGAACTGGGCCTGTGCCCTGAACTGGTCGCCACACTGGACGCGCTGGAGTACCGTGCGCCCACACCGATCCAGATACAGGCGATTCCGCTGGTGCTGGCGGGACATGACCTGATTGCCGAGGCGCAGACCGGTACAGGTAAAACCGCCGGCTTTGCGCTGCCGATGATCGAGCGCCTCAGCCGCATCCCCGCAAGCGGTGATTACCACCCGATTCGGGGGCTGATCCTGACGCCAACCCGTGAGTTGGCACAGCAGGTGGGTGAGCATACGTTGGCATATGGCCAGCTGCTGGGGATGCGGGTCATCTCCATCTTCGGCGGTGTGCGCTTCGACAACCAGATCCGCAAGATGAAACGCGGAGCCGATATCCTGGTGGCAACGCCGGGGCGGCTGCTGGATATGTTGAAGCAGAAAAAGCTGTCGCTGGAACAGTTGGAAATGCTGGTGTTCGATGAAGCGGACCGCATGCTGGACTTGGGCTTCATTGGCGAGATCCGAGAGTTGCTGACCCATATGCCGGCGCAGCGGCAGACACTGCTGTTTTCCGCCACACTCAATGACTCTGTGGAGGTGTTGGCCGACAAACTGCTGCAGAACCCGAAACGGGTTGCGATTGCAGTACGCAACTCGGCCAGCAAACAGGTCAAGCAGAGTGCCTACGCGGTGGATAATGCCGATAAGGCGGATGTACTCAGCTTCCTGATTCGTGGCGGCAACTGGCAGCAGACGCTGGTGTTTACGCGTACCAAAAAGCGTGCGGATCAGCTCTGTGCACAACTGCTGGAGGACGGCATCAGCGCGGTTGCGATTCACGGTGATCGCACCCAGCGTGAGCGCATGGCCGCGCTGGCCTCGTTTACCGCTGGTGAGGTAAAAGTGCTGGTGGCCACTGATGTGGCCGCCCGAGGGTTGGATATCGAGGCGCTGCCGCAGGTGGTCAATTACGATCTGCCGAATCAGCCTGAGGCCTATGTACACCGCATCGGCCGTACCGGCCGGGCAGGTTTGAAGGGCTGGGCCGTGTCACTGGTATCGCCGGAGGAACGACGTTTTCTCAAGGATATATCAGCCCTGATCGGCAAGCCGCTACAGATGCAGCCTGTTCCGGTACTGGAAAACGGCAAGCTGATTGAAGGTGGCGCACTGGCCGAGAAAAAGGCCAACCGGACCAGGCGGACGCGCGTAGCATCATCGGGCAAAAAAGGTGCACAGGGGAAGAAAGCGGCCCGGCAGATGCCACAGGCTCAGCCGGAACCGGTTGCACCCAACCGACCGGGCAAGCGCCCCTCTCTGTTTGGGCGTTGATTACAGTAACCTGTAGGAGCCGAAAGGATGACACCCGCAGTTGATCAAGCCCGCAAAGCGGGTATTGCACACCGTATTCATGAATACAGCCATGACCCTGCAAATGAATCCTATGGGCTTGAAGCGGCCGAAAAGCTGGGGCTGGACCCCGCACAGGTATTCAAGACGCTGGTGGTCAGCCTCGATGGCAAGGCACTGGCGGTCGGCATCGTTCCGGTGGTCGGCAAGCTCAATCTGAAACAGATCGCCAAGGCGGCGGGTGCCAAAAAGGCCGCGATGGCTGATCCTGTCGAGGTCGAGCGTGTAACCGGGTATGTGCTGGGTGGGGTAAGCCCCCTGGGTCAGAAAAAGCGGCTCAAGACCTTTATTGATGACAGTGCCGCTGTTTTGGATACGATACACGTCAGCGCCGGACGGCGTGGGCTTGAGATTGAGCTGTCACCGCAAGATCTGGCTCGGCTGACATCGGGTGTTTTCGCACCGATTGCAGGTTAGAGGTCTTCGCTATTCGGGGGTTACCATGCTGTTGCACATACTGACGTTAACGCTATTGGCCGGACTGAGTATGCCGCTGGGTGCATGGCTGGCCTGCGCCGAACGGATACGCCCGCACTGGCTGGAAAAGGAGTTTCGTCACAGTGTCATCGCCTTGGGTGGCGGTGCTCTGCTGTCCGCGGTGGCATTGGTGCTGGTTCCTGACGGCCTTGAACACCTTGATACAACCGCTGCCCTGTTCTGGTTTGTACTGGGTGGAATGATTTTTCTGTGCATCGATGTCCTGCTGAACCATTTCAAGACCTCGGCCAGTCAGTTGGTGGCGATGCTGGCCGATTTTGTGCCGGAGTCCATTGCGCTGGGTGCAACCTTTGCACTTGGCGGCAGCAACGGCCTGCTGCTGGCTCTGCTGATCGGCTTACAGAATCTGCCCGAGGGCTTTAACGCATTCCGCGAGTTGCGTCATCACACCGGCTACTCGGCACGTCGCATCATTCTGATTTTTGCGCTGATGGCACTGATGGGACCAGCCTCCGCATGGCTGGGGTATGGCTGGTTGGCAGACTATCCGGCCGTTGTGTCATCCATCATGCTGTTCGCCGCTGGCGGTATCCTCTACTCGGTATTTCAGGACATTGCCCCCCAAGTGAAACTGGAGCGGCATTGGGGCCCTCCCATGGGGGCTGTACTGGGGTTTGCCCTCGGAATTGCAGGTCACATGCTGACGGCCTGAAGTGGCTGTCGTACACTCAGGTGCCACACCCACTCTGAAGGAGCCAGACTGATGGACGAGTCTTCCGAGCGCACCTCTCTTCATGCCTTGCTGCAGCAGGCCGTTCTGGCACCTTCCAGCCACAACACCCAGCCCTGGCTGTTCCGTTTGAATGAGACGGAGCAGGTGGTCGAGCTGTTGGCCGACTGGCAACGCGCGCTGCCGGTGAATGATCCCGACAATCGTGAATTGCATATCAGCTGTGGCTGTGCGCTGTTCAATCTGCGTGTGGCAGCTGCCGATGCCGGGCTATCGCTGGATTGGACACTATTGCCGAAACCGGAAACACCGAATCTGCTGGCTCGGGTGCATATTGGGCGTGGTGAAAATGAAACGACGCTAGCGAGTCTGGGAGATGCTCTGATTCACCGCCGGACCTGGCGCAACCGCTTTAAGCCGGAAACCTTGTCGGCAGAGTTGCAGAACGCATTATGTGAAGTCGCCCGTGCTGAACATGGCCATGTACGGTTGTTGCTGAACTCGGAGCTGCGACAGCAGGTGGTGGAACTGGTTAAACAGGGCGACAGCCTGCTGTGGCAGAATGAGAGCTGGCGTGATGAGCTGGCGCAGTGGATGCATCCGGGGCGAGCCGGCGATGGACTGACCGTGCCTCGGTTGGTGGCGCCTTTGGTCAGAGGTGTTGTGCGCCACTTTGACATGGGTAAAAGCATGGCATCTCAGGACCGGCTGCTGGCGGAGGAGTCTCCGTTACTGGCGCTGCTGAGCAGTGATGGCGATACGCCCCGTGACTGGCTGCAAACAGGTCAGGCTCTGCAGCATCTGCTGCTGGTCGCGCAACAGCAGGGCGTTCAAGCCTCCTACCTGAATCAGCCGATACAGCACGCACAGTTAAGGCCTCAGCTAGAGCAGCATATTGGCGCACAAGGGCATGCCCAGATTCTGTTGCGACTGGGGTATCCCGATGACCGTCTGCCTGCCTCGCCGCGCCGTCCGCTGGACGATGTCATCATCGAGTAAGGGTGGGCTCTGTCCCTGCTGGTGGTTGCTTAATGCGCGTGTACACCCAGGCCTCTTTCCCATCCTCCAGTGTCAGCCGGACTCGCTCGTAGCGAATTCCCAGTCGCTCGTATCGGTCAAGCCGGCGCAGGCTGGTCGGAGCTACCTCCAGTAGCTCGCCCTGTGTCACGGCTGTTGGCTCCGTAACCAGGTCCAGCCCTTCTCGACGAAAGCCGGGCAGGCGAGCGGGTGTCGATACGATCTGTTCCCCTGTTACCAGCCAGCGTACCCAGCCATGGGTCAGCGTGCCGTACACAAACAGTCTGTGTTGGCGGTCAGGGGCAATGGCCGCCAGGCCAGCGGGCGCCGTGTATCCCCAAGGACTCAACAGGTTGTACCAGAACCAGGCTGGGGGCAGTAGCAAGGTGACTGCCAGTGCCAGCATCACCCATCGGCGTCGGTTAGAGTTAGCCATGTGCTTGTGATATCACCCTGTGTTGGAAAATGGATATTAAGTGCACCTACAGGCTTTTATCTGAAGTCTGGCTGATTTATGTTGGCTCAGCATAAGGATACTAACAGAGGAATACCCCATGAGTGGTTACAACACCCCATTTGAAGCACTGGGAGAGGAGGGCATCCGTCAGCTCACGAACGCTTTCTATGACTACATGGACAGTGCGCCTGAAGTGGCCAGCATTCGTGCCATGCATGGCAAGGATCTGACACCGATGAAAGAAAGGCTGGCCGACTATCTGACCGGCTGGATGGGTGGGCCGCAGCGTTATGCCGAGAAATACGGCTCGGTCTGCATGACCAGTCCGCACAAACCCTATGCGATCGGTACAGACGAGCGCGACCAATGGCTGCTGTGCATGGACAAGGCACTGGAGCAGATTGGCGCGGATGACGAACTCAAGCATATGCTTAAGAAGCCTATGTTCGCGATTGCTGATATGATCCGCAACCGCGAATGATAAGCTGACAATGCCAAGCTTTCAGGGCGCCGAAAGCCTGGCGTGGTTCAATTGGCTGCGTCTGTCTTGTTACGACGCAGCAGATGCCTCCAGTCGGTCATCTGCACGGTGCCATAGGCGATCAACAGGTAGCCGAACAGCTCAAGCCCTTCCTGAATAACCGATTTATACAGGTTCTGGTATTCGTCGAGCATGACCGCACGCCAGAGACTGCCGGTGCCGAACACTCGGCTGAAGACCAGTACCACCACCAGCCCGAGTATCAGCTGATGATAACCCTGTAGCCGGGTAAATGCGGCCATGGGGCCGACCACCGTGTGGCGCCAGATCAGCGCCGTCACCAGCGCAGTCAGAGTGACTGCCAACGCAGGGTAAACCCAGGCGCCGTGGCGGATCAGGTCGAACACAAAGTCATGTTCGCGGATCAGCATGCAGAGAAAGAATCCGGTGACCAGGACATAAAAGCCGCGGCTTTCCGTCTGCTGCCAAGTCGTGCTTGCGAAGAGGGTAACGGTCAGCAGCAGGCACAGTGTCTGTGAAACCTCGGTCAGTGAGATCTCTCCCACGCTGTCTTTGATGGTTTGTACATCCAGATAGATTATCAGAGGCGGAACAAGCGCCAATGCGGCAAGAACAAGGAATTGGATCAAGGCGGCTCTGATCTGGCGTCCCGGACCGGCGCCGGCGTCGTTGGAAGAGGCGGAGTTCATCATGTCCATGTGAGTGCAAAGTAAATAAAAACGGGGAGCCGAGCTCCCCGCAGTCAACGGCTCAGGCTTTGGCTCAGAGCGCCTCGATCTTGGCGTACTGTTGCTTGAGTTTGTCGAACGCGTCCTGTGCGTCGGCAATTTTCTGTTTCTCCTTGGCAACCACGTCAGCAGGAGCGTTGGCGACAAACTTCTCGTTGGAGAGCTTGCCTTCAACACGCTTGATCTCACCGGTCAGGCGATCCAGCTCTTTCTGCAGACGTCCCAGCTCGGCTTCCTTGTCGATCAAGCCGGCCATCGGTACAAGCAGCTCCATTTTGCCGACCAGCTTGGTGACGGACATGGGGGCTTCATCGTCTGCTTCCAGCCACTTGATTTCGCTCAGTTTGGCCAGCTTGGTCAGGGCAACGTAGTTTTCCTGTACGCGGCGGAAGTCTTCGTCGCTGCCGTTGTGCAGCAGCAGTTCCAGCTCCTTGCCTGGGCCGATGTTCATTTCGCCACGGATATTGCGCACGCTGACGATCACCTCTTTCAGCCATTCGATGTCGGCCTCGGCGGCTTCGTCGATCAGCTCGGCCACCGGTTTCGGGTAGGCCTGCAGCATGATGGTGTCGCCTTCCTTGCCGGCCAGCCCCTTGATCTGTTGCCAGATCTCTTCAGTGATGAACGGCATCAGCGGGTGTGACAGGCGCAGGATCGCTTCCAGCACACGTACCAGTGTGCCGCGGGTACCGCGACGCAGGGCGGCGAGGCGCTCTTTCTCTTCGTCGGTTTCACCTTCCGACTCATCCCAAAGCACCGGTTTGGACAGCTCCAGATACCAGTCGCAGTACTGGTTCCAGATGAAGTCGTACAGGGTCTGGGCGGCCAGATCGAAGCGGTACTCGTCCAAGTGCTTGATCACGGTCTGCTCGGTACGCTGCAGACTGCTGATGATCCAGCGGTCAGCCAGGGTCAGCAGTACCTCAGTGTTATCCTGGGCGCAGTCCTGACCTTCGGTGTTGGTCAGGACATAACGAGCGGCGTTCCAGATCTTGTTGCAGAAGTTGCGGTAGCCTTCCAGGCGCTTCATGTCCCAGTTGATGTCACGGCCGGTAGAGGCCAGTGCGGTCAGGGTGAAGCGCAGGGCGTCGGTGCCGTGGGCGGCGATGCCTTCCGGGAACTGCTTCTCGGTGCGCTTGCCGATCTTCTCGGCCAGCTGTGGCTGCATCATGTTGCCAGTGCGTTTTTCCAGCAGCGTTTCCAGGCTGATGCCGTCGATCATGTCCAGAGGGTCGAGCACGTTGCCCTTGGACTTGGACATCTTGTCGCCGTTCTCGTCGCGGATCAGGCCGGTGACGTACACGTTCTTGAACGGTACCTGCGGCTTGCCGTCTTCGTCCTTCATGAAGTGCATGGTCATCATGATCATGCGCGCCACCCAGAAGAAGATGATGTCGAAGCCGGTGACCAGGGTATCGGTCGGGTGGAAGGTTTTCAGACGCTCGGTGTCTTCCGGCCAGCCCAGGGTGCCGAAGGTCCAGAGCGCGGCGCTGAACCAGGTGTCGAGCACGTCGTCGTCCTGACGCAGCTCCAGTTCCGGGTCCAGGTTGTACTTCTGGCGAGCAGCATTCTTATCGGCCGCGACGTAAACGTTGCCTTCGTTGTCGTAGAAGGCCGGGATGCGGTGGCCCCACCACAGCTGACGCGAGATACACCAGTCCTGAATATCACGCATCCAGGCGAAGTACATGTTCTCGTACTGCTTGGGCACAAACTTGATATCGCCGTTCTCGACCGCTTCGATGGCCGGCTTGGCCAGGGTCTTGGCGTCGCAGAACCACTGGTCAGTCAGCATCGGCTCGATGACCACGCCGCCACGATCGCCGTAGGGGATGGTCATGTTGTTTTCTTCGATCTTCACCAGCAGGCCGGCGGCTTCCATATCAGCCACGATCTGCTTACGGGCGGCAAAACGCTCCAGGCCCTGATAGGCCTGTGGCAGGCTGGGATCGAGTTCACGGTTGTCGCTGCCGTCGGTGTTGAATACCTGTGCTTCCTTGCGGATATGGCCATCCAGCGTCAGCACGTTGATCATCGGCAGGCCGCAGCGCTTGCCGACTTCGTTATCGTTGAAGTCGTGCGCCGGGGTGATCTTCACGCAGCCGGTGCCCTTTTCCATATCGGCGTGTTCGTCGGCTACGATCGGGATGCGGCGTCCGGTCAGCGGCAGCTCAACGAACTTACCGATCAGGCTCTGGTAGCGTTCGTCTTCTGGGTTCACCGCCACACCGGTGTCGCCGAGCAGGGTTTCCGGACGGGTGGTACCGACCACGATGTGGTCTTCACCGGCCGCTGTTTTCACGCCATCGGCCAGCGGGTAGCGCAGGTACCACATCTTGCCCTTGACCTCGCGGTTCTCCACCTCCAGATCGGAGATCGCGGTGTGCAGTTTCGGGTCCCAGTTGACCAGGCGCTTGCCGCGGTAGATCAGCTTGTCGTCGTACAGGCGGATGAACACTTCCTGCACTGCACGGTAGAAGCCGGAATCCATGGTGAAGCGCTCGGTGGGCCAGTCAACGGAGTTGCCCAGACGGCGCATCTGGCGGGTGATGGTACCGCCGGACTCTTCCTTCCATTCCCAGATCTTCTCGATAAAGGCGTCACGGCCCAGATCGTGGCGGGTCAACTCTTCTTCGGCGGCCAGCTTGCGCTCAACGACCATCTGGGTGGCGATGCCGGCGTGGTCGGTACCCACTTGCCACAGGGTGTTGCGGCCCTGCATGCGGCGGTAGCGGGTCAGTGCGTCCATGATGGTGTGCTGGAAGGCATGGCCCATGTGCAGGCTGCCGGTGACGTTGGGCGGCGGAATCATGATGCAGTAGGCGTCGCCTTCACCGGAGGGTGCGAAGTAACCCTTCTCTTCCCAGGTCTGGTACCAGGATTTCTCGATATCGTGGGGCTGGTAGGTCTTGTCCATTGGGGTCCGTATCTCTGATTCGTTGGCGCTGTCGAAACCCGCCATTATACAGTGCGGCTTTCCTGGGTGACAGGGCTCGGAGCCTTCGCTATTGCAGCAAAGGGGCAGGGGGAGGAAAATGAGCCTTTCAACAGGCTATTCAGGTGCGCAAGGGATGCAAAAACCGGCGATGACAACCGATACCGCCCCCGGGTGGATTGAGTGGCACGGCCAGCGGGTGTGTCTGGGTGGCAGCTGGACGCTGTCTCACTATCGGCATCTGAAGCAGATGCTTGCGCAGCAGTCGTCCCCCGAGGGGGATTGTGTGCTGCAGCTGGAGGACATTCAGGCACTGGATACGGCTGGCGCAACGCTGCTGGCGAACTGGTTCGGTGCGGATCGACTGCGCACCCTGATCGAACAGAGCCAGACGCTGCAACCCGAGCGCAAAGGGTTGCTGCAGGTGGTGATAAAGGCGTTGTCGCGAGAACCGGCAGAGCCTTCACCCAAGCCCTCGCCGCTGATTGCCGCATTGGCGCATCTTGGCGAGCAAAGCGAGATCGTCTTCCGTCACTTCTGGGAGTTGAGCGGCTTTATCGGACTGGTATTGCAGACGCTGTTCGGCATTGTATTGCGGCCATGGCGCTGGCGCATGACTGCACTGGTGAATCAGATTCACGAAACCGGACTCAATGCTGTCCCGATCGTGGCGCTGCTCACCTTTCTGGTGGGTGCCGTGGTGGCCTTTCTGGGGGCGACGGTACTGGGTGAGTTTGGCGCCGAAATCTATACTGTGAATCTGGTGGCCTACGCCTTTCTGCGAGAATTTGGCGTGATTCTGGCGGCCATCCTGCTGGCGGGTCGAACGGCCAGTGCCTTTACCGCTCAGATCGGTTCCATGAAAGCCAACGAGGAGTTGGATGCATTGCGAACGCTGGGGCTCAGTCCCATGGAACTGTTGGTGGTGCCGCGCGTGCTGGCACTGTTGATCACGCTGCCGCTGCTGACCTTCGTGGCGATCATATCCGGCCTGACCGGTGGTGCACTGGTGGCGCTGGTATCGCTGGACATTCCACTGGGGCAGTTCTTCGGAATTCTGGCGGATGTACCGTTGAAGCACTATCTGGTCGGGTTGGTGAAAGCGCCGCTGTTTGCCTTTGTGGTGGCCGTGATCGGCTGCATGGAAGGCTTCAAGGTCAGTGGCAGCGCCGAATCCGTCGGGCGTCACACAACCTCCGCTGTGGTTCAGTCAATCTTTATGGTGATATTGCTGGATGCGCTGGCGGCGCTGTTTTTCATGGAGATGGGGTGGTGATGACAAAGGATATCAAGCCGTCCCCGCTGATTGAGGTGCGTGGCCTGTGCAACCGTTTTGGTCGCAACACGGTGCATGAGCATCTGGATCTCGATCTGTATCCTGGTGAGATCCTGGGTGTGGTGGGTGGTTCGGGTACCGGCAAGTCGGTACTGCTGCGCTCGATTGTGGGTTTGAACCGTCCGAGTACGGGTGAGATTCGTCTGTTCGGTCAGAATCTGCTGGCATTGTCAGGGGCAAGACGCTCCCGGCTTGAGCAGCGTCTGGGGGTGCTGTTTCAGGGCGGCGCGTTGTTCAGCTCGCTGACCGTTCGGGAAAATGTGGCCTTGCCGTTGATCGAGCATGCCGGACTGAGTCGTGCTGATGCCGAGGCGTTGGCAGAGGTCAAACTGGCGCTGACGGGGCTCGCACCACATGCCGGTGATCTGTACCCGGCTTCACTGTCCGGTGGTATGGTGAAACGTGCTGCGTTGGCCCGGGCACTGGCGCTCGACCCGGATGTGCTGTTTCTGGACGAGCCCACCGCAGGGCTGGACCCCATCGGCGCCGCCGATTTTGACCAGTTGCTGCTGACCCTGCGCAACGCACTGGGGGTGGCGGTGTTCATGGTGACACATGATCTGGATTCACTCTGGACCGCCTGCGACCGTATCGCGGTACTGTCACAAAAGCGGGTGCTGGTCGCGGATACACCCGAGCGTGTATCTCGCCATGACGATGAATGGATACAGGCCTATTTTAATGGCCCAAGAGGCCGTGCCGCCTACGCGGCGGCAGGGGAGAGGTAAGCATGGAAACACGTGCACATCATGTGCTGATTGGACTGTTCACTCTGGCGGGGCTTTTGGCGGCGCTGTTTTTTGGCATCTGGCTGGTTCAGTCCGGACAGCAGCAGGAAACACGGCGCTATCGCGTCGTCTTCAACGAAGCGGTAACAGGCCTTACCGTAGGCAGCCTGGTGCAGTACAACGGCCTGCGCGTGGGTGAAGTAAAACAGCTTCAGCTGGACCCGGCCGACCCTCGCCGCGTTCTGGCAGACATGGAGGTCAGTTCCGTCACCCCTATCAACCAGGGGACACGTGCGCGGCTGGCGATTGCCAACATTACCGGAGCAGCCAATATTCTGCTCAGTACCGACAACCCGCAGGCCCCCGCACTGGAGCGACCAAAGGAAGGGCCTCCGGTCATTGAGGCCGATCCATCACCGATCGGGGCATTGCTGGGTAACGGCGAAGCGCTGCTCACCGGTGTGAACGAACTGGTAGAGCAGGGGGCTGAATTGCTGTCACCGGAAAACATCGACCGCATTGGTCGTATCATCCATAACCTGGAGCAGGTGTCCGAGGAGCTGGTCGAATCCAGATCGGGGGTGGGTGAGACGCTGGACAACCTGAGCACAACGGCTGAAGAGGCACAAAAGGTTCTGCAGGCTGCGACCCAACTGATCAGCCATGCCGACCGGCTGCTGTCCGATCAGGGGGCGCCGATGGTGGTGGATGGGCGCCGGGCGATGCAGTCGCTGGCACAGAGCGGTGAACAGCTGGAGCGCCTGTTGAGCCGCAATGCGAGTGCATTGGACAGCGGTCTGCAGGGCATGGCTGAGATCGGTCCGGTCATGCAGGAACTGCAACGCAGTTTGGGAACGTTGAACCGGATACTGTCGAGACTGGAGGAAGACCCGGCCGCCTACCTGACCGGGCGCCCGCCTGCGCCTGAATTCACACCGTGAGGGAGAGTGTGTACATGAAACATCTGTTGTTTACGGGGTTGCTGGCCATGGGCGTGGCAGGCTGCAGCTGGTTGCCCTCGGCGGAGCCGGTACAGAGCTGGACGCTGGAACCTGCGCCCGCCGTCGCGGGTCAAAGCGTACAGGTGGAAAGCCTGAGAGTACTGCGACCCCAAACCCCGGATCTGCTCAATGGCCGTCACATGCTGGTGGTACCGCAAGGCAAGCCCCCAAGTGTATATGCGGGCGCTCGCTGGAACAGTGCGATACCGGAGCTGTGGCGAGATCAGCTGATTTCGGCCCTGCAGCGGGACAGCCGCTTCAGTCAGATCAGCGGAGACGAAGTGCGTCTGGCAGCGGACCGCGTGCTGGTATCCCGACTGGACGCCTTTCAGACCGAATATCATCAAGGGGTGCCCACGGTTGTGATCCGCGGCCACCTGCAGCTGGTAGAAGCCAATGGGCGTGCCATCCTGGCTGAAACCTCGCTGGATCTCAGCCGCCCTGCCGACAGCAGTGAGCTGGCCGATGTTGTTGACGCGTTCTCGAGTCTGAGTGCCGAGATGGCCGACGTCATCAAGCAGTGGCTGCTGAAAGAAACGGCAAAATAACACACAATTTCCCGTGCCGAGGTAGAACATGTCCTACAGAAAGCTGACCCCTGAAGAAGAGTACGTCATCATCAGAAAGGGGACGGAGCGACCTTTCACCGGCGAGTACAACGAATATTTTGAAACCGGTGTCTATGCCTGCAAACAGTGTGGGGCGCATCTCTACCGCTCTGAAGACAAGTTCCCCTCGCACTGCGGCTGGCCCAGCTTTGATGATGAAATTGAAGGCGCCGTTCGCAGAGAGGTGGATGCGGACGGGCGGCGGACGGAGATCCTGTGTGCCAACTGCGGCGGTCACCTGGGACACGTATTTGAAGGCGAAATGCTGACACGGAAGAACGTGCGCCATTGCGTCAATTCCATCTCTATGAACTTCCTCAGTGCCGAAGAACTGGCACAACAGCAGGGCAGCACCCTGAAAACCGCCTATTTTGCCGGCGGCTGTTTCTGGGGGGTTGAGCACCTGCTGCAGCAGCAACCCGGTGTGGTGTCGGTTGTGTCCGGTTACATGGGCGGCCATGTGGATAACCCCAGTTATGAACAGGTCTGCGGCAAGCAGACCGGTCATCTTGAGGCCGTGGAAGTGCTGTACGACCCGGCAAAAGTTGATTTCGAAACACTGGCCAAACTGTTCTTTGAGATTCACGACCCGACTCAGGAAAACGGTCAGGGGCCTGATATCGGACCTCAATATGCGTCTGCCATTTTCGTGCAGGATGACGAAGAGCGCGGCATCAGCGAAAAACTGATTGCGCAGTTGGAGAATCAGGGGCTGGACGTGGTGACGCGGGTGCTGCCGATGGCACCGTTCTGGCGTGCCGAAGAGTTCCATCAGGACTACTACGTGCGCACGGGCAAGATGCCTTATTGCCACCGGTATCAGAAGCGGTTTTAACTGCTCATCCGGTTGCCGGTGTAAATATGCAAAGAATCTGTTTGTTTCTGATGCTGCCTCTTCTGTTGGCGTCCTGTGCGACCGCACCGCCGTCCAATGTGGAAAATGCTTGCCGGATCTTTCGCGAGAAGCCCGACTGGTTTGATGCCTCTCTGACGGTTGAGCAAAAGTATGGCCTGCCAATTCAGGTGCAGCTGGCCATCATGCGGCAGGAATCCAGCTTCAGGCACAATGCCGCCCCTCCTCGTGACAGCTTCCTCGGCATCCCCATGTGGTGGCGAGTATCCAGCGCGTACGGATATGCTCAGGTAAAAGACGAGACATGGGACTGGTACAAGGACAGGACCGGTAACTGGGGCGCCGACCGTGATGACTACGACGATGCGGTCGATTTCATGGGCTGGTATGCCGACGTGTCGCAAAAGACATTGGGTATCTCCAAGTGGGACGCCTACAACCAGTATCTGGCGTACCACGAAGGGCACGGAGGCTGGCAACGCAAAACCTATAACAGCAAGGGCTGGCTGGTCAGCGTTGCCCGAAAGGTGGATGCCAACGCCCGGATGTATGGCGAGCAGCTCAGAAGCTGCAGACACAGCCTGAAATCTTCACCCTGGTGGTGGCCCTTCTAAACTTCAGCGCCGTCATGCTACAAGCATGGCGCGTGAACCTGTCAATAGAGTTGGCTGCATTTTGCCGCCAGGCTTTCATACCAGAAAAATAGACCGGCAAGCGTCTGCCGGTTCTGCCTATCCTTTCGTTCTGTATCCATCGCTGAACGTGTTGAAATCACTCTGGAAATGCGGTGTTGGTACAGTCGTTGCTGATAAATGCTGTGTATCCGGCTTTTGAGTATTTATCACGCAGGCAGAGGACGTCAAAGTGAGTATCTCCATCACATCGTTAATCCCGAACAGCACACCGAGCCAAATTCAGGCGCGGACGGCAATCCACAAAGAGATCAATGATTTGGTCTCCCAGGGGTTGGTCGGGGAATACACGACAACGCTTGCGATGATGTCAGAAGATGGCCTGCAACGCTTCGAGATTACCCAGTGGAGTGAGCAGGCCAACAATCAGTGGTGGGCCTTGATGGAAGCAGGTTCCGCTGGTGTGGAAGCCGCCAGCTATCTTGAACAGATGGTCGCCCAGCGGCGCGGCTATGCGGGTGCTTATCTGGATGACTATTTCACCCTGTCCTACCGGTTGGCCGAAGCGCTGGACGAGGACTTTCCCGTCTCGGTGGAGCTTGATCAACTGGCCGAGAACGCTTTGGCCGGGCGTCATCCCAGTGAAAATGCTGACGGTACGCGGCTTGCCAAAGAGGAACGCCTGAATCAATTCTGGCAGGACAACCAGTCCGACATCGAAACGATGCTGGAGCATTATGAGAACCTGAAACAGGTGCCTGATCATTTGGGGGATTGGCTGGATCAACAGCAGATATCCCGCTCTGAAGCGGTTGATCAGGTCATTGAGATGCATCGTTACGCCGGGCTGGAAGGCGCTCGGGAACGCAGCGATGCATTGACCAATACAGCGGTATATCAACTGAACCGAGACGGTGCCGGCGGTCTGAGCGATGATCTGTCCAGTTTCATGGTGTTTAACGATGTCACTGCACACCATAAGGCCAATGATACATTCGACCCGCAGGCGTACGCCGATCTGGCACATCGCTTGATCGAAATTGGCTTGAGAATTGGCGACGCGAATATGTTGAAAAATGCCGTTTCCGGTCAGCTGTATCACAGCGACAAACAGGCATTGATTCAGTCCTATCAAACCCTGTATCAGCCAATGAGGGATCAGTTTTACAGTGCCCTGTCGGACCTGGAGCCCGAGGTTAACCTTCAGGACCTGCTCGATAACATCAAACATGGTGATCCTGTTGGTCAACTGCCTGATGGCAGCCTGCATCCGCAACAGGATCGTCTGGAAGCCTTTGTGGCGCAACACAGCCTCAGCCTTGAATCCATCGCAAACAAGCAACTTCAGCTGGACGAATTTCCACGAAACCGTCTGGAATGGCAAAAAATTGGGGCCAATGGCCGGCGTGCCGAACAGCTGGTATATCAGCAATACGGCCTTGAGCCCTGGGAAACGGGGACGAACAGTCGCACGTTGCGTGAACTGTCCTGGCAGGGTGTCGACTACCTCAACAGCCAGCCCGATGATATCCGTCGGAACCTGATCAACGATGCCAAAGCGCGCCTGGAATCACTCATGCAACAGTTCATGTCGCTGCGCGAAGAGCATCCCGGTCTGACGATGACGCTGGAACAATTGATCGACAACTTCCGCTTCAACCGACCTGCCGGTCAACTGGCTGCAGGCGGCCTGTCATCTGCACAGCAGGCGCTTGAGGCGTTTCTGAACGACAACGAGTCGCTGATTGTTGATTACATTGACTCTTCCTGGCTGCTCGGGAAGCAGGACAATCTGAGCCAGATCGACTACGCCCGCTGGATGGATTCAGAACGCGCGAGCCGGTATGCGGACACTCTGCTCGATCTGATTGAGCAGAGCCGGAAGGTGGTGGGGCAGGGGGTTGTGTGATGACGGAGGGTATTCGTTTGGTGTGGTAGTGTTCAGAATTATGTGTCATTTTTTAGACTGAACCGAAAATTGGACTACCCCCTAGAAAAGGCGTTCACGATTGCTGGGTAGGACCTGAGTCGATCTACCACAACACTGTATGATTTACCAGTTTCGGAATTAGATGGAATACGTTGCCTCGAAAAACCAGATTATCTACACCGCTTATTATTCAGAAAAAAATAGCGCCTTATCAGCAATATATCTTCCTTTTTCCACCCAAGATCGGGATTGGTTTCAGCTCGATGTAGTCGCTTTTCAAAGTTTTCACGTACTGTATCTGGCCGTAACAGCGCTGGCTCAATTTCCGTACAAAATAGTGCTGCAGAACGAATGGTTGAAGTAACAGCGTCACAAAGCACAGTCACGAGCACCGCGTCAATCTCGTCATCAAACCCTTCAGCTATTGAATCCCCCATAGCTCCTAAACCACTCACTACATACAAATCCGGGCGGCTTTTGTCTGCGTGTAACTGCTTCACATCAATAGATTTCGGCCAGCAATGAAGGACTCTCTCAAGTAGTACACTAAAGAAAAGTTCAGAATCGGCTTTACTCATTTTCTGATTTTCCCATCAGGCCAGAGACTTTTTCGAATTTTCCTACTATCTTGTATTTGGCTATCTATCAACCCTTGGTGAATATAATCGATCTGTCTTTGGATAACTCCTGTCTTAAAAATATAAAGGATCTGCTGAGCCCCCGATATTATATCCTTCCACGACTTGCGATCTTTACAAGGTCTTCAATAGTGAGTGTTTGGTAACTTGTTTTCGAGGCAAATAAGCGCCAGAACTTAGCCTCAAGGTAACGGATAGCAAGTACCAATGGGTTTTGGTACTTGCTCTTAGCTATTGCTGATAGGTAAAAATGCATATTAGCTGTGGCTTCACATGGAAAGTATGTTTCAAAGTCTATATGATACATATCAACATTAAATTCAGATGGAAATTCGGCCAACAGCTCATCAGCATCATCGCCAACGATTCGTAAATCCTCTCCTATCTTTGTCGTGATAGAAAGGCGGTCAGGCTGACATAAAGCGTGTTTCGCAACCAGCCTTAAAATATGGTTCGTTAACTCGCTATTATTCATTGCGTACATTCATCTTCGCCACAATCTTCCATGTATTCATTGATGTATTTGCCCCCGCTAAACCAGACAGATTCCACCTTTGTTTGCCCGCTATGATCAAGCTCGGCCAGCAACTGCCCGGATTGATTGTACAGGTAGTAGGTGGTCTGGCCATTAACAGTCTTGCTGTACGCTGACGATGAGCATTGTACGTATAGGTTGCGCTTACCGTGCCGCTCACACTGGTGAGACTGTTGTAGCGGTCGTAGCTGAAGCTCAGGCTACCTTTACTCAGTACATTGCCATTCGTGTCTTATACCCCACAGTTTCCTACGTGGATTTATCGCGTTTCTGCATCAAAAAATTACTACATTAGCCTATGAGGCTGGTTGGCTGATACAGATTTTTGAACCTCCTCTTGTATGCGTTGGCATCAAATGTAAACCCTTCTGGTCAACAGTGACAACTGAAACCGGAAAAGCGTGCAAACATTGCTGGTGAAAATGAAAGCTCTATGGCAAAAAAAGACCAGCTAGAAGCTGACCTTTTTAAGATATTTTATAATTTATTCTCTTCGCATATATATCCAATTATCTAAAAGCTCACCCTTGATGTTCTCAGGAATGGGTATGCTGATAACTTCAAGAGAGATTTTATGAGAGTCGAAGTGAGAAAGCATTTCAGTTAAGATATCTTCACATAGCTCATTTTCATCTGCATCAGGGGTATTATCAAATACAAATTTAATACTAATATTACTTTCATTATAGCCACATGTAATGGCTCTCATATTGGGAGTAATCATGCCCAACAATGATGATTGCATAGCTAACAATACTGCTGATCTCAATTCAATACTTCCCATCTTTTACGGCCTCGCTGGAACAATATGAACACCATCTTTACTGTAATGAATAATACCATTTGTGGTACTGGAGCTATTACCTGACGAAGGATCTACATATTTCCCAATATTTTCTTGGAAATTAACTCTCTCTATAACCGGGCTGTCCAGCAGCTTCTTGTAATGCACTATCACAAGATTGTGTTCTTGCCCTTTCTCCGTGCTCTCCCCTTTCAGAGTATGCTAACCCTAAAGGGTCAACATAACTTAAAGGATTTCCCCCAACATAAGCATACGTATTCAACCCACCCTGAAGCCCAATCGGATCACTCTGAATATACCGCCCCGTACTGGGGTCGTAATCCCGACAGTAGTTGTAATGTAGTCCCGTTTCACTGTCAAAATACTGGCCAGGAAAGCGGAGGTTGAATGTCAGGATACTCCCAGAAGCAACAGTTGCCTGC
>NZ_FNRJ01000005.1 GCF_900107855.1 Marinobacterium iners DSM 11526 | reverse complement strand
CGGTCAGATTGACCGGCGGGATGCAGAACGGGCCGATGGCGGCGGGGGTCAGGTCAACCATGATCACGCCCAGTTCGTTCAGCTTGCGGCTGTTCTCGGCATGGACATAGGCCGAGGTGGCGTCGAAGGCGACACGGATATCGTCTTCAATGATGTGCGGCAGGATACCATCCACGCCGGTGGCGCAGGTTTTGATGCCCATTTCAGCAGCGCGCTTGAGGCCTTCAGACTCAGGGTCGATGCCCACCATCCAGACCGGCTCGATCCACTCGGAACGCTGCATTTTCATCAGCAGGTCGGTGCCGATGTTACCGGGGCCAATGATGACCGCTTTGAGTTTTTTGCTCATTGATTCTCACCCAATCAAATAATGCTCAGAACCAGCTCATCCGGCTTCGCCGCATACAAGCGCTCGACATCCGCAGCACGCGTTTCAAGCATCTTTCTCTGGTTCAAATTGCCCTTGTCGGTTATCTCACCTTTTTCGATCTCGGCCGGCGTATCCAACACCACCAAACGACACACCTTCTGTGCCGAGCCTTTGGCAACCTGTGCCATCAGTGTCATGGCCGTGTGCAGCTCTTCACGCACATGTGGATCCTGCATCAGCTCGGAGCCGGTCATCTTGCCTTCGCAATCTTCGGCCAGCTTGCGCATGCGCAGTCCTGGAATTACCAGAAGCCCCAAATAATCACGGTCATGTCCTGTCACTACCACATCGGTTACAAGATCACCGAAAAACTTGTGTACATTGGCGCGGATACTGGCGACACAAACCCAAGTACCTGTACTCAACTTGAAATCTTCCGATACCCGTCCATCGAAGCGGATCCCAGCGGATGCATTATTCGGATCCTGCAGTTGACCGGCATCACCGATGCGATAGAAACCTTCCTCATCGAATGCTTCAGCCGTTTTTTCAGGGTCATTCAGATATTCATTGAAAACAATCGGCCCCTTGATACGCATTTCCAGTTTGGAACCGTTGGGCATGAACTTAATCTCCACACCCGGGAAAGGCACACCGATGTTACCCGGCTGGCTCAGACGCCAATGCACATTGGTAATAGCTGGCGCAGTTTCCGTGCCACCCCATTCGGTAGCAAAAAACACATCATTACCCGTGGCTTCACTGAGGCTTTTAAGCTCATCCCAAACAGGGACAGGCAAAGCTGCCGCAGCGTAAAACAACATATCCAGATTGGAGAAGAACGTATTGCACAGCTCCTCGTCATCACGCATGTGTTCCAGCAGTACTTCGTACCCCTTGGGCACGTTAAAGAACAGGTTGGGCTTTACATGGCGGATATTGCGAATGGTTTCACCGATCAGACCGGGCAGCGGCTTGCCACTGTCGATGTAAAAGGAACCACCATTGCGCAACACCAGATTGAAATTGTGGTTGGTGCCAAAAATGTGACTCCAAGGGAGCCAGTCGAGAACACGCGGCGCTTTCTGTTCAACAAACGGCCAGTACTGGGCAATCATCTGCTGGTTTGCACACATCATGCGCTGGGTGTTGACCACTACTTTCGGCGTGCCGGTCGAACCGGATGTCAGCAGATACTTGGCATGCGTATCAGGACCAATGGCGGCAAAACGACGATCAACCTCTACAGTCACCTCGTTTTCCAGCATATCCTTCAGGCAATGAATACCACTGCCATCTTCGATATTGCGCGATGCGATCATCACATGATCACCTGGACACGCCTCAATAGCAGTTTGGAAATGCTCGGCATCATCGACAAAAATGGCACAGGGGTTAAGCTTTTTGACAATCGCCTGCAGACGGTCATGCGAACGTGACATTAAAGAGTACGCGACCGACACGGGAGTTACGGCAATACCAATATGCATGGCGGCCATTTTGATCAACGCATGATCAACCGAGTTACCCGACAGAATCACCAACGGTCGCTTGTCGCTATTGGGCAAACCAAGATCGATCAGCCCCTGCGCCACGGCTCTTACACGATTGCGAAATTCGGCATAGCTGACTTCATCCCAAGTACTGCCATGACGTTCGGCTATGAATACCTGACCCGGCCTTTCGTCGGCCCACTTTTCCAGCCAGTCACCCACACAGCGATCATAGGGCTTCAGCTCGGTTTCAGAACGTACGACGAAGGCTCCGCCTTCACGTGCTTCAACAGCTACACGGGTATTCGGCAGCTGTGAAAAAATATCTGCACTCATGATAAAACCTTTGAAATATTATTTTTATCAGTCAGTTAACCGGCTTTCAGCACCAGCTCATCGAGCTGATCAAAGCAGAACCTTAGCTGCATGCCCGGCGTGATGTTGACCATTGGTGCCATGGCACCCGACAGCACAAGATGACCCTTTTTTATCGGAGTACCCAGATCATACAGCTTGCGCGCCAGCCACCAGGTCGCATTCAACGGATTCCCCAGGCACGCAGCTCCAGTACCTCGGACAGGATCACGGCCTTCAGACTCGATGGATACACTCAGGCGAGTAAAGTCCACGCCATTGGGATCAAATCGCTTGGCACCGACCATATACAGGGCAGAGGATGCATTATCGGCTACGGTATCGACGATGTTGATTTTCCAGTCACGCACCACAGAATCGACAATCTCCACTACCGGCATGAAACACTCAATTTCTGCCAGCATCTCGGTGAACGTCAGATCCCTGCAATCGAGATCATTTTTGAAAATGAAGCCGATTTCGCCTTCCGCCTTGGGCGCGATCAGTTGCGAGCAGTCAATCCGCTCGCCAGAGCGACGCTCCATATCGGCGAAGAGAACACCATAATCAGGTTGGTCCACGCCCAACTGCCGTTGAACCGCTTCAGAGGTCAAACCGATTTTGTAACCGGTTACTCGCCCTCCTTTCTCCAGCCTGTCACGGTTGACCAATTGCTGTACCGCATAGGCGCCATCCATGCCGAAATGAGGATAATCTGACGAAATCGGCCCTGTGGCGCAGGCGTCTGCTCGCGCCTTGATAATTCGTTGCGCTACGGCGTTAAATTCTTGCTGGCTCATTTACAGATATCTCTCTGACAGGCGCTTCATGTTTTCCAGAGCCATCACATATTCTTCATGCAACTCATCCACAATCTTGCCGGCTGATGCCACGGCACGAATCGCTCCGACCCCTTGCCCTGCCGACCAGACATCTTTCCACGCCTTGTTGGCCGTCGAAATGTTGCCGGAAAAATCGATCGCTTTACCAGGGCCGGCCTGTTCCGGATCAATTCCCGCCTGTTCCAGACTGGCTTTCATCCAGGTTGCATTGACGCCGCTGACCGCTTTGGTCTCAACAATATCCTCAAGACCCGAAGCCACCAGCATCGCGCGATAGTCGTCATTGGCAAAACTCTCTTGCGCAGCGATAAAGCGTGTACCGGAGACAACAAAATCAGCCCCGGCCGCCTGCATTGCCAGCACATCCGCACCTCGCGAGATACAGCCCGCAACGCCCAGGGGGCCATCCCAGAAAGTGCGTACCTCATTGATAAAGGCAAGAGGATTGTATTGCCCGGTATGGCCACCCGCTCCACTGCACACCAGAATCAGGCCATCAACACCGGCTGCAATCGACTTTTTCGCCATCGCCGGCGTGATCACGTCAGCAAACACCTTGCCACCATACGCCTTTACGGCATCGGTCACGCGTGCAGGTGATCCCAAGGCAGTTGATACGATAGCGGGTTGATAACGACGCACCAGATCCAGCTCTGCATCAAAACGGTCGTAAGAAGAGTGCACAATCATATTGAGCAGCCAGGGCTGCCGACTGGCATGCAGGGCTGCGTGAATCTGCACCATCCACTCATCCAGTGTTTCCACTGTACGTGCGTTGGCCGCCGGCAAGGCTCCAATCACACCCGAGCGCGCGCTGGCGATAATCAAATCCGGTGAAGACACCAAAAACATTGGCGCTACCACCAGTGGCAAACGCAATTCATTAAACAGGTTCATAAACCCTCCTCAGCGTGCAACCCAACCGCCGTCACTGTGAATGACACAGCCGGTCGTCATCGGGGACTGTTCATTAGAGGCCAGCACAACATAAAGCGCGGCATGGTCCGAGGGAGAGGCCATCCGCTTGAGCGGCACGGCATTGGCCGCATTTTCATGGAATCCCTGAATATGATTGAGCGGCTGAGCACGCCCCGAAATGCCGTCCACCGACTTCATCTCGGTATCGGTTGCACCGGGAGACACCCCGTTAACGCGTACATTCGGTGCCATCTCATAGGCGAGCTGTTTAATCATGCCTACGACTGCATGTTTGGACGTGACGTACAAAATGCCGCCGCCACCGGGGTAAAAGCCGGAGTTGGACACGGTCAAAATGATATTTCCGCCGCTTTTGCTCAACTCTTCCTGTGCCGCACGCACCCCGTTCAAATACCCCAATACGTTGACGCGAAACAGGCTATCGAAATTGTCGGCGAGTTTTTCAGGTGCGATTTTGCGCAGCGGTACGAAGTAGTCGAACAGCGCCGCATTACCCACGAAGATATCAAGTTTGCCGAACGCGGCGACCGTTTCGGCCACCGCGCGTTCGTTATCTTCGTACCGGGTCACATCGCCCTGCACCGTGATCAGCCCCTTGGGGAAGTCACGCTTGAGCGCATCCAGCTTGTCGGCATTGATATCGAACACCGCCACCCGGGCGCCCTCGGCCAGGTAACGTTCGACCACGGCCCGACCGATGCCATCGGCACCCCCTGATACGAGGGCCACCTTGGAATCCAGTACTGTCATGTGGCACCTCAGAGGAAGGTGTTGATGTTTTTGCAGGTCAACGTCGCGTTCGGGATCAGGATAAGACGCTTCTTGATCTTGAAGCTCTCCCCGTCCTGCACGATCAGATCCTGACGACGACCATAGATCACATATTCTTCATCCAGACCGCGGCTTCGCACGCTCTGAAAGGTGGAATGCACGACGTACTCACCATCGTTTTCGCCGTAATAGACTTCGACATTGGTCAGCTGATGCACATTACGGGTTGCCGGATTTTCCGCCCAGGCAGAAGGTTGCTTGAAACGTGCAACACGGCGCCCAAGGTCGCGCAAACCGTCATCAAAAAATGCCATGTGGTCTGCGGCGTAAAAACCATGCTCCAGCAAATTCTCACGACGACGGTTCTCGATGCCCGGCATCCAGTAATGGACCTCTTCGTGCATCAATCCCAGCCAGTCATCAAAGCGCTCGTCATCCAGCAAACGGTATTCGTAGTTCAGAAAGTGAGATACGCGGTAATGCTGTTCTACTGAAACCGGGCGCAGTTCATCATACAGAGCGGTCATTATTCAGCCTCCTGCTTGCCAACGTTTCGATCGGGAACTTCGTTCCAGCTGCGGGAATTCAGCATGTCATACCAGTACTGGTAGAAAGCACGGGAGTTGGCTTCATTGAGCTGGCCTTCATAAACGTTAGCCGGCAGCGGAGTATCGGTCAGCAGAGTATCCATGCCCAAACCTACAAACAGGTCCTGCTGAGCGGTGACACGCCCCTTGGCGGTCTTGGTGCAGTATTCCCAGTTTTCGCCGTCATCCATTTCGAACACGCCGGTCGGAGAAAAGGTCATCATGGCACCCTTGCGCCATTTCTCCTTCACCTCTTCGGGTGCACTCTTGTTCACCACGACCCAAGTAAACAGTTCCATCTTGTTCGGCCCACGCGGCTGCCATACACGCACGGTGTTCTGGCCCGGCAGGAAAGAGAAGTTCGGGAAGATGGTGCAGGACGAAACCGAACCGATCATGTTGGAGC
Organism: Marinobacterium iners DSM 11526; assembly: GCF_900107855.1. Lineage (GTDB taxonomy): Bacteria > Pseudomonadota > Gammaproteobacteria > Pseudomonadales > Balneatricaceae > Marinobacterium > Marinobacterium iners. Next base: position 238,899 of record NZ_FNRJ01000005.1, on the reverse strand, counting down.
GGAAATCGCCCAGGCGCTCGGCCACGGACGGCTTGATGGTATGCAGGTACTTATTCAGGGCACTTTCACCCAGTACCGCCACGTTGCCCACGGTATCCAGTGCAAATTCGTATCCGTGACCATTCCAGTTGACGGAATAGGACTCTTCGAAGTCGCTGACCTTGGCAACGGAGCCACCCAGCATCGCACGGGCAGCGGAGTCATGTGTCCAGCCTGCGTGCAGAATGTCACCGACGAAGTTCTCGGCGGCAATTTTCCAGTTGCACTCATAGGTAGAACGGATGCAGCCACCGACAAACTCGGTACCGCCTTCCTGATTGTCGAACAGGGCATCCATGTACCAGGCGATCGGACCCAGGTACTCCTTCAAAGACGGAGCATTGGCATCGAAGGTAGCAAAGACCAGACCTTTGTAGGAATCGACCTGAGCAACCTCTTTCAGACCCCACTTGGACTTGTCGAAATTGCTGTCTTCGTAAACGCCAGACTCATGCTGGCCAACCAGGTTGCCTTCGACATTGAAGGACCAGCCATGGTAGTTACAAATAAAACCACGCGTGCTGCCGGACTCGGCAAAGCAGACCTTGTTGCCACGGTGCGGACAGGCATTTAGAAACACCTTGATGCCGCCGCTCTTTTGGCGAATCACGATAACTTCATCTTCACCCATGCTGGTGGTGATGTAGTCACCGGTTTTCGGGATCTGTGATTCGTGCGCCACAAACAGCCAGCAACGCGCGAATACCTTTTCCAGCTCTTGCTCATAGATCTCCTGGTCGTAGAAGATCTTGCCTGCAATGCGACCGTTCTCAAGGTCGCATACATCCTTGAGCCCCGTCAGCGAATCCGTTACATCGAGTGTTTTAATTATATTTCCCATGGTCTAACACCTTTTAGCCTTAGCCTTTCGCAATTAACGCCGGATCTGCCTCAATCAAGGCAAATATCTCGTCACCCTCAATCTCGACCGGATAGGTTCTCAGGTCGATTTCGCAGGGAAACCCCTGCGCCTTGCCAGTCGGTATATGAAACTGTCCCCAATGAACGGGACAGGTGATCAGATCATCTTCAATATCACCCTCAGCCAGAGATGCCGTGGCATGCGTACAAAGATCCGCAGTCGCGTAGTACTGACCACCGAGGTTGTACACCGCGATGTCACCAAACTCGGCGTTATCGATTTTCTTGACCTGGTTTTCGGCAAGCTCTGACACCTTGCACAAAAACACCTTTTCAATAACTTCCATTGCTGCTCAGCCTTTCTTCAATTCAATAAAGCCCAGACCGGTCACCCATTCCGGCACCGGCTGATACTCGATCAGTTCGCCGCGTGGTGCATTCACGGCTGCCATGGCGCAAATGAAGTTACGAATTTCCATCGCACCGTTACCGCCGTTCTCCAACACCTGCTCATCGGTAAAGGCCACTAGCCCATCGATATTGGCGTTGCAGCACAGGTCAATGATCTGACGATCGAATTCTTCGTTGACCTTGCCGGTTTCCTTGACGCCAACCCAATGGCTGATACCGCCGCTGCCGATTACAAATACCTGCTCGTCACTATCGAACGCTTCGACGGCACCTCGGATCTGTTCACCCAACTGACGCGCGCGAGTCTTGGTAATAAAGGGGTCTACAGCGCTGGCCAGGTAAACCGGTATCGCACTGATGCTGCGGCCGCTGATTTCCTCGGCACGACGCACAATCAGCTTGTAGGGGATGGAGAACGCGTGATCCGTGGTAAACGAGCGTGCCACGGCCCAGTCGAATCCGGTTTCACTGCCATGAGCCGCGATGTGTTGCGCCAGCGCTTCGTGGTTCTGCACCTGCTCTTTCTTTAGCCCCGGCAACTGGTCCAACGGACCTTCCACATGCCCGGTGGCAATGCAGTACTTGGGCAGGCAAGTGGTGCCAAACAGCATGTAGTGGTCATTGCCAACGATAATGACGCTGGACGCGCCACTCTCGGCCAAACGTTCAGCACAGGCTTCGTAGGCATCCCACACTTTTTTGGCTTTCTCCGCCTCGGGTGCATCAGGGGCCACAAACATGACCGGGTCGTGCGGTACCAGAAATCCGCCAGTAATCTCTGCCATGATGCTTACCCCTTAATGGATGCGGAGTGGGCGGAATCAGAGCCCAGCTTGCGGTTGTAGGAAGAAACCCGGCGATCCGGTGACATCTCGATCCAGTAGCCAAGCGTCAACATCGGATTCACACCTGCCTCCTGCATTCCCTTGACGTCGAACTCAAGAATCATGCGTACGCCCTCTTCATCAACCGGGAAGCGACTCAGGAATTTCTGCGGGTCTTCGCGGTATTTTTCTTTTGAAAAGCGATCCACGGAGAGGCTCCAGAGGATGCGCTCAAGCACGTCCCGACTCATGCCTGCCCCCCGCCGATAAAGCTGTTCAGAATTTTGAGGAACTTCTGTTTCTGCTCGGTCTGTACCCAGTGGCCGCACTGACCAAACACATACAGATCACTGTTGGGGATGTTCTCGGACAGCACACGCCCACACTGCACTGGGACTACATTGTCTTCACGTCCATGCAAAACCAGAGTCGGCGCCTTGATGTTCTTAACGGCCTTTTCCGGGAAGCCCTTCACCATGGTTTCGCCATCTGTACTTGGCTGAGGAATGAGTTTGCGCAAGGCATCCTGTGCACCGGGTCGCGCACTGGCCTCATAGCGTGACTGCACCAGTTCATCCGTGATCAATGACGTGTCGTAAGGGAAAAGTTCCATCAGTGAGCGCATGTTCTCGACTGACGGTTCGTACAACCAGGCACCCGCCAGCCCCTTGGTCTGTACAAAAGTACCTGCCGGCGTACCCAGCAGCACCAGCTTGTCGAGACGCTCCGGATTGAACAGCGCCAGACCGATACCGACCGCGCCACCGAAGGAGTTGCCGACCAGAGACGCCTTATCCAGACCGATGGCATCCATGAATTCAACCAGATGATTGACCCAGAACTTGATGTCGTAGTGGGTATCTTCCTTGAACTCGGTAAACCCGAAGCCGGCGATATCCGGCACGATGACATGGAAGTTTTCCGCCAGCTGATCCATGACGCCGCCCCAGTTGGTCCAGCCGGATACACCCGGACCTGAACCATGCAGCAGCAACAGAGGCGCTCCGGCACCGCATTCAAAGTACGCCGTTTCATGGCCGGCTGCCTGAACAAACTTGCGATCTGACTCTTTCATCACACCTCCGAACATACAGTTGTGTATTCAGATACTAGTGAGTACGTACACAACCGTCAACAGATCGAGTGATTCTCAACACTGAAAAACATTCATAAACAAGGTAAAAAATGATCAAAAAAATATAACCAGTTGTTTATAAACACATAAAAACTGTTGCATTAACAGAATGGTATGTTCTTTAAAAACAAAAACCATTTTACAAGACTGTGATACCAACAATAAAATAAGATACACATATGTATGTATTGCAGAGGTAGTGACATGAACACGATTTCGGTGAGTTTGGGTGAAGCATCACACAGGCATGAGCTATACCCGATGAAGGAGACCTCACACGGCAGACAGATACTGGTTTTCTCCACCTGGGCAGGGATTACAGACTTCGAACGCGACGTGGCCGAAAGACTTAACAGAGCCGGACATAGCGCAATACTTGTCGATTTCTTCGGGGAAAGTGCCGACTTATCAACCTTTGAGAAGAAACAACGCGCCATATCGCCCTACCTTCAGGACCTGGCCGTACTTCAGGCTCACGTAAGCGCATTGATTGTTTCAGTCAAGCGGGCAATACCAGCAGTGAACCAGCCCATGTCTGCAATAGGTTTTTGTCTTGGCGGACTGTGTGCCCTGCACGCCGGCCTGCAGGAGCATGACGTTGACACCGCCGTGAGTTTTCACGGGTTACTGAAGCTGCCATCCATAACCGGCCATGCAGCCCAAAATACTCGCTTCCTGATACTGAACGGGAGTCGGGACCCAATGGTTTCATCTGATGAGGTGACTTCAGCCATTCAGTTTTTTGATGACCGGGCACTGGACATGACACTGGTTTCGCTTGGTGGTACTTATCACTCATTCATGCTGCCGGATGCTGACAATCCCAAGGCTGGTGTGCTCTATAATCCCCAGAGTGCTGATCGTGCATGGGCTTTGTGTGAAAACTTCCTCCGTTAGGCAAAACAGCAGGTAACAGGTAAGGCAGGCATCCATTGCTTTTATATCCTTAGACTACCTGTCTATATACAGGTACAGATATAACCTTCGACGTGTATAATTCTCGACCATCTTTAACGGGTGGGTATTGAAGGAGCATTGGGTTGAGGGAGTGCCAGATTGACCGTTGTCGTCAGCTGATCCTGTCCATTTCGCTGGTTGGCATTCTAGTGACAGGTACTCTGGTCGGTCTAAGCAGTGCCCTGCCCATGTTTTTTTCCGCCCGTGAGCATGTTGAAAACTCAGCACTGGATAGCTTGGAAGCCCGTGCCGCGGCAATCAACAGCCTGTTGGCCGGCTATCAGGATATTGCGCGCCAATTCACAAGCCGTACCGAGATTAGGCGCCGACTCGAAGCGTATGAAGCCGGAGAGTTGGGGTTTGATGAGCTTGTGGCTTTTACTCGGCCCCGCCTCAAAGACCCCATGAGCAAGCTGCCTGAACTGCTGTTCATGCGTCGCAGCGGCCCCGATCTAAAACCGGTTGTCAGCCTGGGACATAACCCGGGCCTTGAACTTGAACATATCGACACCACCGGCGTGAGCCTCATGCCATTACCAACCTCGACCGGTTTTGTGATTCGGGCGGTGGGTGCAATCACGGATGATAATGGTCGTCGTGTTGGTATCGATACCCTGCTGTTCAGCTCAGAACGGCTAAAGGCGCTGCTTACATCAGACAGTGGCTTCAGTACTCAGGCACGCCTGACGCTGGTACAGGTTTCGCCCTCTGGCACGGTGTTGGCATCGCTGGACAGTACAGGGGAGTTTGTCCGTCTCCTGCAGCAACATCAGCCCTACCTTGCCGCGCTCACACCCCGCACTCTGATTCATGCAGACGATGGCAAAAACCGCCTGTTGCTGACACCTCTGGCACTGGACAGCTGGGTTCTGGCGGTACGACTGCCTCGATCTGACCTGTATGCCAAAGCCAATCAGCAGCTGCTGACCATCTCTGGTGTGATACTCGCCATGATGCTGCTGGGCCTGTTCCTGACGCGCAGAGCCCTGTCTCCGCTGGTAGCACGTATTACTCAGCAAACTCAGAGGCTTGAAGAGTCCTCTGCTGAGTTGCGCCTGTCTGCCAATGTGTTTGAGCACGCCCAGGAGGCAATCATCGTCACTGATCCCGGTCTCAAAATTCAGCGCAGCAACCGCACCAGCAGTGAAGTCACAGGTTACTCATCCGAACAACTGCTTGGCATCGGGCTTGATCAGTTGTTCGATCAGTCCAGTCGTCAAGGTGATCAGATTGAGCTGATCCTGCACACCCTGAACCGTGATGATGCCTGGCAGGGTGAGATCAACTATCGTCATGCAGACGGACATATCATTCCAACACTGCAAACCATCAGTGGCGTGCGGGATGATCAGGGGCGCATCAACCACCTGATCCATATTTTCAATGACATCACCGATGCCAAGGAAAATGAGCGCAGGATGCAACGCCTGGCCAGCTTGGATTCACTCACCGGACTGCCCAATCGCGCCAGCCTGAACCGACAGATCGAGCAGCAATTGCAGCAGGCGGCACAGCAACAACAGCGTTGCGCACTTCTGTTTATCGACCTGGACAACTTCAAACCGGTGAATGACAACTTTGGTCACGCTGTTGGTGATCAGCTGCTGAAAATAGTTTCCAAACGGCTACAGCATTCATTGCGTGAAGAAGACAGCATGGGCCGCCTTGGTGGCGATGAGTTTCTGGTATTGACCGGGAACCTGCAAAAGCCGGAGGAAGCCGATGTCATCGCGGCCAAATTGATTGCGCACCTGCTGGAGCCCTTCCATATAGCCGAACACAGTATCAATATCGGCGCCTCCATCGGTATCGCCTATTTCCCGGACGATGGCTGTGACACACAAACCCTGACCCGCATGGCGGATGAAGCGATGTATGCCGCCAAAAGGCAGGGGCGCAACTGCTACGTCAAGACTACCTCTCTCGACTGAAAACGATTATACAGCCCCTGTTCGGTTACACCTGAATGGGGCACATATAAGATCCTGCGCACTCAAGCAGTGCACCTCTGGGAACCCACGTCCCTTGCCCGCCCTTGGCGTGCACTCCACTGCCCAATAGCTGATCTGATTTACTGGAACGAAAATTGCTTTACTGCTGGTAGAACAGATCTGGAGTGATACCCATGCTATTTCGACGCCGCAGTAAAGCCGAAACACAACAGAGCAGACTGCTTGAATGTCTCACGCACCTGGAAAGCTCTGAACTGACCCGCAAACAAGTGCCAGACGATGCTTTAAGACAGCAGCTTGAACAGCTGCAGCTTCAGCTCAGAGAGCGGCATAGCGTCAACTCCACCCAGGGAGTTCGGAGCATGCTGCACGCAATCAGTAGTCTGCTGCAACGCTGCGGGCTGTTTGCCGGTCACACTCGCCGTACACTGGTTCAGCAGGAAGGTCTGATTGAGCAAATGGAGCAGCGCTCTTCGCTGCTGGAAAGCGAGCTGAATGCCGCTGCCGACAAGGTCGGACAGTCACGGGACGAAGTCGGGCAACTGCAACAGACGCTGGGCGACACCGTCAGTGATACCAGTAAAGCGGTGATAAAAGCCATGGAGGGCATCTCAGCCAAACTGGAAGACAAGGCGAACGGCGCCCATTCAGTACTTGAAAACATCATTCGTATTGGTGCGCAGATTAACCTGCTGGCCCTGAACGCGGCCATAGAAGCCGCCAGAGCCGGTGAGCATGGTCGCGGTTTTGCTGTCGTTGCCAACGAAGTACGCAATCTGGCCGAAGTCACTGTCAAGCATGTCAACGAAGCCCGTGAACAGCTTGATTTTGCAGCGATTGAAGAGGACCTGACCGAGCTGCGTCATCACACGATGAGCAAGCTTGAATCATCAGACCAGGCGGTCCGCTTCTCTCAAGAGCGTCTGGGTAATCTGTTTGACCACATCAACGAGGACATCGGCCAGGTACGCCAGAATACGGATATCCTGTTCGAGACCCTGCATCTGCTTAAAGACTCCATGGGACGCATTGAGGACAAACAGCTTTGGATCTCCTCGCTTTCAACGCAGATCAGTCAGGCACTTGAAGTACTGCCCTCCGGGCTTGAGAGCCTGAGCGCCGCCGAAACACCGCTGGAGCGACTGCGCGCTCAACTGGGATTCACCTCACACAAAGACCGGCTAAGTCAGATTCAGCAGCGAGGTATTTTGCGTGTGGCGGTGGAACCACAGTTTGTCGGACTGTCATTCCGGCGCAAACCGGGAGAGCCTTTGCAGGGCCTTGATATCAGCTATGCCCATGCATTGGCTGAACACCTTGGGGTTAGGTGCGAGTTCGTCGAGACCCCATGGGATTTGTGTACTGAGCGCCTGTTCAGCAGCGAACAACCCGGCGGGATGCCAGCCGATATCGTTATCAGCGCACTGCCACCGGATGAAGGCTATACACACGTTGCCTACTCAGATCCCTACACCTATTTACACTGCGTTTTGGCCCGCCGTGTGGGTGACAGCAGCATTCGGTCCCATGCCGACCTGGAAGGAAAGGCACTGGGTATTATCAATGACCCCGCCGCTTTTGCCGTACTGGACAGCCTTGGCATCGGTACGGATACCGACAGCCGAATCAGGCTGTCGAACCTTCTTGCCTACTCAGACCAAAGCCGCATCCATGACTGTCTTGCCAGGGGAGTGGTTGATGCATTTATTGTCGACCTGCCGATCTACCACTGGGCCTGCAACAACCCTGACAGCCCCTGGTTTGGCAAGATTGAAACATTGCCGGGGAACCTGGCAGATCAGTCCTATTTTTACTCGATGGCCGTGTCAGCGGATGCGGACAATGCAACACTTCTCAGCGAGGTCAATCGATTCATCCAGCACTTTACGACGACTGCAGAGCGGGAGAAAATCGAGCGGTTCTGGCAGGGCCAGGTGATCCAGGACAGCCTGAACCTCGACAGTCTGCCCGGCGAACTGAAAGGGGCAGACGATCTGCATTCCATGGCTGCGGCTGCCCAAGCAGCTTGATGCAACCGTCCGCCTTAACTCTCTTGCGCCCCCTGCCGCTCAGCAGATCCGTGGCAGCGGTTCACTGTTCAACCAATCCAGCAGGCGGTTGCCGCCAAAGCGGGTGCGCAACTGTACAAACTGCTGCGGGTCAGCAGTGACAGTGCCGATAATGGCTGCGGCCTGCCCCTCTGGACGGGCGCGCATTAGATCCAGCAGCATGGGAGCCTGTTCAGGCGGACAGATCGCAATCAACTTGCCCTCGTTGGCGAGGTAGAGCGGGTCCAGCCCAAGCAGTTCACACACCGCCTGTACCGGCTGGATCACCGGTATGGCGGCCTCTTCCAGCTGCATTCCGACGCCGGACTGCTGTGCCAGCTCGTTCAGTGTATTGGCCAGCCCACCGCGAGTGGGATCACGCATGCAGCGCAGTTGTGGTACCTGCGCGACCATGGCTTGTGTCAGCCGGTGCAGTGCGCAACTGTCGGAACGAATATCCGCCGCAAAGCCCAACGACTCACGCTGGGTCAGAATACAGGCACCATGATCGCCCACACTGCCCGACAGCAGGATACAGTCGCCGGGACGTGCCCGGTCACCTGACAGATCAAGCCCCTCAGGCACAATGCCGACACCGCTGGTGTTGATGAACACGCCGTCGCCCTTGCCGCGTTCGACCACCTTGGTGTCACCAGTCACGATTGGTACGTTCGCCTCGCGGCTGGCCTGCGCCATCGATTCCACAATGCGGGCCAGTTCGGCCAGAGCAAAGCCCTCTTCCAGAATAAAGCCCACCGACAGTGCATGTGGTCGGGCACCGCACATGGCCAGATCATTGAGGGTGCCATGTACTGCGAGCGAGCCAATATCACCACCAGGGAAAAACAGCGGCGACACCACATGGCTGTCACTGGCGAAGGCAAGTCGCCCGGCCGGCAAGCTCAGCTGAGCCTGATCATTGCCCTGCGCCAGCCACTCATTGTCAAACGCCCGTGCAAACAGCTGACTGATCAGCTGTGCCATGGCCCGGCCTCCGCCTCCATGTGCCATCTCGACCTTGCCGTTGGTCAAATCCAGTCGACTCATTCTCTCTCCTGCATCGCAATCCGCCCCCGGTTGTAACGGTACCAGGCAGCACAGGCCCCTTCCGATGACACCATACAGGCACCCAGCGGATTATCCGGTGTACAGGGCGTACCGAACAGTCGGCACTGATCCGGCCGCTTCTGTCCACGCAGAACAGCCGGGCATTCGCAGGCTGGATGCTCTCTGGCCCTTGGCGCTGACAGTTCAAAACGCTGTTCGGCATCATAACGGGCATATTCTGGTCGTATTTTCAGTGCACTTGCCGGCACCTCACCCAATCCGCGCCATTCAAAGCTGCTTCGGCGCTCAAACATCCTCTCGACCAGTACCCTGGCCTTTGGGTTGCCGTCAGGCGTAACGGCCCGGCTGAACTGGTTTTCAACTCTGGCCTCATGACGATTCAGCTGCCCAACCAGCATACTGATGGCCTGTAGCAGGTCCAGTGGCTCAAATCCGGCAATCACGACCGGTTTGCCAAACTGTCGCGGGAAAGGCGCGTAGGCTTCACTGCCGATCACGGTACTCACGTGCGCCGGACCGATAAAACCATCGATGGCAGTAGCCTCGCCCTCTCTCGGGGTCAAAATGGCGTGCATCGCCGCCGGAGTCAGCACATGGTTGCACAGCACTGAAAGATTGCTGATGCCCATTTCATCGGCACGCTGAATCAGTACCGCCGTGGGCGGTGTTGTGGTCTCGAAGCCGATGGCAAAAAACACCACCTGGCGCTCGGGGTGCTGCTGCGCCAGCGTCAGCGCCTCCAGCGGTGAATACAACATGCGTATATCAGCCCCGTCGGCACGCGCCTTGAGCAAACTCTGCCCCTTGCCGGCGGGTACCCGCAACATGTCACCGTAGCTGCACAGAATCACCTCCGGCAGACGGGACAGTTCAAGCGCCTGCTCCAGGCGCACGACCGGCAATACACAGACCGGGCAGCCAGGGCCATGGACCAGTTCAACATTGTCAGGCAGCAGCGCGGGCAGGCCGTAACGGAATACCGCATGCGTGTGCCCGCCACAGAACTCCATCAATCGGTAATGACGCCCCGGATCAGCCTGCTGATGGATATGCCGCGCCAACTGGTGGGCCAGTTCGGCATCACGAAATACGTCCACGTACTTCATTGTTGCTGCGCCGCCATCTGCTGCAGTATTGCCAGAGTCTTTTCAGCCTCGACCCGGTCCAGTTTCTGCAGCGCAAAGCCCACATGCAGAATCACGAAATCACCCACCTCAAGGCCATCCAGCAATGACACGTCGATCTCGCGGCGCACGCCCCCCATATCGGCCAGCGCACGCCCCGGGCCAGTCAGTGCCACCACTTCAACCGGTACAGCCAAACACATCAGCCTTGCCCTCTTTCCCGTTCAACATTCGCACGCATGATCGACACCCATACCTGCCCCAGTGACAGCGCGGCATCTCCCGGCGGCAGATTTATCGGCAGGCGCGGCGTCAGCCCCTGCCGCTGCAACGCGTCCACCAGACCGGTTCGGAGCCAGCTGTTCAGCAGGCAGCCACCGCTGAGAATAACATCGCTGATACCCTGCTCATGCGCGGCTTTACCGGCCCATGCAGCCAGCGCAGCGATCAGGTTGGCATGAAAGCATTCCGCCCCTTCAGGGGCATTGTCCATTTCAAGCAGACGCTGCAGCAAAGGAGTCAGATCCAGACAGTTGCCATCACTCACACGCCAGAGCGAAGCATCAGGTTCAGGCAGCTGTCTGACCTGTGCTTCCAGCAACATGGCGGCCTGAGCCTCAAAGGTCTGTACGTCACAAACAGCCATCAACCCCGCCACTGCATCGAACAGTCGCCCAAGACTGCTGCTGGGCGGGCAATTGATATCTGCACGCAGCATCTGTGCAACCTCCTGCCAAAGAGGCTGGTGGCCAAAACGCTCGGCCATCAGGTCCTCCCGCCCCAGCTGAAACAGAAGGGCCAGTGCCAATCGCCAGGGCTCCCGTGCGGCACGGTCACCACCGGGCAATGGCAGCGGCTTCAATGCACCCAGCCGCTCATGGCCGCTCGCGTTCACCTTCAGCAACTCACCACCGCGCAGCTCACCCGCTTCACCCAGTCCAAGACCATCCAATGCCAGTCCGATTACGGGGCCGGTCAGTTGATGTTCAGCCATCACGGCAGCCACATGGGCATGGTGGTGCTGAACCGGCGACAGCGAGATGTTCCGTGCATCAGCAAACTGCTGTGCCAGTCGATAGCCGTAACTGTCCGGCTGCAGGTCGACACTGACCTGTGCCGGGGTTACACCATACAGCGCCGGCAGTTGCTCAACCTGTAACTGCAAACGGCGACAGCTTTCGACACTGGCAAGATCACCCAGCGGGGGTGACAGCCAGGCGCGCGGCCCCTGGCTGAGGCAGAGACTAGTTTTAAGGTAGCCGCCCAGTGCCAGCATGGGTGGGCCGGTAACCGCCAGTTTTATACTCTGCGGCGAAACGCCTCGGCCTCTGCGCCCCCAGGCCCCGGAGGCCGCCAGTACGCTGATCACAGGGTCGTCCTGAGGCTGAACGATGTCGCGATCATGCAGCAGTAGCCGATCCGCAATGTCCCGCAGTTGCGTTCGGGCATCTGCGTTGGTGTGGATCAGTGGCTCCCCGCTCAGGTTGGCACTGGTCATGACCAGCAACAGGGACTGCGATTGAACAAGCCAATCGGTGCCGACAGGTCGTCCTGCCGCCTCATGGAACAACAGCCAGTGCAACGGGCTTTGCGGCAACATGACGCCAAGTCCATTCAGTCCCGGCGCCACCGTGTCAGGCAACATCCCTTGCCTGACACAGGGGGCTATCACGATCGGCGTACCCGGATGCGCTAGCCAGCGTGTTGCGATCTCGCTCAGCTGCACCAAAGGGTCCAGCGACTGCGTGTTTGCAGCCATGATGGCAAAAGGCTTGTGCGGGCGCTGTTTGCGCTGGCGCAACCGTGCAATGGCGTCAGGGTTACGTGCATCACAGATCAGATGAAATCCGCCCACCCCCTTGAGTGCCAGAATCTCACCGCGCCGAACGGTATCCAGTGCCTGCTCCAGGGGATCTGCCTCATCGAGCCGAACTCCATCAACCGTCTCAACCCAGACCGAAGGGCCGCAATCACTGCAGGTATTGGGCTGGGCATGAAAGCGCCGATCGGCGGGGCTGTCATATTCATGCAGGCACGACGGGCACGGAGGAAACATCGCCATGCTGGTATTGTGACGGTCATACGGCAACCGCCTCAGAATGCTGTAGCGTGGGCCACACCGGGTGCAGTTGATAAAGGGATAGCGCCAGCGCCTGTTACGAGGGTCGAACAGTTCAGCCAGACAGTCATCACAGGGAGCAAGATCCGGCAGTATCTCACCGCTGTCGTGGATTTCATCTTGAGAAGGCTGAATACAAAACCCGACAAGGTTCGGCTCATCCGGCATTGTGACGCGCTCGATGCGATCAATCCGGGCAATCACCGGTAACCGGTCCTGCAACCGAGGCTCAAACTGCCGCAGGGCTGCCGCATCACCCTGCAGCTCAATACAGACGCCCGCCGGCGTGTTATACACCCGCCCCTGCAAACCCAACTCGCACGCCAACCGGTAGACCAGTGGGCGAAAGCCAACGCCCTGAACCAATCCCTGAACACGTAGATACTGCACTAGAGCAGAGACTCCAGCCGGATCGCTTCAGCCTGCAGTGCACTGATTCTCTGTTGCAGCCGTTGCTGTCGTCGCTGATTGACCCAGTCGACCCAGCTCTCCATGCCTTCACCAGTGCGGGCTGAGAGCTGGATCACCTCAATGTCGGGGTTGATGCGCCGGGCGTAATCGATGCAGGCATTCAGATCAAACTCCACGTAAGGCAACAGGTCGATCTTGTTGATCAACAGCAGGTCCGAGTGGTGAAAGATGTCGGGGTATTTCAGCGGCTTGTCATCACCTTCGGTCACCGACAGAATCACAACGCGATGAGCCTCACCCAGATAAAAGCCGGCCGGGCACACCAGGTTGCCCACGTTTTCAATGAACAGAAGCCCCCCCTGCAGATTGGTGAACTGCTGCATGGCATGGCCAATCATGTGCGCATCCAGATGGCAGCCCTTGCCGGTATTGATCTGCAGTGCCGTCGCACCTGCCGCGCGGATACGTTCAGCGTCACGGCTGGTCTGCTGATCGCCCTCAATCACAGCCAACGGCACCTGGCCGGACAAACGCGTGATCGTGGCTGTCAGCAGGCTGGTCTTGCCGGAACCGGGACTGGAGACCAGATTCAGCGCCAACAGCGCCTGCTGTTCAAACAACTCACGATTGGCGACGGCATAACCCGCGTTTTCACTCAGGATATCCTGTTCAATCTGCACTAGACGGCGTGTGTCATCCGTCTGATGAGGTGTATGTTGATGTTCATCGTGCCGGTGCCCGTTCGTACTGCCCACCTGCACTTCGACCTTGCCGCAACCACAGACGCCACACATCATTCCACCTCCAGCTCATGTACCCGCATTTCATCCCCTTGCAGCAACTGCAACCGATAGCTGCCGCAGTGAACACAGGCATCAAACCGGCTTGTGACCGGCTGCTCCTCGCCACACTGCTGACAGCGGGCACGCGCTTCAGGGCTGATAATATCCAGGGCCGCCTCCTCTGCCAGAGTACCTCGACAGGCGGCGGTGAAACAGAAACGCAGTGACTCAACTTCAACCATCGCCAGCGGCCCAACCTGCAGCCAGACATGTTTTACCCGCCTGAAATGCTGCTCCTGCGCTTGCTGCTGCAACAGTCGGATGATGCTATTGGCAATCGACATTTCATGCACTCGACCATGCTCCCTGCAGCCTTTGTTGACTTGAGAATAGCAGCCTGACAAGACGGCCGGCACCCTCATTCTATATAATCGTGCCCCTGTTGATCATCTTGCGGAGTCACCCCATGCCTGCCACCGACGCGATTGCCCACCGCCTGACCCGCCGTACCGGCGAGCAGTCCTACAGTTTGCGCGAGCAGCCGTTTGATTCCGAGTCGCTGAACAACCGATTGCTCAGCGAGATCAAGCCGCTGTTTACCCGGCGCGCCAGCAAACGCTATGGCTGCTTTGCGGATGAGTCCGGCGCTTTCAAGGGGCTGGTGCTAAGCTGGCTCGACCAGAACCTGAGCTTTACCCAGTTCAGTCGCAAGGTGATCGAACAGCTCGCCATGCTTATGGAGCAGCAGGATCTGGAAACCGATGGCCACTGGCTGTTCATCGTCGAAGAGCTTGAAGCGGCACGACGGCTCTGGATTGCCAACCTGAAGCAGAAAGAAGGTCTGCTGCTGAACAGCGATAATGATCTGCAGGACACCCTGTATGTGGATTTCGCCAAAACCGGGCTCTGCGCCTGCCTTGACCTGCAGGATATCCAGCACCCTGACAAGAAGCGCTACCTGACCCTGAGTTTCGGCTTTGGTGATCGCCCACTGCAGGGCGCACTGATGGAATTTGTCAGCTTTACCGATACCGTGGACACTCAGGCAGACACCGAACGCTTCATGGGACTGGTACAGGATTACAGCGCCGCCATGCCGGAAGAGAACGCCAAACGCTACCAGAAAGAGGTCGCCGAGTTCTGCATGGAGCAATCAAAGGAAGGTGAGGCGGTCAACTACCGTGCCCTGGCCGAGTCGGTGGATTCCGTAGCAGAAGTCGGCTTCGATGATTTCATCGCCGAACGTGCGCCGGAGCTGAAGGAGGAATTCATTCCCGATCGCAGTAGCCTGAAAAAGTACATCCGTTACACCGGCCGTACCCGCGAGGTGTCGATCAGCTTCAGCAACGAGTCACTGGGCAAGAGTATCGCCTTTGACCCGAGCACAGAGACGCTTACTCTGACAGACTTGCCCGCCAGCCTGATCAAGCAACTCAAGGGCGAGTAATCCTGCCGGTAAAGTGCCAGAATAGTCTGACAACCCCAGCCTGCACTGCCTGATCGGAGCCCATGATGCCTGGCGAGTTATTGATACTGTTCCTGCTGATCCTGTTCAGCGGTGTATTTGCGATCTCCGAAATCGCCATCGCGGCGGCCCGCAAGATCAAGCTGCGGGTGCTGGCCGAGGAAGGCAACGAGAAGGCCCTGGCGGTACTCAACCTGCAGGAGCAGCCCGGCGCCTTCTTCGCCATGATTCAGATCGCGCTGAACGCCATCGCCATTCTGGGCGGCATCGTCGGCGAACAGAGCCTGACCCCCTACATGAAACAGCTGCTGCAGCTGTTCTATGACGGTCCCCTGCTGGACAAGGCCAGTTTCGCGCTCTCGTTCATCACCATCACCTCGCTGTTCATTCTGTTTGCCGACCTGCTGCCCAAGCGTCTGGGCATGATTCTGCCGGAAACCATGGCGATGCATCTGGTGCGTCCCATGCGCTGGGTCACCCTGCTGCTGACGCCGCTGGTGCTGCTGTTCAACGGCATCACCAATTTGATTCTGCGCCTGCTGCGCCTGCCCACCCAGCGCGAGGAGATCGTCACCACCGATGATATCGTCGCCATGATGGATGCCGGCGCCGAGCACGGCAGCATTCAGCAACAGGAATATCACCTGATTGGCAACGTGTTCGAGCTGGAAGGCCGCACCCTGCCCAGCGCCATGACCACCCGCGAGCATATTGTCTATTTCGACATCAACGACAGCAGCGAAGAGATCAGCGCCAAGATCATCGAACACCCGCACAACTGGTTTCTGGTCTGTGACGGCTCGCTGGACAAGGTGATCGGCGCGGTGGAGTCCAAAGAGATTCTGCGCAAGGTGCTCAAGGGCGAACCCTCCAGCATCATGACCGAGATGATCGAGCATGACCTGCTCTACCTGCCCGATACCCTTACCCTGTCGGAAGGGCTGAACGCATTCAAGACATCGGCCCAGCCCTTTGCCGTCATTTTGAACGAGTATGCGCTGGTTGTAGGCATTCTGACGGTCAAGGATCTGATGAACAGTTTTATGGGCGACCTGATCTCCAGTACCGGTGACGAGCAGATCATCCAGCGTGACGAGCACTCCTGGCTGGTGGACGGCACCACTCCGGTCATCGATCTGGCCCGCGTACTGGGGCTGGATATTGAAGACTTCCCCAACTACAGCCAGTACGAAACGGTGGCGGGTTTTCTGATCTATCACCTCAAGCGCATTCCCAAGCGCACCGACTTTATCCTCTTTGCCGGCTTCAAGTTTGAGGCGATGGATATTGACAACCTGAGAGTGGATCAGTTGATGGTCAGCCGTATAGGTGACGAAGACACGCTTGCCGGCGCTGCATCGGTCTGATGCGACTGGATCGCTTTATCTGCAAGCACACCGAGCACGGCCATCAGCAGGCGAAGCGGCTGGTGGCGAGCGGTCGAGTATCGGTGAACGGCGAGGTTGTCACCAACCTGCGCGCCGAAATCGATCGCTTCATGTGTGTTGAACTGGACGGCCGGCGCCTGCAGCAACAGCAGTCCCACTACCTGATGCTGAACAAGCCCACCGGCTATCTCAGCGCCACCTCGGACCCGCAACACCCTACGGTGCTTGAGCTAGTGCCACCGGAGTTGCGCACCAACCTGCACCTGGCCGGCCGGCTGGATCGCGCCACTACAGGCCTGCTGTTGCTGACCAACGATGGTCTCTGGTCACGACGAATCACCGCACCCGAGCAGAAAATTCCCAAGGTTTACCACGTCACCACCGCCGAGCCCATTCACCTCGATGCCGAAGCCTGCTTTGCCGCGGGTGTCTGGCTGGCACGGGAAGGTATATTCACCAGCCCTGCCCAGCTTGAACGGATCAGTCCCTGTGAAGCGCACCTGACGATTTACGAAGGCCGTCATCACCAAGTGAAGCGCATGTTTGCCGCAATTGGTAATGCAGTGACAGCCCTGCACCGTGAAAGCATGGGTTCTATCCGGCTCGACCCGGATCTTGCACCGGGTCAATATCGCCCCTTGACGGCAACGGAGCTGAAACAAGGCTGAAGTGCAGCTGAGAGGAAGATCCAATATTTTGTGTGTATTCGTGTTTTCCTGCACCATCATGCGACTACGCCAAACATCTTGCCGACTCCCGCCGTCAGCGCCATGGCCAGGCCTCCCCAGAAAACAACTCGGATGGCGCCGATCACAAGTGATGCGCCACCAGCTTTTGCAGCAATAGCACCCAGCATGGCGAGAAACACCAGTGAGCACAGAGCAACCAGCGTAATCAGATACCCGGTGGGCACCATCCAGGCCACCAGTAACGGCAGAGCTGCACCGACAGTAAAGGTGACCGCTGACGACAGGGCTACCTGAACGGGTTGAGCACCGCCGTTGGCCGAAATTCCTATTTCATCGCGAGCATGCGCATCAAGGGCATCGTGCGCCATCAGCTGTTCCGCAACCTGACGCGCCAGTGCTTGCTCAACTCCTCGATTTTGGTAGATATCGGCCAGTTCCTGTGTCTCGAATTCGAGATCGGTATCCAGTGATTTTTGCTCAAGCGCCAAATCGGCCTGCTCGGTATCCGACTGTGAGCTGACCGAAATATACTCCCCTGCCGCCATCGACATGGCACCCGCAACCAAACCGGCCACACCGGCCAGAATGATACTCTCATGGGACGTGTTCGCAGCGGCAACGCCGATGATGAGGCTGGCGGTCGAGACGATGCCGTCGTTTGCCCCAAGTACCGCTGCACGCAACCAGCCAACACGGTGCGATCGGTGAATTTCCACGTGGCTCATAGATATACTCCAAGGAAGCAGACTGATCACAGGTTCAGCCTGTTCAAAAAGTGTAGGTCAAGGACTGGACATAGCCTTGTCCGTTGACCGGCTTTCCAGCTCCGTCAGTGGTAATGGGCACGATAATGTCTGCCGGCCGATCACGCATATCTTCTACAGCTGCGTCCACACGAATCTGGTAGCCACTGTCAATCAACGCATCATCCAGATTCACGCTGATCTGCAGGGTCTCGCCCTGGGTAATGCTGGCGCCGGTCAGCCCGTCATACTCGGCACGGCTCCGGTTACTGCCACGCTCCCAGTCACTCAGATGTTTGTAGTATTTGCTTTTTTTACCGGCAACCCAAAGGGTTTGCTGATACACACCCCTTGCGTCCGTGAGATAAATGGCCAGATAGGCACCATCACCCCGGTACTGACTCAGCTGCGTGTCGATGGTGACCTCTCTGGCTTGAGCCACTGCAGGCAAGGTTACCAGACCGGCGAACAGCACCGCTGGCAGCCATGTTTTAAGGGCGTTCCGACGTTTCAGCTCGGGCATCTTTAATATCCTCATTTACCTGAATTCAAAGCGTTCCTGATGAAAGCGCAGCGAGACAGCCGAGTCGCTCAACCCACTGCGAAGCGCTGCTGCCAATCCTTGGGGCCCACAGAACCAGATATCCACTTTTGCTGACTGAATTTGTAACCCATCTGCTGTCAGCCTTTGTCCCTGCCTGCTGTCATGGATCTGCAGGCTGACGTCCGGCAACTGATTCACCAGCACATGCAGGTGCTCCACGTTGGGGTCATCAATCGCACTTTGCGTGCAGTAGTGTACGGTCACTGGCTGATACTGCGTGTCTGTGTTGGCCAAACGGTTTTCCAGGGCGGCGAGGAATGGGGTAATGCCGACGCCGCCGGCCACCCAGATCTGTTGGGCACTGGACCGGTTTTTCTCGGGATTGAAACAGCCATAAGGTCCTTCAATCGTGACCGCATGACCGGCATGCAATCGGCGTGGCAAAGTACGGGTATAGTCGCCCAGCGCCTTGATATGAAAACCGAGCTGACCATTCTGCCGGTCTGCCGTTGTCAGGGTGAACGGGTGCGCTCCTTCGGCCCGGTCGAATGTCACCAATGCAAACTGCCCCACACGATGCCCCGGCCAGTTCCGCCCCATGTCACAGACGACCTCCAGGGTGGTCTCGGATATCTGTCGCGCAGACTTCACCACACCTTTCCAGCGATGGCTTTTGCCGATCAGCCCCGCCAGCGACTGCAGGCTGGCGATGCTGCCTGCACCGATCAACAGCGCCATCAGCCAGCCGGTCGGCTGCTGCCACCAGCTCAACGGTGCCAGCAGCAGAGAGTGGGCTGCCAGGCTTAGATAGATCAACGGCATAACGCGGTGCAGATAGCGCCAGAAACGGTAAGGGACCCAACGGATCAGGGTGATGACCACAAGGCCCAGAAGCAGATACAGGCCGGGCTCTCCCCAGTCCTCAAACATTCCCTGCAAATTGTCTAGCAAGCCGGAAAAATCGGCTTCACGCAGGCTGCGATCCTTGCCGAACAGCGCCTTGAAGGCGTCATCGCCCATCTCGACCAGCCAGTGTGCCAGAGCAAAAATGGCGCCTAGAATGCCGGTCCACTTGTGCAGGTGATACTGCTTGTCCAGACCACCTAAGGGGAGTTCCAGCCATTTCGGTCGCATGGCCAGAAGCATGGTGATGGACATGAAGTTGATGGCCAGAAAGCCGCTGAGGGTGAGAAAATGTTCATAGCTGAGACTCCATTGCCAGACACCCAGCTGTACCGCCAGCAGTGCAATGAGACTCAGGATCAGATTTCGATTGGGCATACAGATAATCCTCCAGATATGGAGCCATTCTGTATCGCTCTACCTGATACCAACCTTAAATTGCGTTTTGGGGTTGAAAAACAGACAACCGGATTATGCAATTAGCCTTTACCTGCCAACAGTACTTGCCTAGCCTAGGAACTGACCACTTCATTCAAAAAGGCCGTGCCACCGTGATGCAAGAACCCACCCCGGTCCCGCAGTATCCCGCCAGCCCAGGCCTCGTTTCTGATCATGACAAGCAGCCCCGCAGCCCCCGTGACAGTTTGAAGCTGCTCAGTTTCAACATTCAGGTCGGGATCAATACTCAGGCATACCACCATTATGTCACCCGCAGCTGGCAGCACCTGCTGCCCCACCGGCAGCGCAACCGCACGCTGGACGAGATTGCTCAGGTACTGCGCCAGTATGATCTGGTCGCTTTGCAAGAGGTTGACGGAGGCAGCCTGCGCAGCGGGTTTGTGAATCAGGTTGAGTATTTGGCACAGTCCGGGCAGTTTCAGCACTGGTACCAGCAACGCAACCGAAATTTGGGCAAGCTGGCACAGCACAGCAACGGTGTACTCAGCCGAATTGAGCCCAGCCTTGTGGAAGATCACCCGTTACCGGGGCTGATTCCCGGTCGTGGTGCCATTGTGGTGCGCCTTGGCAGTGGCGAGAATTCACTGCTGGTGATCGTTCTGCATCTGGCACTGGGTGTTCGCACTCAGGACCGCCAACTGCGCTACATCCGCGAGCTGATTGAACACCACCCTCACGTAGTGCTGATGGGTGACATGAACAACCCGCTGGAGCATCTACTGAACCGCCCTGCACTGCAGGGGCTTGGGCTGGTATCGGCTGAGCAGGTGATGCCCACCTACCCCAGCTGGAAACCAACGCGGGCACTGGACCATATTATGATTACCCCAAGCCTTGAGATACGCCACGCCGAAGTACTGGACTGCACAATTTCAGACCACCGTCCCATCGCCATGGAGATCGGCCTGCCGCAGTGCCTGCATGGGTTGTGACGCTCGTGATGTGACAGAGACCGCTGAAAAATTGAATACAGGCCCAGGCACTGATTTTTATCCAAGCGGCATCGGCTTGCCTTTTATTTTGCTCAGGGTATGATCAAGCAAAACTTAAATAAAACCTTCGAGTGATAATGAGAAAAATATCATACCCGTGTACCAGCCTCGCCTTTCCGTATTAAGCCGGAGAGCTCTGCTCTCCGGCGAGAATAAAATAATAACGACTGCGGAGAGTCACCATGAATAATTTAATTGCATCGTCTTTGAGACGTTTTTTGGATCGTATGAGCCAGTTTTTTATCACCGGCGACAGTCTCAGCCTGTGCCGTCCTTTGCATCTGCTGTCGGTGTACTGTCGTATTGAACAGCTGAACAAGGCAACGGATGCCAAGTCCCGTGCTCGACTGGGCAACCTGCTGTTGCTGGAAGTGGTCGAAACTCATGAAATCTTCATACTGGAGCTGGTTACCCCCAGCGCTGCTGCCCCGGATGAGCAGCGCATCTCCGTATTTTCTCCTCTGGGCTCGGCCCTGCTGGGAATGAAATCCGGAGAGACCTGCAGCTTGGGTTTTATGGGCCACAATTTGAGTTTCAGATTAATCAAAGTGATCGGTTAACCTGGAATATCAGGAGGACGGCGCCTTGAAGTATTTCTGATGCGGAATGCATCTCTCCAATAACCTGGAATTTTTTATATTTTTTAAATGTCTTATTGAGGAGAAATTGAAATGGCTAAGGGAAAAGAAAAAAAGCAGCCAACTAAAACATTAAAAGAAAAGCGCCGCGAAAAGCGTGACAAGAAACAAAACGAATCCTGAGGCAGGACTTGTTATATTGAACAAGACGTGCAGGCGCTCCGCTGAGCGTCTGCACGCTCTGTGAAGCAACTGACACCAAAGCATCAATTGAAAAGAGTTGAGAGTCTGCCGATAAGCCGGGTTTTGTCGTGGACAATCATTCATCTAGGACCAGCGTCACCACTGGTCTCAAGCGACCTACCCGGACCCGGCGCGGGCCACGCCTTAATGGGTCCCTATTTGGTCTTGCTCCGGGTGGGGTTTACCATCGCCGTGGAGTGTTGCCACCCACGCGGTGCGCTCTTACCGCACCATTTCAACCTTACCGGCATCTGAGGATGCTTAGGCGGTATACTTTCTGTTGCACTTTCCGTCGGCTCGCGCCGCCCAGACGTTATCTGGCACCTTGCCCAGTGGAGCCCGGACTTTCCTCCCCCGCTTAAAAGCGGCGGCGATTGCCTGGCAGACTCTCGGCGCGCAGTATAACGCCAAGGCGCAGTTAAGCAAGCACTTACTGGATCAGCAGCTGATACAGTCGATTTTTCTTCTCGCCGGTAATCTCGGCAGCAAGGCCCGCAGCCTTTTTCGGTGGCATCTCTTTCGCGAGAATATGCAGAATGCGTTCGGCTTCAGGATCGATCTGATCGCCCTGCTCTGATGCCGGGGCACCATGCACCAGCACCACGAACTCTCCCCTTTGCTGATTGCTGTCCGCCTGAATCCATTCCAGCAGGTTCTGTAAGGTATCACCGTGAATGGTCTCGAAGGTTTTGGTAAGTTCCCGTGCCACTACTGCGTAACGCTCGCCCCCGAACGCCTCAGCCATCGCAGCAAGACTGTCAACGATGCGATGCGTCGATTCGTAGAAAATAAGCGTTTCAGTGTGGGCAGCATAGGGCTTCAGTGTCTGAAGCCGTGCTCCGCTTTTGGCCGGCAGAAAACCAATGAACTGGAACCGGTCAGACGGCAGCCCCGAAGCGGACAGAGCGGCTACAAAGGCACAACAACCCGGTACAGGCGATACCCGATACCCTGCTTCGCGAACGGCCCGTACCAAATGGAAACCGGGATCCGAAATCAGTGGAGTACCGGCATCACTGACCAGCGCAATTGAGTGGCCCGCCGCAAGCAAATTGATAATATGCTCGGATCGTTGGCGTTCATTGTGATCATGCACTGAAATCATGGGCGCTTTAATGGTAAAGTGCGCAAGCAAACGCCCACTATAACGGGTATCTTCGGCCGCGATGTAATCGACGCTGCCCAGCACCTCCTGAGCCCGTGCCGAGAGGTCTGCCAGGTTACCGATCGGCGTGGCTACGATATAAAGTACTGGTTCTGACATTAGGACACCCATCTGTTGGCAAGGACCCGGATTATATGATGAATCTACGACGGCTGTCTTTCAGCCTGCTGGTGACAGCAACCTTGATGGCCGGCTGTTCAGCGCCCTCAAAGCCACCACAGGTGGTAGATGCAACCGGCAGTACTCAGGCTGCCAGCGTTGATATGCTGCTGAGCCAGGCTGAAAGAGAGCGGCCAATCCGTTCAGCCGAACTCAAACTTCAGGCTGCCCAGTTGCTGGTGCAACAGGGCGAGCGTAATCGGGTGGAGCGGATTCTTGCCACCATTGATACGAACATCCTGCCTCCTACGCTTGCCTTTGAGGTCGCCAAGCTGCGTGCCGGCGACAGCATGGAGCAGCAGCGTGCTGCAGAGGCCTTGCGCTATCTTGATCGACAGCGATTCAGTGCCCTGCCTGCGCCACAGCAGGCAGAGTTGAGCCAGCTGCGTGCCGATGCATGGCTGGCACAGGATGATCGTGTCGCCGCAAGCCGTGAACTGATCATGAGCAGCCTGCTGGTGGAGGATGACACCGAACGCCAACGCTATCACGATCAGATCTGGCAGCTACTGCAGGCAGTGCCTGATTCCAGTTTGCGTCAGGCTATTCAATCCGGCAACAGCTACCACGAACAGGGCTGGTTTGAACTGGCCGAGATGGTACGTGCCAGCAGTGATCTGCCCAGCCGTGAAGCAGCCCTTGAGCGCTGGCGTCAGCTCTGGCAGGCACACCCTGTAATGATTCTGCCACCCACAGGCCTGATGGGGCTACAACAGGGTGGTGAAATGATACAGGCCCGCCGAATCGCCGTTGTATTGCCCTTGACCGGAGAACTGGCTCAGCCTGCCAACGCCATCCTGGATGGTATCCGTGCAGCACAGTCTGTGCAGAGCCGCCAGGGGCAGGTGCCTGCTCAACTGTCACTGATCGATTCAAGCCTGTACTCAAATGCCGACGATATTGTACAGGCTGCACGCCAACAGGGTGCCGAGATGATTATCGGACCACTGGACCAGGCGCTGGTTGCACAGTTTTCCAACCAACCTGAACGTGAGCTGCCTGTTTTGGCACTCAATCCGGCCCCCAATGGCCCCTCGACGCCCTGGCAACTGGAGCTGTCTTCAGAGCATGAAGCACGCATGGTTGCGAAGCGAGCACTGGCTGAAGGTCAACGCAATGTTCTGCTGATTACCCCTGCTGCCGAGTGGGGTGACCGGGTGCAGGCCGTGATGCGCGAGGAGCTGTCAGCCGGTGGAGGCCGTGTTGTCGGTACGCTGCGGTATCAGGCCGGAGGCAGCTATGACGAACAGATTGCACGTTTGATGCTTACCGATCAAAGCAAACAGCGTGAACAGCAGTTGCGGCAGTTGCTGCGGCATCGACTGGAGTTTCAGGAGCGGTCACGCCAGGATGCTGATGCAATTCTGTTGACTGCATTACCGGATGCTGCACGCTTGATTAAATCGATGCTTAACTACCATTACGCAGCTGACTTGCCGGTGTATGCAACATCCCACCTGTATCCAGGATACCCTGATGCCAGTCGCGATCTGGACCTGAACAACATCACCTTCTGCGACCTGCCGTGGATTCTGGAGCCGCCCAGCGAAGCACACCGGGCACTCAGTGCTGAAGGCAAGGATACCCTGTCACGCTTTGGTCGCCTTTACGCCCTGGGGGTCGATGCGATCAACCTGTATCCGTGGCTAGAGCAACTGCAGAGTGCCCCAGGCGCTTTCCTGCAGGCCGAAACCGGAATGCTCAGCATTGATGCCAACCGCAGGGTACAGCGTGTATTGAGCTGTACCCGCTTTGTTGATGGTGTACCGGCCCCCGTGCCGTCAAACCGCCCCTGACCTGATGGAGATATTGCGATGGATCGCAGACAGATCGGCATGGATGCCGAGCGCCGGGCCGAAGCCTGGCTTACTGCACAGGGGCTCACCCTGTTGCAGCGCAACACACAGTGCCGCCTTGGCGAGATCGACCTGATCATGCGTGATAATGATCAGATCGTATTTGTTGAGGTCAGAACCCGCGGCAGAGCCTGCTTTGGTGGCGCCGCTGCCTCAGTAGACTGGCGCAAGCAGCAAAAACTTATTCGTGCCGCTCGATTCATGCTCAGCCGTAATCCACACTGGAACAATTTCCCCTGCCGCTTCGATGTACTGGCCTACGAGGGAGATTCGGAGACTACCCCTCCAGTGTGGTATAAAGATGCCTTTCGTCCATGAACACCGGAAATGTTTTTAATGGAACTTGAAGACCGTATTGTCAGTCAGTTTCACAACAGTATGGAGATCAATGCGCTCACCATTGAGCAGCACACTCCCCTTATCGCAGACGCAGGTGAACTCCTGCTGCAGTGCTTGGTCAGTGAACAGAAGATTCTGTGTGTCGGTAACGGCGGCTCATCCGCACTGGCCCAGCATTTTGCATCACTGCTGCTGAACCGCTTTCGCCATGAAAGACCTGGCCTGCCGGCGCTGGCACTGAATGACTCGGCCGCTATGAGTGGCATCGGAGAAGAAACCGGTTTCACAGAGGTTTACTCGAAGCAGATTCGAGCCTTGGGTCAACCTGGCGATATACTGCTGGTGATCTCCACTCACGGACGTGCCAACAGTCTGGTACAGGCCATACAGGCAGCCCATGACCGTGACATGATGGTGATTGCACTCAGCGGTGGTGATGGAGGCAACATGGCAGCACTGCTGCTGCCGGACGAGATCGAAATATGCATTCCAGGCGGCGAAGATGCACTGATTCATGGCGCTCACCTGTTGGTGCTGCACTGCTTGTGTGACCTGATTGAATATCAACTATTTGGAGGCTGACCCATGCTGAAACACTCCTTGATCGCCATCGTAATGACGTCCACTCTTGTCACCGGCTGCTCCAACATCATCAGTGCGACGCGCGACGAGCCCATCCGCGAGAGTCAGGACAGCCGCACGCTGGGCAGCTACCTGGAAGACGAGGCTATCGAGACCAAGACACTGGTCAACATCAGCAAGGGCTCGCAACCACTGGCCCAATCTCACATCAATGTGGTCAGCTATAACGGCCAAATACTGCTGGTGGGGCAGGTTCCAAATGAACAAGTCAAACAGGAAGCCGAACGGGTAGCCAGCCAGGTGCGGCATGTGCGCAAGATTCATAACGAGCTGGAAATAGCAGGCCCCACATCCACCATTGTCCGCAGCAATGATGTCTATCTGACCAGCCGCATCAAGGTACAGATGCTGGCTGACAAGAGCATTGAGGGCAACCGTATCAAGGTCGTCACCGAAAACGGTGTGGTCTATCTGATGGGATTGGTGCGAAGGGATGAGGCTGATCGCGCTGTCGATATTACGCGCTCGGTCACCGGCGTGCGCAAGATCGTCAAGGTATTTGAATATATTGGTGGCTAAACCCAAGCCACCTGAAGCTCTCTGTGGCCGGGTATCCTTCCCGGCCGCTTGAGTTAACAGAGCCTACTTCACTACCCGTAACGCAGGCTTGCCCCCCCCCTTGGGAGGCTCTGGCGGTTCATCATCCGGTGGCAATTGCACACCATCTTCAGCCTGCTTCAGAAGCTCCTCTACACCCGGCTCCACGCCAAACCCCATCCCCATGCCGTTTTCACGCGTGAATATCGCCATGACAGCCACCATTGGCACATAGACATTCATCGGCACACCACCAAAACGCGCACTGAAACTGATGCCATGATCGTCAATCATCAATCCCTGTACCGCCCCAGGCGCGATATTCAGGGTAATTTGGCCATCCTGTACAAACTGTTCAGGCACTTGCACGCCTTGCAGCGTGGCATCAACAGCTAGATGGGGTGTCAGGCCATTATCCAGCACCCACTCATGGAGGGCGCGAAGCAGATAGGGACGGCTCGGCTTGATACTGCTCATGATTTGACTCCTGATAGTGCCAAAGCGCCAGAAGCAACAATGGCATATCTTACGTCCTGATATAAAAAAGGGACGAAGTTACCTTCATCCCCCTGTTGTCCGGTCTCGACTCTCTCAGTCGCGCATTTCGCGCTCGAGTTCGGACAGACTGTCCTGGAACGACTCACGCTCGAACAGGCGCTGCATATATTTCTGCAGCGGACGCGTTTGCGCTTCCGGCAGCTCAATACCCAACTGAGGCAAACGCCAAAGAATCGGGGCAATACAGCAGTCCACCAGGGTGAACTCTTCACTCATGAAAAAAGGCTTCTCGGCAAAGATCGGCGATACCGCTACCAAACTGTCGCTCAATTCCTTGCGAGCGGCATCCAGCTCGGCATCAGTCCCCTCACCCAGAAGAATCTGATCCACAAGCGCACACCAGTCTTTCTGAATACGATGCATGTAGAGACGGCTTTCGGCGCGTGCAACCGGGTAGACCGGCAGCAACGGCGGATGCGGGAAGCGCTCGTCAAGATACTCCATCATCACATTCGGTTCATACAACACCAGCTCCCGATCCAGCAGAGTCGGAAGCGCGCTGTACGGGTTCTGCGCTGCCACATCCTCCGGCAGCTCATTCTCTTTGCACTCGACGATATCGACTGCCACACCTTTCTCACAGAGTACGATACGTACACGGTGACTGTAATGGTCGGTACCATCAGAGTAAAAGGTCATGGAAGAACGCTTTGCCACTACTCCCATCGAACTATCCCCATAAAAATATTGCGTGCAGAAACAAAAAATCTACGCGGCCTTGCGACCGCGTAGTATTGGACGTGCCAACCCCGTGGGGATCAGTGTACGTCTTTCCAGTACTCTTTCTTCAGAGCAAAGGCGAAGACGAACAGGATCGCCAGGAAGATCAGTACCTTGAAGCCGATACGCTCGGACTCCATACGTGACGGCTCACCCATGTAGGTCATGAAGTTGACCAAGTCATAGATGGTACGATCAAACTCTTCAGCAGACTGAGAGCCGGCTTCGGAAACAGTCAGACAGCCACCCATTTTCTTGCCGGTCAGCGGATCGATTTCATCGTTGCCGCCGTGCGCCAGTTCTGCTGGTGAACAGTGGTTAACCACCTTACCCTGCAGATCTTCCAGTACGTTAGGCATACCAACATCCGGGAAGACAGCGTTATTCACGCCCCAAGGACGGTTTTCGTCAGCATAGAAGCTGCGCAGGTAAGTGTACACCCAATCAGAGCCACGCAGGCGTGTTTCCAGCGTCAGATCCGGCGGCGGTGCACCGAACCAGCCAGCTGCATCGGTTTTGGCCATGGCAATCTTCATGTGATCACCGATTTTACGTTCGGGATCAAAAATCAGATACTGCTCAACCAGTTCATTTGGCATGCCCAAATCCTGAGCCGAACGCTCGAAGCGCTGGTAGCCGGCTTCATGACAGCCCATGCAACGGTTGACGAAGGTCTGCATACCGCGCTGCAGAGATGCCTGATTGTTCAGGTCGATATCAATCTTGTCCAGCGGCACCCCGGCGCCGCCAGCCGCGCTTGCCGTCATCGGGGCCAGCGCCATCAGCAGAGTAATAAGGAACTTTTTCATTAGCCTGTAACCCTTTCCGGAACCGGTTTAGTGCGTTCCATGCGTGTATAGAACGGCATCAGGATAAAGTACGCAAAGTACAGCACTGTGCAGATCTGGGACATAATGGTACGGCCCTCAGTTGCAGGCAGCACACCCAGTACACCCAGGATCACGAAGCTGACGATCAGGATTGCCAGCCACAGTTTGCTCAGCCAGCCCTTGTAGCGGATTGATTTGACCGGGCTGCGATCCAGCCAAGGCAGTACAAACAGGATGGCAATTGCCGCACCCATGACCACTACACCCCAGAACTTGGCATCCAGACCGAACATCGGGAAAGTCACCGCGCGCAGCATGGCGTAGAAGGGTGTGAAGTACCAGACCGGTGCGATGTGGTTAGGTGTCTTCAGCGCGTTGGCCGGTTCAAAGTTCGGCTTCTCGAGGAAGTAACCCCCCCCTTCAGGGAAGAAGAACACAACGGTACAGAATACGAACAGGAACACCACCACGCCCACAATGTCTTTCACGGTGTAGTACGGGTGGAACGGGATACCGTCAAGCGGCACGCCGTTTTCGTCTTTCTTGTCCTTGATTTCAACGCCATCCGGGTTGTTGGAACCCACTTCGTGCAGGGCGATGATGTGCAGGACAACCAGTGCCAGAATCACGATCGGCAGCGCGATCACGTGCAGTGCAAAGAAACGGTTCAGCGTAATGCCGGAGATCAGGAAGTCACCACGAATCCACTGCTGCAGGTCCGGACCAATAACCGGAATGGCACCAAACAGGGAGATGATTACCTGCGCACCCCAGTAGGACATCTGCCCCCAGGGCAACAGGTAACCCATGAAGGCTTCAGCCATCAGCGCCAGGTAGATCGTCATGCCGAAGATCCACACAAGTTCACGCGGCTTGCGGTAGGAGCCGTACATAATACCGCGCAGCATGTGCAGGTAGACCACAACGAAGAAGGCAGAGGCCCCTGTGGAGTGCAGGTAGCGCAGCAGCCAGCCATACTCAACATCACGCATGATGTACTCGACGGAGGCGAAGGCGCCTTCAGCGCTGGGGTTATAGCTCATGGTCAGCCAGATACCGGTAATGATCTGGTTAACCAGTACCAACAGCGCCAAAGAGCCAAAGAAATACCAGAAGTTGAAGTTCTTCGGTGCGTAGTATTTGGACAGATGATCTTCCCACATGGCAGTTGCCGGGAAGCGGTCGTCGATCCAGCCCATCAGGCCCGGATTCCCTTTATTTCGTGTGCCAGCCATTATGCAGTCTCCGGATCAACACCGACGATCAGTGTGTTGTCGTCTTCATAAGAGTGGGGCGGAATGACCAGGTTGGTCGGCGCCGGTACGGATTTGTACACGCGGCCCGAAAGGTCAAAACGCGAACCATGACAGGGGCAGAAGAAGCCGCCCAGCCACTCAGGGCCCAGATCATCCGGAGCCACTTCAGGACGGTAGGTCGGAGAGCAACCCAGGTGAGTACAGATACCCACCATAACGGCGATTTCAGGACGCATCGCACGAGCAGCAGTCTTCGGAATATAATCCGGCTGTTGCGGCTTCTCGGAAGCCGGGTCAGCCAAACGATCATTCAGCTTTTCCAGATTCGCCAGCGCTTCCTCTCCACGACGCACAACCCATACCGGCTTGCCACGCCATTCCACGATCATCTGCTGACCTGGCTCCAGCTTGCTGATATCCGCCTTTGCAGGAGCGCCGGCAGCTTTCGCCTTGGCACTCGGATTCCAGGAAGCCACGAACGGGACGGCCGCTCCGACAGCGCCCACTGCACCTACTGCAGATGTGGCACCGATCAGGAGACGACGTCGACCCTTATTCACGCCGTCATTGCTCATTAACTTCATCTCCCCTCAATCGACCCGCCGCTTTTGTACGGACACAAAAGACCTGCGGACCGCTCAGTCATGAAAAAACACAAAAACCGGTTCGTTCAAATGCGCCGAATATTAAAGAAAATACCCTTTTTTTACAAGGTAAAAAGAACCCTCCATTAGGCGAACGCAGCATTCATTGACCTGACCCCAAATACAAAAAAAGCCCACAACCATAAGGCTGCAGGCTTTTTTTTTCGCTGCCATAACGCGGCAATGCCGCAGGCAAATTAACGCTTGGAGAACTGCGGACGCTTACGTGCTTTGCGCAGACCCACTTTCTTACGCTCAACCATACGTGCGTCACGAGTAACGTAGCCCGCTTCACGCAGGGCGCCACGCAGAGTTTCGTCATATTCCATCAGAGCACGAGTGATGCCGTGACGGATAGCACCGGCCTGACCGAAGCCACCACCACCCTTGACGGTGATGTGCGCGTCGAATTTTTCGACGTTATCAGTCAGCTCCAGCGGCTGCTTGACGATCATACGTGCAGTCACGCGACCGAAGTACTCTTCCAGAGTACGGTTGTTGATCATGATCTTGCCTGTACCCGGGCGCAGGAAGACACGAGCAGTAGAGGTTTTGCGACGGCCGGTACCGTAATACTGAGTAGTAGACATTTTCGCCTTCCCCTTAGATGTTCAGTTCTTTCGGTTGCTGAGCCTGGTGCGGGTGCTCGCCACCAGCGTAGACTTTCAGCTTGGTGTACATGGCACGGCCCAGAGGACCTTTCGGCAGCATGCCCTTTACAGCCAGCTCAATCGTGCGCTCAGGGAAGGTCTGTACCATCTTGTTGAAGTTGGCTTCCTTCAGGCCACCCGGAAAACCGGAGTGACGATAGTACATCTTGTCATTGCGCTTGTTGCCGGTTACGTGAACCTTTTCAGCGTTCACTACAACAATGTAGTCACCGGTATCAACGTGCGGAGTGTATTCCGGCTTGTGCTTGCCACGCAGACGACGGGCAATTTCAGTTGCCAGGCGACCCAGAGTTTTACCTTCTGCGTCCACAACATACCAGTCGCGTTTTACTTCGGCCGGTTTGGCGGTAAAAGTTTTCATGGATGGTTTCACCTTACAATTTAAGTCTCGAATCCGAGATTCCGACTTACCTTATAGTTATTGGTTAGCAGCAAAGCCGCTAACGTACACTTTTTCGGCACCCTACTTTCAGGGAGCGCGCATTATACTTGCTTCAACCCTGCTTGAAAAGTGCTTTCAGGCCCGATGTTCACGCGCCAGATATTCATGCGACTGCATCTCCAGCAGACGACTCTGGGTACGCTCAATTTCGAATGAAAGCCGACCTTCGGTATAGATTTCATGAATCGGCACTTCCGCGGAGATGATCAGCTTGACGCCTGAGTCATAGAACTCATCGACCAGATTGATAAATCGGCGAGCAGCATCATCATTCTTGCGGCCCAACTGGGGAACATTACTGAGCAGCACAGCATGATAGATTTTGCCAAGCTCGATGTAATCGTTCTGTGAGCGCGCACCTTTGCACAGTGCATTGAAATCAAACCAGGCTACATCCTCACACAGACGCCGCGCCTGCAGCTTGCGACCATTTATCTCTATCTGGGCACCATACTGCTCTTCCTCCAGGTCGGGCGCGAGGCTTTCAAAACTGCGACTCAGGCTCTCGTCGGCAGCTGCATCCAGCGGCCAGTGGTAGAGTTCGGCCTGCTCCAGCGCGCGCAGACGATAGTCGACTCCCCCGTCCACATTGACCACTTCGGTGAAACGCTTGAGCATATCAATGGCCGGCAGAAAACGCTGACGCTGCAGACCGTCCTTGTAGAGCCCGTCAGGAACGATATTGGAAGTTGCCACCAGCGACACTCCATTGTTGAACAGCTCTTGCATCAATCCACCCAGAATCATCGCATCGGTAATATCGGACACGAAAAACTCATCAAAGCAGATGATGCGTGCCTCCTGCGCATACTTGCGACCAATTTCAGTCAGCGGGTTCTTGGTTCCATCCAGCGCTTTGAGCTCATGGTGCACCCTCTGCATAAAGCGGTGAAAGTGGGTCCGCATCTTGCGCTCAAACGGCAGACTGTCATAGAAGGTATCCATCAAATAGGTTTTGCCCCGTCCGACACCACCCCAGAAATACAACCCCTTGACCGGCTCCTGTGGCGTACGCTTGATCCTTCCGCCCAAACGCTGCATCAGACCGGGCTTTGGCGCCCGTTCAGCCGCTACCAGCTCATCGTACAGGCGCTGCAGATGGCCGACCGCCATCTCCTGAGTCGAATCATAGGAGAAGTCTTCACGTTCCAGGTCTTTACGGTATCGTTCAAGCGGGGTCATCTTCAGTCTGCACCTCTGGTCAGTTTATGAACGCCACAACGGGGGCGAACTTTACTGCTGCAGACCGGTTTTCGCAAATCCGCAACACGGCTGTTACGCAAGCCGCCGTATTCAAGGTCACCCCAGCCCGAATATTCGTACCAACACCGGCACCAGAAAAGCGGTCAGCAACCCGGTCATCCCCATCGCAAGCCCGGAAAAAGCACCGGCCAGCGTACTGAACTCAAAAGCATACGCCGTACCAAAACCATGAGCTGAAACCCCCAGGGTAAACCCCTTCACG
Organism: Marinobacterium iners DSM 11526; assembly: GCF_900107855.1. Taxonomy (GTDB): domain Bacteria; phylum Pseudomonadota; class Gammaproteobacteria; order Pseudomonadales; family Balneatricaceae; genus Marinobacterium; species Marinobacterium iners. The sequence goes on along the minus strand of NZ_FNRJ01000005.1, from coordinate 205,880 downwards.
GCATCATCCTCGATTTTGAGCAACCGAAAAAGCGGGGGCGCAACAATGCATCCGATGGCACCGGTAATCAGTACCAGACCCGCTGCCAACGAAGGATAACCACCAATTTTCTCGGCAATCCCGATGGCGATCGGTGAAGTCACGGATTTGGGTGCCAATGACAAAAGCATCCCTTCGGATGCGCCCAATGCCCAGGCCACAAGGATGGCCGATGCACTGGCGGTTACCGCGCCGCACAAACACGCAACCAGTAACGGCACCAACATTTTCTTGACCCGTTCAAAATGGTCATACAGCGGTACTGCGAGGGCGACTGTTGCTGGCCCCAGCAAAAAATGAATGAACTGGGCACCACTAAAATAGGTGTCATAGTCCGTTCCGGTCAGCTGGAGAAAAACAATGATCAGCGACAGTGCTACCAGCACGGGGTGTAGCAGAGGCGTGCCTCCCACCCTCCAATTAAGCCAACTACTGAACAGAAAAGTGGCAATGGTGACAATAATCCAGAACAGGGGCTTGGCGGCAAAATAGACCCAAAAGCTACTCATCGCCGTTCCTCCAATGCGGCCATATCCAGCTTACGAGTCAATCGTTTCAGTACCAGCGCCGTCACCAGTACCGTGACGACTGTACTGACTACCAGCGCCACCATAATAATCAGCCACTCAGCCGCAATCAGCTCGGCATGCACCATTAAACCAACACCAGCCGGAACAAACAGTAACGTCAGATGGCGCAACAAACCTTCGGATGGCTGCCGGATCAGGTCCGGCACTTGTCGCTTGATCACCAGCCCTACCAGCAGCAGTACCATGCCCATTACCGGCCCGGGTACCGGAAGCTCCAACGCCAACACCACCCACTCACCCAGCAGCTGACAAATCAGCAGCACCATCAACCCAATCAGCATATCCCCCCCTTTTTCACTGTTATCAGCGTTGAGGAGTGTACTTATTTTCTTAACAAAATACCTCTCGCCTATTGGCAATCAGGCACCGGCTCTCTATAATGCGCCCCGTTCCTGATTGAGGCGCTCCCACGCCATCCTCCAATCAGAACAATTACTTAGCTTCAGCTTTGTCGGGGTGTAGCTCAGCCTGGTAGAGCACTGTCTTCGGGAGGCAGGGGTCGTAGGTTCAAATCCTGTCACCCCGACCAATCTTCTTTCCCGCCTTTCATCATATTCAATACTGATCACTGCGTGAGACTCAGGTAGAATTTCGCCTTTCCCGTAATCTGTGGATATCTCACTCATGCTGGACAGGATATTTAAGCTCAAAGAGCATAACACCTCCATCAAGACTGAAGTCATTGCCGGAATCACCACCTTTCTGACAATGGCCTACATCATTTTTGTGAACCCCTCGATGCTGGCCAGTACCGGAATGGATGCAGGCGCCGTATTTGTCGCCACCTGCCTTGCAGCGGCCATCGGTTGTTTTGTGATGGGATTTTGGGCCAACTACCCAATCGCGCTTGCACCCGGCATGGGCCTGAATGCCTTTTTCAGCTTTACCGTTGTCGGACAGATGGGCTACAGCTGGGAAACCGCACTGGGTGCCGTATTCATTTCCGGCGTCTGCTTTTTCCTGCTGTCAGTTTTCCGCATTCGCGAGTGGATCATCAATAGCATCCCACTGGCACTGAAAGCAGGCATTGGCGCAGGCATCGGTCTGTTTCTGGGTTTTATCGGCCTCAAGAACGCAGGCATTGTGGTGGACAACCCCGCCACTCTGGTCACTATCGGAGACATGGGACAATGGGGTGCGATCATGGCCTGCATCGGTTTTGTTCTGATTGCTGCTCTGTATTACCGCCAGGTTACCGGGTCTGTCATGATCGGCATTCTCGCCATCACTCTGGTCAGCCTGATAGCAGGCCAGACAGAGTTCAACGGCGTATTTTCCGCCCCACCGTCCCTCGCCCCCACCCTTGGCCAACTGGACATAGCCGGCGCTCTCAGCATTGGCTTGGTCAGTGTTATCTTCTCATTCCTGTTTGTGGACCTGTTTGACACCTCGGGCACACTCATCGCGGTAGCTCAGAAAGGCAAGCTGCTGACGCCCGATGGCAAACTGCCACGCCTGGGCCGCGCCCTGATGGCAGACTCCACCGCTACCATGGCTGGTTCGGTCATGGGCACCTCAACGACCACCAGCTATGTCGAATCCGGCGCAGGCATCGCTGCCGGCGGGCGCACCGGCCTCACGGCTGTCGTTGTGGGCATCCTGTTTCTGGCCTGCCTGTTCATGTCACCGTTGGCAGGCACCATTCCGGCCTATGCCACTGCCCCTGCCCTTCTGTTCGTTGCCGTGCTGATGACTCACAGCCTGATCCAGATAAACTGGGATGACATCACCGAAGCCGCGCCCGTTGTCATCGCCGCCGTCAGCATGCCGCTGACATTTTCCATCACTACCGGTATCGCCTTTGGTCTGATCTCATACACCGCGATCAAAGCACTGAGTGGGCGCTTTGATCAGCTTAATCCGGCGCTTTGGATACTGTCCGCCCTGTTCATCGTTAAAATGGCGTTTTACGGCTAGAGGCACGCGAGTTTATCCCGGTCCTGCACCGCGCTATGGCACAACGAAAAAAGGGGTGAAGATCACTGGATCTTCACCCCTTTTTTATTGCCGTATTTCCAAGCCTTGCCGATTACAGCAGGTCAGAGCACCAGACGACGGATATCGCTCAGCAGCCCGTTTAGGTCGGTCAGGAAACGACCGGCATCACCACCGTTGATGGCACGGTGATCGTAGGACAGGCACAGTGGCAGCATCAGGCGCGGCTCGAACTCCTTGCCATTCCAGCGCGGCTTGATATCCGCCTTGGAGATACCAAGGATCGCCACCTCCGGCGCATTGACGATCGGCGTAAAACCATTGCCGCCGATACCGCCGAGACTGGAGATGGTGAAGCAGGCACCCTGCATTTCGTTCGGCTTCAGCTTGCGATCCTTGGCCTTGCCGGCCAGCTCGGTCGCTTCGCGTGCCAGATCGTAGACGCTCTTCTGATCTGCATCCTTGATCACCGGCACCATCAGACCGTTCGGTGTATCCACTGCGATACCGATATTGACGTACTTCTTGTAGACAATGTGCTCACCATCATGATGCAGCGATGCATTGAATTTCTGGTGACGCTTGAGCGCAATGGCACAGGCCTTGATCATGAACGGCAGTGGGGTCAGCTTGACGCCTTCCTTCGCAGCCGCGTCCTTCATTTCCTTTCGGAAAGCCTCAAGCTCAGTGATATCGGCATCATCAAACTGAGTCACGTGCGGAATATTCAGCCAGCAGCGCGACATGTTGTCACGGGTGATTTTGTCCACCTTGCTCAGCTTAACCATCTCGGTTTCACCGAACTTGCTGAAGTCCACCGCCGGAATGGCCGGAATACCACTGCCGCCGGTCACGGCAGCCGGACCTTTTTCGCTCAGCTGCTTCAACGCAGACTTCACATAGGCTTGAACATCTTCCTTCAGGATACGACCCTTACGGCCCGTACCGGAGACATTGGCCAGCTCGACGCCAAACTCACGCGCCAGTGCACGCACGGCCGGGCCAGCATGTACCTTGCGGTTCTTCTGCTCGAGCGCTCCAAGATCCACATTCTTATCCGCTGCCGGAGCAGCCGACTTGGCAGGTGCAGCAGCCGATGCAGACTTGGCAGCGGGCGCTGGTGCAGCCTTGGAAGTGTCAGCCTTGGGGGCAGCGGCAGGAGCACCCGCCACTTCCAGCTCAATGATCACATCACCTTCATTGACCTTATCGCCCTCACTGATACTGACAGTCTTGACCCTGCCACCTTTCGGAGCCGGCACTTCCATAGAAGCCTTGTCGGTTTCAAGTGTGATCAGGCTGTCACCTTCCGCGATCTCGTCACCGGCTTTGACCAGCACTTCGATCACGTCTACATCGCTGGCACCGGACAGGTCCGGAACGGTCACTTGTTCCACACCACCGGATGCAACTGCAGGCGCAGATTCAGCTGCAGACTCAGAAGTAGACGGTGTCACCGATGCATCAGCAGCCGGAGTGTCACTTTGGCCAGATCCGGACGCGCCGCCACTGACTTCAAGCTCGAGCAGCAGGTCGCCTTCATTAACCTGATCGCCTTCATTAATCTTCATGGAAACAACCTTACCACCCATCGGGGCTGGCACTTCCATTGAAGCCTTATCGGTTTCCAGAGTAATCAGACTATCGCCTTCAGCGATTTCATCGCCGGCCTTGACCAGCACTTCGATCACATCCACATCAGATGCGCCGGAGAGATCCGGTACCAGCACCTGCTCAATGCGGCTGCCGGAATCAGACGTGGGCGCCGCCTGTTTGGTCGCTTCGGGCTCAGATGCCGGCGCCGACTCTTCCGCCTTCGTCGCTGCAGACTCACCAGACGCCGCTGGCTCAGAGCCGCCCTCCGCGTCCGTTTCCAGCTCCAGAATCACGTCACCCTCGTTACAGGTGCTGCCTTCTGAAACAACAATTTTCTTCACCACACCCGCGTGGGTGGAGGGGACTTCCATGGAGGCCTTATCAGTCTCCAGCACGATCAGAGAATCACCCTCGGCGATGGTGTCGCCCTCTTTGACACATACTTCGATGATGTCGACGTTTTCGCTACCGCCGATATCAGGCACTTTAATAGTAGTGGTAGTCACAATAATTCCTCTCGCTTAACCAGTCAGATGTTCACTCGCCTGCCACTTACAGTGTCCAGGGCGCCGGCTTTTCCGGGTTGATGTTGAACTTCTGAATGGCCTTGGCGACAACCGAAGCCTCCAGCTTGCCCTCTTCCTGCAGTGCTTTCAGGGCTGCAACCGTGACGTAGTAGCGGTTAACTTCAAAGAATTCACGCAGCTTGCCACGGGTATCCGAGCGACCAAAGCCGTCAGTACCCAGCACCTTGTAGCGGCGCGGGATGTACTCACGCAACTGGTCCGCATACAGGCGAATGTAGTCGGTGGATGCAATCACCGGGCCTTCACGCCCTTCCAGACACTCTTCCACATAGGACTTGCACACATCCTCTTCAGGGTGCAGAAGATTCCAGCGACTGACTGCCTGCGCATCGCGGCGCAGCTCATTGATGGAGGTCGTGCTCCATACATCCGCCTCAACACCGAACTCGTCGCGCAGAATATTTGCCGCCTCGCGCACTTCGCGCAGAATCGAACCACAGCCCATCAGCTGCACCTTGAGATCGGAATCCTTGCCCTCTTCCAGCAGGTACATGCCCTTGATGATGCCTTCTTCGGCACCCTGCGGCATTTCCGGATGCTGGTAGTTCTCGTTCAGCGTGGTGATGTAGTAGAACCGGTTTTCCTGTTCCTGATACATGCGACGCAGGCCATCCTGCACGATCACGGCCATCTCGTAGCCATAGGTCGGGTCGTAGGAGACACAGTTCGGGATCATTTGCGCCATTAGATGGCTATGACCATCCTGGTGCTGAAGACCTTCGCCGTTCAGGGTTGTACGCCCGGATGTGGCACCGATCAGGAAGCCACGCGCCTGAGAGTCACCTGCTGCCCAGGCCAGGTCCATAATGCGCTGGAAGCCGAACATGGAGTAGAAAATGTAGAACGGCACCATGGTGCAGTTGTTGTTGGCATATGAGGTGGCCGCCGCAATCCAGGCCGACATGGCGCCTGCCTCGTTAATCCCTTCCTGCAGGATCTGGCCGCTCTTGGACTCCTTGTAGTACATGATCTGGTCGGAGTCGTGCGGAACGTAACGCTGACCTTCAGAAGAGTATATGCCCAACTGACGGAACATGCCTTCCATACCGAAGGTGCGCGCTTCGTCCGGTACAATCGGAACCACACGCTGCCCCATGCTCTTGTCCTTGACCAGGGTGCTGAGTACACGGTTCAGCGCCATCTGAGTCGAAAGGGTTCGCTCTCCGCTGGATTTAAGCTGCCCGGAAAAGGCATCAAGCCCGGGAATTTCCAGCTGTTCAAACTCGGTACGACGTGCCGGATAGAAACCGCCAAGCTGCTTGCGGCGCTCCAGCATGTACTTCATTTCAGGCGAGTCCGGCGACGGACGGTAATACGGCACTTCCTTCAGCTGATCATCAGACAGCGGAATGTTGAAGTTATCACGGAACGCCTTGAGATCGTCCAGTGCCACCTTCTTCAGTGAGTGGGTATCATTCTTGGCCTGGCCGGACTGGCCTGTGCCGTAACCCTTGACGGTCTGAGCCAGAATAACGGTAGGCTGGCCCTTGTTGTTCATCGCCTCATGGTAGGCTGCGTACACCTTGTAGGGGTCGTGGCCACCACGGTTCAGCTTCATGATCTCGTCATCGGACATGTCCTTCACCAGCTCAAGCAGCTCCGGGTACTTGCCGAAGAAATGCTCGCGAGTGTAGGCACCGCCGTTGGCCTTGTAGTTCTGCAGCTCACCGTCGCAGACTTCATTCATGCGTTTGGTCAGCAGACCAGTGGTGTCGCGTTCAAACAGCGGATCCCAGTGACGACCCCACAGGACCTTGATCACGTTCCAGCCTGCGCCCTTGAATACGCCTTCAAGCTCCTGCACGATCTTGCCGTTGCCGCGTACCGGGCCGTCCAGACGCTGCAGGTTGCAGTTGATCACGAATACCAGGTTTTCCAGCTGCTCGCGCCCTGCCAGTGAAATGGCCCCCAGTGTTTCCGGCTCATCACACTCACCATCACCCAGGAATGCCCACACCTTGCGGTTACCGCGCTTGACCAGATCCCGCGCAGACAGGTAACGCATCACGTGCGCCTGGTAGATCGCCTGAATCGGGCCGAGACCCATGGAAACGGTCGGGAACTGCCAGAAGTTCGGCATCAACCAGGGGTGCGGATAGGAGGACAGACCATTGCCATCCACTTCACGGCGGAAGTTGTCCAGCTGCTCTTCTGTCAGACGACCTTCAAGGTAAGCACGCGCATAAATACCCGGTGAGATGTGCCCCTGGAAGAACACCATGTCGGATTCGCGATCGCCTTCAGGGCCATGAAAAAAGTAGTTAAAACCGATATCGTAGAGTGTTGCAGAGGAGGAGAAGCTGGAGATATGACCGCCGAGTGCGTCTTCATTGTCATTGGCACGCATGACCATTGCCATTGCGTTCCAGCGAATGAAGGAACGAATGCGTCGTTCCATGAACAGATCACCCGGCATGCGCACTTCATCGCGAGGTGAGATGGTGTTTACGTATGGGGTGTTAAGCGTGGTGGCATCCTGCACACCGAGCGCTGCAGCCCTGGAACCGAGTTCGCGCATGAGGTAACGCGCACGTTCGTCACCGTCGTTTTTGGCGACGGATTCGAGAGCATCCATCCATTCCTGGGTTTCGATTGGATCGATATCTTCAATCATGTCTCGCACTTTGCCTTCTCCGATCACTTGTAAGCGTGGATGTGCCAAGACTGGCCTGATACTGGCATGGATTACACGCCGGAGCACCCCGGGCCGTCCCGGTTGTTATGATTTTGTGTGTAGTAATACTACAATTACTCCCAAGCACTGTCCAGATAGCGCATTTTCCTAGGCATTAACCCGTATTTCGAGCGGGCCTGATGTAGTATTTTGACAATGTCAAGTTGCATCCTCATGACTCAGGTTAGCGCGTCTGAGCGCTCTTTCCAGTCGAGTCTGTTCTCTGCCTCGCTCAAGCAACACCTCTTCCACATATGCCAGATGGTCATGGGCAGCCTGACGTGCCGTTTCAGGATCACCCGCCAAAATCGCCTGCAGCAGCAGATAGTGCTGGTCATGGATTCGTCCGCGCATATCATGTTTGGGATAAATCTGCTCAAGGTTGTCCCAAATGTGCTGACGCAGCAGGGTAAACAGGGCACGCATCATGTGCAGCAGCACCACGTTATGGGTCGCGGCGGCAATCGCCAGATGAAACTCGACATCAGCGGCCACTTCTCGGTCGAAAGATTTCTGCTCATGGAACTGTTGCAACTCATCAAAACGAGCCTGAATTTCCAGTTTGTCTGCAGCCGTGGAACGAAGCGCCGCATAGTAGGCACTGACACCTTCCAGTGCATGGCGAAACTCCAGCAGATCATATTGTGACTCGGGATGGGTTCGGAACAGTTCCAGCAGAGGATCCGACAAACTGCCGCCAATCTCTTCCGACACAAAAGTGCCACCACCCTGACGACTGTTCAGTAGCCCACGCGCAGCCAGTTTCTGCATCGCCTCGCGCAACGAAGGACGAGAAACATCAAACTGTTTGGCCAGCTCTCGTTCCGGTGGCAGGCGCTGCCCCGGCTTGAGCGTACCCTCCAGAATCATCGTTTCAAGCTGTTGCATGATGACATCTGAAATTTTTGGCTGTTTGACTCGCTGATACGACATGACGCGTGGTTAACCCAGTGGATAAGTTTAAGCTTCAACATAAATTGGCTTGACCAATTATTCAAGCATCTGTTTTTTCATATTGCCTGTTTAATGAGCAATTGACAGCCAAACAGGATCACAATAAAGTCTGAAAAATAAATATGGATAATTGGTCTTACCAGTTTTAGGTACTTAAACATGCAGGCTCGCTATCAGGCAATTCTCGACCAGCTCAAAACCTTTATTCCGAAGCAGCGGCTGATCAGCGATCCACTGCGAACCCTGGCTTATGGTACGGATGCCAGTTTCTATCGCCTGACTCCACAGCTGGTTGTGCGCGTGGAAAATGAGCAGGAAGTCATCAAGCTAATCAGCCTGGCCAACGCGCACGCCTTGCCTCTCACTTTCAGGGCAGCCGGTACAAGTCTGTCAGGCCAGGCCGTAACCGATTCCATACTGGTCCAGCTGGGGGATGGGTGGAATGGCCACAAAATCAACGCCGATGCCAGTGAAATACGCCTGCAACCCGGTGTCATTGGTGCCCATGCCAACCGTTATCTGGCACCTTTTCAGCGCAAGATCGGACCAGACCCCGCCTCCATCAACGCCGCCAAAATTGGCGGCATTGCCGCCAACAATGCCAGTGGCATGTGTTGTGGTACGGCGCAGAACAGTTATCGCACGCTCGCCAGCATGCGTATGATTCTGTCCGATGGCAGCGTTCTTGACACTGGCAACCCGGAGTCTGTCGAGCAGTTCCGGCAACAGCACCGCTGCATGCTCAACGCGCTTGGATCACTGGCAGAGCTGACTCGCTCAAATACATCCTTGCGCCAGAAAATCGAACACAAATATCGGCTCAAGAACACTACCGGCTATTCGCTCAACGCACTGATCGACTTTGGTGACCCGATCGATATTCTTCAGCACTTGATGATTGGATCCGAGGGGACGCTGGGCTTCATTTCCGAGATCACCTACAAAACCGTACCCGAACATCCCTGCAAGGCCTCCGCCCTGGTGTTTTTCAATGATGTACGCACCACATGCGAGGCTGTCGCACTGCTCAAGGCAACACCAGTCGCCGCCGTCGAGCTGATGGATCGCGCCGGCCTGCGCTCGGTCGAAAACAAGCCCGGCATGCCGGACTTCATGCGCGAACTGCCCGATGATGCCGCGGCACTGTTGATTGAAACCCGCGCAAAAACCGCTGCAGTACTGCAGCAGCAAATTGATGTTATCTGCGCCAGCCTGATCCATCTTGAAACCCTGAGACCGGTTGAGTTCAGCACAGATCCGGACGAATGTGCGCGTTACTGGGCGATCCGCAAGGGCCTTTTCCCTGCCGTTGGCGCCGTGCGTGAAACCGGCACTACCGTCATCATTGAGGATGTCGCTTTCCCGGTTGAGCGCCTCGCGGATGCCGTTGCCGATCTGCACCGGCTGTTCCAGCGCTGGGAGTACCCCGAAGCCCTGATTTTTGGCCATGCATTGGAAGGCAACCTTCACTTTGTGTTCACACAATCGTTTGACACTCAGGAGGCTCTGATAAGGTATGAAGGGCTGATGGACGATGTCGCCAAGCTGGTGGTCGAAGTTTATGGTGGTTCACTCAAGGCAGAGCATGGCACCGGGCGCAACATGGCTCCCTATGTCGAACTGGAGTGGGGCACCGACGCATATGAACTGATGTGGGAACTCAAACAACTTCTTGATCCAACCGGCATTCTCAACCCCGGCGTCATTCTCAACCGCGATCAGCAGGTACATCTGAAAAACCTTAAACCCCTGCCCGCCGCCAACCCGCTGGTAGACAAGTGCATTGAGTGCGGTTTTTGTGAGCCGGTTTGCCCCTCGCGAGACCTGACTCTGACACCGCGCCAGCGTATCGCGGTCTGGCGCGAGATTCAGCGGCTTGAGCGCAGCGGCGATGATGCAGAGCGCCTGCGTCAGTTGAAAAAGGACTACGACTATCAGGGCGATACAACCTGTGCCGCCTGTGGTCTGTGTTCAACCAGCTGTCCTGTCGGTATCAATACCGGTGACCTGACCCGTGAAATCCGTCACTTTCACAATGAGTCCCATGAAAACACTGCCGCCTGGATTGCCAGCCACTATGGAGGCGCCATGCGTCTTAGCAAGGCCGCTTTCCGCATCGCCGATACTACACACCGGTTGATCGGCACATCAGCCATGAGCGGCCTGACGCGTGGTCTGCGCAAGATCAGTGGTAACCGGGTACAGCAATGGACCCCAGCCATGCCGACCGCGGCTCCCGCTCTCTCCGCTACCCGCGGTAACCACAGCACCGGTGCCACAGGGCAGGTCGTTTACCTGCCCAGCTGCGCCAGCCGTACCATGGGGCCCATGCGCGGGGCGGCAGACAAATCCTCGCTGGCAGACAAAACAATCACACTGCTGGAAAAAGCCGGCTTTGAGGTCATTCTGCCGACTCAATCTGACGGGCTCTGCTGCGGCATGCCCTTTCAATCCAAGGGCATGTTTGAGGCAGCTGAACAAAAGCGCAACGAGCTCAATCGTGTCTTGATGAACTTGACCCGCCAAGGCACCATTCCAGTGTATTCAGACACTAGCCCCTGCTCTTTGCGACTGCAGGAAGGACTCGATCCGGCTCTGCAGTTATTTGACAGCATTGAGTTCTTGGACCGTTTCGTACTGCCGCAGCTGATTATTGATCCGATAGAAGGTCCCGTTGCTCTGCATGTCACCTGCAGCACCACAAGGATGGGACTGGCAGAGCCCCTTAAACGCATTCTATCTGCCTGTTGCCGCAACCTGGTGATTCCCGAGCAGATAACCTGTTGTGGCTTTGCGGGTGACAAGGGTTTTACCACACCTGAATTGAATGCTTCGGCACTGCGCACACTGAAAGACTCTGTCGCCCACTGCAGTGAAGGCTATTCCACAAGTCGCACCTGTGAGATTGGCCTCAGCCACCACAGTGGTATTGAATACCGTTCTCCGGTGTACCTGATTGATCAGTGTTCAAGGCCAAGACAACCCTGATTACCGCCTCTGCATCGATCATGGCAAATCCTGTACACTGTGCGGTTCGATAGGACCGCCCTACCGGTCGCTGGTATCTGCAGGATTAAGGAAAGGATATGGAAAGCACGGTTTACACACTGCTGGAACGGATCTTTCAGACCGTATTCCCGCTGGTTGCCATCGTCAGCGTGGGCTATTTCTATGCCCGCTGGCGCAACACTGACATGTCGATCGCCAACCGGATCAACATCGATGTATTTTGCCCCGCACTGATCTTTTCGGTCATGTCTGCAAAATCCTTCGATTTGCCAACCTACTCCATGCTGGCCATTGGGGCCGCTGTGGTTGTACTGGGATCGGGGTTATTGCTGCTGCCTGTTTGCCGCCTAATGGGCGTCAAAGGCAAGACGTTTCTCCCCCCCATGATGTTCAACAACAGCGGCAACCTTGGCATACCACTGCTGGTACTCGCGTTTGGCGAGCAAGCATTGCCAGCCGCTGTTGTACTTTTTCTGGTGGAAAACCTGCTTCACTTCACGGTGGGCACCTACATGCTGGACCATCGTACCAACCCTCTGAACGTGCTGCGCATGCCAATGATCATCGCCACCATTGCCGGATTACTGGTCAGCAGCTTCAATGTTACGCTGCCCACAACCGCACAGGTCCCTATTGATATGCTGGGTCAGATCGCGATCCCACTGATGCTGTTTGCACTTGGCGTACGGATGACCAGCGTGGACTTTACCCACTGGAGAGTTGGGGTGTGGGGGGCCATACTCGCTCCACTGAGCGGCATCGCGGTAGCGCTTATGTTATACCCGATACTAAATCTGCCCACCGAATATTTTGCCTATCTGCTGATCTTCGGCGCCTTGCCGCCGGCAGTACTGAATTACATGATCGCAGAACGCTACAATCAGGAGCCACATCTGGTTGCATCGATTGTACTGATCGGCAATATCGGAAGCCTTGTCACCATTCCGGTGGTGCTCGCATTCGTACTTTAGAACGGGCAGCGGCAGGCGGTTTTGCCTGCCTCAGAGTATGGATCAGGGAGTGATGGCAAGGGGTCAGCGGGGTTCGATGATAATCTGAGTGCGATTTTTCTCGATCGTGGCAGCGCCGATGCCCTTTACGTCAGTCAATTGATCGACACTGACGAAAGGACCATTGGCTTCACGATACGCAACAATTGCTTCAGCCTTTGCAGGCCCAACACCATTAAGGGAAGTTGCAATTTCAGCGGCTGTAGCCGTATTGATATCAATCGGTTCAGCGGCCATGGACAGGGGTGAGAACAGTAGCGCACCGGCGAGAGCGGCGGCAGACAGCAGGCGTTTGATCATGACTTTCTCCTTGTCATATGGAAGCCAGTCACTCCCTGACCGGCTCTAATACTCTAAGTCCATCACACTGTAATTTACAACCCTTACAGACCATCCATTGATCCGGATCAGGATTGGAATATCAGCCCAGCGCTGCCAAAACCTCTTCACGAATCTCGGCAGCAACGGTTGAGGGTGCTTCCGCCTGGGTGATCGGGCGACCAACCACCAGGTAATCACTGCCAGCAATAATCGCCTGTGCCGGGGTCATGATCCGACGCTGATCTCCCTGCTCGGCTGAAGCGGGACGTATTCCAGGTGTCACCAGCGCAAAATCGCCTGTGACAGCCGCCCGAATTGCAGTAACTTCCTGTGCTGAGCACACAACACCGTCCAAACCACTGCTGTGCGTCAGCCTGGCCAATCGCACCACCTGTTCCAGCGGGTCGATATCCAGACCGACCTCGGCCAGATCACCCCGCTCCATACTGGTCAGAACGGTCACTGCGATCAGCAGGGTACTGGCCTCATTGACCTTGTCCAGCGCCTCGCGCGAGGCCTCCATCATGCGCCGGCCACCGGAAGCATGCACATTGACCATCCACACGCCCAGTTCGGCTGCCGCCTGCACGGCACGTGCCGTTGTATTGGGGATATCGTGAAACTTCAGATCCAGGAACACATCAAAGCCAAGCTTCTGCAAGGCCTCTACGATGGATGGACCACAGCGCGTGAACAGTTCCTTGCCTACCTTGACGCGGCATAGTGCCGGATCAAGCTGTTGCGCCATCTGCAGGGCAGCCACCCGATCGGGATAATCAAGGGCCACGATGATTCTGTTGGTATCGAGGGTCATGCTCTTCTCTCTTATTCGCCTTCCAGTCCCTGGATCGGCCGAGTGCTACTCCACTGCTTGCAGGAGGGACACTGCCAATGCAGCGTACGACCGGCAAAACCGCAGTGGTTACATTGATAAACGGGCTTGCTTTGCTCCAGCTGGCCAGTCAGGCCGCGCAACACTGTCAGGCTTTGACGTGCGCTGCTGGAACCATACTCAATATGCATGTCGATCAGGCGGTTAAAGCCCTTTATCGAGGGACGTTTCTTCAGCTCTTCTGTCAGAAAGACACCAGCCGCAAACACGTCCTTCTGGCTGCGAATGCGATCGGCCAGCGCAATGATTACACTGGCAGAGGGTGCTTTGCTGAGACAGGCACGCAGATAGCCTTCAAACTCTGCCAGCGAACCCAGCTCACTGTAGCAGCGCTGTAACAGCGGTATTGTTTCGGAGACCAGCAACACATCCTGTTCAAGTACCTGCTTGAGACTCTTGATCGCATGTCGCCAGCGCCCGGCCTCGATTTGAAGTTTCGCTCGTATAAGACTGGCTCTGGCACAATTCGGGTCATACAACAGGGCCTGACGCAGGAAGCGTTCGGCTTCGGCATCACCCTGCCGTGACAGGCGCTGAGCCAACTCACAGCAATAATGCGCAAGCTCATGCCTGATTTCGCGCAACTCCTGAGTCTGCAACTGGCTGGCGGTATCCAGTGCCTGCCGCCACTCACCCTCTTTTTCGTAAAGCTTGATCAAAAGCGTTTGCGCCTTGCGCTTCATCTCTTGACCGCCAGCCTGACGAATAATATCCGACAACAGGTTTTCAGCCCGATCGAGCAGGCCGATGGCATCATAATCGCGCGCCAGAGCCATCTGGATACGCAAAAAGTCCTGCTGACTCAGGTCAGGCCGCGCAAGCAGCTTTTGATGAATGCCGATCGCACGTTCAACATCGCCCTTGCGTCGAAACAGCTTCGCCAGAGTGAGGTGTGCCGGAATGGTATCGGAGTTGATTTCAAGGGCACGGATGAAGCTCTCGATCGCCTCATCGGTTTTTTCGCTGATCAGGTAATCGAGGCCGATGAAGTACTCGCGACTCAGATTAACCTTGCGTTCCTGCTCAAGCTGCGCCGAACGGTTTTGGGATCGCCCCAACCACCAGCCTGCTCCCACTGCCAGAAACAGGGGAACAATAAGCAGATAATCCGCACTCATTTCAGGTACTGTCTTTCAGGCCAGCCGTGCGCAACTGGTCCAGCTCCTTGCGAAAGGCAACCACCTTGCGTTGAGAAGAGTGGAGCCTCGTTTTAAGGGACAGAATGGTCAAAATGCTCAGCACAATGCCGCACAGAGCGCCAAGAACAAAAGTCGCAATCAACCAGAGTGACAGACTTGCCTGCGGCAGCTGAAAGAACACCAGATCAATGGTGACCTGATCTGTGTTGTGAATGGTGAACAGAATACCGACACCGATAACGATCAGCCCCAGCACTATGGTAATCAGGTTTTTAAGCCAGTTCACTCGTAATTCCTCTGCGTTGTACCGCCCCGGTACAAGAGATCAATAGCCGGTCTTGAGTCCTTCATTGACCTGATCTCTCAGTTCCTTGCCAGGCTTGAAGTGGGGAACGTGCTTGGCCGGCAAGGGTACCGCTTCGCCGGTTTTCGGGTTCCGCCCCATTCTCGGTGCCCGATAGTGTAACGAGAAGCTGCCAAAACCGCGAATCTCAATGCGCTCACCGGTAGAGAGTGCATCGGTCATGTGATCCAGCATGGTTTTCACTGCCAGCTCCACATCTTTCACAGACAGCTCAGGATGCGCGTCTATCAAGCGCTCGATCAACTCAGACTTGGTCATAACACCTCCGGTTGAGACCAGGTTCCGCACCCGGCCCCGGGTGCGGAGTCGAACTTGAGCCGTTGGCTCAGGAGTCCTGTTTTTTCATCTGTTCCTTGATCAGGTCACCGATGGTCTTCGGACCTGCGTCCTCAACCGGCTGCTCCTGAACGGACTTCATCGCCTGACGGGTCTGCTCCTGTTCCAACTGACGCACCGACAGGTTAAGTGTTCGGTTACGGCGATCGACACTCTGAACTGCCGCTTCGAGCTGATCACCTGATTTAAGCTCAGTAGTCAGATCAGCGATGTGGTCATGCGAAAGCTCCGCGACCTTGAGCACACCTTCAACACCCTCGGCAAGCTCTACCAAAGCCTGGCGCAGCGTTACCTCACGAATAGTACCCCTGACACGGCTGCCCTTCGGATGCTGATCGGCATACTCTGTGAAGGGATCGGAATCGAGCTGCTTGATACCCAGCGCAACTCGCTCACGCTCCGGATCAATCGACAGCACAACGGCTTCGACCTCATCCCCTTTGTTGTACGCCTTCATCGCTTCTTCGCCCGGCAGGTCCCATGACAGGTCGGAGAGATGGACCAGACCGTCAATGCCGCCATCAAGCCCGATAAAGACACCAAAATCGGTAATGGAGCGCACCCGCCCCTTGAGCCGGTCACCCTTGGCAAACAGACTGGAAAAGGCTTCCCAGGGGTTCGGCTGGCACTGTTTCATACCCAGTGATATACGCCGGCGCTGCTGATCGATATCGAGGATCATGACTTCGATCTCTTCCCCTACCTGAACTGCCTTGGAGGGATGGATATTCTTGTTGGTCCAGTCCATTTCGGATACATGCACCAAACCTTCAACGCCGGTACTGATTTCCGCAAAGCAACCGTAATCGGTCAAGTTGGTAACCCGCGCCTTGACCTTGCTGCCAACGGTATATTCCTTGGTCAGCTGATTCCAGGGATCTTCCTGCAGCTGCTTCAGACCCAGAGAAACGCGCTTGCGCTCAGGATCGTATTTCAGCACCTTCACATCGATTTCATCACCGACGTTAAGTACTTCGCTCGGGTGCTTGACTCGCTTCCAGGCAATATCAGTAATATGGAGCAGGCCGTCGATACCACCCAGATCGATAAAGGCACCGTAGTCGGTAAGGTTCTTGACGATCCCTTTGACCACCAGGCCTTCTTCCATTTTTTCCAGCAGTTTTTCACGTTCCTTGCTGTAGACCTCCTCCAGCACGGCACGGCGAGATACCACCAGATTGTTGCTGCGCTGATCCAGCTTGACGATGCGGAACTCCAGTTCCTGACCTTCAAGGTGAGAGGTATCACGCAGCGGACGAATATCTACCAGAGAACCTGGCAGGAAGGCATTGAGGCCATTGACCTCGACCGTGAGGCCACCACGCACCCGACCCACGATATGACCATGCACACTTTCGCCTGCCTCGTAGGCCTGCTCCAGCACTCCCCAGGATTCGGCACGCTTGGCACGCTCACGCGAGAGGACAGTCGAGCCAAAGCCATCTTCCAGTGCTTCGAGGGCAACACGTACCTCGTCACCCACCTTCAGATCGACTTCTCCCTTGTCATTACGGAACTGTTCCAGAGGGATAACCCCCTCGGACTTAAGTCCGGCATTGACGATCACAAAGTCATTCTCAATCGCCACAACAGTGCCGGTTACAATGGAACCCGGCGCCATATCCAGCTCTTTCAGACTCTCTTCGAACAGCTCCGCAAAACTTTCGCTCATTACTGATCCTTCCCAGGTTTCGGCTACATCAACGTAGGCCTCTGTGTCTTGCCTCATCCAATACGGCTTGTAACACCTCTTTAATGCTCATCAAGGTGGAATCCAGTATCACCGCATCCGGCGCCGGCTTAAGGGGCGCAACTGCACGATTCATGTCGCGTGCATCACGCGCCTTTATATCGTTCAATATATCACCAAGGCTAGCACCGGGTTCCTTGCTAATCAACTGCTTATAACGTCGTTGTGCACGCTCTTCGGCACTGGCATCAAGGTATATTTTCAAACCGGCCTGGGGGAACACCACCGTGCCCATATCACGACCGTCAGCCACCAGTCCCGGCGCGAGCGCAAAATCACGCTGACGGCTCAACAAAGCCTCACGCACGGGTCCCAGCGCCGCCACTACCGAAGCATCCTCTCCTACCCGCTCGTTACGGATGGCATGAGTCACTTCTTCGCCTTCAAGGATAATCTGAGTATCCCCCCCATCTGTCGCCTTGAAACGCACATCAAGGTGAGCCGCCAGTACTTCCAGCGCCTCTACATCATCCAGCTCAACCCCATGGTGACGGGCAGCCAAAGCGGTTACGCGATACAGCGCACCACTGTCCAGCAGGTGCCAGCCCAACTCGCGTGCCAGCAACTGACAGACTGTTCCCTTGCCCGACCCACTAGGGCCATCCACCGTAATGACGGCGGCCTGTTTTTCCTGGCTGGACATCAGCCCTCCTCCTTATGCACATTCAGACCCAGTCTTTGCATCAACTCGATCAGATCGGGGCATGCTGCCAACAAACAGCCGCCTCCGCCAATTTTGAGTGTATTTTCGCCGCAGAGCCCAGCCGCCAGCGCCGCCATGGCAACTCGGATCTGCCCATTCAACATGATCTCACCACCCTCGATGCACCCACCGGTTACTTCGATTCGGTCATTATCCAGCTCTAGCCGCACACCCAATTGCTGTAACAGCTGCGCTGTTTGCGCCACCGGATCTTCCTCCTTGCGACGCAACCCATCCAGCCCGGTAAATCGGCTGTGTCCCACTGCACAGGCTGCAGCCACCAACAACAGAGGTACCTCGTCGCTGGCCGTGGCAAGATCTGACAGATCCACTGTCACTGCAGACAGTGGCCGCCCCGCCTTGACATGAATATCGGCTACCGGTTCCCCTGCCTGGAGGTGCTGCTCAGACAGTGTAATGACAGCCCCCATGCGCTCAAGCACGCGCAGCGCACCCGCTCGACTGGGATTAATACCCACCCCTTTGAGCAGCAGGTCAGCCCCAGGGCTGAGACTGGCTACCAGCATGAACAGTGTCGCCCAGGACAGGTCGCGCGGAACTTCGATAGGTGCAGCTCGCAGCGATTGAGCAGGTTTAAGGCAGACCTCCCCGGCGTCACTGCTCATATCAACTCCAAGCGCTGACAGCATCCGTTCGGTGTGATCACGTGTCGCCACCGGCTCAACCACTCGGGTTTCACCTTCCGCCCACAACCCTGCCAGCAGCAGCGCTGATTTAACCTGAGCACTGGGCATCGGCAGGGTATAGCGAACACCCCGCAACCTGCGCCCCCCTTTTATTTTCAGTGGCGGGCAGCCGCCAATACCGGTTTCAATATCCGCCCCCATCAGGCGCAGCGGCTCCGCCACACGTGACATATTGCGTTGACTCAGGGACTCGTCACCGAACAGCTCGGTATCGAACGGCTGAGCGACCAGCACACCCGCCAAAAGACGCATCGAGGTAGCCGAGTGACCCAGGTAGAGCGGCCCAGGTGGCGGTTTAAGCCCATGCAGGCCAACTCCGTAGATTCTGACCCTGCCCTGATGCGGACCTTCAATGACTACGCCCATATCACGCATTGCCTGCAACGTCGCCAGGCTGTCTTCACTTTCGAGAAAACCACTGATATCCGTTACGCCATCGGCTATGGCCGCAAGAATAATCGCCCTGTGTGAAACCGACTTATCGCCCGGCAATACCAGTTCACCTACTGGTGCAGCATCACTGCTGACACGCAAGCTTACTCCAGCCGCATGATCATTCGATGAATAGGCTGACCCTGTCAGTAATCGGGTAAAGTGATCTCGAGCCGCCTTGGCTCGCGTGAAGATTCCCAGCATCGTCTGGCTATCGCCAGTGTCAATGGCACTGCGCAGACGAGTCAGACCGGTGGTATAACGATCAATCTGCGCCAGCACCGCACTTCGATTGGCAACACAGATGTCATGCCACATGGTTGGGTCGCTGGCAGCAATGCGCGTGAAGTCACGAAAGCCGCCTGCGGCATAACGGAAAATATCCAGATTTTCCTCTTCACGCGCCAATGTATCGACCAACGAAAATGCCAGCAGGTGCGGCAAGTGGCTTGTTGCGGCCAGCACTTCATCATGCCGCTCAACTTCCATCTGCAACACTTCGGCACCTACCGCCTGCCACAGGCGTGCCAACTCAAGCGTGGCATTTGGATCGGTCTCGGGCAGCGGTGTTAGAATCACCTTATGTCGCTCGAACAGGTCAGCATCGGCAGCACGCACACCGCTTTTCTCGGCACCGGCAATGGGGTGCCCAGGAATAAAGGTCGGTGGCAATTGCCCGAACAGACGACGTGCGGCTGCTACCAGGCTTCCCTTGGTGCTGCCGACATCCGTCACCAGTGTGCGCAAACGCAGCCAGGGACGAATCTGTTCAAGCACACTTTCCATCGCCTTGACCGGAACGGCCAGGACGATCAGATCAACCGCTGACACTTCCGCTTCAAGGTCAGTGGCAACACGATCAATCACACCCAGCTCGAGACCCAGCCGGCACTCCTCCTCACTGCGATCGGCACCCACGATTTCACGAACACAGGAACGAATCTTCAGTGCCTTGGCAAAAGAGCCACCTATCAGCCCCAAGCCAATGATCAGCACTCTGTCGAGCTGGTATTGCGACTTACCCGAGTAGTTCAGCACGCCAGCACCTGTTTGAGTGCCCGCAGGAACCGGTCATTTTCATTTGTCAGACCGATACTGATACGCAGATGCTGAGGCATCCGGTATCCGCCCAATGGCCGCACGATCACGCCTTCATGCAGCAGTGCCTGAAACAGGGGCTGGGCCGGGCGTGCCATATCGACAGTGATGAAGTTCCCGAATGAGGGGATATAACCGACTCCAAGCTGTTTCAGCCCCTGCTCGAGCTGAGCCATTCCCCTGCGATTAAGCTCGACACTGCGAGCCAGGTAATCACCGTCATCCAGAACAGCCTCAGCAGCCGCAAGCGCGAGATGGGATACATTGAACGGTTGCCGTACACGGTTAAGCAGATCGGTAATCACTGTACTGGCGGCAGCAAAACCGACGCGCAGGCCGGCAAGCCCCCAGGCCTTGGAAAATGTGCGGGTTACCACCAGATTCGGGAACTGAGGCAGTAACTCCAGCCCATCCGGAAAGTCTCCAGCCTCAACATATTCCGTATAGGCTTCATCCAGCACGACAATGACATGCTCCGGCACCGCTGCCAGAAATGCTGTCAGCTCGTCACGCATCAAGGCGGTGCCGGTTGGGTTATTCGGGTTGGCAATGAAGATCAGGCGGGTATTTTCTGTAATGGCTTCAGCCATCGCCTGAAGATTGTGACCATAATCACGAGCAGGCGTGATGACCGCTTTGGCACTACAGGCCTGAGTCACAATGTGGTACACCGCAAAGGCGTATTCGGAGAAGATAACTTCATCTCCGGGTTGAAGAAAGGCACGCGCGATCAGCTCAAGCACGTCGTTGGAGCCGTTACCCAGCGTCAGCTGTTCTGGCATCAATCCATAATATTGATGCAGCGCTTCCTTGAGACGAAAGCCATTACTGTCTGGGTAACGGGTAGCTTCGGCCAATGCTTTCTGTACAGCTTCAATCGCATACGCACTGGGTCCCAGCGGATTCTCATTGCTGGCAAGCTTGATGATATCGTGTATCCCCAGCTCACGCTCCAGCTCCTCAACCGGCTTGCCTGCTTCGTAGGGGTGCAACCCCTGTACTCCAGGTGTCGCCAGTGCCATAAAATCACATGACATCCCTTGGCATCCTTATACTGTATGAACTCAGAGCACCGCTTTCGGGTAGGATCCGAGAAATTTTACCTCGATATCGAGACCACCCAGTTCCGTCAGCAATTCGATAACTGCGGGATCTTCACGATGACCTTCGAAATCAATATAGAACAGCATTTTCCAGTCGTGCTCACCGCTGCTGCGTGTTTCCAGACGCGTCAGACTGATATTGCGTCGGTGAAAAGGCGACAAAAGATCATGCAGCACGCCAGGCTCATCACGGCAGATAAGCAACAGTGAGGTTTTGTCATCACCGCTGGGACCAACCGCTTCACGACCAACGACCAGAAAACGAGGGCAACGATCAGTTGCCTGCGCTGCCGCTTCGGGAGCCAGCTCCACTTCACCGCATATATACAGGCCGAAGCGGCGAAACAGATCCAGCGTATGCCGGATCAAACCGGCATCCTCACTCTCGATGGGGACAACTGCATAGTGAGCACTGCCCTGCTCCACTTCACTGAACACCTGCTCCAGGCTTGGCAACGCCTGACAACGAACAGCCTGCCCGAAATGCTTCTGCGCTGCCTGCTGCGTAAAGGTGCCTTCAGGACCGAGGAACACCGCACGCATCGGCTGCTCAAGCGCAAGGCAGACCGACATGATCTCGCGAAACAGGCGTGCAACGGCCTGATCGGGCAACGGCCCCTCGTTGCGGGCCATTACGGCTCTCAACACCTGCGCTTCACGTTCAGGTCGGTAAAATACCGGTGTCTCGCCCCCTTCGCGGTAGCGCTCCTTCACTTCAGCCACGCCCTGTGCCAGCCGAGCGCGATCATTCAGCAGCTGGTGGATCTGACGATCCACCGTATCGATGCGATCACGCAACACCCGCAGTTTCGCTTCCTGCGCATCTGCCGCACCCTTGTCAGTCGCCTTCATACTCAGGCCTGCTCTTTTTCGAACCGCTGCATGAAGTCGATCAACGCATCCACCGCCGCTTCTGGTACCGCGTTATAGATGCTCGCCCGCATGCCACCAACAGAGCGATGCCCCTGAAGATTGAGCATTCCTTCTGCTTCTGCCAGTTCAAGGAAACGTTTTTCCAAAGTGGCATCGGCCAGCGTAAACGGCACATTCATGATGGAGCGGTTGTTGATCGCCACCGGATTGCCGTAGAAATCGCTGGCATCAATGGCCGCATAGAGCTTAGCGGCCTTGCGGCGGTTCAGTTCGGCCATCGCCTCTACACCACCCTGGCGTTTGAGCCACTGGAACACCAGCCCGGCCAGATACCAGCCAAAGGTCGGTGGCGTGTTGTTCATGGAGTCGGCGTCAGCGTGGATCTTGTAGTCGTACATGCTTGGCGTACCCGCCAGCGTCTGGCCGATCAAATCTTCACGCACGATCACTACCGTCAGACCAGCAGGACCAATATTCTTCTGTGCGCCGGCGTAGATCAGGCCAAAGCGGCTGACATCCACAGGGACAGACAGAATATCGGAAGACATATCGGCCACCAGTGGCACATCGCCGCTATCGGGAATGTAGTCAAACTCGACACCACCAATGGTTTCGTTGGTGGTGTAATGCAGATAGGCCGCCCCAGGCGTCAGCTGCAGTTCTGACTGCGCCGGCACCGAGGTGTAGTTATTGCCTGCGGTGCTGGCAGCCACATTTATCTGTGCATAGCGCCGGGCTTCCTTGACCGCCTTGCCGGACCAGATGCCGGTGTCGATATAGTCCGCGCAGCTCGCACCACGCAGCAGGTTCATCGGCACCATGGCAAACTGGGCCGTTGCACCACCCTGCAGGAACAGCACCTTGTAGTTGACCGGGATGCCCATCAGGTCTCGCAGATCCTGCTCGGCCTGGGCCGCAACGCCAACATACTCGTCACTGCGATGGCTCATCTCCATAATGGAGAGCCCCTGACCGTGCCAGTCCAGCAGCTCAGCCTGTGCCTGTTGCAGAACCTCTTCCGGCAGGGCCCCAGGCCCTGCACTGAAATTGTATTTACGTGTCATTTCAGTTTTGAATTCCAGTTAGATAAAGGGAATCAGGCATCACTGCCAGTATCATCAGCCTGAGCATCATCGGCAGCCTCTTCCGGCACCTCGGTGCGTACTTCGGCACTGTCTTCTGCCGTTTCAAGATCCTCTTCGTCAGGCTCTTCAATACGCGCAATCCCCACCAGCGCCTCTTCTTCAGCCAGGCGGATCAGCATCACGCCCTGGGTGTTGCGGCCCAGACTTGAGATTTCACTGCTGCGCGTCCGTACCAGGGTACCGCGGTTGCTGATCAGCATCACATCGTCGCCTTCGAACACCTGTACCGCACCGGCCAGCTGGCCATTTCGCTCGGTACACTGCATGGCGATCACACCCTGACCACCACGACCGCGCAGCGGGAACTCGTCCACACGGGTCTTCTTGCCGTAGCCGTGCTCGGAGGCGGTCAGCACTTCGCCTCCTGCCTGCGGCACCATCAGGGCGATGACCTGTACATCGTCATCCATGCGCACACCGCGAACACCGCGTGCCGTGCGGCCCATGGCGCGAACATCATTCTCGTTGAAACGGATCGCCTTGCCGGCACTGGTCACCAGCATGACATCATCCTGACCACTGGTCAGGGATGCGCCGATCAGGCGGTCACCTTCCACAATATCCAGTGCAATCAAACCGGTACTGCGCGGACGCGAGAAGGCATCCAGCGGTGTCTTTTTCACGGTACCGTTGGCAGTTGCCATGAAAATGAATCGGTCAGGATCAAACGCCTGCACAGGCAGAATGGTGCTGATCCACTCGTTTTCGGCCAGTGGCAGAATGTTGACCACCGGACGACCACGGGAGGCACGACTGGCCGGAGGAATTTCGTAAACCTTAAGCCAGTACACCTTGCCCATGTTGGTGAAACAGAGAATGGTGTCATGGGTATTGGCAATCAGCAGGTGCTCAATGAAGTCTTCATCTTTCATTGCCGTCGCTGATTTGCCCTTGCCACCACGGCGCTGAGCCTGATAATCGGTCAGAGGCTGAGTTTTGGCGTAGCCGGCATGAGAGATCGTCACCACCATATCCTCTTCGGTGATCAGATCCGCCACGGTCAGATCCTGCATGGAGGCCTGAATCTCGGTACGGCGCTCATCGGCATACTCTGCCACCAGCGTTTCCAGCTCTTCGCGGATCACTTCCATCAGGCGCTCATAAGAGCCCAGGATATGCAGCAACTCGGCGATCTTATCCAGCAGCTCACGGTATTCAGCGATCAGCTTCTCGTGCTCAAGGCCGGTCAGGCGGTGCAAACGCAGGTCGAGGATTGCCTGGGCCTGAACCGGTGACAGGTAATAACGACCGTCGAGCATGCCATACTGGGGCTCCAGATCTTCAGGCCGGCAAGCGGTTTCACCTGCACGTTCCAGCATGTCGGTCACATTACCCGGCACCCAAGCGGTTGCGATCAGACGTTCTTTCGCTTCGGCAGGCGAAGGAGACTGCTTGATCAGTTCGATGACCGGATCGATATTGGCCAGCGCAATCGCCAGGCCTTCCAGTACATGCCCACGCTCGCGTGCCTTGCGCAGTTCAAAGATGGTACGGCGGGTCACCACTTCACGGCGGTGGCGCACGAAGCATTGAAGAATTGTTTTAAGATCCAGAATCTTCGGCTGACCATCAACCAGCGCCACCATGTTGATCCCGAATACGCTTTGCAGCTGGGTCTGGGCAAACAGGTTGTTGATGATCACTTCGGGCACTTCGCCACGGCGAAGCTCGATCACGATGCGCATGCCATCCTTGTCGGATTCGTCACGCAGTTCGCTGATTCCCTCTATTTTCTTCTCTTTGACCAGCTCGGCAATCTTCTCGATCAGACGCGCCTTGTTCAGCTGATACGGGATCTCGGTGATCACCAGCATCGGCCGGCCATTTTTGGGATGGTCTTCGATATGGTGGCGCGCACGCACATAGATGCGGCCACGACCGGTACGATAGGCCTGCAGGATGCCGGCTCGACCATTGATAATGCCACCGGTGGGGAAATCAGGCCCCGGAATGAACTCCATCAGCTCATCGATACTGATATCCGGGTTATTGATCAACTCCAGGCAGCCCTTGACGATTTCGCCCAGGTTATGCGGCGGGATATTGGTCGCCATACCCACAGCAATACCGGACGAGCCGTTCACCAGCAAATTGGGAACCCGCGTCGGCAGCACGGCCGGGATACGCTCCGTACCGTCATAATTGTCGACGAAATCAACGGTTTCCTTTTCCAGATCGGCCAACAGCTCGTGGGAGATCTTGGCCATTCGGATTTCGGTATAACGCATGGCCGCAGCCGAGTCGCCATCGACTGAACCAAAGTTGCCCTGACCATCTACCAGCATGTAACGCATGGAGAAGTTCTGCGCCATACGCACGATAGTGTCGTATACCGCACTGTCACCATGAGGGTGGTACTTACCGATTACATCACCCACCACACGGGCAGACTTTTTGTAAGGCTTGTTCCAGTCATTGTTCAGTTCGTTCATGGCGAAGAGTACACGCCGATGAACCGGTTTAAGGCCGTCACGCACATCCGGCAGAGCACGCCCGACGATGACGCTCATGGCATAATCGAGATAGGACTGTTTCAGCTCATCTTCGATGTTGACTGGCAGAACTTCTTTGGCTAAATCACCCATTCGCTCAGCTTTCCTTGATCCGGTACCTGGGCACACCCTGATGGCGCGCTTTCAAACCGCGGGAGTATACCACAGCTGAGCGGATTTCACGCTAACCGGCCGACTCCCTGACAGGGATCAAGCATCATCAAGCATCTGCTGCAGCGCCTTGGGCAGGGCACTTCGGCGCTGACGAAGCAAAGGCTTGACCTTACGCTCCCAGACCTGCTCTGCCGTAGCCCCCTCCCAGCCCACGTGCGCCAGATACTCCTGCAAAAACAGGGGCTCATCGACACTCCCCCCCTGCTCTCGCCAGTCCAGCAACCAGGCTGAAAGGTGTAACAACGCAACCCGATCCTGCATCTCGGCTGGCAGTCGGCGCGGCTGAACAAAATCAGGGTAGTGCTGCAAGGCGATACTGCTCCAGACCGGCTCAGGCAGCTGCCAGGCCTTAAGCAGCTCAGCCCCCACCACACCGGGATGTATCTGACCAATCATCGCTTTGAAGGCCGGGTTTTGGCGCTGCAACAGTTCGATTACGATACGGCCCACGTCATGCAGCAGCGCGATGGTGGCCATTTCGGCGGGCCGCGCTCGACCACTGGCCTGCGCAAGGGCAAACACAAGATAGGAGAGCAAGAGCGCACGATGATAGCTGACACGAAAACGGTCCGTATCCGGCAGGCTTTTGCGCATGCTTTCGGCCATGATGATCTGATACACACCTTCAAAGCCCAGCAGACTCACCGCATGGCTCAGATCGGTAATTTTCTGGTCAAAATTATAGCGTGATGAATTGATCGCTTTCAGCAGGGTCGCCGTGAGGGAGGGATCCTGACGCACCAGCTCTGCAATCTGGGAGTGTGTTGTTTTTTCATCGAGCAGCCGATTAAGCAGCTCCACACTGGAAACCGGCAATCTCGGTATACGGGCAATGATTTGTTGTACCGGCTCTGAACCTGCAAAGGCTTCAGCCGCATCGGCGGCGGAAGTAAACAGCACCGAAGACAGCCGTTCATAACGCTGCTGCGCCCGACGATAATGATCCAGCAACTGCAGAAATCGCTCTGCGGCCGAGTGCTGTGCCATTTGCAACAGCACCAACTGAGTGGATTCCTGCAGCTGACTGAACGCAGCATCACTCAACAGCAACAACTGCCCATCACTCTGGGCCTGCACGCTGAAGCGAGGCAGGCCTGATCCTTCAGCACCTATAAGGTTCAGTGCCGTAGTCACTTCCAGACTGATCGCCTCTTCGGTTGCGGCAGGCGCCACGCGAACAGTACCCGACTGAAGCAAAATATAACTACTGGCCAGCTCCGACTGCACTGCCAGCAGGTCATCACCGGCAGCAAAACGAACAACACTCGCCCGATTGAGCAGCTCTACCACGGCAGTCTCGGAGAGTTGCGCCCGCCCCGTCAGCAGCGGCGGTTGTTTCCGCACCCCTGACGCCCGAGGCTTGTCTTCCGCACCCGTATCATTGCGTTTCCAGAAACCGATCATCCTTTTACTCCCGGCGTGTATTCCCTGATGTATTGAAAGAGGTGAATTTCCGACCCTCAAACCATAGTGCTAGAATGCGGCATATCTGATTCTGGACGCAAGGGCAAAACTGATGAGTGACGAGCGTACGCCGAATATTGATCCGGCCGAGATTGCCAAATTCGAGGAGCTGGCCAGCCGTTGGTGGGATCGCAACAGCGAGTTTAAGCCTCTGCACGACATCAACCCTCTGCGGGTGGACTTTATCGATCGAATCGGCTCCCTGGCTGGCAAGACCGTTCTGGATGTAGGTTGTGGCGGCGGCATACTGTCCGAGGCAATGGCACACCGTGGCGCCGAGGTCACCGGTATCGACATGGGCGAGGCCCCGCTCAAGGTTGCCAAACTGCATGGATTGGAGAGCGGTGCCCGCGTCAGCTACCGTCGCATCACGGTAGAGGACCTGGCCGATGAGATGCCCGGCGGCTTTGACCTGGTCACCTGCATGGAAATGCTGGAACACGTCCCTGACCCCGAGTCTGTGGTACGCGCCTGCGCCCGCCTGGTCAAACCCGGTGGGCAGGTGTTCTTCTCCACTCTGAACCGCAACCCCAAAAGCTACCTGTTTGCCATTCTGGGTGCCGAGCGCATGCTTAAACTGGTCCCTGATGGCACCCATGACTTCAACAAATTCATTCGCCCGGCCGAGCTGGGTGGCTGGGTACGAGGCGCCAGTCTTAATGTGGGGGAAATGAGCGGTCTGGTTTACAACCCATTGACCAAGGTGTACCGCCTTGACCCGAACGATGTTGGCGTCAACTACATGCTGGCCTGCAGTCGGAGCCTGGAATAATGGCAACCATTGATGCCGTGCTGTTTGACCTGGACGGCACCCTGCTCGACAGCGCTCGCGACTTCCACCGCATTATCAACCGCATGCTAAACGAAGCCGGGCGCGAGCCAATTGAATTCAGTGAGTTGCGTACCCAGGTTTCCAACGGCGCCCGTGCCATGGTGATGCATGCGTTCAAGCTGGAGCAGGACGCGGATGCTTTTCCTGCGCTGCACCAGCAACTGCTCGATTACTATGGCACTGATACCTGCCAAGACAGCAGGCTGTTTGACGAGATAGAGCCTCTGCTGAGCTGGCTGGAAGAAAGAGGGATTCGCTGGGGCATCGTCACCAACAAACCACAGCGTTTCACCCTCACCTTGCTTGACAGCCTCAACCTGACCGAACGCTGTGCCAGCCTTGTCTGCCCGGAAGATGTCAACGCCAGCAAACCCAACCCAGAAGGCCTCTGGCTGGCCTGCCAACAGCTGGAGGTCGACCCGGCCAGGTGCATCTACGTGGGTGATCACATACGGGACATCGAAGCAGGTCACGCCGCAGGCATGATCACCGTCGCAGCAGCCTGGGGCTACCTAAACGCCGGAGAACAGGCCGAAGACTGGAACAGTCACTATATTTCACATCAGCCATCAGAGCTGCAGCCGCTGCTAAACTCATTATTGTTACAGGCTGAAAACATACTCCCGGAAAAACCGGGAGTTTAAGGAGCTAAGGATGTTTCACTACGATGCACCGGCCGAGCTGCTCAAGGACCGGATCATTCTGGTTACCGGCGCCGGCGATGGGATTGGCCGTGCCGCTGCCTGGCACTACGCCAGACACGGCGCCACCGTGGTACTGCTTGGCCGCACCCTGGAAAAGCTTGAATCACTGTATGACGAAATCGAGAGCGCCGGTCTGCCCCAGCCCGCCATCGTACCCATGAATCTGGACACTGCGGTCGAGCATGATTATATCGAGCTGAGCAACCAGCTGTATGATGAGTTCGGCCACCTGGACGGGGTACTGCACAATGCCGGCATTCTCGGCATGCGCACCCCGATCGAAAACTATGATCCGGTTACCTGGGAAAAGGTCATGCGCGTTAATGTACACGCCCCCTTCCTGCTGACTCAGGCGCTTTTACCATTGCTGCACAAGTCCAGCGATGCATCCGTGATCTTTACATCGTCAGGCGTAGGGCGCACAGGCCGCGCCTACTGGGGGGCCTATGCGGTGTCAAAGTTTGCGACCGAAGGGATGATGCAGGTACTGGCAGACGAGCTGGATAACGACCCGGCCATTCGGATCAACGCCATCAATCCGGGCGCGACCCGCACCCAGATGCGCAGCTACGCCTACCCCGCCG
Organism: Marinobacterium iners DSM 11526; assembly: GCF_900107855.1. Lineage (GTDB taxonomy): Bacteria > Pseudomonadota > Gammaproteobacteria > Pseudomonadales > Balneatricaceae > Marinobacterium > Marinobacterium iners. Next base: position 176,373 of record NZ_FNRJ01000005.1, on the reverse strand, counting down.
AGCCACCCGAAACCAACCCCACCCCGGCTGAAATCATGCCGCTGTACCTTTACCTGATGGGGCCGGACAGCAAAGGGGTCAATGGCCGCTCCATGGACGCTCAGGGTCAGGAATCCGCCTGACCCCAGAACTCAGACCCGACGCCCGCGATTACCGGTGTTTCGCTTACCCACCGAGCGGGCCTTGGTTTTGCCACTGCGACGCTTCTCTTCCACCGCAGCAGGCTGCCCTTTGATGACTGCCTGACGCACTTTCTGGCGCTTGTACAGGCGCTGCTCCTTTTCTGCCTCATTTGGTGTCGGGCGATGGGTACGAGCGGTATCCAGCTCCAGCTCACGCGCCAGCAACTCAACCTCTTTGGGCGGCAGTTCACGCCAGGTGCCTACCTTGATATCGCTGGGCAGGAATACAGGACCAAAGCGCACCCGCTTGAGCCGGTTAACCTGCAGCCCCTGCGATTCCCACAAACGACGCACTTCACGGTTACGCCCTTCCATCACAACACAGTGATACCACTTATTGGCGCCTTCACCGTCGAAGTAACGCACATCAGTGAATTTGGCCATGCCGTCATCCAGCAAAACACCCTGCTTCAATCGCTCCAGCATGTCATCGTCCACATTCCCAAGCACCCTGACCGCATACTCGCGGTCGATCTGCATGGAGGGATGCATCATACGGTTGGCCAACTCGCCGTCAGTGGTAAAAATCAGCAGCCCCGTGGTATTGATATCGAGTCTGCCAATGGCAACCCAACGCCCCTGTTTGAGGGGAGGCAGATTATCGAAAACCGTCGTCCGCCCTTCAGGGTCATGCCGCGTACACACTTCACCCAGCGGCTTGTTGTAAATCAGAACACGACGCTCTGCCATCGAGGCAAAGGTCAGCGTGACCGGCTTGCCATCCAGAACGATTTTGTCAGCAGCGCTGACCCTGTCGCCCAGCTTGGCTGGCTGATCATTCAGGACAATACGACCTTCTTCTATCCAACGCTCCATCTCACGACGTGAGCCAAAACCGGAGCGCGCCAAAACCTTTTGCAATTTTTCATCTGACATTTTGACGTCTCTTTTCGGGGCACCTGACGACTGCCCTGTTGATATAAATCGGCGAAAAACCAAAAAAGCCTCTTCGGGTTTCCCCGAAGAGGCTATCGCCACATGCATGATGCCCGATCAATCAACGGTGGGCAACTGCTCCTTGGTCAGATTATTCGCGTCCATATATTCACGGAAGGCAACCGGTGTACGGCCACGACCAGACCAAGCGTGCTCATTACCTTCGCTATCCTTAATAACGTATTTGGCCTTGACCGCTTTTTTACGTGCAACCGGCTCAACATTCTGCTTCAGCTCTTCCAGCCCAATACCGGCTTCGCGCATCAAACGCTGGATTTCTTCTACCTGATGCTTTTTGGCCTGCTGCTCCTGCTCTTCACGCAGCTTAGCCTCTTCAAGCTCCAAACGAATATCGTTGAGGTCAGTAATAACCTTGTCGATTTCGGCCAGTGTCATCTCCTGGCAGTGCTTACGCAGAGAATTTTTGCGAGTCAGAATCTTGTTAAAATCAGTCATATTTTGCCGCCATAAATTAATTGAACAGGTGAATGTGCTTAATTATCGCTACAAAACTTTTTTTTTCAATACTGACAGCAAAAAATCCTATTTAAAATGTGAAGTATCAGCAGCCCCTTCACGCACGACAACCGGCACTTCATCGACCATATTAATCACACTGGTTGCTTCCATACCGCAATATCCACCATCAATGATCAGATCAACCTGATTTTGAAGCAGGTCTCGCATTTCGTATGGATCCGTCATTGGCAACTCCTCACCCGGCATAATCAGGGAGGTACTCATAATGGGCTCGCCAAGCTGGGATAAGAGCGCTGCAACGATCGGATTATTCGGTACACGAATACCGATCGTGCGACGCTTCGGATGCAGCAACCTGCGTGGCACTTCTGTAGTGGCAGGCAGGATAAATGTATACGCCCCAGGGGTATGCGCCTTCAAGAGACGAAAGGTCTGATTATCCACTTTGGCATAGGTACCTATAGAGGAAAGATCGTCGCATACCAGGGTAAAATTATGCTTATCATCCAACTGCCGAATACGCTTGATACGATCAACCGCCTTTTTATCTCCCAAATGGCAACCCAGCGCATAGGCACAATCAGTGGGGTAGATGACAACCCCGCCTGAACGAATAATCTCTACCGCCTGTTGAATCAGGCGTGCCTGGGGGTTTTCCGGGTGTATCTGAAAAAACTGGCTCATTTTCAAGCCTCCTGTCGAATCAGCACTGAACTGCTTCAGCGCCTGATAAAGTCATAAATAAGATGCCTGTCGCTTTCGACGGCAGGGAAACGGCCAAGTCGCGTCCAGGTCATGTCCGGATTGTGAAAATCACTGCCGGACGAAATTTTAAGGTCAAGTGTATCCGCTATTCTCAACAACAGACCTACCTGGTCTCGGCTAACATTGGGACAACCAATCTCAATACCATCAATTCCAGACTTGGCAAGCTCAGCAATCAGCAACCTCAGCCTTGAAAAGGTTAAACTGTACTTTGTTGGATGGGCCAGAATGGAAAAGCCGCCGCTTTTGCGGATAATATCAATCGACTCAACGATATCCGGCCATTCCGCCTTCACATCACCGGGCTTGCCCTGCCCAAGGTAACGATCAAACGCCTCATTTTCACTGCTTACAACGCCTGCCGCCAGCAATGCACGCGCAAAATGAGGCCTGCCGATTTGACCATCCCCTGCCTGTGCTCTGGCAAGTTCAATAATGTTATCCGGCACACCACGAGCAACCAGCTTGCGTGCGATTTTATCAGCTCTGGTAACACGCAACTCTGCCAGCCGGGCTTCATAGTCTTTCCAACCCGGGTAGTCAGGATCAATCCCCAAGCCCAGCAGATGCAGCACACGTCGATTCCACAGGCAGGTAAGTTCCACACCAGGTATCAACGTCAAGCCGGCATCGTTGGCCGCCTGCTGCGCCTCCGCAAGCCCTGCCAGCGTATCGTGGTCAGTCAATGCCATATACTCGACCGCTGCATCCACCGCCCTTGCAACCAGCTCTGACGGGGACAGTGCGCCATCAGATGCGGTACTATGCATGTGGAGGTCAAACCCTGGCAGGCGTGCCACTTTTGTGGACTCAGTCACGATAAGCTGTTTACCTCTGTTGAAATGAACCTTTCACCAACCATATTAGCGGCCCGATGAAACTATTACTCGACTTTCTTCCTGTCATTATATTCTTTGCGGTATATAAATTCAGTGGTGACATCATTTTGGCCACCGCTGTGCTAATTCCGGCCACGCTGGCCCAGATGGCATACACCTGGCTCAAGACTCATCGGATCGAGAAAATGCAACTGGTCACCCTTGGTCTGGTTGTGATTCTCGGCGGCGCCACTGTGTTGCTGGACAACAAGGCATTCATTCAATGGAAGCCTACTGTTGTTAACTGGCTTTTTGCAGCAGCCTTCCTGCTAAGTCAGTTTATCGGCAAGAAACCCATCGTACAGCGCCTGATGGAGAGTAGCATCGAACTGCCATCCAAAGTCTGGAGCAATCTTAATATTGGCTGGATAGGCTTCTTCATTATTATGGGAATAGCCAACCTGGCGGTGGTCTACACCCTGAGCGAGGAAGCCTGGGTCAATTTTAAGCTGTTCGGCATGCTCGGTTGTACCCTCGTTTTTGTCATTAGCCAGGGCATTTATATATCCAGGCACATGCCCGAACAGGAAGAGAACAGCGGAGAAAGCTGATGTATTACGCTATCATTGCAGAAGATATTGAAAATTCACTTGAAGCCCGCATGGCCGCACGGCCTGAGCACCTTGCACGGCTGGAACAACTCAAAGGTGAAGGGCGTCTGCTGGCTGCAGGCCCCCACCCCGCCATTGACAGTCAAGACCCAGGGCCTGCCGGATTCACTGGAAGCCTCGTCATTGCAGAATTTGCATCGCTTGAAGCCGCCCGCCAGTGGGCCGATGACGACCCTTACTGCAAGGCAGGCGTCTATCAAAAGGTGACTGTAAAACCATATAAAAAAGTTCTACCCTAAGCTAATATAGTTGTTAGCTGCATACCGGATTCAGGTTACGGCTGCTTAACGGACTCAAGTTGCCTGTATGGGTGCCGTTAAGGAAAAACCTGATTGAATGTTCTATACTTGTACACAATTAAAAAACATCCACCTGGCACACAAGGATATGATGATGAAGAAAATTGCAATTGCTGCTGGACTGGCGATGGCACTGGGTACCTCAGCTGCGGTACAGGCTCAGGTTCCGGGTTATGCCGTAAACTCTGATGATACCATCTGGCGCACCAGCTTCGGCGAATGCTGGCACACCGGTTTCTGGACTCAGGATCAGGCAGTAGAAGGCTGTGATGGCGCTGTTGCCAAAGCTGAGCCGGCTGCCCCTGAAGCCGCTCCGGTTGCCACCATGGCTGATGTTGAGAAGAAGTTCGCTCTGTACTTCGACTTCGACAGCACTCAGGTTGGTGATGTAAGCAACATCGTTAACTACATCGGTTCACTGGCCAGCCTCCAGAGCGTGAAACTGGTAGGTTACGCTGACTTCATCGGTTCAGCTGCCTATAACGAACAGCTGTCCAAGCGTCGTGCTGAAGCCGTTGCCGCCAAACTGGGTCAGGCCGGTGTTGACTCCAGCAAAATGACTATCGGGTACATGGGCGAGTCCGCTCCGGTTGCAAACTGCACCGGTCGTGGCGCAGAACTGATCGCATGCCTGCGTCCGGATCGTCGTGTAGACGTTGAAATCATGGGTCAGAAGCGCGCTCAGCAATAAGAACCCTTCTGCTCTAATAAAAAGCCGGCCTTTGTGCCGGCTTTTTTGTTGGATGCTATCTGCCAGCGTTTATCCAACACCAACAAAAACGGCAGCCGAAGCTGCCGTTTCTAAATTCAAGCCATTACCCGATCAACCGACCCAGACACGCGCATTGCGGAACATGCGCATCCAGGCACCATCCTCGGACCAGTCATCCGGCGCCCAGGAGTTCTGCACACCACGGAAGACACGCTCAGGGTGCGGCATCATGATGGTGACGCGGCCATCCGGCGTAGTCAGACCGGTGATACCCAGAGGCGAACCGTTCGGGTTAGCCGGGTACACAGTGGTGGCATCACCACGGTTATCCACAAAGCGCAGAGAGACTGTACCGGATTCATTCAGCATGCGCAGCTGCGCATCGTCTTCAAACTCGGCACGACCTTCACCGTGAGCAATCGCGATCGGCATGCGGGAGCCGGCCATGCCCTGCAGGAAGATGGACGGGCTGTCCTGTACTTCCACCATCGCTACACGGGCTTCGAACTGCTCCGACTGGTTACGCACGAAATGCGGCCAGAGATCGGCACCCGGAATCAGTTCATGCAGGTTGGACAGCATCTGACAGCCATTGCACACGCCCAGCGCAAAGGTATCTTCACGCTCGAAGAAGGCGGTGAACTGCTCACGTGCCACCGGGTTGAACAGAATGGACTTGGCCCAGCCCTCACCTGCACCCAGAACGTCACCGTAGGAGAAGCCGCCACAGGCGACCAGACCACGGAACTGATCCAGCGTAATGCGGCCGGACAGAATATCGCTCATGTGCACATCGATGGCATCGAAGCCGGCACGGTCAAAGGCTGCCGCCATCTCGACCTGACCGTTGACGCCCTGCTCACGCAGGATCGCAACCTTCGGACGCACCCCGGAGGCGATCAGATCGGCCGCCACGTCTTCGTTCTGGTCAAAGCTCAGGCTTACATTCAGGCCCGGATCTTCACGATCCAGCAGACGATCAAACTCCTGCTGTGCACATTCGGAGTTGTCACGCAGCGCCTGAATACGGAAGGAGGTTTCGCTCCACCAGCGTTGCAGCTGAATCAGATCGGCACTGTAGACCTCTTCGTCATCGAAGAAGCAGTTCAGCTGCAGATCCGGATTCAGCGTACCGATCACCTTGGCCACATCACCCAGGCCTGCCGCGTTCAGTTCGTTCAGCACGGTTTCCATATCGTCGCGACGGATCTGAATTACCGCACCCAGCTCTTCGTTGAACAGGGCGGCGGCCAGCTCGGAGGTGTCTTCGGCCAGCAGATCCAGGTTCAGATCCACACCGGTACGACCGGCAAAGCCCATCTCGGCAACAGTGGCCAGCAGACCGCCATCGGCGCGATCGTGGTAGGCCAGCAGCAGGCCCTGCTCGTTAAGCTCCTGAATGGCGGTGAAGAAGTTGGCCAGCAGCTCGGCGTCATCCACATCGGGCACACTGTTACCGACTTCGTTGTAGACCTGCGCCAGTGCCGACAGACCCATGCGGTTCTGACTATTGCCCAGATCCAGCAGGATCAGGTCGGTTTCACCCTTGTCGGTGCGCAGCTGCGGCGTCAGTGTCTTGCGCGCATCCAGCACCGGTGCAAAGCCGGAGATGATCAGCGACATCGGTGCAGTCACGCTCTTCTGCTCGCCGTTGTCATTCCAAACGGTACGCATGGACATGGAGTCCTTGCCCACCGGAATGGTGATGCCCAGCTCCGGACACAGCTCCATGCCTACCGCCTTGACGGTGTCGTACAGTTTTTCGTCTTCACCCGGGTGACCGGCGGCACACATCCAGTTGGCGGACAGTTTGACGTCGGACAGCTGACCGATACGAGCCGCGGCCAGGTTGGTGATGGTCTCACCGACCGCCATGCGGCCAGAGGCTGGCGAGTCGATCAGCGCCAGCGGGGTACGCTCGCCCATCGCCATGGCTTCACCGGCATAGGTGTCGTAGGACGCGGTGGTCACGGCACAATCTGCTACCGGCACCTGCCAGGGTCCGACCATCTGATCACGTGCAACGGTGCCGGTGATGGAGCGGTCACCGATGGTAATCAGGAAGCTTTTCGAAGCAACTGCCGGCAGCTTAAGCACACGCTCAACCGCATCGGCCAGCTCGATCTTACGGGTATCGAACTCGGGTACTTCGTAGGCCTTGCGCTCGATTGAGCGGTGCATCTTCGGCGGCTTGCCGAACAGTACGCTCATCGGCAGGTCGACCGGCTTATTGTCGAAGTGGGTATCACCCAGGGTCAGGTGATGCTCTTCTGTCGCTTCACCGACCACCGCAAACGGGCAGCGCTCTCGCTCGCAGATCGCCTCAAAGCGGGCCAGATCTTCAGGCTTAACGGCCAGAACATAACGCTCCTGAGCTTCGTTACACCAGATCTCCAGCGGCGACATGCCCGGTTCGTCATTGTTGACGTTGCGCAGTTCAAAGTTGCCGCCACGGCCACCATCCTTCACCAGCTCGGGGAAGGCATTGGACAGACCACCGGCACCCACGTCATGGATAAAGGCGATCGGGTTGTCGTCACCCAACTGCCAGCAGCGATCGATTACTTCCTGACAGCGACGCTCGATCTCCGGGTTGCCGCGTTGCACGGAGGCGAAATCCAGATCGGCAGAGGAACTGCCGGAGGACATGGAAGATGCCGCACCGCCACCGAGGCCGATCAGCATCGCCGGGCCACCCAGGCAGATCAGCTTGGCACCAACGGTGATTTCGCCCTTCTCCACATGGTCTTCACGGATGTTACCCAGACCACCGGCGATCATGATCGGCTTGTGGTAGCCGCGCACTTCATCACCGTTGGCACCCGGCACCTGCTGTTCGAAGGTACGGAAGTAACCGGTCAGGTTGGGACGACCGAATTCGTTGTTGAACGCGGCACCGCCGATGGGGCCTTCGATCATGATATCCAGCGCAGACGCGATGCGCTCCGGCTTGCCATAGCCGGATTCCCAGGGCTGCTCGAAGCCTGGGATGTTCAGATCGGATACCGTGAAACCGGTCAGGCCCGCCTTCGGCTTGGAGCCACGGCCGGTAGCACCTTCATCACGAATCTCACCGCCAGAGCCGGTCGCGGCACCGGAAAACGGCGCGATGGCGGTCGGGTGGTTGTGGGTTTCCACCTTCATCAGAATATGGATCGCTTCCGGGTTGTAGCCATACTGGCCGGTGGCCGGATGCGGGAAGAAACGACCCGCCTTGCTGCCCACGATTACGGACGCGTTATCCTTGTAGGCAGACAGGACGTTTTCGCCACCCAGGTTATAGGTGTTGCGGATCATGGCGAACAGGGAATGCTCCTGACGCACGCCATCAATATCCCAGCTGGCATTGAAGATTTTGTGACGGCAGTGCTCGGAGTTCGCCTGGGCGAACATCATCAGCTCTACATCGTTGGGGTTGCGCCCCAGACCGTTAAAGCTTTCAACCAGATAATCGATCTCATCGTCTGCCAGCGCCAGACCCAGCTCTACGTTCGCTTTGGCCAGGGCATCACGACCACCGCCGAGAATGTCGACCTGAGTCATGGTTCGTGGCTGTTCGTGGCGGAACAGGGACTGCGCCTGATCCAGGTCAGTCATCACCGCTTCGACCATGCGATCATGCAGCAGCTCGGCGATGTGACCGCGCTGCTCAGCAGTCAACGGCTGTTCGCTGCGCACATGGTAGGCGACGCCGCGCTCAAGGCGCTCGATTGCATTCAGACCACAATTACGGGCAATATCCGTGGCCTTGCTGGACCAGGGCGAGATAGTGCCGGGACGCGGAACAACCAGGAAGAGTTCTCCGACCGGTTCTTCCGCACTGGCCTTGGGACCATAACGCAGGATACGATCTAGAACCTGAGACTCCTGTTCCTCCAGATCACGCTGCAGATCTGCAAAATGAGTGTATTCTGCGTATAGACCTGTAACGGACGAAACCTGCGACCGGATCGAGGAAAGCAGTTTGGCATGACGAAAAGACGAAAGAGCGGGAGCTCCACGCAGTACGAGCATGTTGATATCGAGCCTCTTGATTCTACCTGCAGACCAGGCATGGGAGAGCGAAAGAATGAAAGCTGATTTTACCCGATCGGGCGACCGAGATACAGAATAGCCGAGCCTATGTTTAAAGAGCGGAAATCACCCCACCTGCGAGAACTGATCTATTCGGGCGCTCTGATCAGTCTCACGCTCGTGCTCGCCATAATCGGGCTGAAAACGCCTACCCAGCTCGATGCGATTCGCAACAACGGTGTTCTGAGGGTAGCCACCACCAATACTCCCATGACCTATTTTATTCGCCGCTCCGAGCCGGCAGGGTTTGAGTATGAACTTACCAAGGCATTTGCTGACCACCTGGGGGTGGAGCTTGAACTGGTCCTGCCATCCAGTTTCTCGGGGCTGTTTCAGGTCTTGCAGGAGCGTAACGCCCATTTGGCCGCTGCCAGCCTGACCGTCACCCGCGAGCGCCAGCAGCGCTTTGAGTTTTCGCCTCCCTACCGCCAAAGCGCACCCGTGCTGATCTACCGAGTACGACAGGGAAATCCGGCGCCCAAAACCCCGTTGGACCTTTACGGACGCAGCATCGGTGTCCTCAAAAGCTCAAGCTATGAAGAACTGCTGGATCAACTGCGACAAGAATTCCCCAAGCTGCGGTGGCTCAGCAACCCGGATGATACGGTTACCGACCTGCTCGACCGAGTCCATGAGGGCAGCCTCGACTACACCATTCTGGATTCAACCGTTTTTGATGCACAAAAATCATTCTATCCCGGCCTGAAAGCCGCATTTGAACTGCAACCACCCCAGCCCATCGCCTGGATGCTAAATCGCCATCATGACGGCACTCTCAAGGCAGCTTTGCAACAATGGTTTGCTCTGGAAGAAACAGCACAACTGATCAAAACCCTCGAGGAGCGCTACTTTTCACGCACAAATCCGCTTAACTTCTTCGATACGGTTTCATTCCGTCGGGACCTGGAAGAACGTTTTCTACCACTTTACCCCTGGTTCCGTGAAGCGGCAGACGCAAGCGGGATCAATTGGCTACTGCTGGCGGCCATCGCCTATCAGGAGTCACACTGGAGAGCCGATGCCGTCTCTCCCACAGGCGTTCGAGGCATTATGATGCTGACGCAGGCAGCGGCAGCTGAAGTGGGTGTTGATGACCGTACCGACCCGAAGCAAAGCATTCTCGGCGGTGCTCAATACCTGGTCAATGTGAAGCAGAAGATCCCTGAGCGGATCCCCGAGCCCGACCACACCTGGTTTGCACTGGCAGGCTACAACGTGGGGTTTGGTCATCTTGAAGATGCCCGCATCCTGACCCAGAAAGCCGGCAAGGACCCCGACAAGTGGCAACATGTCCGCGAATACCTGCCTCTATTGAGCAACCCACGCTACTACAACCAAACGCGCTACGGCTACGCCCGAGGGCATGAGCCGGTGCAGTACGTCAGCAACATCCGCAAGTATATGGAGCTGTTGCGCTGGGAAGTGGATACCGCCGGGGCACGCAACCTGAACCCGGACCTTGGCAGCGACAGCGATGCCGCTGACACGAATGAAAGCAGCTCGGAAGCGCGCCCTCTGCCCTTGAGCAACCTGCCCAGCTCACTCTGAATTTGTGCCATCTGGAATCTGGCCGTTTGTAACCTTGAGCCGTTTCTTTTGTGCTCTGCGCGAGCGGAAAAAATCACTGATCTGCTCACTGCATTCTTTTGCCAATACCCCACCCTGATACTCCGGGCGATGATTGACCCAGGTCTGATCAAACACGCAGCCATTGCTTACCACAGCCCCTGCTTTGGGCTCAGTAGCACCAAACACAACCCTTGCAATACGCGCATGTACGATGGCACCGGCACACATAGTGCAGGGTTCGATGGTGACATACAGCTCGGCTCCCACCAGGCGATAGTTTCCCACCTTGTCTGCAGCCTGCCTTAACGCCATGATTTCAGCATGAGCTGTCGGATCATGACTGCTGATTGGTCGATTCCAGCCTTCGCCGATCACCTGGCCGTCCAGAACAACAACGGCCCCAACCGGAACTTCACCGGCATCAGAAGCCCGCTTAGCCAGTTCCAGTGCATGCTCCATACAGCGGACATCATTGATCTCATTCATAGGCGCACTATACCAAAACCCTCACAGCGAGACACAAAATCTACGATAAGAAACGTGCAAATAAACGGCTCATTAACCGCAGAATAAAGGTTCGTACACTGCCACCATCAGCAGCAGATTGCATAAACATTTGCCGCTGAAGGCTGACCAGCCTTGACTCTGCGTTTATTGATTTTGTTAACCATCTAGTCAGTAACGACAGAGTAAATCGAACCGGCACTCCTTCAGCCCATCTGCTGAGACAGCAGGGCCTTTCAAATATTCCATGTCTCAATTGGGACCCGAACTCCAACGCAATAAAGCCTTTATGGAAACTATACAGTTCATAAAATCACTTTATTTGTAATAAAATCTCAAATATAGTTTCCAAAAAGAAACCACAATGAACTAGAAATATTGAATTAAAAAATGACAACTCAGGAAACCTCAGAACTGGAAGCGGCCCTCTCACTTCTGCAATGTGAACTGGTCGCTCGTCGCAACCGTTTTACCCCGGAAGCCATAACATGGGCACAGTATGATGTTCTGGAAATATTGCGTATTAACGGGGCTCTGCGCCCATCAATTATTAGCCAGCGGCTTGGTATCTCCCGAACTCAACTGTCAAAAGCCCTGCGCGTGCTCAAAGACCTGCAGCTGATAGAACAAAAGTCAGACGCTAGTGATCGTCGGGCTCAGGCGACACAACTCAGTAACCAGGGAAACGCCTTTCTGGAACGGGCAACCAGACAACGGCACGGTGCAGCACAGCGGGTCGCATCGGTGATGACAGCAGGCGAGCAGGCCATCTTCGCGGAACTCTGTCATAAAGCCGTCAGGGGATTACAGCGGGAGGGCATCGATCATGACTGATCTGCCCATGCGGATTATTCGGGCCAGAACCAACAATCTGAAAAATGTGACCCTTGATATCCCCAAATATCAGGTCATCGCTTTTACCGGAGTATCCGGCTCGGGTAAGTCATCACTGTTGTTCGATACCATCGCCGCAGAATCCCAACGGCAACTGGCTGAAACCTATTCAACCTTCATTCGTCACCGACTGCCGCATTTCGGTCAGCCTGATGCCGATCGTCTGGAAAATTTACCGGCATCAATTGTCATTGATCAACGCAAGCTGAGGGGCAATGCGCGTTCTACCGTGGGTACAGTGACCGAGATCTATGCGCTGCTACGCCTGCTCTTCTCTCGCATAGGAAAGCCAACTATCGGCGAATCCAGCTTATTTTCGTTCAATAACCCCCATGGCATGTGCCCACAGTGTCAGGGGTTGGGAACGGTTCGAACGATAGACGAAAATGCCTTGTTTGATCGCACGCGCTCACTCGAGGATGGCGCCATCCGCTTCCCCGGATTCGAGCCCTCTTCATGGCGCTGGAAACGCTATGCCTTATCAGGCTTCTTTGATACCACAAAACCACTTGAGTGTTATAGCGACGGTGAATGGCAACGCCTGACCGTTGAAGAAGGTACGCCCGTCACGGCACCCAGACCGGGCTGGCCGAAGACAACGACTTATGAAGGTGTGCTGCCTCGCCTGCGCCGTTCATTTTTGGAGCGCGAAGAGAGCGAGCTTTCGGATATCGAACGCGAGGCACTGTCGCGGGTGACGAAAAGCGGCTCCTGCCCCGCCTGCAACGGCGGCCGCCTTAATCCGGCAGCGCTTAGCTGTCGGATCGCAGGGCACAACATCGCCGACTGCTCCGCCATGGAAGCAAGCGACCTGCTGGTATTTTTACGTAGCATCGACGAACCGGAGATGCAGCCGGTCCTGTCATCGATGACAGAAAAACTGGAAAGCATGATCGACATAGGCCTCAATTATCTTAGTCTGGACCGGGGCACAGCAGGATTATCGGGGGGCGAATCGCAGAGAATCAAGATGATCCGCCACCTTGGCAGCAGTCTTAGCGATATCGCTTATATTTTCGATGAGCCCAGTATCGGCCTGCATGCACGCGACGTTAGGCACCTCGGGGAGCTGCTGATACGCTTGCGGGATAAAGGCAACAGCGTCCTGATGGTTGAGCATGACCCTGATCTGATCAGCATCGCAGATCAGGTGATCGATATGGGGCCACAGGCTGGCCAGTCAGGCGGAGAAGTGGTCTGCCAGGGCACGGTGGCAGAACTGCGAGAAGCAGAAACGGCAACAGGACAGAGCTTGCGCAAACAGCATAGAATCAATACGACGCCCCGTACCCCATCAGGCTGGATTAACATCAGCCACCAATCTCTGTTTAACGTACAGGATCTGTCGACCGACATCCCGCTTGGCGTCATGACGGTTGTCGCGGGCGTTGCGGGTTCTGGCAAATCGACCCTCACGAACCGGATCTTACCAGCACTTCGCCCCGATGTGGTTGTGATCGACCAGACGGAGCTGCGCGGCTCATCCCGCTCGACACCCGCCAGCTATCTGGGTGCACTGAGCGATATTCGCCGCGTCTTCGCCCGCCAGAGCGGCAAACCTGCTGGCCTGTTTAGCAACAACGGTGCCGGGGCATGTCCAATCTGTAAAGGTCGTGGTGTGGTCCGCACCGATCTGGCCTTTCTTGATACCGTAGAATCGGTCTGCGAGGTTTGCGACGGCTCGGGTTATAGCGCTGAGGCCCGTGCTATCCGGGTCAAAGGGCATGCCATCGATGAGATTATGCGCCTGCGTGCGCCCGATGTTCTGCAACTGTTTGATGACAAACCTGAGATCAGGGATAAGATGGCACGAATGCAGCAGGTCGGGCTGGGATACCTGCAGATAGGTCAAAGACTTTCAACCCTGTCAGGTGGCGAGCGGCAACGGTTGAAGCTGGCAAAAGAACTGGGGCTCAGTGGCCGGATATACGTATTTGATGAACCCACATCCGGTCTTCATATGCAGGATACAGAACACCTGATACAGCTGTTCGGCAGCCTCACCGAGCAGGGCATAACGCTTATCATCGTCGAGCATAATCTGGATATGATCGCAGCGGCTGACCATGTTATTGAAATGGGGCCCGGTGCAGGAAAATATGGCGGCGACATCATTTATCAGGGGGCACCCGCTGGTCTGCAGACAGAACCAACCTCCGTGACAGGCCCGTTTCTAGCGGGATATTTAAAAAACTAACCCTCACACGTCTTCTGCTCAGCAAGCGATACACGCTGCATTCAGTCGCGATGTCGGCACGCGCTAATCTCAGGCAGAGTCTTTGCGCATGTCAGTCAGCAGGAAAAACACCAACACCGCCAGCCCCCCGATCAATGCGGCAGACGTCAGCAGCAGCACTGAGTGTGTGGTCGAAAAAGCCGCCTTGCCCGCAGCAACCAATGCGGCGGCCTGATCGTCGGAAAGCTGCCGCGCGACCAGATACGTATCGCCCATCGAAACCGCAGCCTGATCTGCGAGATCAGGGGATAACCCAGCAGGGGTCGTGAGGTTACGCCTGAAAATAACCGACATAAACACACCAAATAGAGTGATGCCGAGACCAGTGCCCAGTTCATACCCGGTCGCTTCCAGCGAACCTGCAGCACCGCCCTTACTTGCATCGACTGAGCCCATAATAGCGATGGACGACGCAGTCAGGCCGATACTCAGCGCTAAACCCAGCAGTGCCAGCAGTAGCGGTACAATCACTCCCGGAGCATGAAAATCCTGCACGGCAAGCCAGCCCAGCGACAGCGCTGCGACGACCATCGACAGGCTGGCCACTGGCCGCAGTCCATACCGGGCAGATAGCCAGCCCGCAACCGGACCGCCCACTGCTGCCGCAGCCATGATGGGAATCAGGAATATCCCGGCCTGAAGCGGTGTTTTGTCCAGGACGTATTGCAGCTCCTGCGCCAGAGTCAGTTCGACCCCGGCCAATGCGCCGCTGGCGACCACCGCCATGATGATGCCAGCGACGATGGCAGGGTGTGCCAATAAGGAAAGATCCAGCATCGGCGCAGCAGCGCGGAACTGCTTACGAGCAAACAGCACCAGCATTGCCAATCCGAAAGCCAACGTCAGCAACACCACTGCAAGGGGTTGCTTGCCACCAAAACCCGTCTTGGCCGCATACACCACCGCAATCATACCCATGACCAGCAGCAAAGCCTGACCAATCGGCCAATGACCGGGTACGGTCTGCTCCTGACGCGGCAGCAGTAGCCAGCAGGCCGGAGCTACAACGAGCATCAGAGGCACGTTGATCAAGAACACCGAGCCCCACCAGAAATGTTCCAGCAGCGCACCACCTATCAGCGGGCCAACCGCCGCACCGGCAGCCCCCACCGTACCCCATAATCCGAGCGCCAGTCCTCGCTCCTTATCGTCCTCAAAGGTACGGCGGATAATGCCCAGCACGCATGGCATGATCATTGATCCCCCCAACGCCAGCATAACACGCGCACCAATCAGCATCTGTGCAGTAGGCGCAAAGGCCGTCGCGGCTGAGGCAGCCCCGAAGATCACCAAGCCGATCAGTAAGATGAGTCGGTTACCTACCCTGTCGGCCAGAGTACCCATAGGCACCAGCAAGCCGGCCATCAACAGCGGATAAATATCGATGACCCACAGCACTTGGTTATTTGTTGCTCCCAACGCCTGGGTTAACGTGGGGACCGCAACATGCAGAATGGTCATATCGAGAACAACCGGCAGGAATGCCAGCATTACTGCTATCAGAATCAGCCAGCGCTTGGGGTTTAGAAAGTAGTAAGACACAGGTTCACCCCTGATTTGCGCGTCATTTAAAATATAAATACAATCGTATTTAAAAAGATAATAGTGGGGGTAAAAAAGAAAAACAATGGGCAGAAAACCAACTATTACCCGTGACAGGTTACTGGGTGTGGCCGAAGCACTTGTACGCGAACAAGGTGGTTCAGCGCTGACCATTGGTGCTTTGGCAAAGGCTGCAGGCATTTCCAAGGGAGGCGTACAGTACTCGTTCTCCAGCAGAGATGAGTTGGTAGGCAGCTTAGTTGACCGCTGGACAAGTCGGTTCGATGCGATGCTGGACGAAACACCGACAAATGATCCGCTCGGCTTTGTTCGAAGTTACATTGAGGCAATGAGAACCGCACAAAAGGCTATGGATGCCAAGATTGCAGGCCTGATGGTCAGTTATCTGGAAAACCCTGAAAACTTAAAGGAAACACGCGACTGGTACCGGGGAATTTTTAACCGTATGACAGGCGCATCTTCAAACGCCCAAGCAGCCCGCGTTGCCTTTCTGGCCGTTGAGGGGTTATTCCTCTTGCGCATCAATGGTATTGACGAAGATGGTGATTGGACAAGCTTTCTTGATGATGTAGATGCAGTATTAACGCGCCTGACGTGATCAGGTCAATTGTCATTTTTGATAACGGCCAACGCCATCCCAAGATAATGAGCTGCCCCCGGCTCCTTGAAGCTGCGAAATTACTCATTATCTATTCCTTCATTTAACCCTCCATTAACCACTGTCCGTTTAAAACTATTGTGATATTGGCTCCCGAATAGGAACTGGCGGACGTGAAACCAGACGCGTTAACTTTAAGTTTGTCACTGGCGTTACTCGGTGGTTGCAGCACCCTGAGTGACCCTCAGGCTGGCAGGGCAGAAAGTCTGGCCATGCCCGCAGACTGGGCGGTACCCGCAGAAACCCTAGATCTATCCATGCTGCCCCAGGATGCCGGGTTACTTGATCTGTTCCGGCAACCGCAGTTGAAACAGCTTGTCGATGAAACCCTTAACAATAACCTGGATTTGCAACACACCGCCCTGCGTTTACGACAGCAACAACTGTTGATCGCTCCTGAACGTGCAGCCCGTCAACCGGAACTGACGGGTTCGTTGACCAGCCAGCGGTCAAAGGAAAAAACAATCAGTAATCAACAAACACTGGCCCTGACCCTGAACTGGGAACTGGATGTCTGGGGCCGCTTGGCTGATGGTCAGGCCGCAGCCCAGCAAACTGCGGCAGCACAGAAACTCGACTATGACGCTGCACGCCATTCTCTGGCGGCCCGCACGGTTCAAAGCTGGCTGGATATCAGTCTGCGCCAGCAGATCATCAAAACTGAGCAGCAATGGCTGAAAAGTTCTGAAAACAACCGCGCTGTGATACTGGACCGCTATCAGAGCGGGCTGGGTAACCTGGCGGATCTGGCGACGGCAAAGGCTGCAACGGCTCGCGTTCAGGCCAGCCTTATTGAGCGTCAGAACCATCAACGAGTGGCCTTGAGGCAGTTAAATCTGCTGCGCGGCGTCAGCAATAACAGTGAACCGCCAGAGATCACGGTGACACCGGATATCACCACACCGCCGATATCACTTCCAGGTACCGTTCTGGCTCGTCGCCCCGACCTGCAAGCCGCCTATCTGAGAATTCAGGCCGCTGATCACAGTGCCGCCAAAGCTTACAAGCAGCTGCTTCCCGGGTTCTCATTGCAGGCCACCCTCTCCAATACCGGACAAGACCTGGATCAACTTCTCAAAGGGTCGCCGCTGTGGAGTCTCCTCGGGCAGTTGACGGCACCGCTGTTCAATTCCGGACGCCTGAAAGCCCAGGCAGACATTGCCCAGCTGGATGCCGAACTCAGCTACCTCAACTATCAGCAAACGCTGCTGGATGCGGTAAACGAAGTGGATAACGGACTCGACCTGGAAGCGACCCTGGCCCAACAGGAAAAAGCCCTTGCACAAGCCCTGCAACATTCGCAAACCAGTCTCGATCACTACCGTTCGCTGTACCGCGATGGCGTAGGCGACATCCTGAATCTAATCAGTGCCGAGCAGACTGCTTTTGAGGCTCGCATACAGCTTCTCCAGGTTCGCCAGAACCGCCTGTCTAACCGCATCACCCTCGGCCTGGCGCTGGGGATGAACATCTGAATCACAAGAGAACATCATGCAACCAAGACGTCGTTGGCTCCCTTTCACGCTTACCGGTCTGGCACTGTGTGCGATCCCGTTGGCGCTGGTTTATACCAACGTTGCCATCAGCAACCAGCCGCAACCGGAGCAATATGAAGCACCGGCAATACTGCCCCGGGTCACCGTGCTCTCACTACAGAGCGGCACGTATCAGAGCCGCATTGAAGGTTATGCCGAGGCCCGTGCCACCGATGAAGTTCAGCTGGGCAGTCTTGTTTCCGGTCGGGTCACTTGGCGCTCGGACGCGTTCCATAATGGCCATCCAGTGAAACAGGGCGAAGCACTACTGAGGCTGGATACCACCAGTTATGAGGAAGTGGTGGCCAATGCCCGCCAAACGCTGGCCGATGCCGAGTTAACGCTGATTCAGGAACGTCGTCAGCAGAAGCAAGCGGAGCGGGACTGGCAACGCTCAGGGATTCAGGAGGCCCCCAGCGATCTGGTGCTGAGGAAACCGCAACTAAAGCTGGCGGAGGCGCGGGTCGTTGCTGCCAGAAAGACGCTTCAGCGTGCACAACGGGATCTGGAAGAAACCACGCTGAGAGCGCCCTTTGATGCGGTTGTCATAAACCGTTCCGCAACCCTGGGAAGTTACATCGAGTCCGGTGCGACCGTAGCAACCCTTCGAGGAACCCAACGTGTAGAACTGGAGCTGACACTGTCCAGCCAGCAGTGGCAACAACTTCCTGAAAACCTTCAACAGGTTGCGGTACAGCTACGTGACCCGGACCAGCCAACACATCGGTGGCAAGGACAGGTCAGCCAGCTATCGGCCGCAATTAACCCTGAAACTCGACAGCGCAGTTTGACTGTCAGCGTCGCAGACCCTCTGAAACAATCGCCTCCCCTGCTCAGCGGCAGTTTCGTGGAAGTGAGTTTGAAAGGACAACTGCGCAGCCATCTGTTTGCGATTCCGGCCACCGCGCTCACGGCTGATGGCTATATCTGGACCGTGACCGAAAACCGGCTGCAAAGGCATGCGGCGACACCGCTGTTCAGCGCTCAGGGACTGCACTACATTCCGGCAACTTCACTGCCGGCAGAAATCGCACTGGTTGCCAAACCACTGGCCAGCTATATGCCGGGAATGGCGGTTCAGCCTGACCTGTCTGAGGAAACACCCAATGAATGATCTGGGCCAGAAAGGCTGGGTAGCCTGGTTCGCCGCCAATCCGGTCGCGGCCAATCTGCTGATGCTACTGATTCTAGTGGCTGGCGGCATCAGCGCTTTTAATCTGCGGGTCGAAGCGTTTCCGCCGATTCCACCGAACAGTGTGAGTATCTTTGTCAGCTACGACAGTGGCTCTTCCCATTCCGCAGAAGAAGGCATTACCCTCAAAATAGAAGAGGCCCTGCAAGGCATTCAGGGTATTAAAAAGATCAGCAGTATCTCCAACACAGAGGGCAGTAATATCACGGTCGAGCGCAGCAGCGGGTACGATCTGGATACGCTGTACCGGGACATCAAGAACCGGATCGACGGCATCGCGACTCTGCCCGCCGAAGCCGAACGCCCGGTCATCACCAAAGACACCTATCTTGAAGATGCGGTATCGGTACATTTGGCCGGCGATGTTCCTCAGGATGTGCTGCAAGAAACCGCCCGTCAGTTACGCACCCGGTTGCTGAGCAATCCGGCAATCGAACGAGTGAACACCAATGGTCGGGAAACACCGGAGATCAGCATCGAGGTTGATGAGCACCGGCTCCAGGCACTGAACCTGACCATCAGCGATATTGCCGAAAAGGTCGCCGCCTCATCCCTCACCGTGGCCGGAGGTGAACTCTTCAGTCGGGAAGGCTCAATCATTATCAAAGCCGATCAGCAACGTTACCGGCTGCGCGACTTTGAAGCGATTGTGATCCGTCAGACCGGCGACGGTCAGCGCCTGACGCTCAGCGATGTCGCAACAGTCCGGGACAGCTATGAACCATCCGGAGCGCTGTCCCGGTTCAACGGTGAGCGGGCGATCTGGCTCGACATCAAGATGTACTCCAGCTCAAACATCATGGCCATCAGCGAAGCGGTCCGGATGGAAGTCGACCGTTTCAGTGACAGTCTGCCGCAAGGCGTTACCACCACGATCTGGAACGATCAGAGCTTGTATATTGGTGCTCGCCTTAACCTGCTGCTGAAAAACAGTGTAATGGGTATCGCCCTGGTCATGCTGCTGTTAGCTTTGTTCATGAATATCCGGGTTGCGTTCTGGGTCGGGGCTGGTCTGCCGGTCATTTTCGCCGGCGCGATGCTGCTGATGGATGCCCGACTATTCAACATGACCCTCAATGAACTGACCACCTTCGGCTTTATTATCGCCCTGGGCATCGTCGTCGATGATGCCGTCGTGGTGGGCGAAAGCATCTACAGCGAGCGTCAGCGCTACGGTGCAAGCCTCAACTCGACGATCAGGGGAGCCCAGCGAGTCACGGTGCCGACAGTGTTCGGGGTGTTAACCACCATCGTCGCCTTTCTGGCGCTGGTTCTGGTTGAAGGAGAACTGGGTAAAATCTTCAGCTTCTTTGCCTACGCGGCCGCTTTCTGCCTGATCTTCTCGCTGGTGGAATCCAAATTTATCCTGCCCGCCCACCTGGCCCACCTGAAAATGGACAACAGCCCTGCCCGCAATCCCGTCAGCCGCGGCTGGCAATGGCTACAAACTCAGGCCAGTCACGGTCTGACTTACTTCACCCGCAAGATCTATCGACCGTTTGTTCATCAGGCTCTGAATTTCCGCTATGTCGCGCTTATGCTGGCAATCAGTCTGTTCATTATTGTCGGTGGAATGGTGCCTTCCGGCCAGATACGCGCAGTTTTTTTCCCTGACATTCCCAGCGACTTTATCGAAGTGCAACTGGAGCTGGACCCGCAGGCAGGCTACGGCCTGGTTCAGCAACAGGCGGTCGAGATTGAACAGACCGCCGCCCGCCTTAATCAGCGCCTGCAGGATGAGTACCAGCTGTCTCAGCCTCCCATCCCCCATCTGATGACACTGTCCGGTGATAGCAGTGCGTCTGTCATTGCCGGACTGTCACCCCGCGATCAGCGTCCGTTCGGCACTCAGGAGATTGCTGATTTATGGCAACAGGAGGTCGGGCCATTGGAGGCCGTGCGCAAGCTGAAATTTGTCACCACCTGGGAAGGTGCTACTGATATCAGTATTGAACTGGCTGCGGAGTCACCGCAAACGCTGCAACAGGCCGCCACAAAAGTACAGGAAGCGCTGGCACTCTACAGCGGTGTTTCCGGTATCGAAAACAGCATGAAAACCGGCCAGGCCCAGATCGACCTCCAACTACGGCCGGCCGGTGAGGCGATGGGACTCACCACCGCCCTGTTGGCACGCCAGATCCAACAAGCCTATCAGGGGTATGAGGTGCAGCGCATACAGCGTGGCCGGGACGAGGTGAAGGTCAAAGTGCATTATCCACAGGATCAACGCCAACAACTGGATGATCTGCAGCGGGCTCGTATTCGCACCCCGGACGGCCGGACGGTCGCGCTGAGCACAGTTGCGGATATATCTACCCGGTATGTCGCCGATGAGATCAAGCGAACTGACCGAAGCCGGGTGGCAGTGGTCACCGCCAATGTGAATAAAGCGATTGCCGCCCCAGCGGAAATAATCGCCAGTATCGACGCTCAATTGCTGACCCAACTGCAACGGGATTATCCAGGCCTGACCATTCGGTTTGGCGGCGAAGCGCAGGAAGAAGCAGAAACTACCAACTCGCTGAAAGGCGCTTTTCTGGTTGCACTGATTGCGATCTACGCGTTGCTTGCGATCCCGCTGAAGTCATACCTGCAACCGCTGATGATTATGAGTGCGATCCCCTTTGGTGTGATCGGTGCCCTGCTGGGGCACTGGTTGCACGATATTCCGCTGAGCCTGTTGTCGCTGTTTGGCATCCTGGCATTGTCCGGAGTCGTGGTTAACGATAGCCTCCTGTTGATCAGCCGCTACAATGAGAACCGACTTCAGGGAAAGCCACCCAGGCTGGCCATGGTGGAAGCTGGCTGCAGCAGAATGCGGGCTATCGTACTGACCTCAATAACGACTTACGCTGGTCTGGTACCGCTGATATGGGAAACCGCTGAGAACGCCCAGTTCCTGATTCCTGCAGCTGTCGCAATGGGTTACGGGATACTGTTTGCCACTCTGATTACCCTAATCCTGATTCCCGTACTGGTGATGATCAGTGAGGATCTGAATATTCGTCAATGGCGGAAGAAGCGCCGCCAACACAGCACCACATCAAAAACGACGATGGAAACCATGTCATGAGCGATCAGGTTGTGCAGGTATTACTGGTAGAAGATGACCGTGATCTGGCCGCGTCGGTGGCCGACTACCTGGCGCTGGAAAAGATCTGTGTCGATCATGCCTACAACGGTCAGGCGGGACTGCAACTCGTAACCTCTAACCGTTATGACGTACTGCTGCTGGATCTTATGCTGCCACAGATTGACGGCCTGCGTCTGTGTGAAAAACTCAGACAACAGGGAACAGACACCCCCGTACTGATGCTCACCGCCCGGGATACCCTGAGCGATAAAGTAGCCGGTTTTCGTGCCGGCACTGACGACTACCTGGTGAAGCCTTTCGCAATGGAAGAGCTGATCATGCGGGTTCGGGCGCTGGCCAAAAGGCGCAGCAGCCAGGTGCGCAAACTGTGTCTGGCCGACCTTACGTTGGAGCTGGATAACCGCAACGCCAGCCGTGCTGGCACCCTGCTTAAACTGAAACCTTCCGGCCTGGTGCTTCTGGAAACGCTGCTGCGGGCAAGCCCGGCGGTCGTGAGCCGAAGCCAACTGGAACAGGCCCTGTGGCCGGATGAACCACCCGACAGCAACAGCCTGAAAGTACATATGTACCACCTGAGGCAGCAAGTGGATAAGCCATTCGATAAGGCCCTGATACACACCATTAAAGGACAGGGATTTGCGATCCGTGATGAATCCCCTGAACAGTAAGCAGCAACCCCGCACCATGCGTCGGGAGCTGGCCATCTACGTATCGGGTCTGGCGCTGATAACAGCGCTGGCCTTCGCTTTTGCGCTGGAATTGTTCTTTATCAAAGGACTGGATGAAGCGGTCGGTGGCGCCCTGCTGATGGAAGCCCGGTCCTTCGAGGCCAAATATCAACAGAATCCTGAGACACCACTATCGAACTCATCATCGATCCGCTCCTTTCTGGATAATCTGGATAACGCACCAGAGTTTTATCGCCAACTGATCGATCCGGATACCTTGCAGCCCGGGCAATTCAGCGAATATCTCTGGGAACCCCATGGTGAGGAAAACTGGCAGGACTCCCGCTACCTGATCGTCTACCTGCACCTGCTGCCTGATCAGCGGCGCTTGTTTGTTATTTCCGACTACCAGAGCAACCTGCTGACCAAAGAGGAACAGGCGGATTTAGATCAGACCTGGCAGCTGAAATTCTACCTGGCCGGGAGCTATCTACTGATCATGCTGCTGGCTATCTGGCTCTATAATCGCCGGATCAACCACTACACTCAGAAACTGGCAGACTGGGCGTACAGCCTTTCTCTTGAAAATATCCAGCAGTCGGTGCCGAACTTCCACTTCCACGAACTCAACAGCATTGCAGAGCAACTAAGAAGCGCCTTTGATCGGATCGCAAGGCTTCTGGAGCGGGAGCATCAATTCCTCCGTCACGCCAGTCATGAATTACGCACGCCAATCGCTATCATCCGGACGAACCTGGAATTACTTCAACGAGTGGGTATACCAACAATGTTCGAGCGTCCGATGGAACGGATAAACCGAGCCAGCCAAAACATGCAGCAGCTAACAGGAACCCTGCTCTGGTTAAGCCGGGAAAACGACACCCCGCCATCCATATCGTCTGTTGATCCTGCAAGGTTACTGGACGACATCAGTGAAGAACTGGCCTATCTGCTTCAGGGCAAAGAGGTACAGCTGCAGCGGGACTATCCAGAAGAGAGATCGGTGCAAACCCTGCCACTGGTTCCATTGCGTATCGTATTGGCCAATATTCTACGCAACGCCTATCAGTTTACAGAACAGGGCACAATCACGCTTACAGTGACGAACCAGAGCATCGTCATTCGTAACAAGAGCGAATACCTGGCCGAAGACAGTGACAGCAGTTTTGGGCTGGGACTGATGCTTGTGCAAAAAATCTGTAATCGGCTTGGCTGGCAATTGTCTTTGGAATGGCTGAATCACGGAGTAAAAGCAGAGTTACAGTTTCCTGAACCACCTTCTGCAGAATAGAGAGTGCAAAAAGAACTGCATTACCGACCTTGTCGAATAGTGTCTGTCACTCTCTCTCGATTGTGAAAAGAAATTTTGTTATCAATAAGTTAAGCGTCATGCCCCCCTTCTCATGACAAACCCCATGCTCAGAACCATAATGTAAGAAAATTATTTAAAACGAAATAATTTGGCTTGCTGTACAGCAAGTTGGCAACGCCTGCCTCAAATGTACCTTCATGCAGCTGTAGAGCTGGGCAGCCTACTTAGCAGATTCTCGGTATACGCAGCAACATTAGTTCCCCTTTGGTAGCAACCACAATGAACCCACCGACAAAACCAGCATGACAGCAAAGACAATGTTTGTCATACGCCCGATGACAGGGTTCCTCAGGTACTTCGAAAAAGCAGCGCCAAAAGCAAGCCAGACGACACTAAAAATGAGTATAACCACGGTTAGTGCCAACAGCTTGCAGACCATGTCGACGATCACGTTATCAACCACAATACTATGACTCGAATAAACCGCGCCAATTGCTGCAAAAGCCTTTGGATTTGCCACTGCGAGGCTGAATCCTGGAAGAAAATTCGGCGCACTTTCTGTTGGAGCTGTAACTTTTCCTACAGGTGCCGTTGCGATTTTTACAGCAAGATAAAGTATATACAGGCCTGCGATACTGGACAGTATAAAAAGCAAGGTTGGCTGAGCAAGCACCAGCGTAGTAACACCTGTTGCGACCATTAGTAGCACAACGATTGTTCCCAGAATGATGCCGAGCATATAACGCAGACCGGTCCGGAATCCAAAAGCGGAACCAAGACCGGCAAGGCTCAGTGTCGCCGGCCCAGGACTTCCCATCAGGGGAAAAGCCGCCAGCCACATGAAAATGAGATTATCCGTCATACGCCAAACCTACTCGGGGAGCCGGACGCTCATGCACCAGCAGGTGAGCAATTGCCGACAACACGCCCAGGGCGATGGAAAGATACCAAACCTGATCGTAGCTGGCGTAACGATCAAACAAAACACCGCCGAGCCAAACCCCAGCAAAGCCCCCAAGCTGATGACTCAGGAATACAAAACCAAACAGAGTACCCATTATACGGGGGCCAAACATGGTCAGAACCAGCGCGCTGGTCAATGGGACGGTGGAAAGCCATAGCCCACCCATGACCAAGGCGAAGATCATCACCGAGGTCGGGGTGACTGGCTGAGAGATAAAAATGATGATGACCACTGCTCTAAGGGCATAGATTGCCGCAAGCACGTAGGGTTTTGGAAAAAACATGCCGAGGCGCGAGGCGAGCAGCGTACCGAATATGTTTGCGAAACCGGCCAACGCCAGTGCCTGTAGCCCTAGAGCACGCAATTCATCTTGAGAGGCCGAGGAGACACAGAAATGCTGTACGTAATTGGGCAGATGAGCAGTTATAAATGCGAGATGAAACCCACATACGAAAAAA
The DNA here is from genome assembly GCF_900107855.1 of Marinobacterium iners DSM 11526. GTDB lineage: Bacteria > Pseudomonadota > Gammaproteobacteria > Pseudomonadales > Balneatricaceae > Marinobacterium > Marinobacterium iners. The sequence goes on along the minus strand of NZ_FNRJ01000005.1, from coordinate 150,789 downwards.
CCCATATTGAGCAACAGATAGCTCGTGTGGCCAAAGGCACTTCTAACCGTTTGAGTGACCGGAGCATACTCAGCGCGACCGGACAATGGTGCTTCGTTCACTCGCAGAAGAGGGATACACAGAGCCATAGGCAGAAGCGCTCCGGTTATCACAACAACCATAAGCCGCCAATCAAGCCACTCCGTCAACCACGAAGCCAGCAATGGCAGGATGACTTGTCCAGCGGAGCCAATGGCCGATGTGATACCAAGATAGTGGCTGCGCCTGGCTTCGGGCGCGGCTCGTCCAATCACGGCCAGGACGACGCCGAATGCCGTCCCGGATATCCCCATACCGACAAGCACACCGGCACCAAGATGCTGAGCCAAGGGTGTCGTACCCAAGGCGCAAACCACCATTCCCACCACATAGAAACCGAAGCCCAGCCACAATGCACGACGATCACCAAACTTGTCGGCGATCATTCCGAAGCCCGGCTGTGCAAGCCCCCACACCAGATTCTGAATAGCGATTGAAAGCGAAAACACCTCGATTCTGCCACCGAACAGCTCGTCGGACAGCGGCTCGATAACACCACCAAAGATCGCACGTACCCCAAAGGCCAAGGCCAATACAAAGCCACCAGCAAATACGATTGGCATCATCTCCGGATTCGAGCCTTTGGAGGCTTTTCTATGAAGCATCATGGCTATCTCACTCTTGCACCTTAAGTCTTTGAGGAAAATTGATTGGCAACTCAGCTGCCTGTCACTCCTGATTGACGCCGATGCTAGCACCGAGATATGCTTTTTAATATCGAATATATTTTAAATAATAGTTTTGGATTTTTGAAGTGAATATTGCTTTCGACATTGATGCACTACGTGCGATTGTGGCCGGAACTGACCTGCACAGCTTTGCAAGAGCAGCCATGCAACTGGGGCGCTCACAGTCGGCAGTCAGCATGCAACTCAAAAAACTGGAACAGCAGGCTGGCACACAGCTATTCATCCGCAAGGGCAGAAATCTGGTCCCAACCGAAGCTGGAGAGGTATTGGTGGCGTATGCCCGCCGAATTATCGCTCTCAACGATGAAGCCGCACTCGCACTCGGCGCGACGGCGACTTCTGCCACCGTTAGGCTTGGCCTGCCACAGGATTTCTTTGAGGACGTGATGCCTGCAGCCTTGTCTGCATACTCCCGCAAACACGCGGGAGTACACGTCGAGGTTCAAGCTGGCCCAAATCACGTACTTGCGGAAAAGGTTCGGGCTGGCCGCCTGGATGGTGCCATTGCCTTTTTCCCAGCAAGCTCCGCTGGTAACAGTGACGGTGATCTCGTTTGTGAGCTTCCCATGCAATGGTTGGCACATGAGCGCTTTATGAATGATTCCCTCGATGACCGGGTACCATTGGTGCTATTCGACCATCCCTGCCTCTTCCGACAATCTGCTCTAGCCGCACTCGATCAGGCGGGTAAGCGCTGGAAAGCAGCAGTAACAACACCAAGTCTTCCGGGCATCTGGGCCGCGCTTCGTTCGAATCTCGGTCTTGCAGTGCGGACCCAGCATGGCATGCCTAAAGACATCAGGTGTATTGGCGAAAAATTTGATCTGCCCGAACTCCCACCTACTGCCCTTAAGCTGCTCTGTGCTTCGAATGCTAGCCCGGCAGCGCAAGATCTATGCGAAATTCTGTACCACGAAACGATCAATCAGGTCGCTCCAGGTGGAATAAGACAGACCTACTAACCTGGTACTGCGCCATTCGAAAATGCCTGATATGCTTCTCATTACCGAGGGGTCACCCACCAAGGGGCTGAAATACTGTTGGCGATGCTGCAGCACAGTGACCCTTTGAGCCTGAATCGGATCATGCCGGCGAAGGGACAGGTTTTGACGCCTCATACCTTCGCTGGCCTCGCAAACGAGGCTGACATGTTATCAACGACAGAGAACACCCCCACCATTCGACCAATCGCCGCTACGATTGCCGCCGTCTATCACAAAGAAAAGATACTCTTGGTACGCCGGGCCAACCCGCCGGACGCAGGCCGCTGGGGCTTCCCCGGAGGAAAAATAGAGGCTGGCGAATCGATTGAACTTGCCGCCGTCAGAGAACTATTGGAGGAAACCGGGGTGCAAGGTCGTGCACGTCAGGTATTCACGGCTGTGGACGCCTTCGACCAGGACGAAAGCGGCCGGATACATCAGCACTTCGTGCTGATTGCGGTTCTTTGTGAATGGATTGCCGGAGAGCCCGTAGCTGGAGACGATGCGCTTGATGCGAAGTGGTTTAGCCTCGACGAACTGACCGATACCGGCCTTGCCCTGAGTCTCGATGTCGCCAAGGTCGCCCGTCAAGCAGCCGCTATCACCCTTGGACAAACGAACGGCTCATGATCTCCAGTATTCTCACCATTGCTGGCACAAACATAGATGGCACACCTGCTTCCGCTTCTTTCAGGATCTGGATGATCTGTTCTTCAGTGAATCGCTTCTTCATGTTCATCTTCTTTCTCTGTGATAAACATTACTAAGAGCTTCATGGATTAGAAAGTGGGGAGCAGGTCACAACTACTTTAAACCTTGCATCCAGAACTGGCTGAGTTCAGTAGCAGAAATATGGGATGCCGGCAGCAGCGGCTCAGGTTGTTCAGAAAATATCTTCTTAGCTACCTGTCTTCCAACCAATTGGGCTGCAGAAGTCTTAACATTCCTCTGTTGATAGAAGCCTTGCAAAGCGACTTCCAGCTCATCGGTCTCCATCAGTAAGCGGGCAAGGTGCCATGCATCTTCCAGCGCCTGACATGCCCCCTGACCAGAGGTCGGCAAGGGAGCATGGGCCGCGTCCCCGATAATTATGACATTGTCTTGATGCCAATAGGGAAGAGGATCAATGTCATGAACAAAAATGTGATTAACCGATGCTCTATCGCAGGACTGCAACACATTTTGCACTGGATCGGGCCAGTCCCGAAAACGCTGATTCAACTCTTCGTACCAATGGGCCCCGGACCGCTCCCTGTCGACAGCGGCGTTCCAGGCTCCCGCCCAATAGCACCACCCATCATTCACCGGGACAATTCCAAAACGCTCACCTAGACCGCGGAAGTCATGAATAGAGTTATCCAAAGCACCCTCGCGCTGCCTGCTCACTCCTACGACATTGACAAATCCGTGATAACGAGGAGTCACTTTCTCCGCATACAATGTCTGGCGCACGACCGACTTCATCCGCCCATCGGCCCCGACTACCAGGTCAAACTCCTGGCTTAACTTCGTCACATCCGCTGCTGTGATTGAGCAGTCAAACTTGATCTTCACCCCTAGGTCATCGAGCGCACCGGCCAGTAGACTCATCAGCTCACGCCGCAATACCGTCACACTGGGAAAGCCGCAGAGCGAGTTTACTGCCATGATATCGAACTCAGTTTGCAGGACCCCATGCCGGTCAAATTGACGCATCGTGCCTGGCGCGCCTCCCATACGCTTGACCTCCTTGCCCAGCCCCATCTGCTGCATGACAAACATGGCATTGGGCCATAGCGTAACACCAGCACCCATGGATGAGACAGTACTGCCACGCTCAAATAGGCTGACCTGACAGCCCCGTTTCGTGGCGAGTATTGCCAGTGCTATCCCGGCAACACCGGCACCTACTATGGCAATTTTATTAGTTCTGCTCATCGACTCTCTCCTGATTTATGCAACTTGATAGTGACTGTAATGAAACCCAAATTTATGATAAATATGATTTTATCGTTTTATTAATCTCATATTTTGGGATAACCAATGATAGAGAAAGTCGAAATTCAGTGGTTGCTGTGCTTCCAGGCTGTCTATGAAAGGCTGAGTTTTAAGATCGCAGCTGAGCAACTACAGCTGCCAACATCCAATGTCAGTCGGCACGTCGCTTTGCTAGAACGACAACTTAATGTGCGGCTGCTGGAACGTACAACGCGTAGGATGACTCCAACAGCAGCCGGTAAGCAGCTGTATCGATCCATTACACCGCTCACTCAAGCCATGGATCATACCTTGGAAGAGGTATCCCTATTTGGAGATTCCCTATCCGGACACTTGAAGATCATTACACCAGATCTCCCATTCATGGCTGATATTCTCGCGGACTTTTGCATTCGACATCCTCAAATACAGCTCAGTTGTGACACCCAACTGGACCCAACAGACGGACTACTGGAAGGATTCGATTTGGTATTACGTTTTGGACGTGGCCCACTGGAAGATTCTAGCTGGGTCGCCAAAGAAATCCTGCGATGGCCGAGCTGTGTGGTGGCTGCACCAGAACTTCTGAAACATCATCCATCGCCACAATCGCTGGATGAACTGACCAAAGCCCCCTGCATTACCAGTATGTCGGTACTCCAAGGAACGCCTTGGCGGTTTAAACAGAACCAAACCGTCCAAATTAGATCCAACTACAAGGTGAACAGTGGCCAAATGGCCAAGGCCGCTGCACTGAAAGGGCTTGGCTTCGCCATTTTACCCCTTCATGCCTGTCAATCAGACATCGACAACGGATCCCTTGTTAAAATTGACTGTAACCGCGAACCAGAGGATTTAGTGCTATATGCGCTTTATTCCGGAAGAAAGTACCCACAGAGCAAAGTGAAGGCGTTTCTGGAACACCTGCAGTTGGCGCTCGCTCATTTGAGTGTATGCAAAAAGGAAGACACCTAACTGACTGAGCATCCGACATTGTGGACCGCGTGAAAAGAAATGCGGATGAAGTGCTTCATGGACAGAGTTCCTTTCCGTGCAGCTGATCCAACGATACTACACACGCCGACTCTACCCGTAATCGGTGCGACCTCAATCGTATGCAGCAGGAATTATCCCATGCGGCGGACTTATTCGCAGCTTCCCTAATGAATCGCCCAGGCTTTACCGGAGACCATTTTGCTTGAGTCGGGCCGCTCCTCCAGTTGGCGATAGTACGCCATTTCTCGCCTTGCTGGGGAACGTTGCCAATGGATTCCAGTAATCGGTGATTGTTGAACCACTCCAGCGCGGCGTATTCAACGGTATCCAGACCTTTCCAGGAAGCACAGTGGAGCAGGTTTTTCTGCTCCCATCGAGACTCTCTACTCCATTGAACGATATTCATGCGAGCTCGCTCGCGTGTGGCTGGGCGACTAAAGGACGAGCTGTTTAGTTCTTTAGTACAGAGGGGGATGTTCAGAAGGTGAAGTAGAATGATGGTAATTGACACCTTTCAGAGACAGACCGCAAGTCCAGGGATAGAACCGCAAGTCGCGTGACGGCCCAAAGAAATTAAACGCCCGGGTAAGGATGCAGTGGGGGCCGCCGGCTCGTTCTCTTCACTTTCCTTTATATTCCATTGAGCCCTGGCCTATGAAAATCAAATCGATTCAGTTGAAGATAGCCCTTATCGGGGCGGTTTGCCTGCTACTGACGGCTGCGCTGTTGGTTGCGTACAGTATGTACAGCTTCTCTTCCACTCAGCAGTTGGTGTTTGAACGGGTTAGCGCTCAAACCACCTCGACCACGCTGGAAAATCTTCAGAATCTGGGCGGACATTACGCCGGCGAGGTGCAGGAGAAGTTCGATCTTGCGCTGGATACCGCCCGCACCATGGCAGACACCTTTATCGTGGCACTTGAAGCGCGCAACGATGGCGATGAGGGACTGAATCTGGGGCGTCAGCAGGTCAACAGCATACTGCTTCGGGTGTTAAAGAATAATCCTGAATTTAATGGCACTTACGCCTGCTGGGAGCCGGATGCACTCGACGGTGAGGATGCATTTTCCCGGTCCCTCGGTGCAGGTACCAACATCTCTACTGGCCGTTTTACACCTTACTGGACGCGCACCCGAGAGAGCGATATCAATGTACAGGCGCTGGTTGAGTATGACTCGTCTGAAAAACATCCTAACGGAGTCGCTAAGGGCGGCTGGTACCAAGGCCCCAAATCAACCGGCCGCGAGAGCATAATCGGCCCACTGCCCTATGTCGTGCAGGGCAAGCAGGTGTGGTTGGCCACCATGTCGGTGCCGATCATGGTCAACGGTGAATTTCTTGGCGTGGTGGGTACAGATTATGACCTGAATTTTGTCCAGGAGATCGCACAGCAGGTTGACCAAGCACTGTTTGAGGGCCAGGGAGAAGTGGCAATAATCACCGATCAGGGCTTACTGATCGCCGAAAGTGAGGATCCCTCTTTGATCGGCGGGCATTTCAGAACAGTGATGACCGATAACTGGCAGGGTGGCTTGGCAAAAATCAAAGAGGGTAGTAATTGGGTCGACCATGACCGGGAGTCGGGTGTTATTACTGTTCTTTCGCCTATCCAAATGGGGCGGACCGGCCGCTCCTGGTCGGTAATGCTCAAGATCGATGAGTCAGTGGTACTGGCGTCTGCCCGGCAATTGGAAACCGACATGACGGCCCAGGGTCGCAGTAGCATGCTGATGCAGTCCGTCGTCGGTGTTATCGTGTCGCTGATCGCGATTGCGGTGCTCTGGTTTGCCGCCCGCTCGTTGGCTGCGCCGATTCGTAAGGCTGTCGTGCTGGCGCGAACCATCGGTGCGGGTGACTTGTCGCAGCGTATGGGACACAAGGCGGATGATGAGGTTGGACAGCTTTCAGGTGCGTTGGACCGCATGGCGGACAGCTTGGAGAAACAGGTCGGTGTGGCGGAGCGGATCTCCAATGGCGACCTGAATCTCACTGTGGAACTGGCCTCTAATAAAGACCAACTGGGCAGTGCTCTGCAGAGAATGGTGCAGAATCTTAACGAGCTGGTGTCAGAGGTTAAGGTGTCATCGCAGCGGATTAATGAGAACGCAACCCGGGTATCGGGTTTGGCTTATAACATGTCTGAAGGGGTGTCGGCATCGGCTTCTTCGACGACGCAGATCTCTGCCGCCGTCACCGAGATGGCGGCTCAAATCACACAGAGCTCGCAAAATGCGGAAAGGGCCAGCCAGCTGTCGGCAAGTTCCGAAACCATGGCTCAGAAAGGCAACGAGCTGATGCAGGTGCTTAATGGGGCGATGCAGGAAATCGAGTGCTCAGGACAGGACATCACCAATATCATCAAGACGATTGAGGAGATCGCCGAGCAGACCAACCTGTTGGCGCTCAATGCGGCAATAGAGGCTGCGCGGGCGGGTGAATACGGTCGCGGTTTCTCGGTGGTCGCCGATGAAGTACGCAACCTGGCAGCCCGCAGCGCAGAAGCAGCAGGGCGAACTGCTGCCCTGATTAAGGCTTCCAACGAACGCACGTTGCGTGGCATGGAATTGACCGACAGTACGTCCGGAGCGCTGGCTGAGATCGTCGCGGGGGCAGTGGAAGTCTCATCCCTGGTGGCCGAGATCGCCTCTGCCTCTCAGGAACAGGCACAGGCGATTGAACAGGTCAGCATCGGACTCACCCAGATAGATGAGGTAACGCAGCGTAACAGTTTAGGTGCCGAGGAGTGCTCGGAAGCGGCTTCGCAGATGACAGAGCAAGCGAGTAATCTCACAGGACTAATGTCGCGATTTCAGGTTTCAGCCTGACGTGCAATCAATAAAAGAAAGCCCGTTACCTCTGTTCCGTCGGTAGCGGCTTTCTGGTTTTGAAATCAGGTTGAGCGGCCGAGCAAAAAATGGCTGGGGTGCCTTGTCGCCTCACTAAAACGTCGCAACGACTAATAACACTTGGCCTCGCCAATCAGCCAACGTAAGGCAGAATATTGCGCATCGCCTGATCGACGTACTCTGCCTTCCCCCACCGGAGCCACGCAATGAATCGCGTTGTTGGCTTCTTCGACGCCTACTCCTTTAACACGCGCCTTGTCGCGGGTCTTCTCTCTTGCTGGCGACTTCCCATCAGCGACCATCCGCTTGGCTTCACCAAGTCGCTCACGGGCTTCTGCCAGAATGATACCCCAACGCCATAGGCCAAAGGTGATTGTCTCTTGCCTGCCATTGATCGAGTAGTTGTAACGGAGGGTATGCATCTATGTCGGCTTCACGGTTTTCGCGTGATATCATGCTTTTGCTGATTTGTTGAAGAGGAGGTTGTTATGAAAATCCGTAAATTTTCGGTCGTGGTTACCTGCATCATGATTCCAGCGATGTCCTATGCCCAGGATTTTGACTTTGCAAATTTCTCGAAGGCCGTTGAAAGAGCTCACGAGCTAGGAACCGCGTGCCAGGATAGTGTGGATGCCGATGAAATGACACCACAGTGCGAAAAGTTTCTGAATTACTATAATGGCGAATACGATGAGCAGGTGGTTTTGCTATCCGAAGAAATGTCCAGGAATGGTGCTCGGTTCATTGATGACATTGGCTACGATGAATTCGACCGTGTCTATGAGCTTAATGGGCAAGTTGAGAGAATGGAGATTTTTGCCTACGATCTGAAGTACAACTAGAAGATAATAGGCTAGATCAAAGATTGATGCCGGAGGGCGGCCTTGAATGGAAATTTGGCATCAATGTACGCTAATCATGCTATCAAAGATATCATAATTAGCAACCATCTAACCTTTAAAAAGATGACGACCACCCACTTTTAGGCAGTCCATTCATCAATCATGTCAGCCCAGTCCTGCAACATGGCTGTGCGCTGCTCGCGATACTCGGCTTTGTTATAGATTGCCCTCACACCCTTTTACTCATGCGCCAGGTATTTCTCAATCTAGTCGGTGTTGTAACCGGCTTCATGGAGCAAGGTACTGGCTGTTCGCCTCAGGTCGTGCGGGCCGAATTTGGCAAGCTTCTGATTGCCGAATTTCGTTTCCAGCTCTCTCGTATAAACCGAGCGGCGCATATCACGGGTAGAGTCGGCCATCTGGTAGCCACTTAGCCACTTTTCCGCCCAAGCACCAAAGGTTTCAGCCCCTTTAACACGCGCCTTGTCTCGGGCCTTCTCCTTCGCTGGCGACTTTCCATCGGCGACCATCCGCTTGGCTTCACCAAGCCGCTCACGGGCTTCTGCCAGAGTGATACCCCCAACGCCATAGCGGCTAAAGGTGATTGTCTCTTGCCTGCCATTGATCGAGTAGTTGTAACGGAATAAGATAGAACTGGCAGGAGTGACAGCTACATAGAGGCCATCCCTGTCATTCACCTTGTAGAGTTTATCCCTCGGCGTGAGGTTGCGCAGCATGGTATAGGCCATCACTCATGACATCATGTCTCAATAGTACCTCCTTGGATACCACGCTCAAGCGGTGCTTCCCGCTGCCATCAGTTGCCAAACACTGCCAGACACAAAAACAAAAAAGCCCATGAAAACATGAGCTTAATTTTTATTTAATGCCAGTTAGTACCAGCTAGTGCCTAACGTGTGATCATTCCCACTCTAACATCAATAAGAGGAAAGCCACCTTTTATTACAGCAAGTTAGATTTGAACTGGTTTGCGGTACCATCATCTATACCATGCTCAGATTTATTCCGTTTTTTTGCTCCAAGTTGACGTTTTAGCTCAGCTTTTGCCCAGGCAGAGGATTGAATAATATCCAAATGGATCTGCTCAAGCTCATTGAAGGTTAGTCTTCGCATGCTTTCCCCCTTCTAAAATGCTTCGGCAGGAGTCATACCATATCGCCAGCACCAGAGTTAGGTTCAACAAATAACTAAGCCCGCTCAAACGGTGCACCAACACCTCGCGGGCTTTGTCATTGTCATCATATACAAACCAAGATTAGCTCAAACTTAATGCGGATATCAAGAAGCCTTGTCGACTGTCAGTTCGGAGCTGAACTCAGTACACCCAACGTTTTGTTACAGACCTCTATTCATCTCGAATGATTGATACTTTTGAGCAACTGCTTCGTCTGTGTACTCTCCTTCTACAGAATCTTCTATACTTTGACCGTCTAAACCACGAATACCATTTATAGATTCCCCCCAAAGCTCTCGAACTCGAATGCCACCTATAAACTGCAATAAGTAGTTATCCAAAAGCCCTTTTGATGGGGATTCAATTTCAGCGCTTAAAGCTCTTAAATAATCAGATTTATTAGTTTTATGCCAATCAATCGAAAAGCCAGCTCGATGACAAAGCTCATTGTGAACAATCAGCATAGTACGTCCGTTCCCATCAAGAAATGGATGCCCATAGGCAAAAAAGCCCATAACCTCACCAGGACGCTGACGCATAGACTTTGCATTCTGTCCGAGACGTAAGCCCTGCTCAATAGCTAATCGTGCATGATGAGGATGGCAAAACATCGTACCAGCTTTAGATACCGCACAATTAGGAGCAGTAATTGCACGATCTTGACCAGCCCAAGGATAGAATGCTTCGAATAATATCCGGTGAACTTCCAAGAAATCTTCGTAACGTAAGTCCGCTCTTCCTGCTAAATAAACTAAAGCTTCATCCAAACCAGCACGAAACATTGTATGTTCAAGTTGACGAACAATTGCAGGGTCTTTTACACCTTGATAGTTACGTAAATAACCGACTTGCTCAAAATCATTAAATGGATCAAACACTTTGTTTTTGTTCTCGCAGGTAATTGACTGACAACATAGCAACTTCTTGCTTGGTGATTTTCCCTGCTCGTTTTAGAGCTACAAGAAGATCTTCGACGGTATCATGTATCACCTCATCACCAGCTAAGCGAGTTACAGCATCAGCCCACTGATCCATCGCGTTGTAGCAGTAAGATACTTTATAGTATCGAGCAAGCTCAGCTACATAACGAGCAACCCCTTTGGTAGGAGGGGTCTTTGCCAATTTGAATGCTGTCTTTTTAGTGCCAGACTTACGGCTATAACTACGAAAGCAAATAGTCTTCCCATTGATGATAAGCTTGCGCTTAACTCTTGGTGCATCAACTTCAACAATAATTTCACCTTGTGGGGTATTTACTTTCTCAAAGGACAAGTCTTTTTGGCGAAGCTGGAAGCCTAATTTGTTGGCTACTTCACGAATGATAACATCAAGACTACCCTGAGCTTTTACATCATTTCCCGCTCTTTTGGCTTTAACGTAAATCCCTAGAGAGAGGCGAAGAAGTTCACCATTTTTCACTAACACATTCAACGCATGTGTAACTTGGGTCTTGCTTCCCAATGGAGCCAGATCCGAACGAGATAGGACAACTCCATGACGGTGTTGAATCGACTGGCGCATACGAGTTTCAAGTTTCATATAAACATCCCCCAGTAAACCACCAATCAATTCTAACAAGAAAGCCTGGTTTTTTCAATTTTCTTATTTATTTACAATCAATTACATAACATTCAATCACTTACTGACCGACATCTATTGTTATACGTCATTGCAAATCATAGACCTGATATAAGTAACTGTTTTAGTTACTATCTTGGATAGGATATTTGTAGTGGTCAACTAATCCCGGACAGTAAATCAGACCGATGTTCGGCCTGAGCCGGCGGCAGTCCATCATTGTATTGATGAGGGTGCTGCCGGTTGTAGTAGTTCATCAGGTAATCACCGATGTCTCTTTTGGCTTCCGTCATTGACGGGTAACCGGTCGCTGGCACCCATTCCGTTTTCAGGCTGCGGAACAGCCTCTCCATCGGGGCACTGACGCTCCCAACAGTTACCCCGACGGCTCATGCTCTGTGTGATGCGGTAACGCCACAGCCGTTGCCTGAACAAGCGGCTCGCATATTTGCTGCCCTGGTCTGAGTGGAACAACAGTCCTGATGGTCGTCCCCGCAGCTCATAAGCCATGTCCAGCGCCTTGGCCGCCAGCTCGGCATCCGGACGATGGGAGAGCGCCCAGCCGACGACGGTACAGATCCACGACGGCGGCCAGATAACACCAGCGGTTGCCGGCCCAGATGTAGGTTATATCCCAACACCAGGATTGATGCGATGCAGCGGGTGTAAACTCGCGATTCAGCCGGTTGGGGATATCCGGTCGTTCAACCGTGGCCGTTTTATAGGCATGAGAGCCGGGTTGTTTGCATATCAGCCCCAGCTCTTTCATCAGGCTTCTCACCCGGTAACGGCCCACCTGATGTCCTTGCTCTCGCATCATCAGCATCAAGGTGCGACTGCCTGCAGACGACCGGCTGGCCGTAAACAAACGGTTCACTTCACTCCGCTGCCTGATGTGCTGAACATTCACGGTACGTTTGCGCTTCAGGTAGTCATAAAAGCTGGATGGAGCGACATCAAACACGCAGCAGACCAGTTCAACCGATTCCTGCCCTCTCAACTGGTCTATCAGCGCGTACGTTCGAGTTCGTCCTGCATCAAGAGAGTGGTGGCCTTTTTTAATATGGCTTTCTCTCGCTCCAGCCGGTTGATGCGGGCTTCCAGTTCCTGTATCCGCTGTTGCTCCGGTGTCAGGGCCTTGCTGGCTGGCGTGGTGCCTTCGCGCTCTTGCTGAAGCTGCTGGACCCAGCGTCTGAGGATGGTCTCACCGACATCCAGCGAACGGCCGGCCTCGGCAATGGAGTACCCTTGGTCAAGCACCAGGCTGGCTGCTTCAAGTTTGAACTCGGATGAAAAAGAACGTCGTTTTCTGGTCATGCACCACCTCTTGTTACGGTGGTGACTGTACCACCTTAAATGGTGTCCGGGAGCATTAGACCACCTACACTCCAATATCGAGTCAGAGTTAGTTGTACTGACGCTTGTTGCTAAAAACCATAATTCGCTTTTCCCCAAACCTACTTAAAGAAAATATTTTTTCATCCTGTGATTTTAAATTGAGCATACTAAAACCAATCTATAGGTAAGTGTGAAAATAAGGGGGATAACCCGAAACAGGAATCTCGCTTTGCTCTTAGATAAAAACCGAGTAGACCAATCAGCATTGAATTGTTATAACTTTGAAATTTCCGGAGTAATACCCCGTGATAACACGGGGTATGTTTGACCTAAATGCTAACAGCCCTCAGATTAAGAGAACCCATCAATAAGACCTAAAGTTTCTCTCTTCATCTTTTTGAGATTCCGCTTCAATCATTCCATTAATTTTTTTTATAAATTCATTTACCCAGTTTGATACGCATGGTTTTTCATGCCTTAGTAACGGAGTTAAAGCTTCTTTGTCAGCCTCTAAATATGGAACTAGAGAACCCATCCAACCCCGGCTACCAAAGTTGGCGTGAAGTTCATTCGTAACATATTCATTTGAGCCAAAATTTTCTATAATTGCGATAAACAGTTCCGATGGTTTTCGAGAGTCTTCTTCCACCTCAAAAATATTTAGACATCGACTAATAAATATAGGGCCATCTGGATTGTGTTCTTTACACCAGTCAATTATGTTTTTTATTGGTAGAACAGACAAAACACTTGGACAATTATCTACCAAGCCTGAATCACGATCTAATAGCTGTTGTAGCCAATATAATTCGAGACCTTCTGCATTAACAATAGCGTCTGCGAACTTCGGCCAAACTATCGAGCCATACTCCAACATCAAAAGTTTTAAGATTGGTTTGATGTTACTCCAAATATTTCCATGTTCATATCCATAGCTGCAGCCTGTGATCAGTTGTTTAGTTAGAGAGATAGCTAACTCTTCATCATAGCCTACTAGCAACTTTTGTGTCATATCCTTCCAGTGATAAACATCCATTGTGCTGTCTTGTTGCATTTTATGGAGTGGAACTTCCGTAACAAGCTTCTTGAAAGGCTCTCTAAGCTCGTTGAAAGTGTCTTTATTACCAAAGGAGTACATATAAAGTACGTTTAAAGCTGTCCATTTAGCTTGCGCTGACATTTCTGCTAAGGCAAGGCAAAAGTCTACAATTTCCGATGGGCTAATGTATCGAGTAACGCTGCCATAACTAAGTAAATCAGCACTCCTTAGCGGCAATTGCTCCTTGCAAATTAGCTCTAATAGAGTAGTTAGATGCATGCTATCTATTCTGCCTGTTCGTAAGCAATGTGGATAATATTGGACAAGCTCCTTATCAAGAGTTAATCGTTCGATATTGTGGTTCCAAAGTTCAACAGACCTTTCTCTAACCCCTCTAAATACACCGAGAAGTAAGTTTATATTTGGATCAGCCATAGTAGCCATCGTCTTAAAAATTAGGTCTAGTAACTCTTGGGGGGCTTTCATTTCTAAAGTCAATTGGTAACCAAATGCAGAAGACTGCCTCTGTTCCCCCTGAAGTAAAGTCAATAAATGTGGTTCTAGAACTTCAGGGGCTTCACTAATTGATGTTGCTAAAGCTTTAGCGTTTTCTTCAGCAATATCTATATAATTACCATCATCACTCATTTGGTGTTCAGTCGGCGGATTGATAACAATGATTTTTAATTTATCTACTAGCTCTGCATCATCAGGATTGAGTAAGCTGGACCATTCTCGTAGAGTGCCAACGGCCTTTTCAGTCAAGTTGTCTGAGTCATATTCAAAAGTGTTCTTAATGCTAGATAAGGCTTCAGGCCAATATGGCCCATATTTAGAGACAATGGTTTTTATAGCTCCATCCATCATATCTAATCGTTGATAGCGAACAAACAACCTTATTGAGCGACCTACCACTTTACGTACTTGCTCATTACAATCTGAATCTTTATCCAGTAGCGCTAATAGTAAGTCCATTGCTTGCTGCCAGTAGTCATATATTTCTTGCCAAATCTGAGGTGCCCATTCTTTTAAAGGAGCTTTGGTACCTTGATACTCTGCACCAACCATTCTAGTACCTCCGTCAACCCTTAAAGCCTGTTCTAATGCTTTGACAATGATGAGATCAAATTCTCTATCTCTATCTGCGGCTGCTTTCCTTAGTACATTTAGACGGATTTTTGGCTCAGCTTGAGTACCCGAAAGATGTAATTTATATAATTGCGCGAACATTCCGGTCGCATTATTACCCCAACTTTCATTTTCAGCTGATGCAAGTAACAGCATACACCATGCAGCCTTCTCAAATACTTGAGAGTGGAAGCATAGTTTTTCTAACCCCCAAATCAGGTTACGTCGGGTATTGCCTCCAACAGATAGAAGCTGGTCATGGCTAAACTGGTTCAATACATAGTGCAATGAGTTACAGGTCGACTGTGGGTTAATCTCTACGAAGCTGCGGAAGAGTTGTGAACCCCTCTCGGTAAGCAACACTTCCGCTTTCATAAAAGGACTGTTGTGCCCGAACAATTTGTCAGAGAACTTTTGAACGTTAGGCTGGTTATCAAGATATACAGCTTGAGTGCAGAAGCTTTGGAACAAAGATTCCGGTAGAGTTTCAACCAGTTTTGATTGACGCTCGTGCGAAGCTTCTTCCCACCAATCAGAGGCTAACGTAAGGGCTAAAGGTTTAGGAACAACTCTAGCGTACCTTCCAGCCCTATTAATGATTTGTTTAGCTGTGAATACTCGTAACACCTTATCAAAAGTTTTTAAGTTTGATTCAGCTACACTTTCCGCGATATATTTTGCTTCTTCTCCAGCAGACCCTTCGGTGGTTCCGAAAACATCAAAAAGAGAACAAGCCGTCAATATATCTTTCTCATCATCTTGTATATTTCCATCACTACTGATTAGTTTCTTTACAATAGAATGTTGCTCAATTGAACCTAGCAACTTACCTTCTTTTTGATACTGCTCTGCAATTAGAGTTGCCATTAAGGGATAACCTTCAGCAAACTGAGCTATGCGTTTAATTTCATTTTCATTTAAGTTAATAAGGATCGGTGAGAGTAGCTGAATTATCGCCTCATCACTCATTGGCTTTAACTGGATGAAGTTTGAGTCATCTACTTGCTCATCACTGTAACCTATAGTAACTATTTTTAGTGGACACTTCGTCTTATGGAGCTCTCGAGCCAAAGCGTTATGTAATTCGGTGAGACAGTTCTCCACTATAACTAAACCGTGTGCTCCCTCCTCAACCATTGCCCGAACAGACTCTTTTATTCTTGTTTCATATTCTGGTGCGTTATAGACAAGGATATGTTCATCAGTTAGAGCTTCGTTTTCTTTGATAGCTTCTAAAAGTATACGAGTTTTACCCATCCCAGAAGCTCCAACTAGCCTGATAATAACTTGTTCCTGTTTTAAAGCGGAGGATAGAGTTTGAAGGTCTTTTTGGCGTTGAGAGTCACTCGCATAATTAAAAGCATGATTTCGTTCTTCTATACTTTTCCAATCGTGGATATCTCTTGAAGCTGAACAATTATACTTGGAAACTGTGTTTTCTTTAAGTATGAAATCTTTAAATACTTTATAAACTGTCGACTCAGCACTTTCAGGCTTCACTATTGTCTTATGATTTGCATTCGAAATGGTTTTGATAGAATGGTCTCTAAAAATGCTTTTAGAGCTCATTGCAGAAACAATGTCATCATTCTCAGCAATAATGCTTTGGATGGTTAATTCATTATTAAGGCGACTTCCAACCCACTGCTCATTTAGGTCATCTAATTCTACCGAATTACTTATAAGGGATTTCAAATGTCTATTTCTGAAAACTATATACCTTCCAATATTTGCATATCCAGAACCTTCGTGTGGAACATCAAAAAAACATACCTTCTTAATACTGTGGGCTTGCCCTCGGTTTTTTAACATAAGAAGGATTTTTTTGAGAACAATTCCTCCTAAACTATGACCCGCAAGAATAATATTATCTTTCTCTAAGTCACAATGAGTCTCAATATCGGTAAGTATTCCACTTGCGATATTTAATAGGCTGGGCGCTCGCGCTAAGATCTTTAAGTAGGTTTTAGGTCTATTTAGTTCTGGCATAGGCGTTGTATAGCCAACAGAATACACTTGATAGGCAACCTCTTCGTCTTCCTCTAGTAATTCAGGAAACTTCCCCCAAGTGCCGTCCTTTTCTCCACCTAAGCCATGAACTAGGATTATTATATTAGCCACTTAATGTCATCTCATGCTAATGAACAGATGTGGGGATTATAACTTAAATTCCATGTAAAAACATTGAGTTGTTTTCATGTTGGGCCTACACATTTAACTAACAAGTATGTGATTGTATCTTGCTCAAGTAGAGGTAGGGTCATTTCTAAATTCAATTTGTTGAAATTTTAATATACACCAGATAATCCACTCTCTGCTAATTTAGAGGAATCACTGACCCACTTCTGTCTAGAAATAAGTTATATTGGTAATCACATTGGGTACAATACTTTATCATTTTCTATAGATTGTCATGTAGAACCCATTTGACACATGGATATTTAAAAATACGGGCCGGTACCCCATCACCGGCCCATGTGCTTTTAAAGAACGGTATTGGAAAACCCGGCCGCTTCGGAAAACAGGGTATTCCCGGCTCCTTCGTCATTGCTGATGCGGTTGCTACTTGATGCTTCCACCCAACCAGTAGGATCAGGACGGTTAACAAAGGCGGCGATCTCCGCCTCGGTGTCTTTCTCTTCTTCGACCGATGTTTCAATAACCGGCACAAAAGCGCTCTC
Organism: Marinobacterium iners DSM 11526; assembly: GCF_900107855.1. Classification (GTDB taxonomy): domain Bacteria; phylum Pseudomonadota; class Gammaproteobacteria; order Pseudomonadales; family Balneatricaceae; genus Marinobacterium; species Marinobacterium iners. The sequence goes on along the minus strand of NZ_FNRJ01000005.1, from coordinate 133,439 downwards.
TGTGTGGGTTTCTCGGGCTTCATCGGGCATGTCCAGAGCGGCCATGAAATTACGTTGTGTCATTGTGGTATCTCCTTACGTGGCCTGCTGGCCTCGGTTCACAAAGCCGGAAACCTCTTCATTACGCTCCTGCTGGCGTTCCTGAGCATACGAAACGTAGTCCTCAACGTCGAAGGTGTGCTTTTCAGGGTCTCGCTCTTGCCACTCAGCGTGTGATTGGCGGGCCTTGTCCTGGTCCTCGCTAGACAGAGCATCAAAGCCGCCTGTTTGGTTTACCCAGCCGCCGTCGTTGCCACCGCCCAAGCTATCGCTATCGAACGACGGTGAAGGGCTGTCTGCTCCGGCACCGGTATCGCCTTTCGGCTCCATGCCTTCGCGGATAAAGGTCGCCAAACGTCCGCCGGCAGTCTGGTTTACTTTGTCTTGGAACTTTCCGGTCACCTTTGATCCTGCCCCTTTTGCCAGCTCACCCGCTGTGCCAGCCACCAAAGAAGCGGCACGGCCAAAGCCACCACCAGAGCTGAAGCCAGCAGGCTGGTCAGAACCGGTAAAGCCTGCTGCCTGCGAGAATGGAGTATTACCGGTGTTCGCGTTATCACTGCCAGCATCATCAGAGCTATCGCTGCCAAAGCTCGGCATGTCTCCGCCGGACATATTGGATTGTGCCTTGGTAAAGGCTGCTTTAATGGCACTAGCACCACCTACCGCATTAGCGGCACCGCCCAACATGGCACCTCCGGCCATTTTGGCACCGGTCATGGCGATTCCGGCTGCTGTCATGGCTGCCCCCATTGCAGCGCCGGCCCCAAAGGAACCAATGCCCATTGCACCGACGCTGCCGCCAGATACCAGGCCGGAGATCATGGGCGGCACCTTGTTCACCAGGAACAGCAGGATCACCGACACCACCAGCATCACCAGCTCCTGGGACGCCATGTTTTCGTTCATTTGTGAGTAGTAATGAGTGAGGAAATCTCTACCAATGGCAACAAGCAACACCATGGCCATCAGCTGAGCCGCAATACCGAGAATGGCCTTGTAGTAGTTAATCGCCATGTCAGAGGTCCAACGAGAGCCACCAAAGCCCAGGAAGAACACACCCGCGTACAGCAGTATCCAACTGGCGACCAACAGCAATAGCAGGTTCACGGATATAATCGCCAGCACCAGTAATACCGCCAGTGCCATCAGCTCCATCATCAGCGCAGTGGCGAACTGTTGCAAGCTCAGCTCCGATGTGGCCTGTACCGTCCGGTCATACAGTTCAAAGCCCATATCCAGAATACTGGACGGGCCCAGAGTGCTGCTTCCCAGGCCTCCGGCTTCGGCACCAAGTTGCTGTAAAGATGCCACCATGGTTCCAGCAATGTTCATCCCATGTGTAGCGTTGGTGAGCAGCCACCAGAAGAACCCGGTGAAGATGGTAAAGCGCACCAACTCCGCGAAGAACTCGCCAATGTCGGCCTTGCGCAACGCCATCATGCCGAAGGTCCAAACCATTGAGATCACCACCAGGGCCCAAAAGAGACGGCTCGCCGCCGCCTCAATGACCGGCCCCCAGGTTGAGACAGCACTATGATAGCGATCCAGCACATCATCCATAATGTTGCTGCTGGATAGTTCCTGGGCCATTGCGGGATCCGATGCAACAAGAGCGGCCAGGCCATAAAAGACAATTTGTTTCATGCTGTAACTTCCCATTAGTAACGGTCCGGAGAGCTGGGTTTGAACTCCCAGCTGCGCATCTGCTGAGCTTTTTCGAAGGATCGGCAAGCCTCGGTGAAGGCTTTCCGGTTCACCTCTTTTCTCAGCTCGCTGATGGCCTGCTGAAATGCGGCCGGCGCACAGCTTGCTGCATTCGGCTCTGGCACCGTTTCCTGCCCGCACCCTACCAAGGTAAACAAGGCCACAAATGGAATGACTTTTTTCATGGCGTCCTCCTTAGTAACGATCTGCTGAGCTGGGTTGATAACTCCAGGTTCGAAGCTGTTTCTCTCGCGCTTCGCCTCTGGCATGAGCATCCATTTCCGCTGCACGTTGTGTGGCTTCAGCGTTCTGCTGAGCAATCAGCAGGCTACGGATTTGCAGGAGCTGGTTGGCCTGGTTGCTGGCGAGCTGGTTGGCATAGCCGATGGCCGCCAGCTGTCCGTCTGCACCCTGGGCAGCAGATTGCAGACGCTGTAGCTGCCGCGCGTCTGTCTGCAGGTTGTCTTGCTGCTGATCCAGCCCTCTGAACAATGCGTCGTTGGCTTTCTTTTGCGACTCAGACGCCAGGCGGCGGTTTTCTTCCATTGCCGCCATTTCACTCTGCGTGCAGCCGCCAGAACCATTAAAACAAGGAGATCCCCGGTAATAGGCCACATCCTGAAACTTGCCCAGATAGGCATCCAGGCTGCCAAGCTGATTTTTGTAATGCTGAAGAGTATTGGTTGCCTGAACCAGGTCATTGATGGTGGTTTGAGCCTGATCCCAGATGTAAGCAGCCGGAGCCATGGTGTTTTGCAGCTGGTTTTCGTACTGCTGCAGCTGGGTCTGGTATTGCTGAATCTGCTTCAGGGTCTGCGCAACGGCCTCCATCGCCGACATGGTGTTCTGCGCCAGGTTGGTGCTATCCACTACGGGAATACCCGCCTGCACGGGCACAGGAGTGATCAGGGCGACTGAAAAAGCGAGCGCAGCCATTTTAGCCGCTAAAATTGGTTCTCTTTGCATGATTGAGTGCTCTTAGTGTTGTCGTGACCAAGTTGCACCCACCAACCTGTAGCGAGCTACCAGAATGATGGTGATCGCTACCCCTGCTGAAAATCAGCGGTGAATGTGGACCTCTACTGAGATAGCTTGTCACTTACTATCCCGGCGTCCGACCTGCGCGACACCGTTAGAACGCGCGGCCGCATAGTTGTTGAACATCGGTGTCATTGTCCTGGGGAACGGTTAGGCTTCCCGAGGGTTAATAAAGAAGGTGCTACAGTGACCGCCCCTTCTTTTGTCTTTTCGCTTTCTTGGCGTCCATTTGTGCTCGTAGCCTGGCCTTGCGCTGCTCCTGCTCACTTGGTTTTGGCTGAATGGCCGCTCTGCTTGCGCGTTGCTCAAAGCTCAATGCATCAAGCTGAGATAAGGCTTGCAACTGGTTACGGCGTATTGATGGCGGACACTGGCCGATTGGTGGCACTCCGGCGCGTCTGCTTCGAGCTTTGGCATCGGTTTTGCTCTGGCCCCTGGCCAACGACTGGCGGCGTTGTTCCAGGCCGGGATCTGCAAACGTAACCGGTAACTGCCCATCCACAGCCGCACGGATCACCCTTGCCTTAAACTCCGGCGAGCCGTTCACAGTAATGCGGTTGCCATAGCGCTCCATCGCCATTCTGAGCGCACTCTGCACAGCCGCCTGGCCAGACTCTCTGGATACCTGCAACCGGTCGCCGTCGTCGCGTACAGCGCTGGAGCCAGCCCGATAAATGATGGTGCCTTTCTTGGTGATGTTGTCGATCACCGGCGTATAGCCGGGCTTGGTCTGCCCTTCTCCCCTGAGCGTGTTGCCCTTAAGGCCCTGAGCAGCCTCTCTGGCCCGCAGCGCAGCCAGCGCCTCGGTGTCGCCTTGTTGGGCCTTCTGCTTGAGCCAGTCGGCCCAGGTACGCCGAGCGTTGGCTTCATAAATGGCCGTGCGCTCTTCCCGGTACTGTTTCTGGATGGCATCAATGTCGGCTTTCAAGGCACTGCTGGCTTGTGCATAAAGCAGCTTCTTGGTCAGTTTGCTACTGCCGGTCAGTTTTATGGCTGCCCGCCTCGCTTTGCCTTTGACCTTGGCGTGCCCAATCCTTCGGTCTTTCTGCTGCCGAGCCGCTTCCAGGGCCGCTGTTTTGTTAGCCGTTGCTGTCGCCTGCTCAGCCTTGTATTTGGCGTAAAGTTCGGTGGTATTTACCCGCAGCCGCACCGGCTCTTTACGGTACATTCGGCGGGGGCTGGCCTGTTGCGTTTGCCCTGGCTCAAACGGTCCGAAACGTGCTTCCAGCTTCGGCTTGGAAAAATCCCGCCCCAGGGTGCTGGCTTTTACCATTACGTCATTGCTGGCAACCACAACCAGTCCGTTGCTCCGTGCTTTAAGTTCCAGACCATTAGCACTCATCACCTGGTGCAGCTGGCTCCAGGACTGCGCCGCTTTCAGCTCGTCCAGACACTCGCGCTTTATCCAGCCAATCAGGCTTTCAATGCCCGCATGCCGCTCCATGTCTGCCGCCCGGGCCTCGGCACCCTGCCGGCGCGGCATATGGTTATCCTGCTGCAACCCGTAGTCCTGCTCCATGGCACCACAAAGCTCAGCCAATGCTCGGTGTGAGTAGTAGGGCTCATAAATGGTGTTATGCTTGGGATGGATCTTGTTGATGGCGATATGAACATGCAGATTGTCAGTGTCGTTGTGAACGGCACTGATGCGCTGATGCTCACCAAAACCCAACCCTTCACAAATGCGGTCTTCAATGTCGGCCAGGGTTTTGGCATCTACCTGCTCACCGGGCCGAAAGCTGACAATCAGATGATACGTCTTGTCACTCTTTGCCCTGGTATTGGCAAACTGGGTTGCCAGTACTTCGCTAATGGCATCCCGCACAGACTGCGCCTCGCAATTGGTCAACCGCACCTGGCCCAGCCGATGCTCCTTGCTCTGTTTGTCGGTGATGTAATTCACCAGCCCGGCAAAGTCGGATTTTCCCTGTGAGCGCATGGCAACGTGTTTGGCAATCATGATTCGGCCCTTGGCCGAAGAATGAACTCCATGAGGTGGCTCATTCGTTCCTGATTCGTTTCGATACGCTGCAGAAGCGCCAGTATCGTATTGGGTCCAAACGCAGCCACCTTGGCATCATTCATCAGCCAGAGTTTTAACAGCCCACCCAGACGGCCCAAATCACCATTTACCCTGACCAGCTCGCGCACCTGCTCGGCATCGGTTACTCCCTGTATCTGATAACCCTGCCCCACCTCCCGCAGGTAGGTTGACGCACTCAATCCCGCCCTCCTGGCGTTTTCCTCAATCACAGCTCTTTCTTCCGGCAGGCAATACACCTTGATCGGGGTACAGCTCTTCCTGGTTGTTTTGTTTTCCTGTGCCTCCATCTTGATGTCCTCTTTGTAGTTGCCAGCAAAGCGCTATAGCAGGGCAGGATGAACGTTGAGCACCGCAGGTGCGAATAAGGGCCAGTGAAGAGGCTCCGCCATGCTTGCATGGTGGGACTACTTCACACATCCTGCCCGCACCTCAGCATTCGTTTTTGTGTGTATGCCCTGTGCATTTCTCTGCTTTTCTTTGTTTTCATCTGTTTTTTGCTGTGTATTCCTGCCATAGCAGCCTGAATGCACAGTTAACTCGGCATTTATAGCGATCCAGTAGCGCTCCAACAGCGGTAAAATAGCGCTCTCACAGCGTTTTCCTGTAGCGCTGTTATTGTGTTCTGCACACTGGAATACACAGCTTTCCACCCGGTATCCTTATTTACTCAGGTCACCGCTCCTCATATGCCAATAAAGTCCGGAGCTTGCGCCCCTCAAATGTCAACAAAACGGGGATGCCGTGTGCAGAAGAAAAACAAAACCCTTAAGTTTTAATAAGTTAAATGAGCATAAAGTTTGTAAAAACCCGTTTCATTGACACTTTCAGCATCTACATACGCAACAACACACCGAAGTGTCTTGATCATTTCCTCCCTTCGGTCGGGTTGAACGCCAAGGAATAAGAGTTACTGAGCCGTATGGGCCATTTACCTCCTGGCGTTAAACCAACGGCCGCAGGCCGTTTAATAAAGCTCGGCAGAGCTTTTTTCCTTAAAGTGTAAACGCTCGCATAAAGCGGGCGGTTATGCCGCCTGAATATCCTGAGAGATCTTGAAGATCCTGCTAAAACGGCAAAAAATCGGGCGGGTGTGCCACGCTTTCGGGCGGTTGTGCCACGCCCTCGGGCGGCTGTACCACGCTATCGGGCGGCTGTGCCACGCGTTACTCTGTTTTCATCAGTGATTTCTATCCCCAATGTGGCCAGCCCAGTAGCATCGAGTCTCAGCCGTCTGCGCCCATCACGCATGGCCTGGCCAGCGACATCATCACCGCACACGGCACGGATCAGGGTATCCATATGCCAGCCTCCGGCTGGGGCATGCTTATGGGTCAGCACATGGCGAGCGACTGCTTGACTGATCCCATGCTTAAGCCTGGTGATAGGTGCTGGCTGATAGTGAAGAGATAAGTCATGCTCTAGCAACATAACCAGAGCCACTCCCAGCCGAACACGCCACAAATTACGTTCCCCCCGCGTCAGGGGATCCAGGCGAGTCATTGGCGAGGGTATGACATGATCGATCAGGCCACCGATAATGGGAAAATCAAACTGCGGCGTCTCTATATTGATGGTCGCCGCCCGCAGTTCAGCCAACAGCTTCTCAATCTGGGTAAGGCTGTATTGATGATCGGACATTGTCCGACGAAGCTTCGCAGGGTCTACCAGAAGCTCCACTCCGCCATCCGACACATCCCGCTTCCGCTCGGCAACGTACAGCATGGATTCCACAAGGTCGGCATGGCGCTGTCCGAGCCTGCCGGTGACTCGACAGCGACCAAAGCAGGTGTCCATCCATTGTCCCTTGCGTTCTCGGGGACGCTGAGTGGGCTGATAGATCATCACACGCGCCTGTAATGCAGTGCTGGTGGGAGTGACCTTGTTACCAATTGTCATCACCAAGCCCTACCACTGCTTTCGGCTTCACAAACTGCTGCCGCTTTTGGCGCTCCAGAATGGCGGGTTTGAGCACACCACCTTCATGCCGTCTAAACCAGCGTTCCGAGAATGGCTCACCGTAATTCGCTTTACTCACACCAAAACGGACAAAGTACCTCCGCTGGTTAGCATCCACGCCCCATTCTTCGGCTTCTCCGGCTGTCATGCCGGCAAGATAGGCTTGCCAACGGATATTATCGACTAACACTGACGAGCCCCTGCTGGCTTGCTGTTGGTCGCCATTCCCCATCATGGCCGCTCCCTTGCTGGAGTGATGCAGAAACACGATGGAGCAGCCCGTTTCAGCGGCAATGGCCTCCATTCGACCTATTACCTGCGCCATAGGCCCGCTGGCGTTCTCTTCTTCGATGTGAAAGCGCCGCAGTGTATCCAGAATCAGCAAGCGTCTACCCTCTGCAACCTTCCTGAGTCCGTCAAACCACGCTGAAGACATAATGTCGGGGCACCTGCCAATCAGTGGCTCAATAAGCAAACCATGGGCTACTGCTTGTTGTTGTATGGGCGAGAGGTGTGCTCCCAGAACGTGCAATCGGTGATGGATAGCCGCTGTCGGGTCTTCGGCAGGTAGATAGGCCACAGAGCCGGTGACTAGCTCACCAATGCCCAGCAAGTCAGGCCCTCCAGCTATCTGTGCCGCCAATTGAAGAGCCAGCATGGACTTGCCTGCTCCACCAGGTGAAACAATGGCCCCTACGGTTCCCGCAGCCATATTAGGCAATACGTAATCAATAGGCAGCGGCGTTTCGGTAAATGCAGACATGAGATCAAGAGCCACAGCGTTGGCCTCCCATGAAATAACCAGGCCGCATAGCCTGAAGGCCAGATGACTTCCGCTCTTCAATCCACTTCTCAACCTCTGCCAGGTCCCAGGCAACATTTCTGCTGGTTAGTGCAATACGGCGTGGAAATTCACCGCGCTGCTCCATGTTGTAGATTGTCCGTGCTGAAAGCGGGATCATTTCCAGAAGTACTTTTCTATTAATAAGTGTTTTATGTGCCATTGCTTGCATTTAATTGCCTCCCAAGACCAGAAGATACTTTAATACTAACAACAAAAATAATTTTTTAAATAAAAAACAAAATTAATTTTTCACCTTTAAAATTAATTCCGATATATCGAAAAACAAAAAATAAAAAGGCATAAAAAGTTAAGCTAAACTTTCCAAATAAAAACAAACGCGAGCACTAAAGAATAAAGCGGCACATTATTTTTAGCCGCTAAAATCTCTCAAAAACAATAAGAATGAACATGCTAAAAATAAACAAAGATTGTACTGACTGGCACAACAAAGTAAGGTTTGGCACGCCAAGCTGCATGCTTTGTCGGCAGGAACTTGCTCAAAAAACAGCCGACATAATTTTAGCGGCTAAAATGCACCACCAGAATATAAACATCATAGTCTGTTGGAGATGACAGGCAGGGTTAAGTGTATTTCGAGGAGGGTTATACCGTGGATATTTTGTCGTGGTCTAATTGTTAAATCTCTAGCTCAAAGACTGATTTATCTAAAGGGCCGCTGAGATCCCAAAAGCATCTCCCTTCATCATAATTTTGGCTCAGACAAAAACCAGCTCATAAATTCATGAAAGTCTGTTTTTTGCTCAATATGTGAAAAGTCTTTTCTTAGTCTGTCAGACATTGTATCATCATTTATGATCATCTCTTTATATGGGCTGTTATTTAAAATTAACAAAAACAAATTAAAGTATGAATGAAAAGAGGGATGATCATAGAAGTTATGTGCAGCTCTTACTGGTCCAGTGTTTTTCATGACTGGGTATCCAGATATGACTAGCAAGCTTGCAATAACATTTAACTGTACATTGGGTGAAATGCCAAAATCGTTATTACCTAACTGCCTTGCACAACGATTCCATCGTCTTATATCGTTCTTTTTGTCTAATAAAATTTTGATGATTGTTTTCTTTAACCTGAGGACTCTATCATTGTAGTCTTCCTTGTATACTTGATACAGCCATTCACTATTGCGAGTGATTTCTACAAAAGGCCATCCTTTTTTAACATTAACCAAGAAATCTTCCCACGTTCTACATTGCCATGAAGATATATTCTCAGCCACAAATCTTTTTCCCTGTAACTCCAGCTCCTGTCTATTACCATCATCAGCAGATATGAAGTCATAATAGAATGCAGCGCCATCTTTAAAATTAACGTCTTCAAATGAGATAATCTTATCATTCCATCTACATTTAATTAACCCATCAATGATGGTTGAGTCTATGTACTTTGCCATCAATTTAAGAACATTATAGGTTTTAGAGATCTTGGAGAGCCTACCATTAAAGAAAAAAATATTTCCTCTATTTGCAAAGGCAATGTCTTTTTGGACTTGCTTCATTTCCAATGCATTGGTTTTGTATGTTTCAGAAACTAACTCCGAGCTTTCAGAACTTAACCAAACCAGCTTCATTCCTTGTTTTTTGTAAAAGGCTTTACGTTTTACTATAACGGTCGGATCTTCGCTTCTTATCTGTATCTCGAAAACAACATCTTGGCCTTTAAATTTAGCATGCAAGTCGGGCTTTCTCCTTTCCAGATTATCTAGACTGGCAATAAATCGTCTATCAACATCAATCACTTCCCAACCATCGATGACTTCAAGTGTTTCTTGAAGTAACTTTTTCATTTCTCTGTGCCGCTTACCTTCTTTAATCCCCGCGTAAATTTCACCTAACGTCTTAGAATCACGTTTCCATAAGCATTCTTTTCCTGCTTGATGCTGAACATGATATTTGTGGCCGCTCTCATGACTATCACTACGCCTTGCATAGAGAAGCACCGGAGATTTACAATGAAAACAAAGGAACCGCTTTTTGTTTTCATTATTCGCTCGTAGCTCATGGATTTCCCTTATACCAAGATGTTCCTCAAAGAACTCAACAGAGATCATCTCGTTATGTAGCGAGTCAAGCACAATGGGAATCTGCAACTTTCTCATATCATTCAACTCCACTTGCTCATGAACACTCAAAGTAACACATAAACCACTTAATTTAATTAAGTTTTAAATACCCCATTTTAAATAAATAGGAAAAAATAAAAAAGAGAAGTACAAGGTTTTATGCCCATCGAAACGGTTTTTGCAACCAACCTTTTTCCTTTACACCACGATGAGACTGAGTCACATTCAAAGTGAGAAGGGAATTGAACGAACTAACCGACTGGCGAGTGATATCGCCAAGATCCCTACACAATATTGAGCATGATAGATTATAAGTATAAAACTTTTTTCATTACGACATATGCCATGGTTACAAGCCTATAATCTGATACGGATACAATTAATCTATAAGAAAGGTTATCAAGTCCCTTCAGTAGTCCACTCATCAATCATATCCGCCCAGTCCTGCAGCATGGCGGCACGTTGCTCTCGGTATTCAGCCTTGTTGTACACGGCCCTAACCCCTTTCTGCTCATGGGCCAGGCATTTCTCAATCCAGTCGGTGTTGTAGCCAGCTTCGTGCAGCAGGGTGCTGGCGGTGCGGCGCAGATCGTGTGGGCCGAACTTGGCCAGGGGCTGCCCTTCTTTTTGAGCTAGCTTATAGGTCAGGTCCAGTACTCTGTTCAAGGTGGCGCTGCTCATGGGCAAGTCGGAGTCGTAGCGGGATGGCAGCACGTAGTCTGACCCACCCGAGAAGGTCTTAAGGGCAATGAGAATATCCAGGGCCTGCCGGGATAGGAACACCAGGTGGGGGTTCCGCCGCTTCATCCGTTCTTTAGGAATGGTCCACAGCGCTTCGCTGAAGTTAATTTCACTCCAGGTGGCATTGGTCAGCTCGCTTTTGCGTACCATGGTCAGCAGCAACAGCTTTACCGCTGCACGAATAGACGGTGATGTACCAATACGCTCAATGTACTGATACATGAGCTTGATCTCTTCCGGTGACAGGGTGCGGTCCCGTGGCTCAAACCTGGCAATGCTGGAAGGCCTTACTGAATCGGCCGGATTCTCGACCTTCTGCCCTCTCTCAATGGCCCAGCGGTATACCTGAAGCACAATGTCACGGGTGTGAACGGCGGTGGCTGGTGCGCCCCGTTCTACTATGGCATCGGTCAGTGTCCGCAGATCTTCATGGGTTATCTCGGTGAGCTTCTGATTGCCGAATTTCTTCTCCAGCTCTCTGGCATACACAGAGCGGCGCATATCACGGGTAGAGTCCGCCATCTGGTAGCCTCTCAGCCATTTCTCCGCCCAGGCACCAAAGGTTTCCGCGTCTTTTACTCGGGCCTTTTTCCGGGCTTTCTCCTTGGCCGGTGATTTACCATCGGCCACCATGCGCTTGGCTTCATGCAGCTGCTCCCGGGCTTCTGCCAGGGTAATACCACCCACGCCGTAGCGGCCAAAGGTGATTGTCTCTTGGCGGCCATGAATGGAGTAGTTGTAGCGGAACGAGACGGTGCCGGCCGGCGTCACGGCCACATAGAGACCATCTCGGTCGTTCACCTTGTAGAGCTTGTCTCTGGGCTTGAGATGGCGCAGCTTGGTATCGGTCAGCATGAATCTTATCCTTAGTCGATGTTGATACCATGCCTGATAACGCCCTATGAATAGGCTATTTATTACTTCAAAAACAGTGCTTTATGAAAAACTGATACCATGTAGTCATAAGCTAAGGCAGCATGGTATTGGCTCTCACTTATGGCATCGCTCACTGATAATACCAAGTTCGATACCACGCTCAAGTCGTGCTTCCCGCTGCCAAATGTTGCCAGACAGTGCAGGCTATAAAAACAAAAAAGCCCATGTAAACATGGGCTTAAGTGTCATTTCATGCCGGTTACTGCCAGCTGTTACCTAACGAGTGTTTATTCCCACTCAATCGTGGCCGGCGGCTTGCTGGAAACGTCGTAGGTCACGCGCGAAACCTTGACGACTTCATTGATGATACGGCTGGATACGGTTTCCAGCAGCTCATAGGGCAGGTGAGCCCAACGGGCTGTCATGAAGTCGATGGTTTCAACGGCACGCAGGGCAATCACGTACTCATAGCGACGACCATCGCCCACAACACCCACGGACTTCACCGGCAGGAAGACGGCAAATGCCTGGCTGGTCTTGTGATACCAGTCGGCCTTGTGCAGCTCTTCGATGAAGATCGCATCCGCTTCACGCAGAATTTCTGCGTATTCCTTCTTCACTTCACCCAAGATACGTACACCAAGCCCCGGCCCCGGGAAGGGGTGGCGGTAAACCATGTCGTACGGCAGGCCCAGCTCCAGACCTATCTTGCGCACTTCATCCTTGAACAGTTCACGCAGCGGTTCAACCAGCTCAAACTTCATGTCTTCCGGCAGGCCACCCACATTGTGGTGTGACTTGATGACATGCGCCTTGCCGGTCTTGGAAGCAGCAGACTCGATCACATCCGGATAGATGGTTCCCTGTGCCAGGAAGCGGCAATCCTTCAGTTTTTCAGCTTCGTCATCGAACACTTCGATGAAGGTGTTACCGATGATCTTGCGCTTGGCTTCAGGATCAGCTTCGCCCAACAGGCGGCCCAGGAACTGATCCTCGGCATCGACACGGATTACATTGACACCCATGTTACGGGCGAACATCTCCATCACCTGGTTGCCTTCACCCTTGCGCAGCAGACCGTTGTCCACGAACACGCAAGTCAGTTTGTCGCCTATCGCCTTGTGCAGCAAGGCTGCAACCACGGACGAGTCCACGCCACCCGACAGGCCCAACAGCACTTTCTGGTCACCGACCTGCTTCTGCACCTTTTCGATCAGGTCCTGAATAATATTCGCTGCCGTCCACAGTGCATCTGTGTTGCAGATCTCACGTACAAAGCGTTCCAGAATGCGCAGACCCTGTTTGGTGTGCGTCACTTCCGGGTGGAACTGAACACCATACAGGTTACGCTTGGGATCACACATGGCGGCAACCGGCGCAGAATCCGTGGCCGCAATCACATGGAAGCCATCCGGCATTTCAGTCACCTTGTCGCCATGGCTCATCCAGACGTCCAGTGACAGAGTGCCGTTGTTTGCGATGTGGTCTTCAATACCTTCCAGCAAACGACTCGGGCTATCAGCCAGACGCACACGCGCATAACCGAACTCACGCTTGTCGGAACTGGCGACTTTGCCGCCCAGCTGCTCGGCCATGGTCTGCATGCCGTAGCAAATGCCCAGCACCGGCAGACCCATGTCAAATACGCATGCCGGAGCCCGCGGTGACTCCAGTTCAGTGACGGACTCAGGACCGCCTGCCAGAATGATGCCGTTGGGGGCAAATTCACGAATCGCCGCCTCATCCATATCAAAAGCATGGATCTCGGAGTAAACCCCGATCTCGCGTACCCGACGAGCGATCAACTGGGTGTACTGGGACCCAAAGTCCAGAATCAGGATGCGTTGCGCGTGAATATCTTTGCTCATACTCAGTGACTCCACCGAATGCTGGCCGCCAGGCGGCACAAACAAAAAGTGGGGCAGTCCACCGCCCCACTTGTCAGTTAGATATTGGTTGTTCAGCCCACACGATAGTTGGGGGCTTCCTTGGTAATACTTACGTCATGTACATGGCTTTCCGTGATACCCGCGTTGGTGATGCGCACAAACTTGGGCTTGTTGCGCATCTCCTCGGTGGTGGCACAACCGGTATAGCCCATCGAAGCGCGCAGACCACCCATCAGCTGATGCACGACACCCGCCATCGGCCCCTTACAGGGCACACGCCCCTCGATGCCTTCCGGCACCAGCTTCTCGGCACCGTCCTTCGCATCCTGGAAGTAGCGATCGGAAGAGCCTGTCAGGCCAGACATGGCACCCAGAGAGCCCATGCCGCGGTAGGACTTGAAGGCACGCCCCTGGAACAGCTCGACTTCGCCCGGCGCCTCATCAGTACCGGCGAGCATGGAACCGACCATCACCGCAGAGGCTCCGGCAGCAATCGCCTTGGAAAGGTCGCCGGAGAAACGTATGCCACCATCAGCAATCAAGGGAACACCGTGCTCGCGCAGTGCAGCTGCCACGTTGGCAATCGCCGAAATCTGCGGCACGCCCACACCGGCAACAATTCGTGTAGTACAGATGGAACCGGGACCGATACCCACTTTCACGCCATCAGCACCTGCTTCAGCCAGCGCAATGGCAGCTTCTGCCGTTGCGATGTTGCCACCTACCACCTGCACCTGTGGGAAGTTCTGCTTCACCCAGGCCACACGATCAATAACACCCTTGGAGTGACCGTGAGCGGTATCCACCACAATCATATCAACACCGGCTGCTACCAGAGCCGCCACACGATCAGGGGTTTCGGGGCCGGTACCCACTGCGGCACCAACGATCAGACGACCACGACTATCCTTGGCAGCATAGGGGAACGCCTGAGCCTTACTCATGTCCTTCACGGTCATCATGCCGCGCAGAGCGAACTTGTCGTCAACCAGCAGGATCTTTTCGATGCGGTGCTTGCGCAGCAATTCGCGGATAACGTCAGGATCTTCGCCTTCGTTGGCTGTAACCAGTCGATCCTTGGGTGTCATGATAGTGGAAACAGTCGCATCCATATCATGCTCAAAACGCACATCGCGACTGGTAACAATACCCACCAGCTCGCCGTTATCTACAACCGGGAAGCCAGAGAAGCTCAGCTTGCGCGACAGCTCAATGATTTCGCGCACGGTGGTATCGGAACTGCAGGTAACCGGATCCAGCACAACGCCAGACTCGAACTTCTTGACCCGGCGCACTTCTTCGGCCTGCTGTTCGAGGGTGAGATTCTTGTGGATGATGCCGATACCACCTTCCTGTGCCATCGCGATGGCCAGACGGGATTCGGTAACGGTGTCCATGGCCGCCGAGACCAGCGGAATATTCAGTTCAATACCCTTGGTCAGGCGGGTCTTCAGTGAAACGTCCTTCGGGAGTACTTCCGAGTATCCCGGAACCAGCAAAACATCATCAAAGGTTAGCGCTTCTTCAACGATTCGCAACATACTGAACCAGCCCGTTTTCTGTGAAAAATTAAACAGGAAATTATACACAAAACTTGCGCCGACAACAATCAGCGATCACGATGGATGCCAGCCTTGCCGATGTCGTTTATCATGCCGGCATGAACCGATCTGAAGCCACACACTCTACCGCCATCAGCGTCAGTGAACTGAACCGTCAGGTGCGTTCACTGCTGGAAAATTCCTTCATGAGCCTGAGGGTCGAAGGCGAGATCAGCAACCTCGCCCGTCCTTCCTCAGGACACTGGTATTTTACGCTGAAAGATGACAAAGCGCAGGTACGCTGCGCCATGTTCCGCAACCGCAACCAACAGGTTCGCTTTCGCCCGAAGGAAGGGGACCAGGTGGTGATTCAGGCCAAGGTGAGCCTGTACGAAGGACGCGGAGACTTTCAGCTGATTTGTGAGCAGATGCAGGAAAGCGGACTGGGCAAGCTGCAGCTGGCTTTTGAAGCATTGAAACAGAAACTGGCCGGTGAAGGCCTGTTCGAGATCGGCCGTAAACGACCACTTCCCTCCCCTGCACGCCATATTGGCGTGATTACCTCCCCTACCGGGGCGGCGATCCACGACATACTGACCGTTCTGCAGCGACGCTGCCCGGCGCTGCCGATAGCGCTTTATCCGGTCGCGGTTCAGGGTAACGAAGCTGCAGGCCAGATTGTGCACGCCATCGAACTGGCCAACCGTGATCAGCGCTGTGATGTACTGATTGTAGGTCGCGGCGGCGGCTCTCTGGAAGATCTTTGGCCCTTCAACGAGGAAACTGTGGCACGCGCCATTGCAGCCTCCCGTATTCCTGTTGTATCTGCGGTAGGGCATGAAGTCGACGTGTCGATCAGCGACCTGGTGGCTGATCTGCGTGCACCTACGCCCTCGGCTGCGGCTGAGCTAATCAGCCCGGATCAGCAGGTGCAACTGCAGCATCTCGCAAGCCTGCAGCACCGCCTGCAGCGGCAAATGCATCTACAGCTGCAGCGCTGCCGTGAGCGCATGGATCACCTTCGACTCAGGCTGCGTCACCCCGGTGAACGCCTGCGTGAGCAGAGCCAACGACTCGATCAGCTGGAACTGCGTTTGCAGCGTGCGCTTCAACAGCAGCTGAACAGACGCCAACAGCGGCTGGATACTCTGGAACAGCGACTGCGTCAGGTTTCGCCATCTCGCATGCTGCAGCAAAGGGCACAGCAGCTGCAGCCACTGCAACAGAGGCTGCAGTCTTCCATTTGCCATTTGCTTGAACGTCGCCAGCTCAAGCTGCAGGGACTCATGCGCGAATTG
This sequence comes from Marinobacterium iners DSM 11526, assembly GCF_900107855.1. Classification (GTDB taxonomy): domain Bacteria; phylum Pseudomonadota; class Gammaproteobacteria; order Pseudomonadales; family Balneatricaceae; genus Marinobacterium; species Marinobacterium iners. Next base: position 117,383 of record NZ_FNRJ01000005.1, on the reverse strand, counting down.
AACAGTGTCAGCCCTCTGGCAACACTGGAACGTGGCTACGCCATTGTTCAGTCCAGCGATGGTACCGCCATTACTGCAAACACACAGGTCAAGTCGGGCGAGCAGATCCAGGCCCGATTGCACCGGGGTGCTTTGATCTGCCGCGTCGAGAAGATCAGCGACTGAAGCCCCGTCAAAGCTGCAGTTATGTTAGCATCGCCCTCTTTAATCAACCGAACGACAAGCGGATTTAATATGTCTGAACAGGTATTCGAAACAACAGAACAGCGCGCCAGCTATGGCATTGGTCGGCAGATGGGTGACCAGCTGGCTCAGGGCAGCTTTGATGGTGTCGATGTGGAAGCGGTGATCACCGGTTTGCGCGATTCCTTTGGTGGTGAAGGCCTGCGGGTACCTGCCGAGCAGATTCAGGCCGCGTTCAATGAGATCACTCAGCGCATGCGCGAAGCTCAGGAAGCACAGGCACGCGCAGCAGCAGCCAAGGGCGAAGCGTTTCTGGCAGACAACGCAAAACGAGAAGGCGTGGTGACGCTTGAATCAGGCCTGCAGTACGAAATCATCGAAGCCGGTGACGAAAATGGTGAAAATCCGACCGCCAGCAGCAAGGTGCGCACCCACTATCACGGCACGTTCATCGACGGCAAGGTGTTCGACAGCTCCTATGAACGCGGCCAGCCGGCCGAATTCCCGGTCGGTGGCGTGATCGCAGGCTGGACCGAAGCCCTGCAGCTGATGACCAAAGGGGCCAAATGGCGCCTCTATGTACCTTACCAACTGGCCTACGGTGCCCAGGGCTCTCCCGGTGGCATTCCGCCCTATTCAACTCTGGTATTCGATGTCGAGCTGATCGACATTCTGTGATCCTGTCGCCGCACGTAGCCAAGCATACGTGCGGCCTGTTCATTTCGGGTATTCATCATGCAACTGAATTTTCATCGCAGTGGCAAGGGCGCGCCGCTGGTCATTCTGCACGGCCTGTTTGGCACGCTGGAAAACTGGGGTGCCCAGATCAAACAGCTCAGTGAACACTTTGATGTCATTGCCGTCGATCTTCGCAATCATGGCCGCTCCCCACACGATTCGCGTATGGACTATACCGCCATGGTCGATGATGTGATCGAGCTGATGAACCGGCTGGGGCTTGAAAAGATCAATCTGATGGGGCACTCAATGGGTGGCAAGGCCGCGATGCAGCTGGCAATGGATCATCCAGACAAAGTCGAGCGGCTGATAGTGGTTGATATTGCCCCGGTCGAGTATCCACCACATCATAACGATGTGTTTGCAGGCCTTAAAAGCATTAACCTGTCGCAGCTGAAAAGCCGCCGCGAGGCAGACGATATACTGAGTCAGCATGTGAATTCAGAGGCAACCCGCGCATTCCTGCTGAAAAACCTCTACCGCAATGAAGACCGGCATTTCGCTTGGCGCATGAACCTGCCCGCACTTGAGCAGCAATATGGCCAGATAGCGGCTGCGCCCGAGGGCACGCCCTACGGAGGACCTGTTCTGTTCATCAAGGGCGGGGAGTCAGGTTATATCCAGGCAGAGCATCAGCAGGCCATTCTGTCACGCTTTCCTGCCGCCAACTTCAAGATTATCGCCGGTGCGGGACATCTGCCGCATGTCGAGAAACCTAGCGCATTTACTCGGCTGGTCGAAAAATTCCTCAGACCTGATAACTGAAAAGAGTGCCGGGCGGATACATCCGAGCAAAAACACCGGCCTCAACCAGCTGCCGCTGCAGCCGCCCCATGGATTCTGCCTGCGCCTCACGCATCTCGGCGCGCCTCTCGTTACCGGCACCGTCTTCCTGACGCGTTTCAGCTGCGGCACCCGTTGTCTGCTCCGGTTCTTCACCGCTTTCTTCGCTCGCTTCACTCTCCTCCATTTGGGCCAGCTCAGCACGTGCTTCGGCGGCCATGGCACGAGCACTGGCTGCAACTCTATAGTCCTGAGACGAAGGTTCAGCCGGCGCCATCGCCGCACGAATAATCGCTTCCGCCTTCTCCAGGGTCGCACGCGGGTCTCCGCTGACGGCAGAGGTATCAATACTCACCTCACCGCCAACAGCATACATCTGGCCATCAGGGCCACGTTCGTAACTGTAGGAAACAGACCCGGTAATACCGGCGCCGGCAGCCTGATGCGCCATTTCATGCTGCCGTACCTCCCGGTCACGGGCGCTTAGCTGCTGTAAAACGCGCTGCTCCTGACGCTGCTCAACCGACTGTTGGCGCGAACTGGATACTGTGTCTTTTGGAGTCGAGGATGAGCCTTGCGCAGTGTCGCTTGCACTGCCTGCCTGCGCTTGCGCAGACGAATCAGGCTGGCTTGCCCGGGTGGCAGGCTGTGAATAGGTGCCGGAAACAGGGACCGACGGGGGTGAGATACTGGAGAGTGCTGTGCTCATGGCAGAAGAGGGAGGATCACCCCTCCCTTCCTGTATCAGGCCATGGTATCGATCAGGTTACCCAGCACCTCATCCGTCGCATTAACCACCTTGGTAGCGGCAGCTTCGGTGGTTTCATTGACGGTAGAGTTGGCAACAGCCTGATTAATTTCACGCCCGGAAGCGACTTCTGCCAAGTCCGGACGACCGCTGCCCTGGGTGTCACCGGATACTTTCGGTGTGTTGTCCAGAGTACGGTTTACGTTGAACATGCCACTGTTCTGAGCTGATGTAATGTTCATGGGGCACCTTCCATTTTCAATTGCAGTTCAGGCGACAAAACAGCACGCGTCAGGACCTTAGTATCCTGACGCTCGGTACGCCTTTGATTGCATCTGGTAGCAGTATAGAACAACTGCACCCATTGGTCACTTTTTACTCATCCAACAGTGGAATCAGATCAATATGGTCGGCAACTCGCTCTGGGTCAGGATCATCCAACCAGGGAATCCGCCCCAGCAGAGGAGCGCGGAACAGCCTCTCCAGCGTGGCCAGATTTTCATCCGGGCAACTCATGTCCGGGTCGATATGGTTGGCGACCCAGCCGGCTAGGCGCAGGCCATCGCGGGCGATCGCCTCGGCAGTCAGAATAGCGTGGTTGATGCAGCCCAGCTTCATCCCCACCACAAGGATCACATCCAGCTCCAGCAATTGTGGCAGCCGCGCCAGGCTTTCACGCATGCTCAGCGGCACGCGCCAGCCACCGGCACCTTCCACCAGCACCAGATCTGCCGGTTGCATCATGGTGCCACGGCAATAGGCCGCCAGTCGGTCGGCGGTCAAAACTCGCCCTTCCTGTTCGGCGGCAATGTGCGGTGCGATCGGTGGTTCGAAAGCGATCGGGTTGACCTGCTCATAACTCAGCTTGACGCTGGCAGCCTGTTGCAGCAGCAGCGCATCGGAGTTGCGCAGTCCATCCGGCGTCTGTTCACACCCGGCTGCCACCGGTTTCAGGCCTATGGTTCTCAACCCTCTGCGGTTTGCAGCCGTGAGCAGTCCGGTGGTCACCAGAGTCTTGCCTGCATCGGTATCGGTACCGGCGATGAAAAAGCGCTTTTTCACTGGGACTCCTTGAACAGTTCCAGATAATAAACTTCATAGGTAGCGGGAAGAGCACCATCGGCTTGACGCTGCCGTTCATAGGCGTCCAGCAGCCTTATCAAGCGTTGACGACTGCTCAGCCCTTGATCGCGACGACTGTTCACATTATGAGCACCCAACGCCTTGAGCTCGTGCATCAGCTCCTGCAGGCGATTGTAACGGAGCACCCTGTATTCAGTCTCGCACCGCGCCAATGTCAGGCCGGTGTTGTATGCCAGCAGCCGTTCGAGTGCTGTAAAGCTGTTCACATGCACATCGTCATCCACCTCTGCCCATGCCCGCTTCAGCTCATGCAGCGTATCCGGTCCCAACGTGGCCAGCAGACAACGACCGCCCGGTTTAAGCACCCGCGCCAGTTCGGTCATCAACCGGTCCGGCTGTTCGCACCACTGCACGGCAAGGCTGGACCAGATCAGCTCAACGCTGGCGTCCGCCAGTGGCAGTTGTTCGGCATCACCACAGAGATAGAATGCCCCCGGCACCGACTTCTGTTCGCGGGCAAAGGTGAGCATGCCATGGGCCAGATCCAGATGCAGCAGCGGTGATTCTGGATAACACGCATGCAGATGCGGCGCGGCATATCCGGTGCCACAACCAAGATCCAGCAGGTTGCCCTCGACCTCCTCGGGCAGCCACTGCAGCAGACGGTCGGCGATAGCGCGCTGCAACTGAGCAACGGAGTCGTAACTCTTGGCCGCACGACTGAATGCCTGGGCAACCCTGCGCTTATCCCGCTGCATCGGCACCATCCACCTGTCTCACCAGCGCATTGAGCATGTTCAGCACTTCATCGGCATGGCTGATAAAAAGCAGGTGTGCACTTTGCGCCAGTACATTAACCTTCAGCTTAGAGTTCAATGCCAGTACCTGCTTCGCCAGACCCACCGGCACCAGCTGGTCTTCAGCACCCAATATCAGCTGGGCTGGGCAGTTCAGAGCGGCCAGGGCCGAGCGCAGGTCGGATTCCAGCAGCATCAGCGCCGATGCCAGTGCCTGAGGCTCCGCCGTTGCCATAACACCTTTAAGTCGTTTCAACTCATCACGGGCGCTGGCTGAACCACGCGTCTGCAAGGCCACAAAACGCTGCAGCGTCTTGGCTTCATTGTCCGCCAGTGACTCAACAAAGGCGTTGAATACGTCCGACGCCATGGCGCAGGGCCAATCCTCACGGGCGACAAAACAGGGGTTGGCGGCAATCAGGCTCAGACTTTTCACTCGTACCGGCGCCTGTTCGGCACAGGCCAATGCCAGCTGTCCGCCAAGCGACCAGCCCACCCAGTGCGCCTGTTCGGGTGCGGCTTCAAGCAGAGCCCCAATCACGGAGCCCAACGACATATCGCCTGCAGGTGCAGAACACCCCAACCCCGGCAGATCAATTAGCGTTACACGATAACGCTCGGCCAGGCGGTCGGAAAAGTCACCCCAGATGCCAGAGTTCAGCCCCCAGCCATGCAGCAGCACCAGATCAGGGCCAGTGCCACGGGTTTCATGCCACAGACTCATGCCACGCCTCCGGTACGAACCTGATTCAGCGCTTCCAGCAAGCGATCCACCTGCTCTTCGCTGTGGGCCGCACTGAGGGTCACCCGCAGGCGCGAGCTACCAGCTGGGACAGTGGGCGGACGGATGGCACTGATAAAGATACCACGTGCTTCCAGCGCGGCACTGATCCGCATCGCCTCACCGGCATCGCCGATCAGAATCGGCTGGATAGGCGTTGGCGAATCCATCAGCGCATAACCCAGCTGCTCACAGCCGCTGCGAAAGCGCTGGATCAGCTTCATCAGCTTGTCGCGGCGCCAGCTTTCGGACTGCACCAGCCTGAGACTGGCACGGGTGGCCTGAGCCACCGCCGGCGACATGCTGGTGGTATAGATGTAAGTGCGGGCAAACTGGATCAGGGTTTCGATCAGCACCTCGGAACCGGCTACAAAAGCGCCGGAAGTACCGAAGCCTTTACCCAGAGTGCCGATCAGTACCGGCACCTCTTCGTTGCTCAGACCGAAGTGCTCGACGCAACCGCCGCCCTTGGCGCCCAGACAGCCAAAACCATGGGCATCGTCCACCATCAGCCAGCCATCATGCTCGCGGGTTACTCGACTCAACTCTGACAGGTCGGCAATATCGCCATCCATGCTGAACACGCCATCAGTGACCACCAGCTTGCGGCGCGCCTCTGAGCGACTCAGGCGCTGAGCCAGGCTGTCGGGGTCGTTGTGCAGGTAACGCTGGAAACGAGCACCACTGAGCAGGCCCGCATCCAACAGGGATGCATGATTGAGACGATCCTGAAACACCGAATCCTGTTTGCCGATCAGGGCATTGACGGCACCAATGTTGGCCATGTAGCCGGTTGAGAACAGCAGTACCCGCTCACGGCCGGTAAATTCCGCCAACTCTTCTTCCAGCGAATGGTGTGCCTGCGAATGACCGTTGACCAGATGAGAGGCACCGCCGCCCACGCCGTAGACATCGGCACCCTGCTTAAGCGCCGCGATCACCTCTGGGTGGTTGGCCAGCCCCAGATAGTCGTTGGAGCAGAACGCCAGATAGCGACGGCCATCAACGCTGACTTCCGGCCCCTGGGCCGACTCCAGCACTCGGCGCTGGCGATAAAGGTTATCCTGCCGCCGTACTTCAAGCGCGGCGGCCAGATCATTGAAGGACATGGATCTGCCTCAGTGCGCGACGGTGGCGTCGACGAACAGATCAGCATCCTGCTGGGCCTGAATCTCGGCGGCCAGTTTCTGCTCCTGGTCGGCATCGGAGTCTTCGATGCGCTGTTCCGGGCGAATACCCAGACGTTTGAACAGCTGCAGGTCGCGGTTGGTTTCCGGGTTTGGCGTGGTCAGCAGGCATTCGCCGTAGAAGATGGAGTTGGCACCGGCAAAGAACGCCATGGACTGCAATTCGTCGGACATCTGCTCACGACCGGCAGACAGACGCACATGGGATTTGGGCATCATGATACGCGCCACGGCGATGGTACGGATGAATTCCAGAGGGTCGAGGTCTTCCACGTTTTCCAACGGCGTGCCCTGCATCTTCACCAGCATGTTAATCGGCACCGACTCTGGCTGCTGCGGCAGGTTGGCCAGTTGCATCAGCAGACCATAACGATCCCTGGCAGTTTCGCCCATGCCAAGAATGCCACCGCTACAGATTTTCATGCCGGAATCACGTACATGCTGAAGTGTATTAAGACGATCTTCGTAGCTGCGCGTGGTGATAATCTTGTCGTAGAATTCCGGCGAGGTGTCCAGGTTGTGGTTGTAATAATCCAGCCCGGCTTCTGCCAATTGCTGCGCCTGAGACTCCTGTAACATGCCCAGCGTCATGCAGGTTTCCAGCCCCATCGCTTTCACGCCCTTGACCATCTCGATCACGTAGGGCAGATCACGCTCGGTGGGGTGCTTCCAGGCCGCGCCCATACAGAAACGGGTTGAACCAGACTCTTTCGCCTGCCTGGCCTTGTTCAACACTGCTTCGACTTCCATCAGGCGCTGTTTTTCCAGACCGGTATTGTAGTGAGCGCTCTGCGGACAGTATTTGCAGTCTTCCGGGCAGGAGCCGGTCTTGATCGACAGCAACGTGCTGACCTGTACCTCATTGGGATTGAAGTGCTGGCGGTGTACGCTTTGAGCCTGAAACAGCAGATCATTCATCGGCAATTCAAACAGGGCGCGTACTTCCTGTTCGGTCCAGTCGTGGCGCACTTCAGCCTGGCTTAGCATAACTCCAATCCCCTTGTGACATAATCATGGGACATGCACGGATCGCATATCAATTCCCAGCATATTAATTAGACAGAAGGAACTGTCAACCTATGTTTAAATACATAATCAACAGATGTTTAAATAATATACAAAAGTGCTCGCTTTGCGATGCGTCAGACCACCGGTTTCACGGCCTATGCGAAGGCTGCCACGCAGACCTGCCGTGGTTGATACATGCCTGCTCTCGTTGTGCTCTGCCTCTTCCCCGCCACCTGTCCGGCCTGTGCTCACATTGCAGCAATGAACTGCCAGCCTTTGACAAGGTACAGGCCGCTTTCACCTATTCATTCCCACTCAGCCAATTAATTCCGGCGATCAAGTATCACCGCCAGCCTGCGCACCTGGGGTGGCTGGCGGCCACGCTCAGCGATTTTATTCGCCAGCGTCACGAGGGCCGCTGGCCAGATGCATTGATACCGGTCCCAATGCACCCCTTCAGCCAGATATACAGAGGCTACAATCAGGCCGAGCTGCTGGCACAAAGATTGAGCCATCAGTTACACATTCCGCTTCAGCTCAGCCTGCGCAAGCATCGTCGAACCCCCAAACAGATGTCGCTCAGTCTTGAAGCCAGGTGCCGTAACCTGCAAGACTCATTTACTGTGCGCTCAACCGCTCCTGAGTACGTCGCACTGATCGACGATGTCATGACCACCGGTACCACCGTATCAACATTGGCGCGACTGTTGCGTGAGCATGGCTGTAAACGGGTCGATGTCTGGGTTCTGGCAAGAACACCCGAGAACCGTTAAAAGCCGATAAGCATAGGATTCGGATACCGGTCCATATCGACGGATGTCCGGGTTTTTGCTAGCTTGAAGCTTATTTTCTGCCTGGATGGAAAGGCGATGACATTTGAAATGCTGGGACAGCTGTTTGGTGGTATCGGTCTTTTTTTGCTGGGCATGCAACTGCTCACCAATGGCCTGAAACAGGCAGCCGGGCGCTCCTTGCGCGCAGCACTTGAAATGGCAACAGGCTCACGACTGCGAGGACTTGTATCAGGTACGCTGATTACAGCACTGGTTCAATCATCCAGCGCCGTAACCGTCGCGACCTTGGGGTTCGTGAACGCAGGCCTGCTGACACTGACCCAATCGGTTTCGATCATCTATGGCAGTAATATCGGTACCACCATGGTCGGTTGGCTGGTGGCACTGATCGGCTTCAAGTTCAAGATCAGCGCCTTTGCGTTACCCATGATCGGGCTCGGCATGGTGCTGCGCATTACAGGCAACAACAATCGGCTGGGCCATATCGGTACCGCTGTGGCCGGCTTTGGCATCTTTTTTATCGGCCTGGATTTCCTGCGCGACGCGTTCGACGGCCTGAGTTCTTCGGTGCCCCTTGCCGAGCTGGGTGCAGGCCCGTTGGCACTGGCACTGTTTGTTTTGGCCGGTATTGTGATGACCTTTCTGATGCAGGCCTCCGCCGCCGTCATTGCGATCGCGTTGTCGCTGGTGTACACGGGCAGCATTTCTCTTGCGGCAGCCGCTGCACTGGTTATCGGCGCCAACGTGGGGACCACAACCACCGCCCTGCTGGCGTCCATTGGCGCCACATCCAATGCCAAGCGAATCTCAGCGGCACATGTCATTTTCAACCTGCTGACAGGACTGGTCGGTCTGGCGCTGCTGATTCTGCTGGGGGGCTTCCTCAACCGATTGGACCCAGCCCAATTTGATCTGGTTGCGTTACTGGCGATGTTCCACACCTTGTTCAATATACTGGGGGTACTGCTGATGTGGCCTCTGACCGACCGCATGGTCACGTTTCTGAAGCAACGTTTCCGCACCCAGGAAGAAGATGAGGCAACGCCCCAGTATCTGGACAAAAACATCATCACGACCCCCTCCCTCGCGGTTGAGGCGATTAATATGGAGCTTGCTCGCGTCAGCCGGATCTGCAGCCGAATGGCTCGTGAAGCAATCAGCGCTGAGCGCGGCGCGGCCACTCGGCTGCAACAACAGTCGGATAGCGTGAACCTTCTGATCAGCCGTATCGGTGACTTCAACCAAGAGTTGGCACGACAGAACCTGAATATTGAGATCAGTGAAACGCTGCCAATCTCACTCAGGGTTGCGCGCTACTTCAGCGAGGTAGCACGCCTGTCAGCGCGCCTTCCGGAATACTATCCAGTACTGGAGCAACTCAAGGACCCCGGTGTTCGCACGAGCGTGCAGGAGTTTCAGCAGGCGGTCATCCATCTCATCGACGCCTGTGAAGTGCGCGAAGATCAGGCCATTCAAGGCTACGAAGCACACCAAATGATGCGCCAGGTACAGCGTGAATATCAGTACCTCAAGGGCAGCCTACTGAACCAGACCATTTCCAGCCTGCTGAACACGGCTGACTCTGTTGCACTGATGGATGCCCTGAGCCACATTCATCGTCTGGCTGAGCAGGCCGAGAAAGCATCGCGTCACTGGAGCAGTACAACGCCGGTACAGAAACGAGCACCACTGGTTGAGGCGGCCTGATCGGGTATACTGCCGGCTGAATCCTGCGGAGTAGACGATGACCGCCCCACACAGCCACAGCATGACACCGATCGGCTTTATCCACAGCCCGTTTGACCAAAAGTTCGGCATCCCGCGCCAGCCGGGGCTGGCCTCTATTCGCGCACGAATCGAACTGGTTCCCCCCTATTCAAGCCCTGAATCGGTACGCGGGCTGGAGCAGTGCAGCCATATCTGGCTGCTGTTCCTGTTCAGTGCAACCTCAGACCAAGGCTGGAGCCCCACCGTACGGCCACCTCGACTGGGTGGCAACCAGCGTCTGGGAGTATTTGCCACCCGCTCACCGTTTCGCCCCAACCCCATAGGCCTGTCACCGGTCCGTCTGTGCAGTATCGAGCAAAGCGGAGATAGGGTCTGGCTGGAAGTGGAAGGGGCAGACCTGCTTGACGGAACTCCCATTCTCGACATCAAACCCTACCTTCCCTACGCCGACAGCCTACCTGAGGCGGAGTTTGCTCTGGCGTCACGCATCGAGCGGTTAACGCTTCCTGTGCATTTCAGTCAGTCGGCGCAACAGGCTTGCCAGATTCATGCAGGCCGCCTTGGCCAGCCACTGGCACGACAGATCACCGAAGTCCTGCTGTGTGACCCGCGCCCGGCCTACAGGAAACAGGATGAAACAAGAGAATACGGTATCAGTCTGTATGGTCTGAACATTCGCTTTCGTATCACTGGGGACCGAATCGAAGTGAACAGTATCACCCTTCAGACTGATCAGGATTGATCCCGCTTGATTACGGCCCTAGAATATTAGAACAAACTAAATAAAGGAGCCGCCGCCATGACCGAGCAGTCCAGCTCAACGCTGTCTGCCCCGCAACGCCTGCAGCACTTCCCCATTGCGTTGATTGCAATGGTAATGGGACTCGGAGGCCTCACGCTAAGCTGGCAGAAAGCAGCCTACACACTGGGGATGTCACCACTGGTCGGACGGATCCTGCTGGTAGTAACCGCCTGTGTATTGCTGATGATTACCAGCATCTACCTGCTCAAAACCGTGCGCTTCAGCCCTGAAGTGATGGATGAGTTCAACCACCCGATCAAAATCAGTTTCTTTCCGGCCTTCTCAATCAGCCTGCTGCTTATCGCCACCGCTACCCTAGAGCTTTCACCGGGTCTTTCACGCTACCTGTGGATCAGCGGTGCCATTATTCATCTGCTGCTGACGCTGCATGTGATGACCCAGTGGATACACCACTCTCGGTTCAAGGTTCAACACAGTACACCTGCCTGGTTTATCCCGGTCGTGGGAAACATCGTCGTGCCGATTGCCGGTGTACAGCACGGTTACACCGAAGCCAGCTGGTTTTTCTTCAGCATTGGTCTGCTTTACTGGCTGGTACTGAAAACACTGATCTTCAACCGGGTGCTGTTTCACGACCCCTTGCCTGAAAAAATGTTGCCGACACTCTTTATCATGATCGCACCGCCTGCGGTTGGTTTTATCTCCTACCTGCAACTGAACCAGGGAGTGGTCGACAGTTTTGCACGTATCCTCTACTACACCGCGATGTTCATTACGCTGCTTCTTTTTACCCAGCTGCCGCGTTTCTCACGCATTCGCTTTTTCATCTCCTGGTGGGCCTACAGCTTCCCACTGGCAGCATTTTGCATCGCGACCCAAATCATGTTGACGAAGACAGGCAGTGAGTTTTTTCTGCTGCTCTCTTGGCTTTCACTGATTGTGGTGACATTTGTGGTCTGTCTACTGCTGCTCAAAACCCTGCGCGCGATTACCAGCGGTGCTCTGTTCCAACCGGACTGAGCCCGGGAAGAGGATGCTTTGTGCCCGTCAGCAACGGGTGCTAAGCTGACTCTAAGCTCTCCTTAATGGATCTTGAGCCATGAAGGGCCGAACCATGCGCAAGGGTCTTTATGTATTACTGCTTTCCGGCCTTTTCCTGCTGACAGTGTTGTTCCTGCATCAGGTCCGCCAGGACAGGGTGCAACAGTATCTGGAGCACGCTTCCACTCTGCTGCAGGCAACCTATGATGCCAGCCTGGAGCGCTACGCGCTGGCAATGGATACATTTTATGCGGATCTGGCCCGCCAGCCTGAACTGATTCACCTGTTTGATCTCGGCGTCAATGCCGATAATCATTCAGAGCGCGCACTGCTGAGAGAAGAGCTGTATCAACGATTACTCCCGCACTATCAGGACCTCGCGCAACGCGGCATTGCTCAATGGCAGTTCCACCAGGCAGACGGCACCAGTTTCCTGCGTTTCCATGCTCCCGGCGTTCATGGTGACTCTCTGGCCGAAATAAGGCCTTCACTTCGACGCCTGCAGGAGCAGCCCGAGGCCTGCTACGGTTTCGAGGTAGGACGCTTTTTCATTGGCTTCCGCTTCATTCAGCCACTCATGCTCGACGGCCAGATGATCGGCAGCATGGAAACCGCCGTTTCCTTTGCCCGTATCCGCCAGACACTGGCATCCCTCTCACCGCGTCAGACCTTCATCTTCCTGCTTGAGCGCAGTACCGTAGAATCGGTGCTACTGGGCGGACCTCAGGATCAGCTGCAACCTGCACTGATCAGCCCGGATTTTCTGCTCCATACTGACAGCCTGAATGATGCCCTGAACCAAGAGCTGCCACTGGAAACTCTGCGTCATTCGCTTGCTGCCCAACCCGGCATCCGTCAGCAGCTCAAGACAAGAGAGCCCTTTGCAACAGCCACTTACCATCAAGGTGCCGGCTATGCAGCCGCGTTTATTCCGGTACAGACACTGACCGGAGAGCTGGGGGGCTACATCCTGTCCATTCACCCGGCACCGCTTCTGACCGGCCTGCAATGGGAGTTTTATACCATGCTGGTGGTCAGCCTGCTGGTCATCCTCCTGCTGGGCTCAACGCTGCTTCATCTTCACCAGCAGCGACATGCCATTCTGGTACAGAAATATAGGCTGGATGCCATCGGAGCGGCTGTTGGCGAAGGCATTTATGTCCTGGACACGGAAGGCCGGACTCTCTACATCAACAGGGCTGTCAGCCGACTGACCGGCTATAACGAACAGAAGCTGTATCAGGAAAACCTGCATCAGTTGCTGCATCAGCATGAGGAGGGTGACCTGTCACTGCAGCAGTGTCCGATTTTCTCAAACGCGATCAAGGGTATTACCTACGAAGGTGATGAGCAGTTCAAAACCCGAACCGGGGAACTTCTGCCGGTTGTAGTGACCAGTCAGCCAATGATTGAACGTGGGCAAATAACCGGGGTTGTTACCGTATTCCGCGATATCAGCGACCGTAAGGAAGCAGAACGCAAACTCAAACTACTGGCTACTACCGACTCCCTGACCGGCTTGAGCAACCGGCGCGCTTTTCTAGAGCGGCTGCATGAGGAGCAGCGCCTGAGCCGACGTCTGGATCATCCCAGCAGTCTATTGATGATCGATTTCGACCACTTCAAACGGATAAACGACGAATACGGCCACAACACCGGCGACCTGGTATTGAAGCACTTTGCCAGCCTTGCTCGAAGCTGCCTGCGCGAAACTGATTCGATTGGTCGTTTAGGGGGGGAAGAATTTGCCATCCTGCTGCCCGGCACCGGCCTTGAGGGTGCCGTACAGCTGGCAGAACGACTGCGTCACCTGCTTGAGCTGACCCCTACCGAAACGGTGGATGGTCTGATCCCCATGACGCTCTCCATCGGCGTCACCACACTCCATGCCAATGATACCAGCAGTTCCGAACTGCTGAGCCGAGCAGATGCAGCTCTGTATCAGGCCAAAAGCGGTGGCCGTAACCGAATTGAAGTGCGCAACTAGTCCTGCGAGAGGTTGCAGCCCACTGCAAAGACCGCTCTAATGAGCTCCCTCACACCAGCTTCCCAGGAGTGGAGATCAGCATGCACGGTCCTGATACAGAACAGCTTGCCTTTGACAGTCAGCATATCTGGCACCCCTATTCGTCCATGATCAACCCGCCACCGATGTTCCCGGTGGAGTCCGCTTCGGGTGTACGCCTGCGCCTGACAGACGGACGTGAGCTGATCGATGGCATGGCCTCCTGGTGGTCAGTGGTCCATGGTTACAATCATCCGGCTCTGAACCAGGCCGCGCATGAGCAGATCGATCGCATGTCCCATGTGATGTTCGGTGGTCTGACACACTCACCCGCTATTGAATTGTCACGCAAGCTGGTCGAGATGACACCCGAAGGCCTGGAGCGTGTTTTTCTGGCCGATTCCGGCTCGGTTTCCGTCGAAGTCGCGCTGAAAATGGCGATCCAGTACTGGCATGCCCGAGGCAAACCGGAAAAGCACCGCATGATCAGCCTGCGCAACGGCTACCATGGCGATACCTTCGGTGCCATGTCGGTGTGCGATCCTGTCAACGGCATGCATGAACTGTTCAGTGGCGTGTTGGCACAGCAGCTGTTTGCTCCTCGCCCGGAGCCCCCCTTTGATGGCGGCTTTGCAGCTACCGATATCGCAGAGCTCGAACGCCTGCTGGACCAGCATCATGGTGAGCTGGCAGCACTGATTCTGGAACCCATTGTTCAGGGCGCCGGTGGAATGCGCTTCTACTCCCCCGAATGGCTGCGCCAGGCACGGGCGCTCTGCGATCAGTATAAGGTGCTGCTGATTGCCGACGAGATTGCCACCGGGTTTGGTCGCAGCGGTGAACTGTTTGCCTGTAATCATGCCGGCATCAGCCCCGATATCATGTGTCTTGGCAAGGCCCTGACCGGCGGCTACATGACGCTGGCCGCGACGCTGGCCACAGCGGAGATTGCGCATACCATCTCTGCAGGAGGCGCTGGATGCTTCATGCACGGACCCACCTTCATGGCCAACCCGCTGGCCTGCGCCGTGGCACTGGAAAGCCTGAATCAATTGGAACAACAAGACTGGCACTCTCAGGTACAGCGCATTGAATCAGGCCTGAAGCAGGGCCTCGAGCCCGCTCGTGCTCTGACCAGCGTAGCCGATGTAAGAGTGCTGGGCGCGATCGGCGTAATCGAGCGTCATGAACCGGTTTCACTGGCCCAGGTGCAGCCCATGTTTGTCGACCAGGGCGTGTGGGTACGCCCATTTGGCAGGCTTGTCTATGTCATGCCAGCCTATATCATGTCAGATGCAGATCTTACTACCCTCACCACTGCCATGGTCGCGGTGATGCAGGAGCTGGATCGGTTGTAAGCAACTTTCAGGAGAGTGCACGAAATGGCCCGGATCAAACTGGATATGCCGGACAATTACCTGTTCAGCACCGAATTGTGTGTCCGTATCAGCGACATCAACTATGGCGGCCACATGGGCAATGATGCCGTGCTGTCGATGGTACATGAGGCCCGCCTGCGCTTCCTCAAGCATTACCACTACGCCGAGTTTGATGTAGAAGGGGCGGGGATCATCATGACCGACTCTGCCATCGTTTATAAGGCGGAGAGCTTCCATGGTGATCGCGTGCAGGTGGATGTAACGGTGGCCGATTTCAACAAGTACGGCTGCGATCTTTACTATCTGCTGAGCAACAAGGACACGGCGGTGGAGATTGCGCATGCAAAAACCGGCATCGTGTTCTTCGATTACACCGACCGCAAGGTAGTTGCCGTGCCTGAAGGCTTTCGCAACAAGATGCTCAGGGAGTCCTGAGCATCACCCTACTCACCATCATCGTAGTTGTAGTTGATGTGTGAAAGATTCTCGAAACGGGTGTACTGCCCTATAAACGCCAGACGAACCGAACCGATGGGACCGTTACGCTGCTTGCCGATAATGATTTCAGCGGTTCCCTTGTCCGGGCTGTCCTCGTTGTATACCTCATCACGATAGATGAACATGATCACGTCGGCGTCCTGCTCGATAGCGCCGGATTCACGCAGGTCCGAGTTCACCGGACGCTTATTGGGACGCTGTTCAAGGCTTCGGTTCAACTGCGACAGCGCCACCACCGGGCAGCTCATCTCCTTGGCCAGGGCTTTCAAGGATCGGGAAATCTCTGATATCTCCTGGGTACGGCCTTCACTTTTACCCGTTTTAAGGGTCATCAGCTGCAGGTAATCGACCATGATCATGGCAAGATCACCGTGCTCACGCACGATACGTCGTGCACGGGTACGCATCTCGTTGGGACTGATACCGGGCTGGTCATCAATAAACAGCGGCTTGTTCTTGAGCATGTTGACCGCAGTCGTCAGCTTGGGCCAGTCATCCTCTTCAAGCTGACCGTTACGTACCTTGGTCTGATTGATACGACCAAGCGATGACAGCATACGTGTCACCAACTGGTCGGCGGGCATCTCCAGCGAGAACACCAGTACCGGCTTCTCAGTTGCCATCAGAGCATTTTCGACCAGGTTCATGGCGAAAGTGGTTTTACCCATTGAGGGACGCGCTGCCACAATCACCAGGTCCGACTTCTGCAAACCACCGGTGCGATCATCCAGGTCATCAAAACCGGTGGTGACCCCCGTGAGGGAGTCCGCATTGTTGAACAGTTCATCAATCCGGTCCACCGCACGCTTAAGCAGCGGATTTACCCCCTCGGGGCCTCCCTGATTGGGTCGATTTTCCGCAATTTGGAAGATTTTCTGCTCGGCTTCGTTGAGGATTTCATCAGAGGCGCGACCGCCGGGATGAAATGCACTGTCGGCGATCTCGTTGGCTACGCTGATCATCTGACGCAGCAGTGAACGGTCACGCACAATCTCGGAGTAGGCGCGGATATTCGAGGTACTGGGGGTGTTGCGGGCCAGCGTGACCAGATACTCCAGACCACCCGCATTTTCCAGCTCGCCGGTGCGGTCCAGCTCTTCCGACAGAGTGACCACATCGATCGGCCGACCTTCATCGATCAGCTTCTGCATGGTACGGAAGATCATGCGATGATCGCCGCGGTAGAACTGATCTTCCAGCAGTACTTCCGAGACCGTATCCCAGGCGTTGTTGTCCAGCATCAGGCCGCCCAGAACCGACTGCTCGGCCTCAATCGAATGGGGTGGCTGCTTGATCTGTTCCAGCACCTCGTCGTTCAGATCTGCCATTTCCACCGGATCACGTCTCCTGAGCTATACAACATCGTCATTTTTGAACATAAAAAAAGCACTGCGCAGTATATACCACGCAGTGCTTTTTCTTAACCGGATTGCAGAGCGAAATTATTCGCCGGCAATAACCAGCTTGATGGTCGCGGTCACTTCAGGGTGTACCTGAATGTCGACGTCGAACTCGCCAACGTGACGGATCGCACCTTCCGGCAGACGTACTTCGCTCTTGTCGGCCTGAACGCCGGCAGAGCTCAGTGCTTCCGCGATATCACGGGTGCCGATGGAACCGAACAGTTTACCCTCGTCACCAGCTTTGGTGACCAGAGACAGTTCCAGTTCGTTCAGCTGTTCGGCGCGAGCCTGGGCCTGAGCCAGCTTGTCAGCAGCGGCTTTTTCCAGTTCGGCACGACGCTCTTCAAACTTGGCGACATTATCAGCGGTAGCCGGTACGGCTTTACCCTGAGGAACCAGGTAGTTACGGCCAAAGCCCGATTTAACGGCGACCTTGTCACCCAAATTACCCAGTTTACCGATATTTTCGAGCAGAATAACTTCCATCTCGTAAAACCTCTTGTTCTGCAAAGGCTGCAGTCTTGAATCCCGGCTGCTGCACGCAACCTCCGGGCAGCAGCATTAAACGAGTCTGGCAGCACTGTGTGCTGCCTACGGCTGTATCAACCGACGCTTAAACGTCGTGGCTGTCGGTGTACGGCAGCAGAGCCAGGTAGCGGGCTCGCTTGATAGCGGTCGCCAGCTGACGCTGATAGCGTGCCTTGGTGCCAGTGATACGGCTCGGAACGATTTTGCCGGTTTCAGTGATGTAGCCTTTCAGGGTATCCAGATCCTTATAGTCGATCTGTTTTACGCCTTCAGCGGTGAAACGGCAGAACTTGCGACGACGGAAAAAACGTGCCATCTGAACTTCTCCAATAAATAGGGTTAACGATTACTCTTCAGCAGCTTCTTCATCAGAGCTGTCATCGGCAGAACTGTTGTCCTGCTTCTGCTCTGTGCGCTCTTCGCGACGCGGCTTGCGCTCTTCGCGAGACTCTGCTGCCTTGATCGGAGAAACTTCAGTGACCGCTTCATTGCAACGGATCACCATGTTACGCAGCACAGCGTCGTTGTAACGGAACATGCTGGACAGTTCGTCCAGGATGTCCTGAGTCGTTTCAACATTCATCAGCACATAGTGTGCCTTGTGTGCATTGTTGATCGGGTAAGCCAGCTGACGACGGCCCCAGTCTTCCAGACGGTGAATCTGGCCCTGAGCACCTTCGATCAGAGTCTTGTAGCGCTCGATCATCGCCGGAACCTGCTCGCTCTGGTTCGGGTGAACCAGGAATACGATTTCGTAATGACGCATTTTTGCTCCTTACGGTTTCACAGCCTTCAAGTCACCCGCCGAATGCCGGTGGTTGAAAGCAAGGAGTTGAACAAATAAAAAGGACGCAAAATTATACTTCAGCGCCCTTCAAGAAACAAGTGATAAAACGGGTTTATTCCACGTCCACAATTTCAAAGCTGTGGCTGATTTTCACCCCTCCACGCTCAAGCATCAGCGATGCCGAGCAGTACTGTTCAGCGGACAGGCGAACCGCACGTTCTACCGCAGCAGGTTTCAGCTTGCGGCCACTGACAATGAATTTGACATGAATTTCGGTAAAGACCGAAGGCACTTCGTCCGAGCGCTCGGCACTGATTTCAGCCACGCAAGCGGTCACATCCTGACGCGCCTTGCGCAGAATGCCCACCACATCAACACTGGTACAACCGCCCAGACCGGTCAGCACCAGCTCCATGGGCCGCGGCCCCTGCTGGAGATCCTTGTCGATTACCACTTCAAAACCGGAACCGGTGGTCGCCTTGAAACGATCATCGCCATCCCAGTTAACACTGACATTCATGCTCATACTGCCTGTTTCCTCACAATGCGTTAGTGTGCAGCGCTGAAAAAGCGCGCCAGCTGCTGTCCTGGATCGTCTGCCCGCATGAACGCCTCACCGATCAGGAAAGCGTTGACCTGCCGGGCCTGCATGGCAGCCACGTCATCCGGCGTCAAAATGCCGCTCTCGGTCACGATAATGCGATCTGACGGGATGCGATCGAGCAGCTGGAAGGTGTTTTCAAGACTGACGTCAAAGGTGTGCAGATCACGGTTATTAATCCCAACCAGACGGGTGTTGAGCGGCAGAATACGCTCAAGTTCCTCTGCATTATGCACCTCAATCAGCACATCCATGCCAAGCTCATGGATCAGCGTGGTCAAGTCAGACAACTGCGCATCGCTCAGGGCCGCAACAATCAGCAGAATACAGTCAGCCCCAAGTGTGCGGGCTTCGTAGATCTGATAGGGGTCCACGATAAAATCCTTGCGGATGACCGGCAATGAACAGGCGCTGCGTGCCTGCTGCAGGTATTCGTCCGCCCCCTGAAAGAAGTCTACATCGGTCAGTACCGACAGGCAGCTGGCACCGCCCCGCTCGTACGAAGCGGCAATTTCGGCCGGCTCAAAGGGGTCTCGAATCACGCCCTTTGAAGGGCTGGCCTTTTTGATCTCGGCGATCACTGCAGGCTGACCCGATGACAGCGACGTTGCCAGCGCATCCGCAAACCCGCGCGGATCTGACGCACTGCCTTGCTGATCGGCAATACGCTGTTTCAGGTCTGCAATCGATACCCGTGCACTGCGCTCAGCCACTTCTTCATGCTTGCGAGCGATGATCTTTTTCAGAATTGTGGGTGTATCATTCATTATTCAGTTTTCCCCAGCTGCTGACTGAACGCGGCCAGCTGCTTCATTTTATCCAGTGCTACGCCCGAACGTATGGCTTCCAAAGCCTGCTCGACACCGGCCTGGTGTGTATCCGCCTGCCCGCTAAGATATACGGCTGCGCCAGCATTCAGTGCCACCATGGCAGCGGCCTTTCGTGCCACCGGCTCATCCGAACCACTCAACGCCAGCTGAATCAGGGCCAACGACTCCGAGGGACTGTTCACACTCAGACCGATCAAGCTCTGACTGTCGATGCCCACATCTTCAGGTGACAAGCTGTATTCCGTAATCTTGCCATTTTGCAGCTCCGCAACCTGCGTCTGGGTGGCCAGGCTGATTTCATCCAACCCATCCTTTGCATGCACCACCATAATGTGTTCAGCCCCCAGTTGCTGCATCACTTCCGCCATGGGGCGACAGAGCTTGGGCGTGAATACGCCGATCACGCCGCGGGTCGCGCCAGCCGGGTTGGTCATGGGGCCCAGTATGTTGAACAAAGTCCGCATACCGAGCGCACGGCGGGCACCGATCGCATGCTTCATGGCACCGTGGTAGCCAGGCGCAAACATGAAGCCGATACCAACTTCATCGATACAGCGTGCGACCTCATCGGCGCCCAAATCCAGATTGATACCGGCCTGCTCCAGCAGGTCAGCGCTGCCGCTGCTGGAAGAAACACCACGATTGCCGTGTTTGGCAAGCTTGACACCACAGGCCGCCGCGACAAAGGCACTGGCCGATGACACGTTGAACAGGTTGGCGCCATCGCCACCGGTACCAACAATATCAACCAGGGGGCCTACGGCCGGACGTACCGGTGTGGCCAGGTCACGCATCACCTTGGCAGCCGCGGTAATTTCATCAATCGACTCACCCTTCATCCGCAGGCCAACCAGAAAGCCGGCAATCTGGGACTCACTGCACTGCCCGGTCATTACCTGACGCATGACGTCTTCCATCTCTTCAAAACCGAGGTCGATATGGTCGACAATGCGTGCCAGCGCTTCCTGAATATTCATCCAATGCCTCCTGTTAGTATGCGATTCAACGCCGCTGAATAAAGTTTTCCAGCAGTGCATGTCCCTGTTCAGTCAGAACGGATTCGGGATGAAACTGCACCCCGTACAGTTCAAGCTCTCGATGCCGCAGCGCCATGATTTCGTCAGGCTCGCCATCTGCGGTGGTCGTCCATGCCGTCATTTCAAGACAATCCGGCAGACTCTCGCGGCGCACAACCAGAGAATGGTAACGCGTCACCTCAAGCGGCTGCTTAATACTCGCAAACAGGCCTTTACCACGATGCTCGATCAAAGATGTTTTGCCATGCATGACCTGACGCGCCCTGACGACCTCAGCCCCGAACGCATGACCAATACACTGATGCCCAAGACAAACCCCCAAAATCGGCAGATGCCCGGCAAAATGACGTATGGCAGCAACCGAGATACCCGCTTCAGCCGGTGTACAAGGACCGGGAGATATCACCATATGGGTAGGCGCCAGGGCTTCAATCTGTTCCAGCGTAATCGCGTTATTGCGATGCACCTGCACTTCCATCCCCAGCTCTTCGAAGTAGCGGACAACATTCCAGGTAAAACTGTCGAAGTTATCGATCATCAGCAGCACTGCTTCTGTAACCCCCTGCTTAACCAATACGTTTTCATAACAGCCGCTGACCTCTATCCGCGTTTGCCATAGCAGACAAAAACGAATTGAACACTTTGAGCAATAATACATTACAGGGATGTAATAGCGAACTGGTACATATCACTGCAACCCAAGCCCCTTCTGATCCCTGGCGATTTCTATTTGCGTGAAAATGGGCCTATAGTGTCTGTATGAAATCACGACGGGCAATGAGAAGGATTATTCATGCCTCATATTTTTGCTTTTATACAGCGGGTGGTTGATGCCCGAGACCCTGATATTGCGAGCCATCAGAGTCGGTTGAGGTCCTATGCAGAGGGCTTTGCAAAGCACCTGTCCCTGAACAGGGATGATAGCAACACACTGGCCTACGGTGCTGAAATCCATGATATCGGCAAGCTTTCGATCAGCGAATCGATTTTGCACAAACCTTCTCGCTTGACTCATGCCGAGTATCTGCTTATCCAGCAACATACCCAGCTTGGAGCAGAGCTTATTCAGCCACTGTCACTTGATGACCTGGTTGTAGCGATCGTTTTGTATCATCATGAAAATTTTGATGGCAGTGGATACCCGGCCAGGCTATCGGGTGAAAAAATCCCTCTACTGGCCAGAATCGTCCGAATTATCGACTCATATGATGCCATCACTGAAGATCGGCCCTACCATAAGGGGGCACAACCTGCGGACGCAATTGCCATGATGCATTCGGATGCTCATTGGTACGACCCGGACCTGCTGAAAGAGTTTACGGCGTTCATATCCACATCCGTTACGTAAAGCGGAAGCGAGTCATACGCCAAGCCAAATCATGTTGCTCTCAGACTCACCTTTACCTGCAGCCCCCCGAGTTCTGAAGCGGCAAAAACCAGCTTTCCATCGTAGCTTTCTGCCACCGCGCGACAGATAGACAGCCCCAAACCGCTGCCATTGGCCTGCTCATCCAGACGCACACCACGCTCAGATAACCGCAGCAAATCAGCAGCATTCACACCTGCACCGTCATCTTCGACCAGTATTGACCACAAGTGGATATTATCCTTCTCGGGCTGTATGTGAAGCCGTACACGCCGACAGGCATGACGCCAGGCGTTATCCAACAGGTTGCCGAGCAGCTCCAGCATGTCATCACGATCAAAAGGGATCGCCCCGGGCGGCAATTCGGATTTAAAATCGATATCATCTCGGCCGATACGCTGAAGCAGGCGCACCAGGTGTGTCACTTCATCCCTCGGCACAAACTGCCTTCCCGGCCCCGGCGCACCGGCAATCCGTGCCCGACGCAGCTCCCGATCAATACGCTGATGCAGCTGCCGATACAGTCGCAGCAACTGTGCACCCTGTTCAGGGTCCGGATGCTGCCGTGCAAGCCACTGCAACTCCTGTAACGGATGCTTGAGTTCATGTGCCAGATTGCCCAGTGCCATCCGTGAGCGACTTGTTTGCTCACCTGAACGGCGCAACAGCTGGGTAATGGTTTCTACCAGGGGCACCACTTCTTGAGGTATCTCAGCCGGAAACTCAACCTCGGCACCAGCCTGCTGTCGCGCGAGGCTCTGGCGCAAAGGCTCAAGACGGGCAAATCCCGAACGCAACACACGCCTTTGCAGGATCAGCAACAACGGCAGACTCAACAGCAACAGCAGCAGAAGCCCTGCTTCAAATTGACGCTGTTCCTGCTGCAGGTCCGCAATATCTTCTGCTATCCAGAGCGAAAAGCTCTGTCCCTGTTTACTGAACCCCTGTTCTCTGATCAACCACTGCTGATCACCGACCCCGGGCTTGAGATCACTGCGACTGACACCCACAGGCATCATTCGAGTTGAGGTTTCCAGGTCCCAAAGAGAGCGTGAGTGCAAGGTCATTGTGTCACTAGCAAGTACATAATAGTGCCCCGAGTGCACCCGCTGATACACTTGCGGCAATGTCGTCTCATTCAACTGCCAGCGGCCATCGGCCCCACGCTCCAATGCCGCAATGAGGCTCTCGGCATCATGCTCCAGGCGACTGAGGACAAAATTCTGGGTCAAATGGCTGACACTGATGTGTACCAACATCAGCAGTCCGCTCATGACCAACAACAGCACCAGCAGGAGCTGCCGCCGAATCCGCCACTCAAGCGAGCTACTCGTGGCCACCTGATTTCGACTCATGAGCCGCTCTCAGGCTGACTCGGCATCACATACCCCTGACCACGCCGGGTCAGGATGCAGCGTTTGCCAAAACGCTGACGCAAACGGTTGATATAGACCTCAATCACGTTGCTGTCACGCAGATCTTCCTCTTCGTAGACATGCTCGCTCAGCTCGTTCTTGGACAGCACCCTGTCAGCGTTAAGCATCATGTAACGCAGCAGGCGGAACTCTCGACCGGTCAACGGATGCTCCAGCCCCTCCTGATCACGTACCAGCTGAAGATCATTGTCCAGCTCCAGCCCCGCCACTTGCAGACGACTGCTGGCATGACCGTGATGACGGCGGACCAGCGCCTCAAGACGCGCCAATAACTCTTCGGTGTGGAAAGGCTTGCCCAAATAATCATCTGCACCGGCCTTGAGTCCATCCACGCGTTCATGCCAGGCATCACGTGCCGTCAGTACCAGTACCGGCATATCCAGACCTGCGCTGCGCCAGTTTGCGAGCACTTCAAGGCCCGGCCTGCGAGGCAGGCCCAGATCCAGAATAACGGCATCAAAATTTTCCTCCCGCCCAAGAAACTCACCATCCTCGCCATCATGAGCGGTTTCAACGGCAAAACCTGCCTGCTGCAGCCGGGGCTTGAGCTCCGCCGCAAGTCGAACATCATCTTCAACCAGAAGAATTCGCATGCTCAGTCCTCGATCTCTTCCTTGATAACAGCGCCACTGGAAGCATCCAGGTAAAACTCACGTACCACACCATCCTTACCCAGCACCTCAATTTCATAGACCAGGCGCCCATCCTCCTCTTCGAGCTCTACATCAAGAAGATGTCCGTTCAATCGTTCTGGATGCAGTAACATCAACTCAGACAAGGGCCGGATTTGCCCGGACAACATCAGGCGACGCGCTTCATTTTGATCAAGATCACGACCGGCCAGGGCTACAGGTGACAGCACTATTGTCAGCCCCATCATGTATGGCAGCAGAATGGCAAACAGGCTTTTCATTGTGTCACCTCCAGCAATTTATTGAGACCTCATCAATTCACGTCAGCCTCACCCGGCACACGCTCACGTCCCGTGATCATCGATTTAACCAGGCTCTCGCGGTGACGAACACTGGCCAGAACAACACCGGCCACATGCAACCCCGCAAGCATAAGCATCAGATTGGCCAGCAACTCATGGCTCTCTTCGACCCACTCTTCACCCCACAACAGATCCGTGTAAAGCCAGCCGGTGAGTGTCAATAGCCCCATGCCCAGCAGCAGAGCCACAACCATGATACCACCTGCCGGATTATGCCCCAGGTAACGCGCCTCGCGCCCCTTCAACATATCCGACAGATATCCTGCAACAACTTTTGGATCACGCACAAACTGCCGGAATCTGGCATAACGGGGACCGAAAAGCCCCCATATCAACCGGAAAGCGATCAATGTCGCAGCTGTATAGCCTGCTATTTCATGCAGGTCCTGCCAGTCATCCGCACTGGCCCAGGCCACTGCAAAGCAGAGCACCAGTGACCAGTGAAACACCCGCACCAGAGGATCCCAGACCTTTACAGTGGCATTCATTATGAGCTCCTCAGTCGTCCAGTTCCATTTTGACCATATCGAAAGTCTTGGGATCGAAGTAAGCCTCTACACGACGCTGCTTCTCGTCATAGCCATAGATTTCATAGCAGCCGTCATCGATCTTGAACTTTTTGATCTCCCATCCCTTGGCTTCAATGGCGGCACGGAAGGCCTCCTCAGTTTGCCATTCATCCTGTGGCACATCACATTTGTCACCAGCCATGGCCACACCGGAGACGGCAGCTGTGGAAAGGATCAGGCTCGCAATCAGCTTTTTCATCAGGTTACTCCTGTTTGTGTTGGTTTACAGGAGCCACTGTACTCGGGCTGGCTGAAACCAAACTTAAAGCATCGGCTTTTTCCACGCGACGTCTTAAGGCTGCTTTAATAAGCTCTGCGCGTAGTCAGCAGTGATACAGAATCACAAGCAGGTCCGGGAGATCAGGGTGCAAAATCATCATCACGACAGCTACAAAGCTTCACAGACGGAAGAAAAACGCGCTCGATTACCCCTCTCTGCACGTTTTTTGTTGTTTGCCATCAGTATTTTGGTCTTGAACGGTTATCTCTTGTCACACAAGACTGACAAAGTCATCGAGCAGGCGTTTTTGGCCCAGGCCGACCAGAAAATACACCTGCTGCTGGATCAGATTCGACGCAATGTTGAACAGGAGCGGATCGCACTGACCGACGCTACACTGGCTGCGTCTCACGTTATGCCGTCAAACTGGGCCAGCAGCTGGGTCTGGAGACAGCATCTATCGCCCCGGAATGCCCGTCAGGAACAGCCTGAGGGTACCCCTTCGGCAGCCGAATGCTCGTCTCGACCAAACACCTCTGTGTGACGCGAGCAAGGCTTTCACGTCCTTTTCACTCGGAGGCAGGCATCATGCCAGTCCCCTCTACAGTGGCGGTTGTTACAGCATGAATTCCAGCCTTCCGGGCCGCACAGGCCTCATATGCTCAGCCCTTGCGGCGCTGGCATGCGCCATGGTGGCGACCCTGATCATCCACCGTTTTCAGCTTGATCTGACACTGGCCCAATGGATCTATGCGCTGGAAGGTCATGAATGGACCCTGAAGGAGCACTGGCTGTTCAGTGAGTTACTCCATCAACGCGGTCGACAGTTCAGCATTGCCTTGCTTCTGCTTTGCCTCATCCTGTTGTTGGCCAGTGGCATTCGTCCACGGCTGCGACCTTACCGAAGAGTTCTGGCCTATCTGGTCATTTCGCCACTGATTGCCAGCGGAGTGATTCTGCTGGGCAAACGCTCCCTTGGCGTTGAATGTCCCTGGAGCCTGCAACCTTTTGGCGGCGATGTACCTTACTCACCCTTGCTGCAGCAGCTTTTCAATCACGGTAGCGGAAGCTGCTTTCCCGCCGGACACGCCAGTGCCGGGTATGCCTGGCTTGCGCTCTATTTTGCGGCGGCAACTGTCCAGCCACGGTGGCGATATGCCACACTTGCCCTGGCACTGGGGCTCGGCCTGCTGTTCGGGACCACTCAGCAGCTGCGAGGCGCACATTTTCTGTCACACGATATCTGGAGTTTTACACTGTGTTGGTCGATCAACGCCCTGCTGGCGGCGCTGATGCTGGCACCCAGGCGCGATTGCAGCCTTCACCCCGACAGCTCTATGATGCAATTAAAATCAGTAAGCGAGCGTCTGCCCAATGTCTCAGATTTCCGTTCTACTAGCCGATGACGATCCTGGCATTCTTGAGGCAATCGCCGACTTTTTAAGCTGGCGCGGCATCAGTGTTGACTGTGCCCGTACCGGCGAGCAAGCACTCGAACTGTCCAGGCAACAACATCATGACGTACTGGTGCTGGATGTCATGATGCCCGGCATCAGTGGTTTTGCGCTCTGTCAGCAGCTGCGTCAGCTGGGTGTCACCACCCCGATTCTGCTGCTGACAGCTCTCGATCAAGTGAATGACAAGGTCACCGGTTTTTCCGCCGGTGCCGACGACTACCTGGTCAAGCCCTTTGCCATGGACGAGCTGGTTTGTCGCATTGAAGCCTTGAGCCGACGCGTATCACGTCAACAACTGCGCCTGCTGCATTTCGGTCCACTGGAACTGGATGTGGAACAGCAACAGGCACGGCGCGATGAAGTACCGCTGCAGCTGACCCCTCAGGGCTTTACTCTGCTGCGCCACCTGATCGCACATGCTCCCCGCGTCGTCAGCCGTCGCGAGCTTGAGCAGGCCATCTGGGGAGACGAGCCCCCGGACAGTGATGCGCTGCGGTCACTGCTGTATCAGTTGAGAACCCAACTCGACAAGCCGTTCGACTCCGCAATGCTGCACACCCGCAGGGGAAGCGGTGTGTATCTACAACTTCCAGATGCCCCCAACACCACAGAAACGCCATGAAATTCACAACTCGCATCATTCTGATTACCGGACTCTCCACTCTGCTCTTGACCAGCCTGTACTGGCTGGCGGGCTGGCACCTGGTCGAAAGTATTGAGGATGCCAACCGTGCAGCCATTCTCGAATACATGGCCAGTCAGCCAGAACTCCAGCAAACGAGTATTGAGCAATTGCTGGACGAGCCCAATTCATCCGAGTTGATGGAACGAGCGCTCGTAATTGGGGGAATTCTACTGTTTTCGCTTGGAGCCATGGGCATCACTCTACTGCTGATCTGGCAACAGACACGCCCCGTGCGGGAGTTGATGCAGGCAATTGAAGCGGTTGATCCTTCTTCGCCACAGATGACGCCCCTGCCCCGCAAGGATGAACTGGGTGAAATGAGCCAGCGCTTTGCCCAGCTGTTGCGGCGCATTGATGGCTTTATTCAGCGGGAACAGAACTTTACCCGCTTTGCCAGTCACGAACTGCGCTCCCCCCTGACCGTGATACATGGCTCGCTGGATCTGTTGCAGGAGATGTCGAGAGATCACACCAATCCCGCCGAGAAACGTGCGTATCAGCGGATCGCCCAAGCCGTTAATCGAATGGAGCAGTTGACCGACTCCTTCCTCTGGCTCTCCCGTGAACAGCCTTCAGAGCATTGCAAAGTCGACAGCCACATGCTGCAGCAGCTGATCAACCAAAGTGACCATTCGGGGCTTGAGCTGCAGCTGCAGATTGGACCAGTACTGGACTGGTCCATTCACCCCTTCATATTGTCAGTCATACTCGACAACCTGCTGGGCAATGCGCGCCGCCATGGTACAGGGGTGCTGACACTTGAGGCGGATACTCACTCACTGATCCTGACCAACCCAGTAGCAACTGCAGGCCCAGAAAACAAGCAACAGGGCTTTGGCTACGGCCTGCCCATCATTGCTCAACTATGTGACAAGGCCGGAGCACATTTTTGTTACCACCAGGATGCTCGGCAGTTCCAGGCCCGGATCGAGTTTCAGCCATCAGCCTTCCGGGCCGACTGATTGTGTACTGTCGCGAGACTCCACTGCCCATTACGACAAGGCGCAAACAGATCCAGCTCTGGCTGGTAGACTGATGTACTGACCTGCATCAGCCCCAACAGAGAGTGAGCCAGGAAGTCATGGCTGAGTGGTTTGTCGCTGTTTGCCTTGAGGCACTGCCAGTCAACACCATGCTCCTGCTGGAACCCGGCTGACAGCCAGGTGATCAGAGGCACCTGCTTTTGCTCTTCTGGCGCCAGCAGCCAGGGCATACCATGCAAGTAGAGGTTATTCTCCCCCAACGACTCGCCATGATCCGAGACATAGAGCATGGCGGCGTTAAGCTGCTCTTGCCGCTGCAACAGCTCGATCACCCGTGCCAAAAGATGGTCGGTATAGCGAATGGTATTGTCATAGGCGTTGACGATATCGGTCTGAACACAGGTCTGCAGCTCGCTGCTTTGGCAGACCGGTGTGAAGTACTGATAGTTCTCAGGGACACGTTCAAAATAAGCCGGCCCATGGCTGCCCTTTTGATGCAGTACGATCACCGCAGGCCCCTTAAGCCCCTCCAGCTGCTGCTGCAACCCGAACAATAACTGATCATCGAAGCATTCCTCTTCCGTACAGTCGTGCCCTGGATTGAGCTGCTCCGCCTCGATCACCGGAATGCGTGCACACACACCCTTGCAGCCGGAGTTGTTTTCACGCCAACGTACAGAAACACCTGCATGCTGCAAAATATCCAGCACATTGCTCTGATAGGCCACCTGCTCATCGTCATATCGTTCTCGCTGCTGCAGCGAGAACATACAGGGCACCGACACAGCTGTACTGGTACCGCAGGATTCCACATCCGTAAAGCTCACCACCGGCAGGCGCTCCAGCTCGGGAGTGGTATCTCGCGCATAGCCGTTGAGGCCAAAGTTCATGCTGCGTGCCGTCTCACCCAATACCACAATCAGCACGTCAGGCTTTTGCGCTTTCGCGGATACAGTCTGAAACCCGGCTGATTCAAGTCGAGCGTCCAGCCCCAGCGGCTGAAAGACACGCTTGGAGGCATCATAGGCTCCACTGAGGTATCGCCCTGTGTAGTACAGGTAGCTGGACGGCAGCGCCAGATTGCGGATCTCACGGTGATTGCGAAACAGCGAGGAATAGTCCTTATACAGCAGTGCTGCATTCAGCCCGATCAGGAGCAGGCAGCTGAGCAGACTGATGGTTTGCCCCACCAGAATCCGCTTAACCGGCTGGGGCTTGATCCTGATCCACAGCAGCAACAGGGACGGCAACACGCCTTTCAACAACAAGTTAAGCAACATGGCACCGGTGACCAGATCCCTCACTTCTGCCGGGTCGGTCTCGAACAGATTTTGCACCATGGTCTTGTCAATCACGATGCCATAACTGTCCATGAAATAACCGACCTGCGCCGTGCTCAGAAGCAGAAACACCGCCACCGGCTTAATCAGTTGTGGCCAGCACAACAAGCCCAGAAACAGCTGAATCACCGCCAGCAGAAACAGTAAAAAAGCTGCGGCAAAAAACCACTTGTGTACGGCATCAGCATACTGAAGCGATAGAATCAGGCGCCAGAGCGATCCGTTATAGAACAACCCCAACAACAGTGCCACCAGCCAGCCCAGCTGAACGGCGCTCAGCCGGGGACGAGGCAGGTAAGACAGTTTTGAAAACAGGCGAACAAGCATGGGTATGTCCTGAAGATTTATCAGACCTGTAGCATGCTCTGTACTGTGTGAGGCTAACGTGAAAACAGGCTCGAATCAGGCCCCAACATCCGTATTGGTGTTCAGTAACTCCAGCTCCCCTCTTGTCTGCTCCTTCAGTTGGTGCAGGCATTGCTCCAGCGGCTCTGCTTCGCCCTGCAGAGTGGCCAACACCTGTTGCTGATACTCTACCTCAAGTGCCAGCCCGGCCTGCTCGGCCAAACGGCGCACCAGTGCTTCATGCGCATGCTCAAACCGGATCTGCGCCTGCGCCTGAGGCTTGACCTCGACATATTCGACCTGCTGCAGCGGCTCGCTGATCGCCTGGCTGTAGGCGCGTACCAAACCACCTGCACCCAACTTGATACCACCAAAGTAACGCACCACCGTGGCCAGTACGTAATCCAGCCCTTTGTGCTGCAGTACATTCAATATCGGGCGGGCCGCCGTGCCCGAAGGCTCGCCGTCATCGGACTGACGCACCTGCCCGGCCACCAGCATCGCATAGCAGATATGCCGCGCTTCCGGGTGCTGCCGCCAAAGCTCGGCCACCCGTTCAAGTCCGGCCGCATGGGAGTGGATCGGCTCAATACAGCCGATAAAGCGTGACTTCTTGATCTCGATCTCGCTGTGTATCGGTTCGGCCAGGGTTTTGTAACAGGTCATGAGCAACGCAGGTCCTCGATTGTTAGGTCCACGCGGGATGATAGTACATCGCACGGTCTTCTGTCCGGTCGCGGGCAGCACCCCGCCTGCGTTGCTGGTACACTTCGCAGGCCCGAACTGCCAAGGATTCTGACCATGCCCGACCTCTCTCAGCTGCCGATCGATTCACTGCTGCCAGAGATCGTTGCCACCCTTGAGCAACAGAACGAACTGATTCTTGAAGCCGAACCCGGTGCGGGCAAAACCACACGCGTGCCACTTGCACTGCTGGACCGGCCCTGGCTGGCAGGACAGAAAATCATCCTGTTGGAACCACGACGACTTGCGGCCAAGGCTGCAGCCCAACGACTGGCACAGCAACTGGGTGAGCCGGTCGGTAAGCGTGTTGGCTATCGTGTTCGGCTCGAAACACGCACCAGTGAGGCCACCCGCCTGGAAGTGGTCACCGGCGGGGTGCTGGTGCGCATGCTGCAGGAAAATCCGGGGCTTGAAGGCATAGGGTTGTTGATTCTGGATGAATTTCACGAGCGCAGCCTGGATGCCGACCTCAGTCTGGCACTGGCACTGCAGGGGCGGGAGCTGCTGCTCGAAGGGCCTCCACTCAAACTGCTGCTGATGTCGGCAACCCTCGAGCACTCGACATTGTCTGCACTACTCGGCGGCGCACCTGTGGTGCAATCCAGTGGCCGCAGCCACCCGGTGGAGATCATCTGGTCCGCCCGCAGTCGCAGCGACGAGCCGATCGAGCCTCGTATCGCAAAACTGGTGGCACAGACACTGCAGCAGCACGCCGGCAGCCTACTGGTGTTTCTGCCGGGACTGGCCGAAATTCGCCGCACTCAGGCACTGCTGGAACCGCTTCTCGAACAGTATCCCGAGCTGCTGCTGACCCCGCTGCATGGTGAGCTGCCGCTGGATCAGCAGCAACAGGCGATACTGTCACCACCCCGGGGCCAGCGCAAAGTGGTACTGGCCACCGCCATCGCGGAAACCAGCCTGACCATTGAGGGCATAGAAGCGGTCATCGACTCCGGGCTGAGTCGACAGGCGCGTTTTGATCCCGCCAGTGGCATGACGCGTCTGTTCACCACCCGCGTGTCGATGGCAAGCGCCACTCAGCGTGCAGGCAGGGCTGGACGCCTGGGGCCAGGCACCTGCTATCGGCTTTGGTCCGAAGCCCAACACAGTGAGCTTGAACCCCAGACACGCCCGGAAATTCTTCAGGCCGATCTGGCCCCGCTGGCACTGCAACTGTTGAACTGGGGCGTGAACGATCCAGCCGAACTGATCTGGCTGGAGCCACCGCCTGCGGCCACATTCAGTCAGGCAATACAACTGCTGATGCAGCTGGAGGCGATTGAAGCCCCCGCCCCCAACCAGTTACGTCTGACCCGCAGAGGCGAGCGCATGGCCGAGCTACCGACTCACCCCCGTCTTGCCCACATGTTGCTATGCGGTGCGGAAAACGGCCTGCTGCCATTGGCGGCAGACCTTGCGGTACTGCTGACCGAGCGAGACCCGCTGAATACTCAGTCCGCCGACCTGCGCCAGCGGCTTGACTGGTTGCAGAACGCAGGCCGCGAGCCACAACGGCGGCGACTGCAACAACTTGCAAGCCAGCTGCGCAACAGCTGCCTTGACATCGCCTCGCAGCCCGTCAGCGCACCGGATCAGCCTCACTGGATCGGCTATCTGATTGTCTGCGCCTACCCGGACCGGATCGCGCGGCAGCGGGAACCCGGCTCTGCGCAATATCGCCTCAGCCAGGGGCGAGGGGTTACGCTGGCCGAACAGGACCCGTTGCGCAAACATGAATGGCTCGCGGTCGCCACACTCAGCAGCCACAATGGACGCGCTTCGGACAGAATCAGACTGGCCAGTGCCCTGGCCCCCTCGCTGTTCGAAAGTCAGCTAAAGGATCTCAAACGAACTGAAGAGGTCGTCGAGTGGGACAGCCGACAGGACAGGTTTGTGGCTGAACGGCAGGTGTGCATCGGCAATCTGGTGTTGAGCCGAACACAGCTGCAGGAAGTAACGGCGGAGCACAGGCGCAGAGCCATTATGTCGCTGCTGCAGCGTGAAGGGTTGCTGCGGCTGAGCTTCACACCTGAAGTCGAGC
This sequence comes from Marinobacterium iners DSM 11526, assembly GCF_900107855.1. GTDB lineage: Bacteria > Pseudomonadota > Gammaproteobacteria > Pseudomonadales > Balneatricaceae > Marinobacterium > Marinobacterium iners. The sequence goes on along the minus strand of NZ_FNRJ01000005.1, from coordinate 84,501 downwards.
AGTTCAGGGCACGAGTGGCGTTTGCCGCCAGCCAGGACAGTGATGCCCAATGGCCCGACCTGTCCGATGCAGGGCTGCTACAGACTCTGGAGCAATGGCTGTCGCCCTGGCTGGATACTGTTACTCGACAGGACGATCTGACTCGGCTCGATCTACTGTCGATTTTGCGCAGCCGGCTGAACTGGCCACAACAGCAGTTGCTGGATCAGCTCGCCCCCGAACGGATACCCGTTCCTTCAGGTTCCAGCTATCGAATCGACTACAGCCAGTCGCCTCCGGTACTGGCGGTAAAATTACAGGAAATGTTTGGCTGCCTTGATACTCCCCGTGTAGGCCACGGGATTCCCCTCACACTGCACCTGCTGTCGCCGGCACAACGACCGCTACAGGTGACATCCGATCTGGCCGCATTCTGGGCTGGAAGTTACCGGGAGGTGAAGAAGGAGATGAAGGGACGCTATCCAAAACACCCCTGGCCGGATGACCCTGCCAACGCAGCGCCGACTCGATACACCAAACGACGTCAGCCGTCTTGAAATAGGGAAGGAAGGAAAGGTGCCGGCAGCGAAGCTACCGGCAGAGGGGGTCAGCTGCGAACGATGGACACGTCTTCAGCTTGCAGGCCTTTGTCGCTTTCACGCACGCTGAAGCGAACTTTCTGACCTTCGTTCAGAGAGCGGTGACCACGGCCACGGATGTTGCGGAAATGAACAAACACATCATCACCATTTTCACGCGTGATGAAACCGAACCCCTTGGACACGTTGAACCATTTAACGCTGCCGATTTCACGACCGTCGTTCTCGTCACCTTCGTCATCATCCTGCTCTGAAGCATCGGAAAACGGACGAGCTGTCCGCGCCGTAACGGCAGTACCCGCAGGTTGCCAGGCACTGGCCAGGGTTACAAGCAGAACCACAACAGCAATGATTGCCAAAACCGGCAAGGTGAACCCTATTTCAACTCCCGCAACGCGCTGCAGCAGAAAAGGAATAATAAACGCAGCCAGAACACTGGCCAACACACTCTTGATTAACTGATTACCACTCATTGATCTTCTCTGTTTATTAGCTGAATGTTTATACAATATAAGATGCGCAGATTTAGGAAGACGCGCATTGAAGCTCGTCAGATATACTCTATTCGTCATTTTTTTTCAATGGCTTAAGCCTGACAGGCTTTCTGACAGAGGGACCTATGAACTATCCTATGGACCCCGTCCAAACAGCAAGGAGGTCATTATGGCCGACAACGATACCCTGGCAGAGCTGGAATCACGCATCGCTTTTCAGGAAGACGCCATCGACAAGCTGAGTGAAGTCGTGGCGCGGCAGGAAATGGATCTGGAAAAACTGACACGAATGGTCAAGATTCTGCACGGCCAGCTACGTGAACTCGGCGGCAGTGAAGAAGCGCCCGCAGCCGATGTACCGCCGCCCCATTACTGAGAACTCTGGGCTCCACCCAACGCTCGCAGGGCATAGATGTCATAGCGGCTGGACTTGCCTTCCAGCGAGTAGGAAGGCTTTTGACCCGTGATGGCAGGCGCCTTTCGGGCGCGTTTGACCACCACCCGACAGCGCGCAGCCTCTAGCGCCGCCGCCAGCAACTCGGCCTCATCGGTATCCTGGCCCACCAACTCTCTGAAAGCCAGCATCTCCTTCTTGACCTGAGCCTTCTTGTCCGTATGCGGGAACATGGGATCAAGGTAGACCAGGTCTGGCTGTTGCTGCTCAGGACACTTCTGCAGCCAGGTACGCCCGTCAGCCCGCTCCAGCGTCATCCGCTGCAGCGTTTCGGCCAGCTCAGGCACACTGATGGCCTGTTCCAGCCCGGCTGCCAGAAGTGCATGCACAACCGATGAGCGTTCCAGCATGTGTACCTGACAGCCCAGCGTCGCCAGCACAAAGGCATCTCGCCCAAGGCCTGCAGTCGCATCAACAATGGTTGGGCGTATGCCTGACTTGATACCGCAGGCCCTGGCGATCAGCTGGCCCGTACCGCCGCCAAACTGACGCCGATGCGCAACCGCGCCGGACACGAAATCGGCCCTGACAGGTCCCGGGCGTTTTGGTCCGGTCGCGTAAAGCGCCAGTCCCTGCAAATCAAACAACAGCACCTGCTGCCAAGGCTCGGCAGAGGCCAGATCAGGAGACGCAACACAGGGAAGACCAAGCTCAAGCGCCAATGTTTCTGCTTTTGCCCTGCCGTCCTCATACTGCCAACCTACGGCCAGATTCACACCAGCCCCCCTGGGCCTGCCAACCAAACCAGCAACAGCACAACCCCCAACGCCAGCCGGTACCAGACAAACGGCATCATGCCTACACGATCAAGCCACTTGAGGAACAGGTGGATACAGGCCAGCGCGCTGAGTCCGGCAACCAGTGTACCGACACCAATCTGCAGCCAGTGAGCACCACTGCCCTGCTCAGAAAGCCGCGCAACCTGCAGCACTCCGGCACCAAATATGATCGGGATTGACAACAAAAATGAAAACCGCGCAGCACTCTGACGCTCGAATCCCAGCATTAAAGCCGCCGTAATGGTGATTCCTGAACGCGAGGTACCGGGTATCAGGGCCAATGCCTGTGCCATACCGATCATGACGGCATCGCGTCGCGTCAGCTCACGAATTCCGCGACATTCCTGCCGGCGACTGTCAGCCCAGCCCAACAAAACGCCAAAAATCAGCGTAGCAGCCGCTATCACCAGTACCGAGCGACCATACTGTTCGATCAGGCCTGCAAACATGAGCCCGCTGAACATCGCGGGCAGAGTCGCCAGCACCACCAACCAGGCCAGCTTGCCTTCGGCATCGCACGGCCCACCCAAAGAACGCCCCCAGGCCATGGCCATACCGCTGACCTCTCGACGGAAATAATAGACAACCGCCAGCAGAGTGCCGACATGAACGCCGACATCAAACGCCAGCCCCTGATCCTCCCACCCCAGCAACTGGGAAGGCAGAATCAGATGCGCCGAACTGGAGATGGGCAGAAACTCCGTCAGCCCCTGAATCACGGCCAGGCAAAAGGTATGCAGCCAGTCACTGAAGTTCACTGCTGATCCTTTTTCTTCCAGGCAACCTGATCGCGCAGATAAACTGGGCGCGCATCATCCGGCGCCATCGCAGCTCCCTGCTTGAGCGCTCGCTGAGCCAGCTGCGCCATCGCCGAGGCCTGCGGGTAGACCTCCGCTTTGATCTCACAAACCTGACGCACCAGCTCTGCCGGCATCCGTTCACGATAACACCAGCCACTGCCCAACCCGACAAAAGGCCGGACAAGGCTTTCCGACGGCAGGTGGATCTGTGCCGGGGCACATACCTGTTCCTCGACCAGTGCAACCGGCTCGCCGTCCTGCCACCGCCATGCACACCAGTAGACCTCATCCATGCGAGCATCCAGCACCGTCAACAGCGAGCCGCTGCCTTCACCTTCTGCCCAGGCGATCGCCTTCAGGGTTGAAACCGGCACCACCGGCAGATCTGCTGCCAGCGCCAACCCCTGAGCGGCTCCGGTCGCAATGCGAATGCCGGCGAAAGAGCCGGGGCCACGGCCAAAGGCGATGGCATCCAGACTGTTCAAAGCCACACCGGCTTCAGCCAGCAGCTCGTCAACCATCGGCAACAACAGATGGGTATGGCGGCGCGGCTCGATGACAAAGCGATCAGTCAACTGATCACCCAGCAGCAGCGCCGCTGAACAGGCATCGGTAGAGGTATCCAGGGCCAGTATTTTGGACATAGTCTTCTCGGTCGGTCAAAAACGGGGCTATTGTAATCAGCTGGAGTGAACAAATCACCCGCCCTGAATCAGCGCCTCACCCCAGCGTGGCAACAGTGCTTGTTCGAGCCCAAGTTGCGACAGGATACGCGCCACTACAAAGTCCACCATATCTTCGACACTTTGTGGGCGATGATAGAATCCGGGGCTGGCCGGAATGATGACACTCCCCATGCGAGTCAGCTTGAGCATATGCTCCAGATGGATCTCGGAATAAGGCGCCTCGCGGGGTACCAGTATCAGCTGTCTGCGCTCTTTCAATGCCACATCTGCCGCCCGCTCGATCAGGTTATTGCTGGCACCACAGGCGATGGCCGACAGGGTACCGGTACTGCAGGGACACACAACCATGGCAGAAGGCGCACCCGAACCGGACGCCACCGGAGCCATCCATTGTTCGCGCCCGAACACACACAGCTGACCTGCCATGACGCCGTACTGCTCAGTCAGAAAGTGTTCCATTGCATCGGGCGATCCTGGGAGCTTGAGGTCGGTCTCGGTTGCGATCACAACCTGGGCTGCTTTCGACACCATTAACAGCACTTGCTGGTTCTGCGCCAACAGGCACTGCAGAAGACGCAACCCATACTGAACACCGGATGCGCCGGTAATGGCCAGCGTCACACGCCCAGCAAAACCTCTGTCAGAGGACATGAATCGACTCCCGCTGCTCCAGCGCCTTCAGCAACTTCTGGTGAATACCGCCAAAGCCGCCATTACTCATGATCACGACCTGCGCACCGCGCGGCAATTCGCTTGCCAGACGGTTAACAAGCGGACATATTTCCGTTTCCAGCCGTGCCGGGACAGGGCTCTGTGCCACCACTTCATCCAGCGACCAGTCCAGCCCTTCCGGCTGATACCAGTACACCTGATCCGCCATGGCGGTTGCTTCGGCAAGCTGTGCCTTGTGGGCACCCAGCCTCATGGTGTTGGAGCGCGGTTCAATCACGGCCACCACTGCCTGGCGTTTGCCCACACGGGCACGCAGCCCCTCCAGCGTGGTCTGAATTGCACTGGGGTGGTGCGCAAAGTCGTCATACACGGTGATCCCGGCCACCTCGCCCAACCGCTCCATTCGCCGCTTGACACCGCCGAACCGGCTCAGCGCTTCAATCGCATGCTCTGGCTGAACGCCAACATGACGTGCCGCCACCAGTGCATTAATCGCATTGCTCACGTTGTGCAGGCCGGTCAGTGACCAGCACACTTCGCCCAGACTCTCGCCCTGGTGCTGAACGGAAAAGTGACTGCCATCTTCGCTCAGAAGCTGAGCCGACCAGCTGGCACGACGATCAAAGCCAGTCAGTACTCGCTCACTCCAGCACCCCATGTCGATTACATCATCAAGCGCTGCCGAATCTGCCGGCATGATAACCTGTCCGGTGGCGGGCAAGATCCGCATCAAGTGATGGAACTGGCGCTGAATCGCCGCCAGATCAGGAAAGATATCCGCGTGGTCGAACTCAAGGTTATTCAGAATCAGGGTGCGGGGGTGATAGTGCACAAACTTCGAACGCTTATCGAAAAAGGCAGTGTCGTATTCGTCCGCTTCAATCACAAAGAAAGGGGTTTCTCCGATACGGGCAGAGGTTTCAAAGTTGAGCGGCACGCCGCCTATCAGAAAACCGGGCGACATGCCCGCCTGTTCAAGAATCCAGGCCAACATGGTAGCGGTCGTGGTTTTACCATGGGTACCGGCTACCGCCAGCACCCAGCGGTCGGCCAAAAGATTGTCGTGTAGCCACTGAGGACCCGAGGTGTAGCGCAAATTATGCTCCAGCACATGCTCAACACAGGGGTTGCCGCGACTCATGGCGTTGCCGATGACCACCATATCGGGAGCCGGCTCCAGTTGCACCGGATCGTAACCCTGGATCAGCTCAATTCCCTGCTGCTCCAGCTGCGTGCTCATGGGTGGATAGACATTCGCATCCGAGCCGGTGACCCGGTGCCCCAGCTGTTTGGCCAGTATCGCCAGCGACCCCATGAAGGTACCGCAAATTCCGAGAATATGGATGTGCACCCGGATGCTCCTTTTCTTGTTCTGAATGCATCGCATCATATCAGCTTGGCGCTACGAAAACCGCACCTGAAACGATCTGTTCTTATGCAAAATCCATCAGGATAGCGTACAATTCAGCGCGTCTTTCCCATCGGATCAAACAAAGGCCGAATTCACAGATGCAGCTGCTCAGCAACTACCTGAAACACCACGACACCGACCTCGAACTCGTTGAACTGATCGACACACTGATGATCGCCTGCAAGGAGATCGCACTGCAACTGCGAGAGGGCGCTCTGGCCGGTATTCTCGGCACCACCAATGACACCAACGTTCAGGGTGAAACCCAGAAGAAGCTGGATGTCATTTCCAACGACGTGCTGAAAAAGGTGCTGCTCGACAATCCTCTTGTCCGCGGCCTAGCGTCTGAAGAGGAAGACGACCCTGTCTTCGGCAACCCAAATGGTCGCTTCCTGGTGACTTTCGACCCTCTGGACGGCTCTTCCAACATCGACATCAATGTTTCCGTGGGCACCATCTTTTCCATCCTTGAAGCCCCTGAGGGCGCCACGGATGATAATGTGGACATGTTCCTGCAGGCAGGTCGCAAACAGGTGGCTTCCGGCTATGTACTGTACGGTCCTTCAGCGGTTCTGGCACTGACCACCGGGCATGGCGTCAATATGTTTACCCTTGCTCACACCGGTGATTTCCTGCTGACTCGTGAAAACGTCAAGATCCCCGAAGAAACCAAAGAGTTCGCCATTAACATGTCGAACCACCGCTTCTGGGAACCTTCGATGCGCAACTATGTTGACGACCTGCTCAAGGGTGCCGAAGGCCCCCGTGGCAAGAACTACAACATGCGCTGGATCGCCTCCATGGTGGCCGAGGTGCATCGTGTCCTGACCCGTGGCGGTATTTTCACGTACCCTTGGGATTCACGCGAACCCGCCAAGCCCGGCAAGCTGCGCCTTATGTACGAAGGCAATCCGATGAGCCTGCTGATCGAGCAGGCCGGTGGCATCTCCAGCACATGTTACAGCGACATACTGGATATTCAGCCTGACCACATCCATCAGCGCGTATCCGTGGCGCTGGGTTCACGCGAAGAAGTCGAGACGCTGCTGCAGTACCACTGCGACTGCTGAACAGGCGTTTCACCTGTAAGTCGTATTCCGGCGGGCTGCTGGGCAGTTTATACTGCGGCCCGCTATACGTTCTGTCCTTGTAATCGATAACAGGAAAACAGCTCATGAGCTTCGAGAAAGTCCCTGCCGGCAAAGATCTGCCGAATGACATCTACGTGATCATCGAAATCCCGGCGGAAAGCTCCCCGGTTAAATACGAGATCGACAAAGACGCTGATGCGATCTTCGTTGACCGTTTCATGGCTGCCCCGATGTTCTATCCGGCCAACTACGGCTACATCAACAACACTCTGGCAGACGATGGCGATCCCCTGGACGTATTGGTGCTGACCCCGCACCCGGTAATGACCGGTTCTGTCATTCGCTGCCGTCCGGTCGGTATCCTGAACATGACCGACGAAGCCGGCGGTGATGCCAAACTGGTTGCCGTTCCGCACGAGAAACTGAGCCAGGCGTACAACGATATTCATGATGTTGACGATATTCCTCAGCTGACCCGTGACCAGATCGCCCACTTCTTCGAGAACTACAAAACCCTCGAAAAGGGCAAGTGGGTCAAGGTTGAAGGCTGGGCCAACGCCGACGCCGCGCGCGCCGAGATCGTGAAGTCTGCCGCTGCATACGAAGCCGCCAAGTAAGACTTGCCTCCGGGGAGATTTGCCATCACATCTCCCCACCCTCCCCACATCAATCCTCGCCCTACCTCTCTTTTCCACCCGACCTGTTCTGATACACTGGCTCCTGTCTTTTACCAACTACCAACCGACCCATAGCAACCGACAGAGAAGCCGATGAAGTTTTCAGGTACCGACCGCTACGTTGCCACCGACGATCTGCAGATGGCCGTCAACGCCGCCATCACCCTGCAACGACCGCTGCTGGTCAAGGGCGAGCCCGGCACCGGCAAGACCATGCTGGCTGAAGAGCTGGCCACCGCACTGGGCAAGCCTTTGCTGCGCTGGCACATCAAGTCCACCACCAAGGCTCAGCAGGGCCTGTACGATTACGATGCCGTTTCCCGCCTGCGTGATTCACAGCTGGGTGACGATCGCGTGCATGATATTCGCAATTACATCCGCAAGGGGATGCTGTGGCAGGCGTTTGAAGCTGACGAGCAGGTCGTACTGTTGATTGATGAGATCGACAAGGCCGATATCGAATTCCCCAACGACCTGCTGACCGAACTCGACAAGATGGAGTTTGATGTGTATGAGACCGGTGAACGCGTCCGTGCCCGTCAACGCCCCATCGTGATCATCACCAGTAACAACGAGAAGGAGCTGCCGGACGCCTTCCTGCGCCGCTGTTTCTTCCACTACATTGCCTTCCCGGACAAGGACACCCTTCAGTCCATCGTCGATGTGCATTTCCCGCAGATTGAGCAGACGCTGGTGCGCGAGGCACTGGAAATATTCTTCCGCCTGCGCGAAGTCCCCAGTCTGAAGAAAAAACCGTCAACATCAGAGCTGATTGACTGGCTCAAGCTGCTGCTTGCTGACCGCATTCCGGCTGACGTGCTGGCCAACCAGGACCCATCCAGCGCCATGCCTCCGCTCTATGGTGCGCTGCTCAAAAACGAGCAGGATGTACACATGCTGCAGCGCCTAGCCTTCATGGCGCGCCGTGAGGCTCGCTGATGCTGATCGACCTGTTCACTCAGCTGCGCAAGGGACAGGTGCCGGTTTCCCTGCGTGAGCTGCTTGACCTGATCGGCGCACTGGAACAGCAGGTTGCCTGTCTGGATGTGAATGACTTTTACCTGCTGGCCCGCGCCTGTATGGTCAAGGACGAAAAGTACTACGACCGCTTTGACCGTGCCTTCGGGCAGTATTTTGCCGGACTGCAGGCACAGGGGGATATTACCGACGCCTTGATCCCCTCGCACTGGCTGGACAGCGAATTCATCAAGCAACTCAGTGACGAGGAAAAAGCACAGATCGAGGCACTGGGTGGTCTGGACAAGCTGCTGGACACACTGAAGCAACGCCTGGAAGAACAGGGTGAACGCCATGCCGGTGGCAACAAGTGGATCGGCACCGGCGGTACCTCTCCATTTGGTCACAGCGGCTATAACCCGGAAGGGGTTCGAATCGGTGGCGAGAGCAAACACAAACGTGCAGTGAAAGTCTGGGAGCAGCGCCAGTTCCGCAATCTGGATGACAGCGTGGAGCTGGGCACGCGCAATATCAAGGTTGCCCTGCGCAAACTGCGCAAGTTCGCCCGCACCGGCGCCGCCGACCTGCTTGATCTGGATGACACCATTCGCTCAACGGCGCGCAATGCAGGCCTGCTGGATTTGAAAATGGTGCCGGAGCGGCACAACGCCGCCAAAGTACTGCTGTTTTTGGATGTAGGCGGCTCCATGGACCCGTTCATCCGCACCTGCGAAGAGCTGTTCTCGGCTGCGCGCACCGAATTCAAGCACCTGGAATACTTTTACTTTCACAACTGCGTATACGAAAAGGTCTGGCGCGACAACCGTCGCCGTTACGACGAAGCCATACCAACTCTGGATGTACTTCACACCTACGGCCGTGATTACCGGGTAGTCTTTGTGGGTGATGCCGCCATGTCACCCTATGAACTGCTGGATCGCTATGGCAGCGTGGAGCACATGAACGAGGAGCCGGGGCAACTCTGGCTGCAGCGGATACTGGATACCTGGGACAAGGTAATCTGGCTGAACCCCTCATCTGAGCGCTACTGGCAGTACACCCAGAGCACGCAGATGATTCGGCAGCAGGTCGAGGGGCATATGTACCCACTGACACTGGAAGGGCTGGAGGCCGGTATCCGCTACCTTTCGCGTTGATACCGGCCGGCAGGATCAGTCGCGGGCGTGGTGTACCATGTCCTCGACCACTTCCTGCTCTTCGTGAAGATCATCATCCACCTGCTTCGACTGCGGCAGAACAAGATTCAGAGTGATCGCCACCGCACCACAGAGGCTGACGCCCTGCAGGCTCAGATCGCCCTGCCCCATTGCCATGCCACCAATACCAAACACCAGAGTGGTAGCCACAATCACCAGATTCCGTTGCTCGGCCAGATCTACATGAGCCTTGATCAGAGTGTTCATCCCCACCGCGGCAATGGAGCCGAACAGCAGGATCAGAATACCGCCCATCACCGGCGCCGGAATGGTCTGCAGCGCCATGCCAAACTTGGCAATGAACGCCAACGCAATGGCGACAATTGCGGCCCAGACCATGATCACCGGATTGAAAGCCTTGGTTAGCATCACCGCACCGGTCACTTCGGAGTAGGTCGTGTTGGGCGGGCCACCGAACAGCGAGGCCGCAGCGGTGGCAAGGCCATCGCCAAACAGGGTCCGGTGCAGCCCCGGCTTGCGCACGTAGTCCTTACCGGTCACGTTTGAGATCGCCAGGATATCGCCTACATGCTCAATGGCCGGTGCCAGCGCCACCGGGATCATGAACAGGATCGCCTGCCAATGGAACTCGGGCATCACGAATGCCGGCATGGCCACCCAGCGTGCTTCGGTGATCGGGCTGTAATCCACCATCCCACTAAAGTGGGCCACGGCGTAACCTGCCACCACACCCGACAGAATGGGCAGCAAGCGGAAGATGCCATGAGCAAACACAGCCACGATAAGGGTGGTCACCAGCGCACTCATGGAAACCAGCATCGCCTGCTCATAGGGGAACAGCTCAAGCGAACCATCCCCGCTCTTGCCCATCGCCATATTGACCGCAATCGGCGCCAGACCCAGGCCGATGATCATGATGACCGGCCCTGTTACCACTGGTGGCATGATTCGGTGCAGAAAACCGCCCCCCTTGAGCTTCACCGCCAGTGCCAGCAGCATGTAGACACCACCGGCAGCCATCAGACCGCCCATCGTAGCCGCCACACCCCAGTTCTGTACTGAGTAGGTAATCGGGGCGATAAAAACAAACGAGGATGCCAGAAAAATCGGTACCGTGAGCCCGGTTACCAGATGAAACAGCAGTGTCCCGATCCCGGCGGTAAACAGCGCCACACTCGGATCCAGACCCGTCAACAACGGCATCAATACCAGCGCACCGAATGCCACGAACAGCATCTGCGATCCGGCCAGCATGGTGCGCCAATGCAATGCGCCTTTACGTTCAGGAACGGGTTGCATATTCGACTCTCCTATTTGGTGCCGAAAATCTTGTCACCGGCGTCACCCAGCCCGGGCACAATATAACCCTGCTCGTTCAGGCACTCATCCACTGACGCGGTAAATATATCCACATCCGGGTGTGCGGCCTGCACCTTCTCAATTCCTTCAGGGGCCGCTACCAGCACCAGCGCGCGAATACTGCTGCAGCCGGCCTTTTTCAACAGATCGATGGTCGCGATCATGGAACCACCCGTTGCCAGCATGGGGTCCACGATCAACGCCATGCGTGACTCAATGTCGCTGGCCAGTTTTTCGAAATAGGTGACCGGCTGCAGCGTTTCTTCATCCCGATAAAGCCCTACCACCGAAATCTTGGCACTGGGAACCAGTTCCAGCACCCCATCCAGCATGCCAAGCCCTGCTCGCAAAATGGGTACTACGGTAATTTTCTTGCCCTTGATTCGTTGCCCCTTGACCGGACCACACCAGCCCTGCAGGGTATACTCTTCCAGCTCCAGATCTTTGGTCGCTTCGTAGGTCAGCAAGCAACCAACCTCGGCTGCCAGCTGGCGAAAGCCGCGGGTACTCTTGTTACTGGAGCGCATCAGGCTCAGCTTGTGCTGTACCAGCGGATGGTGGATTTCATGAACACTCATGGCAGGGCAACCTCATCGGCGGAGCCGCACGTTTGAACCAACGTCCGGCTTGACAAAAAATTCAGGGCAAGACTAACGAATGATCCGCCTGATGTCATCCACGCCCACGGCCTGATATTGTTCAGACAGCAAAACCTGAGTACCCTTGCTCACTTTTTTACAATCCGGTCGCCAATGGCGGCCATCAGCCATTGCCGGAGTGGTTCCATGAGCACTATCGATTCCGAAGAGATCAAGCGCGTCTACATTGAGGCTGACCTGCTCCACAGCCAGGCCGAGGTGGAAGCGGCAATCAGCAACATGGCTGCCGACATTACCGCCGAACTTCATGACCGCGAACCGGTCATTTTTGCGGTCATGAATGGTGGCCTGGTGATTGCTGGCCAACTGCTGACCCGGCTCAACTTCCCGCTGGTGGCCAGCTACCTGCACGCCACGCGCTACCGCAACACCACATCCGGCCACGAGCTGGAATGGAAGGTGCCGCCAATGGTCGAGTTCAAGGACCGCCCGGTACTGGTAGTGGATGACATTCTGGACGAAGGCCATACCCTGGCCGAAGTGATGGACTACCTTAAGGCGGAAGGTGCTGCATCAGTACAGTGTGCCGTGCTGGTTGACAAGCGCCATGACCGCAAGGCCCGCCCGGAGTTCAAGGCCGATTTTGTAGGGATCGAGATCGAGGATCGCTACATTTTCGGCTATGGCATGGACTACAAGGGTTATTGGCGCAACGCGCCTGGCATCTTCGCAGTAAAGGGGATGTAATCTACGCTTGCCATCCCGTCCTGTCTGGTTACAATGCGGGGGTACGAAGAAATTTTACAGGGTTTGCATGACGGAATTGGTCATTCTCGCGCTGTCGGCCACGGCAATTTTTACCTGGCTGCTGCGTTTGAGACGCAAATCGCTCGCCGCACGGGATAGTGCCGCTCAGCGCGACTGCGTATTCATGAGTGATGGTCGGGTTATTGCGCCGGACAAATAAGCGGTATCCGGCAATTTATCCCAGGCGATATCGACAAAACGGAGCCTCAAGGCTCCGTTTTTTTATGCTTTGAACAAACACAAACCGTCAGACCTTTTCCAACTCCTCGAACAGCTGCACAAACTCCTGTGTCAGCTTATGGGAGGGAGCCATATGGATCAAAGGTTTCGCTTCGTTATGAGATTCTTTCATCTTGACCGAGGCCGACAGCCGAGTGGTTAGCACCGGCAGCGATTCGGCCAGCAGCCCTTCAACAATCTTGCGTGGCAAGGAGGCGCGGGGCTGATACTGATTCACCACAATGCCTTCCACTTCCAACCGTTCGTTATGGTCCGCCCGCGTTTCACGCACATTATTCAGCAGGTTATAGAGTGCCTGACGCGCAAACTCATCGCAGTCAAACGGGATCAGGCAGCGTTCAGCTGCAACCAGCGCCGACAGTGTAAAGAAGTTGAAGGCCGGCGGTGTATCGATATAGATGGCATCAAACGTATCCCCCAGCTCATCGAGCGCATCACGCAGTTTGTAGATCTTGTGCTTGCTCTCAAGTTTCGACTGCAGATCACCCAGCTCCGGATGTGCCGGCAGAATCGACAGCCCGGCAAAGGGTGTCGGGTGAATGAAGGCTTCAGGCGCCTTGGGCTTGAGCTGGAAACTCAGCGTCTGCTCAAAAAAACCGTAGGCATCGGTATCCGGCTGGTTGGCATCATCCCCCAACAGGTAATGGGTGGAGTTACACTGAGGGTCAAGATCAATAACCAGTGTCTTGAGTCCCCGGCTGGCACTGATCGCTGCCAAATTGACTGTAATACTGGATTTGCCAACACCACCTTTCTGATTGAATACCACTCTACGCATGAGTCTTCTCCGCTCCTAACCCTGAGCAAGCAGGTCACGCAGATCAATAATGGCTGCGTTGGCCCGTGATATATAAGACGCCATCACCAGTGAGTGATTGGCAAGAAAACCAAACTCGGTACCATTCAGCACCATTGGGCTCCACAAGGTTGACTGAGTCGATTCCAGCTCACGGATGATCTGGCGCAGGCTTGCACGCGCGCCCTTGCGGTCCAGTGCTTCGCCGAAATCCTGTTCGACCGCTTCGAGCAGATGCAGAAGCGCCCACGTAGTCCCCCTGGCTTCATAGAACACATTGTCTATCTCAAGCCAGGGAGTTCTTACATCAATTTCAGTATCCGACACGGTTGACTGGCGCGCCCCGGTTTCGCCTGCCAGGTCGGTATTCACCCGGCGCTGGCCAACACTGGCGCTGAGCCGTTGCGACAGACTGCCGAGCCGAGTGGAAACATCGCCCAGCCAATCACGCAAATTGTCTGCACGGGCATAGAACTGGGCATTACTCTGGTTTTCATCCGACAGCCTGTCTGCATAATCCTGCAGCAGGTTGATCGCCTTGCGATACTCACCTTCAGTTGACGGCAGTATCCAGCTGTTGTTATTGAAGTGCAGCAGTGGTTCAGCCTTGGCCAGAGCCGGGTCCTCTGTCGATTGAGACTGGGACCGGCTCATGCTTTTGCGCAGTGAGCGCCCCATATCACGCATCTGTACCAGCACCCCAAACTCCCAGGCAGGCATGTTATCCAGCCAGATGCCCGGTGGCAGACGGTCATTACTCAAATATCCCCCCGGCTTGTCCAGCAGGGTATTGCCCAGAGTGATCAGCGTTGCAACCGTATGAGTACCGGTAACAGGCTTACCCGTTGTCGTCTGTGCATTTGCCTCGCGGACCACATCGAAACGGTCTGGTTCGCTGCTCCACCAGACGCCAACACCCAGTGATACCAGCAGCCAGATAATCAGCACCAGCAATACCAGCTGCAGCTTGCGCGCGGTCGCAAATCGGTCCCAGATTCCAAGCCAGATGCGCTCAAGTCGTTCCACTCGTGTCTCCTGCCATTTCATCTATTCAGGGGCCGCTGGACGCAGCCTCCATGTTGCATTGCACTATGGACAATTCGGCGGTTGCGGTCAATCGTGCAGCACGCTGACACTGAAGCGGTGATTATCACCGGCTATCGCATATATAAGGCTAACTTCGGCAAACTCGCCGCTAACAGACGAAAATCCGACAGCCAGCATAGACAGGCATTTAACTTTCATGCACACTAGTCGACCTTGGTTTTAACCCATGGCAACTGAGTTTCGACGGGGCAAATGCATGGCACATATTCTGGTTCTGAATGGTCCAAACCTGAATCTGCTCGGCACCCGAGAACCCGGCATCTATGGCTCCACCACACTTGCCGATATCGAAGCATCGATTGTCACTCAGGCCACGGCGCTGGGACATTCAGCCGAGTGTTTCCAGAGCAATGCCGAAGCCGCCCTGATCGATCGTATTCATCAGGCACCGGCACAAGGCACCGGTTTCATTATTATCAATCCGGCCGCCTTTACCCACACCAGTGTCGCACTGCGTGATGCCCTGCTGGGCGTGGGCATACCCTTTATTGAAGTGCACCTGTCCAACGTGCATGCTCGCGAGCCCTTCCGCCAGCACTCCTACCTGTCCGACAAGGCAGTAGGGGTCATCTGCGGCTTTGGTGCTGAAGGCTATCGTTTTGCCCTTGAAGCGGCTCACAGCCGTTTGCTGCAAGGCTGAACCGCAACGGACAGGTTCGTACCCCTTAACAACATTGAATTCAGAGAAGCCTTCAAAGCATGGATATTCGCAAAGTCAAAAAACTGATCGAGTTGCTGGAAGAGTCAAACATCAACGAAATCGAGATCAAGGAAGGCGAAGAGTCTGTCCGTATCAGTCGTGGCGGCAGCCAGGTAATCGCGGCCCCCGCCCAATACGCAGCACCGGCACCCGTTGCGGCTCCGGCACCCGCTGCAGCCGCAACGGCTCCCGAAGCACCGGCCGAGGCTGCCCCATTGGGCCATGCCGTACGCTCACCGATGGTTGGCACTTTCTACCGCTCTCCGTCTCCCACCTCAGGACCTTTCGTTGAAGTGGGACAGAGCGTGAAAGCAGGGGATGTTATCTGCATCGTGGAAGCGATGAAGATGATGAACCAGATCGAAGCTGACAAATCCGGTGTAGTCGAAAGCATTCTGGCCGAAGATGGCCAACCGGTCGAGTTCGACCAGCCGCTGATCACCATCGCCTGATTGCTGACCAAGGATTTTCACTATGCTGGATAAAGTGCTGATTGCAAACCGTGGTGAGATCGCGCTGCGTATCCTCCGCGCCTGCAAGGAGCTGGGCATCAAGACCGTTGCCGTCCATTCGGTGGCTGACCGCGATTTGATGCATGTGCGCCTCGCCGACGAAGCCGTGTGCATCGGCCCTGCCCCGTCCACCCAGAGCTACCTCAACATTCCGGCAATCATCAGTGCCGCCGAGGTAACCGACTCTGTGGCGATTCACCCCGGCTATGGTTTTCTCGCCGAGAACGCGGACTTTGCCGAACAGGTAGAGCGTTCTGGTTTTACCTTCATTGGTCCGCGCGCCGATACCATTCGCCTGATGGGTGACAAGGTATCCGCCATCAATGCAATGAAGCTGGCGGGTGTACCAACCGTGCCGGGATCTGACGGACCCTTGCCTGACGATGCTGAAGCGGTCTACAAGATCGCCCGTCGCATCGGCTACCCGGTGATCATCAAGGCTGCAGCCGGTGGCGGTGGTCGCGGCATGCGCGTGGTGCATACCGAAGCGCATCTGGGTAACGCGGTACAGGTGACCAAATCCGAGGCCAAGGCGGCTTTCGGTGATGAAACCGTGTACATGGAAAAATTTCTCGAAAAGCCGCGCCATGTTGAAGTACAGGTACTGGCCGACGGTCAGGGCAATGCCATTCACCTGTACGACCGCGACTGCTCCATGCAGCGCCGTCACCAGAAGGTTGTCGAGGAAGCACCGGCACCGATGATTGATGAGGCCGCTCGCGCCAAGGTTCTCAAGGCCTGCGTCGACGCCTGTATCGAGATTGGTTACCGCGGTGCCGGTACCTTCGAGTTTCTGTATGAAGATGGCGAGTTCTTCTTCATCGAGATGAACACCCGCGTTCAGGTCGAGCATCCGGTGACTGAAATGGTAACCGGTGTTGATATCGTCAAGGAACAGCTGCGCATTGCAGCCGGCCTGCCTCTGTCATACAAACAGGAAGACATCAAGCTGCGCGGCCACTCCATTGAGTGCCGTCTGAACGCGGAAGACCCCAAAACCTTCATGCCCAGTCCCGGCAAGGTGACTCATTTCCATGCGGCAGGCGGTAATGGCATTCGCGTTGATTCACACCTGTACAGTGGTTACAGCGTACCGCCTCATTATGACTCACTGATCGCCAAGCTGATCACTTTTGCGGATGACCGCGAAACGGCACTGGCGCGAATGAAGAGCGCACTGGACGAAACGCTGATCGAAGGGATCAAGACCAACATTCCGCTGCATCAGGATATTGTTCGCGATACCAACTTTGCCCGTGGCGGCGTGAACATACACTACCTTGAGAAAAAGCTCGGCCTCTGAGTCTTTCTCGACAACAGCCGGCTGAATCCGGCTGTTGTCACCCTCCCCTCTTTTTGCCTGACACTGCCAACCACCTGCCAGACACCATTGACGTGCGCTGGATCAGCAAACACCGGATTTTACCCGTCGCAGTTTTAGGACATACTACTGATATCAAACAGATGGAGTCTCTGCATGCCTTGGCTACAGATTAAAGTTGCCACTTCACCCGAGCAGGCCGAAACCTACGAGGACCTGCTGCTGGCCGCCGGCTGCGCAGCCGTCACCTATCAGGACGCCGCCGACCAACCGATTTTTGAACCTGATCTGGGAACCACGCCTCTGTGGAGCCACACCATCGTTACAGGCCTGTTCGCGGCCGAGCATGACTTGCGTGAAACATTGCAGCTACTGGCCAAGGCTCAGAAAGACGCCTTTACCAACGCCGGCACACTGCCCGAGTTCAAGGCCGAAATTCTGGAGGACAAGGACTGGGAGCGAGAGTGGATGGATCACTACCATCCAATGCAGTTCGGTCAGCGCCTTTGGGTATGCCCCAGTTGGCGCGAAGCACCCGAGCCTGATGCCGTCAACCTGATGCTTGACCCGGGCCTTGCCTTCGGTACCGGCACCCACCCAACAACCGCGCTTTGTCTCGAATGGCTCGATGGGCAGGAACTGAACGGAGCGCAGGTGATCGACTACGGCTGCGGCAGCGGCATTCTGGGCATTGCCGCCCTGCTGCTCGGAGCGCGCCACGTCCTGGCCGTGGATATCGACCCTCAGGCACTCACCGCCACCGCTGACAACCTGGCCCGCAACCAGCTGCCAACAGAACGACTCAACGCCTATCTGCCCCTTAATGCTCCCAAACTGCAGGCGGATGTTCTGGTAGCCAATATTCTGGCAGGCCCTCTGTGTGAGCTGGCCCCAACGCTTGCCGAACGCGTTTGCCCGGGAGGACGCATCCTGCTGTCTGGCCTGTTATCGCAGCAGGCAGATGAGCTAATATCCACTTACAGTCAGTGGTTTGAAATGGATGCACCGGGTGAACGCGAGGGCTGGATCCGCCTCAGTGGTACCCGCAAGCAGGAGAGCTGATCCTTGATCATAACGCGCTGCCCCAACTGTCATGCCCGCTTTCGCGTGACCGAAGGCCAGCTCAAGCTGGCCGAGGGGCAGGTGCGCTGTGGTGCCTGCCTGAGAGTTTTCAGCGCCCCCCAACACGAAGTCAGCTCGTTCAAGCCCGAGCAAAACAGCCCCGCCGACGAACACCTTGAAACTTCTATCAAGGCTGTAAATGAGCCTTCAGCTCCACCGCCTTCAAAGGCACGCCCGGATACCACCTCCGCTTCGACTGATATTCCGATTGCTGCAGCCGAACCTGTCAAGGCACCGACCCCTGCCGGTATCGATGCAGATCAAGCTCGTACAGGAAGCACGGCCGCCTCGCCGCTGATCGCGGAGCCGCTTCAGTTGGCCAAAGTCGAGGACGAACGCAATCCGATTACCACCGCCTTCCTGCTGCTGGGTATTTTGCTGACACTGGCTGTATTTCTGTCGCAGCTGATCTGGTTTGAGCGTGCTCGACTGGCTCAATACCCGCAGCTACAGAGTATTTACTCCATGTTGTGTCATCAGGTCAGCTGTGATCTCGACAGTGCTTATGCGCTGAGTCAGATCAGAAACCACAGCCTACATGTTCAACCTCACCCACGCTTCGCCGATGCACTTAAAGTTTCCATCGTACTCGAAAACATGGCCCCCTTTCCCCAGCCATGGCCGGCACTTCAGCTGCGCTTTACAGACTTGAAAGGACGAGAAGTAGCTCAGCGCACGTTTCAGCCAGGCGAATACCTTGATACCCGCAGCCTGTCCACTGAACAGATGATGCCTGGCCAACCGATGCAGATCGAGCTCGAGCTTGCTTCACCAGGACGCCGTGGTGTCAGTTACGAGCTGTCCCTGCTGGCCCCGACTCACGAGCCCTGAAAACAGATCATTTTTTCATCAGAAACGGTTGGACGCAGCAAGCCGAAGGAGTATCATTGGCCGCCTTCCGAAAGTAAGCCCCCGGTTTGCCGCAACTGCAGCAAACGTGAGTTTCCTTTATCTTTCTGACAGGACGCAGCATGTTCAGGATCGGCCCATACAGCATTGACAGTCGGGTGATTCTGGCCCCCATGGCCGGGGTGACGGACCGCCCGTTCCGGCAGCTGTGTCGCCGCCTGGGTGCCGGACTCGCCGTGTCCGAAATGGTCACATCCGACAGCCGTCTCTGGCACACTCGAAAATCCAGCCTGCGTCTTGATCACACGGGTGAACCCGAGCCGCGTTCTGTTCAGATTGCCGGCGGTGATCCCGATATGTTGGCTGAGGCTGCTCGTTTGAATGTCGCGAACGGTGCTCAGATCATCGACATCAACATGGGCTGCCCCGCCAAAAAGGTATGCAACAAGGCCGCAGGCTCTGCTCTGCTGCGGGACGAGCCACTGGTACAGGATATTCTGCAGGCAGTTACCGCAGCCGTAGACGTACCGGTTACGCTCAAGATCCGCACAGGCTGGTGCCCTGACACCCGCAACGCGATTCGCATTGGCCGCCTTGCCGAGCAATCCGGCATTGCGGCACTGGCTATTCACGGTCGCACTCGGGCCGATGGCTATCGCGGAGAGGCCGAGTACAGCACTATCGCCCGAGTACGTGACGAAGTCAGTATACCGTTGTTTGCCAATGGTGATATCGACTCGCCACGCAAGGCACGGCAGGTACTCGAGCTGACCGGTGCTGATGCAGTGATGATTGGCCGTGCGGCACAGGGACGCCCCTGGCTACCCGGCCAGATTGATCATTTTCTACGCACGGGCACGGAGCGCCCTGACCCATCTGCCCAAGAGCAAGAGCAGATTTTGACCGAGCACCTGCTGGCACTGTATGCGTTCTACGGCGACTATCTCGGCGTCAGGATCGCACGCAAGCATGTGGGCTGGTATCTGCAAACAGCAGAGGGCAACCGGGACTTTCGGCAAGATTTCAATCAACTAGAAACAGCACATGATCAGGTGAGTGCCGTGGCCGCTTTTTTTGCGTCCCGGCTGGCAGCCGCCTGATCCCTGGATTGGGTACAGAAGTACAGTGGATACCAAAGACTTGAAACAGACTAAACCCGGCACACAGACGCAGATCCCCCAACAGACCCTGCGTGACACCGTGCACCAGTCACTGACCAGCTATTTCAAACAGCTGGACGGCCAGCCTGTTACCGATGTCTATCAGATGGTTCTGTCCGAAATCGAGGCACCGCTGTTCGAGAGCGTGATGGCCTACACCAAGGACAATCAGACCAAGGCGTCAGAGGTACTGGGCCTCAACCGTGGCACCCTGCGCAAGAAGCTCAAGCAGTACGGTCTGCTGTAACTGAATTCATTTCGAACTGGAACGCTTACCATGTCTGAACAGAACACCAAAGCCGTCCGTCGCGCCCTGATCAGCGTGTCTGACAAGACCGGCATCGTTGACTTTGCTCGTGCACTCAGTGCCGAAGGCGTCGAGATCCTGTCCACTGGCGGCACCTACAAACTGCTGTGTGACAACAATATCCCGGCGATTGAAGTCTCGGATTACACTGGCTTCCCTGAAATGATGGATGGTCGCGTCAAGACCCTGCACCCCAAAGTGCATGGCGGCATTCTGGGCCGTCGCGGCACCGATGATGCCATCATGAGCGAGCACGGCATTCAGCCGATCGACATGGTTGTGGTTAACCTTTACCCGTTCGCCGCTACCATCGCCCGCCCTGACTGCGATTTGCCTATGGCTATCGAAAATATCGATATCGGTGGCCCGACCATGGTGCGTTCCGCCGCCAAGAACCACAAGGATGTTGCCATCGTCGTCAATGCATCCGACTACGACAGCATTATCGCTGAGCTGAAATCTGACAACGGCCTCGGCTTCAAAACCCGCTTCGATCTGGCTGTGAAAGCATTTGAACACACCGCTGCCTACGACGGCATGATCGCCAACTATCTGGGCGCCATCGTCGAAGGCGACGAGGAGATGCCGGCCGACTTCCCACGCACCTTCAACACCCAGTTCATCAAGGCACAAGACATGCGCTACGGCGAGAACCCGCACCAGCGTGCGGCCTTCTACGTTGAAGCCAACCCCGGCGAAGCCAGCGTGGCAACCGCCCGTCAACTGCAGGGCAAAGAACTATCGTTCAACAACGTGGCTGATACCGATGCAGCACTGGAATGTGTCAAACCGTTCCAGGAACCGGCCTGCGTCATTGTCAAGCACGCCAACCCCTGTGGAGTTGCTGTCGGCAACGATATTCTGGAAGCCTACAATCGTGCCTTCCAGACTGACCCCACTTCAGCGTTTGGGGGCATCATCGCGTTCAACCGCGAGCTGGATGGCAAGACTGCCCAGGCGATCGTTGACCGCCAGTTTGTGGAAGTGATCATCGCCCCGAGCGTGACACAGGAGGCCTCTGATATTGTCGCCGCCAAACCCAACGTGCGCCTGCTCGAATGCGGCCAGTGGGATAAAGAACGCAAACACAGCTTCGACTACAAGCGTGTTAACGGCGGCCTGCTGGTGCAGGACCAGGATCTGGGCATGATCGACGCCTCTCAGCTGAAGATCGTCACCCAGCGCCAGCCCACTGAACAGGAGATCCGTGACCTGTTGTTCTGCTGGGAAGTGGCCAAGTACGTCAAATCCAACGCCATCGTCTACGCCAAGAACGGCCAGACCATTGGCATTGGCGCCGGTCAGATGAGTCGCGTATATTCTGCCAAAATCGCCGGCATCAAGGCCGCTGACGAAGGCCTGGAAGTGCCGGGCTCCGTTATGGCGTCTGATGCGTTCTTCCCGTTCCGTGATGGCATAGATGCCGCTGCAGCGGCGGGTATCACTGCAGTGATCCAGCCCGGCGGCTCCATGCGCGATCAGGAAGTGATCGACGCTGCCGATGAGCACGGCCTTGCCATGGTATTCACCGGCATGCGTCACTTCCGTCACTAAACAAGGGGAATCGAACATGAATATTCTGGTTATCGGTTCCGGCGGTCGCGAGCACGCACTGGCCTGGACCGCGGCTAAAGATCCTGCAGTCGAATGCGTATATGTCGCTCCCGGCAACGCCGGTACGGCCATTGAGCCCAAGCTGGAGAATGTGGATATCGACGTGATGCAGATCGATGCACTGGTCAACTTCGCCCGCGACAACGCGGTAGCGCTGACCATCGTCGGTCCTGAGGCACCGCTGGTAGCCGGCATCGTTGATCGTTTCCGCGCAGCGGGTCTTGCGATCTTTGGTCCGACCGCCGGTGCGGCTCAGCTCGAAGGTTCCAAGGCGTTTACCAAGGACTTCCTGGCACGTCATGAGATTCCGACGGCGGAGTATCAAAACTTCACCGAGATCGAACCTGCGCTGGCCTATGTGCGCGAGAAAGGCGCCCCGATCGTGGTCAAGGCCGACGGCCTGGCTGCCGGCAAGGGCGTCATCGTGGCGATGACCCTGCAGGAAGCTGAAGACGCCATTCGTGACATGCTGGCCGGCAACGCCTTCGGTGATGCAGGCAGCCGCGTAGTAGTTGAAGAGTTCCTCGATGGGGAGGAAGCTTCCTATATCGTGATGGTCGACGGCGACAATGTGCTGCCGATGGCCACCAGCCAGGACCACAAACGTGTTGGCGATGGCGACACCGGTCTGAATACCGGCGGTATGGGTGCCTACTCTCCGGCACCGGTAGTAACCGCCGAGATCGATCAGCGTGTAATGGACGAAGTGATCATGCCGACCGTGAACGGTATGAAGGCGGAAGGCAACGAGTATACCGGCTTCCTGTATGCCGGCCTGATGATAATGGCCGACGGTACACCTAAGGTAATCGAGTACAACTGCCGTTTCGGTGATCCCGAAACCCAGCCAATCATGCTGCGCCTCAAGTCTTCACTGGTAGAACTGTGCCAGGCGGCGCTGGACAGGAAGCTGAACCAGACCACTGCCGAATGGGATGAGCGCAAGTCCGTTGGGGTCGTCATGGCGGCTGGCGGCTACCCGGGCGACTACGCCAAGGGCGATGTGATCAGCCTGCCGGAATCCTGCCCGGAAGGCAGCAAGATATTCCACGCCGGCACCCAGCTGGATGACAAGGGCCGTGTGGTCACAGCCGGAGGGCGTGTGCTCTGTGTCACCGCACTGGGTGACAGTGTGACCGAGGCTCAACAATGCGCCTACGCACTGCTGAAGCAGGTCAGCTGGAAGGATGCCTACTTCCGTACCGATATCGCCTACCGTGCGATTGCACGCGAAAACATCTGATATTTCACGCCAATGTTTCAACAGCCGCCTTCGGGCGGCTGTTTGCGTTGCAGAGGTTTTATAACGATGAGTACAGAGATCTGGATTGCACTGCTGGGCACCGCCCTGCTGATCAGCCTGTCTCCCGGTGCCAGTGCCGCCACCGCCATGGGCGCAGGTCTGACCTATGGTGTCCGCGGCGCCTGCTGGAGCACGCTTGGGCTTGTCAGCGGCTATGGCGTACAGATTATGGTGGTATCTCTTGGGCTTGGCAGTCTGATTGCCACCTCACCGGAGCTGTTTTCCATCCTTAAATGGATCGGTGTAGTGTATCTTATCTGGCTCGGAATCCGTTTCTGGAGACAGCGCGCATCAGGTGAGGTGGAGTCGCTTGCGTTTGCGCCTCGTCACAGCCGCTTCCTGCAGGCGTTGCTGGTCAACATTACCAACCCAAAAGGTCTGGTTTTTCTGCTCGCGCTGATCCCCCAGTTCATCGATCCCGCCCGACCGCAGCTGCCCCAGCTGATTACTATTAGTGCTACACTGATGGCAGCCGAAGCCTGCATCATGACCGGATACAGTGGCTTGGCATCGGGCCTGCGGCAGCAATTCGCTCACCCCATGGCCATGATCTGGCAGCAGCGGCTGGCAGGTAGTGCACTGATCGCCGCGGGACTGGCGCTTTCGGTGGCCACTCTCTGATTCAATGGAACGACCGGCATGACAGGATGGCAACGGATACTGACTGGGCTAGGCCTGCTGGCTCTGCTCTCGGGATGCAGTCTGATGAAACGACATGACTTCCCTGAGCAGAGTGGCTACTGCCTGCGGGCTGGACAGGAGCAGGCATTCGATTGCTCAGCACCTGCCCTGGAGGTAAACCAGGTACGTGACCCTCTGCAACCCCGCACCCACTTTACGGATGAAGAGCTGTTCTCCCTTCTGTCGGAGGTTAAACGCTGGCTGGAACGTGAGCGACTGATCGCAGCCGGCGAGCCCGTCCCACCCCACCTGTTGCCCCAAGAGGCACCAGCCGCACCGCCTGCCCCCGTCTCACCGACCGGTTCACCTCTCTGGCCGCGTGTACTGGAAGCGCTTTCGCACTGATTCTTCGCACTGCAACACGGATCCAATTCATCCTTGCCGATCGCTCTGTCAGCGGGCCTGAAAGTGTCTTTGTGCATCTGCACATGCCGCACCCAATCACTCTAAATCACTGATCCTCAAGCTGTACTTTGCCCAGAGCTGTGCTATTCAGAATGTAAGGGGTGGTGCTGTCCACAAGACTCAAGGTCACCCATTCACATACGTTTTCCCTGACGCCCCAGTGCGGAGGACCCCGTCATGTTGAAGCAGATGGAAAACGCCGGTCTGACCGACCTCCACTTCGGCCTGGATCCGGCTACCGGTCTAAAAGCCATTATCGCGATTCACTCCACAGCGCGCGGCCCGGCCATCGGCGGCTGCCGTTTTATCCATTACACTCGTGAGCAGGATGCCATTACCGATGCACTTCGACTTGCCCGTGGCATGAGCTACAAGGCCGCCTTGGCCGGCTTGCCCCACGGCGGCGGCAAGGCGGTGATTATCAAGCCGGAAGGTGCGTTTGACCGAGCCGCATTGATGCAGGCCTTCGGTCGCATGGTGGATCAGCTGGGCGGGCGCTATATCACCGCCATGGACAGCGGTACCGAAGTCAGCGACATGGATGCCATCGAAACCACTACCCGCTTTGTCAGCTGCACAAGTGCCAGCGGCGATCCCTCTCCACATACGTCACTGGGTGTATTCGAGGGCATCAAGGCTGCAGTTATGCATCAGCTTGGCAAGGACAGTCTGGCAGGGCTCAGCATCGCCATTCAGGGGCTTGGCCATGTGGGATACGCACTGGCACAGCGCCTGCACCAGGCCGGCGTACAGCTCTACGTCGCCGATATTGAGCGAGAACGGACCGATCGCTGTGTGCGTGAATTCAACGCCCGAGCCGTTGCAACCGAGGCGATCTACGATACCGGTGCGGATATTTTCAGCCCCTGTGGCCTGGGCGCCACCCTCAACAGCGACACCATCCCTCGCCTCAACTGTCGCATTGTTGCCGGCTGTGCCAACAACCAGCTAGCGACCGATGAGGACGGCAACCGCCTGCGTCAGCGAGGAATTCTGTATGTACCTGACTATGTGCTCAATGCCGGTGGCTTGATTCATGTCGCCATGCATCATGCCGGTCGCTCCGCTAATGAGCGTGATGCCAAGATTCGTGGAATTGCAGCAACCCTCACTCATCTCTTTGCAGAAGCCGACCGTACCGGTCAGTCAGTGCACCATGTCGCTGACCTGCACGCCGAATCGCTGTTGCAGGCGGCCGGTGAGGTACAGCTGACTCATCAGCACCAGGAGGTGCAGCATGCATGAGATACGCTATCACGGCGAAATTCATCTGACCCGTTACCTGGCTCCGGATGGCACACCAGTGGGTGACATGCCTGAGTGGGCGCAGGGCAGTGATCCCTGGTGCCACTATTACCGTCAGATGGTGCTCGCTCGGCAGTTTGATGCCAAGGCGATCAGCCTGCAGCGTACCGGCCAGCTGGGTACCTATGCCTCTCTGCTGGGGGGCGAGGCCATTGATGTGGTTTGTGGAGCACTGATGCAGCCGGAAGACGTGCTGGTACCCTATTATCGCAACCATATTCTGCAGATGATGCGCGGCGTTCCCATGCAGGATGTGCTGCTGTACTGGGGTGGTGACGAGCGCGGCAGCGCTTCACCGGCCATGCGCAAGGACCTTCCCAACGCAGTCCCCATCGCCACCCAGTGCCTGCACGCCTGTGGCGTGGCTACGGCACTCAAGTTGCGTCAGCAGCCACAGGCCGTCCTCACCATGATCGGGGATGGCGGCACCTCCAAGGGTGATTTTCTGGAAGCCATCAATGTGGCCGGTGCCTGGCAGCTGCCGGTGGTCTTCGTGATCAACAACAATCAGTGGGCCATCTCGGTGCCTCGTGCCAAACAGTGCATTGCGCCGACACTGGCTCAGAAGGCGATCGGTGCCGGTATCCGCGGCGAGCAGGTGGACGGCAACGATGCCGTTGCCCTGCATGAAGTGGTCGGCCAGGCATTGGCACGCGCCCGCAACGGAAAGGGCCCCACATTGATTGAAGCGGTCAGCTACCGACTCTCCGACCATACCACAGCCGATGACGCCACCCGTTACCGTTCGGCAGAAGAGTTGAAACAGGCCTGGGCACGAGACCCCCTGCCTCGTCTGCGCACTTGGCTCCACAGCCAGAATCTGTGGGACGAACAGCAGGAGCAGCGCTGGCAGGAAGAGGCCAAGGGGATGATCGGAAAGGCGGTCGATGCCTACCTGGCCATGCCGCCACAGGCGATTGATGATCTGTTTGATTATCTCTATGCAGAATGCCCGCCGGGGCTGCAACGGCAGAAAGAAGAGATGCGTCAGAAGCGGCAGGGAGGAGAGGATCATGAGTGACAATGCCATTACCCTGCTGGATGCCGTTAATCTGGCACTGGCACGCGCTATGGAAGATGACCCTAACGTAATTTTGCTGGGCGAGGATATCGGCACCAACGGTGGCGTGTTTCGAGCCACTGCTGGCCTTCAGGATCACTTCGGTGAACGCCGCGTGATCGACTCGCCGTTGGCCGAAACCATGATTGCGGGTCTCAGTGTCGGCATGGCCACCCAGGGCATTCGGCCCGTCGCTGAAATTCAGTTCATGGGCTTCATCTTTCCGGCCTTTGAACATCTGGTTGCCCATGCCGCTCGCATGCGCCACCGCACCCGTGGCCGCCTGAACTGCCCCATGGTACTGCGGGCGCCGTTCGGCGGCGGCATTCATGCCCCCGAACACCACTCGGAAAGTACCGAAGCGCTGCTGGCGCACATCCCCGGGTTACGCGTCGTGGTGCCCTCGTCCCCCGCTCGCGCCTACGGTTTGCTGCTGGCCGCGATTCGTTGTGACGACCCGGTTGTCTTTCTGGAGCCGAAACGGATCTACCGTGCCAGCAAGACGCTGGTGGAAGACGATGGACAGGCTCTGCCGCTGGATACCTGCTTCACCTTGCGCGAAGGAGAGGGCATCACTCTGATCAGCTGGGGGGCTGCCGTCACGGAAACCCTTGCCGCTGCCCGCCAGCTGGCAGAGAACGGTGTCAGTTGTGAAGTGATCGATGTCGCCACCCTGAACCCGATCGACCATGACACCCTGATCGCATCGGTCAGCAAAACCGGCCGCTGTGTCATTGTGCATGAAGCACCGCGGCACGGCGGCCTGGGAGGAGAAATTGCCGCCACTCTGGCCGAACAGGCACTGCTTTCGCTCAAGGCTCCGCCACGCCGTGTCACCGGCTATGACACCGTCATGCCCTATTACCGTAATGAACAACTCTACTTGCCAACCACGGCTGACATTGTTCAAGCCGTGCAGGAAACGCTGGAGTACGCCTGATGAAATATTTCAAGCTGCCCGATCTGGGCGAGGGTCTGCCCGAAGCGGAAATCGTGGAATGGCATGTTCGTGAAGGAGACAGCATCAAGACCGATCAGATCATGGTATCGGTGGAAACGGCCAAGGCGATCATTGAAGTCCCTTCGCCCCAGGATGGGGTGATTGCGCACCTGTTTGGTGCAGAAGGTGACACCATTCACACCGGTGAGCCTCTGGTCGAGTTTGCGGATGAGGACGACAGTGACAGTGGTACCGTTGTGGGCGAACTGAGTCGACACCAGGGCAGTGACAGTCAGCGCGAAGAGTTCATTATCGGGGCCGCTCCCAGCAGTCGCCAGGCGGCATCCGCCCGAGTAACACCCGCTGTACGCGCCTTGGCTCAGCGCTTGAATGTGTCACTGGATACGCTGCGCGGCAGCGGTTCACAAGGCGCTGTCACGGCACAGGATGTGGAACATGCCGCAAGCCTCGACCGTTCACTGGGCGCTCCCGAGGCCCTGCGCGGCGTACGCAAACAAATGGCACGGACCATGGCCCAGTCCCATGCTGAGGTGGTACCGGTCTCGCTGTGTGAGGATGCCGATATCGACCACTGGCCCGCCGGTACCGACATCACCATGCGGCTGGTTCAAGCCATCGCGGCTGCCTGCAAGGCCGTTCCCGAGCTGAATGTCTGGTTTGATGGCCATCAGCTGGCACGGCGGGTACACCAGAAAATCGACCTTGGCGTGGCCGTGGATACCGAGCAAGGACTGTTCGTACCGGTCCTGCGTGATATCGGCAACCGGTCTGTCGAAGACCTTCGCGAAGGGCTGAACCGGCTGCGTGCCGATGTCAAATCCCGCTCCATTCCACCGGCCGAGATGCAGGGCGCCACCATCACCCTCAGTAACTTCGGCACCCTGGCCGGCCGTTACGCCAGCCCGGTGGTGGTACCGCCTCAGGTCGCCATTGTGGGTGCGGGTGTGATTCGATCAGAGCCGGTTGCCATTGATGATCAGGTCGTCGTACACAAGGTGATGCCCCTGTCACTGACATTCGACCATCGTGCCGCCACCGGTGGCGAAGCGGCGCGATTTATGCAGGCACTGATTATGTCGCTGCAGGCCTGAGCCGTTTGTCGCGATGCAATGTATGACAATTCAGATGGTCAAATCAGACAGGGAGGACAGGACCGCTGGATGACAGGTGCGACCAGCTTTTTTAGGTCGCACCTCACTTGACTCTCCGTAATCTGAACTACACTGAAATCACTGGAACGCTTCGCCGGTTTGGCCAATAAGCGTTTGAATTTTCAGTGGGTAGCGTAACGTACAGGAAGGTGAGCATGAGTATCTTCGAGCACTATAAGGCACGTTATTCGGCCATCCTGCAGGAAGAGATGAGCCTGCAGGAGTATCTCAACCTGTGTCGGGAAACCCCAAAGGTATACGCCAATGCTGCCGAGCGCATGCTGGATGCGATCGGTGAACCCGAGGTGATCGATACCGCACTGGACCCTCGCCTGAGCCGCATCTTCTCAAACAAGGTGATCAAGCGCTACCCTGCTTTCAGCGAGTTCTACGGCATGGAAGAAGCGATTGAGAGTATCGTGTCCTACTTCCGCCATGCAGCTCAAGGGCTCGAAGAGAAGAAACAGATCCTGTATCTGCTCGGCCCTGTTGGGGGGGGGAAGTCATCGCTGGCGGAGCGTCTCAAGCACTTGATGGAGCATATCCCCTTCTATGCGATCAAGGGCTCACCGGTATTCGAGTCACCGCTGGGACTGTTCAATCCGGAAGAAGACGCCGAAATACTGGAGCAGGAGTACGGCATCGCCCGTCGCTACCTGCGTGGCATCATGTCCCCCTGGGCCGTGAAACGTCTGCATGAATACGGCGGTGATATCACTCAGTTCCGGGTGGTGAAACTGCATCCGTCCATTCTGGATCAGGTAGCCATTGCCAAGACCGAACCGGGTGACGAGAACAACCAGGACATCTCAAGCCTTGTCGGTAAGGTGGACATTCGCAAGCTGGAAGAGTATCCACAGCACGACCCGGATGCCTACAGCTTCTCTGGCGCCCTGTGCCGTGCCAACCAGGGGATTATGGAATTCGTCGAGATGTTCAAGGCACCGATCAAGGTGTTGCATCCACTGCTGACTGCCACTCAGGAGGGCAACTACAACAGCACCGAGGGCATGGGTGCCATCCCCTACGACGGCATTTTGCTGGCCCACTCCAACGAATCGGAATGGCAGAGTTTCAAGAACAACAAGACCAACGAAGCGTTCATTGACCGTGTGTATATCGTCAAGGTGCCCTATTGCACCCGAGTGAACGAAGAGATCCATATCTACGAGAAACTGCTGGAAAACAGTTCGCTCAATGCCGCCCCATGCGCACCGGATACCCTGCACATGCTGGCCCAGTTCACTGTCCTGTCACGCCTGAAGGAGCCTGAAAACTCCAGCATCTACTCCAAGATGCGCATCTACAACGGCGAGAACCTCAAGGACACCGATCCACGTGCCAAGTCGATGCAGGAGTACAAGGACTCCGCCGGCGTCAACGAGGGTATGGACGGTCTCTCAACCCGATTCGCCTTCAAGATTCTGTCCAAGGTGTTTAACTTCGACGCCATCGAGGTAGCGGCTAACCCGGTCCACCTGATGCATGTACTGGAGCGTGAGATCAGTCAGCAGCAGTTCCCGACCGAGACCCAGGAACACTACATAGGCTTTTTGAAGGAATATATCGCACCCAAGTACATCGATTTTCTCGGCAAGGAGATCCAGACCGCCTATCTGGAATCCTACTCCGAGTACGGGCAGAACATTTTCGACCGCTATGTCACCTATGCCGACTTCTGGATTCAGGATCAGGAGTACCGTGACCCTGAAACAGGTGATATTCTCGATCGCCAGGCCATCAACGAAGAACTTGAGAAGATCGAGAAGCCGGCGGGTATCAGCAACCCGAAAGACTTCCGCCACGAGATCGTCAACTTTGTACTGCGCGCCCGGGCCAGCAACAACGGCAAGAACCCGGCATGGAACAGCTACGAGAAGATGCGCTCCGTGATCGAGAAGAAGATGTTTGCCAATACCGAAGATTTGCTGCCGGTGATCTCCTTCAATCCGAAAGCCTCTTCGGACGATCAGAAAAAACATGGCGAGTTTGTGAAACGGATGATCGAACGTGGATACACCGAGAAGCAGGTTCGCCTGCTGTCCGAATGGTACATCCGCGTCCGCAAATCGCAGTAACCGGGCACCAGGAGCCGTACCCTGATGGAACTGACCCGGCAGTTGCCTGGCAACTGCCGCATGGGAGCCTGAAACATGAGTTACATCATAGACCGCCGAGAGAACGCCAAGAAAAAAAGCACGGTAAACCGTCAGCGTTTTCTGCGCCGCTACAAACAGCACATCAAACGTGCCGTTGAAGACGCCATCCATGATCGCTCCATCAAGGAGATCGATCAGGGCGGACAGGTCACCATTCCTCGACGTGACATCTCCGAGCCGGTCTTCCACCACGGTGAAGGTGGATTGCGGCACAAGATTTTCCCAGGCAACAAGGAGTTTGTCGAAGGCGACGAGTTCAAACGCCCCGAAAGCGGTGGTGGCGGTGGCGCCGGTCAGGGAAAAGCCAGCAATCAGGGTGAAGGCGAGGATGACTTTACCTTCACCATCAGCCAGGAAGAGTTCCTCGACTTCATGTTTGAGGATCTTGAGCTGCCCTGGATGGTGCGCAAACAGCTCAAGGATGCCACCTCGTTTGAAACCCGTCGTGCCGGCTTCACCAGCAGCGGATCACCGGAGAAGCTGCATATTGTGCGCTCGTTGCGGGCCGCTCATGCCCGTCGCATCGCGCTGACCGACAAGAACGTACGACAGCAGATTCGTGCCCTGCGCAAGGAGCTGTGGGCGCTTGAAGACACACCACCCTCCGTTGAAAAAACAGAGAAGATCACCGCCTTGCGTGAGCAGATCACTCAGCTTGAAAAAGGCTCTCGCAAACTGCCGTTTCTGGATGACTTTGACCTGCGCTACACCAACCTCGTGCGAGTGCCCTTGCCTTCCAGCAAGGCGGTCATGTTCTGCATCATGGATGTATCCGGCTCCATGACGCAAAGCGTCAAGGATATCGCCAAGCGTTTCTTCATCCTGCTCTATCTGTTCCTGAACCGGAACTACAAGCAGATCGATGTGGTCTTTGTGCGCCACCACACCCATGCCAAGGAGGTGGATGAACAGGAGTTTTTCTATTCTCGCGAGACCGGCGGCACCATAGTTTCCAGCGCCCTGGCTCTGACCGCCGATATTATCGATGCCCGGTATCCCCCGGCCGACTGGAACATCTATATCGCTCAGGCGTCGGACGGCGACAACTGGGATGGCGACTCGACCACCTGCAGCAAGCTGTTGGCCAGCCGCATTCTGCCCAAAACCCAGTATTACGCATACGTGGAGATCACCACCGGTCCACACCAGAATCTCTGGCATGAATATGAGCAGGTGCGTGAAGCTTTCAAGGAGCAGTTCGCCATGCAGCAGATCACCGATGCTGGCGATATCTATCCGGTCTTCCGCCGACTGTTCGAGAAGCGTACCGAGGGGGCTGCCCATGAGTCGTAAAAAACGCCAGCCAATCTCGACCGGCTCAGACTGGACCTTCGAGCTGATCGAGTCCTATGACCGGGAAATTGGCCGTGTCGCCCGTGAGTTCGGGCTTGATACCTATCCCAACCAGATCGAGGTCATCACCTCGGAACAGATGATGGACGCCTACTCCTCGGTCGGCATGCCGCTAAACTATAACCATTGGTCCTTCGGCAAGCAGTTTGTGGAGACCGAGCAGAACTATACCCGTGGCCGCATGGGGCTGGCCTATGAAATCGTTATCAACTCCAACCCCTGCATCGCGTATCTGATGGAAGAGAACACCATCACCATGCAGGCGCTGGTGATTGCACATGCCTGCTACGGCCACAATTCCTTCTTCAAGGGCAACTACCTGTTCCGAACCTGGACTGATGCCAGTGCCATCATCGACTACCTGCTGTTCGCCAAGAACTACATCCGCCGCTGCGAGGAGAAGCATGGCGTGGAAGAGGTTGAGCAGCTGCTGGACTCGTGCCACGCCCTGATCAACTATGGTGTCAACCGCTACAAGCGGCCTCGTCCGCTCACCGCCGCCGAAGAACGCGAGCGTCAGCAGGACAGGGAAGAATACATACAGCGTCATCTGAACGATCTGTGGAGCACCACCGTACCCCGCAAGGCGGACAGTGATGATCGCAAGCATCCACGCTTTCCTGCGGACCCGGAAGAGAACATTCTCTACTTCATCGAGAAGAACGCCCCCCTGCTTGAGCCCTGGCAGCGGGAGATCGTCCGCATCGTGCGCAAGGTTGCACAGTATTTTTATCCTCAGAAACAGACTCAGGTGATGAACGAAGGCTGGGCCTGCTTCTGGCACTATACGTTGCTGCATCAGCTGTATGACGAGGGGCTGGTCACCGACGGTTTCATGATGGAGTTTCTCCATTCCCATTCCAGCGTGGTCTATCAACCCCCGTTCGACAGCCCCTATTTCAGTGGCATCAACCCCTATACGTTGGGTTACAACATGATGCAGGATATTCGCCGCATCTGTGAAAATCCGACCGATGAGGACCGGGAGTGGTTCCCCGCTATTGCCGGCAGCGACTGGAAAGCAACACTTGACCACGCCATGCGCAACTTCAAGGATGAAAGCTTCATCCTGCAGTATCTATCACCCCGATTGATGCGGGAGCTGAAACTGTTTTCGATCATGGATGACAGCAATCGTCCTGTACTGAAAGTCGATGCCATCCATAACGAACGTGGCTATCGTCAACTGCGTGAATCACTGTCCGCCCAGTACAACCTCGGTAACCGTGAGCCCAACATTCAGGTCTGGAATGTGAATATCCGAGGCGATCGTGCACTGACTCTGCGCCACTACATGCACAACAGCCAACCATTGGGACAGTCCACCGACGAGGTTCTAAGGCATGTGCACCGCCTGTGGGGATTCGATGTAGAGCTTGAATCCGTACTGCCGGACGGTACCGTTGCCAAGCAGTATGCCTGCCCACCACGGGAGCAAAAGGTTGAGGCAATCTGACTGCGCTCGCTATACTGCTTCGACACGAATCAAATGAGTCGAGAGAAGGTTATGGATTGTCTGTTCTGCAAAATTCTGGAAGGTGAAATCCCGGCTGAGCGGGTGTACGAAGATGACCAGGTCATCGCCTTTCGCGACATCAACCCACAGGCACCCTTTCACTGCCTGATTATTCCGCGCAAGCATATCGCAACATTGAATGACATTGCCGACGACGACCGCGAGGTAGTGGGGCATATGATTCAGGCCGCCAGCAAAATTGCTCAGCAACAGGGCTTTGATCAGGATGGCTACCGCACCGTATTCAACTGCAACACCCACGGTGGCCAAACGGTCTACCACATTCATCTGCACCTCCTCGGTGGCAAGCCGATGGGCTGGCCTCCGTATCAAGACACTCTGAAAACCCCGGTTAACAACTGAGGCATGGTGGCCGGGCCACATGCTCGGCTGCCCTGGATCTTGCCTCGGATCAATTTTGCCGCGAGCCTGTCCGCTTTATGTTGCACTGCGTCATAATGGGTTCATTATAGGACTATACCCTAGTCATCAGCATTCTCAGGAAGGATACCCCCATGTCGATATCAGCTGACGCCCCCAACACCACGATTTCAACCGAGACACCGCCGATGCACAACCAGCTGGAGTTCTTTATTGAGCAGGCACGCAAGTCCGGCCCTATCCGCACCGCCGTGGTCCATCCGGTCGATCACAACAGCCTTTTGGGTGCCATCGAAGCGGCTGAACAGGGGTTAATCGAGCCTCTGCTGGTCGGCCCGGAACACAAGATTCGTGCCGCTGCCGAAATTGAAGGCATCGACCTGTCACCCTACAAAATCATCAGCACCGAACACAGCCACATGGCGGCCGAATGCGCCTGTACACTGATTCGCGAAGCCAAGGCCGTCGCGCTGATGAAAGGGAGCCTCGGCACCTCTGAACTGCTCAGTGCCGTGGTTCATAAAACCAAGGGCATCCGTACAGAGCGCCGTCTGAGTCATGTGTTCGTCTTCGACGTACCCAACTACCACAAACCACTGGTGATCACCGATGCCGCCATCAACGTGGTGCCTGATCTGTTGGTAAAACGGGATATCGTTCAGAACGCCATCGACTTCTGTCAGTCATTGGGCAATGAGGCGCCCAAGGTTGCGATTCTGGCCGCGGTTGAAAAGGTGAAGCCGACCATGCAGAGTACCATCGACGCTGCCGCCCTGTGCAAAATGGCAGATCGCGGACAAATCACTGGCGGCATCCTGGACGGCCCGCTGGCTTTCGATAATGCCATTTCACTGCAGGCCGCCATAGACAAACATATCAACTCACCGGTCTCTGGTGACGCCGATATCCTGCTGGCGCCAGACCTTGAGGCCGCCAACATGATCGCCAAGCAGCTGATCTATCTGGCCGATGCCAAGTCAGCCGGCCTGGCCGTAGGGGCCAAAGTACCCATTATTCTGACCAGCCGTGCCGAAGGTACTCTGGGCCGTCTGGCGTCCTGTGCACTGGCTTCCTACATGGTCAAGCATCCACGCAAGGGGGGCTGAAAGCATGGATACCATTCTGACCGTTAATGGTGGCTCCTCCAGTCTCAAATGTGGCCTATATGCCCTGCGTGCGAGCGAACTTCACTGCCTGTTTCACCTGAAAGTGGAAAACCTGCTGGGTGACACCACCCTGTTCAAGGTGCGTGATGAAGACAACCGGGTACTGGACTCGCATCAGCTGGAGTGCCAGTCAGTGGCACTGGATGAGCGTCATCAGTTCGCCTTGCGTGAAGTGCTGCAATGGGTTGAAGCGCACCTGCCGGAGTCACGTTTGATTGCGACCGGTCACCGAGTCGTACATGGTGGTGACCTGTTCAACACACCGATACGACTGGACGATGCTGTGCTGGAGCAATTGAGAAGCTTTATCCCGCTGGCCCCGCTGCATCAACCTTATAACCTGAAGCTGGTTGAAGCCTGCCGTGCACTGGCACCACAACTACCCGTTGTCGCCTGTTTCGACACCATGTTCCATGCGGCACAGCCCCGGCTGGAGCGGCTATATGCCTTGCCGCGCCACCTCATCGAGAAAGGCGTGCACCGCTATGGCTTCCATGGCTTGTCCTACGAGTATATCCAGCGCCAGCTCAGCCTTGGCGGAGCGGGCAATTTGAAAACAGTGGCCTGTCACCTGGGCGCAGGCGCCAGCATGTGTGCCATTCGAGATGGACGCTCCATCGCATCCAGCATGGGCTTCACCGCCGTCGAAGGCCTGCCCATGGGTAGTCGCACCGGCAATCTTGACCCTGGCGTGCTGCTCTATCTGATGCGGGAAGAGAACATGGATGTGGATGCACTGGAAAAGCTGATCTACAAGGAAAGCGGCTGGCTGGGCGTTTCCACCATCAGCTCGGACATGAAGGAGCTGCATCAGGCCAATGATCCTCGCGCCGAGGAAGCAATCGACATGTTTTGCTACCGTGTCGCGCTGGAGATGGGCCGCCTGGGTGCTGCACTGGAAGGGGTGGAACAGGTGGTGTTCTCGGGTGGTGTCGGCGAGAACGATGCGGATGTGCGAGCGCGCGTGCTGAAGCGCTGCCGCTGGCTTGGTATCGAGATTGACAATGAAGCGAATCAGCGCAACAGCGGTATCATCAGCACGCCGGACTCAAAGGTCACTGTGCGTGTAATGCCGACCAATGAGGAAGCGATGATCGCCACCCATGTGGACGAGTTGCTGCACTGAATCGCACAGCGGAGGCTAGGCCTCCGCTTTTACCGCCCCGCCCGCTGACGCACCACTTCAAACAGGCACACTCCGGTTGCCACGGACACATTGAGGCTACTGACCTCCCCTGCCATCGGAATGTTCACCAGCTGATCGCAATTTTCGCGGGTCAGGCGGCGCATGCCCTTGCCTTCCGCACCCATCACGATCGCCTGCGGTCCGGTCAGGTCAGCCTGATACAGGCTCTGGGTCGCTTCGCCGGCGGTTCCGGTGATCCAGATACCGTGTTGCTGTAACAATTGGAGAGTACGCGCCAGGTTGGTCACCTGAATGTAAGGCACCACTTCGGCAGCACCGCAGGCAACCTTGGCAACGGTGGCATTAAGCGGTGCCGACTTGTCCTTGGGGGCAATAACGGCTGTTACGCCTGCGGCATCCGCTGTACGCAGGCAGGCTCCCAGATTGTGTGGATCGGTTACGCCGTCCAGCACCAGCAGCAGAGGAGCTGTGTCGGATTGTTCCAGCAGCCGGTCCAGTGCCTTTTCACTCAAGGCACGCAGCGGTTCACATTCGGCGATAACCCCTTGATGACGACCTCCACCAGCACGCTGATCCAACCCTTCACGCGGCTGTGTGATCATCTTGATGCCGCGTGTACTGGCCAGATCCAGTACTGTCTGCAACCGGGCATCTTCGCGGCCATGCTGAATCAACAGGCAACGAACCCGATCGGAATTGCGCTGTAGAAGGGTGGTGACGGCGTGCAGGCCGAAGATATCCGTTGTGTTCATGCTGCCTCATATGGCTGTATCAGAAAACAGGCGGGTATTATGGGCCAATTGAAACCAAAAAGCCGCCCACTGGCGGCTTTTTAACAATCAGAACAGGCAATCAGCCTTCGAGACCCGCAAACACCTTGTTGCGGATATCATCAACGCTGCCGACACCTTCAACGTATACATAACGCGGCGCGTTCGCTTCACCGGATTCATTCCAGCTGCGGTAGTAATTGATCAGCGGAGCTGTCTGGTCATGATAGACCTTCAGGCGCTGACGTACGGTTTCTTCCTTGTCATCCTCACGCTGAACCAGTTCTTCACCGGTAACATCGTCGAACCCTTCCTGCTTCGGCGGGTTGAACACGATATGGTAGGTACGGCCCGAAGCCGGGTGCACACGTCGACCGCTCATACGCTTGATGATTTCAGCATCGGCCACATCGATCTCGACAACGGCATCAATATCCACACCGGCATCTTTCAGCGCATCAGCCTGCGGCAGGGTGCGGGGGAAGCCGTCAAACAGGAAACCATTGGCACAGTCTGCCTCTGTGATACGTTCCTTGACCAGCCCGATGATGATGTCATCGGATACCAGGCCGCCTGCGTCCATCACTTCCTTGGCCTGCTTGCCAAGCGGGGTACCCGCCTTGACCGCAGCACGCAGCATGTCCCCAGTGGAGATCTGCGGAATGCCGTACTTTTCGGTGATGAACTGGGCCTGGGTGCCTTTGCCGGCGCCCGGTGCTCCAAGCAGAATAATGCGCATCTATTTCGTCTCCTGAACGTTGTTGTAAACTGCAACTCGGGCCGCACGCCAAGGCCCTGTCGGGACGATACAGCGGCAGCCACTTTATAGTTATCCTGCAGGACAGGCTAAACGCCCCTGCCCTGCGCACACAATTCGACATTAGACCTAGCTGCTGTCCAACTGTTGACAAAAAAGCCGAGGTTACGACAAAGCCCGAGTCCTGTTCAAGCCCTCACGTCCTCTTCGTAGTGATCAGCCGGTGTTACGCATGCCCGCTGAAATGCCAGCCATGGTAACCATCAACGCCTGCTCCAGACGCTGATCCGGCTGGTTGCGATCACGGAACAACAGCTCCGCCTGCAGTACATGTAATGGGTCGATATAGGGGTTACGCACCTCTATCGACTGACGAATCACGCTGTTGCCTTCCAGCAACTGCTGCTCCTGTTTTATCTGCTTCACCTGCTCAACAGCCTGCTGCAGGCGAGACCTGAGACTGGAACCCAGCACCCCCAACTCCGGCGAGGCCAACCGCTTTTCGTAGTAGGCCGAAATGTTGACATCACTTTTGGCCAACACCATCTCCAGCATATCGATCCAGGACTGAAAAAACGGCCACTGTTCATACATTCCGTGCAACAGTGGCTCCTGGCCTTCATCCAGCGCCTGCTTCAACGCCGCGCCCGAACCCAGCCAAGCGGGCAGCATCAAGCGGATCTGGGTCCAGGCGAAAATCCAGGGTATGGCCCTGAGGCTTTCCACTCCACCATCGACCTTGCGCTTCGCAGGTCGTGACCCCAACGGCAGCTTGGCCAGCTCCTGCTCCGGCGTAACCGCGCGAAAATAGGGTACGAACTGGGGCTCTTCCCGCACCAGCGAACGGTAAATGGTCATACCGCAAGTGGCCATGCTGTTCATCAGCGTACGCCATTCAGGTTCAGGCTGCGGCCCCGGACTAAGGGTTGCCTCCAGCACCGCTCCGGTGTAAAGCGTCAAGTTGCGTACTGCAATTTCAGGGATGCCGAACTTGAAGCGAATCATTTCGCCCTGTTCCGTCACGCGCAGGCTGCCCGCGACCGAACCCGGTGGCTGCGCCAGAATTGCGGTATGGCTGGGGCCACCGCCACGGCCAACGGTACCACCGCGGCCATGGAACAGCGTGAGGCGAACCTGCTCACGCCGACACAACTCTGTCAGGGCCTCCTGTGCACGGTACTGCCCCCAGGCCGCTGCCAGCTGCCCGGCATCCTTCGACGAATCCGAGTAGCCAATCATCACTTCCTGATGGCCTTCGATATAATCACGGTACCAGTCGATCTGCAGCAGTGACTCGATACAGTCACGCGCGTTGTCCAGATCATCCAATGTCTCAAACAGCGGTACCACCCGCATGTTGCGCTCTACACCAACCTCCTGCAGCAGCAGGATAACGGCCAGCACATCCGATGGCTGGCCCGCCATGGAGATCACGTAGGAACCAAGACTGTAATCTGGATTGGCGGCGATCACCCGACAGGTACTGATCACCTCCTGCACACTGGCAGAGGGTGCCCAGCGGTGAGGAATCAGCGGGCGACGCGAATTCAGCTCCTGCAACAGAAAAGCCTGCTTTTGTGCCTCATCCCACTCCGAGTAGTGGCCCAACTGATAAAATTCGGTCAGGGCATCGAACACTTCGGTATGACGCTCGGCATTCTGGCGAATATCCAGACGCACCAGCGTCAGGCCAAAGCAGGCGATACGCCTAATCAGGTCTTCCAGCGCTCCTGCAGCGATGCAGCCCATGCCACTGTCATTGAGCGAGCGATGGCACAACAGCAAAGGCTCAAGCAGTTCGTCCAGCTCGCTGATCCACAGGTCCGGATTACTGGCACGGCCCTTGAGATAGTCTTCGATGCCCTGCCGGGTTTCATGCAGGCGGCTGCGCAAGCGCCCCAGAATCTCACGGTAGGGTTCGGGGTGGTTATCGGTTTCGTGTCGCAGCTCGGCATTGGCCTGATACATGGATAGCTCGCCACGCAACAGGTCCACGTCACGTGCATACAGGTCGGCAGCCATCCAACGCGCCAGCAGCAGCACCTCGGAGGTTACCTCGGCAGTCACATTGGGGTTACCATCACGGTCGCCCCCCATCCAGGATGAAAAGCAAACCGGTGAGCAAGTCAGCGGCAGTGAGGTATTCAGTGTTTCCTGCAGACGATCATCCAGCAAACGCAGAAAGCGCGGTACGGCACTCCAGAGCGAGTTTTCGATCACTGCAAAGCCCCATTTGGCCTCTTCTACCGGGGTGGGACGGTGCTGACGAATCTCATTGGTATGCCATATCTGACTGATCAACTGATCGAGGCGATGCTGTACCGATTCACCACGGTCCCTCTGTTTGAGGGTCTCGGCAATGGCATCGTACTTCTGGATCAGAGTACGTCGATTGACTTCGGTGGGGTGAGCCGTCAACACCAGATCGATGCACATCTCGTTCAGGCAGGCGAGGATTTCATCAGGACCGCGACCTTCGCCATGCAGGCGTTTAAGCAGGCTGTCAATCAGCTCTTCATCTTCGTCACCTTCGGTTTCATAGTGACGACGTACCCGATGATGCTCTTCGGCGATATTGGCCAGATTGAGGAACTGGGTGAACGCGCGGGCGATTGGCAACACTTCATCTTCACTCAGTTCACTGAGAGCCTCTCGCAGTGCGGCTTGTGTCGCATCCTCGGCATGTCGCGCCGACTTGGCCAGCTTGCGGATATACTCAACTTTGTCGAGGAAGTCGTGGCCCAGATGGGATTCCATTGTTCGGCCCAGGCTCTCACCCAGAATCCGGACATCATCGCGTAACGCTTCGTGCAGGTCGCTCATGCGCTCACCTCCATTGACATATCATGCCTCGATGCTAACCGATTCCGTCGATCAGCATAACCGCCATTGGTATGATTGCACAGCAACGAACGAAGGTATCAAAGCCCCTTCTGCTTGGCTTCCTCCCACCAGTGGTCAAGCTGATCCAGACTCAGCTGCTCCCACACCTGGCCACTGTCGGCTACGCGTGATTCCACATGACGGAAGCGACGTTCAAACTTGGCATTGGTGTGACGCACTGCCTGTTCGGGGTCAATTTCAAGGTGCCGTGCCAGATTAACCTGCGCAAACAGCAGGTCACCGATCTCTTCACGGGCATTGTCCAGATCACCTTTCGCCAGCGCTTCGCGCAATTCGGCAATTTCCTCTTCTATCTTGTCCAGTACGCCCTGAGTATCCGGCCAGTCAAAGCCAACCCGCGCCGCACGGCGCTGCAGTTTGGCGGCACGGCTGAGAGCAGGCAAGCCAACAGGAATATCATCCAGCACACCGGTGCGGGATTTGGCCTCTCGCTCCTGCTGTTTGATCGTTTCCCAGTTGCGGTTGACCTGTTCCACGGCGATGGCGTCAACACCGGCGGAGTTCAGACTGCCGTTCGGGAACACATGTGGGTGACGACGAATCAACTTGGTCACCAGCTGATCGATGATGCGATGCAGGTCAAACCAGCCCTGCTCGTCCGCGAGGCGAGCATAGAACACCACCTGAAACAGCAGATCACCCAGTTCGTCACGCAGGTGCTCCCAGTCTTCCCGCTCGATGCAGTCGGCCACTTCGTAAGCCTCTTCCAGCGTATGCGGCACAATGCTGGCGAAGGTCTGCTGCAGATCCCAGGGGCAGCCTGAATCGGGCTCCCTCAGGGCATCCATCAGTCGGATGAGGTCATCAAGACTGTAGCTCATCGCCCGGCCCCGCTGCGTTCACGGTGTACGTCCAGGACGTTGGGCACCTGATTGATCTTGTCCATCAGCCGGCCCAGTCGCTCAAGCCGTGGAATCTCAACAGTCAGTGTCAGACGCGCCATGTTGTTCTTGCGATCAGTCAGGGTGTTGGCCGCCAGAATATTGAGTTTCTCGTTACTCAGCACCAGCATCACATCGCGCAGAAGACCCGGGCGGTCAAACGCTTCAATGATCATATCCACCGGGTAAGTCTGCTCGTGTTCGTCACCCCAGTCGACACTGATCACCCGGTCCGGTTCGTTTTCACGCAATCCCATCAGGTTGAGACAGTCCTCATGGTGAATCGAGATCCCCCGCCCTTGGGTGATGTACCCCATGATCGGGTCACCGGGCACCGGTTTGCAGCAGGTCGCCAGGGTGGTCAGCAGGTTGCCAATCCCCTGTATGTTGATGCCGCTGCCACCGCTGCGGGGTTCCTTCGCCGACTGGCTGGTCGGCAGCGCTAGGTCCAGCTGGGATTCCTGCCGATCAGGCTCAACCTGACGCTGGGCCTCATGAATGATCTGCGACAGGCGCAGGTCGCCAGCGCCAAGAGCTGCGCAGAGGTCTTCCGAGGTTTTATAGTTGAGTGCTCGCGCAATATCGCTGAGGTCGATCGTGTGCGGATCCAGCGCCAGGCGGCGGAATTCACGCAGAATAATATCTCGCCCCGCTTCGGCATTCTGCTCCTTGGCCTGAAGCTTGAACCAGTGCGCTACCTTGGCACGTGCACGAGAGGTGGTCACAAAGCCGTAGTTGCTGTTGAGCCAGTCACGTCGTGGCGCTTCCTCGCGGGAGGTCATGATTTCGACCTGATCACCGGTTTTCAACGCCTTGTTGAGCGGAATAATGCGTCCGTTGACCTTCGCACCCCGGCAACGGTGCCCGACTTCGGTATGCACACGGTAGGCGAAGTCGACCGCCGTAGCGCCCTGCGGCAGGTCGATCACATGGCCATCGGGTGTAAAGACATAGACCCGATCCTGCACCACATCACCGCGCAACATATCACCCAGCGCTTCGGTATCACCCAAGTCGTCATGCCACTCTAGCACCTGCCTCAGCCAGGCGATTTTCTCTTCATAGCCATCGCCACGGGCCTGGGTATCCGTGCCCTTGTAAAGGTGGTGAGCACACACGCCCAGCTCCGCTTCTTCATGCATGGCGAAGGTACGGATCTGTACTTCCAACACCTTGCCTTCCGGACCGAACACGGCCGTATGCAGTGAGCGATAGCCGTTGGGCTTGGGTGATGCGATGTAGTCATCAAACTCGTGCGGAATGTTGCGCCAAAGGCCGTGCACAATCCCCAGCACGGTGTAGCAGTCACGAATTTCAGGCACTAGAATGCGGACGGCACGTACATCATAAACCTGACTGAAGTCGATATTCTTGCGCTGCATTTTGCGCCAGATACTGTAGATATGCTTGGCGCGTCCCATCACGTCACCGGCAATACCGGCATCGTCCAGCCGGCTGCGCAGCAGCTCCACCACCTGGTTGATGAACAGCTGGCGATCGAGACGCTTTTCATCAAGCAAACGTGCAATATGCTTGTAGTCGTTGGGTTTCAGGTAGCGGAAGGAAAGGTCTTCAAGCTCCCACTTGATATGACCAATGCCAAGCCGGTGTGCCAATGGCGCGTAGATGTCGAACACCTCGCGCGCCACCAGATAGCGCTTCTTGCGGTCACCGTCCTTAACGCCTCGAATGGCGCAGGTACGCTCGGCGATCTTGATCAGTGCAACACGCACATCATCAATCATCGCCACCAGCATCTTGCGGACATTATCGATCTGAGCAATCTTGGTGCCGAGAACACCATCATCCGAGCGCGGATTCTTGCGGCTGCCGATGGCAGCCATCTGCAATACCCCGTCGATCAGGCCCGCGATGGTTTCACCGAACTGCTCCTGCACTCGCCCCAGGCTGAGCTTGCGCTCACGCACTGCGCGGTAAAGGATCGCCGCAATCAGCGTTTCCTGATCTTGCTGCAGCTCCGCCAAAATCTGGGCCATTTCCAGCCCGGTACGAAAACTGCCAACCGTGTTGTGAGACCAGTCGTCATCCGACTCGGCAACCGCAGCCCTTGCTTGCTTGGCCAGCAGACACGCCTGACGGATCTGGTCGATATCGCTGACTTCCACCTGCTGCTGCAGACGCAGCAACCAGAGGTCCAGATCAACGGTACCATCTTCTCGTATCGGGTGTTCTTCTCGAACCTTCACCATGGCTGAACGCCACTCCTGTCTTGCCTCCGGCGACCATTACTGGAAGGCGGGCCAGTGCCGGCAACAGTGACTCACCCTCAGGATGGAGCCACATTCTAGTCCCTAAGACCGCTCAGCGCGAGCAAGTTCCCTGACCGATTTTCACCGTATGTGACTAATGGTTAACTCTAGCCAAACACACCGGTGGACAAGTAGCGGTCGCCCCGGTCACAAATGATGCACACAATGGTCGCGTTGCTAACTTCCTCGGCCAGCTGCAGGGCACCTGCAACAGAGCCACCGGAGGACACGCCACAGAAAATGCCCTCTCGACGCGCCAGTGCGCGCATAGTCTCTTCTGCCTGCTTCTGAGAGATATCGATCACTCGGTCTACGCGGCTGCGTTCAAAAATTTTGGGCAGGTAGGCTTCAGGCCAGCGCCTGATACCGGGAATCTGCGATCCCTCCTGCGGCTGCAGGCCAACAATCTGGATTTCTGGATTCTGCTCTTTCAGGTAGCGCGACACGCCCATGATGGTACCGGTCGTGCCCATGGAGCTCACAAAATGGGTGATGGTACCCTGAG
This sequence comes from Marinobacterium iners DSM 11526, assembly GCF_900107855.1. GTDB lineage: Bacteria > Pseudomonadota > Gammaproteobacteria > Pseudomonadales > Balneatricaceae > Marinobacterium > Marinobacterium iners. The sequence goes on along the minus strand of NZ_FNRJ01000005.1, from coordinate 39,556 downwards.
TCTGTTGCCAGATTTCTGGGCCGGTGCTGCGATAATGAGCCTCGGGGTTGTCGGCGTTGGAAAACTGATCCAGCACCTTGCCTTCTCCTGCCGCCTGCATATCCAGGGCCAGATCACGGGCACGCTCCATACCCTCGGCCTGAGTTACCTCGATCAGCTCGGCACCATAGGCGCTCATCGCTGCCTTGCGTTCAGAACTCATATTGGCTGGCATGATCAGTTTGAGCTGATAGCCCTTGATCGCGGCGGCCATTGCCAGCGCAATACCGGTGTTACCGGAAGTCGCTTCAATCAGGCAGTCACCCGGCTGGATATCACCACGGGCTTCGGCCAGCTCGATCATGCTCAGTGCCGGGCGATCCTTGACCGAGCCTGCCGGGTTGTTGCCTTCCAGCTTACACAACAGGGTGTTGCCATTGGCCACCGGGATACGCTGCAGACGGACCAGCGGCGTGTGACCGACGTAATCGGCAATGGTTGGATAATCAATGGCCATGAATGCTCCTGAGCAGTGCTTCAATATAGATATAACAGCCAGATTATTTATTCCTGACTAATATTGTCGGAATAATATCAGGGCGCATGAACAACGGCAATCTCAGCCGGTTTCAGCTACCACAAAGGCCACCACCAAGGCCTGTTCATCACTGTAAGACAGATGCCAGCGGCTGATGCCCTGCTCACAGGCCAGCGTTTCGGCCGCTCCCGCCAGTTTCAGCAAAGGTCGGCCCAGCGCGTCATGCTGAACAGAAAAGTGTTGCCAGCTGATGCCGCGTCCTATTCCGGTTCCGAGTGCTTTTACGGCCGCTTCCTTGGCTGCAAAACGTTTCGCCAGGAATACTTCCGGGCGCACGCTCTTATTGAATGCGTCCAGCTCCTCGGGCGTGAGAATCCGAAGCGGCAGGCGTGGCGTTCTAACCAGCGCCTGCCGGATGCGATCAATCTCGACGATGTCGGTGCCGATCCCGTAGATCATGAGCGCAGGGCATCACGCCTTGATTGAACCCTTTGTTGTACCTCCATCATGCGCTGGCGCATCTCGGCCACGGCTGGCTTCAGCCCCACCATCAACGCTCGAGCGATGATGCCGTGTCCGATATTGAGTTCATTCAACTCTGGAATTTCAGCCACGGGCTCCACGTTGTGATAGTGCAGCCCGTGCCCTGCATTGATCACCAGCCCCTGCTGCCAGGCATGGCGGGCAGCGGTTTTCAAGCGTTCCAACTCTTCACTGCGCTCAACAATGGTTTGCGCATCGGCGTAGTTTCCGGTGTGCAGCTCAATGACCGGCGCACCACAACGTACGGCGGCATCAATCTGGGCCGGATCGGGGTCGATAAACAGAGAGACCTCACAGCCCGCATCGGCCAGACGCATGCACGCGGCGCGGATCTGGGACTCCTGCCCGATCACATCCAGCCCACCCTCGGTCGTCAGCTCTTCTCGTTTCTCAGGCACCAGACAGACATGGGCAGGACGTACCGCCTCGGCCAGCTGCATCATCTCTTCGGTCAAGGCCATTTCCAGGTTCATACGGGTTTGCAGGGTCTGCGCCAACAGGTGGATATCACGGTCCTGAATATGACGCCGATCTTCACGCAGGTGCACGGTAATGCCGTCAGCTCCGGCCTCCTCCGCCAGTGCAGCCGCCTGTACCGGATCAGGATAACGGGTACCACGCGCCTGACGCAGCGTGGCAATGTGATCAATATTGATGCCCAGCAGCAGGCGATCAGGCTCGGTCATCTTGTACTCCCTTGCGCTTGAGAAACAGCTCGCGACTGCGCAGAGGCCTGTCTCCCAATAGTGGTGAAAGTCGGTTCCGCATCAGGCGCTTGGCACTGCGCCGTACTGCAGGATCATCATAATGGTCTTCGGCAATGGCCTGCAGGTGTTCGGCCGGATAGGCATCCGCCCGATTACAGACGATCAGCCCCCGCTCCGGATCCAGGCGATAGCTCAGCCCCGGCTGAAGTGAACGAGTATCCAGCGCAAACCCCAGCTGCTCAAGCAGTTGGCGTTCAAAGGTGCGCAATGCGCCTTCAAGGTCTTGCCCCAGCCGTAACTCATTGAGTGCATAACGGAAGTAGACGAATAGCCGGGGGTGAGAGTCAAACGGGCGCAACAGACGCTGCAGCAGCTCATTCAGATACAGTCCGCACAGCAGCGCCTTACCCTGCAGCATCAGCAGGGATTCGACCGGCTCGGCCATACGCAGGGTTTTAAGATCGGTACGCCCCTGCCAGCCAACCTGCAGCGACTGGAACGGCTGTAGCGTGGAACGCAGGCGAGAGCCCGGTTTGCGGGCACCTCGTGCAACCACGCTGACCTTGCCATGCTCCAGCGTCAGCAGATCAACCAGCAGGCTGGTTTCACGATAGGGCCGGCTGTGCAGGACATAGGCGGCCGCCGCATCGACCCGCTGGCTCATCACTCATGCCTGTAACCGAGGCTCTGCAGTGCCCGTTCATTATCGGACCAGCCCCGCTTGACCTTGACCCAGAGGTTGAGCATGACTTTGGTATCAAACATTTTTTCCATATCGATACGGGCATCACGACCAATGGTCTTGATCACCGACCCGCTGTCACCGATTACGATCCGTTTCTGGCCTTCGCGCTCAACCAGAATCAGCGCACTGATATGCAGTACACGACCATCATGCTTAAACTCTTCAATCTCGACCGTGGTGCCATAGGGCACCTCTTCGCCCAGATTGCGCATCAGCTTCTCACGCACCAGTTCGGCAGCCACAAAGCGGGAGCTGCGGTCCGTAATCTGATCTTCCGGGAACAGATGCACGCCCTCAGGGATACGCGATTCGACTTCCTGTTCAAGGCGTTCGACATTGTGCCCCTTCTCAGCCGAGATCGGGATAATCACGTCAAAGTGGCGTTTGGCCGCAAGCTCTTCAAGCTGTGGCAGCAGGGCTTCCTTGTCTTTAAGCTGATCAACCTTGTTGACCGCCAGAATCACCGGGCAGTGCAGGTGCTCCAGCTTGTCGAGTACCAGTTGGTCCTCTTCGGTCCAGGCGGTACGATCAATCATGAACACAACCAGATCCACATGCCGTAGCGCCTCGGAGGCGGTACGGTTCATGAAGCGGTTGAGCGCCTTACCCTTGTCATCCTTGTGCAGCCCCGGTGTATCCACGTACACCACCTGCAGATCGTCCTCGGTCTTGATACCCAGAATCTGGTGCCGGGTCGTCTGTGGCTTACGCGAGGTAATGCTCAGTTTTTGCCCCAGAATGCGGTTCAGCAGGGTCGATTTGCCCACATTGGGACGGCCCACGATGGCCACATAACCACAACGCTGTGTTGACTCACTCATGCGCTAGCCTCCTGATCCAGTTGCGCCAGTGCGGCGCGGGCCGCTTCCTGTTCTGCCTGACGGCGACTGCTGCCATGCCCCTCGGTGGGCGCATCCAGCAATGATATTTCACAACGGATATGAAAGGTTTGATCGTGGGGTTCCCCTTCCACCGACACCAGCTCGTACAGAGGCAGTTGCGAGCGACGTGACTGCAGAAACTCCTGCAATCGGGTCTTGGCGTCCTTGAGGGTAATATTCAGATCCAGCTGCTCCAGGTGGGGACCAAACCAGTGCAGAATGAACGCTCTGGCAGCTTCCACACCCTGATCGAGATAGACGGCTCCGATAATGGCCTCGACACTGTCGGCCAAGATGGAGTCGCGCCGGAAACCACCACTTTTCAGTTCACCGGAACCCAGACGCAGGTAGTCACCGACCGCCATTTCACGGGCAATAAGGGCCAGCGTTTCACCCTTGACCACACGGGAGCGCAGACGACTCATCTGACCTTCACGGGCATCCGGGAAGCGCCTATAGAGATCATCGGCAATGACAAAGCTCAGAATCGCATCGCCGAGAAACTCCAGCCGTTCATTATTGCGTTTACCACAGCTTCGATGGGTCAGCGCCAGCTCAAACAGCTCGGGATCTTCACAGGGGTTGCCCAGTTTTCGGGCCAGTTCAGCAGCAGGTTTAATCAAGGTTTAACAGCTTCGTAGTGTTCTTCAAACTTAACCAGCGCATCGACGTTGTAGAACATCGGTACACGGACCTCATAGACCAAATCAAAATAGAGCACGCCTTCTTTCTGCGTGACTTGCAGTGAGTCCTTGTTCGGCAACGACACCTGATTGATCAGGAACTTCTTGTCAAAGTCACGACGGATTTCACGCACCGGCTTGGACAGCTCATCCGGATCCTCGCTGACCTTGGCCACAATGGAATTGATGGTGGCATGCTCCCAGTAAGGACCAAACAACTTGAACCCTACGGCAAAGAAGATGCCAGCCACAATTAACCCAATCAAAGTCGAGGTAAATGAGGCTCCGCGCTGAAAGTGTGTAGCTCCGTTGTTCATCTTTCCATCCTCTAGTTAATGCGACGAACATCACTGAAATCGGGCAGACTGAAAAAGCTGTCCCAATGCATCCATACAGCGGTTGCTTTTCCGACCAGCAGTTCTTCAGGCACAAAGCCCCAGTAGCGACTGTCCCTGCTGTTATCACGGTTATCACCCAGAACAAAGTAATGCCCTTCCGGCACCACCCACTGACCGTTCATGATCGGTCGATAGATATCCTGGTGAATTCGGTGCGGCTTACCCACCAGCGTCTCGCTCAGCAGCAACTGCTCAGGATTGCCCGGCGGCAGGCGTGCGATCAAACTTTGTGGCTGTGCTTCACCGTTGATAAACAACGTCTTGCCCTGATAGGTGATCACATCGCCCGGCACACCGACTACCCGTTTAATGTAGTTGATACTGGTATCTTCCGGGTAGCGGAACACGATCACATCACCATGCTGTGGATCATTATTGCTCACGAATTTCGTATTGAGCACTGGCAAACGCAGCCCGTAATGAAACTTGTTTACCAAAATGAAGTCGCCGATCTTGAGCGTCGGCAACATGGAGCCGGAAGGAATCTGAAACGGCTCGAACAGGAAAGAGCGCAGCAGCAGCACCACCAGCAGCACCGGAAACATGGAACGAGAGGTGTCAGCCCAGCCAGGCTGACGCATCAGGCTAACCTGTTGCGCCTCCGGCAATGGCGCGCCGGCACTCTGCTCAGCCTGCGCCAGTGCCGCCTGGCGCCGGGGCGCAAACATCAGTGTGTCGACCAGCCAGAGGATACCGGTCAACAATGTGACCAGTACCAGTATCAGTGAAAAGTCCAGATTCATGTCCCTGCCCTAGCCATCAACTTTGAGTACAGCAAGGAAGGCGTCCTGAGGAATCTCAACCCGCCCGACCTGCTTCATGCGTTTCTTACCTTCTTTCTGCTTTGACAGCAGTTTCTTCTTACGGCTCACGTCACCACCATAGCACTTGGCCAGCACGTTCTTGCGCAGCGCCTTGACGGTTGTTCGCGCGATCACCTTGCCACCAATGGCGGCCTGAATCGCCACATCAAACATCTGCCGTGGAATCAACTCTTTCATCTTTTCACAGAGCATTCGGCCACGGTACACCGCGTTATCCTTGTGCAGGATGACCGCCAGCGCATCCACACGCTCGCCGTTAATCATGATATCCATACGCACCAGCTTGGCTGCTTCAAACCGCTGAAAATTGTATTCAAGCGACGCATAGCCACGACTGCAGGACTTGAGGCGATCAAAGAAGTCGAGCACCACCTCCGCCATCGGCAGTTCGTAAGTGACCTGAACCTGCTTGCCGACAAAGTGCATGTTTTTCTGCACACCTCGCTTTTCCACGCACAGACCGATCACCTGGCCCAGATGCTCGTCCGGCACGAGAATATTGGCCAGCACGATCGGCTCGCGCATTTCACGCACGGTAGAGGGGTCCGGCAGCTTGGAGGGGCTGTCGATCTGAACCACGTCACCGTTGTTCAGCTCAAGCTCGTACACTACGGTCGGGGCGGTTGTGACCAGATCAAGATCATATTCGCGCTCCAGGCGCTCCTGAATGATCTCCATGTGCAACATGCCAAGGAAGCCACAGCGGAAACCGAAGCCCAGTGCATCGGATGTCTCCGGTTCGAAGAACAGGGAGGCATCGTTCAGGGTCAGCTTGTCCAGCGCTTCACGAAAATCTTCATAGTCATCGGCACTGGTCGGGAACAGACCGGCATACACCTGCGGCTGTACCTTCTGGAAACCGGGCAAACTGGGTACATCCGGCGTTTTGAAATGCGTCAGAGTATCGCCCACGGGCGCACCATGAATATCCTTGATACCCGCAACAATAAACCCGACCTCTCCGGCACGCAGCTGATCGGTTTCTTTCCGTTTAGGAGTAAAGACACCCACTGCATCCACCTGGTGCGTCTGACCGGTGGATTTGACCAGCAGCTTGTCTTTTTTGCGCAGGGTGCCGTGTATCACGCGCACCAGTGACACCACGCCCAGGTAGTTATCAAACCAGGAGTCAATAATCAGCGCCTGCAGCGGACCATCCACATCACCTTCCGGCGGAGGGATTACCCGAACTAACTCTTCCAGCACCTCCTCAACACCCAGACCAGTCTTGGCCGAACAGGCGACAGCATGGGTAGCATCGATGCCGATCACCTCTTCGATCTCCTGCCGCACACGGTCAGGATCAGCCTGAGGCAGATCCATTTTGTTCAGGATCGGCAGCACTTCCAGACCTTGCTCGATAGCGGTGTAGCAGTTGGCCACCGACTGAGCCTCAACACCCTGCGCAGCATCCACTACCAGCAAAGCACCCTCACAGGCCGACAGCGAGCGTGACACTTCATACGAAAAGTCCACATGTCCGGGGGTGTCGATGAAGTTGAGCTGATAGGTTTTACCGTCCTTCGCGGTGTAGTCGAGGGTAACGCTCTGCGCCTTGATCGTGATGCCGCGCTCACGCTCAAGATCCATGGAGTCGAGAACCTGAGCCGCCATTTCACGGTCGCTCAGACCACCACAGATCTGAATGATGCGGTCGGACAGGGTGGATTTGCCATGATCGATATGGGCGATGATCGAGAAATTACGAATATGTTCCAGTTTACTCACGATACGGTTACCCGACTCCGGTCAGAAAGTGGCTGAGATCAGTTAAAGAGGACGCAGTTTAACGCAAGAGGGGGGATCAGGTCATCGGCAAAAGCGGAAAACCCGGGGAGCGATGCACTCCCCGGGTTCAGGATCACTCGGTTTTGAGTGCAATAAACAGGGGACTGCCGCGTCGCACGATACGCAAGGGGACGGAGCGCCCTGCCGGCAAAGCGGATGCCACCTGCTCGAACTGCTCTACCGTTTCGATACGCTTGCCATTGAGCATGGTGATGACATCACCACGTACCAGGCCCGCCTGGAGTCCGGCCCCTTCCTGGACCTGCTGAACCATCACACCCGAACTGATGGCCCACTTGTCTTTAAGTGATGGTTCCAGCGGAGCCACTACCAGCCCCAGGCGGCCGGTTTCAGCCGGCTTTTCAGCGGAACGTGATGTCTGCTGCGGTTCATCTGGCATGGTCCCGATAACCAGTTCTACCATCTCACGCTCGCCAGAACGCATCACCTCCAGGCGGGCAGTCTGACCTGGCTTGATACGGCCAACCAGTGGCGGCAGGTCTGAGGACAGCTCGACTGGCTTGCCATTGAGCTTGAGGATTACATCCCCTTCCTGCAGCCCTCCGGATTGTGCTGGGCTGCCCGGCAGCACCTTGGCGACCAGCGCTCCCGCCGGCTTCTTGAGCCCGAACGACTCGGCCAGATCTCGATTAACCTCCTGAATGATTACACCGAGCCAACCGCGTTGCACGAACCCTTGGTTTTTCAGTTGGTCCGCCACATCCATGGCAACGTCGATCGGTATCGCAAAGGAAAGCCCCATGAAACCGCCCGAGCGAGTATAAATCTGCGAGTTGATGCCAACGACCTCGCCATCAAGATTGAACAGCGGACCGCCGGAGTTGCCCGGGTTGATCGCCACGTCGGTCTGAATGAACGGCACGTAGGTTTCATTGGCCAATGCGCGCTCGGTGGCGCTCACGATACCCGCGGTAACACTGTGATCGAAACCGAACGGGGAACCAATGGCCAGAACCCACTCACCCACCTTGAGGTCGGCCGAACTGCCTTTCTTCACCACCGGCAAGTCGCGTGCATCGATCCGCAGCAATGCCACGTCAGTGCGCTCATCGGAGCCAATCACCTCGGCCTGCAGCTCACGCCGGTCATTCAGGCGCACCAGCACCTCTTCAGCATCCTTGATCACATGATGATTGGTCAGAATGTAACCATCACTGGAAATAATGAAGCCGGAACCCAGAGAGCGAGGAGCCTTGCGCTGCGGCCCTTCACGAAGCTGCGGCATGTCACGGAAGAAGTGCCGGAAAATTTCGGGCACATCCTCTCCTTGAGGACCATGGAATTCAAAGTGCCCGAAGGGCGTCGAAAGGGATTGTTCACTGCGACTGACCGTGCTGATATTGACCACAGCCGGCGAGGCGTCCTCGACCAGTTCTGTGAAATCAGGCAACGCTGCCGCATTCACCAGAGGGGCACAAAGCCAGACAAGCATGAAACCAAGGCTGATCTTGATGCTTTTCACTGATTTTCACCTTTTGTCGATTACAGGGTTTTCAATAGGACCGGCTGATAGCGACTGAGTTCAGCCGTTTTACGTGTGAGAAAACGTACTGCCACAAACCCGACCAGCAGCATGAAGACCGCCGCCAGAATCTGTACCGTCTCACTGGCACCCAGCACACTGGCGACCAGAGCACCAGCAACCAGCATCAGCAGAGGCACAAGGTAAAGCAACAGGGAGGCGCGCATAAGCCCCCCTTCCTCCAACCCGATCAGCACTTGCTGTCCGGGCGAGAGGGCCAGATTGGCAGGATTGAGTACCTCTATCTCAACGGTACGTCCTCGAGACCACTGAGACAGCACACCCTGACTGCAGTTGGAGCGACTGCTGCACTGAGCGCAGGCACTGTTGCGGGCCGCTTCGACCCGTGCCAGCCCTTGGCCGCTCCAGGTGACGGTAGCCACTTCTTCAATCATGCTCAGCGCTCAGGTTGAACCGCACTGGCAATGCGATCCGCTATCATCAGCGGCACATCTCCAACTACAGTGACGAAATGCTCACCGCGCCGCTTGCCAACCGCAATGTAACCATCAGCCTGAGCCACCCCTTCGGGCATGCTTTGGTGGCCGATCTCTTCAACACTGACCGAAAAGGCATCACGCGCATTCGCAAATACCATTACTTCGCCATGAGGCAGAAGTTCGTGCCGCACAATGGAGTACCCTTCCGGCAACCAGCGCGTGGTCCACTGTGGCACCTTCTGAGTGCTGAGCAGGTGTTGATGCTGATCGATATAACGCTTGAGCCCGTCCGACAAACGAATCACATCCGCTGAATCATAGCGGATTGAAGGTGAGGCCGAGCGAGTACCAAGCTGAGTTCGCATCAAGTCGGCACTGGCAGTTGCCCCGGGCAGTGTATAGGTCGGTCGTGTCGCATCACCGGCTTCATTAAGCGAGCCGGCCCCCAGAATCACCACAGCAGTAACGGACGCGGCTACTGCCATGCTGGATACAGAGCGCCACCAGCGAGAAACAGGTTTGAATGCTCGCTGTCCCGCTTGGCGCTCGTCCGGCTGGTCCACACTGGGGTGATACACCGGTTCTCGCTCAAGCGCAGCCATGACCCGATCACTGAGATCGACATCAATGGCTGCAACTGTTTCACGCTTCAGCGCAGATCGCACAACCTGGTAACGATGCCACTGCTGGCCCAGCTGCGGGTCCTGCCCCACCTGCTCCAGTGTACGACGCAACTCGAAGTCACTGACCTCTCCATCCAGGAGTGCCGATATGGATTCATTCGCTTCTCGCATAGACTTACCCCGAATGGCTGCAAACGGCAGTCATATGATCTCTCAGTTGTTATTGAGCAGCGGTGCGATCTCCTTGTCGATCGCCTCGCGTGCCCTGAAAATCCTTGACCGAACCGTGCCAACAGGACAATCCATGACGTTGGCAATATCTTCATAACTCATGCCTTCAAATTCGCGCAGCGTCAGCGCCACACGCAAATCTTCCGGCAGACGATCAAGCGTCTGCTTGACGACACGCTCCATCTCGTCGCGGTAAAGTGCATTTTCCGGAGTCTCCAGATCACGCAACTCATTTTCCGCCCCTAGATATTGTGCGTCGTCTACATCCACATCCACGTCCGGTGGTCGTCGATTGCGGGCAACCAAGTGATTCTTGGCCGTGTTGATCGCAATACGGTACAACCATGTATAAAACGCGCTGTCGCCACGAAAACCGGGCAACGCTCTATAAGCCTTTATAAAAGCTTCCTGGGCAACATCCAGTGCCTCGTGCTGATCGTATACATAACGTCCGATCAGTCCGATGATCTTGTGCTGGTACTGTTTGACCAGCAGGTCGAAAGCACGTTTGTCACCAGCCTGAACCCGCTTGACCAGCAACTGGTCAGCGGCTGCCTGACTCTCGTTAGACACTCGGTATCCTTAAGTCACTGTGACTGTTTTTCCTGCAGATGCGAGGAGATCATGATTCAATAAAGTATGTATGGATGACCTGATGCATTGCAACCTCATGTCTTGAGCAGGCTCGCAACTGGTATGAACCTGAATCGGGGATGAAGTTCCAACACAATTTAAATTTGCGGCAACCTTACACTTGTCTGTACAAGACCGCATAATAGTTTGCCCTACAGGTACGGAATCTGAATATGAGTACAACACAGAGCCCCCCTCGGGACTTCGATGTATTGATCATCGGCAGTGGTGCTGCAGGCCTGACGCTAGCACTGCAGTTGCCGGAGCACCTGAAGATTGCCCTGCTCAGCAAGGGCAGTTTCGAGAGCGGCTCTACCTGGCTGGCCCAGGGCGGCATCGCCGCTGTGCTGGAAGAGGGCGACAGCCTTGAAGAGCACATTCGCGATACGTTGACCGCCGGTGCCGATCTTAGCCGCCCAGATGCAGTTGCTCGGATGGTGGAAGAAGGCCCGGAAAGCATCCGCTGGCTGATCGATCAGGGGGTGCCTTTCACCCGCGAGGGCGACCACTACCATCTCACCAAGGAAGGGGGGCACTCCCATCGTCGCATTATCCACGCCACCGACGCCACCGGTCGCGCCGTCCATGAAACCTTACTGGCACGGGCGCAGAAGGCGACCAACATCACCCTGCTGGACCGCCACGTTGCGATTGATCTGATTACGCGGCGCAAACTGAAGCTGCCGCACAACCGCTGTATCGGAGCCTATGTACTGGATATCCGCAGCGGACATATCCGCGCCTTTCGGGCGCCACAGGTGGTACTGGCAACCGGCGGAGCCGCCAAGGCCTATCTCTATACCAGCAACAGTGACGGCTCTACCGGCGATGGCATCGCCATGGCCTGGCGTGCAGGCTGCCGCATCGCCAATATGGAGTTCAACCAGTTTCACCCCACCTGCCTGTATCACCCCCAGGCCAAGTCGTTTCTGATCAGCGAAGCGGTGCGTGGCGAAGGCGGCAAACTGCTGCTGCCGGACGGTTCTCGTTTCATGCACCATTTTGATGAGCGTGCCGAACTGGCACCCCGCGACATTGTGGCCCGCGCCATCGACCACGAAATGAAGCGCCTTGGCTGCGATTGTGTTTATCTGGATATCAGCCACCGGCCAGCCGACTTCATTCGCGAACACTTCCCCACCATCCACCAACGTTGCCTGGAACTGGGGATCGATATCACCCGTGATCCGATTCCGGTGGTGCCGGCGGCCCACTATACCTGCGGCGGTATCGTCACGGGAGCAGATGGCAAGACCGATCTGGCAGGACTCTACGCCATCGGCGAAACCGCTTTCACGGGCCTGCACGGTGCCAACCGACTGGCATCCAACTCACTGCTGGAATGCATAGTCTCTGGTCGAGCGGCTGCACGCGCAATTTCACAGGATACAACAACAGCCCAGGCGGAGCGCCCCGAGATTCCGGGTTGGGATGAGTCACTGGTCACCGATTCGGATGAGGATGTCATCATCTCTCACAACTGGGATGAGCTGCGCCGTTTCATGTGGGACTACGTAGGCATCGTACGAACAAACAAACGCTTGGCAAGGGCACAGCACCGAATCGAGCTGCTGCTGCAGGAGATCAGCGAGTACTACAGCAACTACCGAGTCAGCTCGGATCTGATTGAACTGCGCAACCTGGCCACTGTTGCCGAGCTGATCATCCGCAGCGCCATCAGCCGCAAGGAGAGTCGAGGTCTGCACTATACACTGGACTACCCTGCACCCGCAGCAGAGCGCAGTGACACTGTACTCGCTCCGGCTAACTTTCAGTGGCCTGATGCGACCCGAGTGGAGGCGCCCATCTGAGCACGACATGCAGACGCCGCACATCCGTGCGGCTGACCTGCTCCGGTGTAATGATCAGCCAGGTTGGCCGCGCCCGATCCACACGTTGCAACTTGAGCACCTGAATCAGCCCCGGCACAGAGCAGCTGAAGTAAAGCCGTTCCACCTGGCACCAGCCACCCGATAGAGTCAAAAGCTGCATGGAACCCAGATCTGGCTCCCAGATAAGCTGATCTACCGCATCGACCGCATGCGGATACAGCAATGGCCAACACAACAGTGGCATGACAACCAACAGTATCAGCATGGACAGAAGCCGCAGGCCCAAATCCGGCAACATCAGCCATACCGCCGACTCTGCTGCACCTAACAGGACCAGACAGAGCACGCGCAGCCTGATACCCTGCTTCAGCTGTAATTCAAGCCGGCTGAACCCGTTCAAGCATGATCCTTATGATACGTTTCAAGTCCTCATCCTGAGGCTCCTCTCGCTGCATGAACCAGACAAACAGATCCTGGTCCTCGCAATCCAGCAGCTTGACAAAACGCTGCTGATCTTCAAACGCCAGATCTCTGAACGCCTCCTGCATGAATGGTACAAACAGCACATCCAACTCCAGCATTCCCCGGCGGCATTGCCAGGTCAACCGGCGTACATCATCTTCTGTAAACATTGATCCACCAACCCTGTCGGTATGTAACATGCCGCTATTAAACCTCGAAACGCGCTGCAGCTCCACTTGCGGTGCGAAACAGGTACTCATTCCGGTATACTGACGCTTTTTCACCAGCCACCGGATAACCCCATGACTGAACGCCTGACAATTACCCGTCCCGATGACTGGCACCTGCATCTGCGTGATGGTGAGGTGCTGCAGCATGTTGTGCCCGCCACCGCTCATCAGATGGGACGTGCCATTGTAATGCCCAATCTGCGTCCACCGGTAACCAATGCTGCGCAGGCACTGGCATACCGTGAACGCATTCTGGCTCAGGCCCCCGAGGGCAGCGGCTTCAATCCCTTGATGACCCTGTATCTGACTGACAACACAAGCCCGGAAATGATTGCCGAGGCCAAGGCCAGCGGACGAGTTGCCGCAGTCAAGCTCTACCCTGCCGGTGCCACAACCAACTCGGATTCAGGCGTGACTGATCTGGGCAAGCTGGACGATATCTGCGCTGCGCTGGCCGAAGCCAGCATGCCATTGCTGGTACATGGCGAAGTCACCCACAACCATGTGGATATCTTCGACCGTGAAAAGCAGTTTCTGGACGAGATCCTGACACCTTTGGCAGGTCGCCATCCGGCCATGAAACTGGTGGTTGAACATATCACCACCCGTGACGCTGCAGAATTTGTGAACGCCCACGGCGATAACGTGGGTGCGACCATTACCGTTCAACACTTGGCCTATAACCGCAACCATATGCTGGTAGGCGGTATCCGCCCTCACCTGTTTTGTCTGCCGATCCTTAAGCGCAACGTGCACCAACAGGCCCTTCAGGACGCGGTTGTCAGCGGCAGCCACAAGTTTTTCCTCGGTACCGACTCGGCACCTCACGCCAGGGGCGCCAAGGAAAACGCCTGCGGCTGCGCCGGCTGCTACAGCGCCTATGCAGCCATTGAGCTCTATGCCGAAATATTCGAAGACCTGGGCGTACTCGACAAGCTCGAAGGGTTTGCCAGCCACTACGGGGCAGACTTCTACGGTTTGCCACGCAACACTGACAGCATCACGCTTGTGAAACAGCCATGGCAGGCCCCCGCCGAGATGCCGTTCGGCCAGGAGACCATCGTGCCACTGCGCGCCGGCGAAACCCTGCGCTGGAAACTGGAACGTTAAGTTTCAAACCCGAACACTCAGAGGGCGAAAGGTGCTTCCTTCAGTTGCTCGGAGCGCATGAAAAACAGGGTAACCACTCCGAGCTGAACGCCCCACTTGTTCACACCGGCCCGGTTAACGAGCACGTTGCCGGGCTGCAGATACATCCAGTCATCGAAACTGACCTTCCAGCTGCCATCACCCACTTTCAGCTCCATGCGATAGCGCCAGTTGAGGCGATTACCCTCACTGTAGCCCTGAGCCGTCCCGATAATATCCCCTGCACGGCCTTCGTACTCACCCTCGCCTTTGGGCACAATGGTCCAGACTCGGGTGTCGCGCTCACCATCGCTGTACAGAAACTTCTCGTCCAGCACCAGCCGCTGCCCATTCCAGTCACCATCAATCTCTACCTGAAACTGGCGTCTCAGGTTGCCAAAACGGTCTTCAAAAATGCCCCAAGCGTACACCTTGCCATCGAAGAACTCTTCGATCTTGAGGGTAGGTCCCTGCTGGCTTAATCGGTCAGTATTCATGGGTGAACATCCGGTTATCAAAACAGTGGTCAACACGAGCAGAAAAGCGAATATCCGCATGGCGGTCTCCTTTGTGTCGCACACCGATACGACATGTACTGGATTACGTGCAGTAATGATGTACAGATCATTTCGGCAATGACAGCTGAATGCGCTGCATCAGTCGGGCATGCAGTCGTGTTCTCAGCGGGTAGTGTCGCAATCGCCAGATAGCTATCAATTTCATCACACAGGGAATGCCGGCATACAAAATCGCCAACAGCACATCCGAGTGTTCGGGTACAAATCCATCAGCCAGATTGAGCAGACCAAACCCGATCAGGGCGGCCAGTGCCAATGCCAGTTTGTTGGCGCCGTTCCAGCACGCAAACAGCAGCCCTCTGCGCTGACGCCGATACCGGAAACGGTCCCAGTCACAGACCTCGGCCTGTAGCGCATGGGGCAGCGCCAAATCGGCTCCCAGCGCCAGTCCTGTCAGGACACAAACCAGCATGAACCAGTACAGATCGCCGGCACCCAGCCAGCTTGCAGGCAGGAAGGCACAGATGGCAAACAGCATGGCACCGCGCCACAGGTCGGCCTTGTCGAACAAGCGACTGAGACCCAGCCACAGTGGCAACGACAGCACCGCTGCACCGAAATACACCAGAATCAGCAAGCCTCGGTCAGCCTCACTGCCCGCCAGAGTGCGCGTAACATAGAGCGGAAACAGAACCGCCGGCACCCCGTTGGCAATACCGTTCCAGAACCAGCTTTGCAGAAGTATTCGAGCGGGACGGTTGCGCCAGAGGCTTTTCCAGTCGGCACCGGAGCAGTTCGACATCTCCTGCGCCGGCAACTCTAGACAATGCAAAAGACGCCACAGCGCCCAAGCACCGGGCAAGAGCGTAAAGCCGGCAATCAACCAAAGGACTTGTTGTGTGCTGAGCGCAAGCATTAAACCGGCCGCCGGCAGAACCGCCGACAGCAACAGACCGATCAAACCAAAGCCCTCACGCAGGCTGGCAGCGCGAGCCCGCTGATACGATTCGGGGCTAAGAGCCGCCAGCCAGCTCAAGTAAGGCACCTGCACCAGAGTCCAGCCCAGATAGAGCAGTGTTGATCCCAGCAGCAGAGAAAGCGCTGCATGGCCTGCAGGCGGCAGCACAAGCAGCGCCAGCCCCGGCAGACACAGAACCGCTCCAGCCAGTATGAACTGTCGATAGCGCACCGGCCTACCTCGATCCAGCCAATAGCCGATCAGCGGGTCAGTGATCAGATCGCTGACCCGGGCCAGCATCAGAATGAGCCCGACCAGCCAAAGCGCCAGACCGCCCTGCTCCACATACCAGGTTGGCAAAAGAACATATAGACCAACCGTTGGAACCGCCAGCGGCAGTGCAGGCAACGCATAGGTAAACAGCTGTTGAGAGCCAAGCCTGGCGGCTTTCATATCAGTGGCTCAGCTGATAGAGGCCTACATCAATACTGCCGTGGCGAAAGCCTGCCTCGCAGTAGGCCAGATAATAGACCCACATGCGCCGGAAGCGCTCATCAAACCCCTGCGCCTGAACCCTGGGCCACTGTTCAATAAAGCTGTGGTGCCACTCCCGCAGGGTACGAGCGTAGCCCAGCGCAAAGGTATGTTCATGCTGCAGCTGCAGCCCCCCGGCGGCAATCTCGGCTCGCAACCGTCCAGGGCCGGGCAACATGCCTCCTGGGAAGATATAGGTTTGAATAAACTCGGCACTGTTGCGATAGCGCTCAAAGCGCTGATCTTCAATACTGATGATCTGCAGTACTGCCCGACCACCGGGTCTGAGGCAACGCTTGAGCTGGTTGAAGTAGACCGGCCAGTGCTCTTCACCCACCGCCTCGAACATTTCGATCGAGACAATATGATCGTAGGTTTCATCCACATCGCGATAATCGGTCAGGGTAAAGCGGCACTGCTCATTCAGCCCGGCCTTCTCGATCCGCTCACGGGCATAGATCAGCTGCTCGGTGGACAGGGTAATCCCGTGCACTTCGACTCCGTATTCTTGCGCCGCCAATTCGGCAAAACCACCCCAGCCGCAACCGATCTCAAGCACCCGCTGTCCGGGCTGCAGCTCTAGCATCTCGGCGATGCGCCGATATTTTGCAAGCTGTGCCCGGTACAGTGCTTCCTGCCCCTGCGCATCCACATCTTCATACAGGGCTGCGGAATAGGTCATGCTGCGATCCAGCCAAAGCCGATAGAAGTCGTTGCCCAGGTCATAGTGATAGGCAATATTGCGTCGACTGCCCTTGCGGGTATTGGCACGGCGCAGATGACGCAGGCGGTTGAACATGCGCAGCAACGGATTGCCTCGAATCAGGTTCTGCATCGCACTTTCATTACCCAGCGCCCAGCGCAGCAGCGACTCAAGATCCGGGCTGTCCCAGTCACCCTCCATGTACCCCTCGGCCCAGCCTATAGCGCCACCACGCAGTAGGCGTCGCAGGGCACGGTAATGATGCAGGCGGATTTCTGCACGCGGCTCACCTTCTCGGGCCTGACCAAACTGCAGCAGCTGACCCGACGGCAACTGTAGATCCAGAGTGCCGAACTCGATCCGAGGCAGATGATCCAGCAGGGTCTGCAGGCACCAGCGATTCAACCAGCCGGTACGAGAGAGGGAATCCTGTGTACTGAGACTGGGTGTAGGTGAATGTTTCATCAGTGGTGTTCCCCTGTCTGACTGACCAGTGTGGTGCGATGTGCCGGCGGTGTCGGGCGCGGCTGCAAAGGAACCTTCTTTCGCCAGATCAGCAGCGCCTCCCAGTGAATGCCGGCAATCACCTTAAGCGTCATCAACGGGTGGCTGAAAAAGGTTCTCAGCAGAGCCTGATCACTCAGTTCGCGGCGCTGCCCGGTGAAGGTCGCGTGCAGTACGGCACTCTCGCTGTCGGTTTGACGTATGCATACCGCAATCCGGCTGCCGGGCGGCTGCATGCGAAAGTGGTAGCGGGTTGCCATACTGATGAACGGAGACACGTAGAAATCCTTGTCACAGGACTGACGAATCTGATCCGACGCCGCATGGTCTACCGGGATCAGGTAATTGTGTTTCTGATTGAACGTGTTGCTCACCTCGTACAGGATCGCACGCAACTGGCCGGACTCGTCATGGCAGTAGAACACGCTCAAGGGATTGAACACATAGCCCAGCAGTCGCGGGTAGCACAGCAGACGAATCGAGCCTTGACCGATATTGATGCCACTTGCACTCAGAATGGACCTGACCTGCTCAACCAGCGGTTGATCACTGCCATCACCGTGATCACGATCATGGAATGAGAACAGGTTGAAACGGTTACGGGAAAACCACTTGAGTGTGCGGCCAAGCTGATCCAGTTCATCCAGATCGATCAACATTGAGGTAACACGGTAGATGAAGCGATGCTTCTTCGGCTTCATCCGGTGGTGCATCACCTGGCCGGCGTAGAGGCAGGACTGTGTCATGCCACGGCTCCATGCAACCAGACAACGCGTGGCTTTTCGGGCGCCTGCACATGAATGCGGCTGTTGGGATCATCCAGCGTCCAGGGGCGTTTTGTGCCACCGAGCTGCTCAGCTACAGCCAAACCGGACTGCAACCCATCCTCATGAAAGCCATAACCAAAGTAGGCACCGCAAAACCAGGTGTTCTGCTTGCCCTGCAGTGACCACAACTCCTTCTGAGCTGCAATCGAATCCAAATTGAACACAGGATGGTCATACAGAAAACTGCGCAAAATCTTCCCTTCAGCAGGCTCCTCAACCGGATTCAGGGTCACGAACACTGGATGCTGTTGCGGCAGGTGCTGCAGGCGATTCATCCAGTAGGTGACCGATATTGCCCTTGGCAAACTGTCAGGGCTGTGACTGTCGGTAAGATAGTTCCAGCTGGCCCAGGCGGCCTCGCGCCGGGGCATCAGCGCGGCATCGGTATGCAGCAGTGCACGGTTGCGCTGGTAGGGAAAGCAACTCAACAGGCGTTTCTCATCCGGGCTGGGATCAGCCAGCAGCGCCAGTGCCTGATCGGCATGGCAGGCGAGGACTACATGATCAAAGGATTCACTCTCGCCATGCATGAATTCGACCACCGCCTGACCTCCACGGCGATGAATGCGGTGAATGCGGCTATTCAGGCGCACTCCACCCTTGAGTTCATCACAGACCCGCTGTACATACTCGCGACTTCCCCCGGCTACCGTACGCCACTGGGGTCGATCCTTGAGCTGTACCAGACCGTGATTCTGACAGAAACGAAGAAAGGTAACCGCAGGGTAGTCCAGCATCTGATCGGCAGGGGTAGACCAGATCGCCGCGCCCATGGGAATCAGGTGTTGATAAATAAAGGCTCGACCGTAGCCGCGGCTGTTCAACATTTCGCCAAGAGTCTGTGGCTGCACCTCCGGATCATCAATCAAGTCCGAAGCTTCGCGATAGAAACGCATGAGATCGGCCAGCATTTTCCAGTAACCGGGACGCAACAGATTGCGTTTCTGTGCGAACACCCCTGCCAGCCCGCAGCCACTGTACTCCAGCGCACCCGAGTTGATTGACACGCCAAATGACATGTCAGTTTTCATGCTGGGTACACCGAGAGTACGAAAAAACTCGACCAGGTTGGGGTAGTTGACTGGGTTATATACGATAAAGCCAGTATCGACCGCCAGGTCCCCTTCCTCAGTCGCGACAGTGACGGTATTGGAATGACCACCGGGGCGATCATCTTTCTCGAACAGAGTGACATCATGCTGCCGGTTGAGCAGCCAAGCCGCGGACAGCCCGGAGATCCCTGAGCCAATGACGGCAATCTTCAACGGTCTGATCACTTTAACGTTCATGCGTGGGGCCTTTTCAAAAATATGCATCTGCTGCCTCTTACGCGTCCCTGATATGGCTGGATCATCGACATTGTGAGGCCAATACTGTATCAACGACAGAAATATCAGCATCAGCCTGATCTACCCACACTCAATCACGCGTATGGAGAGCAAATGCAGATAGATCAGCCTGAAGGAGGCGATGTGAACGCTGCCGCTGTTGATTCTACCGCTCTCGGAGCGCGCGACTCAGAGGAGAGGAGAAAGCAAGTGCGTGACGACTGGAGTGCCTGTCTGACCGCACTGGCCGAAAGTCGAGACAAGTCTGAATTTGCTCGCTTGTTCTCTCACTTCGCCCCTCGGGTCAAATCCTACATCTTGCGTTTGGGGATGCCTGAAGCCAGTGCTGAAGAGATCACCCAGGAAGCAATGCTGCTGGTCTGGCGCAAGGCGCACCTGTTCAATCGAGCCAAGGCCAGTGCCAGTACCTGGATATTCACCCTGGCGCGAAACCAAAGCATCGACCGGATGCGGCGCGACAAAATGCCATTGTACGAGCTGCCTGAAGAAGAACCGGATCCTGATGAGCGTGATATGAACGAGCACGGGGTACTGGAAGATCGCATGCGGGCTGCAATCGAGACGCTGCCCGAAAATCAGGCTCAGGTGCTGCATTTATCCTATTACGAGGGCAAGAGCCATTCCGAGATCGCTGACCAGCTGGGTATACCGCTGGGCAGTGTAAAGTCACGATTGAGACTCGCATTCAGTAAGCTCAAGGCCCACTGGGGGGAAGAAGAGTGAAAATCAGCCATCATTTTGACGACGCAACCCTGATGGCGTACTCCGCTGGTACCTTGCCACAGGGCATGGCACTTCTGGTTGCCTGTCATCTGCACTGGTGCCCGCACTGTCGTGAACGGATGCACGCCACCGATGCGGTTGGCGGAGCACTGCTGGAACAACTGCCACCAAGCCACCTACAAACTGATGCCTTTGAGCAGCTGCTGGCACGGCTTGATGAACCCGAACACGAACTCTGCACTTCGGTGCCGGAAGCCTACGCCAACCCGGAGCTGCCGGCACCTTTGGCACAGCTGCTCGACAAGCCGCTGGATGAGTTGCCCTGGAAACGGATCGGATACGGTGTCAAGCAGCTGGACCTGCACCTGGATGGTCCCGGTGCCGCACGCCTGCTGCGTATTTCACCAGGGATTTCGGTACCGCACCACACTCACGGCGGCAATGAACTGACGCTGATCCTGAAAGGCTCCTATAATGATGAGCTGGGGCGTTTCTGTCAGGGTGATGTGGCCGACCTTGATGGTGAAGTGAGCCACCAGCCACTGGTCGATACCGATGAAGAGTGTATCTGCCTGATCGCCACCGATGCCCCGCTCAAGTTCAGCGGACTGGTTGGGCGGCTGGTACAGCCCTTTATCGGTCTGTAAACAAACTTGGAGTGTTCATGTCGGATCTGACAGCAGGCAAAATTCCGGTCGGCATCAGTGCCTGCCTGACCGGTCAGAAAGTGCGCTACAACGGTGGTCACAAACAATCCCGCTACTGTCTGGATGTGTTGCAGGACTGTTTCGAGTTCAAGACTTTCTGCCCTGAAGTGGCGGCAGGTCTTGGCATCCCCCGTGAACCGATACGCCTGGTTGGCCTGCCCGATGAATTGCCTCGCGCATTGGGCACCAATGATCCGAGTCTGGATGCCACTGACGATCTGTTAGCAGTCGGCACCGAGTTTGCCCGTCAAAACAGAGACCTGCGCGGTTTTATTCTGATGAAAGGTTCCCCCAGCTGCGGTATGGAGCGGGTCAAGGTCTATCACCCCAACGGCATGCCAAATACCGCCGATCAGGGGTTGTTTGTGCGTACGTTACGGCAGACCAATCC
This sequence comes from Marinobacterium iners DSM 11526, assembly GCF_900107855.1. Taxonomy (GTDB): domain Bacteria; phylum Pseudomonadota; class Gammaproteobacteria; order Pseudomonadales; family Balneatricaceae; genus Marinobacterium; species Marinobacterium iners. The sequence goes on along the minus strand of NZ_FNRJ01000005.1, from coordinate 18,134 downwards.
AGAGCTGCCTCTTGAAGAAGAGGCTCGGATGAACGATGCCGTGTTGCGAGAAAACTTTATTGCACGCGTATTCGCCTACGATGACTGGAAAACCAGTATCGAACCTGACCCTTCCTATCACGCCATCATTCAGTTCCACAGCCGGCAGAAGTATCTGCTCATGGCGCATCACTATGAAGGCTACCGTGAGCTGGGTCGTTATCTGGCCGATGCGCATCAGCAACCGTTGCCAGAAGTGATGCAGCATTACATCAGTCGTTTCATGCATCACATGCGTCACAAGGCCACACGTAAGACACACACCAATGTACTGATGCACATACTCGGTTATCTCAAGAAAGAGATAGACAGCGAGTGCAAGCAGGAGTTGCTGGATGCCATCGAGCAGTACCGTCAGGAGCATGTTCATCTGGTTGTGCCATTGGCCCTGCTCAAGCACTACGTCAAGCGCTTCGGCTCTGATTACATTCGCTCACAGACCTACCTAAACCCGCACCCGCACGAGCTGGGGCTTAGGAACTACATCTGAATGCAACTCGTATGGTTTCGCAACGACCTGCGCCTGCAGGACCACCCGGCACTGCATGCTGCCTGCAGCCGAGGTGAGCCGGTTACGGCACTGGTCTGCCTGACCCCACAACAGTGGGAAGCACACCATGAATCCTCGGCCCGTATTGCTTTCTGGCAAGATCGACTCAACTGGCTGCAGACCGAACTTGAAGCCCTTAACATTCCGCTGCTCCGGCTCTCGTTGCAGCGGTTCAGTGACTGCCCTGCGGCCATTGTTGAGCTGGCGCGTTCGCTGCAGGCAAGCCATCTGCATTTCAACTACGAGTACCCGCTCAACGAGCAGACTCGCGACCGAAGCGTGTGCGACGCTCTTCAATCGGCTGCAATTGAGGCCTGGGGCTATCATGGCGATCTGATTCTGCCACCGGGCAGTGTACTGACCGGCAACGGAGGCCCCTTCAAGGTATTCACCCCTTTCAGCCGTGCCTGGCGACGTCATCTGCTGCAGGTCGACCATGCCCCACTGCCCGCCCCCACAGCCGTTCCTGTATCAGATCAAGCCTCAACAACCGCACACGCTCGGGCCGACTCCGATGCCTATGACCGCTTGCGCTGGCCCGTTGATCAGGGGGCTCTATTGGAGCAGTTGCAGGAATTTGTGGAATCGCAAGAGCCCTGTTACGCCGAAAAACGTGACTTCCCAGCCATCAAGGGAACATCAAGCCTGTCCCCCGCTCTGACAATCGGAGCACTGTCCGCTCGCCAGTGTCTGGCGGCGCTGCAACAGGCACGAGGCGATGACAGCTGGCTGGAAAGCACTTGGCTGAATGAGTTGATCTGGCGCGAATTCTACCGCCACCTGCTGGTGGCTTTCCCTGGCCAAAGTCGACTTGAGCCGTTTCGACCCGAAGTGGAAACACGCATCAGCTGGCTTGAAAACGAGAAGGCCTTCGAGGCCTGGAAGGCAGGGGAAACCGGATATCCCATTGTTGACGCTGCCATGAAACAGTTACTGGCCACCGGGTGGATGCACAATCGCTTGCGCATGATTGTTGCCAGCTTCCTGACCAAGCTGCTCCGTATCGACTGGCGCCGGGGTGAAGCGTTCTTCATGTCAAAGCTGATTGATGGGGACTTCGCTTCCAATTTGGGGGGGTGGGCCTGGAGTGCGTCAGTCGGGGCAGATGCCGCACCCTACTTCCGCATTTTCAATCCACAACTGCAGAGTGAAAAGTTTGACCCCAACGGAGAGTTTATCGCTACCTGGCTGCCGGAACTCGTCAGCCTCCCGCCAAAAGAACGTCACAAGCCTGATGCGGGGCGCCACTTAGGGCGCCCCGCACCGGTCGTAGATTACAAGCGCGCCCGTCAGGCCGCGCTTGATGATTACAACGGATGATCAGCCCATCCAGGCGCTGAACATCCACACTGTTTTCTCCTGCTGAGTGATGTAGTCACTCATCAGGGTAGCAGTTCCTTCGTCCTGAGCATCCTGAGCCAGCTCCATGACTTCACGCTGCATGCTGATCAGCTGCTTGTAACCCTGCAACAGGCCCTGCACACAGAGCTTGCCTTCGGTTACATTTTTGGCTTCCTTGACTTCGCTGTTTTCCAGGTAGTCGCTGAACGCATGCATCGGTCGATGACCCAGTGTCAGAACACGTTCGGCGATCTCGTCCACTTTCAGCAGCAGGTCGTTGTACTGCTCCTCAAACTTGACGTGCAGTTCGAAAAATTCGGGGCCACGCACATTCCAGTGGTACCCACGTACATTCATGTAGAAGATTTGGTAGTTGGCCAGCAGTGTGTTGAGTCTTTCAGCCAGCTGCTTCGATTTGTCGCTGTCCAGTCCAATACGGTTGGTTTGCATGTTCGCCTCCTTACTTGGCTTGGCGTAAAAAATCAGTCCGTATTCAATTCTTCAGGGCAGTCTGGTCGGGTTTCAACCCCTTGGGCAAGATTCTTTTCTCATGCTCAAGGGCGAAATCCGGCAGTTATTGCCATTTCATGGAATCAGCATAAACTGATGTGAGCTGTTTTGCAGCACAGTTGCTGATAGATAAAATTTATCACCCAATTAGCGGCTATCAATTTCATTAGACTGCAATTCTGCTCTAGTATTGTCTTCGACTTCAAAACGATCCACTCAATCGAGCCAAGGAGAAATACACACATGGGTATCGTCAATACCGAAATCAAACCGTTCAAGGCAACTGCATTCAAAGCGGGTGAGTTCGTTGAAATCACCGAAGCTGATGTTAAAGGCAAGTGGGCCGTATTCTTCTTCTACCCGGCTGACTTCACTTTCGTTTGCCCGACTGAGCTGGGTGACGTAGCTGATAAATACGAAGAACTGCAGAAGCTGGGCGTGGAAGTGTTCTCTGTCTCTACTGACACTCACTTTACTCACAAAGCTTGGCACGACACGTCTGAAACCATCGGCAAGATCCAGTACTACATGGTTGGCGACCAGACCGGCACCATCACCAACAACTTTGGTGTAATGCGTGAAGGCATGGGTCTGGCTGACCGTGCTACCTTCCTGATCGACCCGCAGGGTGTGATCCAGGCTGTTGAAATCACTGCCGAAGGCATCGGCCGTGACGCTGACGACCTGCTGCGCAAGGTTAAAGCCGCTCAGTACGTAGCTTCTCACCCGGGTGAAGTATGCCCGGCGAAGTGGAAAGAAGGCGAAGCCACTCTGGCACCGTCTCTGGACCTGGTTGGCAAAATCTAAGATCAGCCTGCTGTTCCCCCGCCGGTTTGCACTGACCGGCGGGTCTTCCTCTCCCCCCGCTTTGCAAAATCCTTTTCGTTATACATGCTTATCTGACACGACCTCACAAACACAGGGATACGTATATGTTGGATGCCAATCTGAAACAGCAATTGAACACCTACCTGCAAAATATTGTGGCCCCGATTGAGCTGAGCGTGTCGAGTAATGACAGCCCCAAATCACGAGAACTCAGCGACCTGGCACAGGAAATCGCTGAGCTTAATGAAAAAATCACCCTCAGACAGGTTGAGGGCGCACGCGCTCCCAGTCTCGCCGTCGGCCCTGCCGGTCAGACACCACGGGTCAACTTCGCCGGTATCCCCATGGGCCACGAGTTCACCTCGCTGGTACTGGCATTGCTGCAGGCCGGCGGTCATCCGTCCAAGGCCGATGCCGCACTGCAGGAACAGATCCGCAACCTGAAGGGCGAGTTCCACTTCGAGACCTACATCTCGCTGTCATGCCAGAACTGCCCGGACGTGGTACAGGCATTGAACCTGATGGCGGTGCTGAACCCGAACATCACCCACACCATGATCGACGGTGCCCTGTTCCAGAAAGAAGTTGAAGAACGTCAGATCATGGCCGTTCCGTCCGTCTATCTGAACGGCGAACACTTTGGTCAGGGCCGCATGACGCTGGCCGAGATCGTCAACAAGCTGGATACTGGCGCCGCCGAAAAGAAAGCGGCTGAGCTGAACGAGCGCGAGCCTTACGAAGTGTTGATCGTCGGCGGTGGCCCGGCCGGTGCCTCGGCAGCGATCTACGCCGCACGCAAGGGCATCCGCACCGGTGTGGTCGCCGAGCGCTTCGGTGGCCAGGTAATGGATACGGTCGGCATCGAGAACTTCATCTCCGTGCCCTACACCGAAGGCCCGAAACTGGTCGCCAGCCTTGAGCAGCACGTTAAAGAGTATGAAGTCGAAGTGATCACCGAGCAGTCCGCCGCCAAATTGCGCAAGGGCAAGCTGGTCGAGGTGGAACTGGACAGCGGTGCGACCCTGAAAAGCCGTAGCGTGATTCTGGCCACCGGTGCGCGCTGGCGTGAAATGAACGTGCCAGGCGAACAGGAATACCGCGGCAAGGGCGTGGCCTACTGCCCGCATTGCGACGGACCGCTGTTCAAGGGCAAGAGTGTCGCGGTGATCGGTGGCGGCAACTCCGGCATCGAGGCGGCGATTGATCTGGCCGGCATCGTCAAGGACGTAACCGTACTCGAATTCTCCGACACCCTGCGCGCCGACAGTGTGCTGGTGAAGAAGGCAGAGTCTCTGCCCAACATCAAGATTATCAAGCAGGCGATGACCACCGAGGTTCTGGGTGACGGCAACAAGGTGATCGGCCTGAAATACAAGGACCGCAAGACCGATGAGTCTCATATGGTGGATGTGGCCGGTATATTCGTCCAGATCGGTCTGGTGCCGAACAGCGAGTGGCTGAAGGATTGCCTGGAACTGACCGAGCGCGGTGAAATTATCATCGACAGCCACGGCGCCACCTCCATGCCGGGTGTGTTCGCGGCCGGTGATGTAACCGCGACACCGTACAAGCAGATCATCATCGCCATGGGGTCAGGCTCGACGGCCGCCCTCGGCGCCTTCGATTATCTGATCCGCCATTGATCAGATTCGGGTGGTGACCCCTGTCACCACCCACGCGGAAGGCTGCCCTTCTTCACTCCTGAGACTGTTTGCTTCTGCGCGCCAGCACGATACGGTCTATTTTTTCCCGTACCTCATCCGGCGAGCGCACAAAGGTAAATTTCAATTGGTTGTTGCCCCTGCCTGAGATGATCAGATCAGCATGCCCCAACAGCCGGCCCATTGGGCTTTGATGCAGCGACACACCATCCACACTGAGCAGGTACAGTTCATCAGTCGCCCGACCGATCAAGCCACAACGGCTCAAGATCCTCAGGCTGGTTACTGAGTAACGCCGACTTGCTTCACGTATCACCTGACGCAATGCCCCTGCACCCACCAACAGTGCCAGCAGACCAAATACTGCTGCTATCCAACTGGCCGGAATGCCCGCGCCTTCCCACAGAAAACGGGTGGCCAGAGCCCGGTACTGCTCGACCAGCCACCAGCTGTCCCAGAATGGCACCCTTTCCTGTGCCTTGAACATTCCCCACAGGAGGAGCAGCGCAATTGTAAGATCCAGCATCCCCCGCAGCAGAGCCAACGGGGAGCGACGAATATTAAGCAGTGATTTTTCATTGGGGAGCATAGGGCCATCCATTCCAGCATCCTTGTTCAGTGCGTATTGTAACCGAGATCACAGTATGAACACTGCCTGTGAATATTGGCTTAAAGGCACTGTAGAACCCGATACACAGGGCAGAGATTGGATCGGGTTCAACGTTGTTACCGACGAGAGGCTACAGCAGCATCAGTGACAGCTGAGGGAAGGCACTGAGCAGTATCAGGGTAACCAGTGTTGCCAACAGGAACGGCAACAGTGAGCGGAAGATTTTCATCGGCGGGATGCCGGTCATTGACGACCCAATGAACAGCCCTGCCCCCACAGGTGGTGTCAAAAGCCCCATGACCAGCGTCAGACACACCACAACACCGAACTGATAGGCACTGATATCGAACTGTTGCTGTGCGATCGGTAGCAGGATTGGGACCACCAGAATCAGGGCCGCGATACCATCGATCACCATTCCCACCAGAATCAGTACACCCACGACCATCAACATGAACACGAAGGGATCGGTTGTCTGCTGCGCAATCCATGCGGCTGCCGCCTGCGGAATCTGCTCGTACACAATCACCCAGCCAAACACACCGGCGGCCGAGATCAGCATGATCACCATGCCCGAGTTCAGAGCAGTGCGCTTGAGAATTTCTGGCAGATGAGAAAATTTCAGATCTTTATAGACATACTTGCCGATCAACAACGCGGCCAGCGAGGCAAGAGCCGCCGACTCTGTTGGTGTCGCCAGACCTGTCAGAATGCCACCGATGATTACCATGGGTATGAGGCCGGCCGGAATACCCATCAGCAGGTAACTTTTCATCTGCCGGCGACCAGGCCACTGGCCGGCTGGGTATTGCTGGACCAAGCCGATCACGGCGATGACTATAAAAAACAGCCCCGACATCAACAAGCCTGGCACGATACCTGCGATGAACATCTCGGCAATCGGGATCTGCGCCAATACGCCAAACAGTACAAACAGCATGGAGGGCGGAATGATGGGCGACAGTAAGCCACCAGCGGCGGTGATGGCTGCCGCATAGGAGCCGGAATAACCCTCCTTCTCCATTGCAGGCACCATGGCTCGCGACATAATCGCGATCTGTGACGCCGCAGACCCCATAATCGCGGCCATCATCATGTTGGCGACCAGATTGATATAGGCAAGCCCGCCTCTGAAGCCACCGACGAGGATGCGCGCCAGATTAATCAGGCGTGACGTCAGCCCGCCCTCGTTCATCAATTCCCCTGCCAGCATGAACAGGGGAATCGCCAGCAAACCATAACTTTCGATGGCACCGAAAAGCTGCTGCGGATAGGAGCTGAACAACACCGTGTTGTCCGAGGTTACGATATACCAGAGCGCCGTCAGGGCGAGCACCAACGCTATGGGTACTGCACAGAACAGCAGTACCAGAAAGAAAACGAATGTCATTCACTCGTCCTCTTGAAATAAATGGCCTTCTTGCAGCTGCCGGCCAGATTGCTCAACGCATGAATGGCAAGACTGAATGCAAACAGCGGCACGATCAGCCAAGGCCAGATTTTGCGTACTCCCAGAGTATTGGTCTTCTCGGAATACACAAAATTGAACGTATCCCCCTGAAAGGCCTTGATATCAAAACCATGCGCATAGAGTGTCGAGGGCTCAAGCCAGCGCCAGCACAGCACCAGCAACGTCAACGCGAACATCAGAATCATGATATCAGCAAAGCACTGCATCCATGCTCGCCCACGCTGTCCTATCAGATCCACCAGTATGGTAACGGCAATCACCTGACGCCTTTTCAGTACAACGGATGTGGCCAAAAAGGTGGTCCAGACCATGGCATAGATGGCCAACTCGTCAACCCAATAGATCGCCATGCCAAGCGAGCGGCTAACGATATTGAGCAAAATAAGCAGCGTCACAACACCTGCCAGTATGGCAGCGGTCGCCATTTCAACCCTGGACAGGGTCTCGGAAAAAGCTCTTAACATGTGTCATCCCCACCCACAGCGGATCAACCGCTGTGGGCTTTTACAGAAACGCGCTGGCTCAGTTGCCCTTGATCGCCGCGGCGGCCTGTCTCAGCTTGGGCAAGGACTTGGCCTTGGCAGACCAGATTTTCTCCCAGTCGCTGATGGCAGCGGCAAAATCATCCTTGCCCGCCTCTTCAATCGTGATATCCAGCGCGCGCAGCTGTTGTTCCTGCTGATGTTCCTGCTGCTGGAAGTGATCAATCACTCCATCCAGGTGCTTTCGCATGCTGGTCTGGAACAGCTCACGATCCTCTTTGCTCAGGTCTTTCCACACGCGACCGGACACAACACCCACCATAGGGAACATCATGTGGTTCGAAATCAGCAAGTTATCGGCACGTTCATAAAACTTGAAAATCAGGATGGAATCGAAGTCCATGTCGATAGCATCGATCTGCCCATTCGCCAGCGCATCATATACAGCGGGTAGCGGCAGGGGTGTCGGTGCTGCACCGGTCGCCATGTAGAAATCGCGCAGCGGCTCGAACGGGGTGATACGCAGCTTCATGCCCGCAAGATCCTGCGGTCCCTTGGCTTCACTGCGGCTCATCACCTGACGCATCCCCGCCATGCCATAACCGATCCCGACCAGACCGGCTTCAGCCGGCAGCTGATTCAGCAGCTCATTGGCGGCTTCTGATCGCAGCAGCGCTGCGGCCTGATCAATATTGTCGACCAGATAAGGGGCATACAGCGCACCAAAGTCCGGCACCCGGTTGGACACTTCAGCGATGGTCAAAAACGCCATGTCCAACGCTCCGGTTTGCAGCTGCTGAACCATCTGGGCTTCGTTGCCCAGCTGCTGAGCCGGAAATATTGCAATACTGTGCTCGCCACCGGATTGCTCTTTCACTTCACTGGCGAAGGCCTCGGCAGCCTGTGTCCACTGATGAGACGGAGGGGTAATCAGGCCAAGACGGAAATCGCGGGCCTGTGCCGGCAGCACCATCGCAAGTGCCAATGCTCCGGTCATCACCGGGCCTAGTATGCGTTTGATCGACATCGATTAACTCCAAGGATTTATCATTGTTAACTGGAATGGCGGCAAAGCAGGTAAGAGGATACCCCATTCCAGCTGGCCGATGGATCAAACAAAGGGATTGTTTCAGTCAAAATATGCTTACAAGATTGTTGGATGTCGCCCCATAGCAGGAAAATGGCTAACCATAATCCCGTCTCTCACTCCCAAAGCCCATCGTTTGTAACTGACGCAATTTAGTTGCGCAAATATGACAGCATTTACGCGCAACTGTTAACCCACCTGGTAACGCAACGCCGATACTTCCATTTGCTGTCCAAGCAGCATGTTCCCATAACAAAAACTAAGGGCACCTTATGAAAAACAAGCTCTCCCAATGGGGTAAAGTATCGTTTGTTGCGGCCTTGATCGCCTCAACTTCTCTCGTCTCTGCGACGGAGCAACCCAATATACTTTTGATCGTCGCCGATGATTTGGGCTACTCGGACATAGGCGCTTTCGGTGGCGAAATTGAGACGCCCAATCTGGATGACCTGGCATCCTCAGGTATCCGCCTGACTGACTTCCATACCGCCCCCACCTGTTCACCGACGCGTTCCATGCTGCTCTCAGGCACCGACAGCCACCGCGCCGGTCTGGGCAACATGGCCGAGCTGCTGCAGCCGGAGCAGAAAGGCAAACCAGGCTACGAAGGCTACCTGAACACATCAGTGGCGACCTTGCCGGAAGTGTTGCGAGACAACGGTTATAGCACGTACATGGTTGGCAAGTGGCACTTGGGTCGAAGTGAGGACCAGAGTCCCGCAGCCCGTGGCTTCGACAAGTCTTTTGCCCTCATCCAGGGCGGCGCCAGCCACTTTGACCAGCGCGCCATCATCAGCAAGGACCCCGTAGCAATCTATCGCGACAACGGTATGAGCGTTGACTTGCCCGAGGAGTTTTTCTCAACGGATTACTACACCAATCTAGTAATGCGCTACATCGACGAGGATCTTGTACAGAACAAGCCTTTTTTTGCCTACGTTGCCTATACCGCACCACATTGGCCGTTGCAGGCTCCGGCCGACTATCTCAAGAAATATGAAGGCAAGTACGAGGCGGGGTACGAACAGATCCGTCAGATACGTCTTAAGCGAATGCAGGAGATGGGCATCGTCGATACATCAGTAACGGCACATACACCGATGACACAGCTGCCACGATGGGAAGACCTGACCGAAGAGCAGCGCAAACTCGAAGCCCGCCGAATGGAAATCTACGCTGCGATGGTGGACAACATGGATCATAACATCGGTCGTCTGATCGACTGGCTCGATGAGAAGGGCGAACTGGACAATACCCTGATCATGTTTATGTCCGATAACGGTGCCGATGGTAACAGCCCTGAAGTATTGCCCGGCAACAAGGCCTGGTTCGCCAGCGACTACGACAACAGTTTCGAAAATATGGGACACCCCAACTCTTACGTATGGTATGGTGCCCAATGGGGACAGGTCAGTGCAACGCCCTTTCCACTTTTCAAGGGCTTTCCCTCACAGGGCGGCCTGATAGCACCCGCTATTGTTCGCCTGCCTGGCGAAAAGCGTGCCGGTCAGATCAACAACGCATTTATCCATGTCAAGGATGTGATGCCCACCTTTCTCGAACTGGCAGGTATCAATGAAATCAGCAGCCCCTACAACGGACGTGAAGTAATGCCGGTTCAGGGGCGCTCTATGCTGGCGGTTCTGAATGGTGCAGAGGATGAAGAACGAGCGATTGGCTGGGAGCTGTTCGGCCGCTCCGCTGTGCGCAAGGGTGACTGGAAAATCCGGTTGCTGGAGCAACCATACGGCAACGGCGAGTGGCAGCTGTTCAACCTGAAAAACGACCCGACTGAGCGCCACAACCTGGCACAACAGGAGCCGGATAAACTGGCCGACCTTCTCACCGAGTGGGACACTTATGTACGCGAGAACGGTGTATTCCCGTCTGATCCAGAGAAAATGAAAAAAATCGGTTACAGCTTTACCACTTGCGTGTTTGACCGCTGTGTCGAATAAGACCTGTCATGCGGAGATGACCGGGTCCAGAGCAACCTTGGCCTGCGTCATCTACACGTAACAAGAGTACGCTTCTTCAAAGTCTGGGAGGGGGTCTCACCATAGCGCCCCCTGTAAAGGCGGGTAAAGTGGCTAAGATGGTGAAAGCCGCACTGATAAGCCACTTCACTAACACTTCCTTGAGCATGCTGGAGCCGGTGATGCGCCAGCTCCAGTTTCTGCTGCAGGATGTAGCGAGCTGGTGAGCAGCCGATAAACTGCTGGAAACCGGTTTCCAGCGAACGTCGGCTACAACCCGCTACCTGAACCAGGTCAGCAACACTCAAGGGCTTTTCGATATGGGCTTTAAGCCAATCAACGGCACGGCGCAAATGTAATGGCAGGATATCAATATGGGTTGGGGCAAGATCTGTCAACTGTTCAGCAAGCGTTTCCAGCAACAGAGACTCCCAATGCTGCTGCATAACCGGCTGAAGATTACCCTCATGAATCTGGTGCTGGCTGGCCACACACTGCAGCAAACTAAGCAGCGAACGCACGTGTCGGCACTCGGGATGCAGAATTCTCAATACGCCCGACACTAGAGGGACCCCCTCTAGGCTGGACCAGGCTTGCACCGCCGCATTGTCAAAGGTAATCACGATGGCTGATGTTGCCTCATCCCAAATCAAGTCCGCTTCGGATCCTGGCATCATCAGTAGGATCTCGTTAGGTCCCAGCAGACGATTGAGATTACACACCCGTATCGAGCCACTCAGCGGCAACACCAGATGGCATGTACTGAGCGCACCGGAGCGGACATGCACACGCTCTCCCCATTGGGCACCGAACAGCAGAGTTTGCCGCAATGGCTGCAAGGTGAAACGGTTGTGGTCAACCCCCTGTGCCGTCAGCGGTTTGACATTACGCTCATCAATGCGTGAATTGAGAAAAGCCTGGGCTTCGTCAAAGTCGCCAGATTCAAGACACATGTTGTATGAAAAAGGTAGTGCACTGTTCATAGGTACCTGGCAATTACTGTCTATGTTCTGTTCTACACAGCAAAAATCATACCGGGACTTCCACTTTTTCCGGAACCAGCAATTTCGGTATCTTATGTTCCCCACATTGCGCAGCTGCAGCTACCGAGCGGTTGTTTTGGTTAAATGTCCAGCGGCGGTAATCCAAACATGAATCATTTGATCACTTTTGCCGGCCTTTTCCTGCTGATGTCAGTGCAGCCGATAATGGCCAGCGAAGCCGACAATTGCAGACAGTGCCATATACAGATAGTAGATGAATGGCGTACTTCTCAACATGCACGCTCTATGCTGCCGGCCACCCCGGACAACGTTTTGGGCAACTTCAGTCATGTGCGTTTTTTCAGTGAAGATGTGGAGGCTAAGTTTTATCGGCAAAGCGATCGCTACCATGTCCGTCTGACCGAGTCTGGACAGACAAGTAACTGGACGGTTCGGTACACATTTGGCATTTACCCACTGCAGCAATACCTGATCGAGACCGGTGATGGAAAACTGCAGGCTTTGAATATCGCCTGGGACAGTCGCAGCGTAGATGCCGGCGGGCAGCGCTGGTTTCGCCTAGATGCTGCCGAGCATCAGCGCCCCGAAAACCCGCTTCATTGGCGTGGGGTCTATCAGAACTGGAACGGCATGTGTGCCGATTGCCATAGCACAGCTTTTCGTAAAGGCTATATCCCCGATACAGACCGTTATGAAAGTCATTTCGAGCAGATCAATGTTAGTTGCAGCGCCTGCCATGCCCGTGCAAACACACATGCCCAAGCAGCCCGCAGCGGTGAAAGTCAATCAGCCGGAGCGGATCTAAGTGCCAGGGGCGCCTGGCTCACCGGCACGCTCGAACACAAACCACAACACACGGGCCCACTTACATCGACGAAACAAGTTGAAACCTGTGGGCGCTGCCACAGCCTGCGTACGCGGCTGGACCAGTCTCCTGCCGGAGGTCTCAACAATCACTACAGCCTGACACGCCTCCAAAGCCCTCTATATTACGCCGACGGGCGTGTCCGTGAGGAAGTTTTTGTATTGGGATCCTACCTGCAAAGCAAAATGCATGAAGCAGGCGTGGTTTGCAGCAACTGCCACAACCCCCACAGCGGTAAGCTACTGTTGGCAGGAAATGCTCTGTGCAGCCAGTGTCATGCAGCCCCAAGCTTTGACCAACCACACCACCACCATCACCCACAGGGCTCACCGGGTGCACAGTGTGTCAGCTGCCATATGCCAGAAACAACCTACATGCAGATCGACCCGCGCCGAGAGCATAATTTCACTACGCCCAATCCAGTGACATCTCGCCAGTCCGACAGCCCTGATCCTTGCCTGGCCTGTCACAATGATCAGAACCGCGAGTGGTCGATACAGCAGATGTCCTTCTTGTGGCCGGAGCACCGGGAGCGCTCCGACTGGTTCGAAATACAGCAGGCCGACCTGCCCACCATGGTCCGCTTCATTGCCGATCAACAGCAAGTAGCCCTGTATCGTGCCAGCCTGCTGGAACAACAGGCTGGCACGATTGGTAGGGTGGCCCCAAAAATCATTCTGCAACAGCTGCAATCACCCGATCCTCTGATGCGCGAGAGCGGCTGGAAAGCGGCAACCAATTTGCAGCCATCCGATCTACATGGCCAAGCCATGATCGGGCTTCAGGATACACACCTGAATGTTCGACTGGCAGCGTTTGAAGCGCTGATGTTGGCCGGTGCCCTGCCCTCAAAGCCTACGAGGGTTCGTGCCGAATATGAAGCCTACCTGCAACAGCAGTCTGATCGTCCCGCTGGGCGCACCCTCATTGGTCGATATGCACGAATTAGCGGCGATTCTGCAGTCGCTGAACAGCACTTCAAAATTGCCCTGGAGATGGACAACGCCTATCTACCCGCCTACATACTGCTCACCGATCTGCTCCGGAACCAACAGCGCTTTGTCGATGCCATCGCATCGCTTAATAACGGACTGGATCAGTTACCCGAGAACTCTAGTTTATGGCACCTGCGGGGACTCACGTGGCTGCAGCTCAAAAAGCATGAAGAGGCGTTGGGCGATTTGGGTAAAGCGGCGAGGTTGGCTCCGGATAATTGGTTGTTCAGCTACCGCTATGCTCTGGTATCTCTCCGCCTGGGCCATATTGAGCAGGCACAGCAGGCAGCTGTGACACTTTCGGAAATCGCGCCCGACAACCCTCAGGTCAAGGCACTACTAAAAGAGATACAGGCAAAAAAACAAAATAAACCTTTGTGATATGCAGGTGAGCAAACAGCTACGGCCTACCCCACTAATGTATCCAGCAACAGCATGGCGGCAAAGCCACCCATCAATCCGATGGTGGCCGGTGTCTGATGGCCGTTGCGGTGAGTTTCGGGAATGACCTCATGTGATACCACAAAAATCATGGCCCCTGCAGCAAGCCCCAGCCCAACCGGATAGGCCAGAGGCAAGCCGCCCGCCATACCGATGCCCAGGAACGCACCCAGCAGCTCCATTAGGCCTGTACCCGAGGCGACAATGGCAGCCATCACGGGACTCAACATGGCCGCTCTGAGCGCCAAGGCAACCGCCAACCCTTCGGGAACATTCTGGAACAGAATAGCCATTGTCAGTGGCATACCCACACTCAAGTCGTTGTCGGCAAAACTGACCCCGATCGCCATCCCTTCGGGCAGGTTATGCAGTGCAATGGCCAGAAAGAACAGCCAGACTCGGCCTATTCGCTCGCACCCCGGACCACAGGGCCCCTCGTTCTCGTGTTCATGCGGCGTGAACTTGTCCAGCCCCAGCATCAGCAGCACACCCAACCCCATGCCGGTAATCACGACTGCAGCCGCAATATACTCCACACTGACCAGGCGCTCAGCAGCCTCAATACCCGGCAGAATCAGCGAAAATGCACTGGCCGCCAGCATCATACCCGCGGCGAACCCCAGCATGGTATCCTGCGTTCTGGCCTTTATATCCCGCAGCAGCAACGCAAGGCTTGCCCCCACAGCAGTCGAGACAAAGCCCCCCAGCCCACCCAGCATGGCATTACCAAAACGCTCTCCGCCGCCATTTTGAATTTCAACAAGGCTGTTCTGTAACAGCAGCAAGAGTACAGCCACCACCGCAACCGCCATCCCGATGGCTGCCGTGCGGTGCTGGCGTACCTCTCGCCACAGTACATCCTTGAACGAATAGTCGGGCGCCTGAACCTGATCCATGACAACAGCTCCAATCATGTGGATATGTCACTTTATCTTAGCGCCACGCAACACACAGCGTCTAATCACCATTGACTATGTAGTTGATCGCTGAAAGCAATGGAAAAGGGATCGTGTAAACAAACGGAGTTGAGTGCTGGTTTTGTCCTTTTGCTGGGCTCATTTATGACTGGAAACACATGGAAATATCGCTCAGTATCCGATAATCATGAACTGGCCGTTGCAGAACAATACGCTGGGTACGCGCCCATACACACAACAAACGCGACAGCGGCATTATATGGACATAAGGATATCGAAAATAATGGAAGTGAAAGCAGAAATTTTTCAAAACCGCATTGTACTCACTGCAATAGGCAATACGGTTACAGTTCAATCAAAAGAGCCGTTTACGACCACGAGACTGCTCGTCGGAACATTTATGCCAGCCGTCGATTGCATGAAGGAAGGCCTTGCCAAGGTTGGTGCTACAGGTATCTTCAAAATGAAGCCCAAACTCCTGATTTATCCGCGGGCCATGACGGAAGGCGGCCTATCTGAAATAGAAGAACGCTGTCTACTCGAGGTTGGTTATTCTGCTGGGGCCGGCAAGGTTGAAGTTCATGTTTAACCATCCGCATAGTAAGTTACATCCGTTCGTGCCGCTGTGTTCTGACGTTATATCTCTTGAGGTATACAGGTGCTGAAGGATGAACAGAAACTATCGAGACCACGCTAACCGTGCGCGACGATAACTCTCCGTCGTATTCTTGAGGGATAGCGGGACCATGTTGCGGGGCATGAAAATCTCGAAAGAACGGTGAGTTTCTCAGTGTCAGATCTCGTTACGTATTTTCCCATCACGGAGAAGTACGCTGGCGTTCAAGCCATGACCCTTTCGGATCTTTGTGAGGCTGCACTGACGACGAGCGATAACAGGGATACAACAACTCCCGATGCGATGATTAAAAATGCAGATCGAACCGGGGTGGGAGGATTCGGATCGCGATCTATAATAGCCATAATTTGGCCACCGAACCGACAACCCATTGTTGTAGCCCTATATCTTACGTAAACAGAAGCTTCTTTCTCAGAGAGGAATGGGGCGATTGCTGAGATTGGTAAAGCAATTGTTTTGACGGCGGACTCAGGCCGGTAAAGCATAACCAGAGGCTGTTGCAGGCGCTGTAGTTCCCCAATAAAAAAGAACCCCGCCAGTGGCGGGGTAAAAGCTACAGTCAACGAGAGTTAAAACGATGTTGCATTGGCTGGGGCGCTAACGCCCCAGCTTCTTGGCCGACTGGCCACCGATACCGAAATGCTGTTTCGGCATCTCGGTAATAATGACCCGGACATTGGCCTCGGGGGAGTCGAGTGAGCGAGCAATCGCGCTGGTCACTTCAGCGATCAGCTGCTCTTTCTGCTCATCCGAGCGCCCTTCCATGATATGGATTTGTGCTACCGGCATGGCGGCCTCCTCAGACGAACTTGCCGCTCAGAGTACCCAGACCCTGATAGCGTACGGTGAAGGCATCACCCTTGTTCACCTGCACCGCTGCTGTGATCGCACCGATCATGATAAAGCTGCCGGCGGGCAGGCTTTCACCACGATCCGCCATCATATTGGCGAGCATGGCAACGGATGCAGCCGGATGACCCAGAACCGCAGCACCGGCACCGGTCTGCACCACTTCACCGTTGATCTCCATGACCACACCGATGTTCTTCAGATCCACGTCAGCGATGTCGGCCATGCGACCGCCGGTGACGAAGCGGCTGGAAGAGGAGTTGTCGGCAATCACGCTCTTGAGGTCAAACTTGAAGTCCTTGTAGCGTGAGTCAATCACTTCAACGGCCGGCATGACGAAATCGGTGGCGCGCAGCACATCACCGATGTGGACGCCCGGGCCTTTCAGTTCGTGTTTCAGTACAAACGCCAATTCAGCCTCGATCTTCGGATGGATCAGCTCATCGTGCTTAATCTCGCCACCCTCAGGTACGCTGAAGTAGTCGGCCAGGAAGCCGTAGCAGGGCTGCTCGACACCCATCTGCGCCATCTTGGCCCAAGAGGTCAGGCCCATCTTCATGCCAACGATCTTGTGGCCACGCTCTTCCTTGCGGCGACGAATTTCCCACTGGATGTCGAAGGCATCCTTGTAGGTCATTTCAGGATAGTCGTCCGTGATCTTGGTGATCTCATAGGCTTCCAGTTCGGCGTTTTCACAGTGAATCGCCAGCTCTTCAATCTGTGCCGGTGTCAGTTTGTTCTCGTATACTTCAGCCATTAGATCAACCCCTTCTCTTTCGCCATGGTCAGTGCCAGGTCTTCAATCATGTCTTCCTGTCCACCTACGGTGCCGCGACGGCCCAGCTCGACCAGTATGTCGCGCGCCGAGATGCCGTATTTTTTCTCCGCACGTTCCGCGAACAGCAGGAACGAGGAGTACACACCGGCATAGCCCAGTGTCAGGGCGTTGCGATCGACACGGATCGGCTGGTCCATCATCGGTACGATCAGGTCTTCCGCCACGTCCATGATCTTGTACAAATCAACGCCGGTCTCGACACCCATGCGGTCCAGCACGGCGCAGAACACTTCCAGCGGGGTGTTACCAGCACCGGCACCCAGACCCGCTACGGAGCCGTCGATGCGTGAGGCACCGGCTTCGATCGCGGCCAGGGAGTTGGCGATCGCCATGCCCATGTTGTGGTGACCGTGGAAGCCCACCTCCACTTCTTTCGGCAGTTCGGCACGCAGCAGGCCGATACGGGCGGTGACGTCATCCGGCAGCATGTAGCCAGCGGAGTCGGTGGCGTAGATGCAGTTGGCGCCGTAGCTGACCATCAGTTTGGCCTGTTCCAGGATCTTCTCCGGGCTGACCATGTGCGCCATCATCAGGAAGCCAACGGTGTCCATTTCCATTTTGGCGGCCATGCCGATGTGCTGTTCGGATACGTCCGCTTCGGTGCAGTGGGTGGCCACACGGATGGTGGAGACGCCGCAGTCCCGGGCCATTTTCAGGTGGTCAACGGTACCGATCCCCGGCAGCAGCAGCGCGGAGATTTTGGCGTTTTTCATCTTGGGTACGACGGCGCTGAGGTATTCCTCGTCGCTGTGGGCCGGGAAGCCGTAGTTCAGTGAGCGACCGCCGAGGCCGTCACCGTGGGTGACTTCGATCAGCGGCATGCCCGCCTCGTCCATCGCCGAGGCGATGCTGACCATTTCGTCCAGGCTGATCTGGTGGCGCTTGGCATGCATGCCATCGCGCAGGCTCATGTCGTGCAGGGTTACTTTCTTGCCGTTCAGGTTCATGTTCTGTTCTCCCCTTAGCCGCGTGCCGGCAGTGTGATGGTGCCGTTGGCCGCTTCTTCAGCAAACATCTCGGCGGTGCGCAGACC
>NZ_FNRJ01000009.1 GCF_900107855.1 Marinobacterium iners DSM 11526 | reverse complement strand
TAAACAGCGCCCTCATGGCAGTATCGGAAATCTACCGCCGGTGTCTCGAATACCGAAGCTGCGTGAACAACGTGTTTAGTATTCACAGCTAGCGGGGCTTGAAGCGCTCATATTTGAAAAATGTGCCGGTCGCATACCGGCACATTTTTACTGCAGCAGATCTTCTCCGCTGAGACCGTTCTTCTCTACAATTTCACGCAGCTTGCGCAGAGCTTCAACCTGAATCTGACGTACTCGTTCACGCGTCAGGCCAATTTCCTGCCCGACCTGCTCCAACGTGCTCATTTCATAGCCGCGCAGACCGAAGCGACGCGACAGTACATCGGCATGCTTTTCAGGCAGCATCTCCATCCAGCGATTGAGATTGCCGCTGATGTTATTGTTCTGCAACAGCGTTTCGGGATCAAGCGCATCCAGATCGGGGATCGTATCCAGCAGAGGCTTGTCAGCTCCCTGCCCAGCCGGGATATCTACCGAGCTGACACGCTCGTTCAATCCCAACATCCGCTCTACATTCGCGACGGGCTTGTCAACGAGTGCTGCGATCTCTTCAGCTGTAGGCTCATGATCCAGCTTTTGTGCCAGCTCACGGGAAGCCCGCAAGTACACGTTCAGCTCTTTCACTACATGTATCGGCAGGCGAATCGTGCGTGTCTGGTTCATGATGGCGCGTTCGATAGTCTGTCGAATCCACCAGGTCGCATAGGTCGAAAAACGGAAGCCCCGCTCGGGATCGAATTTTTCCACCGCGCGAATCAGGCCGAGGTTACCCTCTTCGATCAGATCAAGCAGTGTCAGCCCACGGTTGATATAACGCCGTGCGATCTTGACCACCAGACGCAGGTTGCTCTCGATCATCCGTTTCCGGGAGGCCTCGTCTCCCTTGAGTGCACGCCGGGAAAAGTAAACCTCTTCTTCCGCTGTCAGCAATGGCGAAAAGCCGATCTCGTTGAGATAAAGCTGAGTTGCATCCAGCGACTTGGCGTTAACCAGGTCCTGATGCGCCATGGAACCTCTGCCGCGCCCGCTGTTCAGAAACTCTGGCGGTTCAGACTCGCTGCTGTCAGCGTCATCACTGTCTTCATCGGCAACATTGAGCGTTTCTTCTTCATCGTAGCGGTCTTCAGTGTCATCAAACTCAGCATCGTTGCTCTGGGCTGACACGCGGTATTCTGTACCTTTACCTACGGTTTCCATTTTTCACCCCCAGGTAGTCAAGATGATCAGATCATCTCTGCATGGCCATCATTATTGTTTTTATCATTGTTTGGGCAAATATCGTAATGGATCCACCGGATTCCCGTCACGGCGAATCTCGAAGTGAAGCATCGTACGCGTTGCCCCCGTATTGCCTATCTCGGCAATTTTCTCACCCGCTTTAACCTTATCACCCTCACGCACAAAAATGCGACTGTTATGCGCATATGCACTCAGATAGCGCTGGTTATGGTTAAGAATCACAAGATTGCCGTAACCCAACAAGCCATTTCCGGCATAGACCACTTCGCCACCGGCCGCGGCCTTGACGGGTTCACCGGCGTTACCGGCAATATCCAGGCCCTTGTTTGCAGGTTCTCCACCACCGAAACGACTGATGATTCTGCCCTTGTGCGGCCATTGCCAACTGACGGCACCGTTACCTCCGGAGCTGGCGGAAGAAGGCTTGGATGGTGCTGGACTGGAAGAAGGTGTGCGGGCAATCGCTTCTGAGCGGTTGGTGTTGGTTGCGGTTCGCGCCGTTGTTGTTGAGGCAGCAGGAGCTGGACTTGAGGGCTTGGGTGCAGCTGTCGAGCCGGATGCGGCCTTTGAGCCGCCGGGCGGCCTCAGCGTGAGCGACTGCCCCGGGTATATGAAGTAGCGACTGTCGATGCCGTTCCAGCGGGCAACTTCGCGGTAATCAAGCCCATAACGAAACGAAATGGAATACAGGGTATCACCGCGCTGGACCCGATAGCTGGCAGGCGCAGGGCCTCTGGCCTCGCTGCGTGCACCCAGAGAGCGCTCAGACACGGGAGCATAGCCGCTCGAACATCCCTGCAGCAGGAGCAATAGCGATATCAGCCAGAGCAGCAGAGGATTCGGCAACAGGGTCTCCCATCTTCAGGTTTTCTGTCGATCCAACAGTATACCCAGTGCAGCACCAACCAGCATCAGCAGCAGCGCGGGCCAGAACCAGTCATTGAGCCCGGTCAGAGCTTCGAAACTGCCCGGCAGAAGATTCTGCTGCAGCACCGGCACCTCTTCTCCCTTGCTGTTGATGGTGTAGGACAGCGTGTATTTCCAGGGCCATACTTTGTTGAGGGAGCCAAGCATAAAACCACCCAGCAGGGCCAGTGTCATCATTCGATGGTGGTGGAACGCCCAGCTCAATACACGGGAGAAACTCAGCAGCCCGACCACACAACCTGCCATAAACACCAGCAGAATAGCCCACTCCAGAGCCTTGATTGCACCCAGAATGGGCGCATACATTCCCATCAGCAACAGAATGAAACTACCTGAGATGCCCGGCAAAATCATGGCACAGATAGCAATCATACCCGCAAGGAATATAATCAGGCTTGAGGGTTCTACACTGCCCGGTGCCTGTTCGGTAATGATGTAGGCCAGCAACACCCCTGTGGCGAATGTGGCCATGAGGTTCATATTCCAGCCTCGAATATGCCGGGCGACACTCCAGGTAGACGCCAGTATTAAGCCGAAAAAGAATGACCAGAGCAGGATCGGGTACTCGTCCAACAGATAGAGCACAACCCGCGAGATGGTTAACAGGCTCAGCAAAATACCAGACACCAGCGCCAACAGAAAACTGCCGTTGATGTAGCGCCAGCAGGACATCAGTCCTTCGTTGAACAGAATACGCACCGCTTCAGGGTTAAACTGTTTAATACTGTCGATCAGCTCTTCGTATATACCGGTGATGAATGCAATGGTGCCGCCGGAAACACCAGGGACGACATCAGCAGCTCCCATCATCATCCCCTTGCCGGAGAGGACCAGATAATCCTTTTTGCTTCGCATCGAGCCTCCTTGCAACCCGTCAGCGCACAGTGCCGCTGAGCAGTGGCACAAAGCGCACGGCTTCCAGCGTTTCGGTTTCGTACTTGTCTTCGGTCACACGTGTAATCCGCTTCAGGATCTGTTCGTCATGACCGACGGGGATCACCAACCGCCCTCCAACTGCGAGCTGCTCCAGCAACTCGTGAGGTATTTCGCGTGGCGCGGCAGTCACCAGAATTCCGTCAAAGGGTGCCTTTTCAGGCCAGCCCATGCCACCGTCGGTATGGCGCAGCATCACATTGTGTAACTTCAGTCGCTGCAAACGCTTGCGCGCCTTTTCCTGCAATGGACGAATGCGCTCAACGCTGAACACCTGATCCACCAACTGTGCCAGTACGGCTGTCTGGTAGCCAGACCCAGTACCCACCTCAAGTACCTTATTGAGCGACTCACCCTCCAGCAACAACTCTGTCATGCGGGCTACGATATAAGGCTGTGAAATCGTCTGGTTATAACCGATGGGAAGGGCCGTATCTTCATAGGCCCGATGTGAAAGCGCCTCATCTATGAAGATATGGCGTGGCGTATCTCGAACCACATTCAGCACTTCTTCACTGATCACACCCTGATCACGCAAGCGCTGGGCAAGTCGGTCTCGGGTACGACGCGAGGTCATGCCTATACCCTGCAGATCCATGTCGATCACAGCAGCCCCTCCAGCCAGTCCCCCAGATTGTCCATGCCCGTATAGTGGGTCATGTCGATCTGCAGCGGTGTGACGGAGACAAAGCCGTTTTCAACGGCAAAAAAATCGGTTCCGGGCTCAGCATCCGCTGCCGCACCGGCACCGGCAATCCAATAGCGGATGCGACCACGCGGGTCTTCTACCTGCACCGGTGGCTCGGCACCGTGGCGATGCCCCAGCCTGGTTACATGAATACCGCGAATCTGGTCCAGCGGCAGGTCTGGTACATTCACATTCAGAACCGTACGTGGCGCAACCACCAGACTGTCCAGTCGCTGCACCAGAGAAGCAACGATTTCTGCCGCAGTTTCATAGTGTTTGGGGTGAAAGCTGTGCATGGAAACAGCAATCGGCGGCAAACGGCAGTGACGTCCCTCTGTTGCCGCAGCCACGGTACCGGAGTACAACACATCATCGCCCAGGTTGGCACCGGCATTAATACCCGACACAACAATGTCGGGACGACGCTGCTCAGTGAACAGCCCAGAGCCCCCCAGATGAACGCAGTCAGTCGGCGTGCCATTGATACCGATATAGCCACTATGGTGTTGATGGGCCTCCAGCGGACGGTCAAGGGTAAGAGAGTTACTGGCACCGCTGCGGTTGCGATCAGGGGCAACGACACAGGTTTCAGCATCCTGCTTCAGTCGCTCGGCCAGCGTCGCCAGTCCCGGGGCGTAGACCCCGTCATCATTTGAAATCAGAATCAACATTATCGGTATGTATCTCAGTTCACTTCCGCTGAGGCCGCTGCATTCTGCCACTGGCAGAGTTCGCGCAGCACACTGGTGGCAAAGGCGCCGGACGGCAGTTCAAATTCAAGTATCCATTGTCCTTCAGACGCCTCCCGTGCCGCAAGCGCCTTTGGTATCAAGCGCAGTGCACGCCGCTCCTGGTTGAGGCCGAGTGACTCCAGCCCTTGGCAGATCGCCTGTGCCGGAGCAAGTGCAGCCTGCTCAAAAACAGCTGCCTCATCCCGTGTCATCAACTGCCCACACCCCCACATGGGGCCGGTCAGATGCACGTCGCCACGCTGCAGCCGGGCCATCAGGTCAGGCGCATCATCGGCCATAAAGCAACTTTGACTGCCATCAAGCATCAGTACGTCACCAGGCAGAATACGATCCCAGATCTCCTGTCGCAGGCGGGCATTGATCACCTGATTGAACAGCCAGGAACGCAGGGCAGAGATATACAGCCCCTTCTTGTGGCGCTGGCGTTCACGCAACCTGCCTTCGAGCAGGGCCAGCCCCTTGTCGAGGTTGCCACCGGCATTACCGAAACGCTGCTCACCAAAGAAGTTGGGGACACCCTGGCGGATCTTCTCCACCCGCTCGACAAAGGCTTCCGGCTCAGTCAGGTCACGCAGACGGATTACGAACCGGTTGCCCGACAGAGCCCCCAGTCGCAGCTTGCGACTGTGGCGACAGCTGTGCAGCACGTCGATACTGTCGCCGCCAAACAGGGACCAGTTCAGGGTACGGCCGATGGGCAGGCGTACACTGAACCATTGCTCGGTAACGGCATGGCGATCCTTTTTACCGGCATACCCCACGTCACGCGGACTGATCTGACAGAAGTTGGCCAGCTGACGTGCTACCCAGTCGGTATTCTCGCCCCGTTTGCGAATATGGAGAAACAGGTGTTCTCCTTCGCCATCAGGCTCAAAAGGCAACTGCTCAAATACTTGAAAGTCTTCAGGACAACTGCGGATGATTGCAGTGGAAGGTGGCTCGCCCAACAGCCATTCGCAGGCGGAATCAAACATCACGGCCTTGGTTGCTCCGGCTCGGGTTCTATCAGTTGGAAAAAGGTTTCGCCCTTGCGCACCATGCCCATTTCACTGCGAGCACGTTCTTCCAAGGCGCCCAAGCCACGCTTGAGGTCCTGTACTTCAGCCTCAAGGCGCTGGTTGCGTTCGGCCAGTTGCTGGTTTTCGACCTGCTGTTGCAGTATCTGCTCTTCCAGTTGCCACACCTGACGCAGGTTGGCCTCGCCGAACCAGAGTCGGTACTGAAGCCCTGCCAGTAACAGCAGTAATATCAACAGTAGCCAGCGATACACTGTTCTTCCCCGGGGTCAAAAAAGGGGGCCGGAGCCCCCTCGGATCACACGTCAGTCTATCAGGCCTGACCCTTGATCTCTTTCAGTCCGTTGTAAACTGCCTTGTCGCCCAGCTCTTCGGCAATGCGCAACAGGCGGTTGTACTTGGCCACACGGTCGGAACGACACAGGGAACCGGTCTTGATCTGACCCGCAGCGGTACCCACGGCCAGATCAGCGATGGTGGTATCTTCAGTCTCACCGGAGCGGTGAGAGATTACCGCCGTGTAACCGGCATCCTTGGCCATCTTGATCGCATCCAGGGTTTCGGACAGGGAACCGATCTGGTTGAACTTGATCAGGATGGAGTTGGCGATGGCGTTGTCGATGCCACGCTTGAGGATTTTAGTGTTGGTCACGAACAGGTCGTCGCCCACCAGCTGTACCTTGTCACCGACCTTGCGGGTCAGGCTGGCCCAGCCGTCCCAGTCGGATTCATCCATTCCGTCTTCGATGGAGACGATCGGATAGTTTTCGCACAGCTGCGCCAGGTAGTCGCCGAAGCCTTCAGCATCGAACACCTTGCCTTCACCAGCCAGATCGTACTTGCCGTCCTTGTAGAATTCGGAAGAAGCGCAGTCCAGAGCCAGGGTCACGTCGGTGCCCAGCTTGTAACCGGCCTTGTCGATCGCTTCCTTGATCACCACGAGCGCTTCTTCGTTGGAACCCAGGTTCGGCGCAAAGCCGCCTTCGTCACCAACGGCTGTATTCAGGCCACGAGTTTTCAACACCGCTTTCAGGGCGTGGAAAATTTCGGCACCACAGCGCAGGGCATCACCGAAGTTGTCGAAGTTCACCGGCTGAACCATGAACTCCTGAATGTCGACGTTGTTGTCGGCATGCTCGCCACCGTTGAGAATGTTCATCATCGGCACCGGCATGGAGAACTGACCGGCGGTGCCGTTAATTTCGGCAATGTGCGCGTACAGCGGGATGCCCTTCTCGGTTGCAGCAGCCTTGGCCGCCGCCAGAGACACGGCCAGAATGGCGTTGGCGCCCAGATTGGCCTTGTTTTCGGTACCATCCAGCGCCAGCATTTTGTCATCCAGCGCACGCTGGTCGGTCACATCCATACCGATCAGTGCTTCACGGATAGTACCGTTAACGGCGGCTACCGCCTTTTGTACACCCTTGCCCAGATAGCGGGATTTATCGCCGTCACGCAGTTCCAGTGCTTCACGCGAACCGGTGGAAGCACCTGAAGGTGCACAGGCTGTTCCCATCACGCCGGAGGTCAGGATGACATCGGCTTCTACGGTCGGGTTACCACGGGAATCCAGTACTTCACGTGCCTTGATATTCGCAATCTGAGCCATTGTGCTTGTGTCTCCAGTTAACGCTTGAAAGATTACTGCTGCGCCTGACGTGTCAGCGCGGCCTTGATAAATCCGGTGAACAGGCCATGTCCATCACGCGGCGTCGAGGTAAACTCCGGGTGGAACTGACAGGCCACAAACCAGGGATGATCAGGTGCTTCAACCACTTCAACCAGCTCGCCATCCACTGAGCGACCGGTAATTTTAAGACCGGCCTCTTCCAGCAGAGGTACGTAATTGTTGTTCACTTCATAACGGTGGCGGTGACGCTCGCGGATCTCGGTGCTGCCGTAGGCCTCGGCTACGTTGGAGCCTGCGGCCAAATGACAGGTTTGAGCCCCCAGGCGCATGGTGCCGCCCAGGTCGGAGTTCTCGCCACGCACTTCGATTTCACCGGTATGGTCGGTCCACTCGGTGATCAGGGCAATCACCGGATGCGGTGACTGACGATCAAACTCGGTAGAGTTGGCACCGTCCAGCCCTGCCACATGGCGGGCGTATTCGATCACAGCCACCTGCATGCCAAGGCAGATTCCCAGGTAGGGCACTTTGTTCTCGCGTGCGAAGCGCACCGCTTCAATTTTGCCTTCTACACCACGCTCACCAAAGCCGCCCGGTACCAGGATGGCGCTGAAACCTTCCAGAATGCCGCAGCCTTCGCGCTCGACCCGTTCGGAGTCGATATACTCAATACGTACTTTTTGACGCAAGGCGATGCCGGCATGCGAGATCGCTTCGATCAGTGACTTGTAGGCATCCAGCAGCTCCATATACTTGCCAACCATGGCGATGGTCACTTCGCCATCCGGGCGCAGGAACGCATCCGCTACCCGGTTCCATTCAGCCAGATCCGCAGCCTTGCAGTTGATGCGGAAACGTTCGGTGACGATCTCGTCCAAATGCTGTTCCCACAGCATGGCCGGAATGTTGTAGATGGTGTTGGCGTCGGGCAGAGAAATAACGGCACGCTCTTCCACGTTGGTGAACATGGCCACCTTGCGACGGGAAGACTCGTCCAGCGGCTTCTCGGAACGACAGACCAGAATATCCGGCTGTATACCGATTGAGCGCAGCTCTTTAACAGAGTGCTGGGTTGGCTTGGTCTTGGTCTCGCCAGCCGTTGCGATGTACGGCACCAGTGTCAGGTGCATGAACAGTGCGCGGGAGGCGCCCACTTCAGCCTTGAGCTGACGTACTGCCTCCAGGAACGGCAGCGACTCGATATCGCCCACAGTGCCACCGATCTCGACCAATGCCACATCCGCATCGCCGGCCCCCTCGATCACCCGACGCTTGATCTCGTCGGTGATGTGCGGAATCACCTGTACGGTTCCGCCCAGGTAATCGCCACGACGCTCCTTGCGCAGCACATGTTGATACACACGGCCGGTGGTAAAGTTGTTGCGCTTGCTCATGGTGGTGCGAATAAAGCGCTCGTAGTGACCGAGGTCAAGGTCGGTCTCGGCGCCATCCTCGGTTACAAATACTTCACCATGCTGGAAGGGGCTCATTGTGCCCGGGTCCACGTTGATATATGGGTCCAGCTTGAGCATTGTAACTTTGAGGCCACGAGCCTCGAGAATAGCCGCCAGAGAAGCTGATGCGATGCCTTTGCCCAATGAGGACACAACACCGCCTGTGACGAAAATATAACGCGTCATGCGGAACCTGTCAGATCAAGATATTGAGGGGAGAAAACGTACTCAAGATGGGACTGCAGGATAGCAAAAGGTACGCCTCAGGACAAACCAAAACCGCTCCAGATCGGCAAGAGACCACCCTCACTGGTTACCGCCTCACACAGAGTGATACCCGGAACCGCAATAATTTCACCCTCACTCATCAGCAACGGCTGACAGTAGCGCAGCCAAGGTGGCTGTCCCGCCTCCTGCAGCAACTGTTTCAGGCTGACCGAACCGCCACGCCCCAGCGGGCGCAGACGTTCCCCGCCCCGGCGGAACTGCAGTGTCAGTTGCTGACCGACAGGCAGGCCCCGTTGGGCCGGTTGCCACTGCAAACACCCCAGCGGCAATTCAATTGATTCCCCCACCACCAGGTCGCGCTCACCCTCGTCTACCACCGGCAGCGGATCAGGCAACAGATAAAGCACTTCCTGATAACGCCTCAGCTGGTGACCATCCAGACGAAAAACGGGCTGGGCATCCGATCGAGCATGCAGGAAGTCCTTCTCCAGCTGCAGTAACTGTGTCCGACCCAACCGGTGCCCGCTCTGCTCACTGACCCAAACATGCAGCAGATTGCGCTGCCGTGCCTGACTCAGGAGATTCAAGCGTGCAAGACCGAGGCCGCCCCGCTCTTCACACCGGGAAATATCTTCCTGCGCGCGCTCGGTTAGCAACTCACTGGCCTCACGCATCACTGCAGCGGTTTCACAGCAGCGCGAGAGCAAAGCCGGCCAGCGTTGCTTGAGAGTCGGCAGTACCTTGAGCCGCAGGAAGTTGCGATCATAACGTGAACTGGCATTGCTGGGGTCTTCAATCGGCTCAAGCCCGAGCTCAAGCGCCCCCTGCTCCAAGCGGGCACGCGACTGCTGCAACAGGGGCCGCAGCAGCACGCCCTGCCCCAAAGGGCGTGAGCATGGCATGGCCGCAAGACCCGTCACCCCAGCACCACGTAACAACCGCAACAGCAGGGTTTCTGCCTGATCATCCGCATGCTGCGCCAGCAGCAGGCAATCGCCGGGCTGCAGAAAGGACTCGAAGGCATGATAACGCGCCGTGCGGGCGGATGCTTCCGAAGCGGAGCCCGGTGTCACGCGGATCAGATTAAACGGGATATTCAGCCGACTGCACAACTGGTGGCAGTGTTCGGCCCAAAGGGCGGAATCGCTCTGCAACTGATGATCGATATGCAGGGCAATAACCGGCTGCGACGGTTCAAGCCGTTGCAACAGAAACAGTAACAGGGAGGAGTCCAGCCCACCGCTAAGTGCAACCACCCAACGGCGGACTTTTGGGCAGGTATCAAGCTGCTGCCTGAGCCCAACAAGCAGGTCAGGCACAACGCCCGACTCGGTGCTATCAGTCTTCGAACACACCGTAGGACATCAGACGCTGATAGCGGCGCTCCAGCAGTTCTTCAGCGGGCAGGTCCGCCAGACGATCCAGAGTTTCCAGCAGGTGTTTTTTCAAATTTGCCGCCATCAACTCGGGGTTGCGATGCGCACCTCCCAGTGGCTCGCTGATGACTTGATCCACCAGACCCAGCTCGTGCAGGCGCCCGGAGGTGATGCCCATCGCCTTGGCGGCATCAGAGGCACGCTCTGCACTTTTCCAAAGGATGGACGCGCAGCCCTCCGGTGAAATCACGGAGTAGGTACCGTATTGCAGCATCAGCAGTTCGTCACAGACACCGATTGCCAGTGCACCGCCAGACCCCCCCTCACCGATTACGGTGGAGATGATCGGGGTGTTCAACTGTGACATCTTCGCCAGGTTGAATGCGATCGCTTCCGACTGACCACGTTCTTCGGCGTCGATCCCCGGGTAGGCGCCCGGTGTGTCGATGAAGGTCAGTACCGGCAGTTTGAAGCGCTCTGCCATCTCCATCATGCGCAACGCCTTGCGGTAACCTTCGGGACGCGGCATGCCGAAGTTGCGGCGTACCTTTTCCTTCACTTCGCGGCCTTTCTGATGACCAATCACCATCACCGGGCGACCATCAAGACGGGCCAAACCACCGACAATCGCCTGATCATCGGCAAAGTGACGATCGCCATGGATTTCGTCAAAGTCGTCGAAGACATGTTGGACGTAGTCCAGCGTATAGGGGCGCTGCGGGTGGCGCGCCAGCTGGGAGATCTGCCAGGCCGAGAGATCCTTGAAGATCGATTCGGTCAGACTGCGGCTCTTGTCCTGCAGTTTTTCCAGCTCATCACCCAGATTCAGACCGTCAGTACCTTCGTTGACGTGACGCAATTCACTGATCTTGGCTTCAAGTTCTGCGATCGGCTGTTCGAAATCCAGATAATTGGGGTTCATGCGGGTCTGCTTCTGTTCTGTAACATGGGGCCCGGGGGCACTGAATAATTGCACGATTTTAACGGTTGCGCGGGTGGATCACCACCCCATCAGTCATAACACAGGCGCACAGCCTTGTTGCCGAACTGTTCCTTCAACTGCAACAGCAGCTCATCAGTCGGCGAGACGGACCACTCACTGCCCAGCCAGACCCGTGCCTCAGCGTCTTCACGACGGTACCTCAGCGCCACGGACAGGCTGATTAGCGGGCTACGCCCCTTCGCCAGAGTATCAGCCAGCTGTCGTAACTGGCGCGGCCCAAGCTGGCGGGTATCGCACTGCACTTCAACACAGCGCGCCTGTGCCGCACGTATCTGAGCCATGCTTTGCACTCGATTACAGCGTACCTTGAGCCCACCATTGTAGTCATCCTGTACCACTTCGCCTTCTACTACCAGAACCGCGTCCTTGTTGATGACGGTGCGAGCTTCTTCATAGGTATCACCAAACAGAGTGACTTCAAGCCGCGCACTGCGATCGTCCAGGGTCAGGAAACAGAGGTTATCGCCCTTTTTGGTCTTTTTCAGCCGCATGTCGACGACAAGACCGGCCATCTTCTGGCTGCGACCACGATCTGGCTGAATCTCCACCAGCTTACGACTGACCAGATGTTTCAGCTCCGCTTCATACTCATCGATCGGATGACCAGTAACGTAGAGCCCCAGCGTATCCTTTTCGCCCTGCAGGCGCTCCTTGTCGGTCCAGTCACGCGCCTTGTGAAACTCGGCATAGGGGTCCGAGGGCGCTTCAGCCTCCACCGCGCCGAACAGGTCCATCATGCCGGCATCTTCGTTGCGCGCACTCTGATCGGCCGCCTTCAATGCGGCCGGAATCGCATCCCAAAGAACTGCACGCGAAGGGCCCACACTGTCCAGTGCGCCGCACCTCACCAGCGCCTCCAGCACTCGCTTGTTGAGTTTGCCTGCCCCCACCCGCTCACAGAAGTCAAACAGGTCACGGAAGGCCCCCCCTTCCTGACGGGCACGTACGATGGCTTCCACCGGGCCTTCACCCACCCCCTTAACGGCCCCGAGGCCATACACCACTTCATCGGCGTCGTTGACGGTGAACATGTATTCACTGTCATTCACGTCCGGCAGACGTACCGTCAGTTTCATCTGACGACACTCTTCGATGAAGATCACCACCTTGTCGGTGTTCTGCATATCGGACGAGAGCACGGCGGCCATGAAGGCAGCAGGGTAGTGCTGCTTCAGCCAGGCAGTCTGGTAGGACACCAGCGCATAGGCAGCCGAGTGGGACTTGTTGAAGCCGTAACCGGCGAATTTTTCCACCAGATCGAAGATATTGCCCGCCAGGTCCTTGTCGATTCCCTGATTGGCACACCCTTCCAGGAAGATGCTGCGCTGCTTGGCCATCTCTTCGGGCTTTTTCTTGCCCATGGCACGTCGCAGCATGTCGGCGCCGCCAAGGGTGTAACCCGCCATCACCTGGGCGATCTGCATCACCTGTTCCTGATACAGGATGATGCCGTAGGTAGGCTCCAGTACAGGCTGCAAGCTGTCGAGTTGGTAATCAGGGTGCGGCCAGGCCAGTGGAGCACGGCCGTGCTTTCGGTTGATGAAGTCGTCCACCATCCCTGATTGCAGCGGCCCCGGACGGAACAGGGCCACCAACGCGATGATATCCTCAAACCGGTTTGGCAAAAGACGGCGAATCAGATCCTTCATGCCGCTGGATTCCAGCTGGAACACCGCAGTGGTCTGGGCACTCTGCAGCAGCTTAAACGTATCAGGATCTTCCAGATCGATGGTTTCGATCTCAAGCGCGGCTTCACCGGTTTTCCTGCGCTTGCGATTGATGGTGTCTAACGCCCAGTCGATGATGGTCAGTGTACGCAGGCCCAGAAAGTCGAACTTCACCAGACCCGCTTCTTCCACATCGTTCTTGTCAAACTGGGTCACCAAACCCTGACCGTATTCGTCACAGTAGGTGGCGGAGAAGTCGGTCAGTTTGGTGGGCGCAATCACGACACCGCCGGCATGTTTGCCGACGTTGCGGGTGACGCCTTCCAGCTTGTAGGCCATCTCCATGATTTCCTGCGCTTCTTCGCTGCCATTCACGAAGTCGCGCAGAGTTTCCTCCTGCTCCCAGGCCTTGTTCAGAGTCATCCCCACTTCAAACGGGATCAGCTTGGAGAGGCGGTCAGCCAGACCGAAGGGTTTGCCCTGTACTCGTGCGACGTCACGTACCACCGCCTTGGCGGCCATGGTGCCATAGGTGATGATCTGCGATACCGCGTCGCGACCATAAGTGCGCGCCACGTAGTCAATCACCTTGTCACGGTTATCCATGCAGAAATCGATATCGAAGTCAGGCATGGACACACGTTCCGGGTTCAGGAAGCGTTCGAACAGCAGGTCATATTCCAGCGGGTCCAGATCGGTAATCTTCTGCACATAGGCCACCAGAGAACCGGCACCAGAGCCGCGCCCCGGCCCTACCGGAATGCCGTTTTCCTTGGCCCACTTGATGAAGTCCATCACTATGAGGAAGTAGCCGGGAAAACCCATCTGAATGATGATATCCAGCTCAAACTCCAACCGCTCTTCGTAGGGCCTGCGCCGCTCCTGATAGTCCGGCGCATCCTTGTCGAGCAGAAATGCCAGTCGTTCCTCCAAACCTTCCCAAGACACCTGACGGAAGTAGTCATCCATCAACATCCCTTCCGGCACGGGGTAGCGCGGCAGGTAGTACGTTCCCAGTTCCAGCTCGATGTTGCAGCGCCGAGCGATCTCGACCGTGTTTTCCAGTGCACTGGGAATGTCACTGAACAACTCGGCCATCTCATCAGCGGAACGGAAGTATTGTTGATCGGAGTAATTGTGCGGTCGTTGCGGATCATCCAAAGTGCGGCCCAGGTTGATACACACCCGAGCCTCATGCGCCTCAAAGTCATCCTGCTTGAGGAACATCACTTCATTGGTGGCCACCAGTGGGCAGCCCGTTCTTGCAGCCAGTTCAACACTGGCATGCACCAGCGCCTCATCACCTGAGCGTCCGGTACGCTGAACTTCAAGGTAAAAGCTGTCCGGAAAGACCTTACGCCAGCTGTCGAGGATTGCTTCGGCATTGCCGCTTTCGGATAGCAGCGCCCGGCCTATCTCGCCCTGACGCGCACCGGACAGGGCGATCAGACCTTCAGCCTTTTCCCGTATCCACTCCACCTTGACCAGCGCACGCTCAGGGTCAATATTCTGCCCTTCGGCATAGGCGCGGGATACCAGCTCCATCAAGTTGCGATAACCCTTGCCTGTACGTACCAGCAGGGTCAGCCGAAAGGGCTCACCCTCGGGCTCAATCGGGTTTTGTACCCATAGATCAACACCGCAGATCGGTTTGACGCCAGCGCCCAGTGCCGCCTTGTAGAATTTGATTAAGGCAAACAGGTTGGTCTGATCAGTGACAGCAACGGCCGGCATTTTCTGCGCCGCTGCGGCGGCCACTAACGGTTTGATTCTGACCAGACCGTCGAACAGTGAATATTCGGTATGTACCCGAAGATGGACAAAGCGTGGATCAGACATGGGGCTCTCGGTTCAGTTGTTCTCGCACCGGGCGAAAACTGCGTCGATGCTCAGGCAGCGCCCCCAGCCGGGACAGCGCTTCAAGGTGTTCGGGCGTCGGGTACCCCTTGTGTCGTGCAAAGCCGTATTCAGGGAATTGCAGATGCAGCTGTTGCATCTGACGATCCCGTTCAACCTTCGCCAGAATCGAGGCTGCGCTGATTTCGGCCACACGGGCATCACCCTTTACAACAGGCTCCGCCGGGCAAGACAGCACCGGGCAGCGGTTACCGTCAATCAATGCATAATCGGGAGCGACCTGGAGTCCGGCCACGGCGCGTTGCATCGCCAACAGGGTGGCATGCAGAATATTCAATTCATCGATTTCAGCTGGGCTGGCTTTGGCAACACACCAGGCCAGGGCACGCTCGCGGATCAATTCGTACAGATGCTCCCGACGTTTTTCGCTGAGTTTCTTGGAGTCGGCCAGCCCTTCAATGGGACGTTCCGGATCCAGGATTACGGCCGCCGCCACCACATCCCCCACCAGCGGGCCGCGACCGACCTCATCCACACCCGTGATCAAACCGCTGGGGCGAAATATAATCTCAGTGTTGTGCATGGCGGGTCTCCAAAAGTTCCAGCACGGCATCAGCGGCACGCTCACTGGCATTGCAGCGCAGCTCAGTACCAATAGCGGCAAAAGTTTGCTCGACTCGGTTACGATAGGCCTGATCTTCCAGCGCACGCAGCAGCAGCGGTCCAAGCACCTCAGGCGTCACCCTGTCCTGCAACACCTCCGGCACCACCTCCTCCTGTGCCAGCACATTGGGCAGCGAGATCCAGCGGCTCTTGATCATGCGCGAATAGATCGAGTAGGTCAGGCCAGCCATTTTGTACGCCACCACCATTGGCTTCTGCAGCAGACAGGCTTCAAGCGTGGCCGTACCTGAAGCGATCAGAATCGCATCGGCCAGCGCCATCACTTCACGAGAGCCTTGCAGTACCAGTTTCAGATTCAGCTCGGGATATTGCTGTACCTGCTGCGCCAACTGTTCATAGCGGCGCTGATTGGCCGCCGGCAGAATAAACTCCACCTCCGGACGCTGCTGTGCCAGCCAACGTGCCGTTTCCAGGAAAGGCTCGGCTAGATATTTCAGTTCAGAACCGCGACTGCCGGGCAAAATGGCAATCAGTGGCCCCTGATCAGAGCGGTCGCGTCCATAGTGCTGGCGCGCGCTTTCCAGGTCCAGGTCAGCCGGTATTTGATCAGCCAACGGATGGCCGACAAAGCGCAGATTCTGTCC
This sequence comes from Marinobacterium iners DSM 11526, assembly GCF_900107855.1. Taxonomy (GTDB): domain Bacteria; phylum Pseudomonadota; class Gammaproteobacteria; order Pseudomonadales; family Balneatricaceae; genus Marinobacterium; species Marinobacterium iners. The sequence continues at coordinate 139,928 of NZ_FNRJ01000009.1, read as the reverse complement.
GGTGGGTGCGTACACCTCTGCCTCAAACGGGAACAGGGTCAGCAACAGGTCCGTGCTCTGCTTGATCTTGAAGATCCGCTTACGCTTCCAGGCCCAGACTGACGGGCTGACATAATGCACCGTTGGAATCCCCGCCTGCTTCAATGACTTTTCCATACCAAAGGTGAAATCGGGTGCATCGATACCAATGAACAGATCGGGCGGGTTATCGATAAAATGACGAATCAGACGCTTGCGCGCACGCAAAAGCTCCGGCAGCCGACCCAATACCTCAACCAGACCCATCACCGAAAGGCGTTCAAGCGGAAACAGCTCGGCGCAGCCCTGCTGCTGCATCAATTCGCCGGGGATACCTTCAAACTGGATGTCGGGATTACGCTGATGCAGGGCCGAGATCAAGGCAGCACCCAGAATATCCCCGGATGCCTCACCTGCAACGATGCCGATCCGCAAGGGGTGCATCGATAACCTCAGCGGATAATGCCGCGACTGGACGTCTGCAGCGAATCGATCAGAGCACGTACTGAAGGTTCTTCAGATGCCATGGCTTCAAGCGTCTCAAGCGCCTGATCAACAGTCAGCCCCTGACGATAGATTGCCTTGTAGGCGCGCCGCAAAATGGCCAGCGCCTCGGTTGAGAAACCACGCCTGCGCAGTCCTTCAAGGTTGATTCCGTGGGGACGCGCACTGTTGCCACTGGCCATTACATAGGCCGGTATATCCTTAAGCACTACCGTCCCGGCACCGCACATTACATGCGGACCTATATGACAAAACTGATGCACAGCCGTGAAGCCGCCCAAAATGGCATGGTCACCCACGTGCACATGCCCGGCCAATGCCGCGTTATTGGCCAGAATCACGTGATCACCCACGATGCAATCATGGGCTACATGGGCATAGGCCATCAACAGGTTGTGGCTGCCGATGCGGGTAATACCCGCATCCTGAATTGTACCTCGGTGGATCGTGACACCTTCACGTATCACGTTGTGATCACCAATCTCCAGCCGAGTTGGCTCACCCCGGTATTTTTTGTCCTGGCAGTCCTCACCCACAGTCGAGAACTGGAAAATCCGGTTGCCTTCACCAATACGGGTTGGCCCCTTGATCACCACATGTGAGGCGATGCGCGTGCCGGCACCAATCTCCACATCCGGACCAATCAATGTCCAGGGGCCGACTTCAACATCACTGGCCAGACGGGCTGATGGGTCGACAATGGCTTGCGGGTGAATCAATGTCACACCTTTCTGTCTGCACAAAGAATGGTGGCACTGCTGACGGTTTCGCCATCGACGCTGGCGCGTACATCGAACTTCCAGATACCGCGACGCTCGGAAACCACCTTCGCTTCCAGCTGCAGCTGGTCCCCTGGCACCACCGGGCGCTTGAAGCGCAGATTATCGGCACCGACGAAGTAATAGATCGACCCGTCTTCCGGCCCCTTGTTCATGGTCTTGAAACCCAGAATACCGGCGGCCTGCGCCATGGCTTCCACAATCAGTACACCCGGCATCACCGGATGATCGGGAAAGTGGCCGTTAAAGAAGGGCTCGTTTACTGTTACATTCTTGATAGCGGTGATTGACTCACCTGGCTCAAGAGCCAAGACCCGGTCCACCAGCAGAAAGGGGTAACGGTGGGGCAGGTATTTCCGGATCTCTTTAACGTCCATCATTATTTTGACCTTCAGTAGAAATTTGTTCGACAGCCTGTTCGATTCTGCGCACACGTCGTGCCAGATCATCCAGCTGACGGAAACGGACCACATTGCGCTTCCATTGCTGATGCGGTTCAAGCCCTGTACCAGAGGAGTAGGCCCCCGGCCGGGTAATGGACTTGCTGACCAGTGACATGGCAGTCACATGGGTGTCATCAGCAATTTCAAGATGACCGGTGATACCGGTCATTCCGGCGATGGTACAGCGCTCGCCAATTTTAGTGCTTCCGGCTACGGCGGTACAGCCTGCAATGGCGCTGTCCCGACCAACAATCACGTTGTGGGCTATCTGGATCTGATTATCGAGCTTCACACCCGCTTCGATCCGAGTGTCATCCAACGCACCACGATCAATCGTGACACCTGCACCGATTTCAACCCTGTCACCAATCACCACTCCGCCAAGCTGGCAAATTTTCTCCCAGCCCTGCTGGTTGCGCGCAAAACCGAAACCATCACTGCCCAGAACGGCTCCACTGTGAATCAGAACCTGCTCACCCAGGGTCACGTTGGGATAAAGCGTGACATGCGCCTCAAGCCGACAACCCGTCCCAATCTGACAGTCGCGTCCGATCACTGTACCGGCACCCACACTGACGCCGGATGCAATCTCCACATTCTCGCCAATCACCACGTAGGGACCAATTTCCACACCGGAAGCTAGTCGGGCCGAGTCGGCAATAACGGCAGTACTGTCAACACCCGGGGATACTGGAGAGCGCCAGTCAAACAACTGACTGGCCTTGGCAAAGGTAAAATAGGGATCATCAACGATCAGCGCAGCTACCGGGCAGTGGCCGACCTGCTCGGGCCGCACCAGCACAGCCTCGGCGGAAGTGTGCTGTAATTGCCTCAGGTAGCGGGGATTGGCAAAGAACGACAGCTCACCTGGGCCAGCCGAATTCAGGGTTGCCAGAGTCACAATGCCCGCTTTGGGGTCCCCACCCTGCAGCGTTGCGCCCAATCGCTGCGCAAGATCTCCCAGAGTATAGCGGGCAGTCGATACCATAGGTGCGTATTACTTGTTCAGCAATTCGATAACTCTTGGCGTGAGATCTACACTATTGGCACTGTAAACAGTCGCCTGCTTGGAGATCACCACTTCAAAATTCTCGCCTTCTATCAGTTCTCGAATCGCTTTATCCAGGCGCGGGCGCATCTCGGCAATAAATGCCTGCTCGCGCTCTCCACGCTTCTGCTGCAATTCCTGGCCACGGCGCTGGTACTCGGCAAATGCCTTTTGGAACTGCATCCGCATCTGTTTGATATCGTCTTCAGAGGCAAGACCTGCGTTTTTCTGCAGTTTTTCTCTTAGTTCGCGGGCCTGTTTCTCGAGTGCGACAAGCTGCTTTTCGTCATCCGCGAATTCCTTTTTCAGCTCTTCGCGGAAGTTTTTTGCAGCATTGGAGTTGAGCAAGGCCTCTTCCACACCCAGTACAGCCACTTTCTCGGCCATGGCATGGCTGCTGAACGCCAATAAAACAGCAGTAAACAGTTGTGCAGCAAACTTCATGATATCTCCTTAGAAAGTCTGACCGAGTGCAAACTGGAACACTTCGGTATCGTCGTTTTCCTTGTCATTCAGTGGCACGCCCAGTGACACAGACAAAGGACCAATAGGCGTCAGCCAGCTGACGCCCACACCGACCGAATAACGCAGATCACCCAAGTCCACATCCGCACCACTGTCGGTAGAGTAGACGTTACCGGCATCCATGAATACCAGACTGCGCCAGGCACTCTTATCGTCCAGGAATGGCATCGGGAAAATAAACTCGGCGCTGCCGGCGAGCATCAGGTTGCCGCCAAAGGGATCTTCATTGGAATCCTGTGGACCCAGCGAGTTGTTTGAATAGCCCCGTACGCTTTTAAGGCCGCCGGCATAGAAATTTTTGAAGAACGGATACTGGTTATCTCCCCAACTGTCGCCATAACCTGCACGCCCACGCAGAGCGAAGATCCAGGTCTCATCCTCATCCAGCGGTTTGTAAAAGCGGTTGTTGTAGTTGGCACGAAAATAGGTCAGGTCACTGCCCGGCACGGCCACCTCGAAACTGGCACCCTGGGCATAGCCGCGGCTTGGGAAAAAGCCACGGTTAAGACGGTTATCACTCCAGCCGGCGGTCAGCTTCCAGTTAAAGAAGGAGTCACCCTCATCATCAATGAAGTCCTTAACCTCAGATGCGGTCTGGGGGTAAGTGTTGAGCTGGATAAATTCGAGATCACCACTGAAGCTCAAACGCTGAAAATCATCGATCGGATAGCCAAAGGTGATACCACCTCCCGCTTCATCCGCCGTATAGGAGCTGATATCGTCTTCTTCGTAATCGCGTTCACGGTAATAAACGTTAAAGCCACGGCTCACCCCATCCAACGTATAATAGGGATCCAGATAGTTGAAGCTGTACTCGGTACGAGTTGAGCTGTTGGAAACGTTGAAGCCGATTTTCTTGCCACTGCCCAGGAAATTGTCCTGCTGCACGCCGAGATCAATAATGATGCCGTCATTCTGAGAGAAGCCGATACTGGCCGAGAACTGACCCGACTGCTGCTCTTCGACACTGTACTCAATATCAACCTGGTCATCCGTACCAGGCACCGGACGCGTTTCAACATTGACGGTCTTGAAGTAACCGGTCTTGTCCAAACGGGTACGAGAGCGTTCGATATCCCGAGTAGAGGCGATACCGGCTTCCATCTGTTCCAGCTCCCGCCGGATAACCTCATCCGCCGTGCGGGTATTGCCCTTGATCGCGATACGACGAACATAAGTACGCTTGCCGGGCTCAATAAAGTAACGAATGGATACGGTGTTGTCTTCATGCAGCTCCGGCACGGGGCTTACATTGGCAAACATGTAGCCCTCATCACCAAGCAGGCGAACCAGACGCTCCTGGCTTTGAGTCATATCCTTGCGAGAAAAAACCTCTCCCGACTTAACACTCAGCTCACCCAGCATCACATCCTGAGGTACCACCATTTCGCCGGCCACACTCACATCACGCACTGAGTATTGCTCACCTTCGGTGATGGCAACACTGATATAGACGTGCTTCTTGTCCGGTGTAATGGAAACCTGTGCCGAATCGATCTCAAAGTTGATATAGCCGCGATCCAGATACCAGGAACGCAAACGCTCAAGGTCGCCGGTCAGTTTTTCCCGGGCATAGCGATCATCTTTTTTGTAGAAGGACCAGAAGTTGGGCAACTTTAATGAGAACAGGTCAGTCAGTTCTTCATCACTGAAAACTGTATTACCCACTATGTTGATATGCTGAATCGAGGCAACCTGGCCTTCGCGAATATTGATATTCAACTGTACCCGGTTGCCTGAAAGAGGCTCAACCTCGGTTTGAATATCGGCACCGTAGCGCCCCTGAGAAGTATACACACGCAACAGATCCTGGCTGATCTGATCCAGCGCAGCGCGACGGAACACGTCGCCTTCCTGCAGCCCTGATTGCTTAAGGCCGTTCAGGAGATCCTCTTTTTTAATGACCTTATTGCCATCAATATTAATCAGCGCAACAGATGGCCGCTCCTGCAGGCGTACAACCAGCACACCACCATCACGCTCGACCTGCACATCTGCAAAATAGCCCGACCGAAACAATGCCTTGACCGCATCCGACAACTGGGAGCGTGTCAGCTCATCACCGGCTGTAACAGGAAAATTACGGAATACGATGCCGGGCTCAACCCTTTGCAACCCTTCCAGACGAATATCGTTCACTTCGAAGGGGAATGCAGCCGCCTGCGCCTGCACCATCCATAGCATCGATACGAAAAACAGACCCAGTTTGCGTTTCATGCACTACTTCTTACGTTAGGTTATCGACTGATAGGAAAAACTGGCGCAGATCAGAACAGCCGTGCCAGGTCATTGAGTATCGCCAGTGCCATCAAACTGAACAGCAACACCATGCCGATTCTCAGACCCAGCATCTGAACCCGCTCACTGACCGGTCGCCCTCGAATCAGCTCGACCGCGTAATAGAGCAGGTGTCCACCATCAAGCATAGGTATCGGCAACAAATTGAGCACGCCGAGACTGATACTCAGATAGGCCAGAAAACTGACAAACGACTCCAGACCTGACGCAGCCGAAGTCCCCGCCACTTTAGCAATGGTTATCGGACCACTCAAGTTTTTTACCGAGATCACCCCAGCAATCATCTTGCCGATGGCATCCAGGGTCAGACCGATCATTTGGCCCGTTTTTTCGACACCCGCCACAAGTGCCTCAATTGGACCATAACTCAGGGTGCGCTGCATTGACCCGGGATATTCAACAGGAGACACGCCAGCACCGATATAGCCTTGCGATCGTCCATCAGGCAGCGCCCGGGTGGCAGGTACCACAGTCAACGTGACGATACGCCCTTCACGCTCAAGCATGAGTTCAAGCGGCTGCTCAGGCGCTGCCTGAACCTTGTGCACAAGCTCGATCCAGTCCGCCACCGGCTCACCGTCAACTTTCAGCACACGGTCCCCGACCTGAATGCCGGCAGCCCCGGCACGACCGTCTTCAGTCAGCAAGCCGATCACGGCCGGTATTTCCGGTTGCCACGGCATAAGCCCAAGAGCGGTGACCGGTGACTCGCGCTCAAGATCAACATCCCAACGCTCTATTGGCACCGAATAGCTTCGAGCATAGCCACGTGCAGGCTCGCCCAGCATCAATTCAACACGACCGGTTTCACCCACCCGCGCCGCCAGCCTGAGGTTCACCTCACTCCATGAGCGAACGCTATTGCCATCAACCTCCAGTACCTCATAACCGGACTCCACATTTGCGGAAGCGGCTGGTGAGTCTGGACGTACATCACCTACCACCGGTACGACCGATGAAACTCCGTAAATAAACAAAAACCAGTAGGCAAGGACCGCAAACAACAAATTAACCAGCGGCCCGGCTGCGACAATGGCGATGCGCTGTAGTACAGGTTTGTTATTGAAGGCCTGAGCACGCAATGACTCTGGAACATCCCCTTCGCGCTCATCCAGCATGCGGACATATCCGCCCAGAGGAATGGCTGCAATGGTGTACTCAGTGCCGTCACGCCCCACACGCATCCAGAGGGGCTTGCCGAAGCCGACCGAGAATCTCAGCACCTTGACACCACAGCGGCGCGCCACCCAGAAATGCCCCCATTCATGTATGGTGACCAACAACCCAAGTGTCACAAGAGTAGCCAGAATCGTCTGCAGCAAGCTCATGATGTCGTTTTCAGACCCCTGTCACAAAATAAAGACCCGCAAAAAATACGGGTGCCGCGGCCGTCAGGCTGTCGATACGATCAAGCACACCGCCATGCCCCGGCAGAAGCTGACCGCTGTCCTTGATGCCGCGCTCACGCTTGAGCATGCTTTCCAGTAGATCACCCAGCACTGACACCATACCCGTCAACAATGACAGCAACATCAGAGTGACCGATGCAATCAGGCTTAGTTCCAGCCAAACGGCAAAGCCAAAACCCGTCAGGACACAAGCCACAAGACCTCCAGCAGCTCCCTCAAGGGTTTTGCCTGGACTGACTGCGGGCAGCAATTTGCGACGCCCCCAGGTCTTGCCAGCCACGTAGGCTCCAATATCAGCCCCCCACACCAGAACAAGAAGCATCAGCAGCAGCGTCAGGCCGTTTTCACCCGCACGCAGAGCAGAAACGGCGTACCAGGCCGGCACCAGCACCAGCAATCCCATCATCAACCTGAACGGTACTCGACTGTAGCCTGCCGTTGCCGGATATCCTTTCACCAACAGCAGCGCTACCGACCAAAACAGCAGGGCAAGCACGATAGCCACCGACTGACTGCCCGGAACGAATGCCACAACAGTCAGTACCACGGCATGCAAGGCAAGATAAACAAACCGAGAAAACAGAGACAGCCGACACAGGTTGCCCCATTCCCAGCTGCCATACAAGAAAACCACAGCCAGCACGATTTCAAAGGCCGCCTGCGGTAACAGAAAAACAGCCGCCAATGCCAGAGGAGCCAGCACCAGCGCCGTCAAAACACGCTGTTTCAACACTGATTATCAGCCCCCACCTGCTCACTGGTTCTACCAAAACGACGCTCACGAGTGAGATAGGACTGCAGCGCCGCCAGCATCTCCCGCTTATCAAAGTCAGGCCAGAAGCAGTCGGTAAAATAGAGTTCAGTGTAGGCCAGCTGCCAGATCAGGAAATTACTGATGCGCTGCTCTCCACCGGTGCGTATGCACAGGTCCGGCGGCGGCAACTCTGCCAATGAAAGCTGACGAGTAAACAATTCCTCATCGATCTGCTCAGGTGACAACGCCCCCTCAAGACAGCGCTGTGCCAGAGAACGGGCGGCCGATACAATATCCCAGCGACCACCGTAATTGGCGGCAATATTGAGCGCAAGCCCAGTATTGGAAGCGGTTTCGGCTTCAGCCTTGCGAATCAGGGCCTGCAGTTCCGGACTGAAGCGCGAAAGATCACCGATAACCCGCAGTCGGATATTGTGACGGGCCAGCTTGCGCACCTCATTCTTGAGCGCAAGCATGAAGAGCTGCATCAACCCACTGACCTCAACGGCAGGCCGCTTCCAGTTCTCGCTACTGAACGCAAACAGCGTCAGCGCTTCCACACCCTGTTCGGCACAGCACTCAATGACAGCACGCACACTGTCCACACCAGCCTTGTGCCCTGCCAACCCCGGCAGTCGCCGCTCTTTGGCCCAACGGTTATTGCCATCCATAATGATGGCGATGTGACGGGGCAGTGAGCGCCCCGGAGGTATCGTCAATTGGTGCTCAACAGCCATGCAGATCCGCGGCGGGGCGTACCCCGCTCCGTTGGTTCAGATTTCCATCAGGTCCGATTCTTTTTGTGCCAGCAGGCTATCCACCTCGGCCACATACTTGTCGGTCAGCTTCTGCACCTGATCTTCGCCACGACGGCTGTCATCTTCAGTGATCTCTTTTTCTTTCAGCAGATCTTTCAGATCACCGTTGGCATCGCGACGGATATTACGGATGGCAACACGGGCATTTTCCGCTTCGGTGCGCGCCTGGCGAATATAGCCTTTGCGGGTCTCTTCGGTCAGTGCGGGCATGGGCACGCGAATCACATCTCCGTTGGTGCTCGGATTCAAGCCCAGATCAGACTTGTGAATCGCTCTTTCGATATCGCTGACGACCTTTTTTTCCCAGGGAATAATGGTCAGGGTACGGGCATCTTCTACCGAAACGTTGGCAACCTGCTGAATCGGCACATCCGAGCCGTAGTAGGACACCGTAATGCTGTCGAGAATGCTCGGATGGGCACGCCCGGTACGGATTTTCTTGAAGTTTTCAACCAGCGCCTCAGCGCTTTTTTTCATGCGCGCTTCAGCATCTTGAACAATTTCATTAATCATCGTTTTCTCCAGCAACAGAGCCGCTATCAATCAGGGTACCTTCATCGCCACCGAACACCAGATTCACCAGCGCACCGGGCTTGTTCATATTAAACACCCGCACCGGCATATCATGGTCCCGCGTCAGGCAGATGGCGGTCATATCCATCACCCCAAGCTGTTTTTCCAGCACTTCATCGAAACTCAAACGGGTGTACCTGCGCGCATCCGGATCTTTCATCGGATCTGCCGTGTATACACCATCAACCTTGGTCGCTTTCAGGACCACGTCCGCTTCAATTTCGATGCCGCGCAGGCAGGCAGCAGAATCGGTTGTAAAGAAGGGATTGCCGGTACCGGCTGCAAAGATTACCACATCGCCCTGATTCAGGTAGCGCATTGCGTTACGGCGATCATACTGATCAACCACACCGCTCATTGGAATGGCGGACATAACACGGGTCGCAATATTGCAGCGCTCAAGCGCATCACGCATGGCCAGCGCATTCATCACTGTTGCCAACATACCCATGTGATCACCGGTAACCCGATCCAGGCCTGCCGCACTCAGCGCAGCGCCACGGAACAGGTTGCCACCACCAATTACCATTCCAACCTGAACACCTATACCTACCAGCTGACCGATTTCCAGCGCCATGCGGTTGAGCACCTTGGGATCGATCCCGAAGTTCTCTTCTCCCATCAGCGCTTCGCCGCTGAGCTTCAGCAGCAGTCGTTTGTATCTGGATTGTTTATCTTTGGCAGGCATGATCTGTCTCCGCGCGGACGAAATGGCGTAAAGTGTAGCAGGAAAGCATGCGGCTGGGCATAAGAGCTACACCCAGCCGGAAAGCGCAGCAGCTGTTTACTTTTTCAGCTGTTCTGCAACCTCAGCAGCGAAGTCCTTGTGCTCGACCTCGATACCTTCGCCAACGGCAACGCGAACGAAGGATACAACTTCAGCACCCGCAGCCTTGGCTACCTGACCTACGGTCTGCTCAGGATTCTTGACGAACGGCTGCTCAACCAGGCTGTTTTCAGCCAGGAATTTCTTGATACGACCACCGGCCATCTTTTCCTTGATTTCCTGCGGCTTACCTTCCATATCCGGCTGTGCCATGATGATCTCTTTCTCACGAACCAGCTCTTCTTCCGGCATATCTTCCGGACGTGTAACACGCGGGTTGACCGCGGTTACGTGCATCGCAATATCACGTGCCACGTCAGCGTTACCGCCATTCAGTGCCACGATGGCAGCCAGACGGTTAGTGCTGTGCACGTAGGCATCAACCTTGTCGCCTTCAACCAGCATCAGGCGACGCACGCTGATGTTTTCACCGATTTTCTGCACCAGCGCTTCACGTGCAGACTCCAGCTCACCTGACATCAGCGCAGCCACGTCTGTTTCCTTGGCAGCAAAGGCCTTTTCCAGCACGGTGTTAACAAAGCCCAGGAAATTGTCGTCACGCGCAACGAAGTCGGTTTCAGAGTTGACTTCAACCGCAATCGCATAGCTGTTGTCATCAGCAACCTTGACCGCTACTACACCATCAGCGGCAGTACGACCGGCCTTTTTAGCCGCTTTCATACCGGAGGACTTGCGCAGATCGTCGATCGCCTTTTCGATGTCGCCTTCCGATTCAACCAGTGCCTTTTTGCATTCCATCATGCCCAGGCCGGTACGTTCGCGCAGTTCCTTGACCATCGCTGCAGAGATATTCGCCATGTCGCGTTCCTCTTTATTAATCGCTTCAATTCAAATTCAAAAAAGGGGAGCCAGGCCCCCCTTTGCACATCCAGACACGTTTACACGCGTCAGTTGTCAACTCTATTACTGAGCAGCTTCTTCAGCGTCGACTTCAACGAACTCGCCTTTGCCGGCATTGGCAGCAGCGCCTTCGATGCAGGCATCGGCAACTGACTTGACGTAAATCTGGATGGCACGCAGAGCATCGTCGTTACCCGGGATAACATGATCGATGCCATCCGGGTTGCTGTTGGTATCAACCACGCCAATAACCGGGATACCCAGCTTGTTAGCTTCGTTGATGGCAATACGCTCGTGGTCAACGTCGATCACGAACAGCGCGTCAGGCAGACCGCCCATTTCCTTGATACCACCGATGGAAAGCTCAAGCTTATCCATTTCACGGCTACGCATCAGCGCTTCTTTCTTGGTCAGCTTGTCAAAGGTACCGTCCTGAGACTGGGCTTCCAGCTCACGCAGGCGACGGATTGACTGACGGATGGTCTTATAGTTGGTCAGCATGCCACCGAGCCAGCGGTGGTTAACGTAAGGCATACCGGCACGCGCGGCTTCCTCTTTGATCACCTTAGCCGCTGCACGCTTGGTGCCGACAAACATGATCTTGTTCTTGTTGCTGGCCATATTCTGAACCACATCCAGGGCGTTGTTCAGCGCCGGCAGGGTGTGCTCCAGGTTAATGATATGGATCTTGTTACGCGCACCAAAGATGAACTTGGACATCTTCGGGTTCCAGTAACGGGTCTGGTGACCGAAGTGAACACCTGCCTTCAGCAGATCGCGCATTGAAACTTTAGCCATTGTGGTATTTCCTCTAACGGGTTATAACCTCCACATATCCCATCGCCCAACCGCTTGGCGGCACCCTGAACGCATGTGACGATATGTGTGTGTTTTCAGTTGATGTATTTAAAAGCCCCGATCGATGCCTGAGCATCCCTTCCGGGAGCGCGATTTATACCATAGCCGATACACTTTTTGAAGCGCCCTTTGGCTGAACGCGTCTTGTTCGCTACAATAGACGCCAGTTCACGCCCGGCTTCTCGCCCTACAGCCACGGGCATCCCTTCAAGCGCCAAGACCGAGTATTTATGACTATCAAAATCAAGACCCCGGAAGAGATTGAAAAGATGCGTACCGCCTGCCGACTGGCAGCGGAAGTTCTCGAAATGATTGAGCCATATATCAAGCCGGGCGTGACAACCGATGAACTGAACCAAATCTGCCACGAGCACATCGTTAACAAGCAGCAGGCCATTCCTGCCCCGCTCAACTACCACGGCTTCCCCAAGTCGATCTGCACCTCTGTAAATCAGGTGGTTTGTCACGGCATCCCCAATGATAAAAAACTCAAGAATGGCGACATCATCAATATTGATATCACCGTGATCAAGGATGGATACCATGGCGACACCAGCAAGATGTTCTACGTGGGCGATGTTGCCCCACATGCCCAACGTCTCTGTGAAATCACGCGCGAATGCATGCAGAAAGGCATCGAACTGGTTCGTCCTGGCGCACACCTGGGTGATATTGGCGAAGTGATCCAGAAGCACGCCGAGAGCAATCATTACTCAGTGGTCCGTGAGTACTGCGGCCACGGCATCGGCGCTGAGTTCCATGAAGACCCACAGGTACTTCACTACGGCAAAGCGGGCACCGGCGACGAACTCAAGGAAGGCATGATTTTCACCATCGAACCGATGATCAACGCCGGCAAGCGCCACGTAAAACTTAACAAGCGCGACGGCTGGACCGTTGAAACCACTGACCGACGCCTATCCGCACAATGGGAACATACAGTTCTGGTAACCGCTGACGGTTACGAGATTCTGACCCTGCGCAAGGAAGAGATGGTCGCCTGATTTCACTCTGAACGAGCCCTTTCCATGACCCGTACCGCTCAGCCACTAGAAGCCGCACCGGAGCTGCTGGACCCCAGCCAGCTCCACACCAGCCTGTCCAATCGTGACAGACCGGTCATGAAAGTGCTCAAGGAATCGTTGCGTGAAGCACAACAACGCATGGATGATGCGTTCCGGCAGGGTGAAGACATTCGCCGCCTGATCTATGGCCGCGCCTGGGTACTGGACCAGATCCTTGATGCTGCCTGGTCCCAGTTTGCCTGGCCATCGGCACATCAGGCCGCCCTCATAGCCGTGGGCGGTTATGGCCGCGGAGAACTACACCCCTTCTCTGATATCGACATCCTGCTACTGTTCGACCAGATCGATCCCAACGAGTGCCAGGACAGCATCAGTGGCTTCCTGACTCTACTGTGGGATATAGGCCTGGACCTGGGGTCCAGTGTGCGCACCATTGACCAGTGTTATGACGAAGCGCGCAACGACATCACCATCGCCACCAACCTGATCGAGTCGCGCACGCTCTGCGGCGATCCTGCCCTGCAGAACGAGATGTATGATCGAGTGACCTCTGAGGGCGCCTGGACCGACAAGGAGTTTTTCAAGGCCAAGCTGGCCGAACAGAAAGAGCGCCACGAAAAAACCAACAACACCGAATACAATCTTGAGCCCAACCTGAAAAACTCGCCCGGAGGCCTGCGAGACCTTCAGACCGTAGGCTGGGTAGCCAAGCGCCACTTTGGCGCCACCTACATCCGCGATCTAGTGGACCACGGCTTCCTGACCGAACCCGAGCTGGACACCCTGAACAAGGGCGAACTCTATCTTTGGACCGTCCGCTACGCCCTGCATATGCTATGCAAGCGCCGCGAGGATCGACTGCTGTTCGATCATCAGCGTGCACTCGCCACATACTTCGGCTACGAAGACCAGGAAGGCGCTCTGGCGGTTGAGCAGTTCATGAGCAAGTATTACCGCGTCGCCATGGCCATGTCGGAATTCAACGACATGCTGCTGCAACACTTCGACGAGGCGATCCTGCGCATTGACGACGAGCAGAGCATCCAGCCACTGAACAATCGCTTTCAGATTCGCAACAACTACCTGGAAGCAGTCTATGACAAGGTATTCGAGCATCACCCCTTTGCCATCATGGAGCTGTTCGTACTGATGGCCCAGCACCCTGACATTCAGGGGGTTCGCGCCTCAACCATTCGACTGGTGCGCAACCATCGCCATCTGATCGACAACGACTTTCGCAAGGATATTCGCAACACCTCCCTGTTTATGGAGCTGCTGCGCTCACCGGAACGCGTGTCGACTGAACTTAAGCGCATGAACCGCTACGGCATTCTGGGGCTTTACCTTCCCGAGTTCGGCAAAATCGTGGGCCAGATGCAGCATGACCTGTTCCATATCTACACCGTGGATGCGCATACCCTGAAAGTGATTCAGAAGATGCGTCAGTTCCGTCATCGCGAATACCGCGAACAGTTTTCCATTGCCCACCGTATCGTCAACCAGCTGCCCAAAATTGAGCTGCTGTACATTGCGGGCCTTTATCACGACATTGCCAAGGGCCGTGGCGGTGACCACTCGGAGCTGGGTTCTGACGATGTAATAGCCTTCTGTCGACGCCATCATCTTGGCAAATGGGACACCCACCTAGTGGCCTGGCTGGTACGCAACCACCTGAAGATGTCCATGACGGCGCAGCGACGCGACATTTCAGACCCGGAGGTGATTCACGCTTTCGCCATGGAGGTGCGCGATTTGGTACATCTGGACTACCTTTACGTCCTGACCGTCGCGGATATCAATGCCACCAATCACACCCTGTGGAACAGCTGGCGCGCCACTTTGCTGCGCCAGCTCTATATGGATACCAAACGCTCACTGCGCCGCGGACTGGAAAACCCCATCAACAAGGAAGACCGTATCGAGCAGGTACAGCATGAAGCGATGCTGCTGCTGGCCCGCCAGGGTATTCGAGAGCAGGACATATTCGACCACTGGGCATTGCTGGGGGATGACTACTTCCTGCGAGAAGATGCGCACAACATCGCCTGGCATACACAGGCGATTCTGGAACACGGTGACAGCCCGCTACCGCTGGTCCTGATTCGCAAGACTTCTTACCGCGTCTTTGAAGGTGCTACCGAGATCTTCATCTACAGTGAAGATCTGCCTACCCTGTTCCCGGCGACGGTTGCCGCCATGGACCAGCTACACCTTAACATTCAGGATGCCCGTATCATCCTCACCGACCATGGCCGCACTCTCAACACCTACACGGTACTGACGGATGACAACCAGCCACTGTCGGAAAACCCTGAATATCTGGCCAACATCCAGCGCCACCTGACCGAAGAGCTGGACGACCCGGAAGACTACCCCGAGATCATTCAGCGCCGAGTGCCGCGCCAGCTCAAGCTGTTTGCTACACCCACGCGCCTGACTCTGAGCAACGACCCCTCATCTCAGCAAACCATCCTGGAGGTGATCACTCCGGATCGCCCCGGCCTGTTGGCACGCATCGGCCGCATTTTTGTGGAGTTCGGCATTTCAGTGCGCAAGGCAAAGATTTCGAGCATTGGCGAGCGGGTTGAAGACTTTTTCTTCATCACCGACAGCAACAATCAGCCGATCAGTGATCCCGAGCTGTGCCGCCAGCTGCAGCAGGCGATCTGCCAGCAGCTGGATGAGCATGTGCAGAAACAGTAGCAGATCTCGACTCAGCGTGCCGCCTCATGCACCCAGGCGCGCTGAACCTGATTCAGGTCCACCTCCAGCACTGTTGCATAGGTATCGTCCTGTACCGGGTAGCTTTTGACCACCCGTGCGCCACGCACGATACCGGCAACGGCCGTTTTGAAGCTATCGTTCTGCACCACCATGTCCTCGACCCGTGTAGTGCCATACAGATACTGTCCATGTATGATACCGGCCAGCTCCTGATAGGCTCGCAGCTTGGACGCACGCATCGCCATCAACATCCTCTGCTGTTCGGTCTGCCCCGGCTGCAAACTGATCGGCGCATAGCCGGTCGCACTGACCCAGTTCGGCTCTACAGGCGCCTCAATTCGAGGACTCGCGTGCACGTCTGGCAACGCTTCCGCTACCGTCTTGGCCGAATGCACCACAGTTTCACAACCGGTCAGCACCAACGCCAGAATCATCAGAACCACTGATCTCATCACTGAGAACCTCCAGCCGGACCTTGCCGGTTTTCGATGATCATGCCACGCTCTCGTGCTTCCAGCAGATTGTAGCCGGGCCAGCGTTGCTCCAGGCGGGACAGCGGAATGTGACTCTGGCCAGAGGCCAGCACCTGACGTGTTGTGGTATCGAGCAATCGAGCGTTAATCACAACACCATCAGGGTGCAGCGCATAGGTACCGGTAAGCACAAAGTAGATTCGATGACGGGTACGCAGGGCCGACATGTTATAGGGCTCGATATCCGGCTTTACACTGGTCACCAGGCTCTGTGCGCGGTAATCAACCAGATTGTAACCCCGCTGCTCCAGCTGAAAAACAAAACTGTCACCCAGCCGTTCGCCCAGTTCGCCCACCTGGCCCGGTTGCAGCAGGTTGCGAAAAGCCAGCACAGCCAGCGGCAGCCGACTGATATTGCTTTTGTCCATGCCTGTTTCCAGCTGATGTGCCATCTGCACAACCGCCTCACTGACAGGGTCCAGTCCATTGCGATCACCCCCTGTCTGTTTCAGCTCGGTTCTGCCGTACGACCGCTCTGACCTGGCATCTTCTATTTGCGCAAGCACCTGAGGATGCATGCTGACTACATGAGCCTGGACCGGGCCGGGCCCCTGCTGGGCGCAGCCGGCCAACAGCATCAGCAGACTGCAGGCTGTAAGCACTGCCACTCTCATCAGTTTTGCTCTCTGTCGGGTGTGATTTTTCTGAATGTACCACAAAATGGAGCGATGACAGGAGAGTACCGCCGTCAGCGTTTGCATCGCACTCGCAAATTGCATACCTTTTGGCCAATACCTGAGGACACTGACCATCATGCTGACCCGACTTTGCCGTCTGCTACTGCTCTGCCTGACACTGGCCATCCCCCATGTTGCAGCCATCACCATCGAGGCCGAGGGCTCGGCGCCGATTATAAATAATGACCTTGATCGGGCCCGAGAGCTGGCGGTCAGTCGTGCCCGAGAACAGGCTTCCCTTCAGGGCAGCGCCTGGATTTCCACCACACAGGAAGTACGTGACGGCATACTTGAAATTGACAATATGCGCATTAACAGCCTGACCCAGCTCAACAACATCCGCATCATCGATGAATACATCCGTGGCAGCCAGCTGACTGTGCGTATCCTGGCCGAGGTGGAAGCTGAGGCCGGCTGCGCCAACGGCCAGCCTCCCCTGGCCTATCGCAAAACGATTGCCATCGGCGGATTCAGTCTCGCCCGTCCCGCTGACGCCAGCCATGGCAATCTGCAGGGCATTCAACAGGGACTGGCCACGATAATCAGTCAGTCTTTGCAACAGAGCACACTTAATGTCATTGACCGTGGCAATCTGCAGTTGATGGGCAACCAGGATCAGCCCCCCCAGCAACTGTCCGAGGGCGCTCTTTCCCGCCACTTGAATCACGCACAACAGCAACAAACCCAGTTCCTGGTAACCGGCATTATCCGGGACCTGAGCCTGCACAACCCGGCGGGCCCTCGTCCACCCAACATCCTGCTCGACACCTACCGCAGGCTGGACTTCGCCAGCTCAAAACATCTGCGCAACTTTGTATTGGACCTCTATATTTTTGACACTTTCACAGGACAGATGATGTGGCAACAACCCTTCGCCACAGCAGGTCGCTGGAACCGCCCGGTACATGAAAAAACAGGCTTCGGGAGCCCCCTGTTCTGGCAGCAGGACTTCGGCCAGAAGGTGGAGGCCACCCTGCAGGAGATCAGTCGCTATATTGATGAAACACTGATGTGTGAACCGTTCCGCAGCAGCATCACACGTACGGAAGGCAATGAGGCATGGATCGGCGCCGGCTCGCTGGCAGGCCTGAAACCGGGTGATCGGCTGAGCGTGTATAGACTCTACACCCATTATGATGCCAATCAGATGCCGGTGAGCGAGCTGCGCAACACTCGCCAGACACTGACTCTGGAAGACGTACAACCCACCATGTCACGGGGCCGACTGCCCGCTGACAGCAACACCCTCAACATCCAGCAGGATGATATTGTAATCGCCCATTGAGCAGCTTAGTCTTGCGCCCTTGAATCATCCACACCCATACAGGAGCACCACCAAAATGCAGAGCGGACTCTTTACCGAACTGGAAAAAAAGATTGAGGGATTAATCGAAGAGGTCGAACTGCTGCGACTGGAAGTCAGCGAGCTGCGTGAGAGCAAGACAACACTGGAAGCCGAACGCGAAAGTACTGAGCAGAGTCTGCAGCGACTGCTGGGCAAGTTTGACCGACTTCGGGAAAGCGAAAACCTTTGACAGAGATATTTGCAGCCGTGCGGAACCAGCGCCCGCACGGCCAGCAGACTCAGCGCTGAGTGCCGCGAATCTTGATCTCGACGCGACGGTTCATCGCCCGCCCCGCTTCAGTGTCATTATTGGCAATCGGGTAACGCTCACCTAGACCGCGCGCATCCAGTCTCAAGTGGCTGACCCCAACCGAATTCAGGTAGCGTGCAACACTGGTGGCGCGACGCTCCGACAACTGCTGATTGTATTCAAATGAACCGGTTGAATCGGTATAGCCTTCCACTGCAACCTGACTCTTCTCGAACTTGATCAACACACGAGCAACCGAGTCGAGCACCGAGTAAAAAGACGGATCAACCCGATCACTGTCGGTGGCAAAGGTAATATTGCCAGGCATAATCAGCCGGATGTCATCCCCGACACGCTCCACTCGAACACCGGTACCTTCAAGCTGCTGACGCAGCTGCATTTCCTGCTGATCCATGTAATAACCGATACCACCACCAACAGCACCGCCAATAACAGCCCCTGCCAGTGCGCCCTCATTTCGATCGCCCTTGCCAGCCACGGCTGCACCCAGTACGGCGCCACCCAAAGCACCCAGACCTGCGCCCTTGGTTGCCTGCGACGTTTTAGACTCCTGAGTGTAGGGGTCCAGCGTTGTACACCCACCCAGCAACAATACTGACGCAAGTGAGGTGATCATCAGCTTTTTCATGGTTTCCTCCTGAATACGGTCTCCCGCTCCTCCATATGAAAGAGCAGGCCTGATACCTTTTAGCTCAGAATAGCTTAATACGAAATGAAAACCAGTAGCGCTTTTACACGGGAGTGCATATGGATGCTGGCCAGCGCCAGGATCAGACGATAAAATGCGCTGTTATCCTTCTTTGTCATCCGCGTCACCACCCCGAGGAGTATCTTTTGTCTCAGCTGCCTGTCATTGTCGGTTTTGGTGGTATCAGCCCCGCTGGTCGCTCTTCCTTTCACCAGGGCTATCGTCGCCTGATACTGGATCAGCTGGATGCATCCAGTCGACAGGATACGCTGGTTGATC
The DNA here is from genome assembly GCF_900107855.1 of Marinobacterium iners DSM 11526. Taxonomy (GTDB): domain Bacteria; phylum Pseudomonadota; class Gammaproteobacteria; order Pseudomonadales; family Balneatricaceae; genus Marinobacterium; species Marinobacterium iners. The sequence continues at coordinate 120,672 of NZ_FNRJ01000009.1, read as the reverse complement.
TGGCAACACTGACCGGGCTTGCGCAGTATGATGCCGGCAGCTACCAGCTGCAGGGTGACACCAGCCAGCACTTCACGGCTGCAGAGCTGGCCAGCCGCATTGAACAGCAGGTACGAGACAACACCCTGATTCGCCGCATCCACCCCGATTGGTTCGATGTTAATGCCGTCATGTTCAACCGCCCGGCCAGCATCAAAGGCAGCGACCAAGGCCTGAGTTTCCGCCTGCGCAGCCGCCAGCTGCCGCAGCAAATCCCGGCAAACTGGCAGGTAAAAGAGATAGGCGGCGGTCAGGTTGAGGTACGGATCGACGGCAGTTGCGAACTGATTTTCCCGGATTCCAAACCAGCCCTGGTACAAAGTGCCGGCATGCTGCCGACCGGGTTCGAGCCCGGCAAACTGTACCAGTCGCGCAACCATCCCCGCGGCCTGCAGATGGCGGTTTATGCTGCCTCCGATGCACTGCGCTCGATGGGGATCGAGTATCAGACTATTCTGGATCTGCTCTCTCCGGATCAGATCGCAGTGTTCGCCAGCAACTCAATTGGCCAGCTGGATGATCTTGGCTTCGGCGGCCTGACCAAGTTCCCGGCGCTGGGCAAACGCACCACCTCCAAACAGATGCCACTGGGTTATGCCCAGATGCCGGCTGACTTCATCAACGCCTACCTGCTCGGTAACGTCGGCACGACCGGCGGCGCGCTGGGCGCCTGCGCCACCTTTCTGTACAACCTGAAAAGCGGCGTCGAGGCGATACGTACCGGCCGCAGCAAGCTGGTACTGGTCGGTGGCAGTGATGCCCCGGTAACGCAGGAGATCATTGAAGGCTTCCGTGCCATGGGCGCCCTGGCCGAAGACAAACAGCTGATAGCGCTGGACGGTCTTGCCGAGATGGCTGAGGAGCACTACCGCAAAGCCTGTCGTCCATTCGGCAACAACTGTGGCTTTACCATGGGTGAATCCAGCCAGTTCTTGGTGCTGATGAGTGACGATCTCGCACTGGAGCTTGGCGCTGACATCCACGGTGCGGTGGCCGATGTTTTTGTCCATGCCGACGGGCACAAAAAGTCGATTTCGGCACCGGGCATCGGCAACTACATGACCCTTGGCAAGGCGGCATCACTGATCGGCACACTGTTGGGTGAAGAGTCACTCAAGCAGCGCAGCTTTGTACAGGCACACGGCACCAGCACCCCGCAAAACCGCGTAACCGAATCTCATGTCATCAACGAGACCGCCAAGGCGTTTGATATCCCTGACTGGACCGTCAGTGCCATAAAAGCCTATCTTGGGCACTCACAGGGCACTGCAGGAGGGGATCAGCTATTTGCGTCACTGGGCGTCTGGAAACACGGCATCGTGCCGGGTCTGACCACCACAACCGAAATTGCAGAAGATGTGCACAGCTCCAACCTGCATTTCCCGCTGACCCATAAGGAAACCGGCGCTACAGGGATGGACTCGGTATTGATTAACGCCAAGGGGTTTGGCGGCAACAACGCCAGCGCCGCAGTAATGGCACCCCATGTGGTCGAGCAGCTGCTGACAAGGCGTCACGGCGAAGCCGCCATGAATGCCTGGCGCAAGCGACGCGAGCAGGTACGCGAACAGGCCGAAAGCTATAACCAGTCTGCTATCATGGGTCAGGCAAAACCCATCTATCTGTACGACCACAACGTGCTGACGGGGGATGACCTGCAGATCAGTGCCGATGAAATTCGCCTGCCCGGTTATGCCAACCCGATCTCACTGCAGGTCGAAAACCCGTACAAAGACCTGTGCTGAAACGACCATAACAAGGAGGAATCGGGATGAAACAACTGCTGTTACCGGCCGCTGCAGCCCTGCTGCTCGGTGGCTGCGTCAACCTGTCAGGGGCTCTGAAGGAAGACCCTACCGCTGATCAGTTCTATGTCCTGGACACCCGTTACTTCCAGTTTTGCAAGGGTAAAACCCATCGTTGCCAGGAGCTGACGTCCATCGTATCGGTACGTTACAAACTGGGGCCGATTGAAGAAACCTATGGTGAACAGATCAAGGGCCCGAACTACCCCGCCAGCCTGGCAAAGCTGATCCTCACCCCGCCGGATGGCAGCTACAGCAGTGAAGCGGTTGATGCAGAGAGGCGTTACTATCGTGTTCCCGTGAACAGCAAGACCAACACTGTCTGGAACACGCTGGAAGCCGCCTACCGCAGCATTTATCAATAAGGCAGCCGCAACAGACCGGAAACCGTAGCAGTGGTTACGGCTGAAACTTCTGCATCGTCCATCCCTCGCAGTTGGGCAATGAACGCGGCCACTTCCGCCACACGGCAGGGCTCATTTCGCTTACCCCTGTGCCCCTGCAGTGGCATATCCGGCGCATCGGTTTCCAGCACCAGCCACTCCAGCGGCAGCTCAGCTGCCAGTCTTCTCAATTTACGCGCACGCTCGTAGGTAACAGCCCCACCAAAACCCAGTTTGAAGCCCAGTTTTGCATACTCCCGCGCCTGTTGTTCGCTGCCAGAGAACGCATGCACGATACCCGCCCGGGGCAGGTGCTGACGACGCAACAACTTCAAAACCCGGTCGTGTGCTTTCACCGCATGCAGCAATACCGGCAGGTCGTGAGTCTTTGCCAGTTTCAGCTGCGCTTCCAGCAGCTGCTCCTGCTGTGCTGCCCCCTCTTGTCCGGAACGCAACTGTGCAGGGCGAAAGTCCAGGCCGATCTCGCCCACCGCCACTACGGCTCCTGCCGCCAGCGAAAGCATCTCATCCAGCCGTGCCAGATCGTGCTCCATATCATGACTGAAACAGGGATGCAGACCCAAAGCAGGATACAGGCTTGGATCTGAAGCACACAGATCCAGAACCCGCTCAAAGTTATCCACCGTGATCGACGGCACCACAATCTGCTCAACACCCGCAACGTGAGCGCACTCAATCACCGCTGCTCGGTCAGGATCAAAATCAGCAAAATCAAGGTGGCAGATGGTGTCGATCAGCAATCAGTGCTCCCGCGTTGCGCGGAACTGGATATCCGGCCAGCGCTCTTCGGTCAGTGACAGATTCACCCGAGTTGGCGCCAGGTAGGTCAGCAGGCCGGAACCATCCACCGCCAGATTGTCGTAGCCCTTGCGGCGGAAATCTTCCAGCATCTTGTTATCACTGCACTCCACCCAGCGTGCAGTCTGTACGCTGATCGGTTCGTACACGCACTCGACCTTGTACTCGTCCTTGAGACGGAACACCACCACTTCAAACTGCAGCTGTCCGACAGCACCAAGGATCAGGTCGTTGTTCTTCAAAGGCTGGAATAGCTGAACCGCGCCTTCTTCCGACAGTTGCTGCAAACCCTTCTGCAGCTGTTTCATTTTCAGCGGATCGGTGGGCCGCACGCGACGGAACATCTCCGGTGCGAAGTGCGGAATACCGGTGAACTTGAGGCTCTCGCCAGCGGTAAAGGTATCACCGATCTGGATGGTGCCGTGGTTGTGCAGACCGATGATGTCACCAGACCAGGCTTCTTCCACGTTCTCACGATCGCCGGCGATAAAGGTTACGGCATCAGCAATGCGGATATCCTTGCCGATGCGCACGTGCTTCATCTTCATGCCCCGAGTATAGGAGCCGGAGCAGATGCGCATGAAAGCGATACGGTCACGGTGCTTCGGATCCATATTAGCCTGGATCTTGAAAACAAAACCGCTGAATGCTTCCTCACTGGCCGCTACTTCACGGCTTTCGGTCGGACGCGCCGGCGGTGCGGGTGACCACTGGACAAAATCATCCAGCATCTCTTTCACGCCGAAATTGCCCAATGCCGTACCGAAAAACACCGGCGTCATTTTACCTTCCAGATAGGCCTGTTGATCCCACTCATGACAGGCGCCCTTGACCAGTTCGAGCTCGTCAACCAGCTCGTCATAGTCATCTTCCAGCAGCGCGCGGGCCTCTTCCGAATCGAGCCCCTGAATGCGGTTGTCTTCCGGCAGCTTGTGGCCCTGACCCGGAGTGAACAGGTGGATGGTATCGGTGTAGAGGTTATACACACCCTTGAACCACTTGCCGGAGCCAATTGGCCAGTTGATCGGGGCCGCCTGAATCTTCAGCACCTCCTCAATCTCGTCAAGCAACTCGATCGGGTCACGAATATCACGGTCCATCTTGTTAACGAAGGAGAAGATTGGCGTATCGCGCAAGCGACACACATCCATCAGCTTGATGGTGCGCTCCTCAACGCCCTTGGCACCGTCCACCACCATCAGTGCCGAGTCCACAGCGGTAAGAGTACGGTAGGTATCCTCGGAAAAGTCTTCGTGCCCCGGTGTATCCAGCAGGTTGACGGTGCGGCCGTTGTACGGAAACTGCATCACGGAGGAGGTGATGGAAATACCGCGCTCCTGCTCCATACTCATCCAGTCAGATGTGGCATGCCGGTCGCTGCCACGCCCCTTGACGGTACCCGCCACCTGAATCAGCTGCCCAAGCAGCAGCAGTTTTTCGGTGATAGTGGTCTTACCGGCATCCGGATGCGAGATAATGGCAAAGGTGCGGCGTTTGGAAACTTCCTGAGCGATGGACATGAATTCGGGTCTTCTGTTCTGGACAGGGACAGGGCGTTGCGCCCCGTGTGTGCGGTTGATCGTCAATGGCGGGTATTTTCGCTGATCACACCGGGTTAAACAATGTCCGTTTTCACTCAGCCCAGGCAACAGCATCGTGTGGGTGAAGGCTCTCAAGATGCTTGACCTGAGTACGTGGCGCCCTGAAGTGGGATTGCAGGGCATCCTGTATACGCCGGGCCGCATCCTCCACAAACATCAAATTAGCGCCATTAAGCGCCGCAAACGCCTGCTCATCCGCCCGTTTCACTGCGGTTTGCACCGGTGTCGCAACGGCAGCCTCAATGGTATCAATCAATGCAAGCAGCGCCAGCGAAGGGTCGGTTGCCTCCAGGCCCACGCTGACACGCGCTTCACTGCGCTGGCTGTGTGGCGTTGCCAGTGTAGCGTTGCGACGAAGCCAACTGGCCATTTCCTCACGATTAAGGGGCTGATCTCCGGGAAAATCGTCAAGAAAGCGACGCTCCACAAGCTGTCGTGCCAGCGCCGCCGAACAGGGACAGGTTGAGGAGTACTCCACAACCACTTCGGCGCGCAGACTAAAGCGGCCCTGTACAAGTTGAGCATTCAGCCTGACAGGGTACGATTTCCAGCCCGCCAGAGCCTCAGATACCAGCGCCGCCCGGCGCACCAACAGATCAAACGAAAGACCGATACGCGCACTGCTGCTGTTGCAGTCCCGGTGACTGTCGATCATCGCCTGCAGTACCTGCTGTATGCGCTCAGGTGTCAGCGCATCCTCACCCAGACCATCCAGCAAACGGTAAAGACGCGACATGTGAATACCCTTGATATGCGCAGCTGGCAGATCCACCTGAGCATCGGCACACGCATGCAGACTACGCCGATAACCCGGCTCTTTCAGCGTAATAGGCAGATCAATGTCCTGCATCCCAACCCACTGCAAAGGGGTCATAAATGGGGCGTCGTCGGTCAAGGACACATCGGGCAGTACTGCATTCATAGGTATGTCGCTCTCAAAAAACTGCGGGTATTCAGCCGACCCACGGGGGTTTTGCCCACAGGCGACCATCGAATTAATGTTATGATATAACACATAATAAGACTTTGAATACCGTTACGCCCCCCACAGTGTATCAACCCTGATTGGACTCGCGCTTGAAACTGGCAAACATTCGCTCTCCCAGCACGAGCATGCAAGGGGTGAGCAATAAAGTCAGCAAGGTGGCAAAGGTCAACCCACCGGCAATGGCGCTGGACAGCTGCGTCCACCACTGGGTCGAGGGCGCACCAAAACCCAGGCTGGGTTCAAGCAGATTGACGTTTACGCCGATCACCATCGGCATCAATCCCAGCACTGTGGTAATGGCGGTGAGCAGTACCGGACGCATGCGCAGACAACCGGTTTCCAATGCTGCATCTACAGGCGACATGCCCTCACTGCGCAACTGGTTGTAAGTGTCGATCAGGACGATATTGTTGTTCACCACAATACCTGCCAGCGCAATGATGCCCATACCCACCATGACAATGCCAAACGACTGGCCATTGACCAGCAGCCCGATCAAAACACCCGCGGTCGAAAACACAATGGCCGACAGCACCAGCAGAGTCTGGTAAAAGCTGTTGAACTGGATCACAAGAATCAACATCATCAACAGGATTGCAGTGATGAAGGCACTGATCAGGAAGCTGGCCGACTGCTGCTGATCCTCACCCTCGCCCCCAACACTGAGGCTTACACCCTCAGGCAAATTACTGTCACTGGCCTCCAGCAGCGCTTGCAGCCGCTCTGCCACTTGATAGCCTGGCGCCACATCGGCCTGCAGTGTAATGGTCCGCTGACCGTCCACGCGGCGCAGGGTGCCAGTCTTATGAGACGGCTGCAGCGTCACGAAATGACTCAGTGGCATTTGTCCACCATTGCCAGTCAGTGTCATGCGCTGCAGCTGATCCAGGCTGCGCCACGACTCGGGCAGGCGCACACGAATATCAACTTCATCCAGCGCGTCTTCAGGCCGCCAGGTAGCCAGCAGCAAACCATTGCTGACCATTTGCACGGCATTACCGACGGATAGCACATCCGCACCGAAGCGAGCAGCCTCCTCCCTGTCTACCTGCAGCTGCCACTCGATGCCCGGCAGGGCACGGTCATCCTCGATATCCACCAGGCCGCCCAGCTCAACCATGGCACTGCGCACCCGGCTTACCGCCTGATCCAGTGCTGTGCTGTCCTGTGAACTGAGTTTCAACACCACCGGCTTACCGGCGCTGGGGCCCTCCTCCTGTTTGCGAAATTCAAGCTTCAACCCGGGAAGATCAGCGGTTCTATCACGCATGTCATCCAGGATGGTGGCCGCCGGACGGCGCTGATACCAGTCGATCAGCTGAAACTGCAGTATTCCAATCACGTCTTCAGCCATTTGCCCGTCGGCCATGGCAAAACTGCGCGCGTACAGCACCTCGACCTCAGGCATGCCAAGCAAACGCTGCTCTACCCCCTTGACCAGCGTGTCCCGCTCATACACGGACAGATCACCACGGGCGTGAATCAAAACCTGGGCGGACTCCGGCTCCACATCCGGAAAAAACTCAACGCCATGGTTAAAACGACCATAAAAAGCGTAAACCAGAAGCATGGCCAACAGCATCGCCGTCAACGTTTGTCCGGGCCTTGCCAGCAAAAATGCCAGCGTGCGGCGATAGCCACGGCCCAGCCTGCTGTTGCGGCTTTTCTGTGGCGACAGGCGCCCACCTCCGCTGACCTGTCCCATAACCGGCAGAAACACCAGTGCCATCGCCAGTGACGCCAGCAGGCAAAGGATCACGGTAGCTGGCAGGTATTTCATGAACTCACCCACGATACCCGGCCAGAACAGCAAGGGCAGGAACACCATAACAGTTGTGGCAACGGAGGCGATCACCGGCCAGGCCATGCGACTGGCAGCACCAGCCCAGGCCTCAGCCGGGGTCATCCCCTGCTGGCGGTTACGATCAGCCAGTTCAGATACCACGATTGCACCGTCCACCAGCATTCCGGCCACCAGTATCAGCGAGAACAGCACAATGATGTTCAGCGTGAATCCCAGCATGTAGATCAGCAGAATACCGGTCAAAAAGGCGCCGGGGATGGTCAGCCCCACCAGTAACGATGAGCGCAGTCCAAGCGCCGCCAGCATTACGATCAACACCAGCACTACCGCCGTCAACACGTTATTGAGCAGATCGGTAAGCAGTTCCTGCACCTCTTCCGACTGATCCATCACGTAGTGCACCTGCACCCCCTCGGGCAGCAGTGGGCGCGCCTGCTCGATCAACTCCTTGATCTGATCAATGGTGTCGATGATGTTGGAGCCGGCACGCTTGGACACTTCCAGCACCACACCCGGTTGACTATTGATACGCGCAAAGCCGGTGGGGTCCTTGAAGGTTCGACGCAGCACCGCCACATCGGAGAAAGTGACGACCCGATCATCTTCCACCTTGACCGGCATGTTGAGTAGATCTTCGATATTTTCGATCACGCCGGGCACTTTCAGCGGCAACCGCCCCGAACCGGTATCAAGGCTGCCGGCGGCGACCAGCCGGTTATTGTTGCTGACCAGCTGGTAGAGGGCGGCATAGTCCACGTTGTAGCTGTCCAGTACCTGAGGATCGACTATGATCTCAAGCAGGTCTTCACGATCACCGCCGATATCCACTTCAAGCACATCGGCAATACCTTCTATTTCCTGCTTGAGCCGACGCGCGGTTCCAACCAGTTCAGCTTCACTCACCGGGCCGGAAAGGGCTATGGACAGCACCGGAAAGAGGGCGATATTGATCTCGTTCACGCTGGGTTCGTCGGCCTCAGCCGGCAGTTCGGTGCGGGCGGTATCAACCTTCTCACGCACATCCGCCAACGCGGTTTTGGGGTCAAAACCGGCATCGAACTCCAGCATCACCGACGCGTGTCCTTCCGCGGCGATGGAAGTCATCTCCTTCACTCCTTCGAGCGATCGCAACTCCTGCTCCATCGGCCGCACCAACAGCCGCTCTGCATCCTCGGGGCTGATCCCTTCAAGGCGCATGGAAACATAGATATAGGGAATGGTGACATCCGGGTTTGCCTCCTTGGGAATTGTCACCCATGAAGCAAACCCAGCCGCAAGCAGGATCAGCAACAACAGCAGAGTGGCTCTGCTGCGGCTCATTGCGGCCCGAATCAGCGCATCCATCAACGCGACTCCGACGCTTGATCAACCTTGACCTGCTGACCCGGCGAGACAAAGCCGCCGCCCAGCGTGATCAACCGAATTTCTTCCGGCAACCCACTCACCCAGCTGCCTTCGGTTCCGGTACTGATAAGCTGCACCGGCGCGAACTGTACCCGGTCGTCCGGCTCCAGATACAACACACCCAACTGACCGCCTTCACCCAGCGTCAGCAGGGCTGTGGAGATCCGGTGAGCATCCACGCTGCCGATATCGATCCGAACCGTGGCACTGGCGCCGGCGATTCTGAGACCTTCAGGGTTTTCCAGCCGTATCTCCACTGTAAAACTTCGGGTGGCGCTATCCGCCTCCCTTGAGATGTGACTGACAACACCGCTGAAAGTACGTTGATCCAGCAAAACCACTTCTGCTCGTTGCCCCAGCTCGAGCCCGGCCACCTGTTGCTGCGGCACCTGCGCTCGCACTCGCAGCACTGCCGTATCGAGCAACCTCCCCCACACTTGACCGGCAACCAGATAGTCCCCCAGGTCCACATCGAGACTGTCAAGTACGCCTGCGAAAGGTGCGACCGGACGTGTGTGTTCAAGTTCAAGTTCTGCACTGCGTACTGCCTGCTCAGCAGCGGCCAGCTCACTTTGTAATCGCAACAGGTCGGTTTGTGCATTCAGTCCCTGCCGACGCAAACTCTGTCCTGCTTCCAGCTGACTGCGGCTATAGGCCAGCTGGGCACGCGCCTGCGACAGGCGGCTGCGGCGGTCGTCTTCCGACAGTTGCAACAGAAGATCACCCTTAGCAACCTGAGCACCCCGCCCTACCGGCAGAACATCGACTGTAGCATTGATCTGTGCACGCAAGTCCACACTTTGCCAGGGCTCAACCTGCCCCTGCAGCACAACTTGTCGACGATAGGGCTGAGCCGCACTCAGCCTGGCAGCGACCGTAATCGGCTGTGCTACGGGAGCAACCACTTCAGGTGCATTGTCGCGACTGCTGAGCAGTTCACCGCTGAACAGCCACACCAGCAACGCCAGCGTGAGCAGCAAGGCTAGATGACCAAAACCGGGTTTGAATTTCATGGCCTGACAAGACTCCGTTTCGGGCCTGAATCGGGGGATAAAAGCTGGCTTAAGACTACCATTGCCATGGTGCAGGGTCATCCGGTTTCAGCTTTAACCCTGCCGTTTCTACTGCTACTCTTTGAGCAAACTTCAGGAAGGAAACCACCTCCCATGACCGCAAAAACCGGATTTCGTACCCGCATCGCGCTCCCCTTTGTTATTACGGCTGCAGCACTGGTCTTTGTCGGGCTGTTCAGCGTCAACACCAGTCGCAATTTGGTCTCAGACACCGATGACCTGGCCAGCAATTACCTCCCGGCAATCAGCGAAATTCTTAACGGGGATCGTGACCTCTATCAGGCTCTGGTGGCGCAGATGGCGGCCGTCGATGCGGGCACTAACCTGCAGGAAGCCGACGCAAAAGTCGCAAGCTTTGACGAAAATGCGCAGCAGGCGCATGACCGTTTCAACCAAGCTGTTGCGCGCCTTCGCGGTACCGGTGTCTCGAGTTCGTCCGAGGGATTTGAGCAGGCTTTCCGGCAGTGGGAAAGCTCGGCTCGTCAGGTGATGGAACTGGCGCGAGGCGGCAACCCTGAGCGTGCACGTGCCTTGTCACATCAGGTCACACAGCCGCTGTTCAGCCAGCTACGCGACTATTTCGACCGGGTAGGCTCCCATACCGAGCAGCTGGCTCAGGAGCGGGGGGCCGAAGCCTCTTCCGAAGGGGTGAGCAGCTCCGTTACCACACTTATCATCACGCTGGTTTCCGTGCTTCTCAGTGTCGTACTGTTCTTCATTTTCATGCGTCTGATTCTGCGCTCCATCACGGCCCTGCGTGAACAGCTGGACAACATCGCCAAGGGTGAAGGTGACCTGACCCAGCGTATTCCGGTTGAAAGCAACGATGACCTGGGTCGGCTGGCCAACAGCTTCAACCTGGTATTGAGTAATCTGCAGCAGATGATTGGCAGTATTCAGAGCCTGAGCCGTGACTTGGGACAGGAGTCAGGTCGCCTGGCCTCGGCAGCTCAGGATAACGATGCAGGTGTCAGCCGCCAGACTGATGCCATCTCCATGGTGGCAACGGCCATCAATGAGATGCAAAGCGCCATCGAAGAGGTGGCAGGCAACGCTTCACGAGCCGCGGACATAACCCGTGAAGCGGATCAGACCGGCCAGCGCAGCTCCGAGATCATTCACCAGTCTTCGGCGCAGGTACGACGACTGGCCGAACAGACCGAGAAGGCGGTGACCTCAATCCGAACGCTCGCCGACAATTCCAACGAGATCAGCAGTGTGCTGGATGTGATCCGTGATGTGGCTGAGCAGACCAACCTGCTGGCGCTCAACGCGGCCATCGAAGCCGCCCGCGCAGGCGAGCAGGGACGCGGTTTTGCAGTAGTGGCCGACGAAGTGCGTACCCTCGCCAGACGTACTCAGGAGTCCACTGAAAACATACAGAACATGATCAGTCGACTGCAGGGTGGCGTTTCTGAAGTCGTCACCGTAATGGAAACCGGCAGCAAAGAAGCCAGTGCCACCGAATCTCTCTCCAGCAGCGCCGAAGCCGAGTTACAGACCATCCTGCAGGCGATCTCTCATATTACCGACGTCAATACCAGCGTCGCCTCCGCTACCGAGCAGCAGACTCAAGTCGTGGATGAGATCAACCGCAGCATCACCGAAATCAATGATTTGGCCACACAGGGGGCCGATCGCTCACGAGACATCGGCAGCATCAGCCGCTCACTGGATGGGTATGCCCAGCAATTGCAACAGCAAACCGGTCGTTTCAAGGTGTAATGCCGCACCGCAACTGAGCAGGCCTGCACCAGTGTACAGCACAGCTGTGGCGAGTTCTGGTGCGGTCTGCCTGTTTCATATGGCACTTTCATGATCCTGGATAAAAAAACGGTGCCTCCCCCACTGTAGATACAGAAAGGAATAAACACCGTTATCAAAAACCACTTGATGAGCGTCTGACCTTAGGCCTGACCCAAAATAATGGAGCAGGTTTTATGCCAAGATGTCGACTACAAGGGTGAATCATAGGGAAGAGAATGAGGCGCCACCTGAGCCCGCGTACCGGAGTCAATTCCCAGGGCTGCCCCTAAGCAGGTTCATGCGATGACGACGAGATCCAATTGCCAGAACTTGCCACAGACGGTGCAACAGCACCGATTACAGTCACCGATGTTGATTTATATTGGATCAGTGGTCAGTCAACACCACAGTTCCCCCACTGGGGTATCGACCGAAAACCGGTCCGCAACCTGAGCCTGCAGCAGCTCGGCACAGGCCAGCGCGTCGGTCAGAGCATGATGAGGGCGATAGTGAGGCAGATGATAGCGCTCGCGGCTCTGAGCCAGACGGATTGAAACCGGCCTGCGTCCGCGTAAACGATCCCAGAGGCTAAGAGGCCTGCGACGGTGCAGTCGCGCTTCAAGCTCCATGGTATCAATCACCGGGAACTCGATTCCTTCGCCAATTCGTGCCTGCAGGGCCGCATTGAGAAAGCTGCGTTCGATGCCGCGATGGTGCACGACCCCAACTCTGCCACGCAACTGTTCCAGCAATTGATCCAGGATCTGGGACAGATCAGGTGCTGCCGCTATCTCTGAATGGGTGATGCCATGAACCACCACCGATTCAGTGCTGAGCCGAGCACGGGGCTTGACCACCCAATGACGCGCACCGGCACAGTGAATACGGCTCAGACTCATCGGCATCAGCCCGATACTGACAATGCCGCCCTTCCGGGGGTCCAGCCCAGTGGTTTCGAAATCGATCGCCACCAGCGGCACGTCCTTCAGCGGTGTATCCGGCGTCACGGCACCCGCCTGATAAAAGTCCTTCAGCGCCGGGTAGCGTGCCTGTCGAGCCAGTTCGGCAAACCGGGCCGACCAGTCGCTCACCTGCAGATCTTGGGCATCCCGAGCCGGTTCCTCCTGCAGGGCATTCCGATCCAGATAGAACATCAGTTCGAGCGTCCTGGCTGATAACGATATTTCAGAAACTTCTGCGCGTGGCTCAAGATTTGGAAGGCATCCTTGAGATTCTTGCGCTCGAAGTCGGACAGGTTTTCCGGCTCCACGTTATTGTCCGGTTCCTGTCCCGCTTCAAGGTCCAACGCCTGATGCCGTATCCGTACCATGGAGATCAACTCCAGCGCATCGCGCAAGTCCGGCCCGCGCCCGGGGGGCATCACCGACGCATCGATCACATCACGCAGACGCTCGAAAGAGTTGCTCGCCCGAGACCCGACAGCCAGTGCATGCACGCGAATCAGGTCTGCCACCGGTGCCGTCCCGCGCCGCTTCATGTTAATCGAGTTGGTGTGCCGGCCATCGGTCTCCATCACGAAGTCCTTGAAGAATCCCAGCGGTGGCGTACGCAAAAGTGCATTGCGTGCCATACAGGCCAGGAAGCGAGGATTGCGTTTCGCTTTGCGCCGGATCAGGTCATTCAGCATCTCGGCCCAACGGGTCCTGCCCCACACACCCTCCAGATCGAAGAATATGGCACTGTTGAGCAAAAACTCCGGTGTCGGTTTGTCTATCCACTCAGTGAAGTACTGCTCCCATACCCGTAGTGGCTGACGCCATTTCGGGTTGGTGGCCATGATTTTGCCGCTGCAATAACTGTAGCCACAGGCATCCAGCCCATCACAAACAAACTCCGCCAGCGCCTTGAAGTAGGCTTCATGCTGTTGCGGATCATAGCGGTTATCGAGGATCATGGCATTGTCCTGATCAGTCACGATCAGCTGCTCCTCCCGCGCCATGGAGCCCAGAGCGAGAAAGCAATAGGGCACCGGAGGCGGCCCCAGTTCGGCCTCGCCCAACTCCAGCAGACGCTGTTTGAAGCTGCGACCGATCACCGCCATGGCACCGCCAATCATGCGCGAGTTGGCATCCTCGTTCACCATGCGGGTGAAGCAGGCGCGTACATCCTGCTTCAGTGCCACCAGCTCCTCCACACTCTGTGCCCGGAAGATGCTGCTGACCACAAACAGGCTGTTCTGCGACTCGTAGCGGATGATGTCGGACAGGGCGATCACCCCGATCGGCTGCCGGTGTTTCAGAACCGGAAGGTGGTGCACATTGAAGCGCAGCATCAGCAGCATCGCTTCAAACACGAACTGGGAGTGCTCAACGTACCGAAGCTCGGAGGTCATAATCTCGGTGACCGGCGTATCGTAGTCCAGCCCCGGAGAGACCAAACGATTGCGAATATCCCTGTCGGTGATAATACCCGCCATGCGGCTGTCACGCTCGGGATCATCGTTCGCATCCAGAATCAGCAGAGACGACACACCCTCTTCCGTCATCCGAATGGCCGCCTCGCGCGCCGTGGCCGTAACCGGCAGACACACAGGCTCACGACTCACCAGGGTTTCAACCCTGGAGGTCATCAACTCATTGGCATCTTCACGCCGCGCCACCGCCTGGCGCAGACGGGTGCGGTCTTCCACCTCAACAATATCAGCAAAGCCTTCATTATTGTCGAACAGGTCGTTGAACAGGGGCTCGGCAATCAGATACACCAGCGTGTCTTCCAGCGCCACTACCGGAAATCGCACCCGCCTGTTGCGCAGCAGGCCGAACTCACCGAAGAAACCTCCTTCACTCAAACGGTTGTAAAGATCACCGTTACGTCGGAACACCTCAACGGCACCGCTGCGGATGATGTACCAGTCACTGATCTCTTCACCAAAGTTCAGTATCTGGCTACCCGCCTTGAAATAGGCGACTTCAACCTGCCCCGCAACCTGTCCCAGGGTTTCCTCGGACAGCTCCGTAAAGGGAGTAGTACGGCGCAGGAAGTCGAGTATCTCGATATGTTCAGCCTGCTGCGTCTCAACCATGGGTAATCAGACCCTCGGCTCGGAGGCTAGCCCTTTCACCATCGAGAAGGCTGCAACCAGCAACACAATGGTAAACGGCAGACCGGTCGACACTGCCATTGCCTGCAGCGCGACCAGCCCCCCGCCAAGAATCAACGCAATGGCCACCAGCCCTTCAAACGTACACCAGAACACGCGCTGTGGCGTCGGCGCATCCACCTTGCCACCGGCTGCGATTACATCGATGACCAGCGAGCCAGAGTCGGATGAAGTGATAAAGAACACCACCACCAGAATGATTGCGATGAACGAGGTGATCTGCGCCAGCGGCAATACGTCCAGCATGGTGAACAACTGCAGCGGCAGCTCCGCGTCGGCCACGGCGTCGTAGCCCGCATTCACCACCTGGTCAATAGCGGTGGTACCAAACACGGTCATCCACAACACGCAGGCCAGCGAGGGCACCAACAGTACCGAGATGATGAATTCGCGTACGGTACGCCCCCTGGACACGCGCGCGATAAACATGCCTACAAACGGACACCAAGAGATCCACCAGGCCCAGTAAAACGCGGTCCAGCCAGATGCAAAGTTGCTGTCCTCACGCCCAACGGGGTTAGCCAGCTCCGGCAGATAGGTCAGATACGCCATCAAGTTATCGAAGAAGCCGGTTGCAATGGCCAGCGTCGGCCCAACGAGGATCACGAACGCCAGTAACAAGACCGCCAGCACCATGTTTATTTCAGACAGTCGCTTCACCCCGGCATCCAGACCGGCCAGTACTGAAACCAGCGCTATGGCGGTGATCCCGATCACCAGAACAATCTGTGTCGTGTTGCCCAGCGGAATACCGAACAGATAGTTCAAACCTGATGCAGCCTGAGAGGCACCGAAGCCCAGAGAAGTAGCCAGGCCGAACAGGGTCGCCAGCACGGCCAGAATATCAATGACATGTCCCGGCCAACCCCAGACTCGCTCACCCAGAATCGGATAGAACACCGAACGGATGGTCAGCGGCAGACCCTTGTTGAAGGAGAACAACGCCAGCCCCAGTGCCATGACGGCATAGATTGCCCAAGGGTGAAGCGCCCAGTGGTAGATGGTGGCGGCCATGCCCAAGCGCGCAGCCAATTCGGCATCCCCCCCAGCAGCCCCCAGTGGCGCCCAGTCGGTTCGAACTCCGTTCTCGATACTAATGCCACCAAAGGACGAGCTGAAGTGGGACAGTGGCTCCGAAACGCCGAAGAACATCAAGCCGATACCCATACCAGCAGCAAACAGCATGGAAAACCAGCCGGCGTAGCTGTAATCCGGTGTGGCTTCGGTCCCGCCGAGGCGTACCCGGCCAAGTGGGGTGAAAATCAGCACCAGACAGATAATCACGAAAATGTTGGCTGCACTGATGAAAAACCAGTCCAGATTGGTAGTCAGCCAGCCACGAAGGCTGCTGAACAGCGGTTCCACCTGGCTTTGAAAAACCAGGGTAAGCAGTACGAACGCGATCACGGCAAGACCGGAGATCGCAAAGACGCGGTTGTGGATATCCAGGCCGAAAGGGCCTACGTTGACAACGATGTTATCCTGACCGATCTGGTAGTCGGTATCGATCGGATTCACATCACCATCGGGGATCATGGGGTCTTTATTGGCCGCCATTTGGTTTGTCTCCCTCAGGTCAGATTTGAAACGTTTACCTTTTTAGTATGTTGGATCGGGTTATACTTTCGCAAGTCGCAGCCTGCCGGCCGTCACCGTTTGTGCGACGCTTTGTCGCACAAAGGCTGGACCACATACGTGCCGTTGGCAGGTATACTGCCCCATTAACCTTAGCGTAATTCCTCCGGGGCTGCTGTGCTGAGCGGATTTCATCACCACCTGCTGCAACTGACCTATATCCGTACTCTGGTGCTTTTTGCCCAGAGTGGTGCTCTGCTGTTCGCTCTGTTTGTACTGCATCTGACACTGGATGTATGGCTGCTTGGGTCCACTCTTGCAGCTCTGGCACTGCTGAATGTGATGACGTTTGCACGCCTGCACTCGCGCTGGCCGGTGACTGAACTGGAGTTCTTCAGCCAGCTCTGTGCCGATGTCGTGCTTTATGGCTGCCTGCTGTACCAAAGCGGTGGCGCCACCAATCCGTTCATCTTCATGCTGCTGATTCCGTTGCTTGTCAGCGCCGCCACCCTTGGCGCTCGATACACCCTGTTGATGGCCACCATGCTGGTAGTGCTCTATACCTCACTGCTGCGCCACTACATACCGGTACTGAAGTTGGAACAGGGTCACCAACACCGGATTTTCGATTTGTATGACCTTCACATCACCGGCATGTGGATCAATTTTCTGTTTACCGTCCTGCTGATCAGCTGGTTTATCGTGCGCATGCATCAGACCCTGCAGCGCGGTGAACAGCGTTTGCAGGCCGAACGTGAACAACATATTCGTGATCAGCAGCTGCTTGCGCTGGCCACACTGGCCGCCGGTACTGCGCACGAACTGGGTACCCCGCTGTCCACCATGCAGGTTACCCTGCGTGAAATGGAGCTGGATCATCCTGATGACACGTTACTGCAGGATGATATCGCGCTGCTGCGCCAGCAGGTGGCCACCTGCTCGGCACGACTGCAGCAGATGAGTCGCAGCGTGCAAGAAGAACAGCAACGCAGCCATAGCCGTATCGCCGTTACCGAACTGCTTGAGCGCGTGATTGAAGAATGGACCCTGATGCGCCCCGAAGTCAGCTACCGCATACCCCCGTTTCCTTCTGGCCCGGCACCAAGGGTGAGCGCTTCTATAACACTGCAACAGGCATTGCTTAACCTGCTCAACAATGCGGCCGATGCCCACCCCGAGGATATCGAGATTGCGCTGAGCTGGGACAGTGAGCGTATCCTCCTGCAAGTGCATGACCAGGGTCCCGGGCTACCGCTGGAACAGGCCGATCAACTGGGTAAACCGTTTGTAACGACCAAGGGGCGAGGGCTGGGTATTGGCCTGTTTCTCACCTCTTCCACTCTGGCTCGACACCAGGGTGAAGTGCGCCTTTACAGCCACCCGGACGGGGGCACCCTGACTGAAGTTGAACTGCCGATCATACCCGAGCCATTCAAGGGAGCTGACGTATGACCCGACATTTTCTGATTGTGGACGATGACCCGGCCTTTACCCGTGTACTGGCCCGTGCCATGACCCGGAGAGGCTTCGAGGTTCAGGTCGCACGCGACGTAGCAACAGCCGTTGCGCTGGCCCATCAACAGGCACCAGACCTGGCCACTGTGGATCTGAAAATGGAGGGCCCATCCGGCCTGTGCCTGATTCCTCAGCTCAAACAGCTGAATTCAGAGGTACGCATTCTTGTGCTGACCGGCTATGCCAGCATTGCCACTGCTGTCGAAGCAATCAAGTCGGGGGCACATAACTACCTGCCCAAGCCGGCTGATGCCGATCAGATCCTGCGGGCACTTGAAGGTGAAGCAGAGGCTTCAGAGCTGAACAGCGACATTCCAGACACACCGATGTCGGTCAACCGGCTGGAATGGGAACATATCCAGAAAGTTTTGCATGAGCACGAAGGCAATATCTCAGCCACGGCACGGGCACTGGGGATGCATCGCCGCACTCTGCAGCGCAAGCTTGCCAAGCATCCGGTGCGGCGCTGACGTCGGTAGAGCTATTGCTCATCAATGTAATGGCGGGCGTCGAATGTACGGATCCAGTCAGGATGAAACACCATCATGCCGGTCATGATAATGCCGTTCAGCAGTCCTTCGGGGAACATGATAAGCGGCAGAAAGCGCACATACTCCAGATAGATCTTGGCCCAGGGATACACACCATCGGCCCACAGCAGAAGTGCCATCGCCATGCCGCCAACAGCGGTTGCCACACCGGCACCAAAGAAGGCACACAGAAACAGATAGACAAAGAAGTTGCGCGGCAGTTTTGCTTCAACCAGGCGCAGTACCGCCATACTGGCAAGCGCCGGCAACACAACTGAACAGAGCACATTGACACTCAACGTGTCCCAGCTTTCCCGCCCGATCAGGGTCATGCCCAACAACGCCAACGTGCCGGACAGGATGGCCAGGTCCCAGCCAAACATCAGCGTCAGCGTGGTCATACCGAGAAAGTGAATGCCCAGCCCGGGCGAGATGCCGGCCCGCATGGTCCACATCAGCATCAATACAACGGTTGCGCCAAACAGAAGATGTTGCAGCCGGCGCTGCTGCATCAGCACTGACCAGGGAGCAGTCTTCAGCGCCAGCAACAGCACCAGCAGCGCTGCCAGGCTTGCCGCCCAGAGCCAGCCCCCACTGATCAGTCCCTGTGTCAGACTCATTTCGGCTCACTCCCGCTTCAAGGTTCCCGGCTGAACAACAGCGCGTCTTCAAGCGCATCACCCAGAGGATAGTAGTTTTTACGGCGACCGCAGGGTTGCCAACCACAACGATGATAAAGGGCCTGTGCAGCACGGTTGGATGCACGAACCTCAAGGAAAAAGCGGGTTATCCCTCGCTCAATCAGTGCGTCCTGTACCTTGTGCAGCAGGTCGGTAGCCAAGCCCTTGCCACGTTGTTGCGGATCAACCGCTATACGTAGCAGCTCAGCTTCATCCATTATCTCGCTGAACAAACAATAGGCCACCGGTCGGTCCTTCCAGGACAAAATCCAGCTGCTGGCCCCGGCGCTGGTCAATGCTTTCTGCCACCAGACAGCAGCAAAAGGCTCGCTCTCGAAACAGGTCGCATCAAGCTTGAGCACCGCATCCAGCTGAGCCTTCTCAAGCTGTTGCAGCTGCAGATCAGTCACTTGAACGGACCAGGCGCAGCGGCTGAATATCACGCCAGGCTTCAGCTTTACGCTCGGGCAGCCGCAGCAGCTCACTCAGACTCAAGGTTACCACCACCGGCAGCCCTGAAGGCAGTTTGAAGCTGCGCCCCTGCAGCGTATCCAACGGTGCCGTTTCACCAAGTATCCAATGGGCAGCGGCCTCTCCCATCAGCAGCACCTGAGTGATACGGCGATGTGACTCCAGCGTACGCCGGAGCTTGTGCTGCACGGCGCGGCGCGCCTCCTCGGCGCCCTGATCCAGCGTGCGGCTGGCCAGCATCGGCCAGGGCAGCATCATGGCATCGCTCAGTTCAATATCAGCTTCAGCCCCCAGCGCGGTGGTGATTCCGGTCAGCAGGGCACGATGATGTCGACTGAACCCCTGCGGCTGATGCGGCGGCAGTGAATCGACAATCAGCAGATCCTGCCGCAGCACAAAGGCCAGCTTGAAACGCGGCGCTTCAACCACTGTTGAGGTTGGCGTCGTGCGAACCGGTCGCTCAACCGGTGTCGCTTTCGGCACAGCGGCAGGCCGCTGATCCAGCAGGGTCTCGGTGTCAATTCTGGCACGTGCAGCGACAGGTTTTGGAGCTGGGGTCGAAACAGGGACCGCTTGCTCCTCAACGCTTTCGGCAACATCTTCCAGCCAGGCATCAGCCTGGGCATCATTAGGGTAGCAAAATGATTCCACCCAGGGCGCTATCTCGGCTGCACCGGGCAAATTTCCACGCGGCAGCCAGCTGTCGACACCCAGTGCCTCCAGCCAGCGGTGACGATTCTGTTCTTGTGCCGCCAGCGTCATACCGGCCTCACACCTGCGGATGGGCTTTCTGGATATTGGCATCCAGCAGATTCAGTGCGTGCAGATAGGCCTTGGCCGAGGCAATAATGATATCGGTATCGGCCCCCAGACCGTTGACGATGCGACCAGCCTTTTCCAGCCTCACGGTGACTTCACCCTGAGAGTCGGTGCCGCTGGTGATAGCATTGACCGAGTACAGCTGCAGATTGGCACCAGAGGCCGCCACCTGCTCGATCGCCTTGAAAGCCGCATCCACGGGACCGCTGCCGGAGGCTTCAGCGCTGTGTTCCTGCGTATCCACGGACACCACCAAGTTGGCCACCGGCACTTCACCGGTCTGGGAAGTGACATTCAGACTGCTCAGTTTGTACTTTTCATGACCGGCAGAGGCACGGGCATCGCTGACCAAAGCAACCAGATCATCATCAAAGATTTCGCTCTTCTTGTCCGCCAGCTCCTTGAAGCGGGCAAAAGCCGTATTCAGCTCGGCGTCGGTGGCAAACACAGTGCCCAGCTCTTCCATGCGGGCGCGGAAGGCGGCACGACCGGACAGCTTGCCCAGAACCATGCGGTTGGTATTCCAGCCCACATCTTCTGCCGTCATGATTTCATAGGTTTCACGGTGTTTGAGTACGCCATCCTGATGAATGCCTGATTCATGGGCAAAGGCATTGGCACCGACAATCGCCTTGTTGGGCTGTACCGGAAAACCAGTGATACTGGATACCAGACGCGACGCCGGCACAATCTGAGTGGTGTCGATGCTGGTTTCCAGACCGAATGTATCCTTGCGAGTACGCAGCGCCATGACGATCTCTTCCAGCGCGGCATTACCGGCACGCTCGCCCAGGCCGTTGATGGTACATTCCACCTGACGCGCACCGGCATTGACGGCCGCCAGCGAGTTGGCCACTGCCAGCCCCAAGTCATTGTGGCAGTGAACCGAGAAGATCGCCTTGTCGGAGTTGGGAATACGCTCGATCAGCTGACGAATGGTGTTGCCGTATTCGTGCGGCACCGCGTAGCCCACGGTATCGGGGATATTGATGGTGCGGGCACCGGCTTCGATCACCTGCTCAATGATGCGGCACATGAAGTCCAGCTCTGAGCGACTGGCGTCTTCCAGCGAGAACTCCACATCACCGACCAGATTACGCGCCCGCTTGACTGCACGCACGGCGTTTTCCACCACCTGATCCGGCTCCATCTGCAACTTGTACTGCATGTGGATCGGAGAGGTCGCGATAAAGGTATGAATGCGACCGGAGGCGGCATTTTTCAGCGCTTCACCGGCCCGGTCGATATCCGCGTCCAGCGCACGGGACAGAGAGCAGACGGTGCTCTCCTTGATGGTATCGGCGATCGATTTCACCGACTCGAAATCGCCGGGGCTGGCGATGGCAAAGCCTGCTTCGATCACATCCACGCGCAGCTTTTCCAGCTGTTTGGCGATGCGCAGCTTTTCATCACGGGTCATGGAGGCACCGGGACTCTGCTCACCGTCACGCAAGGTGGTATCAAAAATAATGACGCGATCATTGCTGCTCATGCTGGCTACTCCCTTCTATACAGGCTGACAACCGTCGCCTGCATGTAGATACTGAAGCTCTGATTGTAAGATCGGGCATTAACCCGAGTGAAAAACAGGATCAGGGCTGTGTTATGGCTATTATTGTATCACCAGATTGTCGTTGACCGCAGACCCGATGAAGGAGTACCGATGAGCCCAACCCGTTTCGACCAGCTGATTGACCGCCGCGCCACCTCCAGCGAGAAGTGGGAAAAATATGCCGACACGGAAATTCTGCCGATGTGGGTGGCCGATACTGACTTTATGGCGCCAGAAGCCGTGATTCAGGCGCTGCATCAGCGCATCGATCACGGCGTGTTCGGTTACACCAGTACTCCTGCCGAGCTGAATCGGCTGGTGATCGAGCGGATGCAGCGGCTGTATGACTGGTCTATTGAGGTCAACGATCTGGTCTGGCTGCCCGGATTGGTGTGCGGCCTTAACTTGGCCTGCCGCTCGGTGGGCGAATCAGGCTCTGCCGTACTCACTCCGGCACCGGTCTACCCGCCGTTCATGTCGGCACCCCGTCTGTCCGATCGCAGCCTGATCAAGGTACCGCTGATCCGTGAGGAGGATGGGCGCAGCGTCATCGACCTGGACGCACTCGAAGCTGCCATTACACCGGATGCCAGACTGCTGCTGTTCTGTAACCCGCACAATCCCGGTGGTACCCTGTATCGCCGTGAAGAACTGGAAGCCCTGTCCGAAATCATCATCCGCCACGACCTGATCATCTGCTCTGACGAAATCCACTGCGACCTGATTCTGCAACCGGGCCTGACGCATACCCCGATCGCGTCGCTGAACGACGAGATTGCGGCCCGCACCATCACCCTGATGGCACCGAGCAAGACCTACAACATCGCGGGCCTTGGCTGCTCCTTTGCCGTCATCCAGAACCCGGAACTTCGCCAGCGCTTTCAGCGTGTACGCAA
The DNA here is from genome assembly GCF_900107855.1 of Marinobacterium iners DSM 11526. Classification (GTDB taxonomy): domain Bacteria; phylum Pseudomonadota; class Gammaproteobacteria; order Pseudomonadales; family Balneatricaceae; genus Marinobacterium; species Marinobacterium iners. The sequence goes on along the minus strand of NZ_FNRJ01000009.1, from coordinate 97,851 downwards.
AGGGATCGTGCCTGACGTCAACCTGCTTGGCTATACCGCCGCACTGGCGGCCTACCGCGACGGCGATGAATGGAACCGTGCCCAGCTGGATTACCTGCGCGGCAACAGGGACTATCTGGTTGAAGCGATCAACGCCCTGCCCGGCCTCAGGCTTGATCCAATTGAAGCCACCTACCTGGCCTGGATCGATGTCTCCGCCGCCTGCCTGGATAACCCACCCCACTTTTTCGAGCAGGCCGGCGTTGGCCTGTCACCGGGAAGGGACTTTGGCGATGAGCGTTTTATGCGACTGAATTTCGGCTGCCCAAGGGCACTATTGGAAGAGGCAGTCGACAGAATGAGGCGGGCGTTGTTGAAGGAACTGCCGGCTTGAGCAGGCTTATGCCCGCTCATGCATGAAGGATACCACCTGATCCAACCCTTCGGCCCCCAGCGCCAACATCACCAGCCGGTCGACGCCGAGGGCGACACCGGCACAGTCCGGCAGTCCGGTTTCCAGCGCCTGTACCAGTCGCAGCTCCAGTGGTCGCTGTGGTAGCCCCAGCGCCGCCCGCTGCTGCTGGTCAGCCTGCAGGCGTCGCGCCTGTTCCGCCGCATCGGTCAACTCATGGTAGCCGTTGGCCAGTTCGATGCCGTTGACGAACAGCTCAAAGCGGGCGGCCACCCGGCGCCCCTGCTCATCCTCGCACACCTGCGCCAGCGCCGCCATGGAGGCCGGATAGCTGTGGATAAACACGGCACTCTGCAATCGCGGCTCCAGCACGTGGGACATCAGCAAGTTGAGCCAGGTATCGCGATCATCGTCCTCGAAAGGCGCATCCACGTGCTCACGGCAGATCCGCTGCAACTGCTCCAGACTGGCCGTATGTGGATCCAGCCCCAGCTCGGACTCGAACAGCCGGGCATAGCTTAGATAGCTCACTTCAAGATCGGGTATCACCGAGCGCAGCAGAGCGTCCACTTCCGCCATCAACTGGCGATCATCGAACCCCAGACGATACCATTCCAGCATGGTGAACTCGGGGTTGTGGCGCCGCCCAGACTCGCCGTTACGAAACACTTTGGCCATCGAATAGATATCACCACTGCCCGCGGCGAGCAGCCGCTTCATGGCGTATTCAGGCGAAGTTTGCAAATAAAGCCGTTCATCCTCGATTCCCGGCTGAAAGCCGAAACTGACCTCAAGGCTGTCGATAAAAGGGTCACTGACCGCGCAATGAGACAGTACCGGAGTTTCAACTTCCAGTACGTTACGCTCGGCAAAGAAATGACGAATCCGTTCCAGCACTTTGGCTCGGGCACGCAGATTGTGAATCGGGGCGCTGGGACGCCAGAATGACTCTTGCATCGGAATTTTGCTCAAAAACAAGAACGGCAGCCGAAGCTGCCATTTCATAAGCGAGCGGATGCCGGTGAAGGTTTACGGACACGCCATGAATACATCCCTGTAGGCTTGACTGCGGCCATCCTTGGCCGCAGACAGTCCGTAAACCTCCTCCGGCTCCACTTCAGCAGAATCAGTTGGCGCGGCTGACGTACTCGCCGGTACGGGTATCGATGCGCAGCACTTCACCACGTTCGATAAACAGCGGCACACGCACCACAGCGCCAGTGCTCAGGGTAGCAGGCTTGGAGCCACCCTGGGCGGTGTCGCCTTTCAGGCCCGGATCAGTCTCAACCACTTCCAGTTCAACAAAGTTCGGTGGTGTTACGCTGATCGGGTTGTTGTTCCACAGCGTGATGATGCTCTTGTCCTGTTCCTTCAGCCACTTGGCCGCATCGCCAACCGCATTCTGATCAGCCGCGAACTGCTCAAAAGAGCTTGGATCCATGAAATGCCACATTTCGCCATCGTTGTAGAGGTACTCCATATCCAGATCCATCACATCAGCACTTTCAACCGATTCGTTGGACTTGAAGGTACGCTCCCAGATACGGCCGGTCAGCAGGTTACGCAGACGCACGCGAGTAAACGCCTGCCCCTTGCCCGGCTTTACGAATTCGACATCGACCATGCTGCAGGGGTCGCCGTCGATCATCACTTTCATGCCGTTTTTGAACTGGTTGCTGGAGTAATTAGCCATAAATTGAAGGTTCCGCGTCTTGGATTCCAGAGCAGGCTACATTCTTCTGAAGGGCAGCCCGATAAATTGACAGCCATTCTACTGCAAAGGAGAATGCAGGCCAATTTATCCTGCTCACCCTGCACCGGCACTTTTGATGAATCTGCTCTACCCCACTGCCTCTGACTGGCAGACCGAACTGCGCCAGTGTATTGAAGACCCGGCTGAACTGCTGGAGTTGCTGGAACTGCCCGCAACCCTGCTTGAGGGTGCTCTGTCTGCCAACCGCGAGTTTGCACTGCGCGTGCCTCGTCCGTGGCTAAGCCGCATCCGCAAGGGCGACCCGAACGATCCGTTATTGCGTCAGATTTTGCCGCTGGCGGATGAGCTGTTACAGGTGCCCGGCTTCAACACCGATCCGCTGGCCGAGGCCGATGCCAACCACACCAGCGGTCTGATCCATAAATATACCGACCGTGTACTGCTGATCCTGTCCGGTGCCTGTGCCATTAATTGTCGTTACTGCTTCCGACGCCACTTCCCTTACGCCGACAACCAGCTGGGGCCGCGCCAGTGGCAGGCAGTGCTGGACTACCTGCATCAACACACCCAGGTCAGTGAAGTGATTTTTTCCGGTGGCGACCCGCTTGCCACACCGGACAATCGACTGCAGCGGATGCTAAGCGATTTGGGTGAGGTGCCCCATCTTCAGCGTGTACGCATCCACTCTCGCCTTCCGGTGGTCATCCCGCAGCGAGTGACAGACACCTTGATCAGCGCATTGACCTCCTCACGTCTGCAGCCGGTACTGGTACTACACGTCAATCATCCTCAGGAGATTGACGCAGATGTGATCAAGGCATGCGTGCGCCTGAAGCAGGCCGGCATCACGTTGCTTAATCAGGCGGTACTGCTGCGTGATATCAATGACAACAAATCTGTACAAAAAATACTCAGCGAGACATTGTTCTCCTGCGGGGTCCTGCCCTATTATCTGTTCGTACTGGACGCGGTCGCGGGTGCTGCACATTTTGACGTTGATGACCGACAGGCCCAGCGACTGGTAGGGGAATTGCAGTCGGAGCTGCCTGGTTACCTCGTGCCTCGGCTGGCGCGCGAGATTCCCGGGCGTCCATCCAAGACACTGCTGTTGCCATTACAGCCAGGGCAGGTTGACTGAACGCGTTGCTCAGCCGATGTTCAGATGTAAAGCTGCACTTTTGCCCACAGAATTAAAAATGAGGATCATCAACTCCATGGAGACCTGCATGACCATACCTTCAGCCCGTCAGGTGATTCGACTGGGCAGCCTGGCACTGACGGCAGCACTGCTCAGTGCCTGCGCCCAAAAGAAGCCTGAACCGGTTGCACAGCCCAAACCAGCCCCTGTGCTCAAGCCGGTATTGATGATCAGCGACCACCGTGCCGGTGGCAGCAGTGATGCACATATCAGCTTTATCAACGGTACGGACAAGACACTGCAGTACGTGATGTTCAAAACCACCGCCTTTACCCACAGCGGTCAACGTGTGAACTCGAAAAAAAGTGGTCGTCCCGACACATGGCTTCGTGTTGCCGGCCCCTTTGCTCCGGGCGAGCACAGTGGTGACAAAGTCTGGAAACAGGTCTGGCAGCACCGTGACCTGGGCTGTTTTCGGATTGAAGGTGCCGAGCTGATCTATGCCGAAGACCAGAGCGTGGAATACCATGCCACTGACCGTTTTGCCCTGCTCAACGGCAGCGAGCTGCGCAACAGCAACTGCGGCAACAACCTCACGGCCGAACGCACTGTACGCTAGGCACACTGACGCGACGATTATTTGTCACGTTTGGGAGGAGCCAAAGGGAAAGCCGCCACATTCCCTTTGGCCTCACTGATGCGCGCCACCCCTTCGTTGCGTACTTCGTCGATGCGAATGATCGCCTGCATCGGCACATAGCAGGTATTTACGTCAGCAAACTCCTGCTTCAGTTTTTCTTCACCGGGATCGACCAGCAACTCTGAACGATTGCCGAAAACAAACTCTTCCAACTGAATGAACCCCCACATGTCGCTTTGATAGACATGTCGGACATAAACCTCGTACACCTTGTCCTGATTGACGAAACTGACACGATAAAGACGTTCTTCACTGGCCATGGCCCGACTCACTCCGACATAAACTCTGTTGCTGCGGCGATTATGGGGGCAGCCCAAAGAAAAACAAGGCTGAGCATTTTTTGATCAGTTTGTAGCCGACAACGCCCCCCTTGGGTATAATTCGCGGTCCTCTTTCGAGGCCCTTTTTATTTTCACGACGCAACACAGGTGATTCATGGCCAAAAAGCTGTTTATCAAGACACATGGCTGTCAGATGAACGAATACGACTCCTCCCGCATGGCAGACTTGCTGGGCGAGAGCCACGCGCTGGAGTTGACGGACAATCCGGACGAAGCGGATGTCCTGCTGCTGAACACCTGCTCAATCCGTGAGAAGGCGCAGGACAAGGTGTTCCACCAGCTGGGGCGCTGGCGCAAACTGAAGCAGAACAAGCCTGACCTGATGATCGGTGTCGGTGGCTGTGTTGCATCTCAGGAAGGGTCCGCAATTCTGGAACGCGCGCCCTATGTCGACATGATTTTCGGACCGCAGACCCTGCACCGCCTGCCGGAAATGATTACCGAAAGCCGCAAGGGCAGTGTTGGTATCGTGGATGTCAGCTTCCCCGAGATCGAGAAATTTGACCACCTGCCGGCTCCCAAGGTGGAAGGCGCCGAAGCGTTTGTGTCCGTAATGGAAGGCTGCAGCAAGTACTGCACTTTCTGTGTGGTGCCTTACACCCGCGGCGAAGAGGTCAGTCGTCCGCTGGATGATGTCCTGGCTGAATGTGTCGAACTGGCGGAACAGGGCGTACGCGAAGTCAACCTGCTGGGGCAGAACGTGAACGCCTATCGCGGCGCTACCCATGACGGCGACAGCGCCGACCTGGCTGAGCTGATCCGCTGCGTGGCGGCCATCGACGGCATCGACCGCATCCGCTTCACCACCTCGCACCCGGTAGAGTTCAGCGACAGCCTGATCGATGTCTATGCGGAAGTACCCGAGCTGGTCAGTCATCTGCACTTGCCGGTACAGAGTGGCTCCGACCGTATTCTGATGGCTATGAAACGCGGTCACACGGTACTGGAGTACAAGTCCAAACTGCGCCGCATCAAGAAATTGCGTCCGGACATCAGTTTCTCCTCCGACTTCATCATCGGCTTCCCCAACGAGACCGAGGCCGATTTTGAAGCCACCATGAACTTGATCGCCGAGATCGGCTTTGACGCCTCGTTCAGCTTTATCTACAGCCGACGCCCGGGCACTCCGGCCGCCGATCTGCCGGACAACGTGGACGAAGAAACCAAGAAGCAGCGTCTGAAGATCCTGCAGGACCGCATCACTGCGCAGGCGTTTCAGATCAGCCGACACATGGTGGGCACTACGCAACGCATTCTGGTCAACGGCTATTCCAAAAAAGACCCAGGGCAGTTGTCTGGCCGCACCGAGAACAACCGAGTGGTCAACTTCCGCTGTGACAACCCTGACCTGATCGGCCACTTTGCCGATGTACGTATCGCTCAGGCCTACGCCAACTCCCTGCTGGGTGAGCTGGTCAGCTCCGAGCTTGATCACTGATTTTTCCCGAGGAGCATTTTTTGACCCCGACCCAATCCGTCACCCTGCTGCTGGAACCCAATAACCCGGCAGCCCTGCTCACTCTGTGCGGCCAGTTTGATGCTCACCTCAAACTGCTTGAGGAACGCACCGGCGTCGAGATCCGCAACCGTGGCAACCGTTTTCAGCTGGTCGGTCAGCCGACACAGGTCAAGGCCCTTACCGCACTGCTGGAGCAGATTTATCAGCAGATTCTGGGTGGCGCCGATCTGTCTCCCGAACAGATCCACCTGCAACTGCAGGGCAGTGGTCTGGATCAGCCCAAGCGCGACAAGGCCGAAACTGAAGCGGAAAAACGCTACGCCATTCGTACCCGCAAGGTATTGATCCGTCCACGCGGCGGCAACCAGCAGGACTATGTGCAGCGCATCCGCACCCACGATATAAACTTCGGCATCGGCCCGGCCGGCACCGGCAAGACTTACCTGGCCGTGGCCTGTGCCGTGGAAGCACTGGAGCGTGAAGAAGTCAGTCGCATCCTGCTGGTGCGCCCGGCGGTCGAAGCCGGTGAAAAACTGGGTTTCCTGCCCGGCGACCTGAGCCAGAAAGTTGACCCCTATCTTCGACCGCTCTATGACGCGCTGTATGAGATGATGGGGTTCGAAAAGGTTGCCAAGCTGATCGAGCGCAACGTGATCGAGGTTGCACCGCTGGCTTACATGCGTGGTCGCACACTGAACGGCTCGTTCGTGATTCTGGACGAGGCCCAGAACACCACCCGGGAACAGATGAAAATGTTCCTGACCCGTATCGGCTTCGGTTCCACTGCGGTGATCACCGGCGACAAGACCCAGATCGACCTGCCCAAGGGCACCCGCTCGGGTCTGCTGCATGCGATGGAGGTACTGGATGGCGTAAAAGAGATCGGCTTTACCCATTTCGGTTCGAAGGATGTGGTACGCCATCCGCTGGTACAGCATATTGTTGAAGCCTATGAACGGTATGAGAGCGCACAGGAGCAGGACAATTGAGCACACAGATTGATCTGCAGATTGCATGTGATGCACCCGACCTACCCTCCGAAGCCGACTTTGCACGCTGGGTGGAGACGGTTCTGAAGCAGCAGAAATCCGAAGGCGAAGTGTGCATCCGCGTGGTAAGCCCAGAGGAAAGTCGAGAGCTGAACCGCGACTACCGCGGCAAGGATGCACCGACCAATGTCCTCTCATTTCCGTTTGAAGTTCCAGCCGGAATTCCGGTCACGCTACTGGGTGATCTGGTGATCTGCGCCGAAGTGGTGGCCCAGGAGGCGGAAGAGCAACACAAGGCCCTGCAGGACCATTGGGCACACATGGTTGTGCACGGAGCCTTGCATCTGCTCGGATTCGATCATATAAATGACGACGAAGCCGAGGAGATGGAGGCGCTGGAACGCGCCCTGCTGGCCCGGCTGGATATAGCCGACCCCTATGCATTCAGAGGACCCGTATGAGCGAAGACCGATCGAGCGGCACGTCAAAAAGCTGGCTGGAAAAACTGGCCCAGGCCTTTTCTGACGAGCCCCGCAGCCGAGAGGATGTCCGCGAAATTCTGCAGCAGGCCTGCGAATCCGGGATTCTGGACAACGATGCTCATGGCATCATCGAAGGCGCCATTCAGGTCACCGAAATGCAGGTGCGGGATGTGATGATTCCGCGCTCACAAATGACCATGGTGCAGGTCAACCAGACACCACGCGAGTTTTTGCCGGTGATCATCTCCAGCGCCCACTCCCGCTTTCCTGTCTGCGGCGAGAATCCCGACGAGGTGCTTGGCATTTTGCTGGCCAAAGACCTGCTGCCTTACATGCTTGAAGGGACGCTTGATCAGTTCGACATCCGCCAGTGCCTGCGCAAGGCCACATTCATCCCTGAAAGCAAGCGCCTCAATGTATTGCTCAATGAGTTCCGCGGCACCCGCAATCATATGGCGATCGTGGTGGACGAATATGGCGGCATCGCCGGGCTGATCACCATCGAGGATGTGCTGGAGCAGATTGTTGGCGAGATCGAAGACGAGCATGACGCCGAGGAAGATGACGGCAACATCAAACCGTTCGACGATAATGGCTACCTGGTCAAGGCACTGACGCCTATCGAGGATTTCAACGCCTATTTTGACGTCGGCTTCTCCGATGACGAATTTGACACCATTGGCGGTATCATCACTCAACACTTCGGACACCTGCCGGCCAAGGATGAAAACATTGTCATCGAAGGTTTCAACTTCAAAGTGCTGTCGGCCGACAACCGACGCCTGCGCCTGTTGCAGGTTACCCGCACCTGAGCGTGAGCACTGACCGCATGGCTCGATCACTGACGACAGCCTTTACTGCACTGCTTGCAGGTGCCAGCATCACGCTGGCACTGGCGCCCTTTGACCTCAAACTGCTGGTCTTATTGGGTCCCGCCCTGCTTTACCTGATCCAGCGCCACCAGACACCCCGGCAATCCCTGTTCAGCGGCTACTGTTTTGGCCTGGGATTCTGGGGTGCCGGAGTCTCCTGGGTCTATGTCAGCATTAACACCTACGGCAACGCTTCAGCCATACTGGCCACTGCGCTGACAGTGCTGTTCGTGATGGCACTGGCCCTGCTGTGTGCACTGCAGGGTTGGCTGTTTGCCCATTTGGCCCGAAACGCCGGACAGCGCTGGCTGATATTCACGGTTGTCTGGGTGGGATTCGAGTGGCTGCGCAGCTGGCTGCTGACCGGCTTCCCGTGGCTGTATCTGGGCTATGCCGTGCTGGACACCCCACTGGAGCGATGGGCCCCCCTGTTTGGTATCTGGTGGCTGTCATTGATTCTGGTACTGCTGGCCACCGCCAGTGCCCGAGCTCTGGCAGATCGAAAATGGCTGCCACTGTTGCCGGGCCTACTGCTGGCGGTCGGTTCCCTGCTGCTGCCTCAAAACTGGACCCAGCCAGCCGACTCTCCCGCACTGAAAGTCGTGCTGGTGCAACCCAACATACCGCAGTTGCAGAAATGGCAGCCGGACCAGCTGAGACGGATTCTGCAGCAACAGATCCAGCTCAGTCGCCAGCACCCTGATGCAGACCTGCTGATCTGGCCCGAGACTGCCATTCCTTCCACCTTCAATCGCGCAGCCCCCATACTGGGCCCGTTTCTGGATCAGCTTGATCGCAACGGCGTCACCCTGATCAGCGGCTTTCCCTATGCCGAAGCCGACCCGGACAGCCCTTTCGGCCAGCGCTTTCACAACAGTCTGGGTATTTTCAGTAACGGCAGCGACCTGTATCACAAGCAGCGGCTGGTCCCCTTTGGCGAATATGTACCGCTGGAGAAGCAGCTGCGTGGTGTGATCGATTTTTTCAACCTGCCCATGTCCAGCTTCAGCCTGCCTGAAGACAATACCGATGCTCTGCAGCTGGATAACCTGCGCATTGCGCCGGCGATCTGCTACGAGATCGCCTACCCGCAACTGGTCAACCGCCTGACCCGTGACAGCAGTCTGATGCTGACCGTATCCAACGACACCTGGTTTGGGCGTTCCATCGCGCCGGAACAGCACCTGCAGATCGCCCGCATGCGGGCACTGGAAAACGGTCGCTGGCTGCTGCGCGGCACCAACAACGGCTATACAGCACTGATTGACCCCAGAGGCAAGGTCAGTGGACAAGCTCCGCTTGACAGCTCGACCACTCTCACCGGCGAGGTGCAACCGATGCAGGGCAATACGCCCTGGCAGCATCTTGGCCTCTGGCCTTTGCTGGCAGGGCTTGCAGGCCTGCTACTGCTGGGTTACTGGCGCCCAGGGCAACGACACCCGCTCAAACACCACCGCACCACAGTGTGAACAGGCGGCAATTTTGTCGGTTGCCTTGAGCTGCTGAGACTCACCGCACTGCAGGCAGCGCAAAGTGCCCGGCGCACTGACTTCGCCTGCCAGATACTGATCTTCATCATGAGCCAGCTGTTCACGCAGCAGCTCATGCTGAACGCGAGTCTTGTCGGCCAGATCCAGCAGCGCCTGGCGCACCTTCTCTTCCAGCACCCCCAGATCGAAGTTCAGCCAAGCCGCAAGGCCATCACCGGTTTCATGCGCATAGTAACCAAGCTGCTTCAGATCACGCCGCAAATAGGCTTTCATCAGCTCGACTTCATCCCGGGTCATCTCTTCAGCAGCCAGCTCCAGCTCTGCCGCTTCTTCGATCTGATCCTGCAGATAGTCCCAACTTACCTCACCGGCCTCATCAAGCCGCTGGCGCAAACGTTCCAGCACCCGATCATAGGCACGCGGTGCCTGATCCGAATGCTTTGGGGTTTTCTGTTCATGCTCGCTCATGGGCAACTCCTGTGTCAGCGGGCGGGGCCCGATTCTCGCGCCCCTTTTGCGTTCAGTATATCCCCGATTGTGGAAAAGCTCAGCGCTGCAGGTCAATCTCTGTGCTACAGCTCGCTGCCGACTTCTCCCCTGTTGACGACGAGGGGAATATTGTATGCTATGCCCCATTCAGCCTTTTGCGGCGCAGGCCCGGTGACGACCGGCCACACAGCGCAAATTCCCGTTATCAGTGAGTTGCAGCCAAGCATAATGAACGAACAATATACCCCCCAGGATATCGAGCCCAAGGTACAGCAGCATTGGGAACAACAGGACAGCTTCAAGGCGGACGAAAGTGCGCCGGGAGAGCCCTTCTACTGCCTTTCCATGTTCCCCTACCCCAGCGGCCGCCTGCACATGGGGCACGTTCGCAATTACACAATCGGTGATGTAGTTTCCCGCTACCAGCGCATGCAGGGACGCAACGTACTGCAGCCAATGGGCTGGGATGCGTTTGGTCTGCCGGCTGAAAATGCGGCAATGAAAAACAACGTACCACCGGCCAAGTGGACCTACGAAAACATCGACTACATGCGCCATCAGCTCAAGCAAATGGGCTTTGGCTATGACTGGTCACGCGAGCTGGCCACCTGCCATCCTGAATATTACCGTTGGGAGCAATGGTTCTTTACCCGACTGATGAAAAAGGGGCTGGTCTACAAGAAGGAAGCAGAGGTCAACTGGGATCCGGTTGATCAGACAGTTCTGGCCAATGAACAGGTAATCGATGGTCGTGGCTGGCGCTCCGGCGCGCTTGTCGAGCGGAAAAAGATCCCACAGTGGTTTCTGAAAATCACCGACTATGCTGACCAGTTGCTGGACGACCTGGACAAGCTCGATGGCTGGCCGGAACAGGTCAAGACCATGCAACGTAACTGGATCGGCCGCTCGGAAGGGGTCGAACTCAGCTTCCAGGTGGACGGCTACGGCGAACTTGAAGTGTTCACCACCCGCCCAGACACCCTGATGGGCGTAACCTACGTAGCGGTTGCGGCCCAGCATCCATTGGCGTTGCAGGCCGCTGAAAACAATGCCGAGCTGGCTGCATTCGTCGAAGAGTGTCGCCACACCAAGGTTGCCGAAGCCGACATGGCAACCATGGAAAAGAAAGGCATGGCACTGGGAATTGAAGCAGTACACCCGCTGACCGGTGAAAAGCTTCCGGTCTGGATAGCCAACTTCGTACTGATGGATTATGGTTCTGGTGCGGTGATGTCAGTACCAGGCCACGACCAGCGCGACTGGGAGTTTGCCCGTAAGTACGGCTTGCCAATCAAGCAGGTCGTCGCACCGCTGAATGGCGATGTGATCGTAGACCTCGAAAAAGAAGCCTTTACCGACAAGGGCGTACTGGTTAACTCCGGCGATTTTGACGACTTGGAATTTGATGTTGCCTTCAAGGCCATCGCCCGAGAGCTGGAACGCAAGAACAGGGGCCGCACCACCATCAACTACCGCCTGCGTGACTGGGGTGTTTCACGCCAGCGTTACTGGGGCGCACCGATTCCCGTGATCAACTGCAACCGCTGCGGCGCCGTAGCGGTTCCGGAAGACCAGCTGCCGGTGCGTTTGCCGGAAGAGGTCGAATTCGATGGCACAGGCTCACCGATCAAGAAGATGCGCGACTTCATCGACACGACCTGCCCCAAGTGCGGCGGTCCTGCTGAACGTGAAACCGACACCTTCGATACCTTCATGGAGTCCAGCTGGTACTACGCCCGTTACGCCAGCATGAATCCTGATGCCATGCTTGACCCCAAGCAGGCCAATCATTGGCTGCCGGTGGATCAGTACATCGGCGGTATCGAACATGCCATTCTGCATCTGCTCTACTCGCGCTTCTTCCACAAACTGATGCGTGACGAAGATCTGGTCAACTCAGACGAACCATTCAAACGCCTGCTGTGTCAGGGCATGGTACTGGCCGACAGCTTCTACTATGAAAACGAAAAAGGCGGTCAGGTGTGGGTCTCCCCGGCTGACGTTACCACCGAGAAAGACGAAAAGGGCCGCGTGATTCGTGCCACCGACGCCGCAGGTCGGGAGCTTAACCACGACGGCATGTCGAAGATGTCCAAGTCCAAGAACAACGGCATCGATCCGCAGATCATGATCGACCGCTACGGTGCCGATACCGTGCGTCTGTTCATGATGTTTGCCGCGCCGCCGGAGCAATCGCTGGAATGGCTCGACTCGGGAGTAGAAGGGGCACACCGCTTTCTGCGTCGCCTTTGGAAGCAGGTGCATGACCATCTGCAGCAGGGTATCGCATGCCCGGCACTGGACATTGAAGCACTTGACGAAACGCAGCGCGACCTGCGTCGCAAGGTGCATGAAACCATCGCCAAGGTGAGCGATGACATGGAACGACGCCAAACCTTCAACACGGCGATCGCAGCCGTTATGGAGTTGTCCAACGCCATCGGTCGTTTTGTGGATGTCAGCGAGCAGGGCCGCGCCGTGACCCGAGAGGCACTGGAAGCCGCCATCCGCCTGCTGTCCCCCATTGTGCCTCATATTACGCACCAGCTCTGGCTTGAACTGGGCCACACGGATGACTTGCTGCACACTCCTTGGCCCCAGGTGGATGCATCGGCGCTGACCCGCGCCAGCGTTGAACTGGTTGTGCAGGTCAACGGCAAGGTTCGCGCCAAGATTACCGTATCCGCCGATGCGGACGAAGACGTGATCCTGCACACCGCCCTGGCCAGCGAAAACGTACAGAAGCACCTTGAAGGCAAAACGATTCGCAAAAAAATCGTTGTGCCCGGCAAGCTGCTCAATATTGTTGTGGGCTGAACGGAGACTGCCATGACCAAGCGCCTGACCCTGCCCCTGTTTGCTGTACTGATGAGCCTGACACTGAGTGCCTGCGGCTTCAAGTTGCGCGGCCTTTATGATGTACCGGAGGTACTGCGTCAGGTGCATCTGGTAACCGAGTCCACACCCAGTCAGATTGAGCCGGAACTGCGCTCGGCACTGGAGGTGAACCGGATTAGCCTTACGGAGTCGGGCCGCTATCAACTGGAAATACTGTCGGAGCGGCATACTCGCCGTATCGCCACATTGACCGGTAACGCCGATGCGGCTGAATATGAACTGCGCTCGGAAATCCGCTTCCGGGTACTGGACCGTCAACATGACAATGCAGTCGTAATGCCCGAGCGCAGAATCATGAACGAACGTGTCTATCGTAACGAGCGCGACAACATTACTGCCAGCGGCTCACAGGAAATACTGATCAGACAGCAGATGCTGCAGGATCTTGCCCAGCAAGTGGTACGTCAGTATCTGCGCGTCAACACTACGCAATGAAAACCCGTGCAGAACAGCTGAACGCTCAGCTGCAGCGTCTCACTTCCCCCTTTCCTGTATTTATGATCACCGGGGACGAGCCGCTGCAGCATGCTGAAAGCTGCGATGCCATTCGCGCTTGGCTACGTAAGGCAGGCTTTACCGAACGTGACGTGATGCATGTGGATGCAGGGTTTTCCTGGGAGCGCCTGCTGGAAAGCGCCAACGCCCTGTCCCTGTTTGCCGACCGCAAGATCATCGAACTGCGCCTGGGTAGCCAGAAACTGGACAAACAGGCCAGTGCACTGCTGCAACGCTATCTTGATAATCCCGCCCCCGACAATGTGCTGTTGATTCAGGCCGACCGACTCGATGCCGGTGCAAAAAAAAGTGCCTGGTTCAAGCAGGTCGAAAAATGTGGGATGGTAGTAGAGATCTGGCCAGTTGAGCCTGAACAGCTGCCGCAGTGGATGTCACAGCGAGCTGCCGCTCAAGGACTCCAGCTCAGTGGCGATGCACTGCAACTGCTGTGTGCACGGATAGAGGGCAATCTGCTGGCAGCCAAACAGGAACTGGATAAGCTCAACCTGCTTTACCCCAGCCAAACCATCGATGCCGAGCAAGTGGTTGAAGCCGTCGCTGACAGCTCCCGTTACGACATTTTTGCGCTCAGTGATGCCGTACTGATGCGCGACCCCGCACGCTGCCAGAAAATCCTGCAGGTCCTGCGTCAGGAAGGCATCGAGGCCACTCTGGTACTTTGGGCCCTGACCCGAGAGATCCGTAGCCTACTCAACCTGCAGCGCGGACTGGCCTCAGGCGTACCCTATGACACCCTGTGCCAGCGAGAGAAAATCTGGGGCAAGCGCAAGCCCCTGATGCGCAAGGCCTGTCAACAGACGCCGGCAGCAAGGCTGGAAGGCCTGCTGGTACTGAGCCATGATATTGATTTGGCGATCAAGGGTCAGCTCAACAGTTGCCCCTGGCTGCTGCTGTCCAGCCTCACACTCGAGCTGTCCGGCTGCCAGCTGGGCCTGCCACACCCGATACACTGAACTGACAGACTCCGGCACGCCTGTTAGTATTCAACGGCAGACTTGGTTGAGGAGCCGGCATGAAGCTGTTGCGATACTCTGTATTACCGATCATTCCCCTGCTGCTGACCGCCTGTGGAGAGCCCCCACCCGAACGGATGAAGCAAGGGGATAAGCTGTATGCCTACTACTGCCAAAACTGCCACCAGAAAGCCGGACTTGGCCCTTTTCTGGAACAGGTCCCACTCACTGAACGCTCATTGCAGAGACACGAGATTGTCCTGATGATCAAGCATGGCTACGATCAGGGGCACACTCACATGCCCACCTTCAGCCAACTCAGCGACCTGCAGGCCGATGCACTGGCGGAATTTGTCATCGAGCGACGCAGGGCTCAGGCAAGAGCCCCCTCAAACCCCAACTGACGCCAGGCCTCGTACACCACGACAGCGCAGGCGTTGGACAAATTCAGACTGCGACTGTCAGCCAGCATCGGCAGGCGCAGGCCTGAGTACTGCTGAAGGACTTCGGCGGGGAGACCCCGGGTTTCAGGGCCGAACAACAGCAGGTCGCCGGGAGCAAAGTCGGCATCGGCATAACCACGTTTTGCTTTGGTCGTCAGCGCCCAGACGCGCCGAGGCCGAAGCGCCTCCAGGCAGGACTGCAGATCATCATGTACCTGTACCCGGGCCCACTCATGGTAATCCAGCCCTGCCCGACGCAAACGTTTGTCATCAAGATCAAACCCAAGTGGCCGGATCAAGTGAAGACGAAAGCCGGTGTTGGCACACAGGCGGATGATGTTCCCGGTATTCGGTGGAATTTCGGGTTGGTAAAGGGCCAGATCAAGCATCAGAGTCTCCGGTGGATCGGCCCACATTATACCGGCCAGCGGTTAATCGTCACCTTCTTCGTCATTAAGACCGGAGGTATCCATCTGCAGCTCCTTGATCTTGCGCGTCAAGGTGTTGCGCCCCCAGCCCAGCAAACGAGCGGCATCACGTCGACGACCCGCAGTGGCTCCCAACGCGGCGGTAATCATGACGCGCTCAAAGGCCGGCACAGCCTCCTGCAGGATACCTTCTGAGCCTCGTGCCAACTGCTGTTCGGCCCAGAGCCTCAATCCTTCCTGCCAGCTGCAACTGGTACCGGCCACCTTGGGATCATGTTGCTGCTGCTCCAGCAGCTCTGGCGGCAGATCAGAGACCAGCACCTCACGCCCGGATGCCATCACAGTCAGCCAGCGACAGGTATTTTCCAGCTGACGCACATTGCCAGGCCATGACAGATCACACATGAACTCGGCTGTTTCCGGTTTCAGTACCTTGGGTTCTACCGCCAGCTCTTCGGCCGAACTGGCCAGAAAGTGCCGTGCCAGGCGCGGAATGTCTTCGCGCCGCTCCGCCAGCCGCGGGATATGGATGCGGATAACATTGAGGCGGTGAAACAGGTCCTCACGGAAACGCCCGTCCCGTACCAGCTTCTCCAGATTCTGGTGAGTTGCAGCAATGATCCTGACATCCACTCGCACCGGTGTATGACCGCCAACCCGATAGAACTCGCCATCGGCCAGTACACGCAGCAGTCGAGTCTGAGTATCCGCCGGCATATCACCAATTTCGTCCAGAAACAGGGTGCCACCATCCGCCTGCTCAAAACGGCCGCGACGGCTCGCGGCGGCTCCGGTGAAGGCACCTTTCTCATGCCCGAACAGTTCGGACTCAATCAGGTCTCGCGGAATCGCCGCCATATTCAGTGGAATGAACGGCTTCTCTGCTCGCGGGCTGTGCTTATGCAGGGCATGAGCAACCAGCTCCTTGCCGGTGCCCGACTCACCGTTGATCAGTACCGTGATATTGGAGTGCGCCAACCGCCCAATGGCACGGAACACCTCCTGCATGGCAGGCGCCTCACCGATAATTTCAGCCGCCTGCTCAGGCTGGGGTTGTGCCGTCTGCTCGCGCTGTTCCTGGGCATGTGCAACCGCGCGTCGCACCAGTGAAAGCGCCTCATCCACGTCAAATGGTTTGGGCAGATACTCAAAGGCACCGCCCTGATAGGAGGCCACGGCGCTGTCGAGATCCGAATGGGCTGTCATGATGATAATCGGCAGCTGCGGCATCACCTCGTGCAGATGCTGCAACAGCTTCAGCCCATCCATGCCCGGCATGCGCACGTCACTCAGAATGGCATCCGGGTGCTCGTCTTCCAGTCGCGCCAGCAGTGGCTGCGCCGAATCGAAGGCTTCGGTCTCGAAGCCAGCCGATGTCAGCGCCTTGTCGAGAACCCAGCGGATCGAGCGGTCGTCATCAACGATCCAGACCTTGGCTGCTTGTGTCATGACTCAACTCCAGTGGTATAAACAGGTTGAAGCGGGTCTGCCCCGGCTCCGACGTAAATTCGATCAGCCCCTTGTGCTGATTCATGATCGACTGGGCGATGGACAGGCCCAGACCAGACCCCTGCGCCCGGCTGCTGACCATGGGGTAAAAAATGGTATCGGCAATTTCGTCGGGTATGCCCGGACCGTTGTCGATTATCTCAAGTGAGCACACCAGCCGATGCCGCTCTGTGCCCAATGTAATCTGGCGCAGTGCTCGTGTACGCAGCATGACCTGAGGCGCCGTTGTACCGGTCTCCTCCATCGCCTGTACCGCATTGCGGATGATATTCAGAACCGCTTGAATTAATTGGCCCCGAGCACCATCAAACTCGGGAATACTCGGATCATAGTCGCGCATCAGTTTGACGCGATTGCCGGTTTCGGCCTTTACCAGACTGCAGACATGCTCAAGAATGGCGTGAATGTTCACCCGTTCAATCACCGGCAGCTTATGCGGCCCCAACAGGCGATCCACCAGGTGGCGTAGCCGATCCGCTTCTTCAATAATGATCTGGGTGTATTCATGCAACTCTTCCCGATCAAGCTCGCGGTCCAGCAACTGGGCAGCCCCACGGATGCCGCCAAGCGGATTCTTGATCTCATGCGCGAGCCCTCGTACCAATATCCGTGCACTGGCATGACGGGTGAGCAGTTCCTCTTCCCGTTCAATTCGCATCAATCGGTCACGGGCCTGTATCTCAAGCAGAATCCCTCCATCCGGTATCGGGTTGACGCTGTAATCAACGGTCAACTCCTGCCCGGTCTGAGTCACCAGCCGTGCTTCCCGCTTGCTGTAGGGGTGGCCGCTGCACAATGACTGGCGCAGGACATCCAGCTCCGCTTCACTGGACGATAGCCACTCTTCGATGGGACGATTCTTGAGCCGTCGTGCACTGGCTTCCAGCAACATTTCAGCGGCCGGATTCATGTACTGGATGCAAAGGGACTCGTTCAGTACTAATACCGAACTGGTCAGGTTATCCAGTATCTGCTTGTGTGACTGTGAACGGGACATCGGCTGCTCTCCTTCCTGACCCTTCTCATGCAAGAAAAGCGCCAGTTTTTCTGAAATCCCAATCGCCCGGCATATGGGGCTTGAGGCCAAACCAAGGCCCTGTAGGTCAGCTATTGAAAATGGTATTACGCACCATAATAGTGCAAAGATTTAATCCGGTGCGCTCTTGCACCGGAAATGCACAAGCCTGAATGCCGGAGACAAAAAAGGCCTCCCGAGGGAAGCCTTTTCAGTTTTACAACTCAGTGTCGAATTACACGGAGTAGTACAGGTCGAACTCGACCGGATGAGTGGTCATGTTCACTTTGGCCACTTCTTCACGCTTCAGCTTGATGTACGCATCCAGCATATCGTCGGTGAATACGCCGCCACGTGTCAGGAACTCACGGTCTTCTTCCAGAGCATCCAGCGCTTCGGTCAGAGAGGCGACAACAGTCGGGATCTCTTTTGCCTCTTCCGGCGGCAGGTCGTACAGATCCTTGTCAGCCGGATCGCCCGGGTGGACCTTGTTCTGGATACCGTCGAGGCCGGCCATCAGCAGCGCTGCAAAGCAGAGGTACGGGTTGGCAGCCGGATCAGGGAAGCGCGCTTCAACACGACGCCCTTTCGGACTAGTGGTGTACGGAATACGCAGGGAAGCGGAACGGTTGCGGGCGGAGTAAGCCAGCATAACCGGTGCTTCGAAGCCCGGGACCAGACGCTTGTAGGAGTTGGTAGACGGGTTGCAGATAGCATTCAGCGCTTTGGCGTGCTTAACGATACCACCAATGTAGTACAGAGCGGTTTCGCTCAGACCACCGTAGCCGTCACCGGCGAAGATGTTGGCACCGTCCTTGGACATGGACAGGTGAACATGCATGCCGGAACCGTTATCACCAACCAGCGGCTTGGGCATGAAGGTAGCGGTTTTGCCGTATGCATGCGCAACGTTGTGTACACAGTACTTCAGGATCTGAACTTCGTCTGCCTTGGAAACCAGGGTGTTGCCACGCACACCGATTTCACACTGACCGGCAGTCGCCACTTCGTGGTGGTGCACTTCGATGGTCAGGCCCATGGCTTCCATGGCATCACACATCGCTGCACGCAGATCATGCAGGGAGTCAATCGGCGGAACCGGGAAGTAACCGCCCTTGACGCGCGGACGGTGACCGGTGTTACCACCTTCGATCTTGTGGTTGGATGCCCATGATGCTTCTTCAGACTGGATGCTGTAGCCGCAGCCGCTGATGTCAGCATGCCATTCAACACCGTCAAACACGAAGAATTCCGGCTCTGGGCCCAGCATGGCGGAGTCGGCGATACCGGTAGACTTCAGATACTCTTCAGCGCGCTTGGCAACAGAACGCGGATCACGCTCATAACCCTGGCCAGTAGCCGGCTCGATGATGTCACAGCGTACGATAACGGTTGCATCTTCGGTAAAGGGATCCAGAACGGAAGCACTGTCATCCGGACGCAGGATCATGTCGGATTCCTGAATACCCTTCCAGCCGGCAATGGAAGAACCGTCAAACATTTTGCCGTCTTCAAAGAAGTCATCACCCATGTCTGTGACAGGGATGGTCACGTGCTGTTCCTTGCCCTTGAAATCGGTGAAGCGCATGTCGATCCATTTTGCGCCGCTTTCTTTGATCAGATTCAGAGTCTTCTCTGACATTTGGCTATCCCCACTCGTTATTAAGTATTGCCAAAACAATACTTCTGTCATTACGGATCCGGAAACCGGTTTGCTATTACTTAAGCAAAGGCTGTGCCATCTTGAAAATCATGCTAACCCACTGATTTTCTGTTTTATCTCACATCCTTTGTCAATACAGAAGGCACCAAAATCGTGCATGCCGGAAAATAACGACCCATTAAGGTGCACTGATGGTCGATTTTGGGGCCGTACCAGTAATCGGTAATCCATGATAGTGCAATCAGACCAGAAATGCTGTGCCTGAGGCAGGCTTCCCGACAGCTTTTTTTACCAGTAACCTGTGACGACGAGATGCTCAAACAACGGAGAGGAACATGGCTGCCAGGGAATTGATGATTGCCACACTGATGATCGCATTATTGAGCATCAGCACCGCTGCGACAGCCTCGACCGCCTCAGAGGAAAGCTACCGCAAGCGCTTTCCGGCGCAGTGGCTGGAACGTAACGGTGAGATCAGACTGGAAACAATCTGCTACAACTACCCCGATAGCAGCTATATGTATCGACTCTGCCGCGAGCAGGCCGCCCACACACTTCGAGCCCGCTGCAGTCGTTACCGTGCACTGACGGATACCTATAGCGGCGATACCCGATCGCACTATCTGCACATGGCTCAGAAGTACTGCACCGCAAGCGAGCAGTATCAGTCTGAGGTCAATGGAAAAAAATAGACTGCTGTCACAGAATAATGATCACTCAGTGATCGCTTGTTTAACCTCCCTTCCGTATAATGTCGCGCTTTACACCATCACAGGGTACACACGCGTGATTGAAAACCTCCGAAATATTGCCATTATCGCCCACGTTGACCACGGCAAAACCACACTGGTCGACAAGCTGCTGCAGCAGTCAGGCACTCTGAACCGCCGCGATGAAAGCGCTGAGCGCATCATGGATTCCAATGACCAGGAGCGTGAGCGCGGTATCACCATTCTGGCCAAGAACACGGCCATTCGCTGGAACGACTACCGAATCAACATCGTTGATACCCCGGGACATGCGGACTTTGGCGGTGAGGTTGAACGTGTACTCTCCATGGTGGACTCGGTTCTGCTGCTGGTGGATGCGGTTGACGGCCCGATGCCGCAGACCCGCTTCGTAACCCAGAAAGCCTTTGCTCAGGGCCTGCACCCGATCGTGGTCATCAACAAGATCGACCGCCCGGGTGCGCGTCCGGACTGGGTTATGGACCAGGTGTTTGACCTGTTCGACAACCTGGGCGCCACCGACGAACAGCTGGACTTCCCGATCGTCTACGCCTCTGCCCTGAACGGCATTGCCGGCAATGCCCCCGAAGAAATGGCAGACGACATGACGCCGCTGTTTGAAGCGATCGTCAAGCACGTGCACGCACCGCGTGTCGATGCCGACGGCCCGTTCCAGATGCAGATTTCCGCACTGGACTATAACAGCTATGTGGGCGTTATCGGTGTTGGCCGTGTATCACGCGGCCGAGTCAAGACCAACACCCAGGTGAAGGTGATCGACAGCCATGCCAAGGTGCGTAACGGCCGTGTTCTCAAGATCATGGGTTACCACGGTCTGGAGCGTATCGAAGTTGATACGGCTCAGGCGGGTGACATCATCTGTGTGACCGGTCTGGATGAGCTGAACATCTCCGATACCCTGTGCGACCCGGAAGTGGTCGAAGCACTGCCGGCACTGTCTGTTGATGAGCCCACCGTATCCATGACCTTCCAGGTCAACGATTCTCCGTTTGCAGGCCAGGAAGGCAAGTTCGTCACCAGCCGTAACATCAAGGAGCGTCTGGATCGTGAACTGATTCATAACGTGGCCCTGCGTGTTGAGCCCGGTGATACCCCGGAAAAATTCCGTGTATCCGGTCGTGGTGAATTGCATCTGTCGGTACTGATCGAATCCATGCGCCGCGAAGGCTTCGAACTGGGTGTATCACGCCCCGAAGTTATTCAGAAAGAAGTGAACGGCGAAATCCACGAACCTTACGAAGTCGTGATGATCGACGTGGAAGAAGAGCACCAGGGTTCCATCATCGAAGAACTGGGCAAACGTCGCGCTGACATGACCAACATGGAAGTGGACGGCAAGGGTCGTGTACGCCTGACCTTCATGATGCCGTCCCGCGGCCTGATCGGCTTCCGCAGCCAGTTCATGACCATGACATCCGGTACCGGCATCATGACATCGGTCTTCGACCATTATGGCCCGGTCAAGGCCGGTGACGTGATCTCTCGTCACAACGGTGTGCTGGTGTCCATGGTCACCGGCAAGGCACTGGGCTATGCCCTGTTCAACCTGCAGGAGCGCGGCCGCCTGTTCATAGACCCGAACGTTGAGGTCTATGAAGGCATGGTGCTGGGTATTCACAGCCGCAACAATGACCTGGTGATCAACCCCACCAAGGGCAAGCAGCTGACCAACGTACGCGCGTCCGGTACCGATGAAAACATCGTTTTGACCCCGCCGATCAAGTACTCACTGGAACAGGCTCTTGATTTCATCGAAGATGATGAGCTGGTCGAAGTGACCCCAGCAGCCATCCGCATCCGTAAGAAGCTGCTGAAAGAGAACGAGCGCAAACGCAACAAGAAGTAACCGCTTGACTGCGTAACGTATGGAAAGGCCGGCGGAGCAATCCCCGGCCTTTTTGTTTGTCTGGCCCCATCTGCAAATCGATGATGGGGTACCCACAAAGGAATACCCGTGAACAACAACGATATAATGCGGCGCCTGCGCTACACTTTTGATCTCAAGGATTCGGCCATGGTCGAGATCTTTGCAGCTGCCGACCACCCCGTTACCCAGGAGCAGATCGTCAACTGGTTGCGAAAAGAGGATGACTCCGCGTACTGCGCAGCGACGGATACCGAACTGGCCATTTTCCTTAACGGCCTGATCAATACCCGCCGTGGTCGTCGCGAAGGCGAACAACCTCAACCGGAAAAACGCCTGAGCAACAACATGGTATTCATGAAGCTGAAAATTGCCCTGAACATGACCTCGGATGATGTGCTGGATACCCTGCGGAGCGTTGGATTCCCTCTGAGCAAGCACGAACTGAGTGCTTTTTTCCGCAAACCTGACAACAAGCACTACCGGGAATGCAAGGACCAGATTCTGCGCAACTTTCTGCTCGGTTTGCAGCGGCGGCTTCGCCCTGACAATGCAGGCGCCATTGATTCAGAGGCCCATTAAACCTGTCCGAATCAACACTTCCGCCCCGAGTACAGACATCGGTTCACCTGACTGCAGTGGGCCGATATACTGGCCCTATCCGTTACCCACAGGAGAGCCTCATGCGCACCCTCTACCCCGAGATCAGCATCAATCACGAGTACTATATTGAGGTGGGCGACCGACATACCCTGTACGTGGAGGAATGCGGCAACCCCAACGGCATTCCGGTTCTGTTTGTACACGGTGGACCCGGCGGGGGCTGCGGACCAACTCACCGACGTTTCTTCAACCCCGAGCGCTATCGCATCATCCTGTTCGACCAGCGCGGCTGTGGTCGCTCAACACCGCATGCAGAGCTCGAAGCCAATACCACTCAGGCACTGGTGGCGGACATGGAGCAGATCAGGGAATTCCTCAGCATTGAGCAATGGCTGCTGTTTGGTGGCAGCTGGGGCTCGACGCTGAGCCTGGTCTATGCCGAGACGCACCCTGAACGCGTCGCCGGCATGATTCTGCGCGGCATTTTTCTCTGCCGCGACCAGGATATACAGTGGTTCTACCAGCAGGGTGCCAGCGCCCTGTTCCCCGACTACTGGCAGGATTACTTGCAGCCCATTCCCGCTACAGAGCGAAGCGACCTGCTCAGTGCCTACCATCAGCGCCTGACCGGAAACAACGACTTGGTACGGATGCAAGCAGCCAAGGCCTGGTCCGTGTGGGAGGGGCGCTGTTCAACACTGGACCCGAACCCGGATGTCGTTGAACACTTTGCCGATCCCCATTTTGCCCTTGCGATGGCACGGATCGAGGCGCACTACTTTATCCACAAGGCGTTTCTGGAGTCGGATCAGATCCTGAATGACGCCCACCGGCTGGCGGATATCCCGATCACCATCGTGCACGGCCGCTACGATGTGGTTTGCCCGCTAGAGCAGGCCTTTGCCCTGCAACAGGCGGCACCGCATGCGCATCTACATATCGTTCGAGATGCCGGCCACTCGGCCTTTGAACCCGGCATTATCGACAATCTGGTCCACGCTACCGACGAATTTGTACAGCGCAGCGCCTGAGGAGCAATATTGTGAAGGGACTGATTCAACGTGTCAGCCATGCCTGCGTAAAAGTGGATGACGAGATTACCGGTGCCATTGATGGCGGCATTCTGCTATTGCTGGGAGTGGAACAGGGTGACAACGAAACAACAGCTGACAAGCTGCTGCAAAAGGTCCTAAACTACCGCATTTTTTCGGATGTCGATGGCAAAATGAATCGAAGCCTGACCGATGTAGGGGGCGGGCTGCTGGTGGTATCGCAGTTCACACTGGTTGCCGATACGCGCAAGGGGCTCAGACCCGGCTTTTCCCGCGGTGCTACACCCGCTGAAGGTGAGCGACTGTATGACCTCTTTGTTCAGCGGGCGCGGGCCATGCATGGGTCAGTCGAAACCGGTCGCTTTGGTGCGGATATGAAGGTAGAGCTATTGAATGACGGGCCGGTCACCTTTCTGCTGGAGGTGCCGCCCGTCGACTGACAGCGGCATCAAGCGATGCAGCTGGGCTCAACCAAGTGGTGGGTCACCCGTGTTTCCAGTTTGATATTGTCATGCAGTGGGCAACGTTCACAGACCGCATCCAGAAACACCTGCTTCTCTTCATCAGTCATGTCGGCATCGATTTCGGCTGATACCTGGATCTGCTGGAAGCCAGTGCGGTCATCACTGGGCTTGCCCAGCAAACCGGCAGGGTTGTAGTCACCCTCGACACTGACTTTCATGCCACGCAGCTCAATCTTCTGCTGCATCGCCGCGATACGGCCGATAGTGCAGATACAACCACCGAGCGAGAACAAAAAATACTCCAGCGGGGTAGGTCCCAGGTTCTGTCCACGGGCAGCCTCCGGCTGGTCAATCACGACCTGATGGCCGCGTATATCCGCGCGAACGGCAAAACCTTCCGTCATTTGGGCGTTAACACTGACTCGCTTGTCGGCGCTCATGCACGACTCCTCACACATTAGTTAAGAATAAACTAATATTATTAATTCCCGACGGCAGATGCAAACGCTCCCTTCGGGTGAAGAAGAGGATGACTCAATACCAGACCCGGCCCTCAGAACAGGCCGCTCGGGTCAATCGGCGTTCCTTCTGTATCGCCGTCAGGGCGTGATTGCAGTCGATCCAGTGCCTCTTCTGCGTCACCCTTCTGAATGACAATCTCCACACGGCGGTTGCGAGCGCGAAGCTCTGCCGTGCTGTTGGGTGCCAGCGCACGGGTATCGGCATAGCCGGTAATATTGAAGCGGGACTGATCTATACGGCGGTCAGCAAAAAGTTCATGCGCCACCGCCAGCGCTCGTGCAGCTGAAAGATCCCAGTTGGACTCGAAGCGCCGCCCTGAATAGGGGACATTGTCGGTGTGCCCCTCAATGGCTACCTTGCCACTGATATCCAGCAGCAGGTCACGAATTTTGGCGATCACCGGAATATACTGAAACTTCAACTCGGCCGAGCCGGAATCAAATGATCCACGCTCCTTTACTCGGATGATGATGCGAGTGCCATCAGTTTCAACCTCAATACTGCCCTCACCGATTTCAGCCGCCAGCGCCTGAGCAACGGCGACCGCCTCCTGCTGAGCCTGCTCTTCCTGCTGTCGGCGCAGCTCTTCAAGCCCTTTCAATTCATCTTCGATTTGGGCCTCGCCCTCACGCGAGCGCACATCCAGGCTATTGAGGTCATTGTTGACCGTCATCTGACGCACTTCATTCAAGGGCGTCGGCTCAGGGCGGCCAGGGCTGAACTCCTGCGCAATGATGGAGGTTCCCTTCGGGATATCTTCCACCTTGATCTGGTTCTGAACGCCAAATGCTTCACGCATGGAGCCGGCCAACTGCTTGAATTTGAGCACGTCCATTTCCGAGAAGGAGAGCAGCAGCACGAAGAAACACATCAGCAGCGACATCAGGTCGGCAAAGGTCGCCATCCACAAGGGTGACCCCGCCGGCGGACATTTACATTTTTTGTCTTCGCTGTCGTCACTCATGGCCGGCTCCCTCAGCTTTCAGCAACGGCACGCTTGCGCTCGGGCAGGTAGTTGCGCAGCATCTGATCGATTACACGCGGGTTCTGACCCGCCTGAATCGCCAGCAGGCCGTCGATGATCAGGGCCTGATTCAGCGCCTCCTCATCCTTGCGTACCTCCAGCTTGTCCGCCACCGGAATGGCAAACATGTTGGCGATCATCGCACCGTACAGTGTCGTCAACAGTGCAACCGCCATGGCCGGACCAATCGATTTGGGGTCGGACATGTTGGACAGCATCTGTACCAAGCCCACCAGGGTGCCGATCATGCCCATTGCCGGTGCCACATCGCCCATGGCTCGGAATATCTTGGAACCGAAGTCATGTCGCTCGTATGTAAGGCCTGCCTCTTTCTTCAACAGCTGTTTGACTACCTCAGGGTCATGCCCGTCCACCAACAGCTGAATACCACGCTGCATGAACTCGGAAGAAACCTCTTTATCCTCAAGTGACAGCAGCCCTCCCTTGCGTGCAGCATCTGCCAGATCAACCGTTTCGGCAATGATGTCCTCAGGGTTAACCGACTTGAACATGAACGCTTTTGCCATGATTTTCCCGGCACCGAGAAACTGCCCGAGGGTGAATTTCATCAACACCACCAGCAGTGTTCCACCGATAACAATCAGCATGGATGGTGGGTTAACAAAAATACCGATATCACCGCCCAGTACCATCGCGGCAACGATGATAGCAAAAGCCCCTAAGAGACCAACGAGGGTAGCCAGATCCACTGATCGCTCCTGAAAATATGTACCGATGCTAATAAAGGGCAAGAACACTGACTTTGCCAGCAGCAGATCATACCAGAATTAAACATACGTTCACGCTTTGATCGGCTTTTTCCATAGCTCCGATTGACCCCTGTCGGCAGGTTGGTTAACGTGAACGCCTTAACCGATCAGATGAAATCCGCATGACCCGCAAAGCCGAGAAACCCGACTTCGAACACGCCCTGTCAGAGCTTGAAAGCCTCGTGGTACGTCTTGAGCAGGGAGACCTGCCCATTGAAGATGCCCTTGCTTCATTCGAGCAAGGGGTACGTCTCACGCGTGAATGTCAGACCATTCTGCAACAGGCCGAGCAGAAAGTGCAGCTGCTGACTGAACAGGATGGCGAAATTCACGCCAACGACTTCCCCAACCGGGAAGAGTAGGCATGGACATTCAGCAGGTACTGGCTCAGTACCGCTCTCGCACTGAGCTGCAGCTTGAGCAACTTTTTCAGGAAATGGCCTCACTTGAGCCCCGACTGCCCGAAGCAATGCGTTACGGCCTGCTTAACGGCGGCAAACGCCTGCGACCGGCACTGGTCTACCTTAGCCACCAGCTGTGCAGTACCGACCAGCCTCCTCACGCCCTGACTGACCGGGCAGCGGTTGCCATTGAGTGCATCCACAGCTATTCGCTGATCCATGATGACCTGCCGGCGATGGATGACGACGACCTGCGTCGCGGCAAGCCCACCTGTCATATTGTCTTTGATGAGGCGACAGCCATCCTGGCCGGTGATGCCCTGCAGTGTCTGGCGTTTGAGCAACTGAGCGAAATCATCGACCCAACACTGGCACTGCGTCAGCTGAAGATGATGAAGGTGCTGGCACGCGCCAGCGGCCGGCAGGGCATGGTAGCCGGGCAGGCGTTTGACCTTGGTCATGTAGGCCAGCCTCTGACACTGGAGCAGCTGCAGGCAATGCACGCCTGCAAGACCGGAGCACTGATTACCTGTGCCGTAGAGCTGGGCGCACTTTCAGCCGGTGAGCCGGAAGGCGAACGTCTGGACCAACTGCGTCGCTTTGGCGACCTGGTCGGGCTGGCATTTCAGGTCCAGGACGACCTGCTCGACATTGAAGGTGATACAGCCACGCTGGGTAAACCCCAGGGGTCTGATCAGGCACAGAACAAACCCACCTATCCCGCTCTACTGGGCATGGAAGGTGCACGCTCAAAACTGAACCAACTGCACCAGGAAGCCGTAGCCATACTCACAGGCTTTGGCCCTGATGCCGAAGCGCTGATTGCCCTGACCGACTACATTGTTGCGCGTGACCATTGAGCATGTTCAATCGGATTCCTGACCAGCGACCCGATACCCCCTTGCTGGACCTCGTCCAGTCACCGACCGATCTGCGCCAATTAAGTCGTACCGACCTGCCTGAACTGGCCCGGCAACTACGTGCCTTTTTGCTCTGGTCCGTGGGCCAGACCGGAGGACATTTCGGCGCAGGCCTGGGCGTGGTCGATCTGACCATTGCACTGCATTACCTGCTCAATACCCCTGATGACAGCCTTATCTGGGATGTGGGCCACCAGAGTTATCCACACAAGATTCTGACCGGTCGGCGCGACTCCATGGCCAGCATGCGTCAGAAAGGGGGTCTTTCCCCCTTTCCAAAACGCACCGAAAGCCCCTATGACAGTTTTGGTACAGGCCACTCCAGTACCTCGATCAGTGCCGCACTGGGCATGGCGCTGGGCTACCGGCTACAGGGTGAAAACCGCCGTACCGTAGCGGTGATCGGTGATGGTGCCATGACCGCAGGCATGGCGTTCGAAGCGTTGAATCATGCCGCCCACACCCGCGCCGACCTGCTTGTGATCCTCAACGACAACGACATGTCGATCTCACGTAATGAAGGCGGCCTGGCGAGCTACCTGGCACGCAATCTGAAACAAAAAATGGATGGCCCCGTCACCGCCGCTCTGTTCAAGGCACTTGAGTTCAATTATTCCGGCCCCGTGGACGGACACGACTTCAGCCTGCTGCTGCCGGCACTGGAGCGGTCATTGCAATGCCCCGGCCCACAGTTGCTGCATGTCATCACCCGCAAGGGCAAAGGTTTCGCACCGGCCGAAGCGGACCCGGTTGGCTACCATGCTCTGACCAAAATCGAGCCGCTGGCCGCAGTCGACAACACTGCCAAACGGCCCAAGTACTGCAATGTATTCGGCCGCTGGCTCGCCGAGACTGCCGCTCGGGACTCACGCCTGATCGGGATTACACCAGCGATGCGCGAAGGCTCGGATCTGATCGAGTTCTCCGAGCGCTTTCCCGAGCGCTATTTTGACGTTGCCATCGCCGAGCAGCACGCCGCGACTCTGGCCGCGGGCTTCGCCTGCAGCGGCATGAAACCGGTGCTGGCGATCTATTCCACCTTTTTGCAGCGTGCCTGGGACCAAATCGTACATGATGTGGCGATTCAGGATCTCGATCTGCTGCTGGCGATCGATCGGGCAGGGCTGGTGGGTGAAGATGGCGCTACCCACGCCGGCAGCTTCGACATCGCGGCGTTGCGATGCCTGCCCGGTCTGCTGCTGATGACACCAGCCGATGAGACCGAGCTGGAAGCGATGCTGACACTGGGCTATCAGTACCCGGGGCCTGCCGCCGTTCGCTACCCCCGTGGCAGTGCTGCCCTGCCACAGACAGACGATGCAGCTAGACTGGATATTGGCAAAAGCCGAGTACTGCGCAGAGGAAAACAGGTGGCACTGCTCAATTTTGGCCCGTTGCTGGACAGTGCGCGCCAAGTAGCCGACACGAATGGCTATACATTGGTGGACATGCGCTTTGTGAAACCGCTGGACAGTTGCATGGTCGAGCAACTGGCAGGTGAACATGAACTACTGGTCACCCTGGAAGATCATGCCATTCAAGGTGGGGCAGGCTCAGCGGTAGCCGAGTTCTGCACTCAGGCGGCCCTGGATACAGAACTGCTGCTGTTGGGGATACCGGATCGCTGGATAGGTCACGCCAGTCGCAGCGAACAGCTGGCCGAGTGCGGCCTGGATACTGCCGGTATCGAAACCGCGATCCGGCAGCGCTTGCAGGGTTAGTTATTCATCCTTGAAGTGGTGTTCGGTCATCATGTGGCCGAGCTTACCCATCTTGGTTTGCAGATAGCTTTCGTTGTGGCGGTTCTTACCCACCTGGAGCGGTACACGCTCTGACACGTTGACGCCGTATTTCTCCAGTGCTGACACCTTGCGCGGGTTATTGGTCATCAACTTCACAGCCTTGATGCCCAGATGCTCAAGCATCGGCTCACACATGCTGTAGTCACGCATGTCGGCGGCAAAACCCAGCTGCTCGTTGGCTTCCACTGTATCGGCACCGCCATCCTGTAGGTGATACGCCTTGATCTTGTTCAGCAAGCCAATTCCCCGGCCCTCCTGACGCAGATACAGCAGTACCCCCCTGCCCTCTTCCGCGATGCGCTTCAGTGCTTCCTGCAGCTGGAAACCACAATCACAGCGCAGGCTGAACAGCGCATCGCCGGTCAGACACTCGGAGTGAATACGGGCCAGTACCGGCTCGTCACCGGCCACTTCGCCGAACACCAGCGCGACGTGCTCTTTCCCGGTGGCGGGGTCTTCAAACCCCACCATGGTAAACACCCCCCAGGGGGTTGGCAGCCGCGAATCGGCTACATACTGAACTGACACCTTGGTTGTTTCCTCTGCAAATTCTTTTCAATTCAAGCTGTCGGCTCAAAACAGCCAGATCAGCCCGTGCAGTACTGCGGCGGCCATAACGCCCGCAAGCACATCATCCAGCATGATACCCAGCCCACCGTGCACCCGCTTGTCCACAGGACCAATGGGCCAGGGTTTGAGAATATCGAACAGGCGGAACAGGATAAAACCCGCCAGCGCCCAGACCCAGTCCACCGGTACCGCGATCATGGTGATCCAATAGCCGACAAACTCATCCCAGACAATGCCGCCGTGGTCATGAACACCCAGATCCCGGGATGTACGCCCACACAACCAGATCCCGATCACAAAGGCGAGCAATACCAACAGCAGGTACATCGCCAGCGGCGTCTGTGACAGCAAATACCAAAGCGGTACCGCCGCCAGAGTTCCTGCCGTACCCGGCGCCTTCGGCGAGGCACCGCTGCCCAGACCAAAGGCCAGAAAATGGATCGGATTGCGCCACACCGAGGCGGGGGCTTTATTCATCTTCACTCCTGAAATGATCCCAACTGCCAGGCAAGTCACCCAGTACCGTTGTCCCCGCTTGCAGAACCTGAAGCCCGGTGTCGGCGGTTATTTCACCGACATCGGTCAGGCGAATGCCGAGCGCTTGCGCCGTGTCCAGACAGGACGACAGCTGTGCGGCAGGTACTGCCAAACACAACTCAAAGTCTTCGCCACCGGCCAGTGCCCAGTCTTGCACCTGCTGGGGATAAAGCTGCTGCAGGGCGAATGAGACAGGTAACTGATCTACCTCCAGCCGCGCTCCCACTCCAGAGGCTTCGAGGATATGGCCCAGATCACCCAGCAGGCCATCCGAGATATCAATGGCCGCATGTACATGTTCACGCAGGCTCTGAGCCAGCTCAAGCCTCGGTTCCGGGCGGTAAAAGCGCTGCCTCAACTGTTCAACCGCTTCTGGCTCTGCACTCACGGGCAGCGGCTGCAGCAGCGTTTCCAAGCCGCCACGGCTGTCCCCAAGGGAGCCAGTCACCAGAATGCGATCTCCGGGAACTGCACCACTGCGAAGCCACGCCTGGCCATTGGGCACCAGCCCATGCACCTGAGCACTGAGAACGCAGACCGGGCCACGGGTGGTATCCCCTCCCACCAAGGCAATACCCAGCTCACTGCAACGCTGAGACAGTGCGCGCGAGAAGGCCAGCAGCCAGGTTTCATCCGCCTGCGGCAGGGTTACGGCCAGTGTAATCCAGGCGGGGGTCGCGGCCATGGCCGCCAGATCACTGACCGCAGCGCCCACAAGACGCTCGGCCAGCTGTGCGGGCGCGGTACCGGGCAAAAAGTGCACGCCCTCCACCAAGGTATCGATCGACACCACCAACTGCTGACCTGGAGGCACCTCCAGTACGGCGCAGTCATCACCAATGCCGTTGATGACACCAGCACCGGTTTGCTCCTGCATGAAGCAGCGTCGGATCAGCTCGAACTCACCCACGCGAATCTGTCATCGTTCAGTCGGCAGCACGCCGAGCACGAATTTCAGCCGCACGCACGCGCTGGGCCAGCTTGTCGAGAATGCCGTTGACATACTTGTGGCTTTCTGTGGCACCGAATATCTTGGCCAGATCAACACTTTCGTTGATCGCCACACGATAGGGCACCTGCAAACGGTGAATCAGTTCGTAGGCACCTATGCGAAGCACGCTCAGTTCAACCGGGTCCAGGTCGGTCAGCGGCCGGTCAAGGAAGGGACGGTAGGCTTCATCCAGATCCTTGCTGCCTGCCGTAACCCCGCGCAGCAGCTCAGAGAACAGCTGTACATCGGTGGTGCTCATGTCGTTATCGACCCGAAACTGCGCCTCAATCTCATTAGCGCTCTGACCTGCCACGGACCACTGGTACAGTGCCTGCAACGCAAAGCTGCGGGCGCTGCGGCGCATTTCAGTCAGATTGGGCTTGCCTTTTTTACGCGGCGTGGACTCGCTCATGCTCAAACCTCAAGCTGACGCATCAGGCTGACCATTTCCAGCGCTGACAATGCGGCTTCCGCCCCCTTGTTACCGGCCTTGGTACCGGAACGCTCAATCGCCTGTTCAATGGAATTCACAGTCAGGATGCCATTGGCCACGGGGATATCGTAGTCCATGGACACCTGCGCCACGCCCTTGGAGCTTTCGGACGAAACATATTCAAAATGTGGTGTACCGCCACGGATTACGGCGCCCAACGCGATAATGGCGTCATCCTGCTTCTGTTGTGCCACTCGCTTGACCGCCAGCGGAATCTCGAATGCGCCTGGCACACGGATGACACGAATATTTTCTTCAGATACGCCGTGGCGCACCAGCGCATCGATGGCGCCGTCCAACAGGCTTTCAACCACAAACGCGTTGAAGCGACCCACCACAATGGCATATTTGCCGTCGGCGCTCACGAAGTCGCCTTCAAATACTTGTACTGTCATAGACTTGTCCATCAATCCTCGTAGGGGATGTACTCTTCGATTTCCAGATCAAAACCGGAGATCGCGTTGAATTTCATTGGCGAGCTGAGCAGGCGCATTTTATGCACCCCCAGATCCCGCAGAATCTGTGAGCCGGTACCTACGGTCATGTAAGCACCAGATGCACTGACGTTCACCTTGGAACGGGTACGGTCAGCATTGAGCAGACTTTCGATCGCCTCACCCAGATCGACACGGGTGCCCTTATCGATCAACAGCACCACACCTTTGCCTTCGTTGGCCACACGCTCCAGCGCACGGCGCATGGTCCATTTCACTTCCGGCCCGCGGCGTACGCCGACCACATCACGCAACACTTCAGTACGGACATGGA
Source organism: Marinobacterium iners DSM 11526 (assembly GCF_900107855.1). Lineage (GTDB taxonomy): Bacteria > Pseudomonadota > Gammaproteobacteria > Pseudomonadales > Balneatricaceae > Marinobacterium > Marinobacterium iners. Next base: position 64,831 of record NZ_FNRJ01000009.1, on the reverse strand, counting down.
CGCGCACCAGCGTGGGTTCGTTCGGGTCGATATCACCCTTCACCAGCGCCAGATGGGTGCAGTTCTGAATTTCGTCACGATAGCTGACATAACGAAACTCGCCAAACTCGGTCGGCAATACACCCTCGCCCACACGCTCAACTGTATGCTCATTGCGGGTACGGTAGTGGATCAAATCCGCAATGGTGCCGATCTTGATGCCGTGCTTGGCAGCAAACTTTTCCAGATCAGGACGGCGTGCCATGCTGCCGTCTTCATTGATGATCTCAACAATAACCGACGCCGGCGCAAATCCGGCCAAACGCGCCATGTCGCAACCGGCTTCCGTATGACCGGCCCGGCTAAGTACACCGCCGGGTTGAGCCATCAACGGGAAAATATGCCCCGGCTGAACGATATCCTCCGGCTGAGCATCACTCTTCACAGCCGCGTGTACGGTGACCGCACGATCAGCTGCCGAGATACCGGTGGTGACGCCCTTGGCGGCTTCGATCGACAGGGTAAAATTGGTCGAGAAAGCGGCGCCGTTGTTTTGCACCATCAGCGGCAACTTGAGCTGCTCGCAGCGCTCACGGGTCAGTGTCAGGCAGACAAGACCGCGGGCATGGGTGATCATGAAATTGATGTCTTCGGGCCGCACGCACTGGGCGGCAATCACCAGGTCGCCTTCATTTTCACGATCTTCGTCATCCATCAGGATAACCATCCTGCCCTGACGGATATCTTCGATCAGTTCTTCAGTTGTATTCAGCTGCATAGTTCTCTCCCGCCGCATCAGCGACGCATGAATCCGTGTTGAGCCAGCATCGCCAGTGTCAGGCTGCCTGCTGTCTCGTCCTCGGCCTGTGGAGCCGCAGCTCCGATCAGGCGTTCAAGATAGCGGGCAATGATATCCACCTCCAGGTGGACCCGACGACCGGCGCTGTAGCGGTCGATAATCGTTTCCTGTGCCGTGTGCGGCACGATATTGAGCCAGAAGCAGTCGCCATCGAGGCTGTTGACTGTCAGACTGACCCCATCCACTGTGATCGAGCCCTTGGCTGCAACATAACGCTGAATGGATACCGGCATACGAATTTTCAGTTGCACCGAGCGGGCATCATCCGCCCGCTCGACCACGGTACCCACCGCATCCACATGACCGGTGACAATATGCCCGCCCAATCGGCTGTCCGGACGCAACGCCTTTTCCAGGTTGACCGCCTCACCTGGCTCCAGCTCCTCAAAGCGGGAATGAGCAAGGGTTTCAAGCGACACATCGGCAATAAAGCCATCGCCCGGCAGTTCCACGGCGGTCAGGCAGACGCCATTGGTAGCGATGCTGTCACCCAGTTTCACATCGGACAGATCAAGGCCACCGGTGCGCACATACAGCCGCATGTCTCCACCGATCATTCGTTTGTCGGCAATTTCACCGATCGCTTCGATGATTCCGGTAAACATCAGTTAATTTCTCCGTCGCAGCTCAGGGTCAGACGCAGGTCTTCACCCAGCATACGACTGTCGGTCAGTTTAAGCCGTTGCTGCTGTGCCATGCGCTCCAATGGCAACTCCAGTAACGGACGCGCCGAACTGCCCAGCAGCGTAGTGGCCATATACAGTACCAGTTCGTCCACCAGGCCCGCCTGCAGCGCCGCACCGGCGAGGGTCGCACCACATTCCAGCAACAGCTCGTTGCACTGGTACTCTTCAGCCAACAGCACCAGCAGCGCACCCAGATCAACTCGCCCCTCGGTGCCTGGCAGGCTCAGCATACGCGCCCCGGGCTGTATCAGAGCCGCGGCGCGAGGATGATCCTGCGACAGTGCGGTGGCAATCAAAATTTCGCCGGGCAAGCTCAGAAGTTTCGACCCTGCCGGCAGACGCAGCTGGCTGTCCAGTACCACTCGCAACGGCTGACGGCTTGCCGCCTGCTCAGCCAGTTCGGGCGACAGCCCCAACTCGGGGGCACGCACAGTCAGTGAAGCGTTATCATGCAAGACGGTTTCAACGCCGGTGACAACAGCCGAGCTGCGTGCGCGCAGTCGCTGCACATCAGCACGAGCGGCTGCGCCTGTGATCCATTGTGACTCGCCGCTGCGCATGGCCGTACGTCCATCCAGACTAGCCGCCAGCTTCAATCGAACAAAGGGACGCCCCCGTTCCATCCGGCTAATGAAGCCGGGGTTGAGCCTGCGTGCCTCTGCCTCCAGCAGCCCCGAGGCCGTGGTGATCCCTGCGGCGGCAATACGCGCCAGCCCCTGCCCGGCCACCAGTGGATTGGGATCCTGCATGGCCGCGACAACCCGGGCCACACCTGCCTTGACCAGCGCATCCGCACAGGGTGGCGTACGGCCATGATGACTGCAGGGCTCCAGTGTGACATAGGCGGTAGCACCCACAGCCTGCTCACCGGCCATACGCAGGGCATGAACTTCGGCATGGGGTTCGCCTGCCTTAAGGTGAGCGCCTTCACCGACCACAACACCATCACGCACCAGCACACAGCCGACACGCGGGTTGGGGTCGGTGGTGTATAGCCCCTGCTCGGCCAGTTGCAGCGCATGCGCCATGTAACGGTGGTCGTCGCCGCTGAAATGATCAGTCATGCTCCGCTCCAGACAGGCGCTCGATCTCTTCACGGAATTCGTTGATATCCTGGAAGCTGCGATAGACCGAAGCAAAACGCACATAGGCGACTTGATCCAGCTTGCGCAACTCAGCCATAACCGCTTCACCCACCTCCCGCGAAGGTAACTCACGTTCACCCGTGGCACGGAGGCGTTGTTTGATGCGGGTGATGCAGGCTTCGATCTCTTCGATGCTGACCGGACGCTTTTCCAGCGCCCGCTGGATACCGGCGCGCAGTTTTTCTTCGTCAAAGGGCTGGCGCGAGCCATCGGTCTTGATGACACGAGGCATCAGCAGTTCGGCGGTCTCGTAGGTGGTAAAACGCTCATGGCAGCTGATGCATTCGCGCCGCCGTCGGATCTGCTGCCCCTCGGCCACCAGCCGGGAGTCGACAACTTTGGTTTCATGGGTGCCACAAAACGGACAGTGCATGGGTTGCCTCAGCGAAAGAGCGTTTCCCCGAAGGGTCAAGGAGGGGACAGGCCCCAAACAAAAAGGGCGGCCGCAGCCGCCCCTGCTATTCTACCGGCTTACTTGTAAACCGGGAAGCGGGCACAGATTTCCTGTACCTGGCCCTTCACGCGCGCAATGGTATCGTCGTTACTGATGTCGTCGAGGATATCGCAGATCCAGTTCGCCAGCTGCGCCACTTCCTCTTCCTTGAAGCCACGACGGGTCACGGCCGGAGTGCCGATACGCAGACCAGAGGTCACGAACGGCGAACGCGGATCGTTCGGCACGGAGTTCTTGTTCACGGTGATGTTGGCACGGCCCAGCGCCGCGTCTGCATCCTTGCCGGTGATGTCCTTGTTGATCAGGTCAACCAGGAACAGGTGATCTTCAGTACCGCCGGAGACGATATTGATGCCACGATCCAGGAACACCTTGGCCATGGCCTGAGCATTCTTGACGACCTGAGCCTGGTAGGCTTTCCACTCGGGCTCCATCGCTTCCTTGAAGCATACGGCCTTAGCCGCGATGACGTGCATCAGCGGGCCGCCCTGAGATTCCGGGAATACCGCGAAGTTCAGCTTCTTCTGCAGCTCTTCATCCGCGTTGGAAGACAGGATCAGGCCGCCACGCGGACCGCCCAGTGTCTTGTGAGTGGTGGTGGTAACAACATCTGCGAAGGGCAGCGGCGTCGGGTATACGCCGGCAGCCACGAGGCCTGCGATGTGGGCCATATCGACGAACAGATAAGCGCCAACCTTGTCAGCGATCTCGCGGAAACGTGCCCAGTCCACGATCTGTGAGTAGGCAGAGAAGCCGGCCACGATCATCTTCGGCTTGTTCTCAACCGCCAGACGCTCGACCTCATCGTAATCGATGGAGCCGGTTTCCGGGTTCAGACCGTACTGAACGGCCTTGTAGATACGACCGGAGAAAGATACGGCAGCGCCGTGAGTCAGGTGACCACCGTGAGCCAGACTCATGCCCAGCACGGTATCGCCCGGCTGGCACAGCGCCATGTACACGGCAGCATTGGCCTGGGAGCCGGAGTGCGGCTGGACGTTGGCGTAGGTAGCGCCAAACAGTTCCTTGGCACGTTCGATCGCCAGCTCTTCAACCACGTCGACGTATTCGCAACCGCCGTAGTAACGCTTGTGGGGGTAGCCTTCAGCATACTTGTTGGTCAGGACCGAGCCCTGAGCTTCCATCACACGCGGGCTGGTGTAGTTCTCGGAAGCGATCAGTTCGATGTGCTCTTCCTGACGCGTCGCTTCGGACTGCATCGCAGCGAACAGATCCGGATCAAAACTGGCGATAGACATATCTTTGCTAAACATTGCTGTCCCCTGAAGTGGCAAAAGTAGCGGCAAAGTCGGCGCAGGTAGTGATGGACTGACCTGTAGCTGCCTCGAAAAAGATGCGCATTATAGTCTAAAAATCATACGGAAGGCACATGAAAAGGGGTCAGTCCATTGCGCAAATGATTCATCTTCGCAGGAGTAGACATGACTCATGCCTGTCAACGTCATCACCTGCGTAACAAAAGCATCCATTTCGACCACGAAGAGATACCCTGGAAGGCACGGGAGATGCTTGACCACTCACGCCTGTGCCAGACGCCATGAGCGTGGATCGCTATTCGCCACCTCACCAATCTACAATTTGCCTGAACGTTTCAACAGCAAATACTGCTCAACCAACGCCACATGCAACTGTTGTGGCGGCGCATCGACAGCAATGACACCCTGCCTCTGCAACCACTGAATGACCTGCTCACGCTGCTCACGATACAGCGCCCGGGCACAGTAGTTAAGTGTCTCCTGACGCCCCGCTTGAGTCGACAGCTCCCTATCAAGGTAACTTTCGCGCAGGCAGGCCAACATCACCAGATGCCTGCGTGCCAGTAATTTGACTGCTAGCTGCAAATCATTGCTGTCATCATCCCTGAGATTGGTCACTATCACGACCAACGCTCGTTTTTGCTGCCGCTGCATCAGCGTCCCGGCAGCTTGAACAATGTCGCTGGCTTCGGTACTGCTGTGCACGTCATACAAACTGTTCAGCAGCGCATTGATGCCCAGGCGTCCCTTCACCGGCTTTACCCAGCGACAGCTGCCGGCAAAGCCAAGCACGCCGACAGAATCGCCAGCTCCCAGCGCAATATAGGACGTCAGCAGTAATGCATTCAGCGAATGATCGAAGTGGCTTGCCTCACCATCCATCGCACGCATGCGCCGCCCGGTATCGAGCATAAACAGCACTTCCTGATCACGCTCGTCCTGATATTCCCGTGAAATCAGTCTCTGCTGACGCGCAGTCGCTTTCCAGTCGACCTGCCGAATTTCGTCACCACGCTGATATTCCCGCAACTGCTTGAACTCCTGACCGGAGCCGCGACGCTGGCTTAAGTGTGCGCCCACATGGGCAATGCGCTGCTCGTAGTCAAGAAAGTTCAGATTGGCCAGCGCCATAAAGTTGGGATATACCTTGACCCGTTGCTCTGCGGCAATCGAATAATGCCTACGCCAAAGTCCGAGCGGCGATTGCACCCGTACATCAATCGCACCAAAATGCGCTGTTCCCCGACGCACGGGGCGAGCGATGTACTCAACGATGCGACTTGCACCTGCCGGTAGTTCCAGCGCCGCCGGCAGCTGTTCTGTACTCAGTGCGTCCGGGTAATGGTCGGTACAATCCAGCCGAATTGCACGTCGACCGGGATTATCGAGTTTCAGCTTGACCGAGGCGGGAGCCCCAAGTGCCAGGTTGCCCGGCAACCTCCGCTGGGCCAGCACCTCGGGCAAGCCACACACCCAGAACGCATCTATCAGCGAGATGACACACCCTACTGACAGCAGCCCCCACCAAAGACTCCGGAGCGGCGAGGTATCCAGCTCAGTAAAGACGCGCACTACCAACAGCAGCACAGCCAAGCCCAGCAGCCCCAGAAGAGACTTCAGCAGTATCCTGTCAGGGATCAGGCCGAGGAGTGCCCTGATCATGTCCGCGGCGCATCAACCGTTTGCAGCAGCTGCTGCAACACCCGGTCAGGGGTAAACCCTTCGATTTCGCTCTCCGGTGCCAGCAGAATGCGGTGTCGCATTACCGGTAGCGCGACCTGTTTGATATCATCCGGCAGAACGAAATCACGTCCGTTCATCAATGCCCAGGCCTTGGCTGCACTGACCAGACCAATACTGGCACGGGGACCCGCGCCCTTTAGGATACTGCCAGCATTGCGGGTGGCTTGTACCAGGCTCACGGCATAGTTCAGCACCTGCTCATCGAGCGTAACACGCTCGGTTGCACGCTGCAGCTCCAGCACGTCTTCCGGGGCCAGGGTACCGGATAGGCGCTCACGGAGCGTCGCCATGTTCAGCTCTCCTCCAGTCACCTGACGTACCAACCGGGTTTCGTCCTCGAACGCGGGGTAGTCGATAAAGACCTTCATCAGAAAGCGGTCCAGCTCCGCTTCCGGCAGCGGATAGGTGCCCTCTTGCTCAATCGGGTTTTGGGTCGCCAATACCATAAAGGGAGGTGCCAACGCGTAGGCTGTGCCTTCTATGGTCACCTGATGCTCCTGCATCACTTCAAGTAGCGCGGCTTGAGTCTTGGCAGGCGAACGGTTGATTTCGTCCGCCAGCAGCAAATTGGTGAACACCGGTCCACGGCGTACGTGAAAGCGCCCTTCTTTCATGTCATAGATGGAGTGACCAGTCATGTCGGCGGGCATCAGGTCCGGGGTGAACTGGATCCGACGGAACTGCCCGTCAAAGCAGGTGGCAAGCGCTCTTACCAGTAGTGTTTTGCCCAGACCGGGCACCCCTTCGAGCAGCACATGACCACGACACAGCAATGCCACCAGCACCTGGTCAATCACATCATCCTGCCCAATCAGCATGGACTGGATATTGCGACGAAGGAAATCGACTTTCTCAGTCAGTTCGTTGGTAGCCTGTAAATCTTCCGTTTCCATGGTCATAGTCGGTTCCTGATCCTGATTAGAAGTTGCACTGTATCGACCAGCTCAGTCGCGTTGTAGTGCTCCCGGGGCATCAGTGCCTGCGTGGCCTCTTCCGGTTGCAGTGTGGCCAGCCGCGTAATCGCTTCGCACTGCCGCTCCGGCGACAGCCGCTCAAACCCCAGCTGCAAACGGGCTGCTCGCTGCGTAATCTGACGCCGTAGTGGAGCCAGCAGGTAATCGACCTGCCCATACTGATAATGAAAGCGAGCGACCGCTTCTACATGCTCGCCCAAACTGCGTCGCTGTTGCAGACCCGGCCGCCTGATCGGACCAAAACGCCGCCCCAGGTGCAGCAACCAGCCCAGCAGGAGCGCACTCCCGGCTAACAGTGCCTCAGGCGCATACGTCCAAATCAGTTGTGACAAGGGAGGCCACTGGCTATAACGCTGAATATGAACCCTTGCGCTGTTGCGGGTGAGCCAGCCCAGCAAGTGCGCATGATCGAACAGGCCTATGTCATAGTTGGACCAGATGCTGACATCCTTCAGCACAGCCACTTCCCCCTGACCTAAACTCAGTAGCAGCATATCCACCCCGTTCCCGGAACGAGAAACAGCCTCCACTGTCGGGTAAATACCCTCACCCGGCTCAGCAAGGGTCGGCGACAACGACATGCTACCGGCCTGTTGGATGAGCATGTTCGGTCCCCCAAGTGGAGCAAAGCGGCTCAACTGCTCCTGCTGGATATCGGCCTCGCGCTGCCGGATATTGACTCGGACCCTCTCCCGAGCACTCACGTCTGCTGCTTCCGTTTCTGATGCTTGATTCGCACGGGCCTTGTCTTCAGAAAGCTCATCGGGTGTCGGCGCGGATACAGTTGATGTTTCCGGGTCCGATGCCGTGGTTTTGCTCCTATTCAACTGCTTGCCCTGAGCCTCGTCAGACTGCTTGCGTTCTAGCTGAATGCCCAGTGCCTCGGCTAATGGCTGCGCCTCTACCTCAGAGGTGTAGGGCCAGATCAGATGACCACCGGAACGCACCCAAAGCAGCAGTTGATGCACCGCCTCAGGATCATTCGCCAGATACTCGGTATCGGTCAGCAGCAGTGTATCCTGCGCAGCCAAAGCTTCCGGGTTTACCGGATAACGGCTGTGATCGACACCCAGTCCGCGCTGTTCCAGAAAGGCGCCGGCGGCATAATAGCGGTTACGCTGTACCTCAGGACTTGGCCCGTTGTCGACAACCTCAGTATGTCTTTCCAAATTGGCAGCCACCAAGTAGCCGATCCAGACCAGCAGCAGAACAATCAGGATTCGGAGTATTGTCGCCCCCATCACTTCAGCACCTTCTGCAAAGACACCAGCAGTTGCTCAATCACGGCACGTGAAGGCAATTCATGTGCGTATGCCAGACGCAGCCACACCCTCGTCAGGCGGTCAAACACCCCGTCCAGGACCAATTCGGTATGCCGGCGAACGGCGGCCGCACATTCCAGCTCCGTATGCCAGGACTCAACTTCAACACCATGATGGTGAACCAACCGGTGTAGCGCATAGCGATACACAAGTGACAACGCCGCACGCATGTCGCCCTGATCCAGCGCCGCCGCGACCGCGGCATTGATATCCTGCGGCAGACTACCGGCATCGATGGACATACCCATCAGCACTTTGGGAGCCTCGACGACCGTCTTTTCCGGGTCCGGCAACATATCAGGTGCACGCAAATAGCGCATCAACACCCGTGCCAGCAGGATCAGCAGCACTGCGATACCAGCCCAGACAACAGCTTCTGCCACCTGAAACAGGCCCGAACCATCCAGCGACATTGCATCCTGATTATCGAGCCAATCGATCAGCCAATCACTCAACCAGTCACTGGAAGCGTCTTCCGAGGCCTCACCCTCCTTCCAGCGCCACTGAGTAACTTCCTCTTCCACCACAAAGGGCGGTGACTCCAGCAGCGTCAGCATCTCTTCTTTGGACTGTTCAGGCATCATGCTTCCCGCCGACTCGGCAGCCAGGACACCCCCTGCAGGCAGGACCGTCAACGCGGTGATCAGCAGCAAACTTCCACACAGCAGCGAGGCTAAGGTAGCCGACGATGCCGCGCTCTGCTCACTGCGCTGGCGGGCTATCCGCCGGAACAACAGATCCAGATCCCAGGCTTCCAGTTCGATGCGGCGGTTGATATACAGACAAAAGCCCCCTGCAACATAAAACGGGGCGACAACAGACATGCAGAGCAAAGCAAAGGCATTGCTGGCATGCGCCAGCAGATTCCCATCGTCACCGAGAAACAGCCAGGTATCGATTTCGATCTGATCGCCCAGCAGCATCATGACCAGCACAGGACCGGCCATCATCAACAGGAACTCGACATGCGCCAGTACTACCGTCATCCAGGATGCCGCCGAACTACAGTTGGAGGACAGTATCCGCCAGCGACTTTTCCGCTGTGGCCCTTTTTGCTTTTCCAGCACGGTAATCGGTTGACTGAAAGCGCGCCAAGGATCAAAACGGCGCCACAGCAATACAGGCAGCGCGCCAAACACCAGGGTACCAAGCAACTGTCGTCGCGTCAGACCTCGAATTGAGTGCTCATTAAACACAAAACGGCTCAACAAGAGCAGCGGCCAGCGCTCCAGCAGCGGCTTCAGCCACCAGATAACCAGCATTACCACCCAGGGGTTTTGATTGAAGACCAGACTCAGCAACAGAAAGCACAGCCCGGCAGGCACCAGCCAAGCCAGCCACAATGGTAGAAACCAGCGGCGCGCCATCAACGCACCCAAATCCACGGCTTGCCAGGGAGTGCGCACCTTTGCCCGGATCTGTAGCTCAGACAGATTCACGGCGCCCCCCTAAGTTCGAGAAGAAGCAGAACCAGAGCACAAACAGCCAAAGCAAAGCGCCTGTCCCGAGTTTGACCGCCACCGGCAGGGTACTGCTGGACGACCAAAAGGCTTCCAGAAAAGCAGCTACAAAAAGCATAAACATCGCGCCGTACATCAACTTGACCGCTTCCGCCGCTGCCCGGCGCAAGGCGTCCAGTCGCCGCCAGCGACCCGGATGAATCAGGGCATGTCCGATCATCAGCCCGGCCGCACCACAAATGACGATTGCGGTCAGTTCAAAAGCTCCATGCCCGATCACGAAGGGATAAAAGGTAATGGCAAACCCGGCACGGGTCAGGTAACCGGCCACGGCTCCCAGATAAAGCCCGTTATGGAGCACGATCAATACAGTCCCCAGACCGAAAAACATGCCTCCGGCGAATGCCTGAAAGGCAATACCGATGTTATGACTGATGTAGTAGCCAAACATGGCCAGATCGGTTTCTGCATCTCGTTCCGGCCCCAAGCGTTCGTTGGCCGGATCATACATGGACTCCAATTCGGCCGCCTGTTCGGTCGAAATCAGACTGTAGGTGAAAGTTTCACTCAGATAGGAGCCAGCGCCCATTACCAGCGCGGGCAGAATAAACAGCAACGCCGAGCAGAGCAGATAGCGACGATGCCGCCTTAAGGCGGCGACAAATTCGGCCAACGCCTGTCCCAGTCGCTGCATCGAGGCACCGGTATCACGTCGGTAGAGCAGATGATGCCCCAGCATCACCAGTCGGTTAAGACGGGCCACCAATCCTTCGGAATATTCTCTTTGACGCGCCAGTGACAGCTGGCCACAGAGTTGGCGATAGCGCTCCGGAAAGGCTGCGTCCGGCGTGCCGCCGCCGTTGAGACAGGACTCAACCTGAGTTTCAAACTGCTGCCACAGCCACTCATGCTGCTGCTCGAAGTCCTTTTCTTTCATCCTTCCATCCGCTTACTTGCGCCCCAGCAGCCAGGCTCCCATGCCTTTCAGGTGCTTGAGACTTGCACCCCCATGTTCACCGGTCAAAGGTGCCAGTAGCCCGGCCAGCTCTTCCTGTCGGGATTGACTGATCGACCCGCTTCTTACGGTCAGACTGATGATCCCCTGGCGTTCTTCCCTCGTCAGCGCCTGCTGCGGCATGATCGGCTTGATTGTATCGTCAATTTTGAAAGACGGCTGACTGTCAACGTACACAACCAGACTGCCGGCTGCCAGATCACCCAGTCGCTGGAAACGACCGGTCAGCGCCATGCTGACAAGCCCGGCGACATAGAACAGTGGCAGAAAGTCGGCGGCGCGCAACAAATTGCGAATCACGGAAGCACTCCAGCCAATGGGGGTGAAGTCTTCATTCACGACACGCAGCCCCATTGATTTTTTACCTGGGGTTTGGCCACCTTTAAACACTTCAAAAAAGACCGGATAAAACCATTCCAGCAGGAAAGTGAAGATCAGAAACAGCCCTGTTCCCAGTCCACCCAAAAATTCGGAGATAATCGCAAGCACAACATACACCAGCCCACGCCAGCCGAAATCTATCAAATACGCCAGAATACGGGGGACAGGCCCGGCCATCGTTTGGACAAAATCGATACCTTCGGGCGTTTCGACACTGCAGTGGTTATCAAGCAGCCTGGATGTCTGCATGCGATCTACCGCCGGCTTAGTTGCGCTGGTCGATATTCTGATTAATCTTGTAGTTCAGATACAGAACGTTCAAGAAGAAGGTCAGGATCGGGCCGCACCAAGTCGGCTTACCAGCGCTCTGAGTCACGCGGTTAAGACGGTTGCGGAATTTGAAGGCCCATACGATGAACATGATGGAGCTGACCAGGCTCAGCACACTGCTGACTACGGCCAAAACACCGGCACCTTCGGTAACAAAGGAGACCACCAGCGACAGCGCCATGTTAGCGACATACAGCACGACCGCTGCGCTAACAAACCCCTGCGAAATGCGGTCAGAGGAGACTTTGTTCAGCTGCTGGGTACGGCTGTACAGCCAGTAGATACTGTAAATACCCATAGTAATGATCGACAGGCCTAACACGGCCCAAGTGCTGAAACGGGTGAATGCGGACAAGTCGCCGGCGGCATGCTGGACTTCCAGTTCCGCTTCAGGTGCTACGTAGGGGTTGTCTACAACTTGGTTCATGATTCTTCCTTAAAAAGTACAGTTGAGTCTCGCTGCATGAGGCCATCCAAGCTTGGCACGAATCCTATCCCAGGCACTATTGTTTGCCAATAGGGAAAAGTCCTCAGCATGGCATTCCCCCTGCGCCAAGAGTAGAATCTTGGCTGTTTTTTAACCCCAATCTACAGGCATATTGATGGCTCAGTACGTATTTACGATGAACCGAGTGGGCAAAGTGGTACCGCCCAAGCGTGAAATCCTCAAGGATATCTCTCTGTCCTTCTTCCCCGGCGCCAAGATCGGTGTGCTTGGCCTGAACGGTGCCGGTAAATCCACCCTGCTGCGGATCATGGCGGGTGTCGACAAGGACTACACCGGCGAAGCGCGCCCCATGCCCAACATGAAAGTGGGTTACCTGCCGCAGGAGCCGGAGCTGGACGACAGCAAGACCGTGCGCGAAGTGATCGAAGAGGCCGTATCGGATGTAAAGAACGCACTGACCGAGCTGGATCAGGTCTATGCCGCCTACGCCGACCCGGATGCGGACTTTGATGCTTTGGCCAAGAAGCAGGCCGAACTGGAAAACCTGATCACTGCGAAGGACGGCCACAACCTGGATCAAGCACTGGAACGCGCCGCCGACGCCATGCGCCTGCCCTCTTGGGACGCCAAGATCGAGCACCTGTCCGGCGGCGAACGCCGCCGTGTGGCCCTGTGCCGCCTGCTGCTGGACCACCCAGACATGCTGCTGCTGGACGAGCCGACCAACCACCTGGATGCCGAGTCGATCGCCTGGATCGAACGCTTCCTGCAGGAATACACCGGTACCGTGGTGGCGATCACCCACGACCGTTACTTCCTCGACAACGCCGCTGGCTGGATTCTGGAACTGGACCGTGGCCACGGCATCCCCTGGGAAGGCAACTACTCCAGCTGGCTGGAGCAGAAAGAAGCCCGTTTGGAACAAGAGGCCAAGTCTGAAGCGTCTCACCGCAAAGCGATGAAAGCCGAACTGGAGTGGGTACGCCAGGGAGCCAAAGGCCGTCAGACCAAGTCCAAGGCGCGTCTGAAAGCATTCGAAGAGATGAACTCCCGTGAATTCCAGCAGCGTAACGAAACCCAGGAGATCTACATTCCGCCGGGGCCACGCCTCGGTGACAAAGTGATAGAGTTGCACAACGTCACCAAGTCCTACGGCGACAAGCTGCTGTTCGAGAACCTGAACCTGGCCATCCCGCCGGGTGCCATTGTCGGTATTATCGGTCCCAACGGTGCCGGTAAATCAACTCTGTTCCGCATGCTGACCGGGGAAGAGAAACCGGATTCCGGCGAGATCGAGATCGGCTCCACCGTGCAGCTGTCCTACGTTAACCAGTCGCGTGAACTGAACGGCAACAACACCGTGTTCCAGGAGATCTCCGACGGTCAGGACATCATCACCGTGGGCAACTACCAGACCCCGGCCCGTGCCTACTGCGGACGCTTCAACTTCAAGGGCTCTGACCAGCAGAAATTCGTCAAGGACCTGTCCGGTGGCGAGCGCAACCGTCTGCACATGGCCAAGCTGTTGAAGGAAGGCGGCAACGTACTGCTGCTGGACGAACCAACCAACGATCTGGATATCGAAACCCTGCGTGCACTGGAAGAAGCACTGCTGGCCTTCCCGGGCTGCGCCGTGGTGATTTCGCACGACCGCTGGTTCCTCGACCGTATCTGTACTCACATCATCGCTTATGAAGGCGACTCCAACGTGGAGTTCTTCGAGGGCAACTACAGCGAATACGCCGAGGACTACAAGCGCCGTTTCGGTAAGGATCATCAGCCAGAGCGGATCAAGTACCGCCGCATGAGCTGATCCACTTCTGATACAAAAAGGGCCACTGTCAGAAAATCTGTCAGCGGCCCTTTTTCGTTATGGCAGCGCTTCGGTTCAGCGCCGAAGATCAGTCATTCTGGCTGGGTTCGGCTGCATCACCCGCCAGACAATAACGGTCACGCCCCGAGTCCTTGGCCTGATACAGGGCTTCATCCGCTCGTTGCAGCAGACCCGAGCGATCCTCCCCCTCGATAAGGGTGGCAATACCAATACTGGTGGTAAAACTCACCTCCTCCCCGGTAGGCACTTTCAACCGGGTCTGATGACAGGCAGTGCGAATCTGCTCTGCCAGCGATATTGCCTGATTCTGATCAGTCTCTGGCAGCGTCAACAGAAACTCCTCACCCCCAAAACGCCCGGCCAGATCAGTTTTGCGTTTGGCGTGATCCTTCAAAATACGGGCAAATTGCTTTAACACAATGTCCCCAGCAGCATGGCCGTGGTTGTCGTTGAAGCTCTTGAACTTGTCCAGGTCAAACAGCATCACCGTCAGAGGCGTACGATGTGTATGTGCCTCTTCAATGTCGCCGTCCAACTGCTCCATTACCTGACGTCGGTTGGCCAGCCCGGTGAGGGGGTCACGTGTAGCCTGCCGGTACAGGATCAGCAACATGCTGAGCTGGTTCACAGAAGCCCAACCGGCAATAAGCCCCAGCACCGCCAACAGCCACAGATCGTTGAGCCCCGGCACCAGGCCGAACTTACCGGTCCAGAGCTGGGTTACCAGTTCCACCAACAGCACAAAGATGGCAAACCCGGCCACTTCGAACATCGTCAGCGGGAATATCGCCAACATGGTCATGATCATGAAGGGGAAAAAGGCGTACCCGGCCAATACCTCAGACGCAAACCCTTGCTGCAACAGCACCATATTGCTCCAGGTCTGAAACACCGTCAGTACAAGTACCAGCAGTAACAGACGAATGAGCGATATTTCGAGTCTATATGGATGAGAGAACCAGAGGCCCAACAGAAGGCAGCACGCGCTGGCAGCAAGGCGGCCATAGGCGATGGTGCTACTGACCGCTTCAGGCAGGAGCAGCCAGTCGATCAAAATCCAGCCGCTTTGCAGCACCATTAACATCCAGGCGATCAGCCTTACACGCGTGAACAGATGATGACTGCGTGTGTGGTTGAAGTAGCGCGAGTGTCGGCCCGCTCTCAGCAGATCATTCATGATTTCGAACATACCTCGCCTCGGTAACTGTCGGTTACAAGATACGCCAGACTAGCGGAAGCTGTCACAGGTCATATTGATCTGGGGCAGCCGGGCTCCACAATGTCGACAGAGTGTAATACCATGCCTGAAGTAACTTCGATCAGCGAGGATTCCGAGCGTGAATACCAACAACGAACGCCGCCGCTTTACCCGCATCCCCTTTGACGCCGAGTGTGAACTGCACAGCGACAAGGGTTCGGCCGTGGTGCAGCTGGTCGACATATCCCTTCGTGGCGCGCTGGTTGAATCAAGCCACCCTCTGCCTGTCGGCATGAATGACCACGTCAAGCTGCATCTGTATCTTGCCAATGACATCCTGATCGAAATTCCGGCCATACTCACCCACTCTCAGCCCCCCCAATATGGTTTCACCGCCGGCGAGATGGAGATCGACAGCATCACCCACCTGCGCCGCCTGGTTGAATTGAACCTGGGGGACGAAGCACTGCTGGAACGTGAGCTGGAGCAGCTGCTGTCGGATGACGAGAGCGCTCAGGTCTGATCAGATCGCATCCAGCGCTTCCGACAGGGTTTTGACCCCGACCACTTCCATACCACTGAGCGGCTCACGCGGCACATTCGCCAACGGCACGATCGCTCGCTTGAAACCATGCTTGGCCGCTTCACGAATTCGCTCCTGACCATTGGGCACCGGTCGAATCTCGCCGGACAGCCCCACTTCGCCAAACACCATCAACTCCTGTGACAGCGGCCGATCACGGAAACTGGACACAATCGCCAGCAACAGCGCCAGGTCAGCACTGGTCTCCAGCACCTTGACCCCACCCACCACATTGACGAATACATCCTGATCGCCGGTCATCAAGCCACCATGCCGGTTGAGCACCGCCAGCAGCATAGCCAGCCGGTTCTGCTCAAGGCCTACGGCCACGC
Source organism: Marinobacterium iners DSM 11526 (assembly GCF_900107855.1). Lineage (GTDB taxonomy): Bacteria > Pseudomonadota > Gammaproteobacteria > Pseudomonadales > Balneatricaceae > Marinobacterium > Marinobacterium iners. The sequence continues at coordinate 48,811 of NZ_FNRJ01000009.1, read as the reverse complement.
GGCGCGGGTTGGACAGATGCGAAGTATCCACCAGCGCCTGCAGCTCTACTAGGAGCGGGCGAGTTCCTTCCCACACTACCATCACCACACTGCCGGGGCTGGGCTCGCTGCCACGGCTAAGGAAAATGGAGCTGGGGTTCTTCACCTCTTTGAGGCCGTTTTCCATCATGGCGAACACGCCCAGCTCGTTGACGGCTCCGAAACGGTTCTTGTGGCTGCGAAGCGTACGGAAGCGGCTATCGGATGATCCCTCCAGCTGCAACGAACAGTCGATCATGTGCTCCAGCACCTTGGGGCCAGCCAGCGAGCCGTCTTTGGTCACATGACCGACCAGGAACAGCACGGTACCAGTTTGCTTGGCGTAGCGGGTCAGAAACGCAGCGCTTTCGCGTACCTGTGATACCGAGCCCGGTGCCGATTGTACATCGGTCACATGCATCACCTGAATGGAGTCGATCACCATCACCTTTGGCTGCAATTCATTGGCCAGGTCACAAATGGTTTCTACCGAGGTTTCCGACAGCATCTGCAACTGGTCTGCTTTCAACCCGAGTCGTGCCGCGCGCATCGCCACCTGTTGCAACGACTCCTCACCGGTGATGTACAGCGCGGGCATCTGCGCCACCAGATGGCACATGGTCTGCAGCAGCAGGGTACTCTTGCCCGCACCGGGGTGGCCCCCGATCAACACTGCCGAGCCCGGCACCAGGCCGCCCCCCAGCACCCGATCCAGTTCACTGCTGCCACTGGAAAAACGCGGCATCTCTTCCAGCGCCACCTCACTGAGGCTGACCACCTTTTTCTGCTTGCCGGCACCTCCGGCATACCCCTCAAACCGATTGCTGCGGGCACCACCGGCATCAGAGCCTAAACGCACTTCCGTAATGGTGTTCCAGGCCCCGCAGGCGTTGCACTGCCCCTGCCACTTGCGGTAGTCGGCGCCGCAATCATTGCAGACAAAGGCGGTTTTCGGTTTGGCCATCGGGGTGTCTCCTGAAGCGTTAGGGTTTACACTGAGCATCTGTTCACGTGGACTCGATTGTAGCAAGCGGCGGTGTCTCGGGTCAGCCTCGGCCCCCGAACACCACCGCCGGATCAAAACAACAAGGAACCAATCCCAATGAAACTGGAAACACTCGCTCTGCATGCAGGTTATGAGACTGACCCGACCACCAAGTCGGCGGCCGTACCCATCTACCAGACCACCTCCTATGCATTCGATGATGCCCAGCACGGTGCCGACCTGTTCGACCTTAAGGTGCCTGGTAACATCTACACCCGTATCATGAACCCCACCAACGATGTGCTGGAAAAGCGTGTCGCTGCACTGGAAGGCGGAATCGCGGGGCTGGCTGTTGCATCCGGCATGGCGGCCATCACCTACACAGTGCAGACACTGGCCGAAGTGGGTGACAACATCGTATCGACCAGCGAACTGTACGGCGGCACCTACAACCTGTTTGCGCACACACTGCCGCGTCAGGGTATCGAAGTGCGCTTCGTCAACAAGGATGATTTCGCCGGACTGGAAAGCAAGATCGATGCCCGTACCAAGGCGATCTACTGCGAATCGGTCGGCAACCCTTCCGGCGGCATCGCCGACATCGAAAAGATGGCCGAAATCGCTCACCGTCACGGTGTACCGCTGGTGGTGGACAACACCGTCCCCAGCCCGTCACTGTGGCGCCCAATTGAACAGGGTGCCGACATCATCGTGACCGCCGCCACCAAATATATCGGTGGCCACGGTACCACCATCGGCGGCGTGATTGTCGATTCCGGCAAATTCCCCTGGGCCGAGAACAAGGAGCGCTTCCCGCTGCTGAACCAGCCGGATGTATCCTACCATGGCGTGGTCTACACCGAAGCATTCGGCCCGGCCGCCTTTATCGGCCGCGCCCGTGTGGTGCCGCTGCGTAATATGGGGGCAGCCCTGTCACCGATGAACGCCTTTATGTTGCTGCAGGGTCTGGAAACCCTTTCCCTGCGCATGGAGCGCATCTGTGAGAACACACAGAAGGTGGCCGAATACCTTGAGAACCATCCAGACGTCACTTGGGTGAACTATGCTGGCCTGCCTAGCCACAAGGATTACGCCCTGGCGCAGAAGTACATGGACGGCAAGGCATCCGGTATTCTCAGCTTTGGTCTCAACTCAGGCCGCGAAGGTACGCGCAAGTTCTATGACGCTCTGCAGATCTTCCTGCGCCTGGTGAACATCGGTGACTGCAAGTCGCTGGCCTCCATTCCGGCCGAGACCACGCATCGCCAGCTAAATGACGAGGAACTGAAATCCGCCGGCGTTTCACCGGAAATGGTACGCCTGTCAATCGGCATCGAGCACGTTGATGACTTGATCGCCGATCTGGATCAGGCTCTGGCTCAGGCCCACAACTGATCTGACACTCTGAACCGTACAGCCGGGGCATGCGTAACAGTCGAAAACGGAGAACAAAATGAAACGTTTACTGACAACCCTGTGTGCCCTGCTGTTCGGACATTCCGCTTCGGCTTCAGAGCCCAACACCGATGCGCTCTATCACCACCAACTTAAACGACTGCATTCAGCCGAAGTAGTCGACCTGCGCGAGCGCTTTGCCGGAAAGCCCATGCTGGTGATCAACACTGCCAGCTTCTGCGGCTTTACCGGCCAGTTTGAAGGATTGGAAGCGCTGCATCAGCGCTACAAGGATCAGGGATTGATGGTGGTTGGCTTTCCGTCGGATGATTTCAATCAGGAAGCCAAAAACGAGGAAAAAAGCGCCGAGGTCTGCTTCGTCAACTTCGGCGTGACCTTCGACATGTTCAGCCCGATTCACGTCAAAGGCGACAATGCTCACCCCATCTTTCGCGAGATTGCCCGCCAGAGTGACACCCCGCCGCGCTGGAACTTCTACAAGTACGTGATCGATCGTGATGGCAAAGTCACGGCGGCGTTTTCCAGCATGACATCCCCTGACAGCGACAAACTTAGAAAGGCAATTGAAGCTGTTCTTTGATGCTTACAGGCCGGTTACATCCAGCGTCTTGTTGTACGACAATATGCATCATACTCTTCACCAAACAGTTCCTGCAGCACTCGCTCTTCCGGCCGGATCTGAAAGCGGGTGATATAGACCACAAACCCCGCCAGCCAGAGCGGCGACAGCAGGTGCCCGAGTTGCAGCATCCATGCGGTCAGCAACAGCAGAAGCGCCAGATACATCGGGTTTCGGCTGAGCTTAAACACGCCGTAGGCCACCAGACAGCTGGTTTTTTCAGGGCAGTGCGGATGCACCGTAGTGCGCGCACGAAAGCAATGTAACACCGCCAAGGTACCCATAACACCTGCCAGAACCACCGGAACCAAAATCCACAACAGAGGCAGTTGGAACAACACCCCGCCCGGCCAGAGCCAGGCCCCAAACCAGCCAAGACCCGCTGCCGTCAGGAACACCAGCGGTGGCGGTATCAGCAGTTCAAGCGGGTGTTGTTTGCGCATGCTTTATTCCCTATTCGATACAGTGTGATTCGACCGCTGATCTCTGGCTTGCTCGCTCAAAAGAGATACCTCGCCATTACGGGCTATACCATAGGTCTCAAAATCCTGCGCCAGATAAAGCGTGCCGCTGTAATGGTGTGCAGCTTCTGCACGCAGCAGCTCGATCGACAGATCGCGTGGACGCCTGGGCTTGAGCAGATAACGTGGGCTGAAATGGGTCAGCAGCAGCGCCGGGATAGCGCGCGCCTCGGCGAAGCGTGCCACCTGGGCAGCACAGCTGTGCTGCGGCTCAGGTCCTACCTGCTGCAGCACCTCTTCAGTGTAGGTCGCCTCATGCACCAGCAGCTGCACGCCCTCACAGGCCTCACCCAACAGTTCAGGTTGGTCGTTGTCACCGGCGACCACCACTGCCCGCGCAGGATGCGAGGCGATGCAGTATTCCCGCCCATCCAGCTCACGACCATCGGGTAACGTCACGTGCTCGCCCTGCTGCAAGCGGCCATACAACGGCGATGGCATCACCCTTTCTGTCTGCAGACGCTCGGTATCCAGCCGTACCGGGACATGAGCTTCCTGCAGCCGATAGGCCCAGCTCTCGGTACGATGGCTGAGTTCAGTCGCCGTGATGCTGAAGCCACCCCGTTCCAGCTCCAATGTACGGGATACCTCAACAAACTCCAGCGGATAGTCGATGCGCAGCTCGGTATGCTCAATCACGGCCTGCAGATAACGCCAGACCGCCGCCGGCCCCACCAGTGTCAGCGGCGCCGTACGCCCATTCAGCTGACAGGATGCAAGCAGCCCCGGCAAGCCGTAACAGTGATCGCCATGCACATGGGTGATCAGAACCGCCTGCAACTGCAGCGGTGACAGGCGAGTACGCAGCAGCTGATGCTGGGTCGCCTCACCGCAGTCCACCAGCACCCACTGCCGCCCTCGCTCGGGCTGAATGGCGGTAGCACTGACATTGCGCTGTCGGGTGGGGGCGCCGGATGAGGTGCCAAGAAAGGTGAGTTGCATGGGTTACTCCCCTGGGCCACCCAACCAACGCTCGACCCATTTGCGCACAGGTGAGCCGGCGCGGAACGCTTCCACGGCACCCATGCGGTAATGCTCGGTATAGGGTTTCTGACCCGAGCCAAGTATTCGGTCATAGGGACAGCTGTCTGTAGGATCGACATAGAGGATCGTCGCCGCGCCGTTACTGCCGCTGTAGGCTTCAAGGCAGAACTGGATCACCGTTTCACTGCTGCCGACCACCAGCACCAGATCATGTCGGGTCAATGAATTCATCAGGGTAAACAGGTCACGATAGACCGGCGCCACCTCACCGAAGAACACCACATTAGGCTTGAAGTGCGGCGGGTGAGCAACGTGATCAAACGCCTCATAGCCGATCGGTTGCACCTCATCTTCGGCCAGATTGACCAGCTCCAGCAGGTTGCCATGGATGTGTACCACCTTCGAGCTGCCGGCACGTTCGTGCAAATCGTCCACGTTAGTGGTCATCAACGTCACCCGATCGCCGTAGCATTGCTGCAGTTCGGCAATCGCCTGATGCGCGGCGTTGGGTTCTAACCCTTGCAGCGCCGTGCGGCGGGCATTGTAGAATGCATGCACAAGGTCGTAATTTTGCTCGAAGGTGTCGATGTGACAGACATCCTCGATACGGTGATTGTGCCAAAGGCCATCCGGCCCGGTGCGAAAGGTGGGTACACCGGACTCGGCGGAAACACCGGCACCGGTAAAAATAATCAAACGCTTGGACATTGTTACCTGCTTCATGACCCGTTAACGGTGTTCAGTACCTGACGCTCCAGCTCGGCTGCCAGTGCCGGTTCGAGCTGCAGCGCGGTTGCCAACTGGTTAAGCCAGGCACGTTCCATGGGGTTTTGTTCATCAATGATCGCGACACTGACCGCATAGATTTCACGCCGTGCCTGTGGCGAATCGGCACTACGCGCCAGCACATCGGCATCCAGCGGCGCATCAAATTGCTGCTGAATCCAGGCATGCAGCTCGTCATCCGGCCCCAGGCTTTCAATCTTGCTGGTCAACAAGGCGCGCTCGGCTGCATCAACATGACCGTCTGCACGGGCGGCCATTATCATCGCCTGCAGAATTTCAAGCCCACGCCTCTCCTGATCCGGCCCTTGCAGCTGCTCAAGCGGCTGCCCTTCCGGCTGGTTGTTGGCTGAAGGACTCACTGCCGATGCCGGCGACTGGGACTGATAGTTCTGATATGCCTTCCACGCCAGCACGCCGACTCCTGCCAGCGCACCATACTTCAGCGCCTTGCCACCCATCTTGCGACCACGCTTGGAACCCACCAGCAGCCCCAGCGCACCGCCACCGAGCAGGCTCTTCATATCGATCCCACCGGCACCACTGCCGCCAGAACCGCCCTTGAACTGCGAGGCCAGTTGGCTAACCATTCGGTTAACATCACCGCCCCCGGTAGAGCCGCCCTGACCACCGGAGGCCTGGTTCATCAGTTGCTTCAGAATTGACATGGCATTCATAGGCTTTTGCGCGAGAACCCCGTTTCGGTCTGGCCGTTGGCCTGAAATACGGGGTGGGATAGCACGGGGCTGAGCCCCACCTGTTCTCGCTCCTCCCTTTTGGCTTGCTATCTTGGGTTGGGGTTTGTAATGGTATGTGGATACACCGGCTGTTGTGATTTATCAACTGCAAAAGCAGAAACAGTCAAAGGCTTTATACCTGTACCCAATCATCTCTTTCAAACAGTTCCACAGAGTTTTGCCGTGTGATGAAACAGGCACCAGCAAGTTGGTAAGCGCCATCGCAAAGTATTAGCTGCCTGTGCGGCAGCGAACCGTCACACGGTCGGAACCGGTGTAAATCTGGCTTTCTCAGCTGCCTGTGCGGCAGCGAACAACAGACGATCCATAGGTGCATGCGATTTCTTTTTCTCAGCTGCCTGTGCGGCAGCGAACCGGAATCGCCAGAGCTTCGTGCCTTCGCTTCTTTTCTCAGCTGCCTGTGCGGCAGCGAACAGGGATGATGTGGCTAAAGCTAGGCTAGTCACTTTCTCAGCTGCCTGTGCGGCAGCGAACACAACCATTGCATGGTGAGTGCCTGCACTGGTTTTCTCAGCTGCCTGTGCGGCAGCGAACTATGGCACATGCGTTGCCCCAGGGTTTACTCTTTTCTCAGCTGCCTGTGCGGCAGCGAACAGTGGTTCTCGCGGTGATCACGTTGCATGATGTTTCTCAGCTGCCTGTGCGGCAGCGAACTTACAGACTCTGGCGTCAAGAAATCAGCGCGTTTTCTCAGCTGCCTGTGCGGCAGCGAACAAAAATCCGTTTTGGAATGTAAAGCTGCTTAATTTCTCAGCTGCCTGTGCGGCAGCGAACGGTGTTCAGGGTGTTCATGAACAGATCGGGGCTTTCTCAGCTGCCTGTGCGGCAGCGAACATACAGCGACTCAGACTGTGTTGGCCTCAGCATTTCTCAGCTGCCTGTGCGGCAGCGAACAATACCCGGACCTAATGGTAGTTCATTCTATGTTTCTCAGCTGCCTGTGCGGCAGCGAACATCAGCAGCTTACTCCCCGGCCCCTTCTTTTTTTTCTCAGCTGCCTGTGCGGCAGCGAACGTTCCAAGTCCGCACACTCCTTGCCACCAAGTTTTCTCAGCTGCCTGTGCGGCAGCGAACGGCAAGCCCTGCATCAACAATCTGTTCCAGGCTTTCTCAGCTGCCTGTGCGGCAGCGAACCTCAACGCAGTTAAAAACATTGATGAGGATCTTTTCTCAGCTGCCTGTGCGGCAGCGAACCATCACTGGAATCAGCGGTTGCATCGATCAGCTTTCTCAGCTGCCTGTGCGGCAGCGAACACGCGGCCTCATCCACCGCTGCCAGCTCTACTTTTCTCAGCTGCCTGTGCGGCAGCGAACTTGTCGTCCATAGTCGTCTCCTGGAAAGTGGGTTTCTCAGCTGCCTGTGCGGCAGCGAACGTGAGGCTGTTTACGTCGACCTTTTTCGGAGTTTTCTCAGCTGCCTGTGCGGCAGCGAACCGGTTGTAACATGGGTTAGCGGTTATGTCAGTTTTCTCAGCTGCCTGTGCGGCAGCGAACAAGAACAATAAATCTATAAACTTCTGATTTTTAAAGAACAAACATACAAATGCTCTCCTACCCCCTTTTTTCAAGGAGGCAGGTAAGTGTTTGATTTAACAGTCTAGTTTTCTTTACACCCGAAAAGGGTCAAAACCAGGGGATCGTTGCCTGTCGGCTTAACCCATAGGTGTTGAATTCAGCACTGGTTGGCTGTTCCCTCAGCTCACCCTGCTCTATAAACAGGGTGAAGCTCTGTTCCGTGCTTTGGCTTCTCAGGTGCACATAAGGCAGGTCCGGTCTGCGTTCCACATTATCGGGGATTGCAGCTGCCGCCTGCTCCCAGGTTTCGCCCTTGCGCTTCATTCGGCGCCGACGCAGACGTTCGCTGCTGGTTTTGAACTGACGCCGCGAAACTGTCCGGTATTGCACCAACTCAGGGACCGACAGGATGTCCGAACACTGGATGTGGTCCGTCATGCCCTTCAGCCAATTCTGTGTCATCAGCTGCGATAGTGCAGCTTGATCCCCATGAAGTCGCAAGCGGTCTCCAAGTCTCCGAGGGGATTGGCTATAGCCCGGGAAGCTGACACCGATTTTACTGGACTCGAGCGTTACCAGTGCACGATGCAACTTCCCATAGAGTGCTCCCATCAGGAAACTGACCGGAAACTCCGGGTCCGGCAGGAGCCTGATTTCCAGATAGGCATCCATATCAACCGGCCTCCCCGAATACCCCGCCGCGAATCAGCGTTGCCATCACAAAGTGCTGGTCGCCTTCAGCTGGCGCGTTGTCCTTAAGTACCCAGTTATCCAGCAGGTTATAGAAATCCGCTTTCGCCTTGGGCTGGCGGTAGGCCTTGCCCTGGGTTGTCACCGATCCATAGGGCTCAACGGCAATTGGGCCAAGGTGAACGCCTTCATCCATCGGATACCAGGTATCAATGGTACGCAGGGCATTACCGACCTTCTGGGAATGCATCCCGGCGATGCCTTGTACCTGGTACAGGGTGCGACTTTTGTCCCCCTTGCCTTTGTCCAGAATCAGCTCCTGTGACGGGAAAACTTCCTGACCGGCTCCAATACGTGCAAAGGCAGTCACTTCCAACAGAACATGCTGCTCACCCGCCAAACCAAATTCGATCAGTTCCGACAAGGCTTTCAAGCCCGCTGCGTTGTTGCCTGTTTCCTCAAAACCACGCATTGAGTAACTCAGCGCATCGAAGTCCCAAGTTTGTTCGCGCACACCCTGTTTGAGATGCGAAACCTGCACTTCTACTTCTTCTACGCCTACCCGATTACGCCACAGGAACCGGCCGTTCGCCAAGTTGGTTGCGTAGCGATGCGCCAGTGCCGCAAAACCATGCTGCTGCACATATCCACTGATCACCTCATTCAGCTTCTGCTGATAGTCGGCGTTGTTGCAGGCAGACGGAGTGCCGGCACCGGACAAAACGCGCAGGGTAAAACGCAACATCAGAGTATCAGCTTCGCTCGGCAGGGTGGCCACATCGACCGTTTGCAGATTGGGGTTCTCAATCGCCGCATCCAGTTTGGCAGGGTCTTGGTCCTTCGTTTTCAACCGGTTGGAGATGGTTCCACGTACCGACTTTTCACGCACTTCAATGGGCTGCCAGTTGTCCGCATCCTGTCGGTTCGACCAGTTGCCTGCGAACATCAGCGCATCGGATACATCCAGCTTACGCTCGAATGCCAGTACAGATGCGGTTTTCAGGGTTTCTTGCTTAGCCATGTCAAAACTCCTTTTCTGCCTCACGCTGTGCAGTCTGTTGATAGTCGTTGTTCAAGCGATAGGTGTCTGTATCCAGGTCATTATCCACATACCAGAGGAAGTCATTGAACGATTTGAAGCGGTGTGGACTGACCCACTGCCCGACGGAATAGATCCCTTCCACAAACCGGAAGGGGGTTGTTTGATCGCGGGCTGCCTCTACCTGCCCGGCTTTACACAGCTCCGACAGTGCTGCAAATCCAATGGGAATAGGCACTAGCCATCCGGGGTGGTCGCGACGGATAAACCACTCGACCCCCTCTTCCGTTTCACGACAATCGTGATTGAGGCGTGACAGGTCCAGCCACGCATCCAAAAGATCCGCATCAGGGTCAGTTTGCTGCATCAGGTCTCGATGTTGCTGTAACAGATCATCCCTGAGCACCAGCGCGAACCCAGGCAACAGTTGCTGCTTGAGACGGCGCAGCTGACGTTCCCTCACGTCCGGTGTCTCATCGACTCGGAGCAACCAGGGGCGGCGCTGTTTTTGTCCCGGCACCGGCGGCTGAATAGTGCCACCCGCTACACGCAACGTGGCAAGCAGGTCAGCCACCTGCTGAGCAAAGGCTTGTGTTTCGTCTTCCCCACTCAGGCGCACGTCTTTCAGATCAACTTCAAGCACCAGGCTGATGTCCAGATGGATACGCCCTTCTTCAACAATGGCGGCGGTCTTGCCGTCTTTACCCACAGGGTTGCGGGTCAGATGAAAGGCGCGGGTATAGCCGCCTTGCGTCACCTGTGCCTCATATTGATGACAGACCACACCAACTCCGTTGAACGCCACATCCAGATTGGCCGCTGCACATTTACGCTCCAGTGCGTGCATCATGCCGACAAAGGCGGTCATGGCCGGGAAGCCCCAGGTAAATACCCCTGAAATGGCGTTGGCGTTCTGAATACGCAGCCGCGGCAGCACCAGTAAAGTATCGGGCTCAGACATCCAGCACCTCCCGCAAGGCATTCAGTTTCTTGTCGATACGGCGGCTCCATTCACTATGCTCAGCATCCCCTGCTGGGAGGCCCGACAGTGCCTTGTTCACCTGATTGGCAAACCGGCTTTGCACCTCTTCTACCCAATCGCCAAAGGTACGCCGTGCCGCAAATTCTTCATCCAGTTCGGCGCGCCAGGGGTCAAGCCACAGCTGTTCGGCCTCGACCAGACGACAATCGGGATCCGCCGACCAGCCGGGCTCCAGTTGATGCAGGTGGGCACTGAACAGGACCAGCTCCTCGATCAAGGCATCAACATAGGCATCAACACGTTTACGGGTGTGAACATTGACCGGTGGATTACTCAGCAAAAACTTGTGCAGTCGTTTCATTAGCCAACGAGGCTGCTTCTCATACATGAAACGGGGGAAAACAGACTCTACTTTCAAGGGAGGCTTGCTGTCTCGGGCGTGCCAAACCGGCGGCAGAGAGGCCAGTAGGTAGTTATTGCCGCCCCGTTCGCTGTTGAGTTGAGAGATATTCTGCGGCTTAGTGCCTCCCAGCTTTTGGGTGGCGAAGTTCGGGTAATCAGCATGACCCGTTGAGAAAAGCTTGTTTTCCCTACGGGCCTGACGCGCGGCTTTGGCTTCCTCACTGAAACGGTCGTGTTGGATGCGTTGAAAAATACGATGAGACAATGACGAAGGGTAAAGTGGAGACAGCAGGTGAAAGTCATCATTCCGGGTCGGTTCCTCCCCGACAAGCCAGTAGATCTGCTTGGCTCGGGTACTGGAACGGTCACTTCCCTTGCTTTGGGTGATCGATGCAAAGGACTCTAGATACTCTCTGGCCTTGGCCGGATCGTCACTCAGAGCATCCAACAACTCGGCGTTTTGCTCCAAAGCCAGAGCAAGGAGGGTCTGCCCCTGATATTCCAGTTTGAGGAACTTGTATACATCCAACGCAGCGGCATTACCCACCACATCGGTGGCATAGTTATCGCCCAGCAGGTGACTGCCAACCCAGGGTTTATCCGGCAAGGTGTCGGGGGGAATAAAAAGACTGGTGCCCTTGGCATCAGGGTGAACCGCCTTCAGGGTATGCGTCACCACCTGCAATTGCCCTACACGCCGGGCGGCATCTTCGATCCAGTTGTCGAATCGGTACTGCCCCTGAAGCTCCGCATATTTGGGGTCGTCAGGCTCGAGTTTTTCTAGCTTGGCAGCCAAACGCTCATCGATGAACATCTGTATCAATTGCTTCAGTTCTGCGCTTCTTGCGCTGGGCTCCTGCTTCATATCGCCTCCGTGAGCCTGTTCCAATTTTGTCTAACCTCTGGCACCTTACTACCGGCGCTTGGTAAAACCCAGTGCCGGGTGAAACACCCAACCATTGTCATTCTGATCCAGCGACAGCGTACCGAAACGCCGTGCACATACTTCGGGACTCAACCCCATCTCGTCAGCCAGCGATTCCAGCGCTTCAAGATAATTCACCACGCCCCAGGTCACGATGCCATCAGCCGATTCAAGCTCGGCTTGATGGAACAAGTGGTCCACCGGAATATAGATATCCCGGCGCTGGTGGCGATTAAATTCAACCCGGTGCAGGCATGCATTTACCCCCTCTTCATCCGGCAACAACACCAGATCATCCTGTTGCGTAGGACTGTTACGGAAGCGCTGCTTGCGTTGCAACATGGCCGTGAGCATGGCACCGGATTGGCGGTAACAACTGGCGGCGGAGAGCGGTTGTGTCACCCGGCTGCTGCGTCGACGCCGATTGCCACCGGAGGCCTCCTGGGCCTGAGGCTCACCCAGCATCTGTGACTGCAGACGGGCGTGTTCCAGATCGACCAGGTTATCGCGAGCCCGGAGTTCGTCACGTGGCCGTATGCGGGGCCGGGCGTCGATCACATCCCGCTCCTCAGGATGCAGAATTTTTTCCAAATCATGACTGTTCAACAAACAGTCATAATCCTCGAATCCGGGGCGGCAGAATGCGGGTTGCCCTCTGCGTTCCAAAGCCCGCAAATTGGTGTGCATCAGGACGATATTGGGCGTTGCGCAGGTTTCCGGTCGGTGCCGGCGGACACGCCCGGCCAGCTGAATCAGCGAGCGCATGGAGGACGGCTCGACAATGGCCCAGTCATAATCGTGGTCCCGGCCAACCTCTGAAACCGGACTGGCCAACACTATAAAGAGCTGATCCTGTTGTGGATAAGCATCTATGCGCCGGCGGATATCCGACCGATCAAAGACGGCGTGACTGTCCTGTCGATTCAGCGCTCCATCCAGTTGCTGCTCAATCGCGGAACGGATCAACAAGGGATACTGGGAATGATAGACACAGAGATGAATCAACGTGCCGGTCTCGGCACCTATTCGGTAAATAGTCTTGGCGACGTCCACCAGCGGTTCGATATTAGCCATGCGGATCAGGCCAAAGCTAACCTTCTTGTCGGTGTGCGGGTCAAGAGTATGGTGACTTTTATGCAGACGCTGAGCCTGTTGCAACAGATCTCGCGCAAAGTTCTGGCGCAGCTCATCCTGCTGTCCCGACAGCAGCGATATCCGCGCCAGTTCTGCACGGCGACGTACCTCATCCTGCGCCAGCTTCTGGTGACGCTTCTCGACAAAGCCGCGATGGGCCTGTGAATAACTCTGCTCGTCCGGGCAGTCCTGGTGCAGGCGATCATGCTCATCAAACCAGGCACAGCAGATATTCACAGGCGTTCCCGGCTCGCCACGGTTGCGCTGATATTCTTCCCGCCCCGCCTTGTAGGCACGGAACAGCCCTTCGGAGAGTGACGGCGGCAGCGTTGCCGAAGACAGGAGAACACGGCTGCCCAACAAGCCTGACCAGTACACCAACCGTGTCAGGGCCGGCAGGTCGTTCAGGTCAAAATCGTCGATTTCATCCAGCACCAGATCACTGCTCATCAGGCGCAGCATGGGGGCGATCTGATGCCCGCCGCGCTCACTTTCGGTCGCCGGCACCAGATGATCGACCGTACACACCAGTACCGGGGCCGAGATCAGCGCCTTGATGCGATCATCGTGTCCAGCCGTTTTCAGTACGGGATGCTCGGAAAAATTGCCTTCATAGACCACATGGCTGTCTTCTGGCACCAGTGACTGTGCCGATGCCGAACCACTGTTCTCGGCCTGAGCTTCATAAAATTCATACAGCTGGCGGCTGGCACTGCCACCCACTCTGACAGCTAGCTCATCATCGCCAAGGCTCAACCGGTCACGATAGGCCTGCCCGGTCTGCAGCGTCAGAGTTCTCAGCCCCAGCGCAACGGAGAAACGGGCGCCCTGCTGCGGGTTGGCCAGGGCATAGAGGATACGCCCGTTCGCCAGTGTCTTGCCGCATCCGGTCGATGCCATATTGATACCGAAAAAGCCCTGGTTGGCGGCTTTTTCCCTAAGCCCTTCGGCCAAATCGAAGGCACGATCCTGCCATCTGAAACGTTGGGCTTTGCTCCGCTGGCGGAATCCCTTGTGTCGCGCCAGCCGGGGCAGGTTGTCGCTTAATGTGGGCAGGTGATGGCTGACACTGCGGCTGACTTTGGCGACCCCTAGCAAGTGCTCATCCAGGCGCTGGCACAGCTCTCCGCTTTTGCGCTCGGTGTTGGCATAGAGCGGATAATCGGTTTCGCCCCGTACACGGTCGCAGGATTTGGTCAGACTGGAATAGTGATGATCAGACAGCATCAACGACAACCGGGCCAGATGCATGACATAGGCGTTGTTCAACCAGCTATCAGCGGCACGATCCATGCGCTGCTGCAGACGCTGGGCATACTTTGCGGCCTGGGTACGCCAGCGCCGAGTGGCTACCGGAAGAGGTGCGTTAAACGTCCAATAGGGATGGATCGCCTTGAGATCGGTGTTGTCGTTGCGCTGATTCCACTGCGCATCGATATCCAGCAACGGCGCTTCAAGATCCTCGGATCTCAGCCCCTCAAGTTCGGGGCGACAGGGCAAGCGGTGATGGGTCAGCACCAGCCAACCGATCGCCTGCGCCAGCGGCGGCAACGTCCGAAAGGGATAGGCTTCGTCATCGCCCAGGCCGTCTCTGATCAGTCCTGGCAGCCAGGCATCGCTGGTGGCTTCTGAATCAATCAGACGGGACAGCCAACCCGCATCGTCATCCGTGCCAACGAATGACTGAAACAAACGCAGCGAGATCCATTCATGTCGATAAAGGTTGGCACCTTCAGGCCCCTTGCCCTGCAGCCGCAGCTGGAAAGCGGCGCACGCCTTGCCAAGATCATGCAGCAGCGCGGCCATGGCGGCCAGCAGCTTTATATCCTCGGCGGTGTGCCAGTCATTTTCATCCTGCTGCCGCAGAATGTTGCGCCGGGTGGTGTTGGTCGGCGCGGCGCCTTCGGCATTGAAACGACCGGTATCACCGACGATCCACATCAGCTCGCTGTGGTCCTTGCCCCTGATCCAGTGACAGGCCACCGCCGTGTTTTTACGTGCCGTTTTACGCAGCAGTTTACGCAGCGTGGTCAGGCCATCCCAGGTGATAGGCGTCTGCCAGGTGCGATCCCCTCTTCGTTCGGCAAACTGGTCCAGAATACGGCGGGTTTCGGTCAATGCATTCTTGCTGCAACGGGAGATCAGCAATACGTTCATGCGGCTGGTGTCCCGAGTGTCGTAGCGATCTCTTTAAGCGTATCGATCATGGAGTCCAGCGCTTCGGCACGAGTCAAAGACTCTATACATTGCCGCCGGAATTCTTGCTCCTCTTCTCCTTTCACCGCCGATAGAAATGCCTGCGGCAAGACCAGAGCATCCTTGACCAGATCGGCCACATCAAACACCAGCCCTCCCCGGCGCGTTTTACCGTGCAACACAGCCAGGCCATGCGGCAAGCCCAGTACCCAGGTTGCTGTAGCGCCCAACCCGTACGCGAGATAATTACCGTGATCGAGAAAACGGTTGGCCGGATCGGTGCCGCTGCCACGTTTGGCACGGACAAAATCCCCGTAGTCCACGGCCCGTGCCGCCAGCTTGAACAGATGCTTGGTCAATCGAGCCTCTTCAGTCAGCAGTGCGGTGACATTGGGCGCTTGTTTGATGTTGTCACGGTGTTGGTCCAATACAGGCACCAGTTGCTCAGACGCAATCGAGAATCCCTGCTCTTTCAACGACCGGTTTTGCAGCCAGTGCTTCTGAAGTTGATTGAGTCTCGCCTGCTGGATCATCCTTGCCGCTTCCAGCCGTTTTTGATCATCAAACCAGAAGCCCACCCAGTGCTGCAGGTATTCAGTGGGCCGGTACTCGCTTTGCGGTGAAAACCAGGCCACTTCAATATCCACTTCATTGGCACTGAACAGGGGTGTTCCGCCCCCACCGCAAAAGCCCACCAGAACTTCTGCCTTGGCCAGTTCACGCATGGCGGCCTGGGTGATGGAGGTGCCGTTGCCCAGTAATACGGTGGTGGTATTGGCGATGGGGATGTTCCAGTAGTTGGAACGTCGCCCCTCGTCGGTGACATATTCCACACGGCCGCCGTTCACCAGCACCCGGCAGTATTCCAAGTAGTAAATATTAGCGCGTTTGGAATGAAGAATGGTTTTTAGATCTGAAGGTGAAAAATCATCCATGTTGCATCCTGCCACCATTTATCCACAATTTTAAAACCATTCCTGCCGGTCACCTGCTGCTTGGCGAACAGTTGTACTTTCCAAAAAGTCCTTTGTTTTCAAGATGGTCATATCTTCTCCGTGACTCCTTGATCATCAATCATTTCATACTAGCCACTTTAACGGTCAGGCTACAGTCTCTTAGCCTCAAGATCCCCCCACCCCGGCCGATACCCGTCTATTATTTGATCAGAATACCAAGCCCTCGAGGTTGTTATGAAAATCCAGTCTCCACCGACCCAGATCTATTCCTCTCGTCCACAGTCGGTCCCGGTTGCCGAGCGAGGCAACGGCAAATCGCAGGATGCAACGCAGGTGTTGCTGGGCAAACTGGCCGAAAAGATTCCCGGCATGACGACCGAGAAGCTGTCCGGGCTGGATGCCCAGAACTTCACGCCTGACAAAGTGGCGGGACGCATCAGCGATTTCGTGGCGGCCGGTCTTGCGGCGGCCAAAAACAGAGGCGCCTCGGACGAGCGGCTGCAGCAGATGTATGACGCGGCTTTGAAAGGTGTGGAGACCGGCTTCAAGGAAGCACGTGAAATTCTGGACAATCTCAATGTGCTGCAGGGTGATATCAAGACTCAGGTGGATGAAACCGAGCAGAAAACCTTTGATGCCCTGGCAGAGATAGCACCGGGAAGTCGGGATGCCGTAGCACAGGCAGTACTGGGTGCAGCCGAGCGGTATCGCAACGCCGAGGACATGTCACTGACCGTGAAGACGCAGGACGGGGACGAGGTAACCATCAACTTCAGCCGCAACCAAAGTTACGACGCCACCTATGGTGCCGGGGCCGACAGCCAGGGCAACTCGGTTGCGTGGATGGATGTGAGCCGCAGTGAAAGTACTCAGTACCAGTTTAGCGTTAAGGGCGAACTGGATGAGGGTGAAATCGAAGCACTGCAGCAGATGGTGCGTGATATTTCAGGCGTGGCCGATGAGTTTTTCAATGGCGATGTGCAGAAGGCGTTCGAGCAGAGCGCAGGGATTCGTTTTGATTCATCCGAGCTGAGTTCAATGGACCTCAGCATGAGTTACAGCCGTTCACTTTCGCAGGCCGCCAGTTATGAGCAGGTTGGCAGCCTGGAGCAACCCGCAGACAAGCCGGGATTGCGTTTGGGTCAGTTGATGAAGGATCTGGCCGAGTCCGTGGGTGCGCCCTCACTCGGATTCCTGCAATCGCCGTCTCAGGCCGGACGCGACCTGATGACCGGGCTGGTCGAGCAGGACGGCCGTTTCTCGGATGCCATCAAGGAGCTGCAGGACAGCTATCGCAATAATCTGAAGCAGTTGCTGGATACGGTATTGCCGCTGAAGGCGGAGCCCGCCGCTGAGTCCGCTGCCGAAAACGGGTCAACCGACAAGGCTTGATCCCATCGGGCACAGCTTGGCGGCGTGCCCCTGATCAACTTGCGTACAGCCGATCAAGCGCCTGTCGAATCCGTTTGACCGCCTGTACCGACTCAGCATTGTCGCCGTGAACACAGAGTGTGTCCGCCTCAAGCCTTACTTCAGAGCCCTCCAGCGTTGTAACAATGCCTTCCTGAGCCAGCCTCAATGACTGCTCCACTATGCGGTCCACATCGTGGTAGACCGATCCGTCCACCGAGCGCGGCACCAGATAGCCAAGAGTGTCGTAGGCCCGGTCGGCAAAGGCTTCAAACAGCAGCGGTACGCCAAACTCGGCCGCAATCGTCTTAACCGGACCATTGTCTGCCGTGGCCATCAGCATCAGTGGCAGGCTGGCGTCATAGCAAGCAACACCTTCCAGTACAGCGCGCAGAATGTCGTGGTCACGCATCATGTCGTTGTAGAGCGCCCCGTGGGGCTTGACGTGGTTCAGCGTCAGCCCGTGCGCACGGGCAATACCGGCCAGTGCGCCGGCCTGATACTGGATCAGTGCAACGATCTCTTGCGGATGGCACTGCATACTACGCCGACCAAAGCCGACCAGATCGGGGTAGCTGGGGTGGGCACCGATGGCGGTACCGGCATGTCGTGCCAGCATCACGGTGCGTGTCATGGTGACCGGGTCAGACGCATGGAAGCCACAGGCCACGTTGGCCAGCTCCACCAGCGGCATTACCTGATCATCCAACCCCATGTGCCAAGGGCCGAAGCTTTCGCCCATATCGCAGTTGAGCAGCAGGCGTTTGGTATCAGTCATTCAGTTGCCTAACCAGATCAAGCAGTTCAGTCATGCTGTGGATATCGTTGCGTTGCAGGATCAGCTCACGCCCCAGCTGCAATGCCATCGCTTCACATTGGGCGCGCCGAGCCGCGTCTTCAATGGTTTCCAGGTCGGCCACATGGGCCAGGCCGATGGTGCGGCGGATCAGTTCGGTACCGGCAAAGCCCAGAGTGTCGGACCAGATCTGCAACATGCGACGTGCCTGCCAGCGCGGATTTTGCAGGCTTTCATCGATTGTTTGCTCCGCCATCAGGTGGCTGAACTCACGGCTGAATTCATGCCAAAGCTTGTCGATCTGAACCAGCAGCCAGCCACGCCAGTCCTGGCGCTCCTGTGCATCACCGGCCTGTTCATGCTGACCGCACCAATTCAGCAACAGATTGCCGATCACGCTACCAACATCAAAGCCGATGGGGCCGAAATAAGCAAACTCCGGGTCGATCACCTTGGTGCTCTGCTCGGTCACGAAGATGGAACCGGAGTGCAGATCGCCATGCAGCAGGGCTTCGGCCCGATTGAGGAACGCATACTTGAGGTCGGCCACCTCGACCTTCAACCGATCATCCTGCCACAGGGCCTCGGCCGCCTTGCGCAGCGGCGGGTTGATGGCGTTGCGCTCGTGATCGCAGTAGGGATCGAGGAAGAACAGGTCTTCCGTGATCTTGCACAGGTCCGGGTTGATGAAGCGTTTCACCAGCGCCTTTTTTTGATGGGCATCCAGGTGCATGTCACTGGTGTGGAACAGCGTGCGTGCCATGAACAGGCCCAGGTGCTGTGCCAGCAACGGCAGTTTGCGCCGCTCATTCAGTGCATGCCGCAGGTTCTGATGCTCGCCCAGATCCTGCATGATAATGGCCGCCAGATCATGTTCGTAATGGTACACCTCAGGCACCCACTCACCGGCGTGTTCGGCTTCCAGCACCAGCGATTCCGCCTCGATCCGAATCCGATCCAGCGACAATGGCCAGCCTTCACCAATGATGCGCACGTAAGGCAGCGCCTGTTTGACGATAACGCTGGCCCCTCCGGGCTCGGCCACGCGATAGACAAAGTTGATGTTGCCATCGCCGATTTCGGTCACGACCAGGCTGGCATCATCATTGAAAAGACGTGTGTGACGGCGAACAAAAGCGATAATGGCCGCATCATCCGAGAACTTGTGCTTCGTCATTGGGATTCCCGTAGCTGAAGTTTAATGGCCCAATTCTGACAAAAAACAGCGGGGCTGTAAGCGCCTCGGCAAGACTCTTTTATCTACGGGTTATAACGCTTAAGCTCTTCGCCTCTACTCACCAGCCGGATCTCACGATGAAAGACCTGATCTCCACCGCCCTGCGCTACCGCAACCATCGCCTTGAACTGCTGGACCAGCACCAGCTGCCTGACCGCGAGCTCTGGCTGCACTGTGATTCGGTAGAGGCAATGGTGGCGATGATCCGCAAGCTGCAGATTCGCGGCGCGCCATTGATTGGGATTGGCGCTTCGCTGCTGCTGGCGCACCTGGCGGAGCAGGGTTTAAGTGAAGATCAGCTGCGCGAAGCAGCCGCCACGCTGCGTGAGGCCCGACCGACCGCCGTCAATCTGATGAATTGTCTGGACCGCATGCTTGCGGTGATGGATCAGGGAGCCGATGCACTGGTGGCCTGTGCCGAGAATCTGTTTGAGGAAGATGTAGCCCTCTGTCAGCGCATGGCAGAGCATGGCGCTGCCTTGCTGCCGGAAGGTGCTCAGGTGTTGACCCACTGCAACACCGGCAGCCTGGCCACCGCCGGTGCCGGCACCGCAATCGGGGTGATTGCCGAAGCATTCCGGCGCGGCCGACTCAGTCACGTCTGGGTGGATGAAACCCGTCCCCTGCTGCAGGGCGGCCGACTGACCGCCTGGGAGATGTGCCGACTCGGCATTCCGCACCAGATTCAATGCGACAGTATGGCGGCGATCCTGATGCGGGATGGTCAGGTGGATGCCGTGCTGGTGGGCTCAGATCGTATCGCCGCCAATGGTGACTTCGCCAACAAGGTGGGCACCTACAATCTGGCGGTCAACGCGCACTACCACAAGATTCCGTTCTACGTGGTGGCGCCCTGGACCACCGTTGACCCGCACTGCCCCAACGGCGATGCTATCCCGATTGAGCAACGCAGCGCCGAAGAGGTAAAAGGTGTAAGCGGCAGCTTTGGTGAAGTGCGCTGGAGCCCGCTGGAGTCACAGGTGTTCAACCCTGCGTTCGATGTCACCCCCGCCGATCTGGTGACCGGTTGGGTGCTGGATACGGGAGTGTATGACCGCGATGGCATCGTTGCGGCCATCGCGGCAAACAACCAGCGTGAATTCGCAACTGCCTGAAAAGCGTTGGCGAGGCCGTCAGCGCAAGGCAAAAAACGGCGAAATGAGGGAGTTTACAGATCGTAAATGACCGATTTGAGCCGTTTTTTAACGCCGCGGTGACAACGCAGGTAGCTTTTCAGGTAGTTGTCGGTTCAAAGCGTGGGTGGCGATCAGCTATATCAGAGCCGGTAAAGTTCGCCACCCAGCCTTCCGGGTTGTTGAACAGGCGCAGAGCAGTGAAACGCGGTGCCGGCCCCATATCGAACCAGTGAGTGATGTTGGCCGGTACCGAGATCAGGTCGTTCTTGCAGCAGTGCACCTGATACACCTTGTCTTCCACATGCAGGTAGAACATGCCTTCGCCATCGACGAAAAAACGCACTTCATCTTCTGAATGCGTGTGTTCGCTGAGGAATTTCTGCCGCAGGGCTTCGCGCTCGGGATGATCCGGCTGCAGGCTGATCACATCCACGGTGACGTAGCCTTCCTCGTTTTTAAGCCGTTCGATCTCCTTGCGGTAGGCCTCCAGGATCTCTTCGCTGGCCATGCCCGGCACAATCTCGCGGTCGGCCTCCCAGCGCTCGAAACGCACGCCTATGCCACTGAGGATCTGTTGAATCTCATTGAAGTCGGTGCTGCTGCCGAGCAGTTCGGCGCTCTGGTCGGCATGGATATGGATGGCGCTCATCGGTGGCTCCTCAAGAAAGTGTAATCTGGTCAAAGTTTTCCACAGCATTGTGGCGCTCGGCTCCGTCCGGTCGCTCGCCGCGCATCAACAGGCAGGTCTGCATGCCTGCAGCCTTGGCCGCGTCCAGCTCGGCCACCACGTCCGACAGGAACAGAATCTGACTTGCAGGCAGGCCGATACTGGCACTGATGCGTTCATACGCAATCGCTTCACGCTTGGCGCCGGTGGTGGTATCAAAGTAACCGCTGAACAGCGGAGTCAGGTCGCCGAAATCGCTGTAGCCGTACAGCAGCTTCTGCGCCTTCACCGAGCCGGAGGAAAAAATGTGCAGCTGTTTGCCGCTGTCGTGCCAGCGCTTCAGCCCTGCGTAAGCGTCCGGGTAGAGGTGGCCGGTAAAGTCGCCACTCTCGTAGCCCTGGACCCAGATCAAACCCTGCAGTGCCTTGAGACTGGTTTCCTTTTTGTCCTGATCGATCCAGTCGATCAGCCCCTTGGCAATGGCATCGAGATCATCGGCCGCGACATTCAGGGCGACCGCTGCCTCTGCAACGGCCGGTTCGTTAGAATGGCTGTGGATAAAGTCCGTCATCCGTTCACGGGCATAGGGAAACAGCGTCTTGTGGACAAAATCGATATCGGTGGTGGTGCCTTCAATATCGGTCAGGATGGCGTTGATGCCGCTAAATGTAGCCATGTTGATGTTCAGACTCCTGCGCTCAGACGGCGCATTTCCAGTTCGCAGGCGAAGAGAAATTCCAGCCCTTCCAGATGGCGGCGTGCTTCATTCATGTCGTGACCCCAGGTGTAGAGACCATGTCCGCGAACCAAAAAGCCCCACTGCAGCGCTTCAGGCTGCCAGCGCTGGCTCAGCTCGGCGGCCAGCGCCTGCATGTCCTGAGCATTATCCAGAATGGCGATGCGGATGCTGGCATCATGGGTGTGGTTGCCACTGAGCGATTTCTGCATTTCGTAACCGCTGATGGTCAGCCACTGACCCGACTCCAAACGAGACAGCACCGTGGAGGCCACCGAATGCGTGTGCAGCACGGCGCCGATCCGGTTATCAAGCTGATACAGGCGGGTATGCAACAGGGTTTCGGCCGAAGGCTTGAGCAAGCTGGCCTGAGGCTGACCATCCAGATCCACCTGCAACAGCTGCTCGGGCGTGAGATGCCCCTTGTGACAACCCGAGGCGGTAATCAAGGCACGCTCTGGCCCTGACCGAACGGAAAAGTTGCCGCCGGTCGCAGGACACCAGCCCTGGGCATCAATCCACTGCCCGGCATCGATAATCTGTTGTGCCGCGGTATCGATCATGCAAAATCGTCCTCAACGTCAGAGAAAAAGCTGAACTCATCCGCATCCTGCCAGGCCGGAAAGTTGTCCCGAAACCGCTGCAGGTCGTCGGCATTCAGGGTGCCGGTTTTGACGAAAGCTTCACCGACAGAGGCATCCAGCAGCGCCTGCCCCTTGAAGTCCACCAGCAGGCTGTCGCCACTGTACTCCAGCCCCTTGCCGTCCTCACCGATGCGGTTTACCCCCGCCACATAGCACTGGTTTTCGATCGCCCGTGCCAGCAGCAGCGTGCGCCAGGCATTGCGACGTGGCGCGGGCCAGTTGGCCACAAACAGTGCCAGGTCATAGTCATTGCGGTTGCGACACCAGACCGGGAAGCGCAGGTCGTAGCAAACCTGTGCCAGGATGCGCCAGCCCTTGTACTCGATCACCTTGCGGCTGTTGCCGGCCACGTAATACTGATGCTCGTTCGCCATGCGGAACAGGTGACGCTTGTCGTAATGCTCAACGGCTCCGTCGGGCGTTACAAACAGCAGCCGGTTACGATACCCCTGATCCTCGATCACTACGCTGCCACACACGGCGGCACCCAGTGACGCCGCCTGTTCCTTCATCCATCCCAGAGTCGGACCGGACATGGACTCGGCAACCTCATCCGGGGCCATGGTGAAGCCGGTGGTAAACATTTCAGGCAGTACGATCAGGTCAGTCTGCCCAGCCAGCGGCGCCATCAGCTCGGCAAGACGGGTACGGTTCGGTTCCGGCTGCTGCCAGTCCAGTGGAGTCTGGACCAATGAAATTTTCAGATTCTGCATAGTCGCTCCGCGGCTTGATCAAGGGTAGTTTCGCTCTTGGCGAAGCAGAAGCGCACCAGACGCATCTCAGGGGGTTGTTGATAGAACACCGATAACGGAATGGCCGCAACGCCCGCCTGTTCGATCAGCCAGAGGACAAACTCGGTGTCCGGAAGTTCACTGATGGCGCTGTAGTCCATTACCTGAAAATAGGTGCCCGCTGCCGGTGTAAACTGGAAGCGGCTTTTCTCCATACCGGCGTTGAATCGGTCACGCTTGGCCTGATAAAACGCGGGTAACGCCTGATCATGCTGCGGATCGTCATTCAGGTAATCCGCCAGCGCCAGCTGCATCGGTGTGCTGGTGCTGAAGGTCAGATACTGGTGGATCTTGCGCAACTCGGCTGTCAACGGGGCCGGAGCGACGCAGTAGCCGATCTTCCAGCCGGTGGTGTGGTAGGTCTTGCCGAAAGAGGACACCACGAAGCTGCGCTCAGCCAGCGCCGGATAGCGGTTGATGCTCTGGTGTTCAGCGCCATCGAACACGATATGCTCATACACCTCATCGGCCAGCAGCAGAATATCGGTGCCGGCCACCAGGTCGCTCAGCTCCTGCATATCGGCGGCGGCCAGCGTCTGCCCGGTCGGATTGTGCGGCGTATTGAGGATAATCATGCGGGTATTGGGGCTGATCGCCTGTCGTACCTGCTCCCAGTCGATCTCAAAAGCGGGGGGTTGCAGCGGGATATGCACCGCTTTGCCACCATTGAGCGTGATGGCCGGATCATAGCTGTCATAGGCCGGATCAAACACCAGCACTTCATCCCCCGGGCGCACCACCGCCGAAATGGCCGCGAACAGTGCTTCTGTTGCCCCGGAGGTCACCGTCACCTCTGTTTCCGCATCAACCATGCGACCGTAGCAGCGTTCCACCTTGGCGGCGATCGCAGTGCGTAGGCCTGGCACACCACTCATGGGGGCATACTGGTTGGCGCCTTGGCGGATATAGTGATCAACTCGCGACAGCAGAGCCTGTGGGCCATCAAAATCGGGAAAACCCTGCGACAGGTTGATCGCCTGGTGCGCTTGCGCAAAGGCGGACATGCGAGTAAAGATGGTCGTTCCGACCTGTGGCAGCTTGGTATCGGGGTAATGCATGACGGGCTCGGGTTTGTGATAGAGGTCAAATAGTACCGGAGAGGGCCCGACACGCTCAACAAATGCGCTGGTCTATCGGCGCCTGAGAGGTAGAATAGCGCATGCTGGACTGGATTCTGGAGCACAACGGCTTCATTTTTGAAGCAGCCATACTGGCTTTGGTCGTGTTGTATGTAGGACTGAAAATCAAATAACTACTCTGTCCGGAGTTGCAATGACGAATCGTACACCCCTGTATCGGCTGGCGCCGCTGCTGGCCATGGGACTGGCAAGTCCCACTCTTCAGGCTGACGAGAGCCTGTACCTCAGCGAACAGGATTTTCTTACCGATATTCCCGAAATCACCTCTGCCACACGGCTGACCCAGAAACTGACCGAAGCCCCCGCCTCAATCAGCATCATTGATCGTCAAACAATCGTCGCCTCGGGTGCCCGTAACATTCCCGATCTGCTGCGGCTGGTCCCCGGCTTTCAGAGCTATCATGTCAGTGCCAACAAATTTGCCACCACCTACCATGGTGCCAGCGACAACTTCCCGCGCCGGCTTGAAGTGATGGTCGACGGTCGCAGCGTGTATCTGCCACTGCTGGCAACCGTTGACTGGACCTCTTTGGGCATCAACCTGCAGGATATCGAACGGATCGAAGTGGTGCGGGGCTCCAACGTGCCAACTCAAGGCTCCAACGCCTTTATGGGTTCGATCAACATCATCACCCGCTCACCAGCCCTGCTGAGCGGTGGTTACGTCAGCGCCACCGGTGGCAGCATGGACACCCGAGACCTGCAGTTTGGCCATGCCGACCAATTGAGCAGCTGGAACTACCGCCTGTCGGGCGGACATGAAGAGAATGACGGTTCTGATCTCTATGGCGACGCGCTCAAGCGCAACTATCTGAGCTTCAGCGGCAGCTACACACCCACCCTTACCGATACCCTCTGGATTCAGGCGGGTGTGGACCGTGGGCATACGTATGTGGGAGGGGCTGACAAACTCGAACCCTTTAGCAAACGCGATCATGATGCCAACTACCAGTCGATCAAGTATCAGCACCTGTATTCGGATACCGGGACCATTCAGTTGACGGCTTATCACAACTACCTGGACCTGGAAGCACCGGCGATGAGCTTTGAGCGTGTTGGTGATTTTATCGGAACCGACAATCCGGCAATCGTGAATGGTTTTATCGCGTTGAATTCCCCTCACGAAGACTCTGAGCATGGCACCGCCCACAGCTACGATACCGAATTGCAGCTAACGGATCAGATAGGCTCTTTGGAACTCGTTGGCGGTTTGGGTTACCGCTACGAAACCGCCGAAAGCGATGTGTTGCTGCAAAGCGGCAAGGTGACCGAAGAGCGCTGGCGCCTGTTCAGCAACCTGGACTGGGATTTTGCCCCTCGCTGGAGCCTGAGCACCGGTTTTATGTACGAGGACAGCTCAGAAAACAGCGATGCCCTGTCCTATCGTCATGCACTGATTCACCGGCCTGATGAGCAGAGCAGCTTCCGGCTGGGTTACTCCATCAGTGAGCGTTTGCCTTCTCTACTGGAACGGCATGCAAACAATACCATCTATGCACCTGCCGGCCTGTTTGGTCCAGACCCCGTTGTCTATGATCTGGACAAGGCCGCTAACCCAGACCTTGGCCCTGAAAGGATCAAAACGTATGAACTGGGTTACTACCGCGCATTTGATGATCACCAGGGACATTTCGACCTGCGCCTGTTCCACGAGCAACTCAGCAACGTGATCAGCTCCTATTTCTTGCCGACTGACGAGCTTGCTCCCCCCCCTCACCCAATGACCCAGGGTCGCGTGTCTACTAATGAGAACAACTTCGGCTGGGAAAACCAGGGCGTTGAAATTCAGCTTCATCGACAACTCAGTAGTCAGCTCTCGGCACTGCTGAACTACACCTATACCAACACGTTGACTGATCGCTGGGAGACCAATAAAGATCTACAGGGACAGACTTTGATATTCCGTGATGCGATCACCCCCGAACACACCGCATCATTAATGCTTAGCTGGACTCCTGCTTCTGATTTAAACTTGAGTTTAATGCACTACTATATGGATAGCGTGCACTGGTTCGAGGGTGGTCTTCGCGAAAGCTATCAGCGCACAGATCTGCGTGCCGCATACAACTGGCAGCTGAGCGCAGGTACTGAACTGGAAACCGCACTGACAATTCAGAATGCTTTCGGTCCAACATACGAAGAGTTTTATCAGTACAACCTGTTTGACCGTCGAGCCTGGCTGAGACTGACGCTCAGATATCATTAATCGGGAAGCAGAGATAATTTCAGGGATGTCATTATTACGCAGGACAACGACCCGACTGAGGCATTGGCTGCTGTGCAGCCTTGTGATCTGTCTTGTGCCTCTTAGAGCGGCCGTAGCCGGGGAGTCACTGATCGTGCTCAGTGACTTCAGCCCCAGTTATAATCAGGTCTTGTCGGCCATTCGGGAGCATTCCGTACACCCGATTCGAGTACTGACTCTCGATCAGTTCAAAACCGATGACAGCCGCGCACCTGTTATTCTCGCAGTGGGTACCCGAGCCTGTGAACGCATGCTGGAGCGCTACCATCCCGATTCAAGCCTGATCTGCTCTTTCCTGCCATCGGCAACCTTTGATCAGCTCAAGCGCAAACTGCTGCCGAAAGGCTCGTATGCATCGGTCAGTGCCATTTATATTGACCAGCCTCTGGCACGCCAGATCCGGCTGGCCCGCCTGGTCAAGCCGGCTGCCGCCATATTGGGAACCGCATTAGGCAGCAACAGCCTCAATATGCGTGATGGGCTAGAGCAAGGCGCACAGGCCGAGGCATTCGAGCTGTCTCTGGTTGAATTGACACGACAAGACAATCCGGTCGAGCGTCTGACGCCAGTGGTGGAAGGCAGCGATCTGTTCCTGGTTGTTCCAGACAGTTCGGTGTTCAACCGTGCCATTTCCAAATGGCTGCTCTATCTGTCATTACGCCACAAGGTACCGGTGATCGGTTTCTCTGCCAGCTATACAGAAGCCGGTGCCGCAGCGTCGGTTCACTCGTCTGCAGCACAGATCGGACGCCAAAGTGCCGAATGGCTTAACCTGCTGCAGAACGGCGGCAGCCTGCCCAGTGCCAGCTTCCCACGTTACTTCGATGTCAGTGTTAATCCGGTTGCAGTACGCACCCTCGATATTGAGCCACTTTCAGCCGAGTGGCTGCAGGAAAAACTGGCGCGGACCGAGGCAGATGGCTGATGCCGGGCACACGTAGCCGGCTGAGTATTCGTCATCGCGTACTCCTGCTGTCGATTATTCCAATGCTGGTACTGGCAACGATTCTCGGCAGTTATTTCATCTACAGCCGCCTTTCGGATAACACCGACAAATTGATTGAGCGAGGCAAGATTATGGTCGATCTGCTCGCCTCCGCAGCCGAATTCGGTGTCATCAGCGGTAACCAATACCAGCTTCGCGTTCTGAGTCAAAAAACCCGGTACAGTCATGCTGAAGTACTGGATGTCCTGTTTTACGACGATACGTTCAATCTTTTACACCGCAGCGGCCAATTTGCTGTAGAACTGAGCGCCGAGAGCCCGGCTCTGCAGTCAACATCGGGCCAGTGGATATTCCTGTCGCCGATTTTCAGCAGTGCCCTGCTGGCAGACAATAATCCCGAGCTGAGTATCCATGCGCCTGAGCCCGAGCGAATTGGCTGGGTAGCGGTCGTATTATCGGCCCACAACAATATCGCGACACGTCAAGAAATGCTGCGCAACAGCCTGCTGCTGATCAGCCTGGGCCTGATGCTCACCGCCATTCTGGCAAGCCGTTTTGGCCGCCGCATCACCCAACCGATTCGTGGGCTTAGCCAGGTTGTCGAGCGCCTGGAAGCGGGCCATCTGGATACCCGTGCCGCCACGACACATACAGCTGGCGAGCTGGGTTTGTTGGCACGGGGCATTAACCGCATGGCCGCCAGAATTCAGGCATCCAGCCAGGAGCAGGAACAGCAGATCAACCGGGCCACACGTCAGCTCACATCCACCCTGCGCCACCTGGAGCGTCAGAATGAGGAGCTTACCGTTGCCCGCCGTGAAGCGGATAAAGCCAACCGCTCCAAGGACGAGTTTCTGGCCCGCATGAGCCACGAGCTGCGCACCCCGCTCACATCTGTACTGGGCTTTTCGCGCTTGCTGGAGCAAACCGAGCAGTCGGCTGAGCAGCGGCACTACTGCAGCATCATCAACCAGACATCCAGCCTGCTATTGACCATTATTGACGATATTCTCGATTTCTCACGCTTGCAGTCCGACGCCATCCAGCTCGAGCAGATTCCGTTCGATCCAACCCTGTACTTCAATAACCTGTTGCAGATGCAGGCACCAATGGCGCTGGAGAAAGGTCTGCAGCTAAGATCTGAGCTGGACCCGGAGTTGCCACCGGCACTGTTGGGTGACCCAACCCGGATCGGTCAGATACTGACCAACCTGTTGAGCAACGCAATCAAGTTCACAGACTATGGAGAGGTCTGCTTCAGAGTCAGGTCTCTACGGCAGGATTCAGTCTGCCATATCGAGTTGAGTGTGCAGGACACCGGCATTGGCATTTCCGAGCAGCAGCAACAACATCTGTTCAAGGCGTTTATTCAGGCCGACAATACCATCAGTCGCCGCTTTGGTGGTTCTGGCCTTGGGCTGGTCATCGCCCACCGTCTGACTCTGCTCATGGGGGGAGACATCAGGCTCAGCAGTGAAAAGGGCAAGGGTACCTGTGTTCACGTAAGCCTGAGCTTGCCTCTGGCAGACGCCGATACGGTCGTTTCGCCACTTTACCCCGCTGAGCCAATACCCCATGCAGCATCCAGTTATCAGCTACCCTGCAAGCTGAGGGTGCTGCTGGCGGAAGACAATGAGTTCAACCGGATACTGCTGACCAAGGCACTCGGCCAAGCTGGCGCTGAAGTCATTGAAGCCCGCACGGGCGTAGAAGCGTTGCAGATATTCCATAAGCAACCGATTGATATGGTATTGATGGATGTACACATGCCGCAGATGGATGGTATTCGGGCCAGCCATGAGATTCGTCGGCACTCAGACTCATTGCCGATCATCGCGCTGACCGCCAACGTCATGACCCATGAACATGAGGCTCTGCTAGAGGCGGGCGTGAATGAAATTCTGCTCAAGCCTGTGGATCTGAGCACCCTTTTCCGACTGATGTCGCTTCATTGCCCGGTGGATGAAGACGCCGTTGCCACCCTGAGTGACTATGCGCCAATGCCTGCACTGCTGGATCAGGTCGATACCGGTGAGTTGCATACCGAGCTCCAGCATCAGGCGCAGTCCGTTTGCGCCGCTGTCCGATCAGGTCAGTTTGATCAAATACGTACACACTCACATCAGTTGTTGGGACTTGCCGGCCTGTACCAACTGCCAGAACTGGAAACAGTGGTTGCCGAATTGCATCAGGCAGCTGTTGCACACGATCTGGAGGCCTGCTGGCGTAACAGCCACCGCCTGACCCGGCTGATTGAACACCACCAGTATGTGTGATCAAAAACGCCGATAATAAGGCTCAGAAGCGATCAACTGCTCCAGATCCGCCATGATCAAAGCCAACCGGGCACGGGCTTCACGATCATACAGATAGGGTTCAAGCCCGTCTCTTGCTGGTGAGTGATCAGTATCACCCTCATGCACCGCCACGCAACGGCGCCTGATCTCTTCCAGCTCAGGGTCATGCAGCGCGGCAATACCTATGAACAGCTCCCACTCTTCGCGCCGGGCGGTGCCATCCTGCAACCGTTGCATGAGTTGCAATACCGCGCGTCGTTCAGGTCGCCAGGTGGGTGCCCGCCCATAGGTCAGAGCGACCACCAGCCCAACGACCAGCCACAGTGAGATCAGAAACGTGAGCAGATACTCCATCCCTGATCAGCTCAGATACTGGCCTCGGCTTAATGCCTTGGCCGCTCCCTGTATTGCGTTCAGATGCCCCTGTTCAAGCTGCTCCATCTCACGCTGATACTCCAGCTTGAGCTTTTTCGGTAAGGCCTTCCATTCATCCTTGATCGGGATGTGACTGGTTTTGTCATGCACTTCGGTGATCACCTGCAATGTCTCTTCCTGCAGCAGCTGGGGACGAAAATTCTCCAGCAGTACTTTAAGACGAATACAGCCCTCGGTTGCTGTCATTTTCTCATCATGCAAAATGGCATGTGCAACCAGCCGGATACTTTCACTCAGATATTCCTGCCGTGCCTCAAACTGCTTCAGCCATTCGGCTTCCTGAGCCGCCTGCTGGGTCTTGCGCGATTTTTCCTGCTGCAGCTGGCGAAAAATGATCGCTGCCAATACGGTGATCGCAACCAGTCCGGCTGCAATCAGGCCATAGATCAGTGTATTGTTCATGCTAAACCTCAAGGACAGATGGATGCCGTTTGCAACCTATTATGCCAAATACGGCCTCTTCTGACTCATTACGGAGCTGTCATGTCGAGCGATCAACATTACGAGCGTTTGATCAGAATGTATCAACAGGCCCCCATCAACCGCCTGTACCCGTCCCAGCTTACACTGGATAAGGGGCACGCCCGCATTGAGTTGGCGCCGGACCCTGGCCTCTGCCACGCAGCAGGAACCCTGCACGGTTCAGTATTGTTCAAGTTACTGGATGATGCCGCCTATTTTGCTGCAGCCAGCCGAGTACAGGATCAGTTTTTGGTAACGGCCAGCTTTCATACGTTGTTCATGCGACCGGCAAAAGTGGGGGCTCTTCATGCCGTCGGCCGCTTGATCAGTGCCGGGCGCCAGCAGCTGATTGCCGAAGCCAGCGTGTATGACGAACGCAGCCGTGAGCTGGCGCGAGGCCAGGGCTGCTTTAGCCGCAGCGGTATCATGCTGGATGAGGTAACTGAGCAGGAGAGGTCTTAGCGACCCCTCCTGGAAACCTTTTACTCGAACGTAAAGCTGCGAGGCTTCAGGTTGTCCGGCTTGAGGAACGGCTTGTCGCCGGTGTTGTCATGCTGGCCCAAGACCTTGCCGTTGAACTCGGTACCGTAGCGCGTATGCTTGTGAAAGTTCAGGTGCTTTTCACGAGTCTCGGCAGCATCACCGGTAAAGCGCGGGTCCTGCGGGCGCTCCTGACTGTTAATGTACCAGGCCACATTCCAGGCATCCTGCTCGCTCAGTGAACCCGGCTTGCCCAACGGCATGTTCATGTGGATAAACGAGGCCGCCGTATAAATACGGCTGATACCGGCCCCCCAGTTGTAAGAGTTGTCACCCCATACCGCAGGAAATACAACCTTGCCGTTGACGCGCTGGCCATTGCCGTCATCACCATGACAGATTGCGCAGTTTTCCTGGTATACTTTCTGGCCAGCTTCATAGCTGATATCAGCCGGAATCTGCTTGCCCAGACTGCTGAAACCACGGCCGCTGATATTACGCTCATACACCTTCGCGCCGGTTGCCAGCCACTGGTGGTAGGCGCTGAGGGCTACCATTTCATCACTGCCATAGGCCGGCGGCTTACCATTCATTGAGTAGGCAAAACAGCCGGCGATGCGCTCTTCCAGCGAGTTCACATGGCCGTTTTTGCCACGGAAATCAGGCAGTGTGGTAACCGCAGGCCAGACCGGGCCGGACCAGTTCTGTCCGCCTTCACCCATATGGCAGTTGCGACAGCTGTTGTCGTTGAACACATATTTGCCACGCAGTTGCTGGGTATTGTTGAACAGATCACGCCCCTTGAGAATCACTTCCCGCAGTTCGGGATGGATGCTTTTATCGGCGTATAGATCTTCCAGTGTGGGTGCCTGGTGTACATAGGCACCTTCCTTGTGAGCCGGCAGGTTAACCGGAACTTTCAGCTCCGCCGCATGTGTGGCCGATGTCAGTACGGCAGCAGACACCGCCACTGCCAGCGCATTGAAATGGTTCATTACTGACCTCCTTCGACAACAGTGACAGGCTGAGCCGCCAGATACGTCGCGACCGCTTCAATCTCAGCATCAGTCAAACGCTCGGCAACGCCGGTCATCAGCTGCACTGGATCGTTGTGACGGCTGCCACTCTGCCAGGCCTTGAGTTGCTGGCGAATATAGGTCGGATGTTGGCCGGCAATGCCTGGAAATGCAGAACCAACACCCGCATTACCGGGACCGTGACAACTGTTGCAGGAAGGCACATGCTTGCTCCAGTCGCCGCGCAGAGCCAGCTTTTCACCCAGGGCCAGTACCTCTTCACTGGCGCTGGACGCTTTCACTGCAGGCACTGGTTGCGACGCGTAATAGGCGGCAACGTCCAGAATCTGTTGCTCGCTGAGGTTATCCACATTCGGCTGCATGATCGGGCTGACCCGGGTACCCGCGTTGTAGTCCTGCATCTGCTTGGTCAGGTATTCGGCACTCAGTCCAGCCAAGCGCGGAAAACCACCTGCATCATTACCGGCACCGTCCATGCCGTGACACGCCAGACAGGGCGCACCACTGCCATCCCCCTGCATGACGATTTTCTGTCCGTCAGCGGCCACTCCCGCTGCCTGCGCAGTACCGCTGGCCAGCACAACACCGGCCAACATGAGGCGCAATCCTGATTTGAACATGGCACTCTCCCCATTGCTCATGTCTAATTTAGAATAGGCTTAACCGGCATTAGTTTATGCCAAAAAATGACATAAATCATGAAAGGGCACCTCTCTTTGGTCTGAGAAGAAGGATTTCACCTGTTCAAGACAAGCGTATAAGCCTTTTGCCCAATCCACTGGCCCGGCGCACTCGCGCACGTACGGCATCATCCAGTCGGCCCGGGTGGCTCAGCAACAGGGTGAACCAGCGACTGGCGCGTGTAATACCAGTGTATACCAGCTCCCGCGTCAGCACCGGGTTGACCGCGGGTGGCAGCAGCAGAGCCGTGTGTGCAAATTCCGAGCCCTGCGACTTGTGCACAGTCATCGCGTACACGGTTTCGATCGCCTGTAGCCGGCTGGGCAGGACCCATTTGAGATTGCCGTCCGCGAGCGGGAAGACCACGCGCAGCCCAGTGGACCCATCCGTCTCCTGGCGCATAAGGGTAATACCGATATCACCGTTCATCAGTCCCAGACTGTAATCGTTACGGGTGACCAGTACAGGCCTGCCTTCATACCAACCTTCACTGCGTAATATCAACCCGGCACGCTGCAGCACAGCGGCAATACGTGCATTCAGCCCCTCGACTCCCCAGGGGCCGCGGCGCAGCGCACAAAGCAGTTGAAACTCACCAAAGGTGTCCAGTACTCGTCTGGCCCAAACGTCTTGTGTCTGCTCATCATAGCTTTCGGGTCTGTGTGTACTCAGCTGCTCAAGATACTCGCGATAGCCGCGAGGCTGCATTCCTTCATCCGTGGCCGGCTGGGGGCCGCCATCCAGTATCAGGCGATCCAGAGCCCTGTCAGCATCACCCTTGAGGTGAATCCAGCCAAGATCGACATAACCCGCCGCCAGCACGGTATTTACCGCCTGTGGCTGGCCACTGTTGACGGCTCGCGCCAATGCTCCTATCCCACTGTCGGTACCAAAGCGGTGGCTGTGTCTGAGCATCGCAATGGCTTGCGCCAGCGGCTGCTCAGAAGGACTCCCGGATTCAGACTGCCACTGCGCCAAGTCCTGCCCGGTACGCCGCTGCAGTTGCAGCCAGGTTTCACGGCTGTAACCGCCTCGTTCGGCACCTTCGCACAAATCCCCCAGTACCGAGCCGGCTTCCACTGAGGCCAGCTGATCCTTGTCGCCCAACAGAATCAGCCGTGCCCTGGCCGGCATCGCAGCCAACAACTGGTGCATCATTTCCAGGTCAATCATGGAAGCCTCATCCACGACGACCAAATCGGCATGCAGCGGGTTATCCACATTGTGGATAAAACGGCGTGTGTTGGGCCGAGCTCCCAACAGCCGGTGCAAAGTTGTTACCTCCTGCGGAACACCCTGCTGCATCTCTGCAGGCAGGCGTCCAATTGCGCCGCTGATTGATTCGGTCAACCGCGCCGCAGCCTTTCCTGTGGGCGCCGCCAGCCGAATACGCAGGGTGCGACCTTCATCACGGGCGAGACTCTGCTGCAGTGCCAGCAGACGAACAACCGTGGTGGTTTTGCCCGTACCGGGACCACCGGTGATGATGCCAAAGCGACTGCCCGCCACCAACGCACAGGCCAGCTGTTGCCAGTCCAAGTGCCCCTCTTGCAGATGAAACAGCTCTGACAGGCGTTGCCGCAGGCGAACGTCATCCACCTCAACCGGTTGCAGGCGCTCGGCTATCCGCTCAGCGACCTCCACTTCGTAACGCCACTGGCGGTAGAGATAAAGACGGGTAGTGCCCGGTTCCAGCACCAGCGGTGCGGGCGGATCACCTGCACTGACCAGCACCGTTTCCGCCAGCACCTGCAGCCACTGACCACGCCCAAGCCCCTGCAACAATTCAACCGGTCGATCTGGCAGAGCTTCGCCAAATTCTCCGTCTGGTGGTAGTGATAGAGCACTGTCCGGCGCCGAGAGCAGACTATCCAGATCAACGCAGATATGTCCTCGGCCCAACTGGTGGCTGACCAGCACAGCCGCCAGCATCACCAGCGGCGAGGCATTGGGATCAAGGTCATTCAGGAAGCGACCCAGTGCCAGATCCAGCGACCGTATCCAGCCCCGTTCCTGCCAGCGCTGCAGCAGCGATTCCAGCACAGCCCAGTCGGCCAGCGCTGGATGCAAAGAGGCTTCGGTTGCGAAAAGATCGACCTGTTCAGACATGAGCACTCTCCCTGTTGGTCAGCAGTGCATCCAGTGTTTCAATCAACTGCGCTGACGGACGATCAATGCAGCAGCCATGCTGCTCCGGTTCTGTAATGCCACGCAGAAACAGATAAAGAGCACCGCCTACATGCTGTTCGTAGCCCCGGATGGGGTCATCGGCATAACCTGGCAACCGGGCCTTGAGCAGCCGGTGCAACGCCAGCAGATAAAGCACATACTGCACGTCGTAGCGCTTATCCAGCACCGCCTTTTGCATCGCCGCAGCACTGTAGTGACTGTTGTCCGGCCCCAACCAGTTGGACTTGTAATCGGCCACCCAGTAGCGCCCCTGATGCTCGAACACCAGGTCGATAAATCCCTTGAGCATACCGCCCAGCTGCTGCGGCGCCAGTGCAGGACGCGGCTGGCCCGGCAACACCTGCTGCGTGATCAGGCGGTCCAGTCGACTTACCGGCACCTCAGCCACCTCCAGCCAGAACTCCATCTCGGCCTGATACTGTTGCAATTGCGCCAGCGGTACACTTTGCCCAACCAGTGGCAGGGGGATAGTCAGCAGCTTCTGCAACCAATCGTCCAGCACCGGCAACCAGGGTTGCCATTCCCGCCGCTGGCAGCGCGGTGCCAGAAACTGGTGTCGCAGTGGCGCCTCCCGTGCCACTCGCTCAAAGCCCTCTTCCGCTGCCCATTCCAGTACACCGTGCAAAAAGGTACCCGCCTGAGGGCCTTTCCAGAAATGATGCGGATCATAGGCAAACTCAACCACAACGGCACGCGTTGACGGCTCATCCAGATTTTCCCGAGCGGTTTCTTCACGGGCACTTTCAGCCGGCTCAGCCTCGGCGGGCTGCTCCTGCTCGGCCCGCCCCTGCAGCTGGCTGATCGCACTGTAACTGGCGATCCACCAGCGTTCAGCTGCAACCGGTCTATCGCAAAGGCGTGCCGGTGCCAGTGCTGTTACAGTGGCAGTGTCCGGCAGCAACTCGGCATCGATTGTCGGCGGAGGCTCCACTTCGATCACACCGGCACTGACCAGCGGTTGCAGCCGGGCCTTGAGCGTCGCGCTGTCGGTTTTCGATTCGCAACCCAACAATTGGCCGAAAGCGCTTTTGTGCAGACTAAGCGAACGGTTGTATTTGATTGCAGCCACCCCCAGCCAACACGCGAACACGGGGCGGGTCAGTGCCACATAGAGCAGGCGCAGATCTTCCTGAAGCCGCTCGGCTTCTGCAGCCCGCTTGGCGCTTTCATCCTTGCTGTCCAGTTCCAGTACACTGCCCTGCTCCGACTGATAGCGGTAGCTGCCGTCACTGGCAGTCACTTCACGGTAGGCACAGATGAAGGGCAGAAACACCAGCGGATATTCCAGCCCCTTGGACTTGTGAATGGTCACCACCTGCACCAGGTCAGCATCACTTTCCAGCCGCATGATGTGTTCATCACCCCCCTGGCCGCTGTCCATGATCTGTTCCTGCAGGTAGCGAATCAGGGCCTGCTCACCTTCCAGCTGGCTACTGGCCGCCTGCAGAAGTTCGGCAAGATGCAGCAAGTTAGTCAGCACCCGCTCACCACCCGCATCCTGTAGCAGACGGGCAGGAAGCTCAAAACTGTCCAGAAGGTGGCGCACCATTGGCAGAACACCCTGCCGCTGCCAAATGTCACGCAAATGGCGGAACCGCTCCACTGCCTGTTCCCACAGCTGCTCATCACGGGTTATCTGTTCCAGGTGAACGTAGCCCAGATCCAGCGTTCGACTGGCCAACGCACCCTGCAGCAGGCCCGGCTGCTCCGGTTCGGCACAGGCGCGTAGCCAGCGCCAGAGGTCCTCAGCTTCGGCACTGGCATAGACCGAAGCCTGATCGGAAAGGTACACACTGCGAACGTTGCGTTGCTGCAGGGCACCACGAACCAGCCGGGCCTCGCTACCGTTGCGCACGAGAATGGCGATATCACTTGGCCTGATCGGGTTCAGCTGGCCATTCTCGGAGCGAAAGCCAGCCCGTTGCTGTTGCGACAGTGAAAGCAGGTGACGAATCTGGCTGGCACTGTGCTCGGCCATCAGCCTGCGGTAATCACCGACGGCTACCCCGTCAGCCGCGTCCTCCTCCAACAGCCAGTGCGTCAGGGCTGATGGCCGTACGCCTTCAACCTCAAATACCGTTTTGCGGCCGTTGGCATCCACCGGAATAAACGGCAACGGGTTATCACCCTCACGGGCAAAACGGAAGGCACCACTGGCCTGGCTGGCTTCAGCATGCTCAAACAGCCGGTTGACCGCCTCCACCAAGGCTTTTGATGAACGGAAATTGCGCCCGAGGGTATAGTGGCACCCTCTGGTATCACGTCGTGCCTGCAGATAGGTATGAATATCGGCACCACGAAAGGCGTAGATCGCCTGTTTGGGGTCACCTATCATCAACAGTGCACATTCTGAGGGGTCGGCATCCGGCAGATTCGTGCCGCGATAGATGCGGCTGAAAATACGGTACTGCAGTGGATCGGTATCCTGAAATTCGTCGATCAGTGCGACCGGGTACTGACGACGAATGGTTGCGGCAAGGCGATCACCACCTTCACCCTGCAGTGCGTGATCCAGCCGCACCAACATGTCATTGAAGCCGAGCGCCGCTGCGCGCTCGCGGGATCGATCAAAACGCTGCTGAATCCATTGCGCCGCATGCAGCTGTACCGGTTGCAGCGGAGGCTGCAGCTGCAGGTAATCCACCAGCTCCTGTAACAGGTCGAATACCGGATGCTCCGGCGTCTGGTCCTGCATCTTTTTGGCTGTTTTATCGGTCAGCTTTGCACGCGCAAAGTGGGCCAGCTTGTCACTCGACAGCATGCCCCCTTCAGCCCAGACCACCATGTCAGCCAGCTTTTCAGGCAGGGCTTCCGGCTTGTAGCTGGTGTTATTCAGAATCTTCTTTTGGGCAGCACTGATCAGCAGCGTTTCAATTTCGTCGTGCTCAGCCAGCCAGAGGGTGCGTGCCCGCTGCTCCAGCTGCTGCTTCTGTGGCAGCCAGTCGTTCAACTTCCGGGCATATTCTGCAGGGGACTGAGCCTCGCTGATACTGCTGCCCTGATATCGTACCTGTTGATCACCCGGCTGCAGCAGGGGTTTGACCGCCTGCAGCAGAGCATCGGGATCAGCGGCCAGTTCACTCAGTGCTTCGGCCACGATCGGCGACAGTGCGTAGCACCAGCTGCGCCAGTAGTCACGTGCCATCTCGGCCAGCAATTCGCTGTCATCCTGCTCCAGCTGCTGGCGGAACAGGCTGCCGGTATCAAAAGCGTGCTGGGTGAGCATGCGCTGGCACCAGCTGTGGATGGTGTATACCGCGGCTTCATCCATCCACTCAGCGGCCTGCTCCAGTTTGCGGGCGGCCAGCGCTCGTGCCTCTTCCATGGCAAACTCGGGCTCGGCGAGCAGCTGCTGCAGGAACGGATCAGGCGCGGACTGACCACGAAATACGCGCGCGGCATCGGCCAGGCGAGTGCGGATTCGGTCACGCAATTCACGGGTGGCTGCATTGGTGAAGGTCACCACCAGAATCTCAGGCGGTAACAGGTCACGTTGAAAGCGAGTATCAGTATTGCCATGGCCCAGTACCAGACGCACATAGAGCGCGGCGATAGTGAAGGTCTTGCCGGTACCGGCACTGGCCTCGATCAGGCGATGCCCATGCAGTGGAAAAGCCAGCGGATTCAGTGTCTGTGGCTGAGTGTGCGGTGTAGTCATACGCTCTCCCACTGCAGCAATTCCGCCTGGTCGATCAGGGGTTGATACAGTGCATACGCCCAATCTTCCAGCCCCTCCTCCAGCAGGCGGTCAAAGTTTGGCCACGCCCGCTGCAGGTAACGGTCCCGTATGCCCTCCCCCGGGAAACGACTATCTCCGTTGTAGGCGTGGTAGGCCTGTGTAATTGGATCTTTCCCATCAGCAGCCGTCAGCAGAGCAAGGCCAGTTCGACAGGCCAGCGGCGCCGGCTTTTCAAGCGCCTGCAGGTAATGGGACAGCAGTGTATTGAGCTGCGCTTGTGCCTGTGTGGCCGTGATCGGCCTGATCCGGGCACTGGTATCCGGCCCGACCAGAAAGGTGGTCAGTGAGTACCCGCTTGCACTGACGGCAAGGTGATCCAGCCATGCCCGGACCAGCCGGTGCCAGCGTGGTGCTCCCTTGTCGCTGATGGCCTGAGGCGAATGCAGTATCAGAGCCAGTTCCGGCCCCGAACGGTGTCGGTAAAGCCCACTGAGCCAGTCTTCCAGCATCACCTGCCCTCCATCCACTTGCAGACACAGCTGCAACTCCAGCGCATCAGGCAAGAGTTGCCAGTCGGCGAATAACGGCTGTAGATGACGCAGCGTTGAAGCGGCCGGGCTGACGATTTCTCGCAGCGAACGTTCGCCGTAGGCACCCAGCGGCAACTCCCCCGCTCGCTGCCAGCGTGCCAGCTGCGTCTGAATGCCCAGCTCCGGTGTGTCGGCTTTAAGCCCGGCATCGATCAGGTCAGAACCCAGCCGATACTGGTCAAGCCGGTTAAAACGGAAGGGCTCATGCTCCTGCGGCATCTCTTCCAGCGTATCGAACCAGACATTGAGGCGCTGGTTGAAGAAGATTTGCACCGGGTTGCGCAGGAAACGCTGCAACGGTTTCAGACTTAGGCTTTGAGGCAACTCCATCGGAGGCGACTCTCCGGCCTCTAGCCTGTCCACTGCTTCATGTACGTCACGCCACTCGCGGGCGTAGGTGAACAGGCGTGGGTTATGCTCAAAGTAGCTTGGACTGAAAGGTTGCAACGGATGCTCGGTAGTCAGGGCATGTAACACTGCCTTACCGTCCTCTGCCGCCGTTGCCCAACCCTGCTGTATGTGGTCACGCAACTGAGCCACCAATACTGATGGCGGCTGTTCGGCATTATCACGTACACTGCGACCCACCCAGCTGATATAGAACGCATCTCGCGCCGACAGCAGTGCTTCCAGAAACAGGTAGCGGTCATCTTCACGCCTTGACCGGTCACCAGGGCGGTAGCGCCCCACCATCAGGTCGAAATCCATTGGCGGCTGTACGCGTGGATAGTCGCCATCGTTCATTCCCAACAGGCAAACCCGACGAAAGGGGATGGCACGCATCGGCATCAGAGTCGAGATGTTGACGGCCCCAGCCAGGAAGCGTTGTGACAGACTTTGTTCATCGATGCCATCAAGCCAGCTTTCGCGCACCACTTCCAGCGGCAGCGGACGATTCAACCCGGCTTCGGCACAAGCCTCCTGCCATTGCTGCAGCTTCAGTCCGAGCCGCTCCAGCAGTATCAGGTCCTGATCGCTGACGGGCAGCAAAAAACGCTCCAGCAGATCAGTAAGGATTAAACCCCAATCAATATGTGACTTTGGGGTTAGCAAGTGCTCACGCAACTGCAGCAGAGCGGCGATCAGCTCAGCCAATGGCCCCACTTGTGCCGCCTCCAGCCCCCCGACTTCGCCATAGGTCTCAATATCGGCGAATGTCTGTTCTTCGCCCATCGCATAACCCAGTAACATGCGACGCAGGCCGAACAGCCAGGTGTTCTGCTCCAGCCCTTCGGGCAGCTCCAAGCCTGCGCGTTGGGCACTGTCCAGCCCCCAGCGAATACCGGATTCACGAACCCAGTGCTGCAGTCGAGGCAGGTCTGTCTCGGCCATGCCAAAACGTTCACGCAACGCCGGCACCTCCAACAGGTCAAACAACTGACTGACGCCAAAACGCTCCTGCGGCAGCTGCAGCAAGAGTTCCAGTGCAATCAGCAGTGGCGCCTGACCACGGTTCTGCTGATCATTGAGGGTAAAGGGTATAAAACGCGGGTCCTGCCGCTGCAGACGGCCAAACACAGCACGAATATGCGGTGCATACTGGTTGACGTCGGGCACCATCACGATGATATCGCGAGGCCGCAGTGATGGATCCTGTTGAAACCAGTGCAACAGCTGGTCGTGCAGTATTTCGACCTCACGCTGACGACTGTGTGCTATCTGAAAAGTCAGTGAGTGATCACCTTCAACCCAGATCCGGGGAACATGAGATGTTGGCTCCAGCTCCAGAATATCCTGCTGAATCTGGTTCAGCAGTGGCAAAGATTCAATATCGCGTTCGGCTTCATCAAACAGATCGATGCGTTCAAACCAGTCCTGATAACGCCCGGGTTCATCAAACTGATCCAGCAAGCGAATATAATCACGGCCCTGCTTGCCCCAGGCCGCCAGCAGAGGCTGCGCATGCAGATGCAGCTGAGCATCACTCAATACTTCCGGCATACCTTCCTTGCGTACCTGCCGTCGTTTTTCACTGCGCAGCAGTTCCTTGCCATCGATAATATCGGCCCAATAGTGCCGGCAAGGGTTATGTACGCACAGCAAAACCTGGGTGTGGCGTGACAGAGCGGCCAACGCCTCAATGAACTGTTGCGGCAGTGCCGATATGCCAAACACCACCAGACGACGCGGCAACCCCGCCGGACGTTGACGCAGTGACTTGCAGCCATCAAGGAAGCGCTGCTGCAGATCGGCACGACTCAACATTCGCTGATGGTCATCGAGGTCCGCACGAATGGCACGCCAAAGCAGTGCCTGCCAGCGCTGATCATCCGACAACGGCTGAGGCTGACCATGGGCATCAATCAGGATATCCTGACCATCGGCCCATGCCTTTAACCAGTCGGCACGGTAGACCTGATACTGGTCAAACAGATCCGCTAGCCGTTCGGCCAGCTGGTATTCCTTGCGTGCACTTTCGTCATCCTTAAGAAAATGCGACAGCGATTCAAAGTCAGGCTGCTTGAGCAGGTCGGGCAATAGTCGCAGCAACCGCCAGGTCAGGCGAGATTTGTCATAGGGTGATGTTTTAGGGACTGCATCAGGGCCGAGGACAGCCCGATATGCCTGCCACAGAAAGGCCGAGGGCAGCTGAATGTCCAGCGCAGCCGCGATGCCACAGCCAGGCTGCTCCGGGTCATCTGTCGAACGCGCCAACGCCAGCTGCAGCCACTGGGCAATACCGTTGCTTTGAACCAGCACGACTTCGTTTTCCAGCACCCCAAGCGGGTTAATTTGCATCCATTGCACCAGCAACGTGCGCAGTGCCTCAAGTCGATTGCTGTGGATAATCGCCAGTCCCGAGGATACGGGGGTAGTTGAGTCATGTGCCATCTGCCTGGCTCCCTGTCATACAGCGTTCCGAACGGACTAGGATACACCGGCACTCGAAGGCACGACAGGACTGAGATCGACGTCCTCTCCTGTCTCCAATACTTGACAGATATCAACCCTCTACCAATTGCCTGCAGATCAGTTCACACTCTGCGCGTACAATCGTCCGACTATAAATAAAACAGCAGTGGTTCATATGTCACGTCACTCGCCATCCATCCGGCGTTACCTGCTCAACCGCACATTTCTTTTTTCTGCCATCGGATTTCTGGTGTTGCTGCTGGTCTGCCGCCAAGCCTATCAGGCCAGTGTACGTGACAGCGCTCAGGAAATTGCCCGCTCGGTCGCCGAAAGCACCTTCAACTCAATGTATCTTGTCATGAGCCAGGGCTGGACCCGGCTGCAGCTGGAGCAATTCATGCGCCAGCTGTCCAACACCGAGCACCCCGCTTCCAGCCTTAAAGTGAGTGTTTTCCGTGGCACCAAAGTAACCGAGCGATTCGGCTCCATCGAGCAGCCCGATCTGGATGCTTTGATGCGCGAGGCCATGCAAAGCGGTGAGATCATTGAGGAGAATGACGGTACTCATCAACGCTATCTGTATCCGCTTCAGGCCCGCGAAAACTGTACGGGTTGCCATACCAATGCCCGCGTTGGTGACAACCTGGGGCTGATCGAGGTACATCAGGATCTCAGCCGTCAGATGAGCGTTGCAAACCGAAACCTGCTGTATTACCTGTTGCTGCTTTCCCCTTTGCCCTTCCTGTTTGGTTTCTGGGCGGTGCGGACCGTGACACTGCGTATCAATCAGTCTGTAGAAGAGCTGAGCAACAGGATTTCACGAGTCGATTCGCTTGAGGATCTCAGTCAGCTGTCAAAAGACAAAAAGGATCTTGGTTTCAGGGAGCTGAATCACATATTCGGACAGGTCGAAGCGCTTGCTGAAAAATTACGCACCATCGCGGTGGACAAAGACCTGCTGGAGTTCGAAATCCGTCTGCTGGAGAAATTTGTCATCACGTCGGAAGTGGTACGGGACTGGCGCGAATACGTTAATCTGTTGATGCTGGATATCAACCAGGTCATTCCGATCTACACCATGTTTTCCATCTTCAAGGTGGACGATGAGATGTTTGATCTGGAAATTTTCTGGCTGCGCCCCCCCGCCAAGGAAACCAAGAAGATGATGGAGCAGGCGGTGCTCAATCGCCTGCAGGGCAACGATCATTTTTCGATACCCGGCGAGATTATTATTCACCACAACTCGGTACAGCTTGAGGGTCCCGAGATGGTGCTGAACACGACCGAAATTGAGTTACAGACCAAGTCTCTGTTGGTCGAAACACCCAAGATCGGTGGCATTGTCGGTATCGGTGTGCATGCCGATATCGTCAAGGACAGTACCAAGGTACTGGTACTGGAGAGCATTTTGTCCACCCTGCTCAATGTGGTCGGCTCGGTTAAAGCGATCTACAAGTACACCCGTGACCTTGAATACTATGCAACACGTGATCCGCTGACCAACCTGTATAACCAGCGCATGTTCTGGGAGCTGTTGGACTACGAACTGGATCGCTGCCATCGTCACGATTATCAGGTCGCCCTTTTGATGATCGATCTGGACAACTTCAAGGCGATCAATGACGGCTATGGTCATGCCATGGGAGACAAATTGCTGCGGCAGCTTGCTCTGGCCATGCAGGAGGTGTTGCGTACCGGCGATATTCTGGCCCGCTACGGTGGCGATGAATTTGTAGTGGTGCTGCCTGAAACAACGCTGGAACAGACCAGCGAAGTCTGTGAACGCCTGCTACATTGCCTGCAATCCTTCAGCCTTGAGACCGAGAAAGGCGGTCTGGTACGCGTCACCGGCTCGATCGGGGCAGGCATCTTCCCTGACCAT
Organism: Marinobacterium iners DSM 11526; assembly: GCF_900107855.1. Taxonomy (GTDB): domain Bacteria; phylum Pseudomonadota; class Gammaproteobacteria; order Pseudomonadales; family Balneatricaceae; genus Marinobacterium; species Marinobacterium iners. The sequence goes on along the minus strand of NZ_FNRJ01000009.1, from coordinate 4,555 downwards.
GCGGATAACCGCAAAGACCTGTTCATGTTCGTCGATAACCTGATGTACCGGGCCAAAACTCAGGGCAAGAACCGTATCAGCCTGCCACATAAAGAAGATGTAGCGGATATTTTCAACGACCTTAACCAGAAGATGCTGCTGGTCAATGATACCATCGAGAATCGCAGCGTGGTGCCGGTTTTTCAGCCCATTCAACCACTGGATGAGGATACGCCTGCTGTAGAAGTACTCAGTCGTCTGCAGCTGCCGGGTGACAAACTGATGTCAGCCGGCGAGTTCATTGAGATTGCAGAGTCCATGGGCAAGGTACATCTGCTGGACTACATCGTAATGGAAAAGGCGTTCGCCAAGGTTCAGGAAACCGGCTATCAGGGCCTGCTGTTCATCAACCTGTCACCCCGTTCGATACTGGTGCGCGACTTCCTGCAAACGCTTCACGAGTTGACTCAGCGATACCGACTGAACCCATCCCGGATTGTGTTTGAAATAACCGAGCGCGACACTGTCAAGAACATGGGGCTGCTGGAGAACTTTGTCCACAGCCTGAAGGATTCGGGCTACATGATGGCCATCGATGATTTTGGCTCCGGCTTTTCATCGTTCCATTACCTGAAATACCTGCCAATCGATTTCGTTAAGATAGAAGGCGAGTTCATCGCCAACATGGGCAATGATCCTCGAGACCTGGCCTTTGTGGTCAGTATTACCGAACTGGCCAAGAAGCTGAACCTTAAAACCGTGGCCGAATTCGTGGAAACCGAGGAAGTGTTGCAGATGGTGCGAGACGTCGGCATCGACTACGCCCAGGGTTACCACATTGGCCGACCCGCGCGTGAAATGCCGGGCTTTGAATAAGCCCGGCATTTTTTTCGGTTCAACGAGCTTCCTGAATTAACCGATCAATGGCGCTGACGATTTCACCAGACAGTTGAGCCACCTCCTGATACTTGCGTTCAGCCTCAGGTTCTTTGCCATGATGCTTGGCCTCGATAATTTCGCCAATCAACTGATGCAGACGGTCATGCGGTTTCTCGATGGCCTGTAAAACCGATGAGTTACCGTAGCGTTCCTTGCCGGTAGTGTAGTACCAGCGGCCGAAATCGCATTCGTGTGATGATACCGCCTGCTCATGCGGAATATCCGCGTGCCCATCAAGAAATGCTCGTAGCCTCATCTTCCAGGCCTGATGTGCAGCTTTCGCCACTTCCAGCTCAATTACATCGTCCTGCGTCACTCTGAACTTTCGAATCACCCGCATCAACTGCGAGAGCTCAGAGCCTATGCCGGCAGCTGACACAAGGATATCCGACGCGCCGACCGAGGTTTCTTCAGCACCGGTACCAACGCGCTCGACCGACTGGTTAATGGTTTCACTGACCTGTGTCTGCTCCTCGGCAGCAGAGGCGATCTGCGCGGTCATGTCACGTATCTCATCCATCCCCCGCGTAATTGCCTGCAGCGCTTCCCCTGCACGCGCGGCAGTGGATACCGTCTGTTCAGACTGGCTCTGACTCTGCTCAATAACCCGAACCGTATGTCCGGTCCCTTCCTTGAGTGCACTGATCATGTCGTTGATCTCGGCTGTAGAGTTCTGAGTCCTGTGTGCAAGTGCTCTCACTTCATCCGCCACTACCGAGAAGCCGCGCCCCTGCTCACCTGCACGGGCAGCCTCTATTGCGGCATTCAACGCCAGCAGATTGGTCTGGTCGGCGATATCACGGATAACATCAAGGATGGTATTTATTTTTTCACTGCGGGTTTCTACATCCCGTATCACATCACGCATGGAAGCAACATCTGCTGCCAATGCATTAATGGCGTCAATGGCATCCTCTACAACCCGATGACCAATCTGTGCCTCTTCATCAGCTTTTTGCGTCACCTCTGCAGAACTGGCTGCGCTGCGTGCTACCTCTTGGGCCGTCGCAGTCATCTCGTTCATGGCTGTAGCGATCTCGGTAGTTTCGCGACGTTGGCGGTTCGCAAGTTCCAGCGTATGGTCACTGACATCAAACAGGTGTGAGCCGGAGCTGGAAACTGACGCGACTGCACGCATCAGTTCCTGAATCAACGCTTCAATACGGCTAATGAAATGATTGAACTCACTTGCGATGTCTGTCAGTTCATTCTTGCCATTAACCGGTAATCGTTGTGTCAGATCACCGTCACCACTTGATATGTTTTTCATCGCATGCGTGATTTGCAATAGTGGTTTTGCCACACTGTGACTGATATAAAGAGCAATCAAAACTCCCAGCACCAAAAATGCACCAATGATGGCCAGCAACTCATAAAAAGCTTGTTCATATGCATCAATGTAGCTGCTGCGGTCCATTGCCAATGACAGAACACCAATCGACTGGCCTGAAAAGTCCTGTAACTGGTTGGAGTAGATCGCGACAGGAGAGCCCTCCAGTTCTCCTGTCCCCATCTGCCCCTCCCCCCGAAGCGCAAGCTTGAATACATCGGGATCGAGCAGCGCCTGATCGCCCCACGTGGACGCGAACAATGTTTGTTGACCCGCATTATTCAGAATTAATGCGACATCCAGCCCGGTTTCCTGTTTGACTTGATCAAAAAACGATTGTCCCAGAGAGAAGCCAAACTCTACCGATCCCCAGTGATGCCCGGCCACTTCCAAAGGCACCATGCCACGGATGCCAAGGCCAGCCACTCCCTGCTCAACGCCACTGACCGCTACTCGTTTCTGATTGGTTTCCACAACAGTCTGGCGGAACCCGGAGAGGTCGTCTCCATACTTTTCCGGTCGATGCACACGCAACCAGGACACCGCTGGTGGTGTGTGAAACTGCAATTGGCGCAAGCCAAAATCTGATTGCAGTCGAGCAAAGGCACCCTCAAGTTCTGCCAGTAACCGGTCACGCGCCCCGTCCGACAGGGCGGCCTGAACACTTGGCTGGCTAGCAACCAGGGTCGCCATAGCTGTTGCCAAACGACGTTCAGACTCTATCCGTTCAAGTACCTTATCAAACTGAACTTTCAGCTCCCGCTCTTCTGCTGCATGGATAAGATTATTGAAGTCACGCATGACAGCTGGCAGTACCAATAACGCAACCAGCAGGAGTAAGAGGCAAAAACCACCTATAACACGCATTCGGATACTGAGATGGTTGAGCATAAGAGGGTCCTTTCTTCAGCTTTGTTTTATTTTTAGTTCGATCATACCTGTTCAACCAGACAGAAAACATGGATATAAAAGCTCACATTACTCACAGATACAAACATTCAGCGTTTTAACCATACAGTCACCGAAACCTGATGAGATAATGGCATCGCACGATTCAATCAGACCCCCATGGAAGCTGAAATGATAGATTTGACAGGAAAACGTGGTGTTATATTCGGCATCGCTAACAACAAAAGCATCGCCTACGGCTGTGCAGAAGTCCTCAGCGGCCTTGGTGCGGAGCTTTGCATTACCTACCTGAATGACAAGGCACGTCCATATGTCGCCCCTTTGGCAGATCAGTTGGGTGCCACTTTGGTACTGCCCTGCGATGTTGCCACTGAAGGCGAGCTTGAGCAGATTTTTGAACGTCTGAAGCAGGAGTGGGGACAGATCGACTTTGTTATCCATTCAATTGCCTGGTCACCCCTGGATGAACTGCACGGCAAACTGGTGGACTCATCTTCAGAAGGTTTCTGCAAAGCGATGGATATCTCGTGCCACTCTTTTATACGAATGGCGCGGCACGCACGTGAATTGATGCCTCAAGGTGGTTCACTGCTCACCATGAGTTATCATGGTGCTGAGCGTGTCGTGGATCACTATAACCTGATGGGACCCATCAAGGCCGCCCTTGAAAGCTCCGTACGCTATCTTGCAGCAGAGTTGGGACCAGAGCAGATCAGGGTTCACTCTCTATCCCCAGGACCCATGCCAACGCGTGCTGCCGGCGGTATTGATTCCTTTGATGAACTGATGGGGGATGCCATTGAACGATCTCCACTGCACCGGTTGGGGTCACCTTCCGATGTGGGAAAACTTGCCGCATTTTTGATCAGTGAACACTCATCAGCCCTCACAGGCAACCGCATCTATGTTGATGCAGGTCATCATCTTATGGCATGAAAACGCAATATAAGAGTTTTCCTATATACCCGGAAAGACAACACGCCTATTATGCGCCCTGAGGTTCACAAGGTGTGACCAAGACGACAGGAGTTCGTACCTCACCGCTTGCTTCAGGACTGAAGCAGCGACTGACAGGGAAGTCAGTGACAGGGCCCGCCGCAGGGAATGCGCCGGGCCCTTTCTTTTGTCTGGCGCCTGCCTGTGCTTCGCCCCAATGCAAAAACCCCGGCCTCAACGAGACCGGGGTTTCTGGTATTAAGTGCCTGGCGATGACCTACTCTCACATGGGGAAGCCCCACACTACCATCGGCGATGACGCGTTTCACTGCTGAGTTCGGTATGGGATCAGGTGGTTCCACGTCTCTATGGTCGCCAGGCGAAACTGGTACAAACCGGATCTGATTGAGCCTCGTGCTTATATGTCACGTTGCTCTGATTGTCTGTGTTGTTGCTACAAGC
>NZ_FNRJ01000043.1 GCF_900107855.1 Marinobacterium iners DSM 11526 | reverse complement strand
ACGGCAAAGCTGCAAAACGCGCATGCTCGTTTTCACCGGAAGAGAATGACTGTGGTATCTCGATTTCTTCTTTCTCTTCAGGTGCTTACGACAACTTTCCTAGTCTTCGACTAAGATTAAATATGCGCATGCGCAGTATTAAAAATGTTATGCTTTTATTTTGACAGTCAATTTTATATTTAAAGGAGAGTGTAATCGTGAGTGATAAAGCTGGATTGTCGATTAAAGGAGAGAGCATCCAGAGTCTTTACGGATCCTATCTTAAACAGCTCTTTCTGGTGAATCGAAGATACCAGAGAAAATTAGTTTGGACCGTAGAAGAAAAACGCTCATTCATTAACTCTATCGTTAGCGGTTACCCTGTACCTCTGGTATTGCTGGCTGAAGTCTCAAAGGTCAATGATCGAAAGCTCGAAATAATCGATGGAATGCAGAGAATGAATGCCATCATGTCTTTTATTGATCAAGAGTTTGACTTAGATGGTCAATATTTCGATTTGGACACCATGGCTGATACGAAGATACTTAAGGATAATGGAGTAATAAAGCAAAAAAGTTGAATTTTGGATAGGAAGATTTGTGCAGATATTGTTCGATATCAAGTTCCTCTATCTGTTTTCCAAGAATCTGGTGACAGTCACATAGATGAAGTTTTTCGTCGGTTAAACTCGGGTGGTAGACACCTATCAAAGCAGGAACTCAGGCAAGCGGGAGCAGTAAGCAAGTTTGCATCAATTGTTAGAAAGCTTGCAAGCAATATTCGAGGCGACTCTAGCGCCTCTGACATCCTGAACCTAAATTCGATGAAGAATATTAGCATAACAAATAGAAGTTTAGATTACGGTATACCTGTAGATGAAATATTTTGGGTTCACAACAGTATTATTACGAAAGAAGATCTTCGGCAGTCAAAGGATGAAGAGGTTATAGCAGACATTGTTGCCTGGGTTTCATCGGATAAAGGTATAAGATCTAGCTCAGACATTTTAGATCAGCTTTATGGGTTTGAGGAGGAGCAAGCTGAATCATCATTATCTTCTTCAGTAGAGCTTCAAATACAAAAGATTAATGACGATGTTGTAATTTCAAATGTCCAGTTTGTTTTTGATGAAATAATAGGCATCGTTGAAAGTTCTGGAAAGACTTTCAACAAGCTTTTATTTGACAACCAGCAGGCAAAAATTGCTCGTTATTTTCAAATTGTTTTTTATGCGTTTTATGAACTCCTCATAAATGAAGGAATGAAAATATCTGATCCTGATCAGCTGATAGAAATACTGAACAAGGCTGGCGACAAAACAATAACCTTATCGGGTGGCGGAGGAAATTGGTCAGCGAAAGAAAAGCAAACTCAATCGGATGCCCTGGTTGGTGTGATAAGAAAGTGCTTCTCAAAAAATATTGATAATGATCCGTCCCGAAATCAATGGGTGACGAGATTTGAAAATATTTTGATGCAGTCATCAACAGAGCAAACTTTGTATGACTTCAAGGTCGGTCTCCACTCATTACATGAGAATGGAACAGAATTAGATGTTGCGACCTTCTCCAAGATCATTAAAACTCTTACAGCTATGGCAAACACACTGCCTGGTGCAACTGGATATTGCATCCTTGGAGTTGCAGACACTAACGGCTGTGCAGAGAGACATAAGTCTATATATGGTAATACTTGGGTTTCTTATTCCTCGTTCCGTATCACCGGGGTAAATGATGAGGCAGAAAAGTATCACGGCAGTGTTGATAAGTATTTCACGAAAATTGTACAGCTTGTCAAGAGTCAGCCTATAAGCAGTAGAGATAAAGATAATATTTCTAGAAATATTGCAGCAATTAAATATTTTGACAAGGAACTGATAGTATTGAAGATAGAGTCAGGTGACACACCTTCCATTTACGATGGAAAATATTATGTCCGTCATGGCAGTAATGTTGATGAAGTTTTACCTGAAAACTTTGGTGAATTATTTGCTAGATTTCAAGGCTAAAGCATAACCAGTAGCGTCAGTCGGACCGGTTTTTAGCGCTCGCGCAAAAAACCGGCCGCTGCGCAAGGCGTTATATGGTGGAGATCGAAAACGAATGACCACACCGAAGAGGCATCACTTTATACCTAAAGGGATTCTGAAGGGATTTACATTTGATTCAAAAAATAAAAAAATCAAAGCTTTTGATAAGCTAGAAAATAAATTTTTCCCTCCTAATATTATAAATGCAGCGTGTGTTTCCAGACTGTATGACTTTCAAGACATTAAGAAATCTCTTGAATACGAATTTTTTGGAAAAATTGATGGTCGCGGGATTGATGTAATTGATAAAATACGTCAATCGCCAGGATCTTATAAAATGACACCAGGAGAATATGAAAGTGTCGTTGAATATGTCGCTTCCCAGATATGTAGAACACCAACTGTACTCGAACGGAGTAAACGACTGAATGAAACTCTAGAGGGTCAGTTTGGAAAAGATTATTCGATAGTAAAAGATAATGCTCAAGATGACTTTCTAAACTCGGTACTCCACGATACTGAAAAATACTGCGAGATTCTTAAAAAGAAGAAGTTTAGAGTTTATGAGGAGCGCGGTAATGGTGAATTTATAATTGGGGATAGTCCTGTTATATCTGTCCATGATGGGAACGTGGTTGAACAATTTAAGTCATATATGTTTCCCGTGAATAATTATGACTCTTTTGCTTTACCTATTAGCCCCAAACTTCTGCTCGTATTCTATGAAGAAAATGCTTTTGATAATAGTTTTAGAATTGCTAGTTTAAACAACACCTTTCAGTTCTTTAGAGCATATAGGTTTGTATATGGTCGTTGTGAGAAGAATCTAGGCAGAGAAAGGAAGTCCTATTTTGAGACTGCGTTTGATTATGTAAGCAGTATTCGCCCTGAGTTCGTGGAAAGGGAAAAAATCGAGCGGGGACAGCCAATTTATCTTGATCAAGAAAGAATATTGTTTAGTGATGAGCTCGTTGAGAAGATTAAATCCATATAACAAGTCAAAGCACTCGGACGCTGTAGTTCCCCCGGTTCAGTGGACACCTCGATCTAATTCAGACGAGGTGAGATATGCCAGCGTACAAGAACCCAAAAAAGACGCGACAGTACAC